>NZ_JBQFQT010000001.1:0-1496632 GCF_056537025.1 Ruegeria sp. CH5 | reverse complement strand
CCAACCCAAAGTGTCGCGGGATGGAGCAGCCCGGTAGCTCGTCAGGCTCATAACCTGAAGGTCGCAGGTTCAAATCCTGCTCCCGCAACCAAAACAGCCGAACAAAACAATCCACAAAATCCAAGCTGTGGGTCAAGGCTAATCCTTTACCGATAGGGTAATGTCTTGGGACGCGAAGCAGATGCGCTTTGGGAGCGCTTCTCCGAAAGCGTTGCGCTGTGGCGCTGCACCTTCACGCTCGATGAGCCAATTTGGCTAAGTTACGTTCGCGCTACCGCCGATGCGATTGACATCTGTATTGGGAAAGAACTCTGCCCAGACGTGCCAGAATAAACCGGCGCGCAAGGTTTCAACCCGCGTGAGTGGCCCTTGATCGCTATTTCCCCAAAAGTCACAATGCTTTACTGGATTGCCGCTGTCGTTGTACCAGACCCCGAGGCTTTCGAAATGTGGGTCTATTTGCACCACAAGATCACGCCCACCGACTTGTGTGTTCACCAGCCAGTTCTGGTCAACCACGAGGTCGTCGGTCCAACAGACGGCATCCGACCCGATGGTCACGCCCCAAACAGGTGTCTTGTTGGGCAGGCGTGTGTCGGGCGCGCGCTCCATGTTGTCCATGACGGGGTCAGCCTCTTGATGCTGCCTGGCGATCCCCCATCCGAAAACGATCTCAAGCACCATGTCCAGCAGTCTCAGGAACGAGTTGCTTGACGGCTTGTTCAGAAAGACCTCACCGTCCGGGTAGGCTTTCCTGAAGCCACGGAATGTCATGCGGAATGTTGGCCATGGCTCCATTTGAGCTTCCGGGCGCAATGGGCAGGCGGGACCGTCCGACGCGGTGTCCCGATCCGCTTCTCGGAACCCATAGATGTGTTGGATCGGTTCCCCGGTGTCGTCGTCCCGCAGGATCAGGTTGTTGCCATGTTGCGCTAGAACTTGAAGATTCAGCCGCTTTCCTTCGATGGATGGCCTGTAACCCTGACCAAGATTGGCCATTGCACAATAGGTCATGACGACGTCTTCGCCCCCAAGCCCCCTGGCGTCGCCGGCCAGGTGGGGCCGCATGATCTGGGCGTCAGGATGTGCCCGGGCGTGATCGCCGTTTGTCATCACGATCACGGGCGCGGTCGGTCCGACGAACCGTTCCGCTTCGGCAATGCTGTAATACCGGGCTGTGTTGAGCTGGTTTCTCAACCCCAAATGGACCCACACATAGGGAAAGCCATACAGAACCAATGCCAGAGCCGCGCCCAACCACCAGATCGCGCCGATGCCAGCACCGAACGCAAAGTGGGCTATGGTCGTAACCGCAAAAGCCGCAAGGCCAAGCCCGATCAACCGATATTCGTTGCGAATGAAGCGGATCATGTTTTCTCGCTTTACCTTCAACAACATCTGGGAGACGTCGCCGAGGTCGCGGAAATAGAGAAAGCCAATCCCGAGCGAGACAGCGAGTCCGATATAGAAGATCAGGTTGGCAAGCATGGAGGTGCCTCTTGAACGTGGCGGGCCGAGGTGAGGTCGGACTGCAGTTAGCGTTCGACCGCAGCTTGTTTGGTCAGAAAGGCTTCGACCGCGGCAACGGTTTCCGGGCGCAGGTTTTCGATGCCTTCATACGGCACGCCGCGCGCAGGTTCGGTATCAGGATACAGCTTCTTGCGGGCAAGATGCCGGCCCAGAATGCGCTGGAATTCCTGGCCGCCCCATGCGCCGACTTCGGTCGAAACCGGGTACTTTTCATGCGTATCCCGATAAATATCGAAGAAATTCGCCAGAATTGCACTTTCTCCGGCACCCGGAAGGTTCAGTTTCAACTGGTCTTTCACGATCGCCTTCGGGGACGCCACCGAATAGATGATCACGTGATCGCGGCGCGTTTTCGACTCATCGCCGAACAGGATTGACGCGGATTGGTCCACCCCGTCCACAAGCCTGTCCCGTGGGATGAACGCGTCGGCGCCTGCCAGGCGGGACAGGGTCGTATACAGATCCGAAACATGGATGATGTTGTTCACGATCGAGTCCGCCTCGATCATTCCGGGCCAGCGGATGAAGGCATCCACACGTACGCCGCCTTCTGTCGTATCTCCCTTGCCGCCGCGGAAAATCATCGGCGTGAAACCTGACTGTGGGGAATACTTTGTGAAGTGCCCGTTGTCGCCCATCAACACCACGATGGTGTTTTCGGCTACGCCAAGCGTCTCCATCTCGTCAAAGAGCACACCCAGGTATTCGTCCAGAAGTTGCAACTTGTCTGCGTAAAGGCCGCCATTCACGCTTTCGGGGCCGTCGCGTCCGGCGCGCGTGTTGTCCAGCGGAATCATCGGCCAGTACTGCAGAAAGAAGGGGGTGTCGCCGCCTGCCAGCCGCTGCAGTTCAGACAGCGCCTTGAGTTGGAACTGTTCGTTCATCTCATCATATTTTTCTGCGTCCCACCGCTCGCCGGCCTGCATGCGGATTTCGCGGATTGGACCGCCAGCCTCACCTTCGATGACGGTGGCCATGGCGGCAGGATCGGGGCGGAACCAATCGTCTACGATGTAGTCCTCTTCAAAGTCCTGGATGCCGACCGAGACCTGCTCGCGGATGGCGTCATCGTTGAAGATCGTCAGCTGACCCTGTTGATGGATGGCATGCTGCGCATAGTCGAAACCTTGGTTCATCGCCCAGCTTTCGGCGATATCACCCATATGCCATTTGCCGACATGGCTGGTGGCGTAGCCGGCCTCTTTCAGAACCTCTGCCAGCGTGACCTCATCTCCGGGAAGGCCAAAGCCGGCAATGTCGACCGTGGTATCGCCCATACCCATGCGCACCGGCAGGCGCCCGGTCATCTGGGCCACGCGCGTCGGCGTGCACGAGGGCTCGGTATACATTCGAACCATGCGCATGGCTTCGTCCGAGAATGCATTGATGTTGGGGGTCTCAATTCCGCGTACCGCATTCAGTTCGGGAATGCCCATGTCGCCGAAACCCAGATCGTCGATCAGAATGGATACGATGTTGGGAGGGTTGCCAGAATTGCCTTCCTGAAATTCGGCCAGTAACGCATCGACGGCAGCGTTGTCTTCAATCCACTGCTCGCCATTCTGCGCTTCCAGAATATAGTACTGTGCGTCATGGATGATCGGTGTGTCCTGCGCATAGAGCGGGGAAGACAACAGGATCGAGATGGCTGGCGCCAAGCAAAAAAGTCTTGTGAACATAAAGGGTTCCCCGCTGCAGGATGGTTGCGATTGCGACAAGTCTAATTGTTTCGGCCTCTAAATCAAATTCAGGGGCGGTGGCACGAGGGCCGGTCGGCCCGTTTGGGGGCAAACCACCGGCGTGATCACTAGGCTGTTTCGAACAGGGCGTCGGTGAGCACGTGTTCCGAAAGCGCACCGGGCGCGCCGATCGCCACAAGCCGCGTCTCGGGTTTTCGGTCCCCCCATGCGCCATCCCTTGAGATGTCCATGCGCTTTCCGACGACCTGCACAAGAATGCGATGGTCCGGGTCCTCCTCGCTGAAAACGAATCCTTTGAGGCGATAGACGTCGCCCGGAAGCTTTCGGATTGCGCCTCTCAGCGATGACAGGCTGATGGGTTGCTCGGCCTTCATCATCGTTGTTGAAAAGCCGTCTGAATGATCAGCGTGTCGGCACCCGCAGTCAGGCCCATGCTCATGATGCTCCGGCACTTCTGTCTCAAGCTGTTCGGCAGCAAACCGGCCGACCGACAGCAATATGTTCAGCGGGACATCCGCATTGACCGCTTCGACCAGGCGATACCTGCGGAAACGCGAGCCGAGCCAGTCGTGCACTTTCTGGACTGTTTCTCTGCTGACCAGGTCCACCTTGTTCAAGATGACCATGTCGGAGAACGCGATTTGCCTGAGTTTCAACTCCATCTGCTCTGGTGCAGCGAACAGCTGCTCGGCGTCGACAAGGCACATCAGGCTGTCGAGGCGGATCATGTCCCGGAACTTCTGGTCCGTGAACGTCATCGCGATCGAGGACGGGTCCGATACGCCACTGGCCTCGAGGACGATGTATTCCGGTTTCTCCGGTCGGGCGAGAACGGCCTCGACCGTTTCGATCAGGTCATCCCGGATCGAGCAGCACACACAACCATTCGCCAGGCTCATCACATCGTCTTCCAGGCCAACCACAAGATCAGCATCCACATTGATCGAGCCGAAATCGTTGACCAGAACCGCAACCCGCAGACCATGATTGCCGGTCAGGATGCGGTTCAGTAGGGTTGTTTTCCCCGCCCCGAGAAAGCCGGTCAGAATTGTGACCGGAATTGCCGCAGTCGAACCAAACTCGATCATACTGTCACTCCGTCTTCTTCTTGCGGTTTGGAATGACGTCGTCGGTCTTGATCACAAAGTCGCTGGGCCATTCGGGATTGGGCGCGCGGAACACGTCGGAGGGGTAGTATTCCTTGGGGTCGATCTCCATGTCGCGGTACTTTTGGTCCTGCTGTTCGGCGCGCGATGACCGCGGGGCAGGTGGCTTGATTTCATCGGGCAAGGTGATCTTGCCTTCGGCTTCCATCTTGCCCAATTCACGGAACGGTGCGACCGAGCCTGACTTGCCGGGCAGTGTCGCCTTCCGATACCAGATCGCATCTTTTGTGACGTTGACCACGGCCACGTCCAGACCCCAGGCGAACAGCCCATCATAATGGGCCCGGATACCCGCCAGCATCTCGGCATCAATGTCCTCGTCCTGCGTGTAGTGGGTTACCATCGCAAGCCGAGGGCGTGCCTCAGCCATCATCTTGCCAACCGCATAATGCGAGGTGTGATGGGTATCGATCGTGTAGTTGAACAGCTCCTGCGGCAGGCCGTATTTGTAGGTCATCAACTGGCCGATATCCTGACCGGACATTTCAGTGACGAACACATCAACGCCTTTGCCGTATTCAAGGCTCAATTCATCCGGGCGGCCGTCCCCGGTCCAAACGAAGCTCAGGCCGTTCCAATCCAGGCGATACCCGACCGCGCCGTCCTTGGCATGGCTGCGTGGCCAGGAGCGAACGGTGACGCCGTCTTCGTCATAGACGATGCCGCCTTCCTGACGGAAATCGAACTCGTTGACCTCGATTTCATAGCCGTCTCCGATCGGGAATACGTCGAAGGCCTCCAAATGCCATTTCAGCATTTGCTTCATGCCGTCCACCATGCCCGCCGTTCCAAGCTCGGGTGTCCGGCCGGACGGGCCGTGGATCCGCAGCGGCGTGTAGCCACCCGACCAGGCTCTGAACGGGTAGATATAGGGGATGTCGGCGTAGTGATCGACATGCAGATGCGTGATGAAGATATCGTTGATCAATTGCGCAGGAACCTGCATCCCGATGATGTTGCGCACACAGCCCGACCCGAAATCGAAGAAGAACCGTTTTCCATTGCCCAGCTCGACCATCACACAGGTGCCTGCCTGATCCTCACGCGGAGGAAACGGCGTTGACCCGCAGAACGAGATGCGCATCTCGTCGGGCCCCAACTCCTCGGAAAGCGGGAAATAGTTTGCGTTCGACCCGGTCATGTACTTCGTCGGCCGGAAGTACTCGGGCAGAGTGATGCCGCCGGCCGGCCGGCCGCCATAGGGGTTCTTCAGGCTTTCACCCAGAGGGCCGTTCCCCTCATGCGCCTGCGCTGTGCCAGAGCCGTAGCTGACAGCCCCCGTTGCCACCGCACCTGCCGCCAGCCCCTGCATGACATGCCGGCGCGAAGGGTTTTCGATTTCATCCGCTGGCTGGTTTTGCTCGTTTACGTGATCGTTGCTTTGGTCTTTGTCGGTCATTGCGATACCCTCAGTCGGATGCGTTTCGAAGATTGCGCTTCGCCAGACGACGAAGCTCGTTCACAAGTTCAGATTTGATGTGGGCCCATTCCTCGCGCTCGGACGCGGTGATCGACGTATCCTTGAGCTTTGCGCAGACTTTGCCGAAGTCCTCGATGGCCTCGCTCAGAAACGCGTCCGGTTTGAGCTGGCTGGAAAGCGCAGTCGAAAGCTCGGGTAGCTCGTCTTTGAGGTCGTCCGTCACTGGATAAGGCCCGATTCCCACTGTCTATTCTCGCATCAAGATGCGTGCGGTTGACCGGGGCGGCCAAGTGAGTCACCGTGAGTTGGGGGTGAGTTTGCAGTGAACCAAGCCAATGATTTATCGATAGATCAAGATGTTGGGCTGCCATCACCTGACCTGGTTCGGCAGGCGCTGCGTGACGTTGTTGCCAGCGCCGAGTTCCAAACTTCCCCCCGGCTTCAGCAGTTTCTGACCTATGTCGTCGAGGAAGCCCTCGCCGGTCGCGGTTCCCAGATCCGCGGCAAGGCCATCGCAGTCGAAGTGTACGGTCGCAGCATTGATGGCAGCGGTGGTCGAAATCTGGTTCGGGTAGAGGCCAGGCGACTACGGCGTTTGCTGCGCGAGTTTTACGAAGACCATTGGGACGGCCAGGGCGTTCGGATCTTCGTCGATCCTGGCGGATACAAGCCGCGGTTTTCACACCAAGCTACCCTGGACGACCCGAAGTCGGACTTGGCAAGCCACGGCCCGTCCGGCAGACCCAGGCACCTGCGTGGACTTCTGTTGGTCGGGCTGGGCGTTGTGGCCATGATCGTCATGCTGGGCATGTGGCTGGGACCCGGCAATGACGAGGTCGGGCAACCCTCCAACACCACCCGGCAGGCCGAACGGGCTGCGCTTGGTCAGCAATCGCTTGCCAGATTGCAGGCGGCCAACCTGGCGGATCAGGCGCGGGGGATGTTCTTTCCGGTCTTCGATGTCAAACGCCAGCAGATCGCCCTGGGAATGTTCCAGCATTCCACCGAGCTCGACCCGGTCTTGCCCGATGGCTATGCGGGAATGGCTCAGGTCTTGGCCACACTGGCTCTGCTGTCTCAAGACGAAGGCACACGAGAGGATCTGTTGCGCCAAGCATCTGAGATGTCAGGAACGGCGCTTGAGTTATCCCCGTCGGGTGCATGGGCCAACGCCTCGAACGGCTGGCGATTGGCGGTGTCGGGCGACGCCGATGAAGCTTTGAAATACGCGCGGCTGTCTGCCGAACTTGCGCCTGAAGATGGGCATGTTCTGGACCTTGTCGGGATTGCCGCCCTGATTGCGAACGAGCCCGAACTTGCGGCCGAGGTCAGCAATCCGTCGCGGGTCAGATCCGGATCCGGCCGATTTGGGGCGAGAAATATCTGGGGCGTATCGCAGCTTGTGCTCGGGAACTACGAAAACGTTGTCGATGCCTTTCAGGGTGCGCCTGCTGCAGGAGCGCCCGTAAGCGGGCCATCACTTTTGTTCCAGGCCGTCGCTCATGATCAGCTGGGCAATTTTGACGAAGCGCAAAGACTTGTTGATGAGTTGGAGGCCACGTGGCCGGATTTTCCGTCCGAATTTCTGGTGCAAAGGATCTTTCCGGGTGACGCCGAAATACGGAAGAAGATACTCGGATCTCTGGCGAAGTACTGACTGACCCGTCGCAGCCTGCGCCGCTAAGAAGTCTTCAAGTTCCAACTGATGGCTTCGTGCGCGGCCCAGCTCGGCGTTGACGTTTCGGTGCTGCAGTCCATCGTCGGCTTTGGGGAAACTTGCGGCAAACTTTTCTTGACCTTCCAGCGCGGGAATGGGGCAGACAGTCCCCCCGAAACTGTGCGCAAGGCGGCAAAACCGGCAGGTCAAGCAGGTTTGATCAGTGTCAGACCGTTTTGGTATCGCCCGCGCCAAGCCAAAAACAACCGAGTGAAACGAGCCGATGAACAAACTGACGCTATTGGTAGGCGGCGTTCTGATCGCAGGCGCTGCCGTGTTCGCCTACAACCTCAGCCAACAACCTGCAGGGCACTCGATGGAGGTGCCTGACACCTCGTCGCTGTCGCGGGGGGACCCGATCGCGCAAGTCAGCGTGCCGGCGACGTTCAGTGCGCCGGCCCAGATGGGCAAGGTTGCCTTTGACGTCAAATGCGCTGTCTGCCATGGGGCGAATGCCACGGGTTTGGAAGGCCTGGCTCCGCCCTTGGTGCACAAGATCTATGAGCCCAGCCACCACGGGGACGAGGCTTTTCAGCGGGCGGTTCAATATGGTGTTCAGGCCCACCACTGGCGCTTTGGCGACATGCCACCGGTCGCTGGCTTGACCCGTGCAGACGTGCAGGGCATCGTTGCCTATGTCAGGGAACTGCAGCGCGAGAACGGGATAAACTGAACCTTGCACAGTTGGGCGGACAGGATGATCGGACGGTGGGTTCTGGCCTTGGGCCTGGTTCTGGCCGGTATTCTGGTGTTCTCGGAACCCGCCTTTGCGCATGGGGGCGATGGGGGCACACATGCCGTCGTCGATCTGGAAGCATCCGACCCCGACCATGTCGAACAGGGCCACCCGGGCCATTGCCACGGCGGGGCCTTCTGCAACGGCGTGGCCATGACCGTGGCCGCGCCCGTCGTTTCCGCGCTGGTCTCAACGATCAACCGCCGTGCCATCCCGTCGGGCCAATACCGGATGTTGCCGGTGGCCCTGTTCGATCCGCCCCCGCCGCGCGCCGTGTCCAGAGTCAGGTAAGGCCTCTTCTGGGGGCGAGTTGAAGCAGACATACAGGACAAGTTGATGACCATTTTCAAACTGACGACGGGCGCCGCGCTGGCGTCGATGATTGCCGTGACCGCCCTGGCGCATGGTGGCGCCACCGGGATCGTGAAGGAACGGATGGACGGCATGTCCGCCATGAAGGACGCCATGAAGACCCTGACGCCGATGATGCAGGGCAAGACGCCCTATGACGCCGCCACCGTCCGGCGCGCAGCCGAGACGATCGGCCGCCATGCCGGCGACAGCATGACCCGGCTGTTCCCCGAAGGTAGCGACGGCATGCCCTCCGAGGCCAAACCCGCGATCTGGCAGGACTGGGACGCCTTCGCCGAACTGGCCGAACAGCTGCAGACCTATGCCGAGGGGCTGGCCCTTGCGGCCGACAACGGGCTGATGATGGCCGGTGCCGGGCAGGGGTCCTGCATGATGAGCGGATCGGGCATGATGGGTGGCGCCTCGATGATGGGGGGCGGGGCCATGATGGGCGGAACCCCCAAGCGCGAGGAGCTGTCCGAGATGCCCGCCGATGGCGTGTTCATGATGCTGGGCCAGACCTGCTCGGCCTGTCACACGCGGTTTCGGTCGGAATAAGGTGCTTCGATGAAACGCCTCTATCGTCTGGTCCTTGCCTCTGCCGTACTGGCTGCGGCGGGGCTGGCCGCCGTAATCGCGTGGCCGATCGGTCTGACGCCGCAACTGCCCGACCTGACGGGCGACGTTGACCGCGGGGCCTACCTGGCGCGGGCGGGCGGCTGTATCGCCTGCCACACCAACTTCGCCGAGGGCGGCGCGCCCCTGGCCGGCGGCGTCAAGCTAAAGACACCCTTTGGCACGCTGTATTCCCCCAACCTGACCACCGACCCGGACCACGGAATCGGTGGCTGGACGATCGAGGAATTCGCCAAGGCCGTACGCCAAGGCGTGGCGCCGGACGGGCAGCCCTATTACCCGGCCTTCCCGTACCCGTTCTACGCCGAATTCACCGATCAGGACATCGCCGACCTGTGGGCGGCGTTCCAGACCGTGCCCCCGGCGGCCACGCCGTCCCGCGCGCAAGAGATGGCCTTTCCCTTCAACCAGCGCTGGGGGCTGAAACTGTGGCGCGCGGCCTTCCTTGAACCTCCACGCACCGATCCGGTCCCCGGCAAAGGTGATGTGTGGAACCGCGGCCGGCTGCTGGTCGAAGGCGCCACCCACTGCGCCGCCTGCCACACCGGGCGCAATCTGCTGGGTGCCCGAAAATCGGATTCCGAGCGCTTCAGGGGCAGTGATGCATTGCCGGGCGGCGAAAAGGCGCCGGCCATCGACTCTGCAACCCTGCAGAGGCGGGGCTGGACGGTCGACAGCCTGGCCTATGCCCTGCGCACAGGTATCATGCCCGACGGTGACGTATTCGGCGGCGCAATGGGCGAGGTCGTGACCTACGGCACCCGCTTCCTGACCGAAGAAGACCACCGCGCCATGGCCACCTGTCTGCTCGATGCCCATGACGAAGGGTAAAAAAGGTGGAGCCGCCGCGCCGAGCGATCTCGCCAATGATGAAATGGGGTACACCGGTGGCCGTTGTGATCATCGGTGTAGCCAGCGCTCAATGGTGGATGTCAAAAGGGGTGCCTGACGGTGCATCCGCCGATCCGCTACGTGGGGCGGCGTTTTATGCCGAAAACTGTGCGTCGTGTCACGGGGCCAAGCTGGAGGGTCAAGCCGATTGGCAAACGCCTGATGCGGACGGCGTCCTGCCAGCCCCGCCGCATGATCGAACCGGGCACACCTGGCATCATGGCGATGGCCTATTGTTCGACTATACCAAGTTGGGCGGCGAGGAGATGCTCAAGCGAATGGGAGTCTCGGGGGTCCAAAGCGGAATGCCGGGATTTGCCGACAGTCTTGCCGATCAGGATATCTGGGACATCCTCGCGTTCATTAGGAACAGCTGGCCCGAACGTGAACGCGCGATTCAACGCCAACGCACGGAAGCGGAGCATCAGGCAGGCAACTGACTATTGCCGGGGTTGGCGCGTCAATTCTGTGTCTGCGCAAGTCGGTCGGGCGAGATCATTACTCGCCTCCGCACGGCTGGGACCCGTACAGGTCCACCCTATGAAGCAAGCAGACCCGACAGCTTGAGTGCCCCGGACTGCAGCAGTGGCAGGAATTGCTTTAGGCTTGTCAAATCGTGCCGCTGTGTGGGTGCGTGCACGGACAGAGTGGCCGCAAGCCGGTCATTCTCGTCAAAGACCGGAACCGCGACGGCGGCCATGCCGGGCATGAACTCCTCGTCGTCGGTCGAGTATCCATTCTGGGCGATTTTGGCGATCTCGGCACGCATGGCCGTGGGGTCGGTAATGGTTTTCTCGGTGTTTGCGGCCAGTCCGCGGGCCGAGAGAAACCCATCCAAGGTGTTTCGGCGCAGGGTCGAGAGGTACATCTTTCCGCTGGCGGTGCAGTGGAACGGCACTTGGGTCCCGATCGGCAGCTGGATTCTCAGCGGCCATTTGGTCTCGACCCGGTCGAGATAGATCATCCCCTCGCGGTCGGGGATGGCAAGGTTGCAGGTCTCACCAATTTCGTCGGCTACTCCGCGCAGAATGGCCAGGCGGGCCGTGCGCAGATGTTCGGACGAAACAGTGTTCACGGACATCTGCCGCAATCGGGGGCCGGGCCCATAGGACCGGCCGTCCAGATCACGTTGAAGGAACCCTTCGGCCTCGGCCGTCTGCAGCAGCCGGTGGACCGTCGGCTTTGCCAGACCCAACGCTTCGATCAGGTCTGCCGGTTTGACCGCGACCCCGCGCCGCGCGACCTCTTCCAAGATCAGCAACAGGCGTAGGTTCGTTGGAATCTGGGTATCCTTGTCTTGTGTGTCCGTCGCGGTCATCCGGCTACAGTCTAGTTTTTCGGCAGTAGTATCAAGGCCAGATCAGGCACCAGTGACACCAGAATCCAGACCGAGAGCAACGCCACCAGATAAGGCACCGTATACCGCAGAAGACGGAAATACGGCACGCCTGTAACTCCCGAGGCGACATACAGGTTCAGCCCGTATGGCGGCGTGATGAAACCAATGGATGCTCCGACAAGGAAGATCACCGAGAAGTGGATCGGATCAATCCCGACCGAAGCTGCGATCGGCGCCAGAATCGGAGCCAGGATGATGGTCACCGGTAGGCTCTCCAGAACCATGCCCGAGAAAAACACGATCACCATCGAGGTGAACAGAACAGCATGGTAGCCCCCCATCGAGGTCACGAAATTGCCGATCGTTTCCTGGGCACCCAACAGGGAAAGGATCTGTTGCATTACCACCGAGATGGCAATCAGAGGCGCCAGGATCCCGGTGATCTGTGCCGAACGGATGACGATTGACGGGATCTCGGGGATCGTGAAACCCTCGACCACCAGCATTTCGGCAAAGCTCTTGTCCGTTGGGGAAACATCGTCGCGGGCGCCCATGATCCGGTTGATCGGATAACTCACCAGCCCGGCGATGACGCAGAAGCCAACGGTGACTCCGGCGGCCTCGGTCGGAGAGAACTTGCCGGTGTAGATGCCCCACAGCACAAGCCCGATGGCAAAAAAGCCCAGCCACGCGCCGAAGGCGGTTTTCAGAACGCGGTTCAGCTGCAGCGGGATCAGGTGACCCCAGCCGTTCATGCGGCAGATGATCCAGCAGGCAAACTGCATCCCGATCACCATCAGCGCGCCGGGCAGGATGCCGGCCACGAACAGCTCGGAAATCGGCAGGTTCATTAGGAACCCATAGACGATGAAGATGATCGACGGCGGGATGATGATCCCGACCGTGCCGCCCGCTGCGGCGGTTGCCGCGCTGAAGCGTTCGTCATACCCGCCTTTGACCATCTCGGGGTGCAGCATCGATCCGATCGTGGCTGTCGTGGCCGAGTTGGACCCCGAGATCGCCGCGAACAAACCGCAGGCCCCAAGCGAAGCCATCGCCAGACCGCCGCGTATCCAGCCGAGACAGGCATAGGCGAAGTCGCTGAGCCTTCGGGCGATACCCGACTTGTTGATCAGGTCTCCGGTCAGGATGAACAGGGGCATGGCCAGCAGCGCGAAGCCCTTATTGAACACGTTCAAAAGCTCGGCGCCCATGTTGTCGAGCGTCAGGCCCAGAACAAACGAGCAGCCGATCACCCAGTAGCCGATGACCAGAAGCACCGGCACGCCCAACATGAACAGGAATGTCACGCCGAGCGAAATCAAAGTAACCCAAGTTCCGTCTGCCATCAGTCTGCCCCGATCACGGCCTGCTTGATCAGCGGCTCGCCTGTTTTGAAATTGCGCAGATCGTCCGCCAGGTTCTGGAACACTCGGCCGACCATAAGAAAGAAAGACAAAGGTGCAGCCAGCAGGAACCACCACTGCATGACGTTGTCCGTGCCCAGAACGATCTGGAAGTTGGACGCTGACAAGGCCACCAGCCGCGACGTGGTCACGATGACGATGACCGCGAAGATGAACCACAGCACCGCGTCCAGGATCAGGCAGGCCAACTGCCCGCTGCGTGGCATCGCGGTCCGGAATTCGCTGAAGCTAAGATGCGTTCTGAGGCGCACGTTGTAGGAGGCCCCGAACCACGCCATCACCATGAACAGCAAGGGTGGAATTGTTGTGGACCAGGGTTCCTGGTCATTGAAGACGAACCTGTCGATCACGCCCCAGAAGATGATCAGCGCAATGGCCAGATAGGAATACACCATCACGGATCGTTCCAGATGGCGCTCGATGAAGGGAACCTTGCGATAGATCAGCATGACCAGAAGCCCGCCCAGCGCAGCGACTACGGCGCCGACAACCCACGCTGCGTCGGACTCCAACGCTGATTGAATTTCAAAGGAATCCTGGCTGAGAAAGGCGCTGAATATCGCGCCGATGTCTGCCCAAAATGACATGAACCCCGTCCTCCCAGTCGGTCTTCGGATGAACCGGCCCACGCGGGGCCGGTTCAAATCAGTTTATCAGGCTTGGCCCATCCACCAACGGCGCGGCTCGACATTTTCCGGCAGGGTGTCTGCTGGGATCTCGCGCGCGATGTCGTAGATCTCCTGATAGGTGTCGATGCCGCCGGCCCATTTGTTCAGACGCTCGCGCCATTCCGCCCAGGGTTCCGGGTTGAAGTTCGGGGCACACATTTCCTCGGCCAGCTTGATCTGGTCGTCCGGCAGGAAGGCCGCACGCACACCGTTCTCGGCAAAGATCGTGTTGGGCAGCTGCGGGTCCGAGAAGCCGACCGTGTTCAGCAGCGCGGCTTCGTTCGCACCCTGGATCAGGGCCTGCGTGAAGTAGGACGATTCCATGACCGCATCCTGCAACTCGCCGCCCAGGCTGTCGAAGACCTTGGCCGACATCGATGTGTGTTCGGTACCGCAGAAGAACTTGAGGTTGACCGACTGGGAAACGACCGGCGCCATGTTCGCATAGGCCACCGCCGATGCCCAGGTTTCGGCACCATCGATCAGACCGGTCTTCAGCGCATCCAGCGTTTCTTCCCAGGCCACCGGAACCGGGTTCAGGTTCAGCAGCTGCATCGCGATCCGACCCAGCTGAGTGCCGGTTACGCGGTTCTTGGTGCCAAACAGCTCTTCCAGTTTGGTGACAGTGGGCTTGTCCGCAAAGGTCGAGCCCATCTGCAACCCGCGCAATTCGCAGTGGGTGAACAGGAACTTCAACCCGTGGCGCTTCTCGAGCGGTTCGCGCAGGATCCGCTGGCTGGCGGGGCTGTAGAAGAAATGATACTGCGCCGCGCGGCTCGGGAACATGTAGGCATAGTCCAACACGTTCAGATAGGGTGCGCCACCGGCCGAGTTCTGGGTCGAGGCCGCGTAAATGTCCACGATGCCCTGCTGGGTTTTCTCGACACAGCTCAGCTGACCGCAGATCTGGTTGTCGCCGATGAACTCGATGCGAATCTCACCGTCCGTGCGCTCTTCGAGGTCGCGGGCGAACTCGATGGCGCCGGCCCGTTCGATCAGAAGGTTGCGCGTATTGAAGCCTGCCGCACCGAATTTCAGCGTGTGCTTGGGCTCTTTCGAGAACCGTTTTTCATACGTGGATTCAGCAGCCTGCGCGAGATTGGCAAGGCTCATGGCCCCACCGAAACCCCCTGCTGCCAGCAGAGTGGAACTCATACCATAGCGTCCGGCAACGCGGAAAAAGTCCCGCCGTGAAATGCCACTTAACTTTCGTCCGATCTCCATTGCTATCCTCCCGTTTCGCAATTATTGAGACGTTTTGTATCAAAAAATGCTAGCTTAATTCATGCATCTTGCATAGGGTTTTTTTAGCAACTTCGGGAGGAGCCGATCATGGAAGTGGACTATGTGATTGTCGGTGCCGGTTCTGCGGGATGTGTCATCGCCAATCGGCTTAGTGCTGATCCCCAAGCCAAAGTTGCGTTGATCGAGGCGGGCGGACCAGACACCAACCCATGGATTCACATCCCGGTCGGGTACTTCAAGACCATGCACAACCCCTCGGTCGATTGGTGTTATCGCACCGAGCCTGACCCGGGCCTGAATGGGCGTTCCATTGATTGGCCGCGCGGAAAAGTGTTGGGCGGGTCGTCCTCGTTGAACGGGCTTCTCTATGTTCGCGGGCAGAAAGAGGACTATGACCGCTGGCGCCAGATGGGAAACGTTGGGTGGGGCTGGGACGATGTTTTGCCCCTGTTCAAACGCAGCGAAGATCAAGAGCGTGGAGAGGATGACTATCACGGCGTAGGTGGCCCGCTGTCCGTCTCCAATATGCGCATACAGCGCCCGATCTGCGATGCCTGGGTCGCCGCGGCGCAGGCCGCAGGCTATCCGTTCAATCCCGACTACAACGGCGCCAACCAGGAGGGCGTCGGGTATTTTCAACTGACCACGCGAAACGGGCGACGTTGCAGTGCGGCCGTCGCCTATCTCAAGCCCATCCGCAACCGGCAGAACCTGACGATCATCACGCGCGCGCTGGTGACGCGGGTGGCCATGGACGGCAAGCGCGCAACAGGCGTCGTTTACCGCGATCGGTCGGGCGAAACCAAAACGGTGAAAGCCCGGCGCGAGGTTATCCTGTCCGGGGGGGCAATCAACTCTCCGCAGATCCTGATGCTGTCAGGCATTGGTGATCCCGATCATCTGAAGGCAAACGGAATCGAGCCCGTTCACGCCTTGCCGAACGTCGGCAAGGGGCTGCAAGACCACCTGCAGGCGCGTCTGGTATTCAAATGCAACGAGCCGACCCTGAACGATGAGGTGCGAAGCCTGTTCAACCAAGCCCGCATCGCGCTGAAATACGCGTTGTTCCGGGCCGGTCCCATGACCATGGCGGCCAGTCTGGCAACCGGCTTCATGAAGACCCGTCCCGATGTTCAAACCCCGGACATCCAATTTCACGTCCAGCCCTGGTCGGCGGACAGCCCTGGCGAAGGCGTGCACCCGTTTTCGGCCTTTACGATGTCGGTCTGCCAGCTCAGGCCGGAAAGCCGTGGAGAGTTGCGGTTGGACGGACCGGACCCCGCCAGCTATGTCAAAATCATCCCGAATTATCTGTCGACAGAAACCGATTGCCGAACGATTGTCGCGGGCGTCAACATCGCTCGCAACATTGCGCGCCACAATCCGTTGGCCTCAAAGATCTCCGAGGAGTTCCGACCGACGGCCGATCTGTCCTGTGACGACTATGAAGGTACGTTGGACTGGGCACGCTCGAATTCGGTGTCGATCTATCATCCGACCGGAACCTGCGCGATGGGCACGACCGACGCGGCCGTTGTCGGTCCTGATTTGAAGGTGAGGGGGATCGAGGGGTTGCGCGTGGCCGATTGCTCGATCATGCCGGAAATCGTCAGCGGAAACACCAATGCTCCCGCCATCATGATCGGTGAAAAGGCCAGCGATCTGATCGCGGGACGCGGCTAACACAGAGTCTGTCGGCCAGTTATTGGCTGGGTAAGGTCAGAGCGTCATTCGACGGGCAATCCGAATACCGCGATTGCTGCGCCAAGAATGCAGAACAGTGCAAACACCAACGCGCGGAAGGGCAGGTTGTGCTGAGACGCCGACCGGGCCGCGATGCCGGCCTGCAGCGCGTAATAGGCTGCAAAGGCGCGCGACGCATAGCTGATGATTTCAAAGACATTCGATGTCCAGGTCAGTATCAACCCGACGCCGACCAGAACGGTATAGGCGGTCCGTTCAGAGACGCGCCCGCCTGAAATCTCGGACAGCAGTCCACCGGACCCGCTGGTATCCGCGACGGCGGCGCTGAACTGGGCCGACAGGGCCGCAATAACCAGAAGAACGGGCAGTATCGGGGCGACGACCTGCATCAGGTCAATGATCGCCGTTTCGTCCAGAACCAAGCCGCCCGGTTCGACCGAATAGGTCAACAGGCCGATATAGATCAGGTAAACCGCGCTTGCGATCAACTGGGCCCACCGCATGGAGCGAATGCGGGTTTCCGCATCATAGGCGTGGCCGAGGTAACGCGAGGTTTCAAATCCCTGCACGGTGACGATCAGCCCGGCCAATAACATGAGCGCGTGCGAGCCGCGCTCGGCCGGCGGGTCAAAGACAAGTGCATCGTGGCTGTATTGCTCGGCAAAATACGTGGCAAGTCCGACAAGCAGCCCGGCGATGATTGCCAGTTTCAGGCCGACTGAAATCTGCTCCAACCGTTCCAGCGCGGAAAACCCCCGGGTGCAGCCAACGAAAAGGATCAGCACAAGCACGCCCGAGGTCACAAGGCGGGCATGAAACGCGTCATCCACCTGGGTCAAGCTCACGCCAAACGAGCCGAACAGGTTCAGGTAGTAGGCGACCGAAATGAAGTAGGCAAAAGACAGGCTTGCCGACGCGACCCTTTCGGCCCGCTCGATACCGGCACCCCGGTCGGATCTGTGCGCAATGTCGCGGATGTTGTATCGAATTGCGCTTCCAAACCCCCAGGCCGCGGCGCAGAGGCCCAGCATGGCAAGCGGGGCCAGATCGCCAAAACTGACGTCCAGGATTGGACCAAGAACAAGGAACCCGCTGCCGATGATCGACGCCAGCGGGGTGATCGAGGCTCTCCACATCCGGGAATTGGCGACACGTGGCCAAACCAGAATGGCCAAGACCACCACGACCGCGGCCAGGATCAACGTATTCTGCAACTCGGTCGTCAAGGGAACGGTTCGGCCTCGCTAGTGCTCGTCGGGACGCCGCTGGTGGGGGTTCAATCGCTGAGGGGCGATCATGGTATGTGTACCGGCATCCAAGGTCGCTCAGATTTACCAATCAGCGGTATCCCGTTCAACTCTGGCGCTTGGTTGTGCCGCGTTCCATCGCCTTTTCCGAAGCCAGATGGCGGGCGCGCCAAAAAAACCGGTTGGCTGTCAACGTCTTGTTGCATCGCTGGTGCAAGGTCTTCCTGCGCGCCAATATGACGTGACGTGCCTGGGTATGAGTTGGACATTTCGGGTGTAATCCATCAGGTTCCGGGCAACACAGCTCCGGTCGCCCGGCCCAGCCATTGCCGCGGTCGGCGCGCAGCATTCGCAGGTTGAACCAGATGCAGTATCACAACAAACCCTATGATCAGCTCAAAATCGGGGACACGGCCGAACTGAAGCGTCTGTGCACCGAGGATGACTTTTATGCCTTTGCCGCGAATTCGGGCAATCACAACCCGCTGCACCTGGCCCATGAGGACGGGGATGGAGACGACCGGCCCGAGGCGGTGGCGCCATCGCTGTTCGTGGGCGCGCTGATCTCGGCGGTTCTGGGAAACATCCTTCCCGGGGCCGGGACGCTTTACAAATCGCAACAGTTCGACTTCGTGGGCCGTGCCATGGCCGGGGACGAGCTTTTGGCGCGCGTGGTCGTCACGGAAAAGCGTGCAAACCGCGAGGTGGTCCTGGATACCACCGTCACCCGATGCAGGGATGATGCGGTCATCGTCAGCGGCAAAGCCGTGGTAAAAGCGCCGGACCGCGCCCTGTCGTTCCGCGAAATCGAGGTTCCCGGCCTGATCGTTCAGCGGCACCGTCACTTCGACGCGTTGCTGGAGAAATCCCGGCCGCTGGATCCCATCCCGACCGCCGTCGTCGCGCCGGAGGACCCGAACTCGCTGGGCGGCGCGATCCTGGCTGCGCGGGAAACGATCATCGAGCCGATACTTGTCGGTCGCCCGGACCTGATCGGGCAGGCGGCGCAGGAACTGGGCGAAAGGCTGGATGGTTTCGAGATTGTCGCCGCGGAAGAGCACAGCGAAGCCGCCCGCATCGCCGTCGACCTTGTGGTCGAAGGCCGGGCCGGGGCGCTGATGAAGGGGCATCTGCACACCGATGATCTGCTGAGGGCCGCATTGCGTAAGGATCAGGGATTGCGCGCGGGCCGCCGCTTTACCCATGTGTTCGTCATGGACGTGCCCGGGCAACCGCACCCGCTGCTGGTGACCGACGCCGCGATCAATATCGAGCCCGATCTGCAAACCAAGATCGACATCACCCAGAACGCGATTGATCTGGCGATCTCGATCGGGATGGAAACGCCCAAAGTCGGCGTATTGTCGGCGGTCGAGACGGTGAACCCGTCCATTCGGTCCTCGATCGACGCGGCGTTGCTGTCCAAAATGGCTGAACGGGGCCAGATCAAAGGAGGGTTGGTCGACGGTCCGCTGGCCATGGACAATGCGGTCAGCATGGCCGCAGCACGGATCAAGGGGATTGTCTCGCCAGTGGCCGGACAGGCAGACATACTTGTGGTTCCAAATCTGGATGCGGGCAACATGCTGGCCAAACAGCTGACATATATCGCCAACGCCGAAGCGGCAGGGGTGGTTCTGGGGGCGAAGGTGCCGATCATCCTGAACAGCCGCGCCGACGACGACAAGGCGCGTTTGGCATCCTGCGCCGTGGCTGCCCTGCACGCCGCCCGCATTGCCGGGGGGCGGTCATGAGCCATGTCATCACGCTGAACGCAGGCTCGTCGTCTCTGAAGTTCGGGCTGTTTTCGTTGCCATCCGATGACCCGGTTGCAATCTGCACCGGAATCGTGGACCGCATCAGCGCCGCTGGCGCGACCATCCGCGCCAAAACCTCGGATGGCCGCACGTTGGGCGGTGATGTGGCAGACGGGATTGCCGATCATCACGAGGCACTGAACCATGTTCTAGACCTGATCGTCCAGCAATTTCCCGCGGCCAATATTGCAGCCGTCGGCCACCGCATCGTTCACGGTGGTCCTCACCACGATCAACCGATCTTGCTGACGCCGGAAAGCCTTGCAGCGCTTGACGAACTCTCGCCGTTCGCGCCGTTGCACCAGCCCTACAACCTCAGCGGCGTTCGTGCCTCGGTCGAGCGGTTCCCCGATGCGGTGCAGGTTGCCTGTTTCGACACCGCCTTTCATCGCAGTCACCCTTGGGTCAACGATACGTTTGCCTTGCCGACCGAGTATTATGACAAGGGCGTTCGCCGTTATGGGTTTCACGGCCTCAGCTACGAATACATCTCGGGCCATCTGGCCAAGACCGCGCCGCTGCTGCATGGCGGCCGGGTCATCGTGGCGCATCTGGGCAACGGCGCGTCGATGTGCGGTATGATCCACGGCCGCTCGGTCGGGTCCAGCATGGGGTTCTCGGCCATAGACGGTCTGCCTATGGGAACCCGATGCGGCCAGTTGGATCCCGGTGTCGTCCTCTACCTCATGGACCAGAAGGGCATGAGCGTGGATGAGATCACCGAACTTCTGTATCGCAAATCCGGTCTGCTGGGTCTGTCCGGTCTGTCCAGCGACATGCGAACTCTGGAAAAGTCCGACAGCGGCAGCTCGCGCCGGGCCATCAGCTATTTCAATTTCCGTGCGCGGCGTGAACTCGGTGCCCTTGCGGCTGTGCTGGGCGGGCTGGATGCGGTGGTGTTCACGGGTGGGATCGGCGAGAATTCTGCGCTGGTGCGCGAAAGGATTTGCGTCAACATGGGGTGGTTGGGGATTGAACTGGACCATGATGCCAATACGGACCACGCCCGGATTATCTCGACACCGCTGTCCCGGGTTCAGGTCATGGTCATCCCCACCAACGAGGAACTGGTGATCGCCCGTGCGGCTGCTCGCTTCGTCTATCCGCACATGTACGAGACGCTATTGGACAAAGCGAGCCCAACAGCGCCGCCCCCGGCCGATGGTTCGGGGCCTGAGTGATCAGGCGCTAGACGTCAGCGAAGGAAATTCTGCGAATTTTTCGCAAAAAGTGTCTCTCTACGGGAAACCCCCAATTTCGGGCATAGGTGGGCTGGGCTATTGTCTGATTAACCAAGGTCAAACTTGGCCTACCACTTTCCCCGAAGAGGGGCTGGCTACCTACCCCCTCAGCCGGCCCCTCAAAAACCTCAGAAAATCAGTTGAATCCCGTGGCGGCCAAAGCCTTAGAGCCCGGTGCCAGATAAGCCCGTGATGCGCATTGCCAGGTCAGGGAGGCGCGCAAAGTCGTCGAAGCTGGCCGAATGGGGAAGTTCCGAGACCGGCGACTTTCGATACCCTTCCGAATACAGAATAAATGGGACTTGGGCACGTTGGGCGGTTTCTGCGTCCACTTCGCTGTCGCCCACAAAGACCCGCGCGTCGTTTGTGCCCAGTGCCTCGAACGTGGCGGTCAGGTGGGCGGGGTCGGGTTTGCGGGATTTCACTGTATCTCCGCCGATCACCACGTCGAAGAACTGCGCCAGATCCAGAACCTCAAGGATATGCTGCGCGGGCGCTTCCGGTTTGTTGGTGCAGACCCCTAGCGCGATATTTGCAGCCCGCAGTCGTCGCAGAGCGTCTTTGACACCTGGATAAGGCCTGGTGATCGCACTTGATGCCTGGCTGTAATGGTTCAGCGTGACCTGTGTCAGTTCGGAATGGCGCTCAATGCTCAGTCCGCAGTGGAGGATCACGCGCTCAACCAGTTTTGGCAGACCATTGCCGACGAATCCCCGGATCGTTTCTTCGGGCAGGGGCGCATAGCCCTGATCGGCCAGCATCCGGTTCGCTGCTGCCGCAATGTCGGCCAGGCTGTCCACCAGCGTGCCATCCAGATCAAACACGATTGCCGCCGTCATCTCCGCTCCCGTCTCTAAGTGCCGAGACCCGGCCTAACGGGCCTGCCGCAAGGGCGCAATGGTTCGGTGTGCGAATAGCAGGAAACCGGCACTTGACATACCTTAGTATTTTTATCAGATTAAGCATGAAGACACGCAGCCAACCCGGTTCCGGGCCAGCCAGATCCATGAAAGTTGAACGGAAAAGGCGCTTTGCCTGAACACAACCGGAGATGACCCGATGAACGCGCAGAACCCGAATCCGACCCAAGCCTATGCCGTTTCGATGCTGCCGGCCCACAAGGCCGAGGACCTGACGCAGGGCGGCAACCTGGCCCATATCGAACTGGGCGACCAGCTGTATACCCTGCGCATCACCCGCGCGGGTAAATTGATCCTGACAAAATGAGCGGCGCATCGACCCGGGGCGGCGCCCCGGTCGGACGGCTGGCCGATCTGACCCCGATCGAGGCTGGTGCCGTCATGTACCTGCGGATGTGGAGTGACGGGGCCGCCGGCCGTGCCGACGCCGCACATGACTTCGACATCGCGCTGGGCGCCGATCATGGGCAGCTGGCCATGCTGGCGCTGGATCGTCTGTGCAGCCTGTGCGCCCATCACGCCCGCCGCCCCTTGATCCGGCACGGGCTGGGCTGCGCCTGTCTGGGCGCGGACGAAAGCTGTTTCGCGCAGATGATCGCTGCGGCCTCGGAAGGGGCGCGCGAGGATGCGATGATGCTGGCCGCCTTGATCGTACGCCCCGATTTCGCGCCCGCGCTGGCGTCACTGTCCGAAGAGTTCGGGCTGGCCCTGCGGCGCATGACCTCCGCCGTTCCACTGCCGACCACCGGCCATCAGACCCCCTCGGCCGTGCTGCACTGACAGCGCGGTTCAGTGCCCTGGCCGAATTCGGCCGGGGCGTTTCTCAGCAGCAGCCGCACCCGTCATGGTGATGGCTGTGGTCGCACACCGGGGCAGGGGCATAGTCGCCCACCTCGGCCAACACAGACCGCAGCGCCCACAGGATCATGTCCACATCTTCGGCCTCGATGGTCAAAGGCGGGCGGATCTTCAGGATGTTGTCCTTCGGCCCCTCGCTGCCGATCAGGATGCGGTGGTCGCGCATGCGGTTCTTGACGTATCGGCAGATCTCGGTGCCTTCCGAGCCGTCGGGGTTGATCAGTTCGACCCCCAGAAACAGCCCCATGCCCCGCACATCACCCACGCAGGCGAACTCGGCCTCGATCGCGCGCAGACCTTCCATCAGCCGTGCGCCCATCACGCGGGCATTCTCCTGCAGGCTCTCGTCATCGACGATGTCCAGCACCTCTTTGCCGATCCGGCAGGACAGGGTCGAGCCGCCGAAGGTCGAGAAGAACTCGATCCCGTTGTCGAAACTGTCGGCGATCTCGCGCGTGGTGACCAACACGCCCAGGGGGTGGCCGTTGCCGATGGGTTTGCCCAGAACTACGATATCGGGGGACGCGCCCTGATGTTCGAAGCCGAAGTAGTACTCGCCCAACCGACCCAGGCCCGTCTGCACCTCGTCGGCGATGCAGACGCCGCCGGCGGCGCGGATCTTTTCGTAAACCGCTGGCAGATAGCCTTTTGGCGGGATGATCTGACCCCCGACCGAGGGGAAGGTCTCGGCGATGAATCCGGCCACCCCATGCCCCTTGCGCTGCAGGGCTGCAATCGCGTCGTCCACGCGGTCGGCATATTTCTGCGCCCGGTCGGGGTCGTCACGTTTGAACCGGCCGCGATAGTCGTCGGCCACCTCGACCAGTTCCACCCAATCGGCCTGGCCCACGCCGCCGGGCTTGTTGAATTTGTAGGCGGAAATCGCGACCGCCGCATTGGTGTTGCCATGATAGCCGTGATCGGGCGTCACCATGCCCTTGGCCCCGCTATGCGCCCGCGCCAGGCGCAGGGCCAGTTCGTTGGCCTCGGTGCCCGAGTTGACGAAGAAGCACACCTGCAGGTGATCGGGCAGTTTCGACAGCAGCTTGTCGGCAAACTCGATCTGCGCCGGATGCAGATATCGGGTGTTCGAATTCATCCGCTTCAGCTGATCCGCCGCCACGGCCTGAATGCGCGGATGCGCGTGCCCCACATGCGGCACGTTGTTGTAGGCATCCAGATAGGGCCGTCCCCATTCGTCGAACAGGTGATGTTTCCACCCACGCACCAGCATCACCGGGTCGTCATAGGTCAGGCTCAGGTTGCCGCCGAAATGCGCCCGCCGTTTGTTCAGGATCTCCGCCTTGTCGGTCGGGCGATAGAAGACTTTCTCGTCCGGCAAGTTCAGTAAGGCCGCCGGGTTCGGGCAGACCGCGTGCCACAGGTCCAACTCGTCCGGGTCGGCGACGCCGGGCCAGTCGGCCTGCATGCCGGCCGTGGTCAGGGCCAGCTGGAAATGCACATGCGACGCCCAGCCGCCGTTCTGGCCGGGATCGCCCAGCCGGGCGAATGCCGCCCCCTGCGCCACCGGATCGCCCGGTTTCAGCCGGTCACAGACCTCGGGGTCCAGATGCCCGTACAGCGTATAGAACGCGTCACCCTCGGGGGTTTCGTGATGCAGGATTACCACGCCGCCATAGTCCAGATGGTTCGCCCGGTTCTCGACCGCCTCAACCCGCCCGCTCAGCGGCGCCATCAAAGGCGTCCCCGCCGGCGCGAACACATCCACCGCCAGATGCACCGTGCGCCGGTCCGACGCTTTCCACGGACCTTTGCGGAAGGCAGGCTCGGCATAGATCAGGCGCGGTTCGTTGAAATAGCCCAGCCACAACCCGTCGCCGAATTCCGCGCCCACCCGCGCGGCCTCGTCCAGCGGCATGTGAAACGGGTTCTGCGGCCAGGTCGAGTTTTCGACCGACAGCGAACCCATCGGAACGTCCGACAGATCTTGTCCCAACAGCTGCGCAAACTGACCACGATGTTCGGACAGGTACGCGTGAATGCGCTCGGCCCCGTCGGTGACGGGCAGCCCGCAGACCGCCCGCAGCCGCGCCGACATCAGTTCGCCATTGACGGAACCATCCTCGAGAAACCGCCAGGCCGGTGCCTGGCTGATGGTCACATACGGGTCGTCCGGGTTTTCGGCGGCCATCAGCGTGGAGTTTACGACCGACACGGCCAGCCGCATCCGCAGCAGAGGCCAGATCAGGTCCACTTCCTGCAGGCGCAGCCGGTTTGCGGCGTGATAGCCCCGCACCAGCGCGGCCAGCGCCCGTTCGGGGCGCGTGTGGTCCAGCACCACATATGCCCCGGCGATCGCCAGTTCGCACACCCGCGGTGCGGCGCACATGTCGCCCAGGTCGATCAGGCCCGAAACATGCCGGCGCTCCGACAGCTCTCCTTCGACCAGGATGTTGTAGTCATTCACGTCATTGTGGATGGCCTGCCGGGGCAGCTCGGCCAGCATGCCCGAGACGGCATCGAACTGCGCACAGATCTCGCGCAGAAGGGCCGCGCGATCCAGGTCGGCAACCGCATCCAGCTTATCAGCGATCCAGCCGGCCTGGGTCAGGTCCCATTTGAACTCCGGCCGCTCCAGGCCGGGATGCGAAAACCGCTCCAGCGCCCGATCGGTTGCTCCCAAGACCCGGCCCAGTTTCAGGATCAGGTCCTCGGATTTCGGCGCCGTCTTGGCATAGCAGCGGCCCGGCAGCCGCTCCAACAGCCACGCCAGCCGCGGCCGTCCCGCGTCGTCGTCGATCTGCGGCAGAAAACCGCCGTCCAGCCCGGGGATCACCTTGGGAAACGGCAGCCCGGGGGCCTCGGCTGCGATATGCTCCAACGCCTTGATCTGCAGATCCACCAATTGCGGGTCACACCCGGCCCGCATGACCTTCAGAACGTAGTCCTGCCCATTGGTGGCCTGCACCAGGAAATTCAGGTCATACTCGCCATCCAGCCGCGAGAGCCGGGCGTCCATCCCCCAGACCTGCCGCAGCGCGGCCGCCCAAAATGCACTGACATCATTCATTCGAACTTCCGCCCCGTGCGCGCCGGAGCCCTTTTCATCTGGCCAAAAATATCCTCGAGAGGAATCGCGCCGCGGCGCGATGGGGGGCAGACGGCCCCCCGTTTTATCCCAATGCCCGCAGGCGTTTGATCAGTGACGAGGTGTCCCAGCGGGCGCCGCCCATCTTCTGCACATCCTTGTAGAACTGATCGACCAGCGCGGTCACCGGCAGCGAGGCCCCGGTCTCGTCCGCCGTATCCAGGCAGATGCCAAGGTCCTTGCGCATCCAGTCCACCGCAAAGCCGTGGTCGAAATGGTCGTCCAGCATGGTCTCGTACCGGTTCGACATCTGCCAGCTTCCGGCGGCCCCCTGGCTGATCACCTCGACCACCGCGCGCCCGTCCAGCCCGGCCTTCTCGGCGAAATGCAGCGCCTCGCTCAGGCCCTGCACCAGCCCGGCGATGGCGATCTGGTTGCACATCTTGGTCATCTGGCCCGCGCCGCTGTCCCCGATGCGGCGGCAGATCTTGGCATAGACCTGCATCACCGGCTCGGCCCGGTCATAGGCGGCCTGATCGCCGCCGCACATGATCGACAGAACCCCGTTCTCGGCCCCGGCCTGGCCGCCTGAGATCGGTGCATCAACAAAAGAGATCCCGCGCGCCTTGGCCGCAGTGTACAGTTCGCGCGTGACCTTGGCCGAAACGGTGGTGTGGTCAACGAAAATCGCGCCTTCGGCCATGCCGTCGAACGCGCCGTCCTCGCCGGTGCAGACCATGCGCAGATCGTCGTCGTTGCCGACGCAGGCCATCACGAACTCGGCCCCTTCGGCGGCACCGCGCGGCGTGGTCGCCATCTGGCCACCATGCTGCGACACCCATTTCTCCGCCTTGGCCGCGGTGCGGTTGTAGACGGTCACCTCATGCCCGGCTGCCTGCAGGTGTCCGGCCATCGGATAGCCCATGACACCCAGGCCAAGGAATGCAACTTTCGCCATTTTCGAGATCCTCCCTGTGACCGGTCCGGGACATGAAACGCCCACTGGCCGGAATGCTTGCCAGAGACAAAGCAAAGCCGCGCCCAAAGGGCAACCCCGCACCGGGAAACAGGCCGCAAATAATGGCGGCGCGTCACGCGCCGCCGATATTGCGCTCCATCAGGCGCTGGTACAGGCGTGGGACCAGCCGGTTCAGCCACCAGGCCAGTCGCGCCACCCGGCCCACCGGAATGACGGGCCGCCCGCGATCCAGCCCTTGCAGGATCACGCGGGCGGCCGCCTCGGGGGTCATCTCGTCCATGCCGTCGCTGGCCGATCCGGGGCGCGCGGTGCCATCGGGTTGCCGCTCGGCCCGGCCCGGGTTGGTCGCCACGAATGAGGGCGCCGCAATATGCACCCGCACGCCATGAGGCCGTTCTTCGGACCGCAGCGATTTGAAGAAACCTTCCAGCGCGTGTTTCGAGGCCGCATAGGCCGTGCGGTGATACAGAGGCGCAAACCCCGCCACCGACGAGATCGCCAGATGGGCCCCGCGCGACTGGCGCAGCGCGGGCAGAAAGGCGCGGGCCATCGAGACGGCCGCGAAATAGTTGATCTCGAACACCTTGCGGTGGCTGGCGTCGTCGGACTGATCGAACCCGCAGATCTGGGTGATCCCGGCGTTGTAGACGACCAGATCGATGCTGTCGCAATGCGCAAGCGTATCATTCACGGCGCGCGCGAGTTGTTCCGGATCAGTCAGATCACAGGCAATCGCCATCTGCGTGGCGGTGTCCTGCACCCCATCCACCTTCAGGTCCAGCAGGACCACGCGCCATCCACGCTCTTGCAGCGCGGCCGAGAGCGCCTGACCCAGCCCGCCGGCTCCGCCCGAGATAACTGCGGTTTTCACAGGCCCACACTCCGTTTCCAAAGGTCGAACACCTCGGCGCTGGTCTTCTGCGGGACATAGCCGAACACGGTCTTCAGCGCCGTATTGTCCAGAACCGGTCGGTATTGCAGGAACCGCACCTGTTCAGGCCCGTAGCGCGAAAGGCGCAAGGGTCGGGCCACGGCCAGCGCCGCCTTGAGCGCCCAGGCCGGCAGGCGCAGGACGGGTTTGTCCAATGCGTGCGCCAGATCGTCGACGCTCAGCGCGCCGTCCCCGGCGACGTTGTACACCCCCGGCGGCCCATCGGTGGCCGCGCGTTTCAGGATGCGGGCCAGATCGCGGGTCCAGATGAACACAAAGGGGCTGTCGCTGCCCGCCACCGCCAGCAGGCGGGGTTTGCGGAACAGGGCGGTGATCTGGTTGTCGGTGCCGTCGCCCAGCACCGTGCCCACCCGCAGCACCAACTGCTCCAGCTGCGGTGCGGCGGTTCGGGCCTCGGCCAGCAATTCCTCGACCTGCCGCTTGTGGTCGGAATAGGGAAACTCGGGGTTGCCGCGCGCCGGATCGGTTTCGCGCAGCGGCACCGGGTTGTCCGCGTGATAGCCATAGGCCGCACCCGACGAGGTGACGACCAGCCGCCGCACGCCATGGGCCAGCGCGGCATCGACCACCTTGCGCGTGCCGCCCACATCCACCGCATGGGCTTCGGTCCGCGACATCCCCGGCGGCGGCGTGACGATCGAGGCCAGATGCACGACCACCTCGGGCTTTACCTTGGCGATCACCCGGGCCGGGTCGCCCGTTGTGACGTCCATGCGCAGAAACGGAACCTCGTCCGGCAGCGTGTCCGGGCGGCGCAGATCGGTGGCAAACACCTCATGGTCGCTCAGCTCGTCCAGCAGGGCGCGGCCGACCAGGCCCGCAGCACCGGTGATCAGGATGCGGGTCATCGGGCGGCCTCGGTCCGGGCCATTAGTTGCGCCAGCGCCAGCCCCGAGATGGCATGCCAGATTCCCCAGAAAGCGGCCACCACTGCCATCCCGCCCAGCCCGTTGAAAAAGGCGAAGATCAGCACCAGCCCAAGGCCCGAATTCTGGATGCCGGTCTCGATCGTGATTGCTCGCCGGTCAAAGGGGGACAGCCGGGTCAGAGTGGCCACAACCCAACCGCCCCCCAGTGCCAGTGCGTTGTGAGCGATCACAAGCCCGGCGACCGCCCCGGCGTAGCCCAGGAAGAAACTCCAGTTGGCCGCTAGGGCGAGTACGATGAAGGCCACGAAAATGGCCATGGACAGGATCTGCAGCGGCCCGCGCAGCCGCGCCGTCAGGGCGGGGCGCTTCTGGTTCAGGGTCACGCCCAGAACCAGCGGCAGGATCAGCATCAGCCCGACGATGATGGCGATCTGCACCGGGTCGATCTGGGTCTGCTGCAGAATGGCGCGGGTCGGCGGGTACAGCCCGCCCCACAGCGCGATGTTGAACGGGGTCATCACGATCGCCCCGATGGTGGCGAAGGCGGTCATCGACACCGACAGCGCCGCGTTTCCGCCCGCACGATGGGTGATGAAATTCGAGATATTACCCCCCGGGCAGGCCGCCACCAGGATCAGCCCCAATGCGATCGAGGGGCGCGGCTCGGTCAGCCAGACCAGCAGGAAGGTCAGCGCCGGCAGCACCAGGAATTGCGAGGCCAGCCCCACCACCACCGGCTTGGGCGCGCGCCGCAGCCGGTCGAAGTCGCGTGGTGACAGGTCGATGGCGATCGAGAACATCACGATCGCCAGAATCGCGTTCAGCAGGGTCAGCGAGCCGGGGCTGAAATTCAACGTGATCTCGTCGATGCCGGTCATGCGCGGGCTTTCCGGAACCGCGCGATCCAGTCCGTCACCGCCTTGCGATAGGTCGCCTTGTCCACATAATAGGCCATGCGGGGCAGGTTCAGGTACTGCATGCCTCCGGTGGCGCGCTGATAGTCTTTTTGTTTTTCCGCCTTCAGCGTCGCGGCCACGGGGCAGCCGGACTGAAGACCCTTGATATAGCGCGCCACCATTTCGGCCTGCTCGTGGCGTCCTTGCCAGCCCAGCCCGGTGGCTTCGATCATGCCCAGCACGAACAGATCGTCGCGTTCAGGATGCATGGCGTTCAGGTACAGATGCGGCGCGTCGCCCTGCCAGTTCAGCAGGTTCGGATCGATGAACGGGTAATGCAGTTTGTACCCGGTGGCGGCCAGGATCATATCATAGTCGCTGGCGCTGCCGTCCTTGAAGTGGACCGTGCGGCCCTCGATCCGGTCGATGTCGGGGCGAATGCGAAGATCGCCGTGGCCTGCGTGATAGAGGACCAGCGAATTCACCACCGGGTGGCTTTCGTAAAGCTTGTAGTCAGGCTTGGGAAAGCCGTATTTCTGCGGGTCGCCCACGAACCAGCGCAGGATCATCCCGTCGATCCGGCGCTTTAGCCACATGGGCAGGCGGATCATCCCGCCCAGCGTGTCGGCGGGTTTGCCAAAGACGTATTTCGGCACGAAAAAGTATCCCCGCCGCATCGACAGGTCGCACTGCGCGGCGTGATGGATGGCATCGACCGCAATGTCGCACCCGGAATTGCCCGCGCCCACGACCAGCACCCGCTTGCCGTCGAACTGGCTGGGATAGCGGTACTGCGAGGCGTGGATCAACTCGCCGTCGAACCGGCCGGGAAAATCGGGCATGTTGGGCTCGGATAGGGTACCATTGGCGATCAGCACCCCGGCAAACTCACCGCTATGTGTGCCCTGATCGTCCCGCCAGGTCAGCCGCCAGCCATCGCCCGGCGCGCCCAGGGGCGATGCTTCGATCACTTCGGTATTGAACCTGTAATGATCGCGCAGTCCGAAATGATCGGCAAAGGCCCGGAAATAGTCGCGCATCTGCCGGTGCGACGGGTATTCGGCCACGTCGTCGCCCATCGGGAAATCGGCAAATTCGGTCATCGACTTGGAGGAGATCAGATGCGCGGATTCGTACATGGTCGACCGCGGCGCATCGATATCCCACAGCCCGCCCACATCGGAATGCAGCTCGAAACCCTGGAACGGGATGCCCTGTTCCTTCAGCACCTTGGCCGCCGCCAGCCCCATCGGACCTGCGCCGATCAAGGCATATGCCTTGCGCGCTTGTGTCATGAACTCTCCCCTGCTCGTGGCACTTAACTTGAACGATCGTACAAAATAAGGCAAGATGAAAAACATGAGCGCGAAATACATTGAAAAACAAAGGCAAAGGGCGCCGTCGGCCCGGTCGCTTGAAACCAAGGCGCGGATTCTGGACGCGGCCGAGGCGCTGTTTGCCGAGCGGGGATTCGAGGGCGCCTCGATCCGTGAAATCGCCGCCCGCGCCGGGGTGCAGGTGGGTCTGGTCCACCATCATGGCGGCGGCAAGGAAGAGCTGTTCTTCCAGACCGTCGCACGCCGCGCCGACGAGCTTGCCCGGATCCGTAAGCAGGCGCTGGAGGATCGGCGCGCGCAGGGCCCGCTGACCCTGCGGGGCATTCTGGACTGTTTCATCCGCCCCTATGTCAGCCTTGCCGAAACCGGCGGGCCGGGTTGGATGGCCTATGGGCGGCTGGTGGCGCATGTGTCGGTCGATCCGCGCTGGCGCCATATTGCCGCCGAGTGTTTCGACCCCACCGCTCAGTTCTTCATCCGTGAGATCGCCGCACTGTATCCGCAGGCCGACCCGGCGCTTTTGGCCACTGGCCAGGTCTATTCGGTCTCGGCGATGCTGGCGCATCTCAACAGCGCCTGGCGGGTGCAGGCGCTGTCACAGGGGGGCGATCTGTCCGGGATCGACCAACTGGTCGAGTTCTGCGCCGCGGGGATCGAGGCAATGGTGCACTCGGGCCACGCTCGGCCCTGACCCGGCTCAGTCGATCACCCGGGCGGTCCCCGAGACGCGCAGGGATTCAAAATCTCGGCCCTCAATTGTCAGTTTATCGGCAGCTTGGGTGACGACTCGGGCTTTGGTTGCGCCTTGGATTTTGTGTAGGGGGTAAATCCGGGATAGACGGCCTGCATCGCTTCGATGGCCTGCGCGCGGAACTGGGTCTGGAACGGGTCTGGCTCGTCGGCGCGCACGGCCTCGGGCGAGAGGTAGAAGCCGACGGTCACGACCGAGACGGCGAAGACCGATCCGGCGGTCAGGGTGGCAAGTGTGTTGGTAATCGCGCGTAGCATGGCATTGATACTCCTGTTGCTGACGGGTTCGGGGTCTTGGGGGTGGCTCAGGCCTTTCGGGCCAGGGTCTGCTTCAGGCGGTCGTTCTCGGCCTGCAGTTGGGCCAGTTGGCGGCCAAGCTCGTTCAGATGCGGGCGCAGCTCGGCCTCGGTGAAGCGGGGGGTGATGTGGCGCGGGCAGTTCCAGTCCAGCGCCGCGACATGGATGATCGCCGCGCGTTCGGCCTCGGCCCCATCGGGAAACAGATCGCGCGCGGCATCGGCCCCTTCGCGAAAGTCCACGCGGCCCAGAATCTTGAGCCTGCGCTGGTTGGCGTAGTCCATCAGGATCAGCGCGATCCGGTCATTGCCGTCCAGATTCCCGCGCGAGATATACTGTTTGTTGCCCGAGAAGTCGGCATAGCCGATGGTCCGGTCGTCCAGCACCTTCAGAAACCCGGTCGGGCCGCCGCGATACTGGACATAGGGCCAGCCGGTCTCGGACACGGTGGATTGATAGAACCCGTCGCGCGCCTCGATGAAGGCCTGCTCGGCGGGGCCGATCAGGTGGCCCTGCTGCGGGCCGCCGTCGATGAACTTTGCATAGGATGCGGCCGAACCCATCCGTTCCTGGTGGGCGCGGACGGCGGGGGTGAAGGTCAGTTCGGAAAAGGCGCGTGGCATGGGGTGCCTCCTTTCACAGGTTCAGATCGGACAGGCCGGGATGGTCGGCGGGCCGTGGCCCCAGGGGCCAGTGAAAAAGGCGCTGGGCGTCGGTGATCGGCAGATCGTTCAAGGACGTATGTCGCTGGGCCATCCGGCCATCGGCGGCAAACTCCCAGTTCTCGTTGCCGTAGGACCGGAACCACTGGCCGCTGTCGTCGTGCCATTCATAGGCATAGCGCGCCGCGATGCGGTTCCCGTCACAGGCCCACAGCTCCTTGATCAGGCGATAGTCCAGTTCGGTTCGCCATTTGCGGGTCAGAAAGGCGTGGATCTCGGCGTGGCCGGTCAGGAACTCGGACCGGTTCCGCCACTGGCTGTCCTCGGTATAGGCCGGGGTCACGATGTCGGGGTTGCGGCTGTTCCAGGCGTCTTCGGCCTTGCGGACCTTTTCGATGGCGGTCTGCTTCGTGAACGGGGGCAGAGGAGGGCGCTGCATGGTCAGAGACTTTCAGGCGAGGGTGGCGGCCAGAAGGGCCAGGGTCAGAAGGAAGGGAACATAGCTTGCGGGAAATGGGCTGGCGCGGCGTCGCATCGGTCAAATCCTTTGGGTGTACAGATCAGTAAACTGTGTTGATAAGGTGTACAGATCGGTTAATATCTTCAACCCTTGAGCCGAAAAAAGTTTTTCATTCATCCTTTCTGGACGGATATTAATTTTAAAAAACAGTGATTTCAGCGGTGTGAATTGCACCTGCGCGGCAAAGGCATTATGTACTGATCTGTACGCAAAGGAGCCGAATCATGCGTCCGAACAAACGGGATGAGCTGGTCCGAAAAGCACTGCAGGTGTTTTACCGCGACGGGTTTCACGCCACCGGAATGGACCGGCTGGTGGTCGAAACCGGCGTGTCCAAGACCTCGATGTACAAGCATTTCCGCACCAAGGAAGAGCTGATCCTGGCGGTGCTGCGCCTGCGGGACGAGAATTTCCGCAACTGGTTCGTGCGCCGGATCGAAGAACTGGCCGACACCCCCGCCGATCAACTGCTGGCCGCGTTCGATGCGCTGGACGAATGGTTCCGCGAGGACAATTTCCGCGGCTGCATGTTCATCAAGGCGGGGGCCGAATACCAGGGTCCCGACCACCCGATCCATGTGCAGGCGGGCGAGCACAAGCGCCTGCTGCTGGAATATTTCACCGACCTGTGTCGCAAGGCCGGCGCGCGGAACCCGGACAAGCTGGCCTGCCAGCTGCTGCTGCTGAAAGAGGGCGCGATCGTCACCGCCGTGCTGCTCCGCAACGGCGATCCCGCGCGGGACGCCAAAGAGGCGGCTGCCGTCTTGCTGAAAAACGCGCTGGCTTGACCCATGAAAACCCGCTTTAGTCCCTGAAGCAGGAAAAAAGGGGGGCGTATGCAGCAGGCTTCGGATTTTCTGGAAGAATGTCAGGTTCTTGATGACGCACTGACGGGGCTGGATGCCGCGGACTGGCAGATCGTGACCCAGTTCAAAGACTGGACGATCGACGATGTGCTGGTGCACCTGCATTTCTGGAACCAGATGGCCGACCTGTCACAGCGCGACCCGAATGCGTTCGATGCAAGGGTGCAGCAGGTGATGCCGCGCATTCAGGCCGAGGGCTTTCGCGCCATGGAAAACGCTGCAATCACTGAGCGTGGACATGATCTGCGCGCCGCATGGTCTGATCTATGCAGCCGAATGGGCCGCGACTGGTCGGGGCTGGACCCCAAGGCGCGGGTCAAATGGGTGGGGCCGGACATGTCAGTGCGGTCCTCGATGACCGCCCGGCAGATGGAGACTTGGGCGCATGGGCAGGAGGTATTCGACATTCTTGGCCTGACCCGGCCCGAGACCGACCGGATCCGCAACATCGTCGTGCTGGGCGTGAACACCTTTGGCTGGACTTTCACGGTGCATGGCCGCCCGGTTCCTCCGGTGACGCCCCATCTGCGCCTGATCGCGCCTTCGGGGGCGCTGTGGGAGTTCGGCGCGCCCGGCGCCGACCTGATCGAAGGGCCGGCCGTCGATTTTGCCCGCGTTGTGACCCAGACCCGAAACGTGGCGGACACCGGCCTGTCGGTGCAGGGGCCGGTCGCGCAGGAATGGATGGCCATCGCCCAGTGTTTCGCCGGCGCCCCGGAAACGCCGCCGCCGCCCGGCGCCCGGCACCGCGTAGGGCATTGACGCCAAAGGACGTTGCGTAGCAGCGCAAACCGACGCGGCGTCACCCGGATTGGCGGAATCGGCGGCGAAAGCTACCCTTTTCGCCAACAGAATTCCGGAGAACCAATCATGTCCCTTTTTACTTCGACCGCCCCTTGGGTCACTGACGAACACCGCATGTTTGCCGAAATGGCCGGACGGTTCATGGATGATGAACTGGTGCCCAACATCGAAGCCTGGGCCGAGCAGGGCGTGGTCGATCGTGATTTCTGGCGGAAGGCCGGGGAAACCGGGCTGATGGCCGGGGCCATCCCCGAGGAATTCGGCGGTGTCGGTGGCGGCATGGGTTTTGACGCGGTCACGATCTATGAGCAGACCTCGCGGGGGGATGCGGGCTGGGGCTATGGCATCCAGTCGATCGTGACCCACTACATCACCGCTTATGGCAGCGAGGATCAAAAGAGCAAATGGCTGCCCAAGTTGGCCTCCGGCGAGATGGTCGGCGCGCTGGCCATGACCGAACCGGGCACAGGCTCGGACGTTCAGGCGATCCGCACCACCGCCGAGAAGGATGGCAATTCCTACCGGATGAACGGGTCCAAGATCTTCATCACCAATGGCCAGACCGCCGACCTGATCATCGTGGCCGCCAAGACCGACAAGTCGCTGGGTTCCAAGGGCGTGTCGCTTATCGCGGTCGAGACCGAGGGGGCCGAGGGCTTCCGCCGGGGGCGCAACCTCAAGAAGTTGGGCATGAAGGCCAATGACACGGCCGAGCTGTTCTTCGAGGACGTCAAGGTGCCGATGACCAACCTTCTGGGCTCCGAGGAAGGGCAGGGCTTCTATCAGTTGATGAAGCAACTTCCGTGGGAACGTCTGACAATTGGCATCATGGCGCTGGGCGCGATCGACTTCGCCATCGCTGAAACGGTGAAATACACCCAAGAGCGCAAGGCGTTCGGCCAACGGGTGATGGATTTCCAGAACACCCGCTTCAAGCTGGCGGAATGCAAGACCAAGGCCGAGGTGCTGCGCAGCTTCGTCAATGACTGCATCGCCAAGCTGGAGGCCGGGCAGCTGGATGCGGCCACCGCCTCGATGGTGAAATACTGGGGGTCCGAGGTGCAAAACGAGATCATGCATGAATGCCTGCAGCTGTTCGGTGGCTATGGATTCATGATGGAATACCCGATCGCGCGGCTTTACGCGGATGCGCGGGTGCAGATGATCTATGGCGGTACCAACGAGGTGATGAAGGAACTCATCGCCCGCTCGATCGACGTCTGACCGGTCGCTCCCGCCCGTCGTCAACGGCCCTTGCAGGCCGCCTCCTCAGGTTGGGCCCGGCCGCGCCCGAGCGATGCTCGGCCGCGGCGGAGGCGGATCGGCTAAGGCAGCTGCCCCTGCAGCCATGCGCGGAACGAGACAAGAGGGGCCGGTTCCGTGCGATTTTGCGGCCAGACAAGATAGTAGTCGCCCAGGCTGACCGGCGGAGCTGCACAGGCCGGAACCAACCGGCCGGCCTCGAGCTCGGCTGAAATCAGGTAGCTGGGCAGCAGTGCTACGCCCAACCCATGGATCGTAGCCTGGATCATGGTCGAGAACTGGTCGAACAGCATGCCTCGGACACCCTCGACAGGGGTGCTTTGCGCGGCGAACCAGCGTTCCCACGCATCGGGCCGGGTATCCAGATGCAGCAGTGGTGCGTCGACCAGCCATTCAGCGTTCGGGGCTTCGGCTGGCAGCAGGGCTGGCGCGCAGACCGGCAGAACCTCTTCGCGCATGATCGGCAGATAGTTCACCCCGGTCCAGTCTCGCTGGCCGAAATGGATAGCCGCGTCGAAAGGTTCGGTGCCGAAGTCGAAAGGCTTGAGCCGTGTGCTCAGGTTCATCGTCACTTCGGGGTGGCGCTGCGCGAAATCCTGAAGCCGTGGCGCCAGCCAGTGCATACCGAACGCGGGCAGGATCGACAGTTCCAAAGAACCGCCAGAGGGGTTGGCCTTCAGCTTCAGTGAGGCCTGCGCCAGTTGCTGCAGCGCCGTTCGGGCAGTTTCCACGTATTCCTTGCCAGCGGGTGTGAGTTGCAGGCGCATTTGGTCGCGTTGGATCAGTGCGACGCCCAGCTGTTCTTCGACGGCCTTCAACTGGCGACTGACCGCGCTTTGGGTGAGCGAGAGTTCATCGGCAGCTGCTGAGGCGCTGCCCAAGCGGTCGACGGCTTCGAGCGCCAACAGGGAAGAAATAGACGGCAGAAATCGACGCGGCGCCAGCATATGACTTTTCCTCATGGCTTGTGGAGGGAATATCACTGGTGGATCCCCCAATCCAATAGCAAAAAGGCGCGGCGGTAGAAAAGTGCAGCGGGGCGATTATGACCATTCAGAACAGTTCGAGCGGATTTCGGCGGGCAGGGAGACTCGACGGGATCGAATTGTCCGAGATCGTCCAAATCTCGGAACGGGCCGCGCAGTTGCGTGCGCAGGGTGTGGACGTGATCGCGCTCAGCACCGGCGAGCCCGACTTTCCCACGCCGCCGCACGTGGTCGAGGCCGCCCACAAGGCGGCGCTGGACGGTCAGACCCGATACCCCGCCACCGCCGGAACGCCGGCCCTGCGTGCCGCTATCGCGGAACAGGCCGGGGTCGAGCCGGCGCAGGTCATCGTCTCGACCGGGGCCAAGCAGGTGCTGGCCGGCGCGTTCCTCGCGACGCTCGATTCGGGCGATGAGGTCATCACCACCGCGCCTTTCTGGACCAGCTATGCCGACATGGTGAAACTGGCGGGCGGCACTCCGGTGGTGCTGGACTGCCCGCGTGAACAGGGTTTCAAGCTGACCCCCGAACAGCTCGATGCCGCGATCAGCCCGCGCACCCGCTGGCTGCTGCTGAACACGCCCTCGAACCCGACCGGGGCGGTTTACACCGAAAGCGAATTGCGAGCGTTGGGCGACGTGCTGGAGCAGCACCCGCAGGTCTGGGTGATCTCGGACGAGATCTATCAGCACCTTGCCTATGTGCCTTTCACACCCTTCGTTCAGGCGGTTCCGGCGCTGGCAGACCGCACGCTGACGGTGAACGGCGTGTCCAAGGCCTATTCGATGACCGGCTGGCGCATCGGCTGGGGGATCGGCCCCGCGCCACTGATCAAGGCGATGGTGGCGGTGCAGGGGCAGATCACCTCAGGCGCCTGCTCCATCGCGCAGGCGGCGGCGCTGGCCGCGCTGACCGGCCCGCAGGACCTGCTGACCGAACGCCGCGAGGCCATGCGCGCGCGCCGCGATCTGGTGGTGGCAAGCCTGAATGCCGCCGGATTGGACTGCGCGGTGCCCGACGGGGCCTTTTACGTCTTCCCGCGGACGCCTGCTGCGATGCCCTCGGACCCCGAGTTCTGCCGCCACCTGGTGGATCACGCGGGCGTCGCGGTGGTGCCGGGGCGGGCCTTTGGCATGCCGGGGCATTTTCGGCTTTCCTTTGCCTATGACACCGATAGCCTGACCCAAGGCCTGCGCCGGATTACCGACGCTACGGCCGAACTTTGACCTGACCGGGGAACCCAGATGGATCGCGCCCAGATCGTTCACGAAAACTTCCTGACCCGCGTCGCCAATCGCGACCTGCCCGCAGGCGCACCGCCGCGCCCGGGCCTGACTGCGCCCGAGGCGGTTTCGCTGTTCCGCTCGCAGGTCCTCAGCCGTGCGCTGGACCGCACCAGCCGGGCGATGCAGAAGGCGGGGCAGGGCTTCTACACCATCGGATCCTCGGGGCACGAGGGCATGGCCGCCGTGGCCCATGCCCTGCGCCCGACCGACATCGCCTTTCTGCACTATCGCGACGCCGCCTTTCAGATCGCCCGGGCCGAGCAGGTGCCCGGCCAGCAGATCGCCTGGGACATGCTGCTGAGCTTTGCCTGCTCCAAAGAGGACCCGACCTCGTGCGGGCGGCACAAGGTGCTAGGCTCCAAGGCGCTGATGATCCCGCCACAAACCTCGACCATCGCCAGCCACCTGCCCAAGGCGGTGGGCGCGGCCTATAGCCTGGGCGCGGCGCGGCGGCACGACCCCGAACACCGGCAATTGCCCGAGGATGGCATCGCCATGTGCTCCTTCGGTGACGCCTCGGCCAACCACTCCACCGCGCAGGGGGCGATCAATACCGCCGGCTGGACCAGTGTCCAGTCGATCCCGCTGCCGCTGCTCTTTGTCTGCGAGGACAACGGCATCGGCATCTCGGTCAAGACACCCAAGGGCTGGATTCAGGCCTCGATGGAGCATCGCCCGGGCATCAGGTATTTTCAGGCCAACGGGTTGGACATCTATGAGACATTCGCGGTGGCGCAGCAGGCGGCCGAATACGTCCGCACCCGGCGCAAACCGGCCTTTCTGCACCTGAAAACCGTGCGCCTTTACGGCCATGCGGGGGCGGATGTGCCCACCACCTATCTCAGCCGCGCCGAGGTCGAGGCGGATGAGGCCAACGACCCGCTGCTGCATTCGGTGCGCCTGCTGGATCAGGCCGGGGCGCTGCCGCCCGATCAGGCGCTGAAGATCTATGAGCAGACCTGCGCCCGCACCGACCGCATCGCGGCCGAGGCCGCCAACCGCCCGCATCTGTCCACCGCCGCCGAAGTCGCGGCCAGCCTGATCCCGCCGAAACGCCCCTGCAAACCCACCAACGGCCCCAGCGCCGAGGCCCGCGCCGCAGCTTTCGGCAGCGACCTGCGCGCGATGGACGACCCGCAGCCGATGGCCCGCCTGATCAACTGGGCCCTGACCGACCTGATGCTGGAACATGGCGAGATCGTCTGCATGGGCGAGGATGTGGGCCGCAAGGGTGGCGTCTATGGCGTAACCCAGAAGCTGCAGGCGCGTTTTGGCCCGGACCGGGTGATCGACACGCTGCTGGACGAACAGTCGATCCTCGGCCTCGCCATCGGCATGGCCCACAACGGCTTTGTCCCGATCCCCGAGATCCAGTTCCTCGCCTATCTGCACAATGCCGAGGACCAGATCCGGGGCGAGGCCGCCACGCTGCCGTTCTTCTCGAACGGGCAGTTCACCAACCCGATGGTCGTGCGGATCGCCGGGCTGGGATACCAGAAGGGCTTTGGCGGGCATTTCCACAACGACAACTCGCTGGCCGTGCTGCGCGACATTCCGGGCGTCATCATCGCCTGCCCCTCGACCGGGGCGGATGCGGCGCGGATGCTGCGTGAATGTGTGCGGCTGGCGCGCGAGGAGCAGCGGGTGGTGGTGTTCCTCGAACCCATCGCGCTCTACCCGATGCGCGACCTGCACGAGGGGCAAGACGGCGCGTGGATGACCCGCTATCCCGCGCCCGGTGAACGCATCGCGCTGGGCGAGGTGGGCGTGCATGGAGACGGCACCGATCTGGCGATCGTGACCTACGGCAACGGCCATTACTTGTCGAAACAGGCCCTGCCCGAGCTGCAGTCCGCCGGGCTGACCACCCGCCTCATCGACATGCGCTGGCTGGCGCCGCTGCCCGAACAGGCGCTGCTGAAGGCCACCAAGGGCTGCAAGCACGTCTTGATCGTCGATGAATGCCGCCGCACCGGCAGCCAGTCCGAGGCGCTGATGACGCTCTTTGCCGAGCAGACCGACCTGCCCACCGCCCGCGTCGTGGCCGAGGATTGCTTCATCGCCACCGGCCCCGCCTATGCCGCGCCGCTGCCCTCGCGTGACGGCATCGTGGCCGCCGCTCTTACCCTGACCGGAGCCAAGAAATGACCCGCACCGCCGTCGTGATCTGCCCCGGCCGGGGCACCTACAACAAGTCCGAGTTGGGCTACCTGCACCGCCACCACGCGGGCCGTATGGAGCTGTTCCGCGAGTTCGACGCGATCCGCGCCGAAACGGACCAAGAGGCGGTGACCGCGCTGGACGGCGCGTCGCGTTTCTCGGTCAGCAAGTATTCCCGTGGCGACGTGGCCTCGCCCCTGATCTACGCCGCATCGCTGGCTGATGCGCAGGCGCTGGCCGAGGATATCGAGGTGGTGGCCGTCACCGGCAACTCGATGGGCTGGTATATCGCGCTGGCCGCCGCGGGGGCGCTGTCGCCCGAAAACGGGTTCCGGGTGGTAAACATCATGGGCACGCTGATGCAGACCCACCTGATCGGCGGGCAGCTGGTCTATCCCTTCACCGGCGACGACTGGCGCGACGACTCGGCCCGAAAGGCCGAGCTTTTGGCCGAGGTGGCGCGCATCAATGCCCTGCCGGAGCATGACCTCGCCCTGTCGATCGATCTGGGCGGGATGCTGGTGCTGGCCGGCAACGAGGCCGGGCTGAGGGCCTTCGAGGCCGCGCAACCCGTGGTGCAGGAGCGGTTCCCGATGCGGTTGGCCAATCACGCGGCCTTTCACACGCGCCTGCAGGCCCCCGTGGCGCAGGAAGGCCGCCGCCTACTGCCCGCCACGCTGTTCACTCAGCTGGACCTGCCGATGATCGACGGGCACGGTAAGATCTGGTGGCCCGGCGCCACCGACACGGGCGCGCTGTGGGATTACACGCTGGGCCATCAAGTGACCGAGCCTTACGACTTTACCCGCGCGGTGCAGACCGCCGCCCGCGAATTCGCGCCCGACCTGTTCATCGTGACCGGCCCCAGCGCTACGCTGGGCGGCGCTGTGGCGCAGTCGCTGGTGCTGGCCAACTGGCGCTGCATGTCAGACAAGGACAGCTTTCAGGCCCTGCAGGCACAGGACCCGTTCCTGATCGCGCTGGGGCGCGAGGATCAAAGACCTCTTGCCATCGGCTGAGCCCTCGGGAAATCTGCGCGCGCATTCAAGGATATCCCGCCCATGACCACCGACCCGGAAATCAGCCTGTGGACCAGAACCAGCCGCGAGCGGGTGGACGCCCCGCCCCTGACCGGGTCCGTCACGGTGGACCTTGCGGTGATCGGCGGCGGCTACACGGGTTGCTCGGCGGCACTGCACGCGGCGCAGGCGGGGGCCTCGGTCTGTCTGCTCGAGGCGCACCAGATCGGCCATGGCGGGTCGGGCCGCAATGTCGGGCTGGCCAATGCCGGGCTGTGGCTGCCCCCGGCCGAGATCCGCGCCCATCTGGGCCGCGAGGCGGGCGATCGGTTGATCGCCCTGCTGGCTCAGGCCCCGGCCGAGGTGTTCCGCCTGATCCGTGACCACGCCATCGACTGCGAGCCGGTGCAGGCCGGAACCCTGCACCTAGCCCATTCGCCAAAAGGTCTGCGCGACCTGCAGGCCCGCCACCAACAACTGTCATCCGACGGCGCGCCGGTCGAGCTGCTGTCCGCGCAGGAAGCCGCCCGCCGCACTGGCAGCGAGGCCTTTCACGGCGCTATTTTCGACCCGCGCGCCGGGACGATCCAGCCGCTGGCCTATGTGCAAGGCCTCGCCCGCGCAGCGCGGCAGGCCGGGGCGGCGATCCACGCCAACAGCCCGGTGCAGACCCTGCGCCACGATGGCGAGCTATGGCATCTGGAGACGCCGCAAGGCTTGGTGCGGGCCAAGGCACTGATCCAGGCCACCAACGCCTATCATGCAGGACTGCCCGACACCCGTCAGGATTATGTGCCGGTCTACTACTTCCAATACGCCACCGACCCACTGCCCGAGGACATCCGCGCCACCCTGCTGCCGGGGGGCGAGGGGTGCTGGGATACCGGGCTGATCATGACCTCGTTCCGCATGGATCAGGCCGGGCGGCTGGTGATCGGGGCGATGGGTGATCTGGGACACGTGGGCAGCTTTGCCCATCGCGGCTGGATCACGCGGAAACTGGCGCAGATCTTTCCCCCGCTGGCCGAACGGCCGCTGAAAGACGGCTGGCACGGGCGCATTGCCATGACCTCGGACCACATCCCGAAACTGGTTCAGATCGGGCCGAACGCCTTGTCGACGCATGGCTATTCCGGGCGCGGCATCGGGCCGGGCACTGTCTTCGGCCGCATGATGGCCGACAGCCTGCTGACGGGCGACCCCGCCCGCCTGCCATTGCAACCGGTGACCGCCCATCACGAAAGCTGGACAGGCTTGCGCCGCGCCTTCTTTGAAACCGGCGCGGCGCTGACGCATCTGGTCAAGGCAAGGGTCTGACCGGTCAGACCGAGCGGGTGATCCCGCCATCCACCCGGATGTTCTGCCCGGTGATGTAACCGCCGCCCTCGGAGGCCAGCAGCGATATGACTGAGGCGATCTCGTCATAGCTGCGCCCATAGCGGCCCATGGGGATCTTGGCCTTGAACTCTTCTTTCTCAGGCAGGCTGTCGATGAAGCCGGGCAGGACGTTGTTCATGCGGATATTCTCGGCAGCATATTTGTCGGCGAACAGCTTGGTGAACGCCGCCAGCCCGGCCCGGAATACGCCCGAGGTCGGAAAGACTGGGTCGGGCTCGAACGCCGCGAAGGTCGAGATGTTGATGATCGTCCCGCCCCCCTGCGCCTGCATGATCGGCGTCACCAGCCTTGTGGGGCGCACCGCGTTCAGGAAATAGACGTCCATCCCCTGATGCCAGTCTTCGTCGGTCAGCTCCAGCACCGGCGCGCGCGGGCCATGCCCGGCCGAGTTCACCAGCACGTCGATCCGCCCCCAATGGGCCATCGCCGCATCCACCAGCCTCTGCAGGTCGTCAGTCGACTGGTTCGAGCCGGTCACGCCCACGCCGCCCAGCTCGGCTGCCAGCGCCTCGCCCTTGCCGGACGAGGACAGGATGCCCACCTTGAACCCGTCCGCCGCCAGCCGCCGCGCCGCATCCGCACCCATGCCGCTGCCGCCGGCGGTGATCAGAGCCACTTTTTCCGTCATCTTCGTTCTCCGTTTCAATCTGCTGCCAAGATGAAGCGTCGCAGGCCGTTTGACCAATCAGTTCTTCTGCCTTAAGGGTGTAGAAAAACTATTGCGTGGACGTCATGGTTGCCCTTCCTCCGCTGAACGCCCTGCGCGCCTTCGAGGCGTCGGCCCGTCACCTGAACTTCAGGCTGGCGGCGCAGGAACTGGGTGTTACCCAAGGGGCGGTTGCCCAGCAGGTCCGGGGTCTCGAGGCGCGGCTGGGCACCCCGTTGTTCGACCGACTGCCGCGCGGCTTGCGCCTGACCGAGGCCGGACGGCGATTCCACGCGCCCCTGCGCCGCGCTTTCCGCCTGATTGAAGAGGCGGTCGAAGACCTGTCGGGCCAGCGCCAGATCACCTTGTCGGTCACGCCCAGCTTTGCCTCGAAATGGCTGGTGCCGCGGCTGGGCGATTTCACCGCGCGGCACCCGGATGTCTCGGTGCAGGTCGATGCGCGCGAGCGGCTGGCTGATTTCCAGACGGACGGGGTGGATATCGCGGTGCGGCAGGGCCGCGCGCCGTTTGGCGACGGCCTGGTGGCCGAGCCGCTGTTCCCCACCGAATTCGTCGTCGTCGGCAGCCCCGACCTGGCCGCGCAGGTGACATCGGCTCAAGACCTGCTGGCGCATGTACTGCTGAGCGATTCTCATGGCCTGTGGCCCCTGTTTCTGGAACGCGCCGGCGTGCAGGGGCGCCCGAGAATGATGAATTTCAGCCAGACCAGCCTGGCCATCGATGCCGCCGTGGCCGGGCAGGGCTTTGCGCTAGCCAATGCGCCACTGGTCGCGGCCGAGCTGACGGCGGGGCGGTTGGTGCAACCGCTGGCGCAGGTGCTGCTGGACGATCTGGGGTTCCATATCGTCACCCCGCGCAAGCCGCGGCAGCCGGATCTGGTGGCGCTGATGCGCGACTGGCTGCGGGCTCAGGCCTGAAGCGTGGCGGCAATCGCCGCGATCCGCCCCCGCAGCCAGCGATGGGCGGGATCGTTGGCGAACCGCTGGTGCCAGACCATGTAGATCGAAACCGGCTGACAATCGAAGGGCAAGGGCGCGCAGTTTAGCGCCGCCAAAGGCCCTTGTTTCATCAGCGCCGTGTCGGTCGAGATCAGATCGCTGCCTTTCACGAAGGCCGGGATCGCGTTGAAATGCGGCAAGGTCACGGTGGGCGGGCGGATCTGGCTCTGATCCACGCCGCGCATCACCGCCCGCGCGTTGCGCCCATCGGGAAACCGCACCTCGACATGGTCGGCGGCGCAATAGGCGGCCCAGTCGGCGGGCGGATCACGCCGCTCGGCGTCGTAAAACACCATCAGGGGGCTGCTCACCAGCAGCTTCTGAAAGATGTCGGGGCCGTCCGGCGGCAGCGGGGTCAGCATCAACTGGCACCGGTCGCTGCGCAGCAGTTCCGGGTCGGGCACGCCCGAGGGCATGAACCCCAGCTGCAGCCGCACCCCATCGGACCGCGCCCTGCGCAGCAACTTCGGAAAGATCAGCTCGCGCGGCATGTCGTTGGTGGCGATCTGCACGGTGATCTCTTCGGACAGCGGGTCAAAGGGCCGCTCGTCGGTCAGGGCGCGCATCCCGTCCAGGACCTTCTGAACCGGCTCCTTCAGCGCCAGCGCCCGCTCGGTCGGGGTAAGCCCTTGACCGGAGCGCACGAACAGCGGATCGCCCAGCACATGCCGCAACTTGGCCAACGTGTGGCTGATGGCCGATTGCGTAACGCCGAGGCGGTCGGCGGCCTTGGACACTGAGTTTTCCTCGAGGATCGTCAGGAAGGTGCGCAGGACCTTGCCGTCCAGATCAGTGAAATCGATTTTCTTCATACCGTTTATGATCCGCCATGAATGGTATTGCTGTTCATGCCGCGCTAGGGGAAGCTTGGCAACAGGAGGCACGCGATGGGGATCCGCTTTTTCTCGGACAAGAACCGACCCGTTCACATGGGTCCTTATCCGCTGGAACGGCTGCGGCGACAGGATGCGCTGCCCGATCTGTCGGCGTTGGACACGATGCCGGTGCTGAGTTTCGACCGCCCCGAGCAGCCCCACAGCATCGTCAACGCGATGGGCGAGTTTCAGGCGATGCTGGACACCATCCGCGATGGCTTCGTCAATCCGGCCCGGGCTGAGATGCCCGGCGATCCGGTCGAGCGCGCCAACCACCTGAAGGCATTTGGCTATTTCAACGATGCATCGATGATGGGTTGCGGGCCTCTGCCGCCGCAGGCGCTGCTGGACCAGCCCCGGCGCAACCCCGATATCGACCGGCTGGCCCATGCGCTGCAGACCCGGCAGACAAAGACCCTGGCCTCGGGGATCGACGTGATCATGGCCGACCTGCGCGACAGCGTCGCGGCCCAGCCGGGGCCGATCACCGCCCATCTCCATGCCATCGTGTTCCTGTACGAACATCACCGCGACCCCGATCCGGCCGAGCCCGGCGCCGAGTGGATCCTGGATGCGCAGGATCACCGCGCCTGCCTGCTGGCCACCGAAAACGCGGTGGTGATCGCCAACTACATCCGCTTGTTGGGGTATGACGCGCGGGCGCATTCGGTGATGTCCTCGGACGTGGATCTGCCGCGCCTTGCCGCCGCAGCCGGGTTGGTCTGGGCCGAGGATGGAACCGCCGTGGCCCCCTGGCTGGGGCGTCGGTTCGGGCTGGCCGCCGTGACCACCGAGTTGGAAATCGCCCATGATCGACCGCTGGCCCCGCGCGACCGGCAGCCGTGGTTCCGCACCCAAGGCCCCGCGTGGTGGCTGGGCGCGGGTTTTGCCAAAAGCGCGCTGAACCGCGACCCTTTCGCCCGCCGCCGCTATGTCGATGGCGCGCACCCGTTCGAGACGCTCAAACGCGTGGACAGCCCGACCACCTATATCGACGAAGCGAACGTGCCCCGCGTGCCCAAACGCGCCGACATGTTTGCGCGGGCGCAGTTCGGCGACATGGGCAAACCGCTGCAGGACGCGGCGAAGGGCGGGCACTACGTCCGAAAATCCGCGCCCAGCTTTGCCCAACGGCGCGCGCTGGGGGCCTTCGTCCTGCTGCAGGACGGCGACAGCGCCGAGGTCGCCAGCCCCACCGATGCCGAGCGCAACGCGGCGAACATCAAGGCGGCCAGCTATTTCCTGAGCGTCGATGCCGTGGGCCTCAGCCGCTGCCCCGAATGGGCGTGGTATTCCCACGACGCCACCGGCGAGGAAATCGTGCCGCCCCACGATCAGGCCGTTAGCATGATCATCGACCAGGGTTATGAGACGATGGAGGGCGCATCCGGCGATGACTGGATCAGCGTCGCCCAGTCGATGCGCGCCTATCTGCGGTTCTCGCTGCTGGGTGGGGTATTGGCCCGTCAGATCCGCAATCTGGGCTACAAGGCCAAGGCGCATACGGTGATGGATGGCGAAGTGCTGCAGCCGCCGCTGCTGTTGCTGTCGGGGCTGGGCGAGGTCAGCCGCATCGGCGAGGTCATTCTGAACCCGTTCCTGGGCCCGCGCCTGAAATCGGGTGTGGTGACCACCGACATGCCCATGACCCACGACAAGCCCATCGACTTTGGCCTGCAGCGGTTCTGCGAAAGCTGCAACAAATGTGCTCGCGAATGCCCCTCGGGGGCGATCACCGCCGGGCCCAAGCTGATGTTCAACGGCTACGAGATCTGGAAATCCGACAGCCAGAAATGCGCCACCTACCGGATCACCACGCCCGGCGGGGCGATGTGCGGGCGCTGCATGAAGACCTGCCCCTGGAACCTGGAAGGGCTGTTCGCCGAACGCCCCTTCCGCTGGGCTGCGATGACCATTCCCGCCGCTGCGCCCGCGCTGGCGAAACTGGACGATGCGCTGGGCAATGGCGGGCTGAACGACACCAAGAAATGGTGGTGGGATCTGGAACTGCAGCCCGACGGCGCCTATCGGCCCACAGCGCACCCGCTGAACCGGCGCGATCTGCAAAAGGATCTTGACCTGAAATACGAAGATCAGACGCTGGCCGTCTATCCCGCCCCCATTGCGCCGCATCCCTGGCCCTATCCCTTTGCGATGGACCGCGAAGCCGGGATTGCCGCCTATCAGGCGATGGTCACCGCCGAGGAGTACAAGGCCCGTCTGGCCGCCGGAGACCTGTCGGTGGTTCATCGCTACACGATCTCCGGCGACGCCCCGGTCATGCGGGTCGAGGTGACCAAGGTCGAGAAGATGACGCCGGATGTCAGCAAATACGAATTCTCGGCCCCGGACGGTGCGCCCTTGCCGGATTGGACGGCCGGCGCGCATCTGGACGTGTTGGTGGCGCCGGAATTTCTGCGGCAATACTCGATGTCCGGGGACCCGGCCGACCGCATGACCTATCAGATCGGGGTCCTGCGCGAGGATCAGGGCCGCGGCGGATCGGCCCTGCTGCACCGGATCTTCACGCCGGGCCGCAAGGTGTTCGTGTCAAAGCCGATCAATCATTTCCAACTGGACGAGACCGCCTCCCGCACTCTGCTGATGGGCGGCGGCATCGGGATTACCCCGATGATCGCCTTCGCGCAACGCCTGCACGCGCTGGGCCGTGATTTCGACCTGCACTATTCCATCCCCTCACGGGAAAAGGCCGGGTATCTGGCCGATCTGGCCGCAGCGCCCTGGGCGGACCGCGTGCATTTGCATGTCTCGGACGAGGGCACCCGCGCCGATCTGGGCGCGATCCTAGCGGGCTATCGCGACGGCTGGCATGTCTATACCTGCGGCCCGGACCGCTACATGGAGGCGGTGATGCAGGCTGCCGAATGTCAGGGCTGGCCCGAGGAGGCCCGGCATCTGGAGTATTTCTCGGTGCCCGAGCAGCCCGATTTTGAAAACCACCCGTTCACCCTGCGGCTGGCACGGTCAGGGCGTGACCTTGAGGTGCCCGTCGACAAAGACGCGGCGCAGGTGCTGAACGAGGCCGGCATCCATGTCGACGTGAAATGCGCCGACGGCATCTGCGGCGTCTGCAAATGCGGGCTGATTGCGGGCGAGGTCGAGCATCGCGATTTCGTCCTGTCGCGCAATCAGCGGGAATCGGCACTGATTCTGTGCCAGAGCCGCGCGGCCGAGCCGGGCGGGGTGGTCGAGATCGACCTCTGACCCCGGTCGGAAAGCGACATTTTCAGGCGAAAAAATAGGTCGCGCGGGCCATGGACGCCGCCGCGCGGCTGCTCTAACGTCGCCCCAAACCCAGTGAACCCTGACCAACAGGCGCGAGGTACAATCATGCAATATCACCGCCCCGCCAGCTTTGCCGAAGCTTCGGATCTGGCTGCCCATGCAACGGGCATCACGCGGTTTCTGGCCGGCGGCACCGACGTTCTGGTGCAGCTGCGGTCCGAGATCGTGACCCCCGACACCCTGATCGACATCAAGGCGATCGACGGCGTACACGCCATCACCCGCAACGCCGATGGCAGCTGGACGCTGGGCGTGGCCGTCACCGGCGCCGAGATGAGCGAACACCCCCAGTTGGGCCGCGAGTGGCCCGGTGTAGTCGAGGCGATGGACCTGATCGGCTCGACCCAGGTTCAGGGCCGTGCCACGCTGACAGGCAACTTGTGCAACGGCTCGCCTGCAGCCGACTCGGTTCCGGCCATGGTGGCCGCAGGGGTTACGGCGACGGTGACCGGCCCGAACGGCGATCGGGTCGTGGCGGTCGAGGGCATCCCGACCGGCCCCGGCAAGACCTCGCTGGCGCAGGGCGAGCTGATCTCGGCTCTGCACATCCCGGCGCGGGGCGCGAATGGCGGCGACGCCTATCTGCGTTTCATTCCGCGCACCGAGATGGACATCGCCGTGGTCGGCGTGGGCGTGAACCTGCGCGTCGATGGTGACACGATCACCGAGGCCCGCGTTGCATTGGGGGCCGTGGCGCCCACCGTCCTGCTGGTCGAAGACTGCGCCCGGGCGCTGATCGGCACCACGCTGGACGAGGCCGCGCTGGCGGCGCTGGGCGCCGCCGCCTCGGCCGCCTGCAAACCCATCGACGACAAGCGCGGCACGATCGAATTCCGCACCGAAGTGGCCGGCGTTCTGGCGAAACGCGCCGCGAAAATCGCCTATGCCCGCGCCAAGGGAGAGACCGCATGACCAAGCATCACGTCACCACCACCGTCAACGGCGACACGGTCGAATACCTGTGCGACGCGCGTGAAACCCTGCTGGACTGTCTGCGCGACAAGCTGAACCTGACCGGCGCCAAGGAGGGCTGCGGCACCGGCGATTGCGGGGCCTGCTCGGTCACGCTGGACGGGCGGCTCGTCTGTTCCTGCCTGGTGCTGGGGGTTGAGGCCGAGGGCAAGCAGATCGAAACCATCGAAGGCATGGCCGAGGGTGAAACCCTGCACCCGCTGCAGCGCATGTTCATCGAACATGCCGCGCTGCAATGCGGAGTCTGCACACCGGGCGTTCTGGTCGCCGCCAAGGCGCTGCTGGAAAGGAACCCCGACCCGACCGAGGAAGAGGCCCGCTATTGGCTGGCCGGCAACCTGTGCCGCTGCACGGGGTATGACAAGATCATCCGCGCCGTTCTGGACACGGCCGCCGAGCTGCGGGAGGCTTCGTAATGGCACTCGACGATCGCAAGTCGCATTTCACCTTCGTGGGCACCCGCCCGAACCGTCCCGACGGGCTGGACAAGGTCACCGGCCGCGCCCGGTTCGGGGCCGACGTGACCGCGCCGGGCATGCTGTTCGGCGCCATCCTGCGCTCGCCCCACGCCCATGCGCGGATCGTTCGGATAGACACCTCGAAGGCCGAAGCGCTCAAGGACGTGAAAGCCGTGGTCACCCGCGCCGATTTCGCCGATGTCCCGTTCAAGCCCGGGCTCGAGGGCGAGTTCTGGAACGTTCTGGAAAACATCATGGCCGGGGAAAAGGCGCTCTATGACGGGCACGCGGTGGCGGCGGTTGCGGCCAGTTCGGCGCTGGCGGCGCGGGATGCGCTCAAGCTGATCGAGGTCGAATACGAGGTGCTGCCCCATGTCACCGACGTGGACAAGGCGATGGCGCCCGACGCTCCGGTGATCCGCGAGGGCGCGGCCGACTATTCGGTGCCCGAGGGGATGCACCCCAACGTCGTGCGCTATCACGAAAGCGGCCACGGTGATGTCGAGGCGGGCTTTGCCGATGCCGATCTGGTGATCGAGGATCACTTCGTCACCGAGGCCACCCACCAGGGGTATATCGAACCGCACGCCTGCCTTGCATCGCTGGGCGCTGACGGCAAGGGCGAGCTGTGGTGCTGCACCCAGGGCCACTGGATCGTGCAGAAGACCTGCGCGGCATTGCTGGGGATCGAAACCGCGCAGCTGCGCGTGACCGCATCGGAAATCGGTGGCGGGTTCGGCGGCAAGACCACCGTGTTCATCGAACCGGTGGCGCTGGCGCTGTCGCGCAAGGCCAACCGTCCGGTCAAGATCGTGATGTCCCGGTCCGAGGTTCTGCGGGCCACTGGGCCGACGGCCTCGGCCTCGATGGACGTCAAGATCGGCATGAAGAAAGACGGCACCATCACCGCCGCCCAAGGCGTGTTCCGCCTGCAAGGCGGTGCCTTTCCAGGTGCGCCGGGCGACATGACCGCAATGTGCGCCTTTGCGCCCTACAACCTGACCAACGTGCGGCAGGTGGGGTATGACGTCATGTCCAACCGCCCGAAACAGGCCGCCTATCGCGCGCCCGGCGCGCCGATGGGGGCGTTTGCGGTAGAATCGGTCATCGACGAACTGTGCAAGAAACTGGGCCTCGATCCGGTCGATGTGCGCCTGAAGAACGCCGCGCGCGAGGGCACCAAGGCCAGCTATGGCCCCACCTATGACCGGATCGGCCTGGTCGAGACGCTCGAGGCCGCCAAGGGCCACCCGCATTATTCCGCGCCGCTGAAGCCGGGGCAGGGGCGGGGCGTCGCCTGCGGGTTCTGGTTCAACCACGGGGGCGAGACCTCGGTGTCGCTGGCCCTGTCCGAGGACGGCTCGGCGCAGCTGATGGTCGGCACGCCCGATATCGGCGGCTCGCGCGCGTCGATGGCGCTGATGGCGGCCGAGGTGCTGGGCATCCCATACGAGAACATCCGCGTGACCATCGCCGACACCGCCACGCTGGGTTACAACGACGTCAGCCACGGCTCGCGCGTGACCTATGCCAGCGGTCTGGCCACGATCAAGGCGGCGCAGCACGCGGTCGAGAAACTGTGCGAACGCGCGGCGGCCAAATGGGGCATCCCCGTGGACGCGGTGAAATGGGAAAACGGCTGCGCGGTGCCGTCCGGCCCCAACGCGGGCGATTTCGACCCGCTGCCGCTGGCCGAGATCACCGCCGACATGGGGCGCACAGGTGGGCCGATCTCGGGCCATTTCGAGGCGACCCCCGAAGGCGCCGGCGTGTCCTTCGGCACCCATATCGTCGATGCCGAGGTCGATCCCGAATCCGGCAAGACCTCGATCACCCGCTACACGGTCATCCAGGACGCAGGCAAGGCGATCCACCCGGCTTATGTCGAGGGCCAGTTCCAGGGCGGCGCGGCGCAGGGCATCGGCTGGGCGCTGAACGAGGAATACATCTACGGCGAGGATGGCCGGCTGCAGAATCCGGTGTTCCTCGACTACCGTATCCCTGTGGCCAGCGACCTGCCGATGATCGACACGGTGATCGTCGAGGTGCCCAACCCGGGCCACCCGTTCGGCGTGCGTGGCGTGGGTGAAACCGGCATCGTGCCGCCATTGGCAGCCATCGCGAACGCGGTCTCGAACGCGGCGGGCGTGCGGATGCGACAACTGCCGATGTCGCCGCCGCGCATTCTGGCCGCCCTCAAGGGCAATGGTTGAGGTCCATCTCTGGTCCGGTCTCCGGTCGCTGACCGGGGGCCAGGAAGTGGTGCAGGTTCAGGCTGCGACAACCGGCGAGCTGCTGCGCGAACTGGTGCGCCTTCATCCGCAACTGCAGGCGCCGATCGACGCGGGCGTGTCCGTTGCAGTCAATGGCCGGATCATTGCAGCGGGTCTGTCCGAACCCATTCCCGAAGGTGCCGAAGTCTATCTGATGCAGAGGTTGCGGGGCGGGTAGCCCCGTGAAATCGGCGGGGGAGGACCGGAAGCCCCGGTCTTGAATTCGGCGCTTCGGCCTCACCCCTGGTCCTACCGAAGTACCCCCTCGTTAAAAAAACACCATCAAACGGATCGGCAGGATTGATCCGCTATGTATTGCAATATTGGCATTAGTATTGCGGGAAGGTGTCAGATGTGTGTGATTTCCGGCCATGCGTGGTTGACGTCGGGGAAGTTGCGCCTGCAAAGATATCGAGGCGTCGTGCAGCGGAATCCGGGTAAAAACTGGAAGATGGTGCTGCTGGAGAGAATTGAACTCTCGACCTCTCCCTTACCAAGGGAGTGCTCTACCTCTGAGCTACAGCAGCGCTGTGGGCGGGTGATTAGACTCAAACGAAACGGGGCGCAAGGGTCTCTGGACGGTTTTTTTCGCCTCCTGTAGAGAAAGATCATGGCAGAGAAAAAATCACCCAAAAAACACGGACAATCCGGATCCGCGCGCGAAGATCGGCTCAAGGCTGCCCTCAAGGCAAACCTGGCGCGGCGCAAGGCGCAGGCCAAGGCGCGCAGCGCACAGGATGACCGGCCGGGACAGCACAAGGACTAAGAGCAGATGGATTCGATTCTGGTAACGGGCAACGGGCCGCTTCACGGCCAAATTCCGATCGCGGGGGCCAAGAATGCCTGTCTGACGCTGATGCCGGCCACGTTGCTCAGCGAAGATCCGCTGACGCTGACCAACGCGCCGCGTCTGAGTGACATCAAGACCATGACCGCGCTGCTGCAGTCGCTGGGGGCCGAGGTGTCGGCCCTGCAGGACGGGCAGGTTCTGGCGATGTCCAGCCATGATCTGACCAGTCACACGGCCGATTACGAGATCGTGCGCAAAATGCGGGCCTCGAACCTTGTTCTGGGGCCGCTATTGGCGCGTTTCGGGCAGGCCGTGGTTTCGCTGCCGGGCGGCTGTGCCATCGGGGCGCGGCCGATGGACCTGCATGTCGAGGGGCTGGAAGCACTGGGTGCCGAAATCGAGTTGAAGGACGGCTACCTGCACGCCAAGGCGCCAGGTGGATTGAAGGGCGCGGTGCATGAAATGCGCTTTGCCTCAGTGGGTGCCACCGAGAACATCGTCATGGCCGCGACGCTGGCCAAGGGCACCACGGTTCTGAAAAACGCCGCACGCGAGCCCGAGATCGTGGATCTGGTTCAATGCCTGCGCAGCATGGGCGCGCAGATTGACGGCGAGGGCACCTCGACCATTGAGATCCAGGGTGTCGACCGCCTGCACGGGGCCACGCACCAGGTGGTCACCGATCGGATCGAGCTGGGTACCTACATGCTGGCCCCCGCCGTTTGCGGCGGTGATGTCGAACTGCTGGGCGGCCGCCTGTCACTGGTCGAATCCTTCGTCGAGAAGCTGACGGCCGCCGGGGTGGATGTCGCCGAGACGAAACAGGGTCTGAAGGTCTCTCGCAAGAATGGCCGGGTGCGCGCCGTGGACGTGGTGACCGAGCCGTTCCCGGGCTTTCCTACCGATCTGCAGGCGCAAATGATGGCGCTGATGTGCACGGCCGAGGGAACCTCGGTGCTGGAGGAACGGATTTTCGAGAACCGCTTCATGCACGCCCCTGAACTGGTGCGCATGGGCGCGCAGATCGAGGTGCATGGCGGCACCGCGACGGTGACCGGGGTCGAGCGTCTTAAGGGTGCGCCAGTCATGGCCACCGATCTGCGGGCCTCGGTCTCGCTGATCCTGGCCGGGTTGGCGGCCGAGGGCGAAACAACCGTCAGCCGGGTCTATCATCTGGACCGCGGATATGAGCATGTGGTCCGCAAGCTGGAAGGCGTGGGCGCGAAAATAGAACGGATCAAGGGCTGATGGCAGACGCAACATTCGAAGACGGGCGCGAGGCGCCGCTGAACCTTGGCGCATTGGATGCCGAGGACCTCAAGGTGATCGCAACGCTGACGCAGGATGCGGTTTTTCCGGTCAGCGAAATGACCTGGCAACCAACCCGCCGCCGCTTTGCCTTGCTGCTCAACCGGTTCCGGTGGGAGGACAAGGAAGCAGCCGAGCGCCGTGGTCGGGAATTCGAGCGGGTGCAGTCGCTGCTGGTATTCGACTCGGTCCTGTCGGTGTCCAGCCAAGGGGTTGATCGATCCGACAAGGACCTGATCCTCTCGGTTCTTGATATCGAGTTCCACCCTTCGGATGATGGCACGGGCGAGGTGCTGCTTGTGCTGGCCGGGGATGGCGCGATCCGACTGACGGTGGAAGCGGTTGATGCAACGCTCAAGGATGTGACGCGCCCCTATCGTGCGCCTTCGGGCAAGGCGCCTCGGCACCCGGACTGACATGCAGAACAAGCGTGGCATTTCGCAGGCGCTGTCTCCGGGGCAGGCCGGCGTGTCGCTGCGCCGGGCCACCGTGTTCGACGTGTTTGGGGTGAGTCAGGTTCTGGTCCGCTCCATCACCCGACTGTGTGAGGCCGACCACGGAAATCAGCCAGACAAGATCGCAGCGTGGACTGCCAACAAGGACCCGCAGTCCGTTCGCAACTGGATCATCTCGGGCACCCAGATCTGGTTGGCCGAGTGGAACGGAAATGTTGCCGCCGTCGGTGGGCTGCGCGCACCGGCCGAGATTTCGCTGCTTTATGTCGATCCTGACCACGCAGGGCAGGGGGTCGGTGCCGCGTTGCTGTCCCGGCTCGAGGCCGAACTGGCCCTGTCCGGGGCCACCACTGTTCATTTGATGTCAACCAAGACCGCGCTGGACTTCTATCGCCGGAACGGTTGGGTCACGGCGGGGCAGCCCGCGGACTGGAACGGCATTCCCCAATTCTCCCTGCGCAAATCGCTGCACCCCTCGGGCTGAGGGTTGAGGCCCGCCCCTGCGGGCGATAAGACCCGTTCAAACGCCCCGGAGTACGCAAATGCCCGTTTTCCTCGACACGACATCCGCCGATTTCGAAACCGGTTTCCAAGCCCTTCTGTCCGCCAAACGCGAAGACAGCCCCGATGTCGACGCCGTCGTGGCGCAGATCATCGCCGATGTGCGGTCGCGTGGCGATGCTGCCGTGATCGAGCTGACGGCGAAATTCGACCGGTTAAAGATGACGCCGGACACGCTGGCCTTCAGCGCCGACGAGGTGACGCAGGCCATCGCAACCGTCAGCGACGATGACCGCGCGGCGCTGGAACTGGCCGCCGCGCGCATCCGCGCCTATCACGAACGCCAGATGCCGCAGGATCAGGAATGGACCGACGAGTCGGGCGCCACGCTGGGCTGGCGCTGGTCGGCGGTCTCTGCCGCGGGGCTTTACGTGCCGGGCGGGTTGGCCTCCTATCCGTCCTCGGTGCTGATGAATGCCATTCCCGCCAAGGTGGCCGGGGTCGAGCGTCTGGCCATCGTGGTGCCCACGCCGGACGGGCAGGTCAACCCGCTGGTCCTGCTGGCCGCGCGCCTGTCCGGCGTCGACGAGATCTATCGCATCGGCGGCGCGCAGGCGATTGCGGCGCTGGCCTATGGCACGGAAACCATCGCGCCGGTGGACAAGATCACCGGGCCGGGCAACGCCTTCGTGGCGGCGGCCAAACGGCGGGTGTTCGGCAAGGTGGGCATCGACATGATCGCCGGCCCCTCCGAAATTCTGGTGATCGCGGACAAGGACAACGACCCCGACTGGATCGCACTGGACTTGCTCAGTCAGGCCGAGCATGACGAAAGCGCCCAGTCGATCCTGATCACCGATGACGCCGGTTTCGGCCGCGCGGTGGCCGAGGCGGTGGAAAAACGGCTGGAGACGCTCGAACGACGCGCGATCGCCGGGGCGAGCTGGCGCGACTATGGTGCGGTAATCACCGTGCGCGACCTGGACGAGGCCGCCGCGCTGTCTAACCGCATCGCTCCGGAACACCTGGAACTGTGCGTGGCCGATCCGATAGCGCTGAGCCGCAAGACCATCCACGCCGGCGCTATTTTCCTGGGTCAGTATACGCCAGAGGCCATCGGCGACTATGTCGGCGGACCGAACCATGTTCTGCCCACCGCACGCTCGGCCCGGTTTTCGTCGGGGCTCAGCGTGATGGATTTCCTCAAACGCACCACGCTCAGCCACATGACCCCCGAGGCTCTGCGCGCCATCGGCCCGGCGGCCGAGCAACTGGCGCGGTCGGAAAGCCTGGAGGCGCACGGGCTATCCGTGGGTGCTCGGCTCAAGCGGCTGAACGGTTGACCTTGGCATCATGGCGGCGGGGTCACATCCGGCTTGGGACTGCCGCGGCGCGTGCAAAACCACTTGCGGTGGTCGTCTGACCCGTGCGTTTTAACCGGTGACGTCTTAGGACAAACCCGGAGCCGAATTTGGAACGTGTCGCAACCCTCTGGATCGGAGAGCGCTTCAGCTTTCTGGAGCATCTGTGCCTGAAATCCTTTGCGGATTTGGATCAGAAGCCGATCGTCTATCACTATGGCGATCTGCAGGACATTCCGGGCTATGTCGAGGCCCGCGATGCGCGCGAAGTATTCGACGCGCCCGAAATCTACCGCGATCCGATCACGCGGTCGGTCGCAGTACATGCGGACCTGTTCCGCCTGAAGCTTCTTCAACAGACCGATCAGATATGGGTGGATGCGGATGCCTATGCCCTGCGGCCGTTTCAAACTGAACAAGGGTACCTGTTTCCGCTCGGAAACCGGAAGACCCGGCGCATGATGAATGGAGTGCTGGCCTTTCCCAGCGACAGCCCCGCCTTGGCCGAAATGTGCGATTTTGCCTTTAACAGTGATCTGGTTCCACCCTGGTGGCCTGAAGAGCAGCAGCGCGCCTATCTGAAAATCTTTGGCAGATCGACCTATTGGAGCCTGCCACTGTTCAGTCTGGGCCCGCCGATGTTGTATCATTTCGTCTACAAAGGGACGGAACGGCAGATGGCTGTTGAGCGCACTGAAATCTACGCCATACCGCCGCGACATCGTGCGCTTTGGAACGACCCTGACCTTTCGAAGCTGGATTTCTTGAACTGGCGTGCCAAAACCTCGATCCATTTCTACGGCTCGTGGTTTCGCAGAATCTTCAAAGATCGCGATATCAATCCCGGTTCGCTTGTTGACACCTTGCTGCGCAAGCACGGGATCGACCCCAACGAGTACCCCATCTGACCTTGCGTCCGGCCCGTTTCCCGCGTTGTCCCGCGGGCATAGGTGCGCTAGGTCTGGCCTGACCTGAACGGAAGTCGATGACCATGACCCGCATTTCGCATATCGAACTGGACGATCGAAACCTGCCACCGCCCACGCCCGAGATCGAGCAGGAGCGCAAGGTTGCGATCTATGACCTGCTCGAGGAAAATTCGTTTGCCCTGCCCAAACGTGACGACCGGCTGGTGCCCGACGGCCCCTATCACGTGCAACTGTCGATCCGCGACAAGCGGCTGGTGTTCGACGTCACCACCGAAGACAGCCAGAAAGCCGCCGAGTTCCATCTGTCACTGGGTCCGTTCCGGCAGGTGGTCAAGGACTACTTCCAGATCTGCGAAAGCTATTTCGATGCGGTCAAGACCCTGCCGCCCAGCCAGATCGAAACCATCGACATGGCCCGGCGCGGCATCCACAACGAAGGCAGCCGGGTCCTGCAGGAACGGCTCGAGGGCAAGGCTGAGATCGACACCGACACCGCCCGCCGCCTGTTCACGCTGATCTGCGTGTTGCATTTCGGAGGCTGACGGGTGAAGCCTCTGCCGCATTCGGTCCTGTTCTGCTGCGACCACAACGCGGTGCGCTCGCCCATGGCCGAAGGCATCATGAAGAAATTCTACGGCACGGGCACGTATGTGCAGTCGGCCGGGGTGCACAACGACCTGGAAATCGACGGGTTCAGCATCGCCGTCTGCCAGGAAATCGACGTGGAGCTGTCGCGCCACCGGTCGCGGTCGTTCGACGAGATGCAGGAATGGGGAGATGACCTGGGGTCATTCGACCTGATTGTGGCCCTGTCGCCTGCCAGCCAGCGCAAGGCGCTGGAGCTGACGCGGGTTTTTCACCTCGATGTCGATTATTGGCCAATAATGGACCCTACCGGGCTGGGCGAGACGCGCGAGGAAAAGCTACACCACTACCGTCAGACCCGCGATCAGATCATCAAACACCTGAAGGATCGCTGGGGGAAACCTACGGAGATCGCATGACCCAGACCGTCCAAGCCTATTTCGATGCCTTCAACGCCGGGGATGTGGCCGGCATGCTGGCCTGCCTGTCCGACGACGTGGCCCATCACGTGAACGAAGGCCAGATCCGCGTCGGCAAAGAGAAATTCGCCGAATTCTGCGCGCATATGAACCGCTGCTATCGCGAGACCCTGACCGACATGGTGATCTTCGAGGCCGAGGGCGGCACCCGCGCCGCCGCCGAATACATCGTCAATGGCACCTATCTGGAAACCGATGCCGGCCTGCCCGCGGCCTCAGGCCAGTCCTATCGCCTGCCCGCCGGGTCGTTCTTTGACCTCAAGGACGGCAAGATCACCCGCGTGACCACCTATTACAATCTGGCTGACTGGGTAAAGCAGGTCTCGAATGGCTGAGATCACGCAGGTCCGCGCGCTGACGGGGCCGGCGCTCGAGGCGGTGCTGGACGACGTGGCGCGCCTGCGTATCGCGGTGTTCCGCGACTGGCCCTATCTCTATGACGGCGATCTGGATTACGAGCGCGGATACCTGCAATCCTATCGCGACAGCGACCGGACGATCGTAGTCGGCGCCTTTGACGGCGACCGGCTGGTCGGGGCCGCGACCGGCGCGCCGCTGGCCGACCATGCCAAGGATTTCGCAGCCGCTTTCGACGGCACCCGGCTGGAGTCGTCGCAGATCTTCTACTGTGCCGAATCCGTGCTGCTGCCCGACTATCGGGGGCAGGGCGTTGGACATGCGTTCTTTGACCTGCGCGAAGACCATGCACGTGCCTTGGGCTTTGCCAAATGCGCCTTCTGCGGCGTGCAGCGTCCGGCGAACCACCCGATGCGGCCAGCCGGCTACCGGCCGCTCGACCCGTTCTGGCGCGCGCGGGGCTATGCGCCCCTGCCCGGCGTGATCGCCCAGTTCTCGTGGAAGGATCTGGGCGAGGACTCGGAAACCCTCAAACCGTTGCAGTTCTGGATCAGGGATTTATGAACCCGCCCTATCGCGTTGTTTGTGCCCGCGGGCGCGCGCGCCGACAGCCGTTCGTCTAGCCGCGAAAATCTTCGAGGATCCGTCGATAGAACGCTCCTCGTGCTCCAGCACTTGAGGGTCCTGCGACACATTCCCAATCCAGGTTCAATTCCCCCGCGGGCACGATTTGCCGCGCGATTTCGGGCGGTGTCGTTTCGTCAGACGTTCCGGTCTTCCAATCGTGAAAGGCGGAGGAGTATCGAACGACCGCTCCGCTCGCTGGCAAGTCAAGCAACCCACCTTCGGCAAAGAACGTCAGTCCGTCTCCCATTTCTTCCCCGATGAGTGTGAGCTTGTCACCCAAGCGATGCTTGAGGATGGCGACAAACACGATCGCGGCGGAAAACGTGAATTTATCGACAAGCACGATGACCCGCTGACTTGCGCTTTGCGCGATTGCGTCGATCAAAGGCATCGTCAGAAGAAAATCACCGCCGCTGTTTCCGCGAACGTCAATCAAGAGTGTTTTGCCAGAGCAAGCGCGCACGCGATCCGCTGCCTCGGATATGGCTTTGCGCAGCGCATCTTTGCCCGGGTCAAAGAAACTCGGCAGTTGAATTGAAAGCCCAAGTGCCTGCCAATCCTCAATCTCCACAAAGCTCTCAGGTTCCCAAGCTGGATCGGCTTTGCCGTGCTCGTTTCTCGGGTAGAGCGTCGACGCAGGAACGGTGTTTCCATTTGCTACTTTCAGATTGGTTGTCTGCCCATTTTCGTCCTGCACATGATACTCGGTCATACCGTCGTTGGACGAATATCCCAGCCGTTCCAACGCGTGCGGCCAGGCCAGAATAATCGGACCGATGACCCGCTTCCTCTGGCGCGTTCCCGCCAGAAATTTGTCCGCCGCGGCCTCGATTTCGCCTACAGCTGTACCGTTGACTGCCAGCAGCTCGCCTTGTGGGGCGATCACCCCCGATGCCGACCCAAGGACTTGGACGGAACGCTCCAGGCTTACGAACCGCAGAGGCAACACCGAGATGGCATCATTCGGGATCAGCCTTGTGTGCCCGTTGCTGGGAAGTGCCAGAAGGCGCATCGCCGACAGCAGAAATGCCTCGACCGAGCCCTCAAGTGCGTATCGCCGACTGTCACTGACACAGCTGTCTATCGCCGCCTTTTCGATCCGCCGAAAGCTGGGGTCGTTTGGCAGGACAGTCTCCAGAATGAGCTCCAGGTCATCGATCAGCGACATGGGTCACAGTGCGCATGGACGATCGGCAATGTCCAGATCGGGTGCGGATCCGGCGCTCTCCCGGCCCGGACCCTTGCTTTGAAAGGCTAAGCATCGAACCAAAAGTTTCTGTTGCAGCGCTCAGCCCGATTGGCCTGTACACCGGGCAACAACGGCTATTTACTTCTTCGCAAGAACAGCATTGGAACGGGCATCATGAAAATCGCCACCGCCGCCTACAATCTCGACTGGCTCGACAGCTGGGCGCAGTACGAAGACAAGCTGGACGCTTGGGTTTCGCAGGCCGCAGGGCAGGGGGCTGAACTGCTGGTGTTTCCCGAGTACGGCGCGATGGAGCTTTCGACGCTGGCCGGGGCCGAGGTTGCGGAGGATCTCGAATGCTCGATCCAGGCGGTATCCGAGCGGATGGAAGATGTAAAAATCCTGCATCGGCGCCTCTCGGCCGAATACAATGTGTACATTCTGGGCGCATCCGCCCCGGTTCAGGCCGGCCCAGGCCGCCCGGTGAACCGCGCCGAATTCTACGCCCCCTCAGGCGCGCAGGATCATCAGGACAAGCAGATCATGACCCGGTTCGAGCGCGAAGACTGGGACATCGCACCGGGCGGACCGTTGAAGATCTTCGAGACGGCGCTGGGCCGTATCGGCGTTCTGATCTGCTATGACAGCGAGTTTCCTCTGCTGGGCCGCGCCCTGTCAGAGGCCGACGTGATCCTTGTGCCGTCCTGCACCGAGGCCCTGTCGGGCTATTGGCGGGTCCGCATCGGCACGATGGCGCGTGCATTGGAGAATCAATGCGTTACGGTCATGGCGTCGCTGGTGGGCAACAACGATTGGTCTCAGTCCGTAGACACCAACACTGGGACCGGAGGCGTTTTCGGCCCGCCGGACAAGGGCTTTCCACAAACCGGCGTGCTGGCGGAAGGCGTGCTCAATCAGCCGGGCTGGACCTACGCAGACGTCGACCTTTCGGCGATCGCCGAGGTTCGGGCGGATGGCCATGTCCTGAACCGATCCCACTGGACCGAGCAGACGCCCCGAGTCGAATCGGTCACAATGTCGCGCCTTTAAGTGATTCCACCCTTGAAATAAGGCCGAAATAGGCTCATTTAAGCGCCACCTGCGGATTCTGCAGGTCAACGCAAAGATGGAGACAACATGGCCAAGGAAGATACGCTCGAATTTCCCGGTGTCGTGAAGGAACTCCTGCCTAATGCGACGTTTCGGGTCGAGCTGGAAAACGGCCATGAGATCATCGCACATACGGCAGGCAAGATGCGTAAAAACCGCATCCGTGTTCTGGCCGGCGACAAGGTTCAGGTCGAGATGACCCCCTATGATCTGACCAAGGGTCGGATCAACTACCGCTTCAAGTAACGCCTGCCGCAATGGCGTTCATTCTAGGATCGGGCAGCCCCAGACGGCTGGACCTGCTGGCTCAGCTTGGCGTGCAGCCCGACGCCATTTCTGCCCCTGACATTGACGAAGACCCCCAAAGGGGCGAGCTTCCGCTACCGTATTGCGCGCGCATTGCCCGCGAGAAGGTGCATGCCGTGAAGGCGGCCCCGGACGATATCGTCCTGTGCGCCGACACGACGGTTGCGCTGGGTCGACGCATATTGGGCAAGCCCGAGGATGCGGGACAGGCAGCCGAATTTCTGCATGCCCTTTCAGGACGTCGCCACCGTGTGATCACCTCGGTCGCGGTGCGTCGCGGCGATCGGGTGTTGCAGCGTGACGTCGTCAGCCAGGTCAAGGTCAAGCGTCTTTCGGACGTGGAAATCAACGCCTATCTCGCTACCGACGATTGGCAGGGCAAAGCCGGTGCCTATGCCATCCAAGGGCCCGCGGGCGCCTTCATTCCTTGGATCTCGGGCTCGTTCACCGGTATCGTCGGGCTGCCCTTGTCTGAAACCGCAGGACTGTTGCAAGGTATCGGTTACCCCCTGTATCGCGAGGCATCATGAAAGGTCGAACGATCATTCTGGATCACATTCAAGGCCGCGAAGCCGCGGCCCTGATGGTGGATGGCAAACTGGATGATTTCCTGATCTCTGCCGATGCGCCCGCCCCCGGAACCATCTACCGGGCCCGGGCCGAGCGGGCGATCAAGGGGCAGGGCGGGATGTTCCTGACAACGCCGGATGGTCCGGCTTTCCTGCGGCAGGTTAAGGGCTTGGCACCGGGTGAGATGCTGTTGGTGCAGGTCACGGGTTATGCCGAACCGGGCAAGGCCCTGCCGGTGACGAACCGCGTCCTGTTCAAAAGCCGCTATGCCATCGTCACGCCGGACGCGCCCGGGCTGAACATCTCCCGCTCGATCCGCGATGACGAGGAGCGCGACCGGCTGCTGGTGATTGCGCATGAGCAGATGGACGGCAGCCCTTTCGGTCTGATCCTGCGCTCCGGTTGCCGGGGCGCGGATGCCGATGAAATTGCCGAAGACATCGCCGCCATGCGAGCGCTGGCCGAGCAGGTCGTGAACGACACCGGAGACGCACCGGAAACGCTGTCCGAGGGCGACGGACCGCATGTCCTCGCCTGGCGCGAATGGGTGGAGCCGGCCGAGGTCTCGACCCAGGCGGGCGGGTTCGCGGACCATGGCGTGCTCGAGGCGCTGGATGCTGCCCGTGGCGCATCCCATCCTTTGGCGGGTGGGGCACACATGTATATCGAGCCCACCCGGGCGTTGGTGGCCGTGGATGTGAACACTGGTTCGGATGGCTCGCTGGCTGCGGGAACAAAGGCCAATTTCGCCTGCGCCAAGGAACTGCCGCGCGCCCTGCGCGTGCGCGGGCTGGGCGGGCAGATCACGCTCGACCTTGCGCCGATGCCCAAAAAAGACCGGCGCGGATTCGAATCCGCACTCCGCGCTGCCTTCAGGGCTGACAGCGAAGAAACGATCCTCGCCGGCTGGACGCCGCTGGGGCATTTCGAATTGCAGCGAAAACGCGGCCGTATCCCATTGTCGGAGGTCCTGAGATGAGCTGCCCGATCTGCGGAGAAGATACGGTCAAACAGTTTCGTCCGTTTTGCTCGAAACGCTGCGCCGATATCGATCTGGCCAAGTGGCTGAACGGCTCCTATGCGGTTCCGTCGCAGCGCGAGGATGACCTTGATGATGAGATTCAGGATGCTGTCGAAATCAAGGATCGCCCGCACTGAAAAAATCTGAAAAAGCCTCTGGACACCGCGTTTGGCAAGTCATAGAAGGCCTGCACCCAACGGCAAACGCCGTTCCCGTGCCCGGGTAGCTCAGGGGTAGAGCAGTGGATTGAAAATCCTCGTGTCGGTGGTTCGATTCCGCCCCCGGGCACCACTTAACAAGCTGGTATAATTATATTTTCTGCTCATGACTGATCCTTTTTTCGGTCCGGTTTGACGCTTTTCTGCGAAGGTTTGACACTTTCGGCCCGCCTTCGGTTCTCTTCTTCTAGTGTGGCCATGGTTTCGCGGTTCTTGTCGGCAAGGTTTGCAGAACGCGAATAGTGCCGCGCCATGGACGGTGTTTTCTGTCCCAGAAGGTCCGCGATACGGCGTTCATCGAGGCCGGCTTCGCGCAAAGTCGTGGCGACCGTGTGCCGCAAGCCCTTGAGGGTCAGGCCTTTTTGAATAAGGCCTTCATTCTCAAGGGCGGTCTTGAAGCGGTGCCATACGGTCGAAAAGCCGTTGTAAGTCCATGCCTCGCCGCGTGAATTGGAAAGCACGGTCTCTGCATCGTGGTTGGGCATGCGGTCAAGCGCCGCTTGAAGCGTCGGGCTGACCGGAATCGCAACCTCTTCACCCGTCTTGCCGCGCACGCCCCAAATCGTGCCGTCATCGACCTGATCATTCCGTAATCGCAGGGCGTCGGACGGGTCGAGGCCGGTGTTCATCATCAGGGCGACGGCTACGCGCACGTGAGGCTTGGCTTTGCCCAAGACGATGTCTCGCTCCTCGATGGTCCAGGGGCGGTTGGCATAGGCGCGGTCGCGTGGGCGGCGCTTGGGGATCACATCTTTGGCGAAGTTGGCGGAAATGAGTCCTTTCGGGATGTTGTAGCGAAAGACCTCGCTCAAAAGCGTGCGCACCATGTTTGCACGCCGCCAGCCAATCTTCTTCGCGGCCTTGTCATGGATACCTGCGATCAGCGGTGTGTCGATCACATGGATCGGTGTGTCGCGGATCGGCTCAAGGAAGTCAGCGCATTTGCGGTAATCGCGCCGCGTAGCTTCGGCGAGGTTCTGGTAGTGCTCGGTCTCAAAGTATGACTGGATCAACCCGCCAAGCGTTCCAGCCTTTGGAGCCTTCGCTCGCTGCGCCTCGGCGATGGCGCGGATCGTTTCGCATTCGGCGAAGAACTCGGCGGAGCCAATCGGTGCATGGGTCAGGTCAACCTTGTGGCCGGTCTCCCGGTGATAGCATCGCTGCTTTCCGTGCCGGTCCTTGAAAATCTTGAACCCCTTGACCCGCACCTGCGTCATCAAAGGCGGTCCAGAATGGTTTCGCGGGTGTCGGTCGCGGCCCCGGACTTCACATCATCAATCCAGAGATCGAGGTCACGGCGATCCCAAAGTAATGTACCTTGCTTCAACTCAACAGGGCGCACGGGACAAGCCGCCTTGAAGTGCTTCACCGGCAACCCGGCATAGCTCGCAGCTTCGGACTGCTTCAGCATACGCTTGTCGATCACGCTGATATTGAGATTGGTCGTCGCCATGGCCTGACACCCCCATCAATTCGCTGCCGAACTCTCGGCACTTTTGACCTTGGTTGCGTTCTTCTGAAAACGCTCCCAACCGCTCATCGTTAGCATCTTGGTCTTCGATGAAATCTCCACGAACTCTAGTTTCCCTGTGTTCATGAGCGCGCGAATTTGCGCAGGGCTGAGCCCAACGATCTCGCTGAGCTGTTTAGGTGAAAGCAGGCGTTCTTGGGTCAATTTCGGCCTCCATCGCTGGATATGAATAGAATCGCTTGTTCTGCACCTTATGACATGCTCAGATGATTTAAGGGCAAATTATACGTCATTTTGTGCAGTTTTGCTCGTTATGGCGATTTCGTCAATAGGGAACCTTGCATGCGGCAAGACGCTAAGTCAGTTTTCATTGCTATGGGCGCGCGCCTCGCTATCGCGCGCAACGAAGTCGGCCTGACGCAAACAGCAATGGCGGAGGCGATCGGCGTCTCACATCGCGCTTATCACAGCTACGAAAAGGGCCAGCGAGGCCTTCCTGTGGAGGCGCTTGTGGCGATGGCGGACCGGTTTGAAGTGGATGCCGCGTGGATATTGCTCGGGACGCAGACTGTCCGTGCATCTCATGACTTTGAAGCCTTGAAACGGATTGAGACCTCGCTCGATCAGCACCTCAACGAAGAAAACATAAAGATCAAAAGTGAGAAGCGCGGGGCCATCGTCGCGCGCTGGTATCAGTCACATCTCGAGGGGCGGGAAGTCAGAGATGATGACGTTCACACTTGGATCGAACTGGTAAGGGATTAAGCCGATGCAAAAGCCAAGCGACAATTGGAAGAATCTTCGGCGCGCAACACTTGAGCGCGCACGCCGCAACGCAGTCGAGCCGTTAGAACCGCTCAATACGGTACTCTTGGTTGCCAGCGCACTCTATTTGATCGGTTTCCTGAGGCTGAGTTTCGGGGGGCAGCCTCATGATTTTACGTTGATATCCGGCGCGGCCATCTTTGCGGTAGCAGTATCTGGAATTCTAGTGCCCATTCTTTCGGGTTCCGTCATCACGTTGCGGCTTGCAGACCGTCAGCTCAAAAAATTGATTGAAGAATGACACGATGCATTAAAGCCCCTCGCATTGATACCTCTGCGGCCCGTCCTGCGGCGTACGCTAGCGTAATTTGTACATTTGCGCGCCCTGAGCGCGCGCCAACTTAGGAATTCCAGTAGATGCCACTGACACTTGCCCAATTGGAGCGTCACCTTTTTAGTGCTGCAGACATTCTTCGCGGGAAGATGGATGCGTCAGAGTTCAAAGAGTACATTTTCGGGATGCTCTTCCTGAAGCGCTGTTCGGACGTGTTCGAACAGGCCCGCTTGGAGGTGGTGCAAAAGCGTATCGCGAGCGGCGTGGCCCCGGAGCGGGCCGCAGAAGAAGCGGAGAACAAGGTTTGGTACGGGCGCAGCGGCACGTTCTGGGTTCCGCCACAATCGCGCTTTGGTCACCTCGTTGACGAAGCGCACGAGAACATCGGCGACAAACTCAACAAAGCTCTGGGCGGCGTTGAGTCTGAGAACATCGCGCTCGAAGGTGTCCTCGACCACATCGACTTCACCCGCAAAGTTGGTCAAAGCAAGATCAGCGACCAAAAGCTGCGCCAACTCATCAATCACTTCGGTGAGATCAGGCTGCGTAACGAAGACTTTGAATTTCCTGACCTTCTCGGTGCCGCCTATGAATATCTGATCGGTGAGTTTGCGGACTCCGCCGGCAAAAAAGGCGGCGAATTCTACACACCGCGTTCGGTCGTCCGCATGATGGTGCGGCTACTGAAACCGACGCTCGAACATGACATCTATGACCCTTGCTGCGGGTCCGGCGGTATGCTTATCGCCGCCAAGGATTACATCGACGAACACGGACAGGATGGACGCCGGGCCAACCTCTTCGGTCAGGAAAACTCAGGCACCGTTTGGTCCATCGCCAAGATGAACATGCTGCTTCACGGCATCAACAGCGCGGACTTGAGGAACGAGGACACCCTAAGCGAACCACAACACGTTGAGGATGGCGAACTGCGCCGCTTTGATCGGATCCTCACGAACCCGCCGTTTTCGATCAACTGGGGCTCCAAGGACAAAGATCGCTCTGGTGAATATACGTGGCAGCCCAAGTTTAGGGAACGCTTCTTCCATGAGGTGCCGCTTGGCTCGAAGAAGGCCGACCTCATGTTCCTCCAGCACATGTTGGCCGTCAGTCGTGACGGCGGCATGATCGCAACTGTCATGCCGCACGGAGTTCTGTTTCGGGGTGGGGACGAAGGTAAAATCCGCCAGAAAATCATCGAAAGCGACCAGGTGGAGGCAGTCATCGGCCTCGGCCCGCAACTCTTCTATGGAACCGGTATTCCGGCTTGTGTGATCGTCCTGCGCCAGCGGGTGCATCATGGCGCGAACCTCGTGTCGGGCAAGCCCGCCGAACGGCGGGGCAAGGTGCTCTTCATCAATGCGGATCGCGAATATTTCGAAGGGCGCGCGCAGAACCATCTGCTTCCGGAACACATTGAAAAGATCGTCACCACGTTTGAGGAATACCGCGCAATCCCCGGCTTCTCGGCCATCGTCGACATCGACACGCTGCGCGAGAATGACTTCAACCTCAACATCCGCCGCTATGCCGACAACGCTCCGCCGCCAGAGCCGCATGACGTGCGCGCGCACCTTGTCGGCGGCATCCCCAAGGCAGAGGTTGAGGCCAAGGCGGCGCTGTTCCAATCCCACGGGTTGGACCCGATGGACCTGCTGACGCCACGCGATGAAAACTACCTTGACTTCGCCATCAGCCTGACAGCCAAGGCAGACCTCAAACCCGCTATTGAAACCAACGCGGGCCTCGTCGCCCGCGAGGCGCAAATCAAGGACAGCTTCAACGCGTGGTGGGACGCACACAGAAACAGCATCAAATCTCTCGCCGGGGCCGAGGACCCCGCCGCGCTGATCACTCTGCGCGATGAACTGCTCTCCAGCTTTTCCGACACGCTCGAAAGCCTCGCCATGCTCGACCCGTTCACCGTGCGGGGCATCATTGCCCAGTTCTGGAACCAGTCGCGGTTTGACTTCCTCACGCTCATGGCGCGCGACACCAAGGGCGTCGTCGATGCCTGGCGCACCTCTATCGTCACGGCGCTGGAGGATAAGGGGCACAAGGAGAACCCGCTGGATCACAAGCTGGTCGCCTTCCTGATGGGCGATTTCGTGCGCGAGATTGCAGAGCTTGAGGCGCGCAAGGCGGAACTGGATGCACAGGTCAAGGCGGCGACGGCGAAATCTGAAGATGGCGAGGAAGAAGAGGACGACGCCGAGCCGGTGGATGAGGCGCAGATCAAGCGCTGGAAGAAGGAACTGACCGAGGTCAAGAAAACGCTGAAGGCCAAGCAGGAGCAATTTGCGGACGAGTTGAACCGCGATGTGGAGGGGTTGAACCCGGACCAGGCGGCGGAGTTGCTGCTAAAGATCCTGCATGATGACATGCAAACGATTTTGAGCCGCTATATCGGTGCGCAACGCGCCCAGATCGTCGCGGCGTTTGAGAATTGGTGGGACAAGTATCGCGTAACTCTTACCGAGATCGAGGGCGCACGGGCTGAGGCGACGGAGAAGCTGGCCGGGTTCTTGAAGGGTCTCGGCTATGTCTGAACTAAGACAGCCCGAGAAACTGGGTGAAATCTGCTACATCAAAGCGCGCATCGGTTGGCGTGGGCTCTCTTCTTCCGAATATACTGATGACGGTCCTTACCTGATCGCAGGCCAGCACATCCGAAATGGGCAAATTGCCTGGGATAAGTGCGATCACATCTCTGAGCAACGCTATTTAGAGTCTCACGAGATTATCCTTCGCTCGGGCGATGTGATCATCACCAAAGACGGAACAATAGGGCGAGTTGCGCGGGTAGATGAGTTACCGGGCGATGCGACGATCAACGGCACAATGATGCTGATCAGGCCGCTGCGCAGACTTGACTACCGTTACTTGTATCACGTTCTGAATGGTCGCGGTTTTCAGAAGCTGATTGACGACAAGGTATCAGGAAGTTCGATCCCGCACCTGTTTCAGCGGGACATGGTTGAGCTCAAAGTCGATCTACCTACGCCCCCTCACCAATCCAAAATCGCTGAGGTGCTGGATACGTTGGATGCGGCGATCCGGGGGACGGAGGCGGTGGTGGCGAAGTTGAAGGCGATGAAGCAGGGGCTGCTGCATGACCTTCTGACCCGCGGCATCGACGCCAACGGAGACCTCCGCCCCCCACACATCGAGGCCCCCCACCTCTACAAAGAAACCCCACTCGGCTGGCTCCCGAAGGAGTGGGAAGTGGCACAATTGGGGACGATCAGTTCAAAGGTAACGGACGGCACCCACCAAGCAGTGAGAACGGTAGACTTTGAAGACGGCACTCATCCGTTTCTTTTCGTATCGTGTGTTAGGGAAGGTCAAATAAAATGGAAAAGCGCCGCACGTGTTGATGAAAAGCACTACAAAGAAATATCAAAGGGTCGTGAACCGGAGGTTGGCATGATCCTTTACACTGCGGTCGGGTCATATGGACATGCGGCAATGGTGGACGCTGATATTCAATTCGCGTTTCAAAGACATATCGCCTGTATCTTTCCCATTAAGCGCCTCGTTGAACCGGGATTCCTGGCAGAGTTCCTAAACAGCGCGTCGGCACGAAAGCACGCGGATCGCGTGGCAATTGGTAACGCTCAGAAGACCGTCACTCTCGGCGAATTATCACGCTTTCCGGTTCCTGTGCCTAATAACGAGGAGCAGTTGCAAATCTCGAAGAGACTTGCTTCTTCAAATGAAGCCTGCACGAACGAACTGACCCTTCTCGACAAACTCCGCCTCCAAAAATCCGGCCTGATGGACGACTTGCTCACCGGACGGGTCTCCGTTGCGCCTCTGCTCGAAGAGGGGGCTGCACATGGGGCATGAATTCGATGACGTAGAACAGCCCTTCATCGACCAATGTGTCGCCATGGGCTGGCAGGCGCAGACTGGCAATATGGACGACCCCGCCCTGACCGGGCGCTCCAGCTTCAAGGAGGTCATCGCGGAGGCCACGCTGCGCGACCGCCTGCGCGCGATCAATCCCGGCCCTGGCGGCAAACCCTGGCTCGACGATGCGCGTCTGTCCGAGGCAGTCAGCGCGCTCACCCGCCACGGCCAGCGCGGGCTGATGGAGGCCAATCAGGCGGTCACTGAACTGCTGCTCAAGGGCCTGACGGTCGAGGGTCTGCCCGGCTGGGACGGCGGTCGCGGGCAGACGATCCGCTACATCGCTTGGGATGACGTGGAGGCGAACGATTTCACCGTCTCCAACCAGTTCCGCGTCGATTGCCCGCCCGGTCATGACGTCGGCAAGGGCTTCATCATCCCCGATGTGGTGATGCTGGTGAACGGTATCCCGGTGGTGGTGGTCGAGGCGAAAAGCCCCGGCATCCCCGAACCGCTGGCCGAGGCGGTCAAGCAACTGCGCCGCTATCACAACGCCCGTAAGGCCGCGCTGGAGGTGGACGACAACGAGGGCGCGCCTGCGCTTTTCGCCTCGGTCCAGCTTCTGATCGCGACCAGCTTCGACGAGGCGCGCGTGGGCTGTATCGGCGCGGGGCTGGAGTATTACGGTCAGTGGAAGACGGTCGTGGGGCCGGATGGCAAAGGTTCTGAGGATGAGGTGGCGGCGGCGCTTGGTAAGACACGCCTGTCTGAGCAAGAGCGCATGATCGCGGGTATGCTGCGCCCGGCGCATCTGTTGGATATCCTGCGGCACTACCTGCTGTTCATGAATGTGGGCGGCCAGACCATCAAAACCGTCTGCCGGTATCAGCAATACCGCGCCGTGAACCGCGCGCTGGAGCGCCTGCGCACGGGCAAGACGCGGCTGCAAGACGGCGAGTATGACCGACGCGGCGGCATCGTCTGGCACACCCAAGGCTCGGGCAAGAGCCTGACCATGGTTTTCATGATCCGCAAGATGCGGACGGATTTGGACCTGCGAAAGTTCAAGGTGATCATGGTCACCGACCGCAAGGACCTGCAGCGCCAGTTGTCGGAAACCGCGACGCTGTCGGGTGATGTGGTGGAGCTGGCCACCAGCAACAGCTCCCTCAAGAAGCTCGCCCGCCGCAAAGGGCCGGGTTTGGTTTTTGCCACGATCCAGAAATACCGCACGGATGAGGACGTCGCCGAAGTCACGAAGGGCCCGGCCTTCGATGTGCTGAACGAGGACGACACAATCCTGGTGGTGGTGGACGAGGCGCACCGCACGCAGGCGGGCGATCTGCATGCCAATTTGCTTGCCGCGCTGCCCAACTGCGCGCGGATTGGCTTCACCGGCACGCCGATCATCATGGGGGAGAAGAAGCGCTCTACCGAGATTTTTGGCGACTTCATCGATCAGTACACGATCAAGGAAGCCGAGGCCGATGGGGCAACTGTGCCGGTGCTCTACGAGGGTCGCACCGCTGAGGGTGCGGTGAAGGACGGGGCCACCCTGGACGGCCTGTTCGAGGATATGTTTCGTGGCCGTTCCGATGAGGAACTGGAAGCGATCCGCAAGAAATACGCGACCAAGGGCAACATCCTGGAGGCTAAAGAGCTGATCGGGGAAAAGGCCCGCGACATGCTGCGGCACTACGTGACCAACCTCTTGCCGAACGGGTACAAGGCACAAGTCGTTGCCTACAGCCGCACAGCGGTTGTCCGGTATCATGCGGCTTTTATAGAGGCACGTGATGAGCTTTTTGCTGAAGCGGCGGCTCTGCCTAATCGTGACAAGTCGTTGGACGACGAAGAGCTTTGCATCCGACCGGCAAAGCTGCAGGCGTTGGTCCAGGCTTGGCGATACCGCGATACGCTGGAGAAGATTGAGTTTGCTGCGATCATGTCCGGTGGCAACAATGATGATGCCAGCTGGAAGCAGTGGACCGAAGGATCAGCGCAGGAAATGCGGATCAAACGGTTCAAGAGGCCGTTGTTCCATAAGGACCCCACGAAAGCGGACCCTCTCGCGTTTTTGATCGTCAAATCGATGCTTTTGACGGGCTTCGATGCGCCCATCGAAGGCGTGATGTACCTTGATCGATCGATCCGTGAAGCCGAGCTTTTGCAGGCCATTGCCCGTGTAAATCGAACCGGTTTTGGCAAGACCTGCGGGATCGTCGTGGACTATTTCGGCGTTGCCCATCACCTGAAGTCGGCCCTTTCCGCCTATTCGGATGAAGACATCGACGGAGCGCTGGTCAGCCTCACCGACCAAATTCCCATTCTGCGAGATCGGCACATTCGGGTCGTCGACATTTTCCGGCGGGAAGGCCTGGATGACTTGTCTGACGATGAGAACTGCCTTCAGGTTTTGGCCACGGAAAAGGTTAGGGCTGAGTTCACGGTGAAGCTGAAGGACTTCCTCAAGTCCTTGGAAATCGTGCTTCCAAGGCCCGAGGGTCTGCCATTTGTGAAGGATGCAAAGCGCCTTGCCTATATCCAGGCGCGCGCGCGGAACAGGTTTCGCGATGTCGCCGTCATCGGTTCAGATGTGGGTGCTAAGGTCCGAAAGCTGATCGATGACCATGTGATCTCGTTGGGTATCGATCCCAAGATACCTCCCGTTCAACTTACGGATGCCGAGTTTGAGGACCAGGTTGGGCAAGCAAGCGGTGCGCGCGCCAAAGCTTCGGAGATGGAACACGCGATCCGTTCACATATTCGCAAGAAGCTCGAAACTGACCCTGTTCGGTTCAAGAAGATGTCCGAGCGCCTTAATCAGATTCTAGATGGCTTTGGTCATCAGTGGGATGAAATCATCAAACAGCTTCAAGCGATTATTGATGAGCTCCGGTCAGAGTCCCAATCAACTGGCGAAACTCAGTTCGACATACCAGAGATTTATGTCCCCTTCCTTCGCACCGTTCTTGAAGAAGTGGGAGCGGACGAAAACACTCCGGCGGAACATCTCCAGGCTCTGCATCGTGTGACCCGAGAGATCGTGGATCGCATTGTCGAAGAGCTGGTTGCCAATCGCTCAATCTGGAGCTCGTTCAAGATGGCTGACCAAGAAAATCTGCGGTCTGAAATCTTCGAAAAACTAGTTGATGCAAAGATCGAGGGGTTTGGCGTTTTGGACGCCGAGCGGTTGTCGGAACAGTTGATGCAGCAAGCCAAGGCCAATGACGAAGCCTTGAGGGAGTTCTGATGCCCAACCTCCCGCTTTCACCCATTCGAACCGGGGGCCGCTCAGTCCGTTTTTTCGACCAGCATTTGGCCGTAGACGGCTTGTCGTTCAACATACGACGGAGCGATAGAAGAAAGACCCTCCAGATTACCGTGGAGAGATCGGGCGAGCTTATGATTCTCGCGCCGCCGGAAGCAACAGAAAGTGACTTGGTCGAGTTCGTTCAGGAGAAACTGCTTTGGGTGCATACCAAGTTGGAGGAAAAGGCGCGACTTCAGCGAAGGGCCCCTATTAAGGAGTTCGTCGATGGCGAGGGGTTCCTGTATCTTGGTAAAAGTTATCGCCTTCGCTTGGTCGACCGTCAGCTTGTCGATCTGACATTAAAGAATGGACGCTTCTGTCTTCGAACGGCCTCGGTCCATAGAGGCCGGGAAGTCTTTATTTCTTGGTATGTTCGCAAGGCACAGGCCTGGTTCGAGAAGCAAACCCTTCAGCATTCAAACCGCATGGATGTGAACATCAATGAGGTCAAAGTCCAGGACCTAGGCTTCCGGTGGGGTTCGTTTGGATCAGAGGGTAGGGTTTCCTTTCACTGGAAGGCTGCACTTTTGCCGCCGAGGATCGCGCAATACATCATCATCCATGAACTGGCACATGCCCATCATCCCGACCATTCGGCGAAATTCTGGATCAAGGTTGAGCAACACCTCCCTGACTGGAGGGCCCGCAAAGAGTGGTTGGCCGAAAATGGAATGCAAGTTGAAGGCTTGTGAACGTTTCGATTTTGTTGGGGTAGCCCCTCAATCGACTCGAAGCAATAAAGTTGTCAGTTGACAACTTAAAGAAAGAGACCTATTTAATGTCTAGAAAGTCGCACAAGTCCAAGGAGATCGAAGCCGTTCTGCGTGAGCTGGAGACCTTGGGTTGGACGGTCACTTTGCGTTCCGGGCGCGGTCATGCTTGGGGCCTGATCCGGTGTCCGAACAACGATCCTGACTGTAGGTGCGGTGAGTTTTGTCAGATGGGTGTATGGTCGACGCCTCAGAATCCGGGCCGCTTTGCGCGGCAATTAAGAAGTCGGGCGCTTGGCTGCACAAAGCTCGACAACACGAACGAAGACGCGCAAGAGGATGAATAATATGGCAGAAATCGAGTTCGAACTGATTTTCGCCCTTCCAGAGGGTGAGCATGAAGCGTTCGATCTGATGGACGCGGTCTTCGAGGCTGGCTTCGAGGATGCCATCGTCGGTACTGGCGTGCCTGGCATGCTTGGCGTTGCGCTGGAAGCGGCGAGTGATCGCGCGGAAGATGCGATCCTGGATGCAGCGCGTGCGATCCAAAAGCAATTGCCGAAGGGCTCGGTTTTGCGGGAAGTGCGGCCTGACCTCGTCAGCTTGGCCGATGTTGCCAAACGGTTGGAGGTGACGCGCCAGTCTCTGCAGAAGCGCAAGATGCCACCAGCCAGCCAGGGCGGGCTGTTCCGGATGGAAGAGGTCGCTGTGGTCATCATGGACGCGGCGGAAGGCAAGGGTACCGGAGCGCGCAAAGGGCGCGTTGCGGTCGGCAAAGCGGGGAAGTGGCTAAGTGCGGGTGAACCGGCGCGGCGGGTGAACGCGGGCCTTGCCGTTGGCGCGATTGATGGGGCGACGCTCGAAGTGCGCGAGGATGCCAAGCAATTCCTCTACGCAGATGGCATGAACGCTGAAACGCAAACTGGCGCTGCTTGAGGTAGTGCCTTGTGATGAGCTTGCTTGAAGCCCCGATGCATCCCGGTGAAGTCCTGAAGGAGCTTTACCTCGATCCCTTGGAGATGAGGGGCATCGCGTTTGCGCGGCGTCTGTGTGTGCCTCGGAGTCGGATCGAGCGGTTGATCAAGGGGACGACCGGGGTCACGCCTGACACGGCGCTGCGCCTCGCCCGCGTGTTCAATACGACCCCGGCCTATTGGGTGAACTTACAAACAAACTATGACATGGCGCTGGCGGCCAAAGAGATCGACGTATCTGACATTGAACCGTTGGTTGCCGCTTGATTCACGACTCTGAGCTAAACGCTTGGTGAAACTTACCCCAGGCGCTGCGCGGCATATCGATCATGTATCGTCCCGACGGTCTTGATCATGCGTCCAAAGAATTCATCGTAAATTCTGGGTAGGTCGAGATTGATTTTCTGGTCTTTCCCGTAAAAGTTCGCACGGTTCTTGAAAGCCTCAAACCGACCGTCAGACATGTCAGGGATCAATATGAAACGCTCGATCAAACGACGCCGTTTGAACTGTTCGTAGACTCTTGCGCTGATGTCTAGATGACCATCATGAACGATGCGATCTCTAATGGAGCAGATCATCCAAATTAGTTCATCTTTCACGAACAAAGTACCAGCCCGTTCATCAAGCTGCAGGCTTTTCTTGTCACCGTACTGTTTGGATCGACCCTTGAGTTTAACGATCTCCGAATAATCAATCACATCCCGCTCAACTTCAAACGCCAACTTCACAGCGTAGTCCAGAATGCTCCTCATCCTGACAAATATTGTTTCGAGATGAGCATGTATGAGAGATGTTTCCGCCGAAACCGATGACCGCAAGCCCACTCTTTCTTCCTTCTGGTAGACGTAGGGTTCGCAATCATTGAACAAGCCATAAAACTCTCCGATGACCTGACTGATTTGCGCGCTTGTCCTTTGGATATTCGTCAACAGCCCCTGCACATCTTGCAGATAGATGAACTTATGTAACACCGGATCTGGATGCGATCCTGCAAGCAACTGTTCGAATTTCTTCTTTGTAACGCGGCTCTCAGGTTCGATCCCAGCCATATGTACCCAATCAGGTATCCGATCATGGTAAATCTTGAATTCAACATCGGAAATGATCGATCTTCGGATATGCCCATGTGTCGCGGCACACAAATTGTCCAGTTCAACATCCACATTTGTGTCTGTTCGACGCCAGTATTTTTGCGAGTCCTGAAAAAAAGCTGTGGCCTCTTTTTGCCTCACTCCTTTGGAGGGCTTGCCATTAAGGTTCTTTATTGGCTTTTCATCATCCCCAGAAACCGGCCAGCCGCAAATCTTGCCAACACCCACAGAGGCTTGAACGGACACTTGGCGATAGCCCCTTCGCAATTTCGACATTCCAAACCTTCTGTACCGACGACCACTTCCCAGCTATCGTTCTCAAACCCGCAATTTCTGCGCAAGCCCTACCGCCAAAATTTATGCCTCTTTTCATTCCAGAAGTTATTTGAATTGAGCCCTAATGCCTCAAACCACGCTCAGCATGCGCCTCCTGGCTGTCTAGTTGTCCCTCAATCTCTCGGCGGCGGCTTTCGCTAAGCTCAAGCTTTGCGCCAAGTTCTCGTCCAGCGTCTTGTAGCTCGCCTCGTCGTTCAACAATCCGTTCAAGGCCTTCATGGATGCGGCCTGTGAACGAATGAGCAAGGTCACGCAGTCTTTCAAGCCAGCCAGCTCCTTCTCGATCCTGCCGGTCGAGCGTGTCTCCAAGGCGGTCAAGTCCTTCGCGGAGGCCTCTGAGGCCGTCACCAACCGCTCGACGCAGGCGAGCAAGTCGCGTTCCAAGGCTGTCAGTTGGGTCATCTAATCCTCCTCGATCCGAATACATGTCACGCTCTGACCGGCCATCGTGCAGGTGCGCAGCCGCGTCTTCGATGGGTCCAGGATCAGCCAAGTCCCCTCGGGCCGTTCGATCCGTGTCAGGCCCATTTCCGTCAACTCCGAGCGTTTCAGATGCACCGTCCAGAAGAAGCTCGCGGCCATCATCGAGGCGATCCCCGTCAGCACCATCCCCGCGATCAGCCAGGGCGAGATCGTCAGCCAAAGTCGGATCGAGCTCAGCCGCGTCTCGAACATGCTCGCCGTCTCGGTCTGAAAGCGGCGCGTATCGCTCGCGATGGTATGCTGCGCGGCGCCCACAATGTTCTTCAAATCGATCCTGAAGGTCTTGAGCTGGGACGAGATCGAGGCGACGTGTTCGGCCCTGATCTCGTCGAGCTCCGCGTTCAGTTTCTCGCTCAGCCGGGTCGGCTTGCCAGTCTTCATGGAAAATCTCTCCTTTCAGCCGCCAGCGTTCGCCGGTCTCGGGGTCGCGGGCGGTGATGTAGGCCTTGCCGGTGCGTGGCATGTCGAAGCCTGCGTCCGTGAGTGCGTCGACCATAGTGGCGCGGTCATTGATCAGACCCATATCGATCTGATCCTGTATCCAGCCGTGCAGCTCGTCGCGACCTTGGGCGCGGGTTGGGGACTCGATGATGTCGCGGACGTCCTGGGTGCGCTCTACGTCCATGGGGTCCGCCCAGCCGTAGCGCTGGTTCATCACGTCCCGCAGGCTGTCATAGGCGTCCTGGTAACCCGGCGGCGCGATGTTGAGGCTCTTGCCCGTCGTCAGCTCCAGGCGCGGCGTGCAGAAGTGAAGCTCGACCCGGCCTTCGTGGCGATGGCGGACCCAGAGCACCTCATATTGCTCAGGGTCCAGCCCCGCGAAGGCCAGCCGCTCGAACCCGTCCATGACCTCGGTCTGCTGGTCCTCCGTCGGGTTGTCGCTCTCCGCAAAGCTGATCACGCCCGCGCGGTAGGTCCACTGGTGGCGGCTGGCGTCGATCAGGGCCTCGGTGCGCTCGGGGTTGCCGCGCAGGACCTCGGGCAAGGGGTCTCGCGTGACGGCTACGGGCTGGCCGTCGGCATCGCGGATCAGGTCGCGGTTGTAGTCGTAGGCCAGCACGCGCTCCGCCACGAGATAACCGACCGGCCCCGCGCCCGCTCCTTTGCCGTTGGGGAAGAATTTGATCAGCAATGCCGCACCTTATCGAGGAGTGCTGCGAGCTGGCGTTCGATTACGACAAGGCGGCGCGCGACGGTGAGCGTGTCCAGGTCGGTGCGCCCGACCCTCATGGCTTGGTTCAGCCAGCGGGCAATCTGATTGAGGTTGCCGCCGATGCGCCCGACGGCCAGCACGAGCGCCGGATCGACGCGCGGCACAGGCTTGCGGCGGCGGACTTCGGTGAGGCCAAGCGCTTCGCGCAGAAGCGTCGAGGCTGGCAGGCCAGCGGCATCGGCCTTGGCGCGCAGCTGGGCCTTCTCGGACGCGGTGCAGCGGAAGACGAAGGTCTCGGTCAGCGGCTCTTTGGCGGGGGCTTTGCCCGCGCCGGTGGGGTTCGAAGGGGAGGCTTGCCACCCCTCGCAAGGTCCCGTGTCAGCAGCGCCAGCGTATGACATGGGTCGCCTTGCTGTTTGCGCTTCGGTCGGTCTCGCTGTTTGCGCTTCGGTCGGTCTCGTGGTGCTCATGATCTGAGGCCCGCTGCTTGGATTTGCGCCTTGGTCACCAGCTCTGCGGTCAAAAGCGCATCGATCTGGCCGGGCGTGATGTGGCGGCAAAGTGGATGGCGATCTGTGATCCATGTTGCCAAGCCTGCCAGCATCTGAGCTTCCTTGGCCTTCGTCTCTTCGTGGTTCTTGGTGATGTCCTCCACGTAAGCGCGCCACCGTCCCGACCTGAACCAGTTGTCCGAGAAACAAACCTTGGAGCGGGTAAAGCCTGCGCTGTCCGCCGCGTAGGCCTTCACGGCCTGCATCAGGTCCTCGACCTCTGTCCCAGCATCCAAGGCCTCCCTGATCCGACTGAGACACTCAGCCTTCCCGCGCAAACGGTCGGGCGGATAGGACGCCCAAATCTTCTCAGCCTCTTCATCCTCCGCCGCCTCGCGCTCGCGCGTAGGTGGTTTATGGATGGTTTTAGGGTGGTTTGGGGGCCGTGGTGGCCCCGGTACCCCGGCCACTGTGGCCCCCGTTCCGGGTCCAGTCTGGACGGGGTCCACTGTGGCCCCCGTCTCGATCTCGGGTTCTGCGGTCAATTCCAGTGCTTCAATGCGGGTCAGATCAATCCGGTAAACGACCGTAAATCCGTTCTTGCACCCTCGCGCGCCGGTCTCGACCAGGATTCCTTCACTCAGGAACTCTCGGATCGTCCGTTTGACTGTGGTCTCCCCCAGCTCGGTATGCCGCTGGATCGTCCCCTTGGAACACCAGATGCCCGACCCATCATCAGAGGCCTTGTCCGCCAGAAACATGATGATTTGCTTGCGCGTCGCACTCCCGAACTTCCGTTCCGCGCACGCATTTGCCACGCGCCAGCTCATTGGAAGGCCTCATGCCCAAGGTTTGACAATTCGCCGCTAAGTGCTTGATGCGCTGTTGTGGGTTTGACAGGTTTTTCGTGCCTAACCTGTTGCGCCTCTTTAAAAAGCTTCGGTTTGAAAATCCTCGTGTCGGTGGTTGGATTCCGCCCCCGGCACCATTTCCATCGCCAACCCATTGATATCCCTCAGTTTACTGTGGAAACTTTTTGGGCGTAGGACATGGCGAAGGACATTTCGGTACCCTTTTCATACACCAAAGATGGCATTTACTACTTCGAGCGTAGAGTCCCCAGAGACCTTCAGAAGCACTACTCAGCGTCCAAGATCGCCTATTCATTAAGGACTCGGTCTTCGTCGGTAGCCGCTTCAAGAGCCACGAGAGCAGCACAGCAGCTTGATGAGTACTGGTACCACTTACGGATCAAGGGCAGCGAGCTCCCCGGCAAACACCTTCTCAGGATGCAACAGAACGCCACTAAGGCTCCCGGGTCATTGCTACCTTCCGAACACGACGACAATGCTACTGTCAGCCAGTCTGAAGCCGTGGCAATCTACCTCAGACTGAAGGGCCAGAATAGGCCAGTGACCTTCCACCGCGCCGCTGAGCGAGCGTGTGGTTATGTTATCGATGTCTGCGGAGACAAGGACCTGCTCGGCTATTCCAAGGCAGATGCGACACGCTTCAGAGACGCGTTCATTGAGCGGAAACTTACTGGAAGCAGCATCACAAGAATCTTCGGGACGGTCAGATCAGTGGTGAACCTCGCGGCAAGCGAAGTTGGGGTCAACATTACCAATCCTTTCACCGGGGTCTACTACGACCGTCAATCCGGAGTAATAGAACGGGCCCCGCTGCCAGCGGACGTCATCAAAGCAGTGCAGAGGGAATGCATGAAGATAGATGATGACCTTCGATGGCTCGTCGCGCTCATCTCGGACACGGGGCTGCGTCTCGCAGAAGCTGCGGGACTACTTCGCGAGGACCTCGTTGTTGATGCAGACATTCCACATGTGGTGGTCAGAGAGCACCCCTGGCGACGTCTGAAAACTTGTACAAGCGCACGAGTGGTGCCGCTTACTGGAATGTCTCTGTAGGCCGCGGGACGCGTATTGGAACAGGAAGACGATGGTCGTTTCGCTTTTGCTCGATACAACCGTAGAAATGAGACAAATGCTAATGCAGCCAGCGCGGCCTTGAACAAGTGGATGAAGCCGCAGGTGCCAGAGCGGTGCACCATGCACAGCTTCCGTCATTCGATGCGTGACCGTCTTCGGGCTGTCGAGTGCCCATCTGACATCGCTGACCAGATCGGCGGTTGGCAATCTTCAGGAGTGGGGCAGAGTTATGGCCGAGGGTACCCATTGAGAGTACTGTTCTCATGGATGAAGCGTATTGCAGATTATGGCTAGAGGTGTATCAGTAAGCTCCTCAACACATGCTCAATCCATTGATATGTAGAGAAAATCGGAGAAATGAACAAAGCTCTTAATGGCCAGGAAAACAACGTCTCGCGATTGGACGTGTTCAAGTACAACAAGAGCGGTAAGGCCATCGCCTACCACCTGCCCCAAAGGGGGATAGGCGTGATCGTTCTCGCCCTCTCGCCTGACTTACAAGAGATCTCTGGGATTAGGACAGTACGGCAGTTGCGGCACGCAAATCTGAGTCCAACCGAGTATCGGCTCGAGGTCGAGATCAATATAACGGAGCGACTGACCAACGAACTTGAGGTCACCGCGAAAATACTGCGCGTACTAACATCCGATGATACGAGTATTGCACGTTGGCAAAGCGAGCCAAATCTCAGCCGTCTGCCGGTCTCGCCGCACCCTGAAGTAACTCAAGAGGAGTTGGCGTGGGCCGGTAAAAGAGAAGGTACGATCGGTGAAGGCGTAGGTATGTTAATATTTAGCGTGGCCGCCCTAGCGATCACTGCGGTGCTCATTTCCGGCGGTTCACCAATCGGCATCGTACCCTCGCTATTCACAGGGCTTATGGGTAGCGGCGCACTGTTGGGCTTGAGGAAGCATGATTGGAGCCTCCCAAGATCTGCCGATCCCGAGAAGTTAGAAGAACTTCATAGATGGAAGTACAGCCTTCGTCAGAAAGCAGAGAAAGCAGATCGAGCTGCGCTTACAGCCTTTGACGCGCGTCTTGAGGAGTTTTCCGGATGGCAAACCCTTTCGCCGCTGCAGTTCGAACACGCTGTGGCGAGAGCTCTAGAAAAAATGGGCTTCTCGTCGACCACGGTTACACAGGCAAGCAAAGACGGCGCCGTTGACATCGAAGCCATTGATGAAGCTGGCCGCACCACAATCATACAAGCCAAAAAACACTCTAAAAACGTTGGAGTTGCTGTGGTCCGTGAACTTGTTGGAGTTCGTTCCACGAGGCCTGACGTGGACCGAGTGATTGTTTTCTCACTGGTTGGCTTCACCAAAGGCGCCCGCGAACTCGCCGAGAAAACCGGTATAGAATTAATGGATGCTAGGAGCCTAACGCTCCGCGTTTAGCGCCATGTCCTACGCCCAAAAAGTTTCCACAGTAAACTGAGGGATATCAATGGGTTGGCGAAGGTGCCTGTAACGGGAACTGAACGGGAAACCCAAGCAGCCCCCGGACACCACTTCAAGCTAATGAAATAAGAAAATCGCCACTTTGATCGCCACTTTGATCGCTGCAATTCAGTGCTGATGTCGGTCGAATCTGGGTTTGGGTCTGGGGGAATACAGGGGCAACAAATCTGCGTGATGCATCTGGGGGCAACGCACGGGCAGGCCTGTCTCGCCGAGACCTGGATCTGCTGTGCAGTACCCGGTGCCACCGGAATCGCCCGTCAACGGTTCGCGACGCACTGCCGGATGTATTCCTCGATTTCGGCCGCGAGGAACCGCGATTCGACCGGGTCCATCCTGATCTTCTTGGGGAAGCCCGGCCGTTCGCGACACCAGCAGTCGATCGTGGTCCGGTCGCGCCGGAAAATTTCCGCCACTTCTTCGACGGTGAGCAGTTTGAGTTTCGGGTCGATAACCATCTGTAATCTCGCTTTGCTGTTGTCTGTGGTAACGAAAAATGTCGCGACTTGTCGGCATGCAATGGCGAGGACACGGTTATCCACATAAGAGTTCAGCTCTAGCTACCTTTCTTGGGCAACGCTGGTGCTCCGAGAAAAGAAACGTGAAATCAGACCTTGCCGCTCCATTTGTTTACGTCCTGGTCATTGCCAAACTTTGATACTTCAATGTCCAGCACACAGGATCATTCTTTTCTTGGGATGCCAAGCTCTGCCCAAAGCTCTTGTGGAACCGGTTCTTTTAGGTCCCATTGCACTTCGATCGGCTTCTCGCCTTCCCAGCCTGCGAACTTCGGTTGCCCGCAATAGATGAATGGGTTGACCTTCCCATTCACCTTGTTTCCGCGGCGGATGAACAAGTGCACTTCATGCCTCTCGGTGCCTTTGATGATTCGGCCATGCTTGCTGTCTTGCTTTGTCTGGTTCTGGCTAAACCATTTCAGACGGGATGGGCTAAGAAATGCGTTCTCATAGGTTAAATCTTGCGTGGAAACATTGGCCAGAAGAATCATAGTCTTCTTCTTTGGCAATGCCTTCATCCCGGTGCGCCATAGGTTCTGTTTGTATTCCTCGCCGAAGAGCTCGGCGATATCGGGTACTAAGTAGCGGTGCCAGAGCTCCAGGGATTTGGGTTTGCCGACAAAGGTTGCGGAGGCCTCAGCTGCCTCTCGGACGATAGGAGTTTCTGCCAGGCGCCACTCGACCAACTCGCGCACCAGCGGCTTTAGGTTTCCAGAAGCATCTGGTCGGGCCAGCCCGAGCCCTTCGGTGGTTTGGGCAATGTAAGGGTCCAGTGCGAGTTCGGAATGTCCCTCACTGGGCTGGCGGCCGGCAACGATGTCGCGCAATCCGACCAGTGCGGCATTGGAATAACGTTTGGGGCGTTCCAGGTCACGCAACAGGCGGCCGTGGGTTGCGAACGGCCGTTCTGGCAATTGGTCGCCCATATCGCGAACGAAATCGAGCCACCCGCCATGGCCGGATGCTCGTGGATCAAAGCCATTGCGGAAGACTTCGACGGCGGTTGGCCGGACACCGTTTCGATCGCGGAAATCGGCATAGAACGCTTCGAGCTCTGCCGCGCCCTCTTTGGGTCGCAGAAGGCTTTGCAGGATGTCTATCACTTCAAGTTCGTAAGTGACTTCGCAGCCCGGTGGCAGGTGGAATTCGCCAGCTTGCAGGGCCTCAAGCTTTGTCGAGATCGAGCGGTCGCCCGCGCCAGCCCGCAAGAGCGTGGCGACCTTAGTTAAAAAGCTTCGATGGTTCCCGATATAGTCGATGACCTGCAGCACTTTGCCTTCAACCCGGCGCAAGCCGCGGCCCAGCTGCTGAAGCCAGATGATCGCGCTTTCGGTGGGGCGGAGCATAAGGACTGTGCCGATTTCAGGCACGTCGACACCTTCGTTGAACATGTCGACAGCAAACAGGATGTCGATCTCGCCGCGGCCAAGTGCCGCCAGGGAGCTTGTGCGTGGTGCGGAGCTTGCGCCGGAGTGCACAGCCACGGCCCTCAGCCCAGCGTCGCGAAAGTAGTCCGCCATATAGTCGGCGTGCCGCATCGAACAGCAGAAGCCGATCGCCGGGCCTATGGCGCGCTTTTGGTATTGGTCCAACGCGTTCCGAGCTCGGGCTTCGGTGGCCAGGGCCGCATCCAAAGCGGTTGGATCGAACTGGCCGGATCGCCACGGAATCTGCGCATAGTCCACATCATCAGGTACACCAAAATAGTGAAACGGCGACAGTCGCCCTGCCTCGATCCCGCGAAAGAGGTCGCACTCATAGACGAGGTTTTCGCCGCAAAGGCCCAGCAGGTCTGCGCCATCGGTCCGGTCCGGGGTGGCGGTGAGGCCAAGGAGGAACCCGGGCGTGAAATGCTCTATCAGCTTTTGGTAGGTTCGAGCGGCGGCGTGGTGAAATTCATCGACCACGATGTATTCAAAGTGATCCCGGTCGAACTGCCGCAGGTGGCCAATGCGGCCAAGGGTTTGGACAGACGCAAAGAGGATATCGGCGTCGGCTTCTTTTGCGGTGCCCGTATAGCGCCCCAGCTTGGCGTCCGGCCGGACCTTTCGAAACGCTGCCATTGCCTGGGTCAGAATTTCGTCGCGATGGGCGACGAACAGAACGCGGTCGGCCCCCGCCTGGATGGTGTCGAAGGCCGCGAGCCAGGTCTTTCCCAACCCTGTCGCCAATACCACGAGCCCGGCGCGATGCCCGTTTGCCCGGCTTTGCGCGAGGGCGGCCAAGGCCTCTTGCTGTATCGCGTGCGGCTCTGGAGGAGGGCCTTCTTCAGCCACAACGCGTGCCGTGAATTCCGGCATGGGTCGAGCCCTGCGGCGCTTGGCGTAGGCATCGATCCAGCCCGCGGTCAGCGGTTTCACCTCTGGGCGCGCGAGAAGATCTTCAAATGCCGCAGCGACGCTGTCAGCGGCCTCCTCGGAATGCAGGTTCCATTCCACGCCGTCGGTCAGCGCCGATTTCGAGAGGTTGGAACTTCCGACAATGGCGGCCCCGCGCGCGTCAGAGGCCCGGAACAACCACGCCTTAGGGTGGAAACTCAGGCCCTGTGTCTCAAAGACGAAAACATCGGCGCCATCGAGGTCCAGCAGTCGGGCCAGGGCGGTCGGGTCGGTCGTGTCCAGATAGTCACCCACAACGATCCGAAGCCTACCTCCGCGCGTTAGCAGTTCGCGGAACCAAGGTTCAAGCAAGGCTACGCCGCTGTCCATCGCAAATGCAACCGCGAGGTCTACCGATTGCGCAGTGTCGAGGCGCTCGGCCAGCAAAGGCAATAGGGGATCTTGGCCGCCAGTCGCAAGGCGAGCGCCGGATGTCTCGCGCAAGTGGAAATGACCGTGATCCGAGGATGCCAAGAAGCCTGAGGCGCCCTTTCCGAGCGCCATGCCCACCTGGGCGAGCATGCTGCGTTGCTCGGGGGTGGTCAGATCTTCCCATGCCGGCACATGCCGAGGAGCGGGGATCAGCCCGGCCAAACGGTGCATGCAGATTGGACAGGTGAGGCGCGGGTCAGTCACACTCGTCTCAGTTGTTTTCCCTTTGCGGAAACATTTCTAGAGATTGACGAGATCTTGTCCAGGCGTCGCGACGCTGTTTAAGCAAATTCCCGAGACGAACCAACTTGCGATACTCCGCGCCGATGGACGGGTGTTTCACATTTGTTGCGTTGGGATCACCGCTTGGAGCCCACTGGTCAAACCGTCGAAAGCTACGATTGACCCAGAATTAATTGTTGCAAGGCGGTGTTCGTCGCCCGCGAGCAGGTCGGCGCAATACGTTAGGGTGTTGGTATTAGATAGAGGTTGATCCGCCACGGAGACATCAGCCTTAGTCGCCGGCGAAGGCCAATTGGGTAGCAATAGGCAGGCCGCCCGAGTTTTGCGGCCAATGACTTTTAAAGAAAACAAATATGGCTGAAGCGTTGGTTCTTTACCAACGCATCGAAATGAACATGACTAAAGGAAGTGTGGCCAATTGGCGTTTTTTGGAGATCGGTTTGAAGTCAGTTGTGCGTCGCGGCAACCAGAAGTTTGCGGGTCTCCAAAAAAAACAACAAGCCGGAGAGCAAGAAAACAATGATCAACCGGACTGACTAGAGCCTGCCAACTTCGGTCCCGCACCAAGTTGTCGAGTGATATTGTCCATCGGCTGTTGGTTGCAAATGGGGAGATCTGGAAAGCCTAAAATAATAAACTGGTCGCACCCCGCAAATCTGGCATGGCATCGGGACAACAATTTTGGTCAAATGGATGCGGAATGTTCTGCTCCTTGGGAATTCAAACTAACCTGCCAATATGAAGAACATATTTTCCCGCAGCATATCAAAGGCTCTTGGCCGTGGCAGACCGCGGCCGCATAATAATCCTGCAGCTATTTCGCCGGGAGCTGAAAGTGTTCAAATTCCGTGGGAACAATCCAAAATCCTGTCGCGCTGTCTATCTATTGATCTGGAGGTCGATCCCAAGTTAGCCCAAATATTCGCCTTTGCGGCCGTTCCGGATGCCGATGGAGAGGGTATAATTCATCGCAGCGGCGACCCGAGGGCCGCGCTTGAAAAGCTCGATTTATTTTGCGCCGGTTTCGCGCATGTCATTGGGCACAATATTCTGCGCCATGACCTGCCGCATCTCATGGCGGTCTCGCCGCGCTTCGCAAAGCTCGCGGACGGACCGATTGACACGCTTTGGCTCAACCCTTTGGCGTTCCCGCGCAATCCCTATCACCATCTGGTCAAGCACTACCGCGATGGGCGACTTCAAAGTGGTCACGTCAACGATCCCGAGCTTGACGCGCGTCTTGTGTTCGAGGTTCTTCGCAACCAGACCGACGCTTTCGTTTCGCTGAACTCATTGTCGCCAGAGACGATGGTGGCCTATCACTGGCTCTGCTGTCGAGGTCCCGGTAGCAACGGATTTGATCGTTTGTTCAGCGAGGTGCGCGGAGCGCCCATCCCGACGGAAGCGGAAGCGCACCGGGCCATTCAGGCGCTGCTAAAAGACATGGCATGCGGCGCGCAGGTGGATGTCCTGCTCGAGCGGCTCTCGGACACTGGGCTGGGCTGGCCGATGGCATATGCCCTTGCCTGGATTTCAGTCGCTGGTGGGGATTCTGTTATGCCACCTTGGGTGCGGGCGCAATTCCGTGACGCAGCACGGCTCGTCAAAGACTTGAGGGATACGAATTGCCGTGATCCGCAATGCGGCTATTGCGCAGAGCATAACGATCCCACCCGTGCGCTCGAACGCTGGTTCGGCTTTCCAAGTTTCCGCCCGGAACCAGCCGACAATGACGGACGCCCGCTTCAAGAAAAGATCGTGGCGGCGGCCATGGAAGGCGACAACCTGTTGGGCATCCTGCCGACGGGCACGGGTAAATCCATCTGTTATCAGATCCCCGCGCTGTCTCGGTTCGACAAGACCGGGGCCTTGACCGTCGTTATTTCGCCGCTTGTTGCGCTGATGGCAGACCAGGTTCAGGGCTTGGTGAGGGCCGGAGTATCTTCGGCGGTTACGATTAACGGGTTGTTGTCGTTGCCAGAGCGTCAGGATGCGCTCGACAAGGTGCGGCTTGGGGATGCTGCGATCCTTTTGATTTCGCCCGAACAACTGCGCAGCACTACAGTTAGGTCCGTTCTGGCACAGAGAGAGGTGGGGCTTTGGGTGCTGGACGAGGCGCACTGTGTGTCAAAATGGGGGCACGATTTCCGTCCCGACTATCGCTACGTTTCGCGGTTTATCAAGGAAAGCTCAGGCGACGAACCGGCTCAGGTGCTTTGCTTGACCGCAACTGCGAAGCCGGACGTCGTGCAGGACATCTGCCGTCATTTCAAAGAGAGGTTGGGGGCCGAACTGGCGTTGATCGACGGTGGCGCATCGCGGTCGAATCTGAGCTTCCAGGTGCTACCAACGCAGCGGGCTACCAAAATGACCGATATCCTCGACACGATCGAGGCCCAGCTTCCGCGCGAGGGCGTGTCTGGGGCAGTCGTCTACTGTGCTACCCGAAACGCTACCGAGCGCGTGGCAGAGTTCTTGAAACAACAGGGCATCGCCGCTGAACGTTATCACGCGGGCCTTAGCGCCGACGACAAGCGTGAAATTCAGGAGGACTTCCGAGTCGGCAATCTGCGCGTGATTGCAGCCACCAACGCCTTTGGGATGGGGGTCGACAAGCCTGACATCCGACTGGTGGTTCACGGAGACGTGCCGGGTTCGCTGGAAAACTACCTGCAAGAGGCGGGTCGCGCTGGGCGGGACCGCGAACCTGCAAACTGCGTCCTGTTGTTCAATACCGAAGATGTTGATCGTCAGTTCAGCCTCAGCGCGCGTTCTCGGCTCGCGCGGCATGAAGTCGGCGCGATCCTGAAGGCGCTTCGACGCCTTGATGCTCGGACCGGAAAAGGCGGTGAAATTGTCGCCACACCCGGCGAGATCGTTCATGAGGAGAAAGAGCGAGATTTCCAGCGGGACAGCAATACCGACGATACGCGGGTGAAGACGGCCGTCGCCTGGCTGGAAGAGGCACACCTTCTGAACCGCGAAGAAAACCGGGTGCAGGTGTTCCCCGCCTCACTCCGAATAAGAAGCATGAAGGAGGTCCGCCAAATCCTGGCATCCGCTGAGATAACCGATCGGCGGCGCGAGGATCTGGCCGCCATCGTGCAGCATATCATCAATGCGCCGCAGGAAGAGGGTATTTCCACGGACGAGCTCTGCGGCGTTAGTGGGCTAACGATGTCGAGTCTGCGCAAAGCCTTGGCGGACCTCGAGGCCCTCGGGATTGCAAAGGACGACACAAATATCACCATCTTCGTGCAAGTAGGTGTCGAGAATGCCTCGTCGAAGCGGTTCGAAGCGGCATCGCGATTAGAAGCTGACCTGATTGCAATCCTTAGAGAGCAAGCGCCGGACGCTGACATCAATGAGGCTGTGCCCTGCCATCTGGCCTCAGTAGCGCAGGCTCTGCGGGAGCGGGGACACGCCTCCGTGCGGCCCGATATTGTCGAGGGGTTGCTTCGTGGGATTGCGCAGGATGGCCGCGACATGGATGGCGGTAAAGGCAATATCGGCCTGCGCAAGGTGTCCAAAGGCAGTGTCATGGTGCGAATGCAAAGGTCATGGGCGGTAATCGAACAAACTGCTCATCTTCGCAGACAGGCGGCAGAGCGTTTGGTTTCATACTTGATCAACAGGGTTCAGGCTGGCCTGCGCGGCAAGGATGTTCCTGTCGAGACCACCCTTGGTGATCTACTTGCTGCGATCAACAGCGATGCGCTCTTACGGGGGGCTGTAAATGATCCAGCAAAGCTTATGGATCGGGCGCTTCTGTGGCTGCACGAACAGCAAGTGGTGACACTGGGCAAGGGATTGTCCGTGTTCCGCTCGGCCATGACGTTGCACATCAATCGGAAAGGCGGTGCTTTCACGACCCAGCATTTTGCGCCACTTGAAGATCATTACAACGAACAGACCGTTCAGACCCACGTAATGGCGGCTTATGCGAACAAAGGCATCGAAGACATCAATCAGGCCCAGCGACTCGCGCATGATTATTTTGCAATGGAACAGTCCGACTTCATGAAAGCTTGGATGCCGGGGAAAGTTTCGGAATTCAGGCGTCAGGCAACTCCACAGTCTTATGCAGAGATCGTCGACAATCTGGGGAATTCGACACAAGAGCAGATCGTGCGTGACGACCGCGAGCAGACAAATGTGCTTGTGCTCGCGGGGCCGGGATCAGGCAAGACACGCGTGCTGGTCCATCGTGTCGCCTACCTTGTCAGGATCAAACGCGAAGATCCAAACGGAATACTGGTGCTCGCGTACAATCGCCACGCGGCGGCCGAGATCCGGGAACGCTTGCGTCTGCTCATCGGCGAAGATGCTCGCTTCGTAACGGTCTTGACCATCCATGCTTTAGCCATGCGGTTGATAGGCGCGAGTTTCGCTGGACGAGCACCAGCTGATGAACCAGATTTCGAGACGCTTCTGGTCGATGCTGCGCGTCTCTTGCGTGGCGACGGGTTGGACAAAATCGAGGCCGAAGCCTTGCGAGAGACGTTGATCCAGGGGTTCCGCTGGATCCTTGTGGACGAATATCAAGACGTGGGGCCCGAGGAATATGCGTTGATCGCAGCGGTGGCTGGTCGCAGTATCGATGACCCAGATCAACGCATCAGCCTGTTCGCAGTTGGCGATGACGACCAAAATATCTATGCGTTCGCCGGTGCATCGGTGCGCCACATCCGGCAATTTGAACAAGATTATTCAGCAAAACCGGTCTTTCTTACGGACAATTACCGCTCGTCGAAAAACATAATTGGCGCAGCGAACGCCGTGATCGAAGGATCTCGGGAACGTATGAAAGCAGGGCATGGTATTTCAGTCGACAAATCCAGGCAAAAGGAACCGGCCGGTGGTATCATGGAAAGCCTCGATCCGGTTGCACAGGGCAGAGTCCAAATCCTTGGCTGCCCGGCCGGAAATGACGCTCAGGCCCTTGCGGCAATCAACGAATTGATCCGCCTGTCAAAACTGATCCCTGATTGGAGCTGGAAGGGGGCGGCAATCATTTCTCGTGATTGGCGCAAGCTTCTACCGGTTCGCGACTTTGCCGAGGCGCATAGTATTCCCGTCGAAATGGCGAACGAAAACTTGCCAAGTGTTTGGCGTACCCGTGAGATGCGGACGTTCATCGACGGCCTACACGAGTGGCGCGCAGCCCTGGTCAGCTTGACCGACCTTACCGAAATCCTGAACACGATACCCTCAAGCCGTTGGACAGACAGGATCGGCGAGGGGCTTGGCCAACTTGCGCGTGAAGTTGATGGCAAAGCACTCCCAATCCCTGACGTGATCGAATGGTTTGCTGAATGGTCGAAGGATTCATGGGGCGAGCAGCGTGGCCTTAAATTGTTGACAGCGCACCGCGCGAAAGGCCTCGAATTTGACGATGTCGTCATTCTGGATGGCGGTTGGGAACGGCCCTCGAGAAACGAAGATCAGGACGCGCCGAGGCGACTGTTCTATGTCGCTATGACACGTGCGCGGCGCAATTTGATCGTCATGAGCAACGACAATCACGAATACCTTCCCACCGAGTCGCCCGCCGTCATCACGCGGCAAGTGGTGCCCGACTTGTCGACAGTCCCCGGTCCGCGCCGGTTCTTTCAGTCGCCAGAAATGAAGATGGTCGACCTGTCATTCGCAGGGCGCCAAGGTGATCGGCACGTTGTTCATGACGCGATTGCTGAAGCGCAAGTTGGCGCGCCAGTCAGGCTCTCCCGTGTCGGAGATCGCTGGCAGATCGAGGATCATCACGGGCGGGTCCTTGGGCGGATGGCAAAAGCATTCGTACACCCGAAGGGTACGAAATTTGTCACCGGCGAGATTGCAGCCATCATACATTGGCGTAAGGAAGATGCCGATGAACGTTTTCATCACCTGATGAAACGCGCCAATTGGGAAGTCGTTGTGCCGGAATTGGTTTTTGAAGAGGTCAAGGAGGATGAATGAGTTGTCGGAAAGGATCCGAACAACACGAAGGGTAGCCAAGCAGTCGTTCGTTGCACTTGGGGCAAAGGACCGCTTAGGGCCGGTTAGAATTCCCGAATGAATTCAAGATTGGAAGATTCACTGATAGTAACTTGTATCTATTCGATACATGTTCGGCTTGCACGAGATAGTGACTGGACAACGCCATGACCAATTTGGCCGACAACGATCTACTCACGCTACAGCACGAAGTGCAGCAGTTGTTGGGGCGATGCCTGTTACGGCTCCAACACTATGAGCTGCTAATCAAAGCCATAGTGGCGCATCATAGGCTCTCAGGGCCGATTAATGACATGGAGCGTTCAAGGAGCGGGCGGGTTGGCGCCACGGCGCGTAAGACACTCGGCGCCTTGGTGGGCGATCTCCTGGGATCGTATGTCGTTGCTGGTGAGATCGAACCTCCTGAAGCGTCGCAGATCAGTCTTCCTGAAGGAGTCAATTCGTTCGTAATGCAGATGTCACTTAACCTATCAAGTGAAGATTTCGCTCGAGTAGAGCGTGATCTCAGAGACATGGTTCGTCTACGGAACAATTTGGTTCACCATTTCATCGAGCAGCACAATCTCCGAAGCCTGGATGGATGTCGCTGCGCTCAAGATGCATTGATTAGCGCAAACAACCGCATCGACCAAAACCTCAACCAGCTTCGTGAATGGGCTGGCACTATGGAAGAAATGCACAGGGTTCTCTCACTGATATTGCAATCAGAGGAGTTCAAAACAGAGTTTACCAACAGAGCTACCTCCAAAACGAAAGTAGGCTTTGACACGTCTGGAATTGTGTGCGCCTTGCGAAAGGCCTACTGTGCATTGGCTGTTGATGGATGGGCGCCTGTGGCTGAGGCTGGCAGATGGGTAGCCGAGCGGTACCCTGAGGAAAAACCTGCCAAATATGGATGTCAAAGTTGGCGAGAGGTTGTGCATAAGGCGCCCACTTTAGAGATTCGTTATCTTGAACTAAGAGGACACCGCACTCCTTGCTATCGAGAGTGTGATATCACCTTAGAATGGCGCTAAACTAAGTTGGCGGCGCATCAATGTTGCACTTTATCCGGCGAGCTTTCGGGGAAAGCCATATTGCCATATGTTGGACATAGTGGATACCGAATAAGATTCGCCTAGGATTCCCGGCGAACAAAAATCTGTGATTATCCTTTCCGCGAAACAAAATCGGGCAGCTCGCACGTTGAATGCCCGAAATACCCCGCACGCCAAAACTGCCAGAGTGTAACCAAGCTATCCATTGCGATTCCGCCACCAAAAAGAATTACTATTTTAACGAGATCAGGAACGAATTCACCCGCGAGGTACGCGACAAAGACCACTCCATAGTAAATCACACTGACGAACAGGGATTGGTAGAGCATCAGGTCAGTCCTTCCCATTCCGTACAAGTAGCTGTCCAGCACATGATTAAATGCGAAGACGACATAGAAACCCAATAAAACCAGCGCGAGGGAAACGACTTTTTCAGCTTCGTTCGACCCCATCGCGTTGCCAACGAACCAGTGCCATGCAGGGATCGTGACAAGCCAGAGGCCGACTATGATTACGGTTAGCCAGAAATACCCCGCTAAACGCTCACCGATCTTGCCGCGGTGATTTCCAACGTCTTGCCGGATCAATGTCCCGAGGGTTAGGACCGGCAACAAAAGCCAGCCCCAAATGAAGCTGTTGGTCACCCAGAACAGACCCGCTTCGTTGACCTCGTCTACCAGTTTCAGGATCATGAGTGAGAAGGCAAGGTTTCGGACGCCTGCCTCCAGGCCAGAACGGATCGCCACGCGCAACCAGTCCTTTTTCCACCCTTCGACGCGTCCAAGATGAGGAATGCCGAGAACTCCGGCTCGTGCGAGAATTGCGATGGACGGGACAAACAACAATGCACCAACCGCGATATTCGTTAGAGCGACGCCCTGAACCCCGAGGTCGAGCGAAAAATCAAATTGCCCCACGAAGAAGCTGTCAAAGAGCATAGTCAACATTGCTCGTGCTGCCACCAGAGCAATAAGAACACGCGACCATGACAAGGCGACAACGACGATGATGCAAATGTCATTCAGGACACCGACCATCATGCCTAACGCCTCGAGACGCACATATTCTGCCGTTTGCGCCTGAAGCTCAGGTTGCTGCGACATCGCGCGTGTCAACCAATCTGAGCCGAGCAGGATCGCGATTGTCAAAAATCCGTAGGAGATGAGAGCGACAAGAAAGGCATCGCCGGCTCTTTCACGTAGGGCTTCACGATCCGCAATGACTTTCCCAAAGACGTAATAGAGTGGCAGCAGAAGCGCTTCCTGAACCACTTCCTATGCAAGATTTAGCCATGCGGCTTGAGCCGCAATGCTGACGCTCCACGTATCCGGCAGACTGTTCAGGAAATATACTCGCACTGTTGAGTAAAGTGTTGGCAACAGGGCCGTAAGCACTAAAGCAAACCAAAGCCGATAGTCGATGCCTTTCAAAGGGGTCATTTAAAATTCCGTTGGTCCAAAAAAGGTTGGCTTGGGAATTCGCGCCAATTAGTAACTACGTCAACTAGTTATTCGGTGCACAGGTATTGTCTGTGCGTGCGTAGAGCAGGCAAAGATTCGGCAGACCTCTCGTGCTCAAAAAAGCCATCTTACCTCATGGTAGCGGGATGTGAGCAATCGAAAGCGCTGTCGATTTCTTGCAGATTGTGACACATTTGATTTTCGGGAGGCTTAGTCTCCCTCAATTTTCCAAGTTTTTCTGGAAAGGATGGCTGGGGTGGTAGGATTCGAACCTACGATACACGGTACCAAAAACCGCTGCCTTACCACTTGGCTACACCCCAACGGTGAGCGGCTATCTACGATTGTTGGTGACGGTGTTCAAGTGCTTTCCCGCAAAAAATCGAAACCCGCAAAAATTTTTTTGCGGGCGATCTATTTGGTCTCCAACAGCACCGCTCCGGTTCGGTTTCCGGCCTCGACCGCGCGGTGTGCGGCGGCGCATTCTTCCATCAAGTAGACCTTTTGGATTGGGCAGTTCAGCGCGCCATCGGTCAGCGCTTGGTGCAGGTTCGCGACCGCTTCGTTGCGCAGTTCGGCCGGCAGCAGATACACCAGAACCATTTCCAACGTCACCGATTTGAACATGAGCGGGTAAAACGGAAGCGTCGGCGTCATATTCTGGGCCGAGCCATACGCATTGATTCTTCCGCTTTCGGCGATAACTGCAACGTTGGTTTCGACGTTTTGGCCAAACTCCACATCGACGATGCGATCGACCGGACGCCCTTGATTGGCGTCCAGGATCTGTGCTGGCAAATCGGTCGCCGTGTAATCCAGTACCGCATCAGCTCCGGCCTTTGTCACACGTTCGAAGTTGCGTGGACTGGCTGTGGCCAGCACCTTTGCTCCGCCCCATTTGGCCAACTGGACGGCAAGATATCCGACCGTCCCTGCACCGCCGTGAACCAGCAGGGTTTTACCCGACACCGGGCCTCCGGAAAACACGGTGTGGCTGGCAGTCAGGCCGGGAATGCCAAGGACGGCACCGGTTTGCAGCGCGACCGTGTCGGGCAGGTGAACAGCCTGTTCCGAAGGTAGGGTGATTTGGGTTGCGGCCGTCCCGAACGCACGACCCCACTGGCCGTTCCAGATCCAGACCCTTTGACCCACCCGCGAGTCCGGAACCCCCGGTCCGACAGCCGAGATGACACCTGAACCGTCGCTGTGCGGCACGATCACCGGGAAAGGCGGTTTGGTGATCCCGGGCCGTGCCCCCGCACGTGCCTTCACGTCCGAAGGGTTCACTCCGGAATAAGCCAGCGCAACGGTCACTTCGCCCGGGCCCGGGTGTGTGTCCGGCAGTTCTTGAATGGACAGAACATCGGCGGCGGGTCCAAATGACTGGTAGGTGACGGCTTTCATGGCGGCTCCGGTTTGTCGCGTCGTGACGTTCACCCTATCGTCGCGGGCCAGGAATGCTAGCCTGTCAACAAACCATGGGAGATCAGACGATGAAGGCGTTGCGCACACCGGACGAACGGTTCCAAAATCTGCCCGACTATGATTTCGCACCCAACTACCTTGAGGTGGATGATACTGAAGGCGGCGCGTTGCGGGTCCATTATCTGGATGAGGGGCCGCGCGCGGCAGCTCCAGTACTGATGATGCACGGCGAGCCCAGTTGGTCTTATCTGTACCGTCACATGATCCCGCCAGTCGCCGCTGCAGGCCACCGGGTCATCGCTCCGGACCTTGTGGGTTTCGGTAGATCCGACAAACCCGTCGACCGCGACGACTATACCTATGCGCGGCATGTCTTCTGGATGGGTGAGGTCCTGCGTCAACTCGATCTGCAGGAAATCACCCTGGTCTGTCAGGATTGGGGCGGATTGATCGGGTTGCGCCTATGGGCCGAGATGCCGGACAGGTTCGCCCGGGTCGTTGTCGCCAACACGGCCTTGCCAACCGGGGACCAGCCCTTGGGCGAGGCGTTTGCTGCCTGGCGACAGTTCAGCCAGGAGGTGCCGGACTTCCGCGCCGGGCGCATCGTCTACGGCGGAACGGTTTCAAAGCTGACCGAGGCCGAGGTCGCCGCCTATGACGCGCCGTTCCCTGACGATCGTTACAAGGCCGGGGCACGACAGTTTCCGATGCTGGTGCCTGACCGCCCCGACGACCCCGAGTCGGAACCGAACCGCCAGGCTTGGAACGTTATCCGCGGTCTGCAAACTCCTGTCCTGACGGCTTTTGGCACTGAGGACAGGATCATGGCCGGGGTGGATGGGGTTTTTCAGAAGCTTTGTCCTGGTGCGGCGGGACAGAACCATGTTGTGCTGCCGAAAGCCGGTCACTTCCTTCAGGAGGACGTGCCCCAGGAACTTGCGGAAACGGTTCTGGCCTTCATCCGCGAGACGGCCTGAGCAGGGGTCTCACTCCCGGATTTCGTCGGGCTCCACGCCCCAAAGATTGCTTTTGAGGGTCCAGCCGCGATAGCCACCGGCCGAAATGCGGCACCAATCCACCGTGCAGGTGCCCAAGCGGGCCACGACGCCTGTTTCGAAATGAGCGTTGACCGGGGATTTGGGATCGGGGCTGGCATAGACCGGCAGCATGTCCGATTCAATCAGAACCGTGCGGACACCTGACAACAGAGCGTAGTGGACCCATCCGCCGGCCCCGTCGCGATCCTGAACCTTGCGCCAGTTGCCGTATTCGGCCGTCACCTGAAGTGGCATGCCACGGCGCTTGAAAACCCAGTCAACACGATGAGTCAGCGAAGGGCCGCGGCGTACGTTCGCCTCGGCCGCCTTCATCGACACGTAGCGCGGCAAAGGCAGGTTGGTCACCTGCCCACGTTTTTCCTGCGCATGCGCGATTGCGCCTGTCAGGAACAGAAGCGTTGTTAGAAATGCCAGAACCGGGCGTTTCGCCCTCAAGAAAGCACTCACTGCCTGCCCGCTGATTTGCCTGTCTGCCGTGTTTCAAAAAAGGTTGGGGCGATGCCCATGGGGTTCTTGTGCCCCGGCTGATCCTGCGCCACGATGCCATGACGCGCATCGGAATGCAAAGCGGTAGGAGGGCTGAAGTGCCAAGAGAACGTCTGAGTGTTGTTGTAACGCGACGGTTGCCCGAAGTGGTCGAGACACGTCTGAGCGAGTTGTTCGACGTCCGTTTGCGTGACACCGATACTCCGATGACGCGCGACGAGTTGGTCGAGGCGGTCAAACAAGCCGATGTGCTGGTCCCAACGATCACGGACACGATCGACGCGGGTATTTTGGGCCAGGCCGGAGAGCGGCTGAGGCTGATTGCGAATTATGGTGCCGGTGTCGACCATATCGATGTCGCGACGGCGCGTCAGCGCGGCATCCTGGTCTCGAACACGCCGGGTGTTCTGACCGACGATACCGCCGACATGACGATGGCGTTGATCCTTGCCGTAACCCGCCGGATTCCCGAGGGTCTGTCGGTTATGCAAAAGGGGGACTGGACCGGCTGGGCGCCGACGGCATTTCTTGGCGGGCGGATAGGAGGCCGGCGTCTGGGCATTCTGGGTATGGGGCGGATAGGACAGGCCGTCGCGCGCCGCGCCCGTGCCTTCGGAATGCAGGTCCACTACCACAACCGTCGCCGGTTGCGTCCCGAAATCGAACAGGATCTTGAGGCGACCTATTGGGAAAGCCTCGATCAGATGGTGGCGCGTATGGACGTGATCTCGATCAACTGCCCATCAACGCCGTCGTCATTTCATCTGATGAACGCGCGACGTCTTAAGCTGATGAAGCCGACGGCGGTCATCGTGAACACGTCGCGGGGCGAGGTGTTGGACGAAAACGCGTTGACGCGGATGATCCGGGCGGGCGAGATCGCCGGGGCCGGGCTGGACGTCTACGAGCACGGAACCGACGTGAACCCTCGACTTCGGCAGTTGCCGAATGTCGTGCTGCTGCCGCATATGGGGTCGGCGACGCTCGAGGGGCGCATCGAGATGGGCGAAAAGGTCATCATCAATATCAAGACGTTTGAAGACGGGCACCGGCCGCCCGATCAGGTCGTTCCCGCGATGCTGTAAGAAAACGCCAAGGCATACGATTTCCTGCTGTTTGGAAGGCAGAGCTTCGCCGTCTTTGGGGGTCGTCCCCGCACATGGTTGCGGGGCAGCACGGTGGCGTGCACTGTCAGATTCAGTATTTGGATAAGGAGGTTTTTTATGTGCTCCAATTGGTTCCCTACTGTTGTGGCCTGCGCGCTGACCCTGGCGAGTCCAGTGTTTGCCCAGCAAACCGCCGATGAGGTCGCGCCCGAGGGTGCATCCGACGGCCAGGTTCAGGCCTTGACCGACGAGGTGATCGCCGCGCTGAAGGCCAAGGCCGACGGCGTGCCTGTCAAAGCTGAAACCTGGATGGTTGCGGCGGCCAACCCGCTGGCCGTCGAAGCGGGTGCCAAGGTTCTGGCAGCAGGTGGAACGGCAGCGGATGCAATGATCGCCGTTCAGGTTGTCTTGGGCCTGGTCGAACCGCAGTCCTCGGGATTGGGCGGGGGCGCCTTTCTGGTCTGGTACAACGCGGCCAGCGGACGCCTGACCACCTTGGATGGGCGAGAAACCGCGCCGAGAGAGGCAAGCCCGACCCTGTTTCTGGACGAAAGCGGCGAGCCGCTCAAATTTTTTGACGCGGTTGTTGGCGGGCTTTCGGTCGGGACACCCGGCACGCCTGCATTGTTGGAGGAAGCCCATCGGCGCTGGGGGCGCAGCCCCTGGCCCGGTCTGTTCGAGGATGGTATCCGCCTGGCTGACGAGGGGTTTGTCGTTTCGCCGCGGCTGGCGGGCTTGATTCAGGCCGACGCTGAACGTCTGGCACGCTTCCCTGACACGGCCAACTACTTCCTGCCGGACGGCGAGCCGCTGGCCCAGGGTCAGCGCCTCACCAACCCAGACTATGCCGAAACCCTGCGCGTTCTGGCGTCCGAAGGGGCTGCGGGCTTTTATGGAGGAGAGATCGCGGCGGACATCGTGCGGACTGTCCGAAACGCTCCGGGCAACCCGGGGGTTCTGTCCGGAGTTGATCTGGCGTTGTATCAGGTGATCGAGCGCGAGCCGATCTGTGCCACCTATCGCAGCTATGAAGTCTGCGGGATGGGTCCGCCGTCCTCGGGTGCGCTGACGGTTGGGCAGATCCTTGGCATTCTCGACAATTACGATTTGGCGGCGATGGGTCCCGAAAGCGCCGAAGCGTGGCGGCTGATCGGCGATGCCTCGCGCCTGGCCTTCGCGGATCGCGGTCGCTACATGGCCGACAGTGATTTCATTCCGATGCCGACGCAGGGCCTGATCGATCCGGGCTATCTGGCCGAGCGTGCCGCGTTGCTGAATGACGCTGGGGCGTTGACCGAGGTTGCGCCGGGAAATCCTGAGTTTGACCACGCGCTGAACTGGGCAGACGATGCGTCGATCGAGCTGCCGTCGACGTCCCATATTTCGATCGTGGACGCCTATGGAAACGTGCTTTCGATGACCACGACAATCGAGAACGGTTTTGGTTCGCGTCTGATGACCAACGGCTTTCTGCTGAACAACGAACTGACCGACTTTTCCTTCCGGACCCACAGGGACGGGGTTCCGATTGCCAACCGGATCGAACCGGGCAAACGCCCCCGTTCCTCAATGAGTCCGACGATTGTCATGCAGGACGGGTCTCCGGTTCTGGCGATCGGGTCTCCGGGTGGCAGCCGGATCATCGGTTATGTTGCAAAATCAATCATTGCCTGGGCGGACTGGGGTATGGACGTCCAGCAGGCGGTCGCCCTTCCTCATCTGGTGAACCGTTTCGGGACCTATGATGTCGAAGTCGGCACAAGCGCCGAAGGCTTTGCGGACATGTTGGGCGAGCTGGGCTTTGAAGTGAACGCGCGGGATCTGACCTCGGGCCTTCATGCCATCGAAATCCGCGACGGTCTGCACGGCGGAGCTGATCCCCGTCGAGAAGGGATCGCACTGGGCGAGTGATCACGTCGCAGCGATGGGTATTGCCCCTGTGGCGTGGGCCTTCTAGTCATTGTCTGGGCCTGCGCCACTGCACCAAGGGAGGGTTGCCATGGTTGAAGCGACAGCATTGTTCCGCAATGCGGCGGGGATCGACACCGCCATCAGCATTCTGAAACAGCGGTTCGGGGACCGGTTGCAGACCGGCGCCTCGGTCCGCGAGCAGCACGGACACACCACGACCTGGATCGAAAACCAAAGCCCGGATGCGGTGGTCTTTCCCAATTCGACCGAAGAGGTCTCGGACATCGTCAAGACCTGTGCGGCGCACAAGGTTCCCGTGATCCCTTTCGGCACCGGAACGTCGCTGGAAGGTCACGTAAACGCGCCGGCCGGCGGCGTTTGCATCGATCTTGGCGAGATGAACCGGGTCTTGGCCGTGAACGAAGGTGATCTGGATTGCGTCGTGCAGCCCGGGGTCACCCGCGAGGACTTGAATACCCATCTGCGCGACAAGGGGCTGTTCTTTCCGATTGATCCCGGAGCCAATGCCTCATTGGGCGGGATGGCGGCGACCCGAGCGTCCGGTACCAATGCGGTTCGCTATGGAACGATGAAGGACAATGTCCTGAGCCTCGAGGCGGTTATGCCCGATGGCAAAATTATCCGTACCGGTCACCGGGCCAAAAAATCTTCGGCAGGCTACGATCTCACCCGCTTGCTTGTCGGTGCCGAGGGCACGCTGGGCATCATTACCGAACTGACTCTGAAACTGCACGGCATCCCCGAGGCGATCACCTCGGCCCGGTGTTCTTTCCCGACGGTGGATGCGGCCTGTCAGGCCGTGATGACGACCATTCAATTCGGCGTTCCGGTTGCCCGGATCGAACTGCTGGACGCGATGTCGGTCAAGGCGGCCAACGCGTATTCCGGGCTGAAGCTGCCGGAAACGCCGTTGCTTCTGCTCGAGTTTCATGGCTCGGAGGCCGGCGCAGCGGAGCAGGCCGAAACCTTTGGCGAAATCGCCGAGGATTTTGGCGGCACCGGCTTTGTCGCTACGGCCAGCACGGAAGAAAGGTCCAAGCTCTGGCAGGCGCGGCACGACATGTATTGGGCGTCCCTCCAGCTTCGGCCCGGAGCGCGTGGAATCTCGACGGATGTCTGCGTCCCGATCTCGCGCTTGGCCGAATGCGTCACCATGGCTCAGGACAAGGCAGCCGAGTTGGACCTGCTGGCCCCGGTCGTCGGTCATGTCGGGGACGGAAACTTCCACACGCTGGTGCTGATCGACATGGACGATGCCGACGAAGTGGCGCGGGCCAGTCAGTTTGTCGGATGGCTCAATGATCTGGCGATCTCGATGGACGGGACCTGCACGGGTGAGCATGGAATCGGGCAGGGCAAGAAACCGTATCTGGTCCGGGAACTTGGGGATGCGACCCGGTACATGGCGGCGATCAAGGCCGCGCTGGATCCTGACAACATCATGAACCCCGGCAAGATCGTCTGACCAGGCCGGGAAAGCGCACGCAACCATCGGCTGTTGGTGTATGCCTGTTCGCGGATTCGCGTCCCAACGTGTACGGCAGGTCGGTTTTGCACCGTTTTGCGTCGGATGGACTTGGCGCTGATTGGTCTCGTTCGGCATAAACCTTGCCAAACAGACTCAATCCGGAGAGCGGGCGTATGAAAACCCAAGTCAAAGCACTGGTCGTTGGCGGTGGCGCCGTTGGGACCTCGATAGCCTATCACCTGGCCAAGGCGGGCTGGGATGATGTCATGCTGATCGAGAGGGACGAGTTGACCTCGGGCTCGACCTGGCACGCTGCGGGTCTGCTTCCGCTGTTCAACATGTCCTATGCGACAACCCATATCCACAAATACTCGGTGGATTTCTACAAGACGCTGGAAGAGGAAACCGGCCTGAATGCGGGGTTCGCGGTGGTCGGAAACCTGCGCATGGCGCAGACGCAGGACCGCATGGATGAGTTCATGCTCTATGCCTCGACTGCGGAGACCTGCGACGTCAAATATGAATGGTTGACGCCCGAGCAGATCAAGGAGCGCTGGCCGCTGATCGAAACCTCGGATCTGAAGGGCGCGCTTTACCATACCGAGGACGGTTACATCAATCCGGCCGACGTGACCCAGGCGATGGCCAAGGGTGCCCGCCAGCGCGGTGTCGAGATCGTGCGCAAGATGCAGGCCGATGCGTTCCATTGGAACGGAACCCATTGGGAAGTCACCTGCACCAAGATGGTCGAAAAGGGCGGCAACCTTGTCCCCAGCGACGAGCAGGTGGTCATCACCGCCGAGCACGTGGTGACCGCTTCGGGAAACCATGCCCAGCGTACCGCCAAGCTGCTGGGCATCAAGATGCCCGCGATCCCGGTCGAGCATACCTTCATTGTCATGGACAAGGATCCGGAACTGGTGAAATGGCGTGAAGCCGGCAATCCGGAACACCCGGTCGTGCGCGACGCCGACAACGAATCCTACGCACGTGAGGAGCGCGGCGGCTGGATCCTCGGCATCTACGAGCACGGTGCCCCGGCACGCTTCGAATACGGTGTGCCCGACAGTTTCCGCGCTGACCTGTTCCCTCTGGATCTGGACCGGATCGCCGATCAGTACATGGCCATGGCCGAGCGTGTCCCGTCCTGTGCCGAGTCCGGCCTGAAGGACGATTTCAACGGTCCCATCTGCTATACGCCTGATGGCAACCCGCTGGTCGGCCCGGCGCCGGGCCTGCGAAATATGTGGCTGGCCGAAGGGTTCAGCTTTGGCATCACCGCCGCCGGCGGCACCGGCTATTATCTGGCGCAGATGATGGTCGATGGCGAAGCCGAGATCGACATGGCTTCGCTGGACCCCAAACGCTATTCGTCCAACTGGATGACCACCGAATTCGCCGCGCGCAAGAATGAAGAGTGCTACGAGCACGTCTACATTCTGCACCACCCGGACGAAGAGCGCGAGGCCTGCCGTCCGCTGCGCACCGTTCCGGCTTATGATCGTCAGAAAGCCCGTGGCGCGCAGTTTGGGTGGGTTAACGGTTGGGAACGCCCCAACTATTTTGGCCCGGTCGATGCCTCCGACAACTTCGACAAGGAAAGCCGCAGTTTCCGCCGTGGTGGATGGTGGCAGTATGCCGTCGAAGAAGCCAATGCGATCCGCAACGGTGTCGGCCTGATCGACGCGTCAGCCTTCACCAAGCATGTCGTCAAGGGCCCCGGCGCCACGCAGTTCCTCGACTGGTTCACCTGCAACAAGCTGCCCAAGGTCGGCCGCATCAACCTGACCTATGCGCTGACAGACCACGGCACCACCCGCACCGAATACACCATCGTGCGGCTGAAAGAGAACGAGTACTACCTCGTCTCGGCCGGTGCCTGGACCGAGTATGACGCCGACTTCCTGCGCAAGGCGGCCGAGGACAAGATAGACGAGTTCGGCTACATCGAGATCCAGGACGTGACCACCCAGTGGGGCGTCTTTGCCATCGCCGGACCGAAATCGCGCGATGTGCTGAGAGAGGTCATCAAGGACGCCGAGCCGGAAACCGCCCTGTCGAACAAGCGCTTCCCGTGGCTGTCGGCACGTCAGATCGAACTGGGCATGTGCCCGGTCAACGCGATCCGCGTGGCCTATACCGGCGAGCTGGGCTGGGAACTGCATCATCCGATTGAGATGCAGAACTACTTGTTCGACCTTCTGGAGACGGCCGGCGAGAAGCACGGCATGAAGCTGGTAGGTGCCCGCGCCCAGAACTGGCTGCGGCAGGAGAAATCCTATCGCGCCTTCGGCACCGAACTGGGCCGCGACGCCACCCCGCTCGAGGCCGACCTGCCGCGTTTCGTCGATCTGGACAAGGAGTTCCACGGCAAGGACAAGCTGATCGAAACCGGCGTACGGGTGAAATGCTGTACCCTGCTGATCGACGGGCCCGAGGATGCCGACCCGTGGGGCCGCGAGGCGCTGTATACGCCCGAAGGTGAGCGCGTGGGGCGTCTGACCTCGGGCGGGTATTCGGTTGCTTTTGAGAAATCCATCGGCATGGGCTATGTAAAGCCCGCACTGGCCGTGGAAGGAACCAAACTGAAGGTCAAAATGCTGGACCAGCTGTGGGATGCGGTCGTGACGTGCGACAGCCCCTATGACCCCAAGAACGAGACCATCCGCAAGGACGGTTGATCGGACAGAGGCCCCGGACAACTCCGGGGCCTTTATTTGGCTATGCGCTGAGTTCGTCGAAGCACTCCAGCGCCTTGGCTGCGTACATCATCGACGGACCGCCACCCATCTGGATCGCCATGGCCAGAACGTCCGAGAATTCCTCACGCGAAGCGCCGGCCTTGACCAGTGTTTCGGTGTGCAACGAAATGCAGGGTTCGCACCGTACTGCGATGGACATGCCCAAGGCGATGAACTCCTTGGTCTTGAAGTCCAGTGCTCCGCCTTCCTTGACCGATTTCCCGAGCGCGCCGAAAGCGCGGGCGGTATCTGGTATGGCTCCGTTCAGGTTGCGCAATCCGCTGCGCGTTTCAGCAAGCTTGTCTGACCAGGTCATGTCTTGTGCCTCTTTTACATATTACATCTTGCATATGTATCAGCGGCGTCGGAACGGCTTTGATCTTGATCAGATCGAGGGCTTTTCTGCGACAAAAGCCAGATTGTTCGCAGGCATTGGAACCACTCCGAAAACCCGCAGCCCTGTGCTTTCCAGATAGTTGCTGATCTGGCTGTCGTCCTTGTAGCCTATCTCGGGGTCTCGCCGGGTCAGGTCGGCATGAAAGCGTCGGTCGCCGTCGCTGATCAGCTTGCCCTGGCGCATGAACGGTCCGTAGAGAACGAACCGCCCCCCGGGGCCAAGGGCCAATGCGGCCTCGGACAGAACATTCCGGGCTTCTTTCCAGCTGATCAAATGCAGGAGGTTGATCAGAATGATAAGGTTCTGGTTGCCAAAGTTGTGGTGCCACCCGGGCAGGGTTGCGTCCAGCTCGACGGCGGGAATGATGTTTGGCAGGTCCTCCCCATAGGCGTCGATGCTGGCCCGGCGGGCGGGATCGATCTCGCTCGGCTGCCAAGTGAGGTCGGGAAAGATACGGGCAAATGCGGCGACGTGTTGGCCCGTGCCGCTGGCCAGTTCCAATGCGTTTCCAGTTGCGATGGGCATCTCGGCCAGCAACGCGCACAGGGCGTCCGTATTTCGGCTGGCCGCAGGGGCGATCATCTTCGCGCCGTCACCCTGAGAGGCGACGCTTGCCGTCGGAGGCAGTTTCCGCCCGCCCATCAGCGTAACCGGGACACGGTAAGCGCGGAGACCATCGCAGCATCCAACTCGGGCGCGCGGCCAAGCGCAAGATCCGCAACCAATCGCGATGCTGCCGGTGCGGTTTGAAACCCGTACCCTCCCTGACCGGCAGACCAGACAAAAGTTTCATCCGACGGGTCGGGGCCCAGAACAAGCGTGCCATCCGGGGCAAAGCTGCGCAGCCCGGCCCAATTGGTCTCGACACGGGTGACCGGGCTGGTCACCATTTCTTCGTATCGGGCTAGGCCCTCGGCCAGCACCATATCGTCGGCATAGGCGTCATGCGGTTCGACCGGGTCGGCCTCGGACGGTGACACCAATAGCTTGCCGGCATCCGGTTTGGCGTACCAGGTCTCACCCGCGCCCAGCATCATCGGCCAATTTTTCACCTCATTGCCCCCGGGTGCTGGCAGTCGGGCCATGGAACGGCGGCGCGGCGTGATCCCGATCGGTGCGATCCCGGCCATCCTAGCGACCTCGTCCGCCCAGGCGCCAGCGGCATTGACGATAGAGCGCGCTTGAAAGACCTCGGCCGCTTCCACCAGCCAATGGCCGTCCTTGCGGATTCGCACCACTTTCTGGCGGGTCAGTACCGATCCTGCGTTGGCGCGAATGGTGCGGGCGAAATCCTGCAGCACGCGGTCGGTGTCGATGTCGTAAGCGCCCTCACTCAGCGCCGCGTATGCGACGGTTTCCGGGTTCAGGACCGGAACATGGACCATCGCATCGGCGACTGAGATTTCTGTCATTCCCAGCTCGCTCAGGTCTTTGCGGAACTGCTCGGCCTGATCACTTTTGGCCACCAGCATCAACCCGCGCGGGGTCAGATAGTCGTTCGTAAAAAAGAACTCGGCGCTGGCCTTGTTCAGAGCCACGACCGAAGGTGGGCCATAACCTTCTTCGAACAATGCCGCCGATCGCCCCGAGGCGTGATAGCCCAGCGCGTCCTCGGCCTCGAGTACGGCTACCGTCCCATGCTCGGACAGACGCGCGCCGGCGCTGAGGCCGGCAATGCCGCCGCCGATGATCAGAAAATCAATCACTGGACCTCCTCCAGCCGGTCCGTCGCCGGTGGCGGTGTCTGGCTGAGCGCCGTGATGCGGGCATAGAGCTCGGCCGGTAGGTCGAACGTTAGAGCAGCGAGCGACGGCGCCAGCTGTTCGGCAGATCTGGCCGATATGATCGGCGACGGGGCAAACGGGCTGGCGGCAACCCAAGCGACGGCAAGCGTCGCCGGATCCACACCGGTCTGATGCCCCAAGAGGGCCAACTCGGCAGCTGTTTCGGCCATCCATTCAGCCCCATAGCGGCTGGCGTATCGGTCATCTTCGGACAGTCGGCCGACTGCACTGCCATCGGTGTACTTTCCGGTCAGCAACCCGCCACCCAGCGGCGAGTAAGCAAAAACCGAGATACCTTGATCCGCACACATCGGCAGGATCTCGACCTCGGCCTGCCGCTTGACGAGGTTGTACATCGGTTGCAGCGCGTCGATTGTCAGGTCGAAATCTGCGGCGACGCGTACGGCTTTCATCACTTGCCAGGCGGCAAAATTAGACAGGCCGACATAGCGGATCTTGCCCGCGTCTTTGAGCTGGGCAAAACACTCCATCGTTTCGGCAAGATCGGTGTCCGGATCGAACCGGTGCAGGTACAGCAGGTCGACCATGTCCTGATCCAGACGTTTGCGGGACATGTCGAACTGCGCACGGATGTTGGCCGCGCCGGCGCCGCCTGTGTAGCCCGCTTTGGTGGCGATCGTCAGTTGCTCGCGCTGAGACGCGATCATCTGGCCCAGCAAGGTTTCCGACGCACCGTCGGCATAGACATAAGCCGTATCGAAATGCGTGATGCCGGCCGCGCGACAGGCGTCGAACATGGCCCGGCTTTGTTCGGCATCGGCGCGGCCCCCGAACTGCATCGTGCCAAAAGTGAAACGGCCAATGTCAGTGCCGTCGGGATTGGAAAGCCTGAGTGTCATGAGAGTGCCTGAAATGAGCCCGACAAACGGGGGACTTTGATCAATTGTCGTCCCAAGTTTTAATCAGGGTTGAATTTGAGCATCAACCCTTCCAAACATTCACAACCAAAAACGCAGGAGGGCAGGGTGACCACCGCAGACCTACACCCAATGGCCACAGGGCACATTCCGTCATATGTGACCCAGGCGGATGGCAGCGATTTTCTCTTCAATTTCATGGTGATCTTCACGGTTGGTCTGATCCTGCTGATCGGTGTCGCCTATTTCACATTGCACTCGATCCCCGAGAAGATGGCCCATGAGAACAACCACCCGCAGTTTCAGTTGGTTGGTATCCTGGCGTTGTTGGCCCTGTTTACGCACAACGGATTGTTCTGGGTTGCCGCCATCCTGGTTGCGGGTTTTCAGTTTCCGGACTTTGCAGCGCCCCTGCGCGCGATTGCAGATGCAATTCGGTCGCTGTCACCCGGTGCGTCTCCTCCGCCCGCCGAGCCCGACCCTGAGCCCGCCGCTCCGCAGGAGCACTGACGCATGATCGAAACATTTTTGTGCGCACTGGTCACCGTTCTGCCCGACTTTCTGTTCCGGCGCTTCGTTCAGGGAAAGCGCATTGGTCACGAAATCACGCTGTTCACCATGTGGTACGAACTGCGCTGGGGGCTGACCGCCTGCGCGATCCTTGCGCTGACGGTGATTACCACGCTGTTCTACTTCCATCCGGCAAGCAAAACGGCGGCGTCCTATTTCCGGACCGTGACGATTCTTCCGCAACTGGGTGGGCGGGTGTCCGAGGTATATGTCACCAACAACCAGATGGTCACCGCGGGCCAGCCGATCTTCCGTATCGAGGATTTCACCCAGCGCGCGCAGGTCGAAGCCGCACATGCCCAGATCGCGCAGATACAGGCCTCGCTGAAGGTTGCGCAAACGGATCTGGCCGAGGCCGAAGCCGGCATTGCAGGCGCGCAGGCGGCGCTGGCGCAGGCGCTCGAGGATTTGGAGCGCAACACGACACTGCGCGACCAGGGATCCAGCGCAGTCCGCCTGACCGAGATCGAGCGACTGGAGAACCTTGTCGCCGAGCGCGAGGCAAAGGTTCTGGCCGCGCAATCCCAAAAGGCGGCCGTTGTTCAGAAGATCGAAGAACTGATCCCTGCCCAGTTGGCCAGCGCCGAAGCGCAGCTGGATGCCGCTCTGGCCGAATTGGACAAGACGACAATCAGCGCCGGTGTGACGGGCCGTGTCGAACAGTTCGGGCTACGGGTCGGCGATTTTGTCAGCCCGCTGATGCGCCCGGCGGGGATTCTGGTTCCGACGGATTCCGGCCGCGACCGGTTTCAGGCGGCTTTCAACCAGATGTCTGCGCAGGTGATCAAACCGGGAATGATCGGAGAGCTGGGCTGTATGACACGGCCATTCACGGTGATTCCGGTCGTTGTGGTCCAGGTGCAGGATGTGATCCCTTCGGGACAGATCCGGCCCACCGACGAATTGCGCGACGTTCAACAGAACACAACCCCCGGATCAATCCTCGTGTATCTCGAGCCGCTTTATGAAGGGCTGGCCGACAAGGTCCCCCCGGGCAGCAACTGTCTTGCCAATGTCTACACCGACAATCACGACAGGCTTGAACACGAAGATTTGGGTTTCTGGGAAAGGGCATTCCTGCATGTCGTGGACACGATCGGTGTGGTTCATGCGGCAGGCTTGCGACTGCGTCTGATCCTGATGCCGGTGAACACGCTGGTTCTAAGCGGTCACTGATGGCGGGAACGTGAGTGTTCTCGCGCTATTGTGTCTGGAAATGGCGCCTGTCCCCGGTTAACTGCCGCACATGTTTGATGCGCAAATCCGCCCGATTATCGACCCGGCCCTGAACGCTCAGGGCCGTTTTCTCGCGCGGTTGGGCTTTACGGCAAACCAGGTGACGCTGATTGGGCTGGCTCTCGGTTTGGTCGCAGCGGGCCTGATCGTGACAGGCGCGACGTACTGGGCGCTGCTGCCGTTACTGCTGTCGCGTCTCGCGGATGGCTTGGACGGTGCTGTTGCGCGTGCCCGGGGCGGGACCGATTTCGGCGGCTATCTGGATATCACCTGCGACTTTCTGTTCTACGGCGCGATCCCCTTCGCATTTATTCTGGCTGACCCGGCTGCCAATGGCGTGGCCGGTGCTTTCCTTTTGCTGTCCTTCTATTTCAACGGCACCAGTTTTCTAGGCTTTTCGCTGCTGGCCGACCGGCACGGTTTGAAGACCGACGCCAGAGGGCAGAAGGCCCTGTATTTTTCCGGTGGTTTGCTGGAGGGGGCAGAAACGATCGGTTTCCTTGTTCTTTTGTGTCTGGTGCCAGATGCGTTTGCCGCTTTGGCGTGGATATTCGGCAGCTTGTGTTTCCTGACCGCCATATCCCGGATCGTGTTGGCAGCGCGCAGTTTCGGCAACCGTTCCGGGAACTAAAAAAGCCCGCCGTTTCCGGCGGGCTTTGGGTTTGCTTACAGTACATGCCGCGCTTATTGCGGGATGTCGCCTTCCAGCCCTTCGACATAGAAGTTCATGCCGGCCAGAGTGCCATCATCGGCCACTTCGCCCTCGGCCAGCCAGGCGCTGCCGTCCTGCTTGTTCAGCGGTCCGGTGAACGGGTGATAGCTGCCATCTGCAATCGCGGCTTTCAGGGCCAGCGCCTCTTCTTTTACGTCGGCCGGCACGGCGTCGGAAATCTCGCCGATTTCAACCATGCCTTCCTTGATGCCGTCCCAGGTGTTCACCGACTCCCAGGTGCCGTCCATCACGGCTTGGGTGCGTGCGATGTAGTAAGGCGCCCAGTTGTCGATGATCGAGCTAACGCGCGGCATCGGAGCATATTCGCTCATGTCCGAGGCCTGGCCGAAAGTGATCACGTTGCCGGCTTCTTGTGCGGCCGCCTGCGGTGCGGTCGAGTCGGTGTGCTGCAGGATCACGTCTGCGCCCTGTTCTATCAGAACCTTCGCCGCGTCGGCCTCTTTCGCCGGATCGAACCAGGTGTAGGCCCAGACGATCTTGAACTCGACATCCGGGTTCACCTTCTTGGCGTGGATGAAGGCCGAGTTGATGCCGCGGATCACTTCGGGGATCGGGTACGAGCCGATGTAGCCGATGATATTCGACTTGGTCATCTTGCCGGCGATATGACCTTGGACAGCGCGACCCTCATAGAAACGCGCCGAGTAGACCGACACGTTGTCGGCGGTCTTGTAACCCGTGGCGTGTTCAAATTTCACGTCCGGGAATTTCTTGGCCACGTTGATGGTCGGGTCCATGTAACCGAACGAGGTGGTGAAGATCAGGTCCGCACCTTCCAGCGCCATCTGAGTCATGACGCGCTCGGCATCCGGGCCTTCGGGCACCGATTCCACGTACACGGTTTCGACCTTGTCGCCAAAGTGCTTCTCGACGGCCTGACGGCCCTTGTCGTGTTCATAGGTCCAGCCGCCGTCGCCCACCGGGCCGACATAGACGAAACCGACCTTTGTCTTGTCCTCGGCCACGGCGCCCGTGGCAAGGCCAAGTGCCATGGCGGCGCTTGCCAGAAGTGAAGTGAATTTCATTTAGTTACTCCCCAAGTTGGTACAGTTGGCCCCTAGTGCGAGGCGTGGAAGGTCCGGCCCAGTGAGGCAGGTGCGCTGCTCTTGTCGGCCGAAAGGATCACAAGCACAAGGATCGTGATGATGTAGGGCGACATTGCCAGATACTCGACAGGTATGGCAACGCCCGCTGCCTGCAGATTAAGCTGCAAGACCGTGATTCCGCCAAACAAATAGGCACCCAGCAAGGCGCGCCACGGTTTCCAGCTGGCAAACACCACCAGAGCCAGAGCAATCCACCCGACTCCGGCGGTCATGCCTTCGGTCCACTGAGGGACCCGGATCAGGCTGATATATGCACCGCCAAGCCCCGCACAGGCCCCGCCGAACAGGATCGCCATGATGCGGATCTTGATGACCTTGTAGCCGAGGGCATGCGCCGCATCATGGTTCTCACCCACCGCACGCAGGATCAGCCCGACGCGGGTGTATTTCAACGTGGCCCACACCGCTGCCGTCAACGCGACTCCGACATAGAGGATCGGATCATGTTGGAACAGGATCGGGCCGATGACCGGAATATCGCTGAGCAGCGGGATGTGGATGTCCCCCATGCTGGGCGGTTTGATGCCCACATAGCTTTGGCCTAGAAGGGCACTGAAGCCCAAGCCAAACAGCGTCAGCGCAAGACCGCTGGCCACCTGGTTCGCCAGCGCGAACTGGGTCAGCAGAACGAACAGCAGCGACAGTAGCGCACCGCCAACGGCCGCCGCGACGAAACCCAACCATGGCGAGCCTGTCTCGACCGAGATGGCAAATCCGCTGATTGCGCCCACGATCATCATGCCTTCGACGCCGAGGTTCAGAACGCCGGCCTTTTCGACGACAAGCTCTCCGATCGCCGCGAGCAGAAGCGGGGTTGCGGCAACCATCAACGAGGCCAGCAAAAGAACGGGATTGATTTCTCCAAGGTCCATGGTCACGCCACCTCGCTACGGGCCGCACGGATGCGGTAGTTGGTCAAAAGATCGAAGGCCAGCAGGAAGAACAGAAGCATTCCCTGGAACACCTGGATGGCCGCAGCGGGCAGCCCCAGCTGGGATTGTGCGATTTCGCCACCGATATAGGTCAGCGCCATCAGGCCGCCGGCCAGCAGGATGCCCACCGGGTGCAGACGGCCCAGAAACGCAACGATGATCGCGGTAAAGCCGTAGCCCACGTTGAAGTCGATGCTCACCACGCCGGACGGGCCCGAGACCTCGAACATGCCGGCAAGACCGGCCAGCGCGCCCGACAGCCCCAGGCAAAACAGGATCAGCCGCGGGGGATTCACGCCAGCAAATCGCGCCGCGCGCGGAGCTTCGCCCGTGAGGCGGATGTGAAACCCCAGCATGTGCCGGTTCAGCAGGACATAGGCAAAGATCACCGCGATAAAGGCCGCGACGACGCCCCAGTGCATGCCTGTTCCGGCGAACAGTTCAGCATTGTGGGCGCTTTCATAGGACTGCAGGTTGCGCGAGCCGGGAAATCCGAACCCTTCAGGGTTTTTCAGCAGACCCAGCGACATCGAGGCCAGAAACTGCTCGGCCACGTAAACCAACATCAGAGAAACGAGAATCTCGTTGGTTCCGAACCGAACCTTGAGAAGGGCCGGGATCATCGCCCAGATCCAGCCGCCGAATGCGCCGGCGATCACCATGATGGGAAAGACGTACCACGCATCCAGAGGGTAGAAGGCCAGGCCGGCCGCGGCGCCGAAGATAGCGCCCATGATGTACTGGCCCTCGGCGCCGATATTCCAGATACCGGCGCGGAAGCCCAGCGATAGACCGATGGCGATCAGAACCAACGGTGCGCCCTTCACCAGCAGTTGCGGTCGGTAATAAAATGAGAACTCTCCGAACAGGGGTTCCCAGAAGATGGTTCCGATCGCTTCGACCGGGTTCTTGCCCAGAATTGCAAACAGCAACCCGCCGAAAACCATGGTTGCCAGCACTGCGACCAGAGGGGTGGCATACGACCACGCCTTGGACGGCTGTGGCCTTTTCTCCAACACTATCATTTGCTCATCCCCCCAAAGTCTTCGTCTTTTTTGGATTTTTGCGCCAGAGGCGGCAGCTTAGGTTACACATGGGCCACCTCCATCCCATGCGCGCCGCCCATCATCAGACCGATCTCTTCGACGGTCAGGCCAGTTGTGGGACGCGGAGCGCTGAGGCGCCCTTCGTTCAAGGCGGCGAAACTGTCGGAAATCTCCATCAGCTCATCCAGATCCTGGCTGATGCAGACCACCGCCGTTCCCTTGGCCGCAAGGTCCAGAATGGCCTGACGGATCGCAGCGGCTGCGGCGGCGTCGACGCCCCAGGTCGGCTGGTTCACGACCAGAACTTCGGGGTTTTGCAGGACTTCCCGGCCGATGACGAATTTCTGCAGGTTGCCGCCCGACAGCGACCGCGCGGCGTTTTCCGGCCCCGGGGTCCGCACGTCGAATGCCTGAATGATCTTCTCCGCAAAAATGCGGGTGTCAGCCCATTTCAAAAAACCGTTCTTCTCCAAAGACTCGCGCACCGAGCCGGTCAGCAGAGCGTTTTCTGTTAGGCTCATGTCCGGCGCCGCGGCATGTCCCAACCGCTCTTCCGGGGCCGTCAGCACACCCAGTCTGCGCCGGGCCGTCGGACCCAGTTTGCCAATCGGCTGGCCGTTGAAGCGGATCGCATCCGCGTCCGTCAGGATTTCACCGGACAAAACGCCCAGCAGTTCGTCCTGACCGTTGCCGGCCACGCCGCCGATGCCTAGAACCTCGCCCTTGCGGACGGTCAGGTGCACGTTCTTCAGCGCGGTCCCGAATTCGGAAGGGGACGGGACCGAAAGCCCGGTAACATCCAGCGCGACGGGTCCGAACTCGCGCCCAGACCGTTCAGGGGTCTGAAGGGCTGATCCCACCATCATTTCGGCCATGTCGCGGGCGGATGTTTCGCTGGGTGTGCATTCACCCACATTCTTGCCCAGCCGTAGAATGGTGGCGTGGTCGCACAGCGTGCGGATTTCCTCCAGCTTGTGCGAGATGTACAGGATCGAGGTCCCCTCCGACCGCAGCTTTTTCAGTGTTTCGAACAGGATATCTACCTCCTGCGGCGTCAGGACCGAGGTCGGTTCGTCCATGATCAGCAGCTTTGGGTCCTGCAGCAGGCAGCGGATGATCTCAACCCGCTGGCGTTCACCGGCAGACAGGTCACCAACCCGACGATACGGATCCAGTGGCAGGCCATAGGTCTCCGAGACCTCGCGAATGCGCGATGCCAGATCACCCATCGGCGGCGGGCTTTCCATGCCCAAGGCGATGTTTTCGGCCACGTTCAGCGCGTCAAACAGAGAAAAATGCTGGAACACCATGGCGATGCCATCGGCACGGGCCGCGCGCGGCTCGGCCGGCGCATAGGGTTGGCCGCGCAACAGCATCGTGCCGCTGTCCGGCTTGACCAGCCCGTAGATCATCTTCACCAGCGTGGATTTTCCTGCGCCGTTTTCGCCCAGCAGGGCGTGAACTTCGCCCTCACCGATATCAAAGGACACGTGGTCGTTGGCCACGACGCCGGGATAGGCCTTGGTCAGCCCCTGCAAGCTCAGTAGTGGAGTGGTCACGCGCTCTGGTCCTTCTTCAAGTCGTTCTGTCGGGCGGGGCGCAGGATTTGCGCTGCCACACCAACTGCGATCATCTGCGGGTGCTTGCCCAACGATGGGTCACCGATCGGGCAGGTGATCCGGGCGATCTGAGCCGGTGAGTGACCCAGCGCAGCCAGGCGCGAGCGGAATCGCGCCCATTTCGTAGCCGAGCCGATCAGCCCGGCAAAGCGAAAACCGTGCGTCAATAGCCGGTTGCACAGTTCCAGATCCAGATTGTGTGAATAAGTCAGCACCAAGTGCTCGGCTTGAACCGGTGCGTGGTGTACGAGCTCGGCCGGGTTCGCTGCCGGAACCACGGTTACACCTGCTGGGATGTCAGCTGGAAACCGGTCGGCGGCGGTATCCACCCAGGTGATGGCAAGATCGGGGAGAGGCGACAGCACATCCACAAGCGCCCGTCCGACATGACCGGCCCCCCAGATCCACAATTGGCGGGTCGGTGTGTGCACCGGCTCGATCATCCAGCCGTCAAGCAATTGCGGGTCAGGCGCGATACCCTGTGCGCGTGCGGTTGCCAGCAGCCGCTTGACCGACAATGGCATGTCACCACCGGCAGTCGGGCGTGCGATGACGGTATCGTCCAGGGCCTCGATGGATTTCAGGTCATAGACCTCGCTCAGCAGCGTTACGGCACCGCCACAGCATTGCCCGAGGTCGGGACCCAGCGCATGGCGGGACAGGCAGGTTGGGCTTTGCTGGACCCGGGCGGCCTCAGTCGCCTGATACTCCAGCGTGCCGCCCCCGATCGTGCCGGATTGCCCGCCCTTCCAGACCAGCATCGCGGCGCCGACCTCGCGCGGGGACGAGCCTCGGATTGCGGCAATGACCACGCGGGTCACCTTGCCATGCGTCTTGACCGCCTCCCTCAAAGTCTCCCGGTCAAATCCCATCAGGTACCTCCACGCATGCGTTGAATGGCGGTCCAGACCTCTTCGGCGGTGGCCGGGGCATTGATCGCAGGATACCCGTCGCCGCAGGCCGCAACCGCGTTCGACAACGCCAGCCAGGCCGAGATGCCCAGCATGAAAGGCGGCTCGCCCACTGCTTTTGAGCGATAGATGGTGTCTTCGCGGTTCTGACCATCCAAAAGCGCAACGTTGAACACACCCGGTCGGTCCGAACAGGCGGGGATCTTGTAGGTCGATGGCGCATGGGTGCGCAGCCGGCCTTTGTCGTCCCAGACCAGTTCCTCGGTCGTCAGCCAGCCCGCACCTTGCACATAGCCGCCCTCGACCTGCCCGATATCCAGCGCAGGGTTCAGCGAAGCACCTGCGTCATGCAGGATATCGGTCCGAAGGATGCGGTTCTCGCCGGTCAGAGTGTCCACGGCGACTTCGGTCACCGAAGCTCCATAGGCGAAGTAGAAGAACGGGCGCCCGCGTCCGGCAATCCGGTCCCACTCGATCTTGGGGGTCTTGTAGAACCCGGTTGCCGACAGGCTGACACGCCCCTGATAGGCCAGCGCCGCCGCCTCGGCAAAGCTGTAGCTTTCCTCGCCCACGCTGACCCGGCCATCGGCAAAGACGACCGCCGATGGATCGGTCTGATGCCGCTCGGCCAGATAGGCGGCCATCCGGTCGCGGATCGTGTCGCAGGCGGCCTTGACCGCCATCCCGTTCAGGTCGCTGCCCGACGAGGCCGCCGTGGCCGAGGTATTCGGCACCTTCGCGGTATCGGTCGCGGTGATCTTCACCATCTCCAGCGGAATGCCGAACCGCGCGGCCGCTACCTGCGCCACTTTCTGGAACAGGCCCTGGCCCATCTCGGTGCCGCCATGGTTCAGATGCACCGAGCCGTCCTGGTAGACATGCACCAACGCCCCGGCCTGGTTCAGATGGGTGAGCGTGAAGGAAATCCCGAACTTGACCGGTGAAAAGGCGATGCCCTTCTTGATCACGCGGTTTTCGGCATTCCACTTCTCGACCGCCGCCTTGCGGGCTGCGTAATCGCAGGACTCCAGCAGGGCTTCGGTCATTGGGTGCAACTCGAAATCGGTGACTTCCATACCGTAGGGGGTGGTGTTGCCACCCGCGGGGACGGGGCGCACCACCGAGCGGCCGGTTTCGACCGCGCCGCGGCTGGTCAGATCCTCATGCGGATCCGGGTGGCCCAGCGGCTTGTCCCGCACCGGTTCTTCAACGCCTGCGTGCGCCGGTTCATAGTAGTTTCGCCGCCGCAGCTCGACCGGGTCCAGACCCAGCACATGCGCGGCGTGATCCATCACCCGCTCGATGCCGACCATGCCCTGCGGCCCACCAAAGCCGCGATAGGCGGTTGCGGACTGTGTGTTGGTCTTCAGCCGATGGCTCTCGATCCGCGCATTGGGCAGAAGGTACGCATTGTCCGAATGCAGCATCGCGCGGTCGGCGACCGGCAGCGACAGGTCCTGCGCCCAACCGCAGATGGCGTAGTGCAGGAAGGAAACACCCTGAATATGGCCGTTTTCGTCAAAGCCGGCTTTGTAGTTGATGCGGAAGGCGTGACGCTTGCCGGTGATGGTCATGTCATCATCCCGGTCATAGCGCATCTTGCAGGCACGGCCGGTTGCCCGTGCCGCAACTGCGCAGGCCACGGCCAGCGCGTTGCCTTGACTTTCCTTGCCGCCGAACCCGCCACCCATCCGCCGGGTTTCGACCCGCACCGCGTGCATGGGAACGCCCAAAGCGTCGGCCACCTTGTGTTGAATCTCGGTCGGGTGCTGGGTCGAGGAATGCACCAGCATGTCGCTGCCTTCATTCGGCACCGCCAGCGCGGCCTGACCTTCCAGGTAGAAATGCTCCTGCCCGCCGATCTCGAACGTGCCTTCGATCACATGCGACGCCTGCGCGATGGCGGCATCCGCATCACCCTTGGCATAGATGCGGGGGCCGTCCTCGAACCGGCTGTCTGCGGCCAGAGCCTCTTCGATCGTCAGGATCGGCGTTTCCTCGGCATAGTCGATCTTGCCCAGCCGGGCGGCCTTGCGCGCCGCCAGATGGCTGGTGGCGACAACCAGAAACACGGGCTGGCCCACGTAATGAACGGTGCCGTCGGACAGCAGCGGTTCGTCATGGATCGAGGGCGAGACGTCATTGGCAAAGGGCAGGTCCTCGGCGGTCATCACCATCACGACCCCCGGGGCCGCGCGGACATCTGACAGGTCCATCGCCGTGATCCGGCCCTTGGCGATCGGGCTCAGGCCGAACGCCAGATGCAACGTGCCCTTGGGGGTCGGAATGTCGTCAACATAACGGGCGACGCCGGACACATGCAGGGGTGCGGCGTCATGGGGCAGCGGCTTGGTCACGCTCATGCCGACACCTCCAGCACATTGGTCAGCTCGCCCTGGTCTTCCAGGAAATAGCGTTCGAGCATGGCCTTTGCGGTCTCCAGCCGGTAGCGGGCCGAGGCACGCATGTCGCTCATCGGGGCATAGTCCTCGGCAAAGGCCGGCAAAGCGCTTTGAACGGTTTCCGCCGTCCACGGGCGACCGGTCAGCGCGGCCTCAACCTGTGCCGCGCGTTTCGGCACACCGGCCATTCCGCCAAAGGCGATCCGGGCTTGCGAGACGACGCCGCCCGAAACGATTATGTTGAAACAGCCGCATACGGCCGAGATATCCTGATCGAACCGTTTGCTCAGCTTGTAGCATTTCAGCCGGTCGGGTTGACGCAGAAAGCTGACCGCTTCCACGAACTCGCCGGGCGCGCGATCCTGCTTTCCATAGTCAATGAAGAAATCTTCGATAGGGATCGACCGCCTCTCGTCGCCCTTGCGCAGGTGCAGCGTGGCCCCCAGCGCGATCAGCGCGGGCGGATTGTCTCCGATGGGCGAGCCGTTGGCGATGTTGCCGCCCACTGTGGCCGCGTGGCGCACTTGAACGCTGGCATAGCGCCGGATCATCTCGGCATAGGACGGATGCAGATCGGCCATCGCCGCGCCCATGCGGTTCATGTCCACCATCGCGCCGATGTGCACCTCGTCTTCGGTGATCGAGATCTCGTTCAGATCGTCGCAGCCGCCCAGAAAGATCACCGGATCAAGGTCGCGCAGCTGCTTGGTGACCCAAAGGCCGACATCGGTGGCACCCGCGATCAAAGTTGCACCGGGATGGGCGGCAAAGACTTTGGCCAGTTCGTCGGATGACTTTGGGAGAAGGGGCGAGGCCGGCTTGGCCGCGACCGGCTTGTCCTTGACCCAGACCGGCACCGGCTGGTTTTCGACGACCTTTGCCGCGCGGATGATCGGCGCATAGCCGGTGCAGCGGCACAGGTTGCCGGCCAGTTGCGTGTCATGATCCGTCGTGCCGTTGGCGTGGCTGGCCACCATCGACATCACGAAACCGGGCGTGCAGAATCCACATTGCGAGCCATGAAGGTCCACCATCGCCTGCTGCACGGGATGCGGCTCGCCGTCGGGCCCGCTCGCCCCCTCGACCGTGCGCACTGCCTTGCCGTGCAGTTGAGGCAGAAAAAGAATGCAGGAATTCAGCGCCTTGGCGCCGGCCTCATCCGTCACCATGACGGTGCAGGCCCCGCAATCGCCCTCGTTGCAGCCTTCCTTCGTGCCGGTCAGACCGCGATCCTCGCGCAGCCAATCCAGCAATGTGGCCGTCGGATCGACATCCGCCAGCTCCACTGTCTCTCCGTTCAGAAGAAACGTGATATTCATTCTTGAAACCCGTCGCCTTACCCGGTTGCGCCCATGGGTGCTCCTGTCTCGATGCGACGTAGAGAAAGAAGCGGGCTTGTAGCTTGCCTGAAGATGTTAGAAACAGCCTGTGCGCGCTGGCAAGAAAAACTGCCTGCCGAATGTACCATTCCCGATCCCATGCCTTGATATGCACCACGTCATTATTATCTAGGCATCTGAATTGAAAGAGATTTTGGTGTAACCCAGGTGGCGTCGACTGAAGCACCTTCTGGAATCTCCGAATAATGCGCGACTATTTTTTCAGCAATCAGCCCTAACTGTTCCGGCTTTTTCCCGGGTCGCGAGTGCGATAGCCTGCCTCGTATGAGCAGTACTCCTCGATTCATCCACCTCCGAGTTCACACCGAATACTCCCTTCTTGAGGGGGCGGTGCGCCTGAAGAAACTGCCAACGCTGTGCGAGCAGATGGACATGCCCGCAGTTGCGGTGACAGACACCAACAACATGTTCGCGGCGCTGGAATTCTCGGTCACCGCAAGCGGTGCGGGTGTGCAGCCGATCATGGGCTGCCAGGTTGATCTGGCGTATGTTCAGGCGCAGCCGGGGGAAAAACCCAAGCCCCCTGCGCCGATTGTACTGCTGGCACAGTCTGAGACGGGGTACGAGCATCTGATGAAGCTCAGCTCGTGCCTGTATGTGGACAAGGGCGGGCAGTTGCCGCAGGTCACGCTTGAGGAGTTGGCTGCGCATTCCGATGGGCTGATCTGCTTGACCGGCGGACCGGACGGCCCCGTTGGCCGCCTGTTGCAGCAGGGCCAGCGTCCGGCGGCCGAGGTGCTGGTAGATCGGTTGGCCGCGATGTTCCCCGATCGCCTTTATATCGAACTGCAACGTCATCCCGGAGAGGATGGCCAGCCCGAGGCCGAGCGCCTGACCGAGCGCGGCCATGTGGAAATGGCCTATGCCAAGAACCTACCTCTGGTGGCCACGAATGACGTCTATTTCCCGACCTCGGATATGTATGAGGCGCATGATGCGCTGATCTGCATTGCCGAGGGTGCCTATGTCGATCAGCAGGAAGGTCGCCGCCGCCTGACCGCGCAGCATTACTTCAAATCGCCGCAGGAAATGGCCACGCTCTTTGCCGATCTGCCCGAGGCGATCGACAATACGGTCGAGATTGCCAAACGTTGCGCCTTCATGGCCTACAAACGGGATCCGATCCTGCCGAAATTCGCCGATGACGAGGTCGAGGAGCTACGCCGCCAGGCCAACGAGGGTCTGCAGGCCCGACTGGCGGTGATCCCGCACGCTGTCCCACCCGAGGAATACCAGAAGCGTCTGGATTTCGAATTGGACATCATCGAGGGCATGGGGTTCCCCGGTTACTTCCTGATCGTTGCGGACTTCATCAAATGGGCCAAGGATCATGACATCCCCGTCGGTCCGGGCCGTGGCTCGGGCGCGGGTTCGCTGGTGGCCTATGCGCTGACGATTACCGACCTTGACCCGCTGCGCTACAGCCTGCTGTTCGAACGCTTCCTGAACCCCGAACGTGTGTCGATGCCCGACTTTGACATCGACTTCTGCATGGACCGCCGCGAAGAGGTGATCCGGTATGTTCAGCAGAAATACGGCCGCGACAAGGTTGGCCAGATCATCACCTTCGGCGCGCTCCTGTCCAAGGCTGCGGTGCGCGATATCGGACGGGTACTGCAGATGCCCTACGGCCAGGTGGACCGCCTGTCCAAGATGATCCCGGTCGAAGGCGTCAAGCCGGTGTCAATCGAGAAGGCCCTGAAAGACGAACCGCGCCTGCGCGAAGAGGCCCGCAACGAAGAGGTGGTCGACCGCCTTCTGACTTACGGCCAGCAGGTCGAGGGACTGCTGCGCAACGCTTCGACCCACGCCGCCGGTGTGGTGATCGGCGACCGGCCGCTGGACGAGCTGGTACCGCTCTATCAGGACCCCCGCTCGGACATGCCTGCCACCCAGTTCAACATGAAGTGGGTTGAACAGGCCGGTCTGGTGAAATTCGACTTTCTGGGCCTCAAGACTCTGACGGTCATCCAGAACGCCATGGACCTGATCTTCAAATCCGGCCGGCCATTGCACGTGGCGGCCGACGGCCGGCAGCTGTACGAGCCGGCCGAGGGGGCCGAGAACCAGATCAACGCCATCCCGCTGGATGACCCGGCCACCTACAAGCTTTATTCCGCGGCCAAGACCGTGGCGGTGTTCCAGGTTGAAAGCTCGGGCATGATGGATGCGCTCAAGCGCATGAAACCCACCTGCATCGAGGACATCGTGGCCCTCGTCGCGCTCTACCGCCCCGGCCCGATGGAGAACATCCCGACCTATTGCGAGGTCAAGAACGGCCAGCGCAAGATCACTTCGGTCCACCCGCTGATCGACCACATTTTGGAAGAAACGCAAGGCATCATCGTCTACCAGGAGCAGGTGATGCAGATCGCGCAGGTCATGGCGGGCTACAGCCTCGGAGGCGCCGACCTGCTGCGCCGCGCGATGGGTAAAAAAATCAAAGAGGCGATGGACGCCGAGCGCCCGAAATTCGAGGCCGGGGCAGCCGCGAACGGGGTAGATGCCAAGAAGGCGTCCGAGGTGTTCGACCTTCTGGAGAAATTCGCCAACTACGGCTTCAACAAATCTCACGCGGCGGCCTACGCGGTGGTCAGCTATCAAACAGGCTGGCTGAAGGCGAACCACCCGGTCGAATTCATGGCCGGTGTCATGAACTGCGATATCCATCTGACCGACAAGCTGGCGATCTATTTCGAAGAGGTCCGCAAGGGTTTGGAACTGCCCTATGTGCCGCCTTGCATAAACCGGTCGCAGGCGACGTTTGATGTGGTGGATGGCAAACTGGTCTATGCGCTGGGCGCGCTGAAAAACGTGGGCGTCGAGGCGATGAACCTCGTGGTGCAGGGCAGGGGCGACAAGCCTTTCGTCAACCTCTTTGACTTTGCCCGCCGGGTCGATCTGAAGAAGGTCGGCAAACGGCCGCTGGAGATGCTGGCCCGTGCGGGGGCCTTTGACGAGCTGGACAAGAACCGCCGCCGGGTCTTCGAAAGCCTGGAACAGCTGGTGCAGTATTCCGCGGCGATCCACGAACAGAAGAACTCGAACCAGGTGTCGCTGTTCGGCGAGGCGGGCGACGATCTGCCCGAACCGCGCCTGTCGAAATCGCCCGACTGGCTGCCCGCCGAACGGCTGAGCGAAGAATTCAAGGCGATCGGCTTCTACCTGTCCGGCCACCCGTTGGACGACTACATGCCGGCCCTGAAACGCAAGCAGGTGATGACGCTGGACGAGGTTACCGAAAAGGCACGCTCGGGTCCGTTGATCGCCAAGATGGCCGGTGTGGTCGCCGGGCGACAGGAGCGGAAATCGGCCAAGGGCAACCGGTTCGCCTTTGCACAGCTGTCCGACCCGACGGGGGCGTACGAGGTGACGCTGTTCTCGGAAGCCCTAGAGAAATCACGCGAATACCTGGAAACCGGCGCGCAGGTCGTGCTGACGGCCGAAGCCACGATGGAGGCCGACCAGCTGAAGCTGCTGGCGCGCTCAGTCGGGCCGGCGGATTCAGTCGTGGCCGAGGCTGGCGCGACCGGGCTTCGTATCTTTTTGGACCAATCACAGGCGCTGTCGACGGTCGCGAGCGTTCTCGCGAATGCTGCGGGAGCGGCCAAAAACGCCTCGAAAGGGCCGATCCATTTGTGTCTGCTGGATCCGGGTTTGCCGGGCGAGGTCGAAATGGATCTGGGGCAGGAATTCCCGATCAATCCCCAAATCAAGGGTGCCATCAAATCACTGGATGGGGTCTTGTCCGTCGAAGAGGTCTAGGGTGGCGGTCCCGCCCAACCCTAGTAGTCACGCTCGAAGAAAATCCCGATGCCGGTATCGCCGCGCCCATCTACGGTGCCGCGCACCGTCACGCTGTCGCTGACGTCCAGGTTCAGGTTCACCTCGGTGTCGCCTTCGGTGTTCACGGTGAAATCGGTGTACAGGTTGTCGCTCAGATAAGCGCCGGCGCCCAGACGCCCGCCGCCGCCCTCGGTCGCGCCGACGTCGACGGTATCTACGCCCGTGGCCTCCCGAACGCCCTTGGTGGCATCGCCACCGGCACCGCTCAGCTGGGCCAGCGACGCGGCCATCTGGGCAATGACAAACGGGGACAGTTCGGAAAAGCGGTTGCCGAACAGCAGCATGGCCAGCGCCTCTTCGGCGGGGCGTTCGGGGTCCGAGAACACATCGACTGTCGGAGAATCCAGCGGGCCCGCGATTTCCAACGTCGCGGTTCCATCCGAAGTGCTGGCCGAGGATTCGAATTCGATATACGGCGTCAGGTCGCCCTGCAGGCTGACCACGCCTTTGGTCAGCGCCAGCCTCCGGCCAAGGATGTCCAGATTACCGCGGATCAGTTCGATCTGGCCCGATGGGATGACGGATTTGGTGGTGCCCTTGATGAAGATCGCACCGCCCAATTCAGCATTCACACCGCGGCCCCGCACGAAAACCGCCTTGGGGGCCAACAGGCTGATGTCGAGAGAGATGCGAGAGTCCGATTGCGACGTTTCCTCTTTTTCAACCAACTGCGCCCGTTCCCGAGTGACGTAGCTGGCATTGCTTTCGTTCACGTGTTCGATCTTCGGGATCGGCGCGGCCCCCACCGCGCCAGATGCCGCGGCCAGGTTGATGTTGGTCTCGCCAAACGTGATCTGCCCGACCAGCGAACTGTTCCCTGCCAAGGCGCCCGTCATTGCGATCTGGCCGTTCAACGTGGTCTCGTACAGAAGATTGTCCGTCAGGACGAGATTGTTGATTGCAGTTGTGATCTGCGCGTTGAACGGCGGTGTAAGGTCGACCGGGCCACTGACCGTAAATCCGCCTCCGGCGCGCATGCCGCCGCGCATCGAAATCGTTGCGCGGCTGTTGGCAAGGTCTACAGTTCCTCCGATATCGGTGATGGTCTGCCCAACGCTGGGGATCGCCATCGACGTCCCTGAGGTGGTGATCTGACCACTCAGTGACTCCAGCGCCGGCTTGCCCTTCAACGCCAGGTCGAACCGGGCCGATCCGTCGATCTTGTTGGGCGTGATGAAGATGTTTGCAATGCCCAAATTGACGCCGCCCTGTGCGGAGATGTCGGCATTGCCCGAGGCTTCGTCGTAGGTGCCTTTGACTGCACTGCTGATCTCGGCCGGTCCGGCGGCGTCGGCATCAATGGTCCACACGCCGTTCTGGCGCGTTGCATTGCCTTTCGCCGTCAAGCTGCCCGGAAACTCGGGCGCAAAACGTTCGACCCGATCGAACTTGGCGTCAAAGTCCAGGTCGGCCGAGCCATCCGTATTCACGCTGCCGACAAGATTGGCGTAGGACGTCTCCGGGCCGGTCACTCTGACCGTGCCCTCGACACCGCTGGATGTGGGGGCCACATTCCCATTCACCTTCAGCGGTCCAGTCAGGGTCTGTGAAACCCGGGCGAGGTCGTCCAACGCGGCGGAGAAGCTCAGCCCGCCGCTTTCGCGGCTCAAGATGCCGGATGCGTTGGCGGACAAGGCTGTCCCTGCAAGCCGGAAGTTGCGGATGTTCAACCCTTCCTCGCCGTTCGATGCGTCGACTGTCAGCGTCGTCTGTCCGGGGATCAGCGCATCCACCGCTTGGATTCCGGTCAGAATGTCCTTTGCGTTGGTTTTGCCCTGTACATCGAAGACTTTGCTGCCACGGGCCCCTCGACCGGTCACATCCGCCGTGACCGCGCCCGCCAACGTACGGCCTGCCAGTCCGGAAAAGACGGACAGGTCGGGGGCATCGACCTGCGCTTGACCGTCAAAGGCCAGGTTTCCGGTCGGATCGTCGATGGTTGCCGCGACTTGGGCATTCAGCGCGGCTGCGTCAACGGTCGCCTTGCGAATTTCGATCCGGTCACCCGTGCGCGCGCCGTCGAAGTTCAGGACGACGCGCCCGGTCACAAGCGGATCCACCTGATCCAGGCCGGTTTGTAGGTCAGTAGTAGTCACCTGCGCAGTGCCATCAAACTCAAGGGTCTGCACGGTGCCCTTGCCATCCACTTGGGCCTGAACGGCCCCCGCAAGGTCGCGCTTGGCGAGGCCGGAGAATACCGAAAGGTCAAAGGCATTGACGCGGGCCTGGCCGTCGATGGTCAGATTGCCGTTCGGAGTGGTGACCGCGCCATCCGCCTGTGCGTTCAGGGTTTCGCCGTCGATGGTGAAAGCGCGGATCAGGATGCCGGTTGCATCCCGCTTGGCGTCCAGCGTGATGTCCGTCTCGCCCGCGATGATGGGGTCGATATCGTCCCGACCAGTGGACAGGTTTTGTCCGGAAACGGCCAGCTTGCCGTCAAAACTGCCCTCCAACGGCGAGCCCGCCCCCTCGACCCGGACCGATGCCCGGCCGCCCAGATCTAATTTGGCGACCTCAGAGAAACGAGACAGATCGGACGCCGTTACCTTTGCCGATCCGTCAATCTTCAGACCGCTTTCAAGCCCGCTGACGACAGCATCGGCGGTCGCCGAATAGTCGGTTCCCCCAAGTTCGAGACCCGAGAGTCGGAGCGATTTGTCCCGTCCGTATTCGAACTGGCCATCCAAGGTGACGCGATCGCCCACCGCTGTGTTCAGAGCAGGGTCAGCCAAGTCCAAACCGTCCAGAGAGGCTTGAAGATCTCCGGTCAGGTCCAGACCGCCAATCTGAGTCAGGGTGCCCTGTGCGGTCAACCGCGTGTGCGCAATCTGGACTTGGGGTGTGACAACATTCTCGGTCGTCAGGCTCAGGTCCCAATGATTGCCGTTTTCGTGGTCGAACAGGGCAGAGAGCTGTGCGGCCTTGACGGATGTGTCTCCTCCACCGAATGGCAGGACCACGTCGTCCCCGGCCGGTGGCGAGATCCGTGCCTGGACGGCTGCCAGTTGCAGCGCCCCGCCTGTTCCAAGGCTGAGCTGCGCTTCCAGTTTCAAAGCTTCGGACGTGATGTCCGCCTCGGTAATCTCCAGCGCACCTTCGGCTCCGGTACGGCCATCGACATACAGACGTGTATCCGTACCGAAGAAGGTATCCATGTTGGCGGCCAGAAATGGGGTCAGGTCGCCGCCCAGGTCGGCGGTAAAGGCAATGCCTTCGTCTGCCGCCCCTTCGGTCTTCTCGATCCCGCGCAGGCGCACCTGGCCCGAGACACGGTCGACATTGTCACTGCTCAGCCCGATATCCGCCGTGAAGTCGGTGATCGGACCGGACCCTTTGGCCGTCAGGCCGATGGGCGGGCTGTCCGGTATATTCAATGCGGTCGAAATCAGCCCACCTGACGCCTCGGAGACGGTCAAGTCCAGGTCGATTTGCCGGCTTTCGTTCTGGAAACCGGCCACAAGATTTATCTGATCGCCGGCCCGGTCCAACCGGTTGATGTCCAGCTTGGTGTCCAGCGCGCCATCGGCCAGATTCAGGTTTCCGTCCACTGAAAGGTCTGCTGCAACGCCGATCAGCGGTTCGCCCAGAGACAACTCGTCAATGCGCAGTTCACCGATCTCGATCGCCACGGGCAGTTCGGGCAGTTGAAAGGGTTTGGTCTCGGCGGTGGCGGCCGGTTCGTCCGTGGTGGTCTTGCCGGGCGCGCGTGCGATGTCGATTTCTTCGGCGGTCAGGGCGTTCACGGAAAACCGGCCGCGGATCAGGGCCAGCCGGTTCCAATCCAGCTCGGCGTTCTTGATGGTCAGCCAGACCCCTTCGTCGTCGGCCACCGTGATCTCCTGGATGCGTGCGCGAGAGCTCAGCGCGCCCTCCAGCCCGATGACCCGGATATTGCGGTTGTCCCCGGATAACGTGTTCTGCAGGAAATCGGTCAGCAGACCACCGCTCTCTTCCTCTTGCGCGGCCACGGGGCCGGACAGGGCAAAGGCGGTTGCCCCGACCGCCAGAGGATATGAAAGGTAACGCCTCAAAATGCTTGCCCAATCCCGATATAGAACTGCAGCCCGTTGCCCGTGTCACCTTGCACAGGCACCGCCAGGTCCAGCCTCAGCGGGCCGAAGCCGCCCAGATCGTACCGAACGCCAAGGCCCGCGCCCGCGTGGTACTCGGCGCCACTGCCGATGAACGAGGACGTGTCTACGATACCGTAGTCGTAAAACCCAACAAGAGACAGCTTTTCAGTGACCTTGCCGCGCACCTCGCCCGACAGGCCAAGAAAGGACTTACCGCCGGCAATGCCCGTGCCGACGGGGACACCAAGGCTTTCATAGGGCTGACCGCGAACGGTGCCCGCGCCGCCGGAGAAGAACAGGAAATCCGGTGTGACACCATCCGCCGGGGGGCCGAGAATCGATCCAAGTTGCACCCGACCGGCCAGCACGATCCGGCCGCCAGTGCCCAGGCTGGTATAGGCGCGACCGTCGAAAAACAGGCGCAGCCCGGTATCCGTGCCCGAGATGCCGACAAAGGGCATGAACTGGCTGTCCAGGTAATACCCGCGGGTGGCGCTGACCTTGCTGTCGCGTTTGTCCCACTCGGACCGGAACGGAATGATGAAATATCTGAACTTGCGGCCGTCACCATAGGCGTCGTCAGCGTTCGAGATGGAAAAGCCCACAGCCGCCTCGGCATACAACTCGTCCGAGAACGTCCGCCGCGCACCATAGGTCAGCGAGGCAACCGACACGCTGTAATTGTCGGTATTTCGGCGCTCGAGCAGCGCGCTCCAGAAGGTGTTGTCGTCCGGGCCCAGTCGGTCGGGCTGATCCAGACGCAGACCCAACCGCCCGTCGATATCCTCAGACCCGCCGATGTTTCGGATGGCGGCCTCAAAGCGCAGCCGTTGAGCGCGGCGGAACACGTTGCGGTGGGTCCAGGTCGCGGTCACGTCCAAGCCATCGCGCGAGGCCAGTTCGACCCCAAACGTCAAGCGGCGTTTGGGCAAGTCCTCGAAGGTGGCGTCGAAATCCAGCGTGCCGTCCGGGTTCGGCGTGTCCCGTTCCTGGATCGAGACGGTGCTGAACGTACCGGTCCGCCGCAGCCGTGTGCCGACCTTTTGCAGCTTTTCGGGCGAGTAGACCTCGCCCGACGGGAAACCGGCGATTTTCTCGATCGAACTGTGGCGGACATCGGTGCCGCCTTCGATATACATCTTGCCGAACTTCAGCCGCGGCCCCTGATCCAGGTCGATCCGGGCGTCCAGCTGGGCCTGTGCGTGCCGGGCGATGATCTGTTGATCGCGCAGTTTCGCTTTGGCGTGGCCCGCGTCCTTCCAGGCCTGAATCCCGGCCGAAGTCGCCTGTTGAATGGCGCCGGTCGTGGCCAGCTTGCCGGGGGCAAACTCTTCGGGCAATTCGGTGTCGGGGGCCAACGGCTGTACGACCGCGGTTCCGAAATTGTACGCTTTGCCGGGGCGAATTGTGATCGTTGCCCGATTGATCTGCGCAGGAACGCTCAGCGAGCTGAGATCTGCCGCTTCCTTCCCGTCCAGCTTGATGCTGACCGACGGGCCGAAATATCCGGCATCATAGAGGATTTGCACGATCGTTCGGTAATCCGACAACGCGGCTGACAGAACTTCAAGCGGCGTGTCCAGACCCCGGTTGTCGGCAGTCATGACCGAGGACGTTTCCTCAATCTGCTTTTTCAAGTCGTCCGACAAACCTGGCGCTGCAAGCGATGTTTCCAGTGCCATCGCACAGGTCGGGGCGAGGGCAAAAAACACACCCGCACACCAGTTCTTCAGACCGCCCCTACGTCTGCTCGCCTGCATCAAATGGCTCCACCTGTCCCGGGCCGCATTGATTTGCGCTGCTTGTCGCGGCGCCGCGATCCCTTGGGAAACAGTTAGACCATCTCAAACCGCTCAGGCAAAGAAATAAACGCGGTTCTCCCAGTTCCCATGCGAAGTTGTGGAAAAGCTGCCGCTACAGGCCCGCGTTTCGGAACCAGCGGATAATGGCCTCGCGGTCCTCGGGTTCCATATAGGTGACGTTGGCCGGCGGCATCGCGTGGCTGACGCCAGCCTGCAGATAGATTTGCTCGGCATTGCGCGCGATGTCACCTTCGGTTTCCAGAAAAACACCCTTGGGTGCCCAGAGGATTCCGTCCCAGACGGGCTCGCGCGCGTGGCACATGGAACAGCGCCCCAAGACTACGTCATGGGCTTCTTCAAAGCCGCTGGCCTGCACAAAGCGCTCCTCGAACGGGGTCAGAGGCTGCGCCTCGGCCTCTTCCAGCGGTTTGTACATCGGCGCAGTGGACAGCCACATGATGGCGATGAACAGCAGGGCCGTCACAAGCCAGGTCCAGGTCGGGTTGCCGGCCCGGGCGTGGCGGGTATTGAAGTAGTGCCGGATGGTGACACCCATCAGGAAGATCAGCGCCGCGATGATCCAGTTGTATTCGGTCGCAAAAGCCAAGGGATAGTGGTTCGACAGCATCAGGAAGACCACCGGCAAAGTCAGATAGTTGTTGTGGGTCGAGCGCAGCTTGGCGATCTTGCCGTATTTCGGGTCCGGGGTGCGGCCGTTTTTCAGGTCGTCCACAACGATCCGTTGGTTGGGCATGATGATGAAAAACACATTGGCCGTCATGATCGTGGCGGTGAAGGCACCCAGATGCAGCATCATCGCGCGGCCGGTGAATATCTGATTGTAGCCCCAGCCCATCGCCACCAGCAGAACGAACAGCAACAGCATCAGCAGGGTCGGACGCTCGCCCAGCCCCGATTTGCACAGGAAATCATAGATCAGCCAGCCCACGGTCAGCGACGCCGCCGAGATCAGGATGCCCTGCCACAGCGCCAGATCGGCCTTCTGTGCGTCGATCAGATACAGCTCGCCGCCCACCCAATAGACGATCATCAACAGGGCCGCACCGCTGAGCCAGGTTGCATAGCTTTCCCATTTGAACCAGGTCAGGTGGTCCGGCATCCGCTCGGGCGCCACAAGGTATTTCTGGATGTGATAGAACCCGCCGCCATGCACCTGCCATTCCTCGCCATCCGCAGGACCGGGGATGTCGCGGTTCAGGCCGAGGTCCAGCGCGATGAAATAGAACGACGATCCGATCCAGGCGATTGCCGTGATGACATGCAGCCACCGCACCGCAAATGCCATCCAGTCCCAGAACACGGCGAATTCATACATGCAAAGCTCTCCGATTGCTTGCCGACACACTAGGCAAACGGGGTTTTCTTCGGTATTCCCGTATATTGTCAAACTGTATCAAAAAAAACGAAAAGATGTCCTATCTCGACAATATCCGTACCTTTGTCCGGGTCTATGATCTTGGCAGCATGTCCGCGGCCGGACGCGATCTGCGAATCTCGCCAGCGGTGACTTCGGCGCGGATTTCCCAACTCGAAGATCATTTGGGTGTGCGATTGTTCCAGCGTACGACCCGAAACCTCAGCCCGACCGAGCAGGGCCGGGCGTTCTACCCCGGTGCGGTTGCGGTTCTGGATGCCGTGAACGAGGCCGAGGCGCAGGTCGTGCACCTGACCGAAGCGCCCCGGGGATCGCTTTTCGTAGCGGCCCCACTGGGGGTCGGGCGACGGCTGTTGGCGCCTCAAGTCCCTGAATTTCTTGCCGACTACCCCGAGATTGACGTGCGGTTGCGCCTGACGGACAGGTCTGTTGATCTCACGACCGAAGGGCTGGATCTGGCGTTCTTCATCGGTCAACCCGAAGACAGCACTTTGCGGATCCGCAAAATCGCGGATTGCCAGCGTGTCTTGTGTGCGGCGCCAGACTATGTCGCGCGCCGAGGCATGCCCCGGACCGGGGCGGAGCTGATCTCGGACCGGCACGAATGTCTGAACCTGCGATTCCCCGGGGCGACCGAGTTCCAATGGCTGCTGCAGACAGCCGAAGGACCCAAACGGTTTGCAGTGTCCGGGCGGTTCGAGTGCGACGATGGCGATGTTCTGACTGATTGGGCGCTGGCTGGGCAGGGGATCGCTATGAAACCCGTTTTTGAAGTGGCCGAGCATCTCAAGGCCGGGCGATTGGTGCCCGTCGCCGTCGACACGCCACCGGTTTCGGTCCAGATGGCGTGTCTCTACACGCATCGGCGACATCAAGACCCCAAGGCGCGCCTGTTCATGGATTTCATGATCTCGCGGATCGGCGACGTGGTGCGGATGTCGCAGGTCTGAGGGGTCAGCTGCCCCGGTAGGTCGAATACCCGAATGGCGACAGCAAAAGCGGCACATGGTAATGCGCCTCGGGGTCGGACATGCCGAACCGGATCGGTATTTGATCAAGGAAAAGAGGGTCTTCAACGGCTTGCCCGGAGGCCCGCAGGTAGTCGCCCGCAAAGAAGATCAACTCGTAGATACCGGTCTTGAAAGTCTTTTCCGGCAGGATCGGACTGTCGGTGCGCCCGTCCGCATTGGTTTCCATCTCAACCAGTTTCCGGTGCGAATTGCCGGACACGCGGTACAACGCGATTTTCAGCCCCTCGGCCGGACATCCCCGCGCCGTGTCCAGAACATGGGTCGTCAGATAGCCTGCCACGAGTTGCTCCTGCTGTTGTCTGCACGTTTCGTCTTCGGATGCCATTTTAAGCAATCCGGTTTGCATTGCCCACCTTGCGGCAAAGGCCATGGCGCAGGGAACGCCGAAACAACCGGAAACAGCGTTCGGATTGATTTGATAATCCATCACGGTTTTATGGGATAAACCGAATGGAAGCCTGAAATTGAAGACGGAAAGCAGAATGCAGCCCCCCCGATACCCCCGCGACATGATTGGATACGGAGCCAACCCGCCAGAAGCCCAGTGGCCGGGCGGGGCCAAGCTGGCAGTGCAGATCGTGCTGAACTATGAAGAGGGCGGCGAAAACTGCGTTTTGCATGGCGACGCCGCGTCCGAGGCGTTTCTGTCCGAAATCGTCGGTGCCGCACCCTGGCCCGGCCAGCGTCATTGGAACATGGAATCCATATATGAATACGGCGCTCGCGCCGGTTTCTGGCGGCTGCATCGCCTGATGGCCGACCTGCCGGTGACCGTCTATGGCGTGGCCACCGCGCTGGCGCGCTCGCCCGATCAGGTGGCGGCGATGAAATCCGCCGGGTGGGAAATCGCCAGCCACGGGCTGAAATGGGTCGAACACAAGGACATGCCCGAAGACGAGGAGCGCGCCCAGATCGCCGAGGCGATCCGCCTGCACACTGAGGTGGTCGGAGACCGTCCACGCGGCTGGTACACGGGGCGGTGCTCGGACAACACCGTGCGGCTGGTGGCCGAGGAAGGCGGGTTTGCCTATGTGGCCGACACCTACGCCGACGATCTGCCCTATTGGATGCACACCGGCGGGCGCGACCAGCTGATCGTGCCCTATACGCTGGACTGCAACGACATGCGATATGCCACGCCGCAGGGGTTCAACTCGGGCGACCAGTTCTTTGCGTATCTGCGCGACAGTTTCGATGCGCTCTATGCCGAGGGGCAGGCGGGCGCGCCCAAGATGCTGTCGATCGGTCTGCATTGCCGCGTGATCGGTCGGCCGGGCCGGGTGATGGCGCTGAAGCGGTTTCTGGACTATGCGCGCGGCTTTTCCGATGTGTGGTTCGCGACCCGGTTACAGATTGCCGAACACTGGGCCGCGCATCATCCGCCGCAGGACCGCCCGCGCCCCTCGCAGATGGACCGCGACGCCTTCGTGGCGGCCTATGGCGGCATTTTCGAACATTCGCCCTGGATCGCCGAGCGCGCCTGGGCGCTGGAACTGGGCCCCGCCCATGATACGGCGGGCGGGCTGCACAACGCGCTGGCGCGGGTGTTCCGTTCGGCCTCGCCTGAGGAACGCCTCGGCGTTCTGACCGCGCATCCGGATCTGGCGGGAAAGCTGGCACAGGCCAAACGCCTGACGGCCGAAAGCACCTCCGAGCAGGCCTCGGCTGGGTTGGACGCCTTGACCGACGCCGAGCGCGAAGCCTTCACCGATTTGAACACGCGTTACACCGAAAAATTCGGCTTTCCCTTCATCATCGCGGTGCGCGACCACGACAAGGCCTCGATCCTGCATGCGTTCCAGCGGCGCATCGAGAATGACCGCGAGACCGAACTCGCCGAGGCTTGCCGTCAGGTCGAGCGCATCGCCGAGTTCCGGCTGCGCGACGTGCCGCCCTCATGACGCGGATCATTCCTATCGCGCCGCTGACGGCCCAAGCCTTTGCACCGTTCGGCGATGTGCTTGAGGTTTCGGGCACGCCGGACAAGATCATCAACCAGGGTCAGTGCGGGCGATACCATGACCGGGCGGTTCTGGATTTCGCGGATGGGCGCGCGGGGATCAGCCTGTTCGATGCCAATCCGCGGGCATTGCCCTATCAACTGGACATGGTCGAACGTCACCCCCAAGGCAGCCAGGCTTTCGTTCCCATGACCAACCAGCCGTTCCTGGTGATCGTCGCGCCGGATGAGGATGGCGTTCCCGGCCGGCCGCTGGCCTTCGTGACGCAGCCGGGGCAGGCTGTGAACTACCATCGGGGCACGTGGCATGGCGTGCTGACGCCGCTGCACGCGCCTGGCCTGTTCGCTGTAGTCGACCGTATCGGTTCGGGTGCAAACCTCGAGGAGCACTGGTTCGACACCCCTTACGAGGTGGTTGAACGCTAAGCCAATTTTGAAGCCGTCGGAGAAGCGGCAAGACCCCCATGAGAAAACAGGGAGACAGTTGAGATCATGGCCGAAACTTCGATAGGAACACCCGATCAGCTTCGGGATCCGAATTACACGCCTGCGCTGCACAAGGCGATACCACTTGGGATTCAGCACGTTCTGGCAATGTTTGTGTCAAACGTGACCCCCGCCATCATCGTGGCCGGTGCGGCCGGGTTTGGCTTCGGGTCGAACTCGCCCGATTTTCCCGAGCTGCTGTATCTGATCCAGATGTCGATGCTGTTTGCAGGGCTGGCGACCTTGTTGCAGACCATCACGCTGGGCCCGGTTGGTGCGGCATTGCCCATCGTTCAGGGAACAAGCTTTGCGTTCCTGCCAATCATGATCCCATTGGTGGCTGGCAAGGGCGTCGAGGCCCTTGCCGCGCTGTTCGGAGGCGTTCTGATCGGCGGTATCTTTCACGCCTGCCTTGGGATGTTCATTGGCAAGATCCGCTTCGCTCTGCCGCCATTGGTCACCGGCCTTGTTGTGACGATGATCGGATTGGCACTGGTCAAGGTCGGCATCCAGTATGCGGCGGGTGGTGTCCCTGCGATCGGCACGCCGGAATACGGATCGCTGCTCAACTGGTCTGCGGCACTGGTCGTCGTGATCGTCACGCTGGGCCTCAAGTTCTTTGCCCGCGGAATGCTGTCGGTGTCTGCTGTTCTGGTCGGACTGGCTGTCGGCTATGTCTACGCCCTGATGGTCGGGATGGTGACGTTCGAAGCCATTGGAACAAGCTGGTCGCGGGCTGCTGGTTTCGCGCTGCCGGTGCCCTTCAAATATGGGTTCGAGTTTTCGCTGGCGGCGGTGATCGGCTTCTGCCTCATGGCTTTCGTGTCAGCGGTCGAAACCGTCGGTGACGTTTCGGGCATTACCAAAGGTGGCGCGGGTCGCGAGGCCACGGACAAAGAGATCGCGGGAGCGACCTACGCAGATGGTGTTGGTACGGCGGTTGCCGGTATCTTTGGCGGTTTGCCGAATACCTCGTTCAGTCAGAACGTTGGTCTGATCGCGATGACCGGTGTCATGAGTCGCCATGTCGTCACGATTGGTGCGCTGTTCCTGATCCTGTGCGGACTTGTTCCCAAGGTCGGCGCAATAATACGCACTGTTCCGATCGAAGTTCTGGGGGGCGGCGTGATCGTCATGTTCGGCATGGTGGTGGCTGCCGGTATTTCGATGTTGTCTGACGTGGACTGGAATCGCCGCAACATGGTGATCTTCGCTATCTCGCTGTCGATCGGGCTTGGCTTGCAACTGGAACCCGGCGCGGTTCAGCATTTGCCGGACACAATCCGCATCCTGATGACAAGCGGACTGCTGCCCGCAGCGCTGATCGCCATCGTGCTGAACCTCATTCTGCCGCATGAACTGGCCGAGGAGTCGACCGAAGAGGTCTCGGGCGGAATGGCCGGTCACGGCGCTGGCAGTCTGCCGCACGACTGAAACCTGTAGCTCAGCCCTGCAGCGCCAAGCGCGCTGCGGGCTATTCCGACTGGGCCATCATCCCGGCGACATCGAGCATACGGGCCGAAAAACCCCACTCATTGTCGTACCACCCGAAAACCCGAACCTGGTTTTGCCCGACGACCCGCGTTTCCGGTCCGGCAATCACCAGCGATTCCGGTCGCGCACGTAGATCAGACGAGACCAGCGGCAAGTCGGTCCAGCCGAGCACCTTTGATGCCTCGACGGCGCGGCGCAATTCGGCCGAGAACAGCTCGGGTTCCATTCCTTTTTGCAGGGTCACAACCAGATCGATGGCCGAGACGCTGGCAGTGGGCACCCGCACCGCCGCACCGGAAATTCTCCCGGCCAGATGCGGCAGAATCACGTCGATCAGATGGGTCGCGCTTGACGTTGTGGGCACCATCGACAAGGCCCCAGCCCGCGATCGCGCTAGGTCGCCGCGCGGAGCGTCCACCATCGGCTGGCTGTTGGTGTAGCAGTGAATCGTGGTCATGTGCCCAGATGCGACCCCACCGATCCCGTCCAGAAGTTTGACCAGCGGCGCCAGCGCGTTGGTGGTGCAGGACGCGTTCGATACGATCCGGGCATTGCCCAGCATGTCTTCGTTGGCACCCAGAACGATCGTTGTCTCGGCGGCCGGGGACGGGCCGGAAATCAGCACTTTGCCAGCCCCTGCCTGGAGGCCCCGGATCGCCACGTCCGAACTGCGCGCGATACCCGTGCAATCCAGCATCACGTCCACGCCGGACAGATCGACATCGGCAAGGTCGTCGCTGTGGCTCAGTGGAATCGAATGTCCATCCACCTGTAAGGCCCCGGCGCTGGTTTCGACCGAACCGGCATAGGGGCCGAACGTGCTGTCGTACTTGAACAGATAGGCACAGGTCTCCAGCGGTGCGATGTCGTTGATCAGCACCACCTGAACATCCGAACCCGCTGGCAGGGCCATGACCTGCCGCAGGATCGTGCGGCCGATGCGGCCGAATCCGTTGATTGCGAGTTTCATGCGCAAGCTATGGCAGGCCGTTTGACCGACCTCAATGCCCGTATGGCGTCGCCGCTATCCGCAGCTGACCTGCGAGAAGAACTGGCCCGAAATATTCTGGTACATGCTTGACCGGATCACCTTGCACCCGGTTGCCTGCTGGATGGCCGCAATGGCCTGAACCGTGCGCAGGCGCGGTGGCGGGCCGAACGGGTTGAGGTTGTTGTTGTCGCGGGTCGCACGATACACGACAGGGGCATCCGCAACCTGCGTCACAGCCCATGTGCGGCTCATGACGGATACGGTTTTGGTCGCTTCCTTCGCCACGACCGGGGCGGTGTCGACGGCGACCATGAGGCCGATCATGGCCAGTGCCGTCAGAGGGGCGCGCAGTTTCATCGACCAATCTCCACGAATGAACAAAGCGAAATCACCTCTGATTTCAGCAAATTCCGCCGTCCCTGTGAACCCCTGCCGACGCAAAAGCCCGTTTTCAGGACCTTTTGCAGGTCATCGTGTGGACAGTTTCAACGGCATGTGCCGATTGACGTCCTTGTACAGTAGGTACCGGAATCGCCCCGGCCCACCCGCGTAGCAGGCTTGAGGACAGAACGCGCGCAACCACATGTAGTCACCGGCCTCGACCTCGACCCAATCCTGGTTCAGTCGATAGACGGCCTTGCCCTCAAGCACATAAAGCCCGTGCTCCATGACATGCGTTTCGGCAAAGGGGATGACCCCACCTGGTTCAAACGTGACAATGTTCACATGCATGTCATGGCGCAGATCACTTGGATCCGCGAAGCGCGTGGTGGCCCAGCGACCTTCGGTGCCGGGCATTGGGGTTGGGGCGACGTCGCGTTCGTTGGTGATGATCGGATCGGGGGCCGGCAATCCGGGTACGGCCTCATAGGCCTTGCGCACCCAATGGAACCGGGCCACGGCGTCAGAGCGGTTCTGCAAGGTCCAATCGGACCCGGGCGGAATGTAGGCATAGCCGCCTTTGTCCAGCACGTGGACCTGCCCCGCAAGGGTCAGGGTAACCGACCCTTCGACGACGAAGACCACGCCTTGAGCCTCCGGGTCCGTCTCGGGCGTATCGCTGCCGCCGCCCGGCTGGACCTCCATAATGTATTGCGAAAACGTCTCGGCAAACCCGCTGAGGGGGCGCGAAAGGACCCACAGTCGGGTCTGTTCCCAAAACGGCAGAAAGCTGGTCACGATGTCGCGCATCGTGCCTTTCGGGATGACGGCATAGGCGTCAGTGAACATGGCGCGGTCGGTCAGCAGCTGAGTCTGGTCCGGAAGCCCGCCGGTGGGCGCGTAGTAGTTTTGATGAGCCATTCCTGTGCCTCAAGCTTGGTTTCCGGTTACTATGGTCGCATCAGCGGCGGGCCGATAGCGCCGGCAGTCCGATAGGTTTGTTCGGCATTATTTGAAGGTCCGGCCGCGGGGGCTTGGCCCTGATTGCATGGATGTATATTCTTGGTGCAGATCAATTTTCACGAAAGCGAGTTTCGCATGACTGTCCGGTTGCCTGCTGCCCTGTTTGCGCTGTTTTTGTCGGGTGTCGTGGGGGCGGTCGATGCCAAGCCTCTGTCCCGGATCATCGCTGAAACGGGGCTGAGCCCGGAAGACTATCAGGTTCTGGACGCGACGACGTCTTCGATGCTGTCAGGCGGAACCCCAAGCGTCGGGCAGGAGCGGAACTGGGTCAACGAGAAAACGGGCACCAAAGGCACGGTCAGGATACGGGACGTGAAGGACAACTGCGTTCACTTCCAGCACTTTGTGCAGCCGTCCGGGGCGGCGCCCAACCCGGAAATCCGCACTCGCCAGTGTAAGGATGCCAGCGGTAATTGGGTTCTGACGCCGTAATCGCGGCTCAGTAACCGCGGCTGCGATCAACCTCGTGCAGCAGGGGCTGACCTGCGCTCAGCCGCAGATAGTTCTGGGCGACATCCGCCAACGCATCACCCAGATGCCATCCCGACACATGCGGTGTGATCGTGACCGCCGGGTGCCGCCATAAGGGGCTGTCTTTGGGCAACGGCTCTTGTGCGGTCACATCGAGAACCGCGTGCCCAAGACGACCCCGGTCAAGTGCCTCGATCAAGGCCTCCTCGTCGATCAGGTCGCCACGTCCCGCATTCAACAACTGGCTGCCGTCCTTCATCGCGCCGAGCATTTCTGCGTCAAACAAGCCGATGGTTTCGGGGGTCGAGGGCAGGATCGCGCAGACATGGTCGCAACAGCGCAGTATTCCCGGCAAAGCATCCTGCCCGTGCAGACAGGTCACATCTTCGATTTGCTTGGGCGACCGGCTCCAGCCGATGACCTGGAACCCGACATCGCGCAGCATGAGGGCGGTACGGCTGCCGATATGGCCCAGCCCCAGAACTCCGACTACGGTGTCAGATGTCAGCACCGGCGCTTTCGGCCGCCACTCGGCCCGCCGCTGAGCGTCCGCGTGAAAGCCCATGTTCCGGTGAGCGTACAGGATATAGGCCAGAAACCACTCTGCGATGCCTTGCGCCGGGGCGTCCGGCTTCAGGCGGGCCACGCGGACATGCGCGGGAAGGGCGGGGTTCGACACGATTGTCTCGACCCCGGCGCCCAACTTTTGCACCAGCTGCAGATTGGGCAGGCGGCTCGCGTGATCGTCCCGCAGGCCGACAACCGCCACCATGGTGACCTCGGCCGGGTCACCAATGGTGCTTGGCGTGCGCACATCGGCAGTTGGTGCATGTCGCCGTACTTCTTCGGCAATCTCGGCATCGCTCATCCAGTCGGACAGCCCGGTATCGATCAACAACGCCATCTGCGCCCCTCTTCCGTTTCAAATTGATTGCAAGTGACGTGCCGTCACGCGGCTGGACACAGTTGCCGCAGCTAAGCCATCCTCGGCGCAAAGGTAAAGCCCGGTTCCGGGATCTACGGAGGATTCTTCATGAACATGTCATTCGTCTTGCGCGAGGAGAACCGGGCACTGCTGGAGCGGGTCCGCGACATGATCCGCAACGAGATCATGCCCTTGGAAGAGGAATACCAGGCCGAGATCAACAAAGGCGACCGCTGGCAGTATACCGAACGCCAGGCCGAGATCCTTGAAGGCTTGAAGGCCAAGGCCAAGGCGGCCGGTCTGTGGAATTTCTGGCTGACCGACAGCGAAAAGGGGTTTGGCCTGACCACAGTCGAATACGCCTATTTCGCCGAAGAGATGGGCAAGACCCCGCTGGGCGCCGAGGTGTTCAATTGTTCCGCCCCCGACACCGGCAACATGGAGGTGTTCGAGCGCTACGGCACCGAGAAGATGAAAGAACAGTGGCTCAGGCCGCTGCTCGAGGGCGAGATCCGCTCGGCCTATCTGATGACCGAGCCCGACGTGGCCTCGTCGGATGCCACGAATATCTCGATGTCCTGCGTGCGGGACGGGGATGACTATGTTCTGAACGGCGAGAAATGGTGGTCGTCCGGTGCGGGCGATCCGCGCTGCAAGGTCTACATCGTGATGGTCAAGACCGGCGGCGACGACCTGCCCAAGCACAAGCGCCAGTCGATGATCGTGGTGCCCGCCGACACGCCGGGGATCGAGGTGCTGCGCCCGATGGAAGTGTACGGCCATGACGACGCGCCGCACGGGCACATGCATATCCGGTTCACCGATGTCCGAGTGCCGGCCGAGAACATCCTGCTGGGCGAGGGCCGCGGGTTCGAAATCGCGCAGGGGCGCCTCGGGCCCGGTCGCATCCATCACTGCATGCGCGCGATCGGCCAGGCCGAGATGGCGCTGGAACAGATGTGCAAACGCGCCCTGCAGCGCGAAGCCTTCGGCAAGAAACTGGCGCAGCTGGGTGCCAATTTCGACATCATCGCCGAGTGCCGGATGGAGATCGAGATGGCCCGCCTGCTGTGTCTGAAGGCCGCGTGGTTCATGGATCAGGGCGATGCGCGCGCGGCGGCCCCGTGGATCAGCCAGATCAAGGTCGTGGCTCCGCGCGTTGCGCTGAAGGTCATTGACGAGGCGGTGCAGATGTTCGGCGGGCAGGGCGTCAGCCAGGATACGCCGCTGGCCACCGCCTGGACGCATGTGCGCACGCTGCGGCTGGCCGATGGCCCGGATGCGGTGCATCGCCGTCAGGTGGCGCGGGCCGAACTGAAAAAACATACCCAGGAAAAGATCTGAGATGCAGGACGCGGCGATGCAGCCAGTGGTGGGTGAGACCGCCTATTTCCGGGTCGCGCCCGACGGGGCCTTTGTCGGCAATGACCCGGCGCGTGGGCCGTGGTCGGCTGACCACTGTCATGCCGGCCCGGTTGCGGGCCTGATCGTGCGCGCGGCCGAGATCGAGGTCGGCCCTGACAAGATGCTGACCCGCCTGACCGTCGATCTGCTGCGCCCGCTGCCTCTGTCCGGTCTTCGCGTGGCCGCCGAGACCGTGCGCCACACCAAGACGCTGGCCACCACGCGCGTCACCGTGCATGATCTGGACGACACGCTGTGCGCCACCGCCACCACGATGCATTTGGCGCGCCGGGATTTGGGGCCGGTGCCGAATGTGGCGATCCAAGGCCCCGACCTGTCGCAGATCGAAGACGGCCCGTTTCCCATCGGTGAAATGCGGCATGACCTGCCCGGCTTTGCCCATCATTCCGAGGTGGCCTATCCCAAAGGCGGCAACCAAGGGGCGGGGCCAAAAACCATCTGGATGCGTACCCCGCCTCTGCTGCAGGGCGAAACCCCCTCGCCGATCCAGTCGCTGTGCCCGCTGGCCGATTGCGGCAACGGAATTTCGTGGAATGCGCCGACCTCGGAAATGGGGTTCATGAACACCGACCTGACGGTGCAGATCCACCGCGAGCCGACCTCCGACTGGCTCGCCTCGGACTCCGTGTCGCACTGGCAGCCCAGCGGCATCGGGATGTCGCAGTCGGTTCTGTACGATACTCAAGGCCCGATCGGCACGGCGCTGCAGACGCTGGTCCTGTTTCCGCCGAAATGAGCGGCAAAATCCGTGCTTACCGCCGAACCGCGTTGCCAGCGCCGGTCGGGCACCCTATCTTCGCGTTCATGCGCTGGATACCCACCTTGTTCGCCTGTTGCCTGCCGTTTACCGCGGTGGCGCACCCGCATGTCTTCATCGACACCGGGCTGGAATTCATCGTGGACGAGTCGGGCAACCTGACCCATGTCCGCGTCACCTGGGCCTATGACGAGTTCTACTCGCTGCTTGTGCTCGAAGACATGAGGTTGGATCAGGACGGCGACGGCGTACTGTCCGAGGCGGAGGAGCAGCGCCTCGCCGGTTTCGACGCGCAGTGGGTCGAAGGATACAACGGCGATCTGGTCATCCTGGCTGCCGATCAGCCGGTTGCCTTGTCCGGCCCGCTGGAGCCACGCGCTACGACCGAGGATGGCCGCATCGTGACCACCCATCTGCGCAAGGTCGAGGGCGACCCGGTGGTTGCCCAAAGCCTATCGGCCAAACCCTATGACGAGACATTCTATACCGCCTACGAAGTGACGCGTCCGGTCACCGTTTCCGGGCCTGAATCCTGCCGGATCGACAGGTTCGAGCCGGATATCGACGGCGAGCTGGCCCAGATGCAGGCCTTTCTGCTGACCCTGGACGCCGACTATGACCTCGAGGAGAACGACATCCCTCTGGTCGGTGAACGCTTTGCCACCGAGATCCGCGTTTCATGTCCCGCTACCTGATCCTGCCGGTCGGTCTGGCGATTGCGCTGCTGCTGTGGTTCTGGGGCAGCGGTGGTTTTGACAGCCTCGCGTCCTGGGCCGCGGGCGAGCAGCGGGAATTTCAGAACCAGATCGCCCGAGCCCTGCGGGCCGCGCGGGCCGAACAGCCCGAAGCCGTGGCCACGCTGCTGGCCGTCTGTTTTGCCTATGGGTTCTTCCATGCGGTGGGGCCGGGCCATGGCAAGGTGCTGATCGGAGGGTACGGGCTGGGCCGCAATGTCGCCTTTCTGCGCCTGTCGGCGATCAGCGTACTGTCCTCGCTGGGGCAGGCCGTGACGGCGATCGTTCTGGTGTATGCAGGCGTTCTGGTGTTCCAGATGTCGCGGCAAAGCCTTGTGGGCGCCACCGAACAGATCATGGCCCCGGTCAGCTATGGTGCGATCGCGGCCATCGGGCTGTGGCTGGTTCTGCGATCGCTGCGCAGTTTCGCCCGGCGCGGTCGTTCGGACAGTGCCCCGCATGACCATCAGCATCATCATGATCACGGGCATCACCATCACGACGGCGAGGTTTGTTCCGATTGCGGGCATCGTCATGGCCCCACCGCCGAAGAGGTGGCCCAGGTCGGCAGCCTGCGCGAGGCGTTGATCCTGATCGCCGGCATCGCCGCGCGGCCCTGTACCGGAGCTTTGTTCGTGCTGATCCTGACCTGGCAAATGGGCATCGCGGTGGTCGGCATCGCCGGGGCCTTTGCCATGGCGCTGGGCACCGCGACCGTCACCACCCTGGTTGGCTGGACGTCGTTCGGGTTGCGGGGCGGGTTGCTGGCCTCGGCCTCGGCCACGCGGTTTGCGGCCGTGTTGGCACCCACGATCGAACTGGTGGCCGGGCTGCTGATCGCGGTGATCGCGGGCGGATTGCTGCTGCGCGCGCTCTGACGTCAGTCGAAAACAGGATCGGGGTAGCCCACCCGCGCTAGGTACAAACCTTGCGGCGGGCAGACCGGCCCGCAGGCCGCGCGGTCGGCGGCCTCGAGCGCATCGCGCACGTCCTGCGGTGTCCAGGCACCTGCGCCGACCCGTTCAAGCGTGCCGACGAAACTGCGTACCTGGTTGTGCAGGAAGGACCGGGCGCGGACATGAAAATGCACCTCGGGGCCGGAAAAGCCCTGAACCTGTTCGACGCGCAGCTCGTCCAGCGTCTTGACCGGGCTGGCCGCCTGGCAGATCGAGGACCGGAAGGTGGTGAAATCGTGCCGCCCGATCAGCATGTCGGCCCCTTCCTGCATCGCGGCGACATCCAGCGGATGCCCGATCTGCCAGACCTGGCCCTTGTCATGGGTCGCGGGCGCACGGCGGATCAGGATGCGGAACAGGTATTGCCGCTCGATGGCCGAGAACCGCGCATGCCAGTCATCCGCCACCCGCGCGGCCTTGAGAATCGCCACCGGCAACGGCTTGAGGTGATAGTTCAGCGCCTCGGACAGGCGGAACGGGTCCCAGTCTTTTTCAAGGTCGCAATGGGCCACTTGCCCCAGTGCGTGAACACCCGCATCCGTGCGACCCGCGGCCGCGATCGTGTGTGACCCGGGCTGCAGTTTCGACAAGGCCGCCTCGATGGCGCCCTGGACCGAGGGCAGCTCTTTCTGCCGCTGCCATCCGGCAAACGGCTCACCTTGGTATTCGACTTTCAACGCGTATCTGGGCATGCGCTGCTGGTACCCTGCCGGACGCGCCCGGGCAAGGGCAGGCGGCAAAAGCGCTGGCAACCGGGGCAGCGGCTACCTATCTTGGGACAAACAAGAAATGCGGGGCGGCGGTTTGGTCATCTCATCACTGGCAGACAGTCTTGTGCGCGGCGTCGAATCCGTCGGCGACCGCGTGTCCGAGACGTTTTTCGAACCGGTCGTGCGGCTGGGCGTCACCGGTCTGGCGCGGTCGGGCAAGACGGTGTTCATCACGTCGCTGGTGGCCAACCTGCTGGACCGGGGGCGGATGCCCGGCCTGGTCGCCCAGCAGGAGGGGCGAATCAACGCCGCCTACCTGCAGCCGCAGCCCGACGACACTGTGCCCCGGTTCGACTATGAATCGCACCTGTCGGCCCTGACCGGGCCGCAGCCCCACTGGCCCGACAGCACCCGCGCCGTGTCCGAGCTGCGCCTGTCGTTCAAGGTCCGCCCCGCCGGGCTGCTGGCCGGCCTGCAGGGGCCGCGCACCGTGCATCTGGACATCGTCGACTATCCCGGCGAATGGCTGCTGGATCTGGCGCTGCTTGATAAATCCTATGACGACTGGTCGCGCGAAACGCTGGAGCGGATCGCGCAGCGTCCGGCTGCGGCCGATTTCCTGGCTCAGATCAAAGCCGTTGATCCGGCCGACCCCCATGATGAACCCACCGCGCAGGCCCTGGCGCGGGGCTTTGCCGACTATCTGACCGCCGCGCGGGATGCGGGGTTTTATGACTGCACGCCGGGCCGATTCCTGCTGCCGGGCGATCTGGCCGGGTCGCCGGTGCTGACTTTTGCGCCGTTACCGGTCGAGGGCGCCTCGCGCCGCCGCAGCCTGCACCGCGAGATGGAGCGCCGGTTCGAGGCCTACAAATCGCAGGTCGTGAAGCCCTTTTTCCGGGATCATTTCGCCCGAATCGACCGGCAGGTGGTGCTGGTGGACGCGCTGGGCGCGATCCACAAGGGGCCGCAGGCGGTCGAGGACATGCGCCGCGCCATGGGCGACATCCTGTCGGCCTTCCGGCCCGGCCGCAATGCATGGCTCAGCCAGCTGCTGCTGGGAAAGCGGGTCGAACGCATCCTGTTCGCGGCCACCAAGGCCGATCACCTGCACCACCTGCAACACCCGCGCCTGACCGCGATCATGGAGGCCCTGACCCGCGAGGCGCGCGACCGCGCCAGGTTCGCCGGGGCCGAAACCGCCGCCATGTCCATCGCCGCGCTGCGGGTGACGACCGAAGAAATCCGCACCCACAACGGCGTCGAACTGCCCTGCGTGCGCGGAACTTTGGAGAATGGAAAACAGGCGGCCTTCTATCCCGGAGAGCTGCCCGAAGACCCCGCCCATCTGCTGGGCCCTGCGCGCAAGGGGGCCGACACCTGGTTGGGCGAGGATTACGGGTTCATGACCTTTGCCCCGGCGCATCTGTCGCTGCGTCCCGGTGACGGCCCGCCGCATATCCGGCTGGACCGCGCCGCGCAGTTCCTGATCGGAGACCGGCTGTGACTGTTACCCTCAGGCCCGCGCGCAGCCTCGACGCCGGGGCGGTCGGAGAGATCCTGCACGGCTTTGCACGCGAAAACGACTGGATGCCCGAGCTGCATTCGGGGGCCGAGACCATCGCCTTTTGCGGGCGGATGATCGACAATGGATGGGTCACGGTTGCCGAACAGGGCGGCAAGGTCGCAGGCTTTCTGGCCGTGGACGGGACCGAGGTGCATTGCCTGTACCTGAGCCCCGCTGCGCGGAATCAGGGGATCGGCACACAACTGCTGGACAGCGCCAAGGCAGGTCGCCGAGAACTGGCGCTGTATGCGTTTCAGGCAAACACGGGCGCGTGCCGGTTCTACGAACGGCACGGTTTTGTCGAAGTGGCCCGCAGCGACGGGGCCGGCAATGATGAACATTTGCCGGACATTCGGTTCGTCTGGCGGAAAAAGGAGTGACGCATGGCCAAGGGTCCGGTTCTGATCGAGCTTGACGAGGATGCCCCGGCCGCCGACGTGGCGAAGGCCGCGCCGGTACCGGATATCGCGCCACCCCAGGGGCAGGCGATGCAGGCCGCGGCACGGCTGGCCGCGCGCAAGCCGTCGGTTCTGGGCCGGTGGTTCTGGGGGCTGGCGGTTGCGGTCGTGGGGGCGGCGGTCTCTGTCGCTGCATGGAATTTCGCCACCTCGTTGATCGCCAGCGTGCCGGTGCTGGGCTGGATCGTGACCGGCCTGATCTGCGCGCTGGTGCTGGTGGCCCTGCTGATCGCGCTGCGCGAACTGGCCACGCTGGGCCGGCTGTCGCGGGTGGACGGGATGCGCCGCGCCGCCGATGCCGCGCTGGCCGATGCCGATCTGACGCAGGCCCGGGCCGTGACGCAGCGCCTGATCGCGTTCTATCGCGGGCGCGAGGATACGCGCTGGGGCCGCGGCCGTCTGGGCGGCCGGATCGAGGAACAGTTCGACGCCTCGGGGCTGCTAGGACTGGTCGAGGACGAATTGCTGGCCCCGCTGGACGCCGCCGCCAGCCGCGAGGTCGAGGCCGCCGCGCGCCAGGTCGCGACGGTGACGGCGCTGGTGCCGTTGGCGCTGGCCGATGTGGCGACGGCGCTGCTGGCCTCGTTGCGGATGATCCGCCGGATTGCCGAAATCTATGGCGGGCGGGCCGGGTTTCTGGGGGGCTGGCGATTGACCCGAGCGGTTTTCGTTCACCTGGTGGCCACCGGTGCGGTGGCCGTGGGTGACGACCTGCTCGAACCGGTTCTGGGCGGGTCGGTCCTCAGCAAGCTGTCGCGCCGCTTTGGCGAAGGGCTGGTCAACGGCGCCCTCAGCGCCCGTGTCGGCGTGGCCGCGATGGAGGTCTGCCGTCCGCTGCCCTTCTCGGACCGGCACAGGCCGTCGACCCGCGGCATGGTCTCGCGCGCGCTGAGCGGGCTGTTTTCCAAGGGTTGATCTGCCGCAAAGCCAACGGGCCGCTGCACAGGGCACAATCTTCCGGAAGGGAGACCAGCCATGGCGGATCACGGCCACAGCCAACAGGAAATCGCAGACCGGATCGACGCCCCACCCGGGCGCGGGGTCCTGCGCGACGTGGTCTATGGCGGGATCGACGGATCGGTGACCACGCTGGCCATCGTGGCGGGCGTGGCCGGGGCCGGGCTTTCGCCCTTTGTCATCGTGGCCTTGGGCCTGGCCAACGTGCTGGCCGACGGATTTTCGATGGCGGCGGGCAACTACTCGGGGACCAAGGCCGAGCTGGACAATATCCGACGGATCCGCGCCATCGAAGAGCGCCACATCCGCCTCTACCCCGACGGCGAGCGTGGCGAGGTGCTGGAGATCCTGTCCCGCAAGGGCTTGTCGGGCCGGGTGCTGGAACAGGCAACCGACGCGATCACCGCCGATCGGGATACCTGGATCAACCTGATGATCGAGGGCGAATACGGGCTGGGCAGCGTCGATCCGCATCCGCTCAAGGCTGCAGCGGCCACGTTCGCGGCCTTTGTCGTGGCCGGCATGGTTCCGCTCGTGCCGTTCCTGTTGGGGGTTGAGGGCGCGTTTGCAGCCTCGGTCCTGATGACGCTGGGCGTGTTCTTTGCCATCGGCGCGATGAAAAGCCGGTGGTCGCTGGCGCCCTGGTGGCGCTCGGGGCTTGAGACGCTGGCGATTGGTGGAGCGGCGGCGGCAATCGCCTATCTCGTCGGGTCCATGTTCCATCCCTAGATCACTGGCGTCAGATCGCAACAGGCTGAAACCATTCGGGATTTCCAGACTGTCTTACCGCACCTGCACAGGATAGCCTGTAATGCAGATTTGCCCGGAGGTGCGGTTTGGAATCTCTGCTTGTTCTTGTAGGCCTGGTCGTTTTGGCGATGCCGGTATCTATTGTCGTCTTGCTGGTCGGCCATGCCCGTCTGCGGCGGCGGGTCGAGCAGTTGGAGAGTCGGTTGGGTGCCGGGCCGCAACCGGACGCGGAGCGGCCACCACAGACGCAGTCCGCGCAGATCGACGCGCCGACGCCTGAACCGCGACCGGCTCCTTGGGGTCCGCCGAAACAGGCAAGCCCACCTTCACCGGACCAACAGCCCGAGCCTGAAAAACCGGCAAGCCTCGCCGAGAGCGCATCGCCTCCGGCCGCAGTGGTGTTCCGCGCCGAGCGGTTCGACGATCTGAGCGCGTGGCTGCGCGAGAATTGGTTCTATGTCGTATCCGCTCTGTCGCTGGCGCTGGCGGGGATTTTCCTCGTGCAATACGGGGTCGAGAACGGGTTGCTGCCGCCCACCGCGCGCGTGTTGGCGGCCCTCGGCTTCGGCGCGCTGCTGATCGTGGCGGGTGAAATCGTGCGGCGCCGATACGGCGATGACGAGTCGTCGGCGACTGCCTATCTGCCTTCGGTGTTTTCCGGCGCGGGGCTGGTCACGCTGTTCGGCGGCGTTCTGGCGGCGCGCCAGCTCTATGACCTGATCGGCCCAGAGGCGGCCTTGGCGAGCATGATCGTCATCGCCCTTGTCGGGCTGGTTCTGGGTTGGTTCCACGGCCCGCTGCTGGCGGCGATCGGGTTGATCGGAGCCTTTGCCGCACCTTTCGTCGTGGGTGGCGACTCGGCTGACCCGTCCTGGCTGTACGGATATTTCTTCGTGATCACTGGGCTGGGGCTTGGGATCGACACGGTGCGGCGCTGGGCCTGGGTTTCGGTGCTATCGCTGGTAGGCGCCTATTTGGCGGGCCTTTTGCTGGTGACGGGTTCGCCGATCACGGAACCGGCTTTCCTCGTCTACGTGGCCGCCGTTGCCGTGATCGCCATTGCCATTCCCGTGCGCCGGATCTGGCCCGATCACGACGGGGCGATGTTCAGTGAACTCCTTGTCAGAAAATCCAGCGGTCCGTGGCCCGAATTTCCGACGCGCCTGGCCTTCGGAGCGGTGATGGCAAGCTCGGCCATTCTGGCACTGCAATGGGCGGATACGAGCGGTGAGTTCTGGCTGGCTGTGATCCTGCTGGCGGGGCTGACTTTCGCCCTGCTGATCTGGGCAAAGGACGCACCGGCCCTGCAGGACATGACCGCGCTGCCTGCCCTGGGGCTGGGTGGTTTCGTGTTCACGCATGGATTTGATGGCGGCGCGGTGGCGCGTGGGTTCTGGCAGACCTATTCCGAAACGCCCGAGGCCGCATTTCCGTTGGCCGTGACCTGGCTGGTTGCGCTGGGCGCGGTGATTTCTCTTCTGGCGGCATGGCGGTCGTTCCGGGGCGGGCGGTACCCGTTTGTCTGGGCCGGTGCCGCCGCGCTGTACGCTCCGACGCTGGCCATAGCTCTTGAGCTTGGCTGGCGTCCGGCCAGCGTGATCGGCGCCTATCCCTGGGCCTTGCATGCGGTTGCGCTTGCGGCGCTGATGGTGGTGCTGGCCGAGCGCTTTGCGCGTGTGGATGGCGAGGCCCGGATGCGTCCGGCTTTGGCCACGCTGTCGGCTTTGTCCTGCTTGACCTTCGGCTGCGTGATCGTGCTCAGTTCGGCGGCGCTGACTATCGCTTTCGTGGTCACGATCATCGCGGCGGCGGCGCTGGATCGGCGGTTCAACCTGCCACCGATGAGCTGGTTCATCTGGGCCGGCGTTGCCACAGTCACGTTCCGGCTGATCCTGAACCCGGGTCTGGACTGGGCGCTGCACGCGCCGGTTCCGGAAATGGCGCTGGTCTATGGGGCTGCGGTTGCAGGCTATCTTGCCGCATGGTGGATGCTGCGCTCGTTGGACCGCCCAGTCGCCAATGTCATGCTAGACAGTGCAGCGTGGGCGACGGGCGGCGTTCTGGTGTCTCTGCTGCTGTTGCGCTGGCTGGAAGGGCTGGGCGAGGGCGGGGCCGACGACAGCCATTGGGGTTTGGGCCTGCTGTCGGCCATTTGGCTGCTGCTGGCCTTTGCGCAGGTGCAGCGCTTTGCGCTGGGCGGGCGGCTGAACTGGGTTCGGGTCGCACTGGGCGTGTTCTTTGCCGCGCATGGCCTGTTGTGGCTGGCGCTGGCTGCGACAGTGGCCAACCCTGTTTTGCGTTTTGGGGCAGATCCTGTTCTGGGGCCTCCGGTGGTTAACACGCTTGCCATTGCCTATCTGCTGCCGGCCCTCGTCATCGGCCTGTCCGCGTGGCGGATCCCCAAGATGCCGGCGCAGTTGCGGCTGGCCTGTCAGGGGGTGGCCATTGTGCTGAGTGCCTTGTGGCTGGGCCTGACCATCCGGCATTTCTGGCAGGGTGCGGCAGGGATGTATGAAGGCAACGGCGTATCCCAGCCCGAGCTTTATACCTATACGCTCGCCCTGCTGGTGATCGGCGCGGCGCTGTTTTATCAGTCGCTGGCCCGTCGGTCGGACCTGATGCGCAAGGCCGGGCTGGCGGTGATCGGGTTGGCGGTGGCCAAGGTGTTCCTGATCGACATCTCGGGGCTGGGCGGTCTGATCCGTGTGTTTTCGTTGTTGGCCTTGGGGCTGGCGCTGGCGGGTCTGGCATGGCTGAACCGTTGGGCCAAGCTGCGCCATTCGCCGCAGGGGCCGGAAGCTCTGGACCAATAGGCGCAACCGGCCTATAAGCCCGGCCATGCAAGACGTTCTGGCCATTATCATTCGAATTATATCCCCGGCGCTCTGAGTTTCCGAGACGCCGGGCAAAGGTGCTTGAGCTCATCGCACCGACCGCTTCGATCCAAACACGCCAAGATCATCCAAGGGACGCCTCTCCATGTGCGCCGACACGACCCAGACACCCGACTACAAAGACACGCTGAACCTGCCCCGAACCGAATTCCCCATGCGCGCCGGCCTGCCCAAGCGCGAGCCCGCATGGCTGGACCGCTGGGAGAAGATCGGCGTCTATGACCGCCTGCGCGACAAACAGGGTCGCAAGCCCTTCACGCTGCATGACGGCCCGCCCTACGCCAACGGGCACCTGCATATCGGCCACGCGCTGAACAAGACGATCAAGGACATGATCGTGCGCAGCCACCAGATGATGGGCTTTGACGCGCGCTATGTGCCCGGCTGGGACTGTCACGGCCTGCCGATCGAATGGAAGATCGAGGAACAGTACCGCAAGAAGGGCAAGAACAAGGACGAGGTTCCGGTTATCGACTTCCGCCAGGAGTGCCGCAAGTTCGCCGACGGCTGGATCGACATCCAGCGCGAGGAGTTCAAGCGTCTGGGCATCACCGGCAACTGGGCCGATCCCTACGTCACCATGGACTATCACGCCGAGGCGGTGATCGCGGACGAGTTCATGAAGTTCCTGATGAACGGCACGCTGTATCAGGGCTCGAAACCGGTGATGTGGTCGCCGATCGAAAAGACCGCCCTGGCCGAGGCCGAAGTCGAGTATCACGATAAGGAAAGCTTCACCATCTGGGTGAAGTTCAAGGTGGTGAACACCGGCGACACCACGCTGGACAACGCCTACGTGGTGATCTGGACCACGACGCCCTGGACCATGCCGTCGAACAAGGCGGTGGTATACGGCAAGGACATCTCGTACGGGCTGTACGAAGTGACCGGCCGCCCCGAGGATTGCTGGGCCCGGATCGGTGACCGGTACCTGCTGGCCGACAATCTGGCCGCCGACGTGTTTGCGCGGGCGCGGCTGGACGACACCATGTACCGCCGCCTGTGCGACGTCACGCAGGACGATCTGGCCAAGATCCAGCTGCAGCACCCGCTGGCAGGGGCCGAAGGGTCCAACGGTGAATGGGATGACATCCGCGATTTCCGCGCGGCCGATTTCGTGACCGATACCGAAGGCACCGGCTTCGTTCATTGCGCGCCCTCGCACGGGATGGAGGAATTCGAGCTGTACCGCGATCTGGGCATGCTCGAGCAGGTCATCACCTACAACGTGATGGACGACGGCAGCTTCCGCGCTGACATGCCGTTCTTCGGCGGCAAGTACATCCTGTCGCGCAAGGGCGGCGAGGGCGATGCGAACAAGGCTGTGATCGACAAGCTGGCCGAGGTCGGCGGGCTGCTGGCGCGTGGCAAGATCAAGCACAGCTATCCGCATTCTTGGCGGTCCAAGGCGCCGATCATCTATCGCAACACACCGCAATGGTTCGTGTCCGTCGACCGCAAGCTGGACGATGGCATGGACGAAATGGGCGGCACTATCCGCGAACGCGCCCTGCGCTCGATCGACGAGTTGGTAAAATGGACGCCGCCCTCGGGCCGCAACCGCCTGTATTCGATGATCGAGGCGCGCCCCGACTGGGTTCTGTCGCGCCAGCGTGCCTGGGGCGTGCCACTCACGTGCTTCACCAAGAAGGGCGCTCTGCCCACCGACCAGGACTATCTGCTGCGCAACCCGGACGTGAACACCCGCATCAAGGCCGCGTTCGAAGAATACGGCGCCGATGTCTGGTACACCGACGGCTTCAAACAGCAGGTGCTGGATGGCATCGTGAACCCCGACGATTATGACCAGGTGTTCGACGTTCTGGACGTGTGGTTCGACTCGGGCTCGACCCATGCGTTCGTTCTGCGCGACCGTGAAGATGGCACCGTCGACGGCATTGCCGATGTCTACATGGAGGGCACCGACCAGCACCGTGGATGGTTCCATTCCTCGATGTTGCAGGCCTGCGGCACGATCGGCCGCGCGCCGTATCGCAACGTGGTCACGCACGGGTTCACGCTGGACGAGAAGGGCAACAAGATGTCCAAATCGCTCGGCAATACCATCGTACCGGAAGAGGTCGTCAAGCAATACGGTGCCGACATCCTGCGCCTTTGGGTGGCTCAGACCGACTATACCGCCGACCAGCGGATCGGGCCGGAAATCCTGAAAGGTGTCGCCGACAGCTATCGCCGGCTGCGCAATACGATGCGCTTCATGCTGGGTTCGCTGGCCGACTTCACCGAGGCCGACCGGATCGACCCGGCCGAGATGCCGCGTCTGGAACGCTGGGTGCTCAGCCGCCTGGCCGAGTTGGACGAGCAGGTCCGCAAGGGCTATGCCGCGTTCGACTTCCAGGGCGTGTTCAGCGCGGTGTTCAACTTTGCCACGGTCGACCTGTCGGCCTTCTATTTCGACGTGCGCAAGGATGCGCTGTATTGCGACGGGGACACCCCGCGCCGCCGGGCCGCGCGCACGGTGCTGGACATCCTGTTCCACCGTCTGACTACCTGGCTGGCGCCGATTCTGGTCTTCACGATGGAAGAGGTCTGGCTCGAGCGGTTCCCGGGCGAGGACGGCTCGGTGCATCTGGTCGACTTCCCCGACACGCCTGCCGATTGGCGCGACACCGGGCTCGAGGCGAACATGGCCAAGATCCGCCGTGTACGCCGTGCGGTGACCGCCGCGCTGGAAGTGCAGCGCCGCGACAAGGTCATCGGCTCCAGCCTCGAAGCCGCGCCGATCGTGCATGTCGAGGATGCGGAAACCCGCGACCTGCTGGCGACCTTCGACGTAGATGACCTGTGCATCACCTCGGGCCTGACCGTCACCGCCGACCCCGCCCCGGCCGAGGCGTTCCGCCTGCCCGAGATCGAGGGCGTCGGTGTCGTGTTCGAAAAGGCCGAAGGGGCCAAGTGCCAGCGCTGCTGGAAGATCCTGCCGGATGTGGGACGCCACGCCCACCCCGGCGTCTGTGGCCGATGCGATACGGCGCTGAGCTGAAAATGATCCCTGAAACCCCCGCCATCGCGCGGGGGTTTTCTTGCGGCTTGCGACGCAGCCGCCGATCTGAAACTCTGCGCCCATGCCGATGATTGCAGTGGAAACCCAGTTCGGATGCCTCGGGGTCGAAGAAGAGGACGGTGCCATCACCAGTCTGGTGTGGGACGGTCACACAACGGGTGAGACGACCCCGCTGCTGATCGAAGCGGCATCACAGATCAGGGCCTATGCCGAGGGCCGGTTGCAAAAGTTCGACTTGCCACTGCGTGTCGTTGGGTCCGAATTCCAGAAACAGGTCTGCGACTTGATGTCCGCGATCCCTTTCGGTTACACGCGGACTTACGGTGATATCGCGCAGGATCTTGGGTGTCCGGCGCAAGCTGTCGGGCAGGCCTGTGGTGCCAACCCGATTCCGGTGATCATTCCCTGTCACCGCGTTCTGGCGGCAAGCGGCCTTGGCGGGTTCTCGGGGCAGGGCGGGGTTGAGGGCAAGGTTGCCCTGTTGCGTCACGAGGGGGCTGCCAGTCTGCTGATCTGACCGCCGGAATCCGGTTGCAATCTTTCGCAAAGCGTCCCAACCTGAGACAGTTTTCGAACCCGAAGGACTGCAATTCATGACTGCGAAAATTGACCCCGCCGCCCGGAAGAAGGCCATCATTGACCAATTGATGGCGTTGGAGGCACAGGAGTTGGCGACGGCGCAGGCGCACCACGATGCCTTTCAGAAAGAGTCCCAATTGGATGACCGGGAAGGCCACGACAAGGATGATATCGCGGCATCGCGCGAAAGCGCAGATCTGGCCGCCGCGTTTGACGGGCCGGTGCATGCGCATCATGCCAAGATTGACGTGATCGAAAACACCGATTTCAGCCTGACGGATACAGTGCAGCCGGGCGCCGTAGTCTGGCTGGGCGATCGGCATTTCGTCGTCTGCGTGTCGACCACCAAGTTCGACGTGGATGGTGAAACATATATGGGGATTTCAACCCAAAGCCCGATCTATCTGGCCATGGCCGGAATGCGCAAGGGCGACGTCTTCACCCATAATGGCACCGAGTTCGAGATTCGGGAAATTCTCTGATCTGTGATTTTCGCCCGTTCGGGCCGCGTCTCAATCGCGGCTCGGCGGCATGATTTGCTGGGCGATCCCCGCCGAGACCAGATACAGGCTGGTCACAACCAGACCCCAATGCGCCCAGCTTTGCGGGTGAAAATCCACCCAAGCGGCCCATCCGGCAAAAAATGTCCATGCGAAGGCCATGGGCAGGGACAGGTTGCGCCAGCGTTCGGTGCGCACGGGGTGAATGAATTTCAGGGGCAGAAACATTGCAACGGCCAGCAACGCCACAAGGACGAGGCTGAACCAGAAGTCGGGCTTCAGCGCAAAGATCACCACCACGACCATGTTCCAGCAGCCGGGAAACCCGGAAAAGGAATTGTCCTTGGTCTTCATCCGTGTGTCGGCAAAATACATCGCGCTGGCGAATGTGATGACGATGATCGCGAACCAGCCGGTCCAGCCGTCCATCAGACCGGATTTGAACAGCGCATAGGCCGGAATGAAGACGTAGGTCAGATAGTCGATGATCAGATCCAGCAGAACACCGTCGAACTCGGGTGCGTTCTTTTTGACGTGATAGTGCCGCGCCAAGGGGCCGTCGATTCCGTCGACGATGAACGAAACGACCAGCCACAGAAACATCAGGCTCCACTTTTCCTCGACCGCGGCCAGCATGGCCAGCATCGCAAATACGGCTCCGGTCGCGGTGAACAGGTGAACGGCTAAAGCTTTGAATCTGAGTGTCATGACCCGTGTCATGTACGATGCGCGCCCGAGATGCAAAGCAAAAAGCCCCCGGTATCGGCGCCGAAATGTGGTTGCTGCAATTCCGCCGCGTCTCAGGCTTTGGGGTGCGCGCGGTTGTACACCTCCATGAGGCGCGCGGTGTCGACCGCTGTATAGGCCTGGGTGGTCGAAAGGGAGGCGTGACCCAGCAGTTCCTGAATGGCCCGAAGGTCTCCTCCGGCCGACAGAAGATGGGTGGCAAAGCTGTGCCGCATCGCGTGTGGAGTGGCCGTTGCCGGAAGACCCAGTTGCATACGCGCTTTGGCCATGACGCCCTGAATCGCCCTTGGATTCAGAGCCTTGCCCCGTACGCCGCGGAACAATGGGGCGGTCGGGCTTTGGGGATGTGGGCACAACTCAAGGTATCGGTCGACCGCTTGGCGCGCAGCGGGGATGACAGGAACGATCCTTTCCTTGTCACCCTTGCCGACAATTCTCAGCGTGTTGGGCAGGGGGGCATCCGCGCCGGTCAGGGACAGGGCTTCGGAAATGCGAAGGCCGCAACCATACAGCAGGGTCACGACGGAAACGTCGCGGGCGGCAACCCAATCTGACACGGACTGCAGCTCGACCGTCTCGATCATGGCGCGGGCGGCGTCTTCGGCCAGAGGGCGCGGCAGTTTCTTGGTGTATTTCGGGGCGCGGGTGGACAGGACGGCGGTGGGCTCGAATCCCTCGCGTTCGGCCAGCCAGCGATAGAAGCTTTTGACGGCGGACAATTTTCGCGCCAGTGACCGCGCGCCGACGCCGGATTCGCGTTGCTGTGCCATCCAAGCCCGCATGTCCGAAACGGTGATGCGCTCGAGCGCCGCCAGCCCCTGCCGTTCGCTGTGATGCAAAGTCATGAAAGACAGGAAATCCGAGACATCCCCCCGATAGGCATTGATGGTGTTTTCCGAACGGCCCGCCAAAGCGGTCAACCCCTCCAGCCACAACTGCAACGCATCGCGGCAGGCTGGAGAGATCAGGCTCACGACAGCCAGTGGCGCATCGACCGTTCGAATACGCCTGCAAAAAAGGCCAGCAGATCAGTGCCCAATTGAGGCGAGAAGTGCCTTGGGTCGCGTGCGCTCATGACAATCATGCCCGGCAGACGCCCTTTGCCGAGATCCAGCTGCATACATGCCTCTGATTCCAGTTGGTCCAGCTGATCCCCGTGCACTCTGCGGTTGGGCTGGCGAATTTCGCGCAGGACAACCTCGCGCGCGGGGTGGTTCGGTGCGTTTTCCATGTAAGAATGCACGAAACCCGGTTCCGCCACGGTCAGAACACCGTCCAGCCGGTCGATGCTTGGGTCCTGCTGGACCATCGTCGTTTCCAAGACCAGCGTGATGCGGTCGACGCGGAGGATTTCGGCAACTTCCGTACCCAGCACGCGCAGGAAGTCCTCGAATTCCGTCGGCTCAAGAAGGCGCAGGATGGCTCGGTGAACCTGGTTGGTTCCGGCGAGGTTCTCGTAGGCGGCGGCGATGACCGAGCGGTGAGTGTCCTCCAGCCGGTCCAGCCGTGCCTCAAGCCGTTGCATGGCGATTCCGCGCAGGTCGATTATGTTGTCTCCGCGGGCGCGTTCGTTCGCGGCGACCAGCGCCTGCATCAGATCCTTGTCGTCCAGTACGGCGTCCGGCTCGGCCAGAATCGCGGCGCGGAGGTTGTCCTCGAGTTTGGGATTGCTGCTCATATCCTGTCCGGTCTTTTTTTGTTGGGGGCGTTATAGCACGGGTGCCCGTAAATACCTTGGGAAAAATGCACGTTTAGGTGGATTAGGCGCTGTGTGTGGGGGCGTGGCTCCCGCCTGCAGGCGTCTGATCAAAGATCAGGCCCACTGAAGTTGGGCCAGGTGCGGCCCCAGTCGGGGCCGCGCGGTTGTACATGGGATCAATGGATCACAGAATCTTCTGACCGGTCTTGGCCCAATCCGACAGGAAGGCCTCGAGCCCTTTGTCGGTCAGCGGGTGATCAGCCAGCTTCTTAATCACGGCAGGCGGCGCGGTGATCACGTCGGCGCCGATGCGGGCGCTGTCGGCCACATGGTTTACGCTGCGGATCGAGGCGGCGAGGATTTCGGTTTCGAACCCGTAGTTGTCATAGACCTGACGGATGTCGGCGATCAGGTCCATACCGTCGAGGTTGATGTCGTCCAGCCGTCCGATGAAGGGCGAAATGAAGGTCGCGCCCGCCTTGGCCGCCAGAAGCGCCTGATTGACCGAGAAGCACAGGGTGACGTTGACCATCTGGCCTTCGTCGCTGAGCGCCTTGCAGGTTTTCAGGCCGGCCCAGGTCAGCGGCACCTTGACGGCGATGTTCGGTGCGATCTGCGCCAGCTTGCGGCCTTCGGCGATCATGTCCTCGGCCTCGGTGGCGACGACTTCGGCGGAAACCGGGCCATCGACCAGGTCGCAGATTTCCTTGGTCACTTCCAGAATGTCACGACCCGATTTCAGGATCAGCGAGGGGTTGGTGGTGACACCGTCCACCATGCCCAGGTCGTTCAATTCGGCGATGGCGTCGATTTCGGCTGTGTCTACGAAGAATTTCATCGGGGCAGTCCTTTGATGGGTTGGCCTTGCTCGCGGATGCCTTTACCTCAAAGAGACCCGTGCTGAAACCCCTGCTGAAGAAAGGCGCGCATTGAGCGACCCGGTGCATTTCGACCAAGGTGAGCTGGTGGCGGTTCTGACGACCCAGCCGCTGGACCGGACGTTGGATTACAAGGCGCCCGAGGGGGGGTGTTTCCTGGGGGCCTTCGTCGAGGTGCCGCTGGGCCCGCGCAAGGTTCTGGGTGTGGTCTGGGGCGCGGGGCGCGGCGATTTCGACCGCAGCAAGATCCGCTCGGTCATCCGGGTGCTGGACGTGGCGCCCATGCGCGAAGAGATGCGCCTGTTCCTGCAGCGCGCGGCCGACTACACGCTGACGCCGATGCCGGCCATGCTGCGGCTGGCTACTCGCGCGCCCGGGCTGGGCGACCCGCTGTCGATGCGCAAGATCTATCGGCTGGGCAGCGGCACGCCTGACCGCATGACCGATGCCCGGGCTCGGGTGCTGGAGGTGCTGCGTGACTATGGCGGGCTGGCCTTTACCCTGAAAGAACTGGCCGAGATGGCCGGGGTCACCTCGTCGGTCGTCAAAGGGTTGGTCAAGCAGGGCGCCGTGCGCGAGGAGGACAGCCCGCGCGACCTGCCTTATCCGACGCTGGACCCGGACCGGCCGGGTAAGGCGCTGACAGCCGATCAGACCGCTGCCGCCGACACGTTGCGCGCAGCACTGCGCAGCGGCGCCTATGGCACCACGCTGCTGAAGGGCGTGACCGGGTCGGGCAAGACCGAGGTTTACCTTGAAGCGGTGGCCGAAGCGCTGCGCATGGGCCGGCAGGCGCTGGTGCTACTGCCCGAGATTGCCCTGACCGCCGAGTTTCTGACACGGGTCGAGGAGCGGTTCGGCGCGCGCCCGGCCGAATGGCATTCCGGTGCCACGATGACTGAACGCCGCCGGGTCTGGCGCATGGTCGGGCAGGGCGATGCGCAGATGGTGGTCGGCGCGCGGTCGGCGCTGTTTCTGCCGTTCCGCGATCTGGGCCTGATCGTGGTGGATGAGGAACACGACACCTCGTACAAGCAGGAAGACGGCGTGCATTACAATGCGCGCGACATGGCGGTTCTGCGGGCGGCGATCTGCGGGTCGCGGGTGATCTTGGCCAGCGCCACGCCCTCGCTGGAAAGCTGGGCCAATGCCGAAGCCGGCAAGTACGACCGGTTGGACCTGACCTCGCGCTTTGGGGCGGCGGTGTTGCCGGACATGAAGACCATCGACATGCGTGCCGAGAAGATGCAGCCGGGCACCTGGATTTCCCCCAGTCTGCGCCAAGCGGTGCAGGCGCGGATCGAGAAGGGCGAACAGTCGCTGCTGTTCATCAACCGCCGGGGATATGCGCCGGTGACGCTGTGCCGGGCCTGCGGCGAACAGATCGCCTGCGACCACTGCGATGCGCGCATGGTCGAACACCGGTTCCTCAAACGTCTGATGTGCCACCAATGCGGCGAGACCAAGCCCATGCCCGAGGCCTGCCCCGCCTGCGGGGTCGAGGGCAAGCTGGCCCCGGTCGGTCCCGGTATCGAACGTCTGGCCGAAGAGGCCGAGGCGACCTTTCCCGACGCCCGCATCGCCATGCTCAGTTCCGACCTGTTCGGCTCGGCCCGGGCGCTGAAGGCCAAGATCGAAGAGATCGCCGAGGGGGACGCAGATATCGTCATCGGTACGCAGCTGGTGGCCAAGGGGCACAATTTCCCGAACCTGACGCTGGTCGGGGTGATCGACTCGGATCTGGGCCTGCACGGGTCCGACCTGCGCGCGGCTGAGCGGACCTTTCAACTGATGCGGCAGGTGGCGGGCCGGGCCGGGAGGGCCGACAAGCCGGGGGCGGCGCTGCTGCAGACCTTTCAGCCCGAACACCCGGTGATCCGCGCGATCCTGTCGGGGGACGAGGAAGGGTTCTGGCGGGCTGAGGCCGCCGGGCGTCAGGCGGCCGGGGTGCCGCCCTATGGCCGGATGGCGGGGATCGTGCTGTCCGGCCCCGAGGTCGGCCCCGTCTTTGACATCGGAAACGTATTGGCGCGCAATGACGCGCCGCTGCGGCAGATCGGGGCACAGGTCTTTGGACCAGCCCCGGCGCCGATTGCCCGTATCCGCGGGCGGCACCGGGTGCGGCTGCTGGTCAAGGCGCCCAAGGGGGCACCGATCCAGGACGCCATCGCCCGCTGGATCGCACCGCTGCGCCTGAAGGGTGACATCCGCCTGACCGTCGATATCGACCCGCAGAGTTTCTACTGACCCTGCATCAGCGCAGACCCGGTGTGCACTGGGGATTTCCTCTCGCCAGCCGGGCGGATTGGGCGTAGAGAACTCTCATGCTGAAACCGATGCCCCTGTCCCAGGCCCAGAGCCTGCCGTTCTGGCGCCGCCCCGTCACGTTGCTGTTCGTGATGGCGCTGACCATGCCGATCGCCTTCAACGCGTGGAGCGCGCTGCTGAACAACTTCGTGATCGAAGTCGCGGATTTCGACGGGGCAGACATCGGCCTGCTACACACGGTGCGAGAAATCCCGGGCTTTCTGGCCGTGTGCGTGATCGCGGTGATAATTTTCGTGCGCGAGCAGGTGCTGGCCATGATTTCGCTGATGCTGCTGGGCGTCGCCACGGCGGTGACGGCCTGGTTTCCCAGCCTCGGCGGGCTGCTGTTCGTGACCCTGTTCAGCTCGATCGGGTTTCATTACTACGAAACGGTGAATCAGTCGCTTCAGCTGCAATGGCTGCCCAAGGACCGCGCCCCGCAGGTGCTGGGCTGGCTGGTGGCGATGGGGTCGGCCTCGACGCTGGTGGTCTATGGGCTGATCGTGCTGACCTGGGATCGGTTCGATCTGTCCTACAACACGGTCTTCATGGCGGCTGGTGGGCTGACCGCGGTACTCGCACTGTTCTGCCTGATCGCCTATCCGCAATTCGATGCGCCGACACCGCAGACCAAGAAGATCGTGCTGCGCCGCCGCTACTGGCTGTATTACGCGCTGCAGTTCATGGCGGGCGCGCGGCGGCAGATCTTTGTCGTGTTCGCCGGGTTCATGATGGTCGAGCGCTTCGGCTTCGAAGTGCATCACTTGACCAGCCTGTACCTCATCAACCTGATCATCAACATGGCCGCCGCCCCTTTGCTGGGCAAGGCCGTCGCGGTGTTTGGCGAGCGGCGTACGCTGATCTTCGAGTATCTGGGCCTTGCCATCGTATTTGCGGCGTATGGCGGCATCTACTGGTTTGGCTGGGGCGTGCTGCTGGCGGCCATTCTCTACGTCATCGACCACGTGCTGTTCGCGCTGGCTCTGGCGCTCAAGACCTATTTCCAGAAAATCGCCGATCCGGCCGATATTGCCCCCACCGCGGCAGTGGCCTTTACCATCAACCACATCGCGGCGGTGTTTCTGCCGGCGCTTCTGGGGCTGCTGTGGGTCGTGTCGCCGGGGGCGGTGTTCGGCCTGGCGGCGGGTATGGCGCTGATCTCTCTGGCGCTGTCGCTGCTGATCCCGCGCCACCCCGAACCGGGGAACGAGACCATCTTTTCGAAATACGCCCCCGCGCCGGCCGAATGACACCCGGGACGCTTGACCTCGGCGGCTGACGGCCCTAGGCGCAAAGGCGGTTTCTGCAGGAGGTTCCCATGCCCACATTCACCGCCCTGACCACCCTGAAAGGCAAAGCCGCGGCCGAAAGCCTGGGCGAAGCGATGGAGCGTCTGGATCCCGAACCCACCGGCGTGGGCGTCTTCGAGGTCGAGGACGGCTCGGGCCTGTGGGAGGTCGGCGGCTATTTCACCGAAAGCCCCGACGAGGCCGCCCTGGCCCTGCTGGCGGCGGCCTTCGAAGCCAAGCCCTTCGTGGTGTCGGAACTGCCGGAAACCGACTGGGTCGCCCATGTCCGGCGCGAGCTGGCCCCGGTCGAGGCCGGGCGGTTTTTCGTCTATGGCAGCCACGATGCCGACAAGCTGCCCGAGGGGCGCATTCCGCTGCTGATCGAAGCGGCGATGGCCTTTGGTACTGGGCACCACGGAACGACGCTGGGATGTCTGAAGGCGCTGGACAAGCTGATTGAGACTGGGTTCGAGGCCAGCAAGGTCGCCGATATCGGCTGCGGTACGGCGGTGCTGGCGATGGCGGCGGCGCGGGTCTGGGAAGGTGACATCCTGGCCAGCGACATTGATCAGGTCGCCGTCGACGTAGCCGAGGCCAACCTGAAGGCCAACGGCATGGCCGGGGCCGTCCTTTGTGTCGAGGCTGCCGGATTTGACCATCCTGACCTCCAGGCGGTGGCGCCTTACGATCTGATTTTTGCCAACATTCTGAAGGGCCCGCTGGTGGCCCTTGCGCCGGAGATCGCGCAGAATCTGCGCGGAGGCGGACATGCGATCCTGTCGGGAATCCTCAACGAGCAGGCCGACGAAGTGGAATCGGTTTATGCACAAAACGGGTTCAATACGATGGATCGGTCAATGATTGGTGAATGGACGACGCTAGTCTTAACCAAACAGGGCGCAAATTAGACCATTTGCAGGAGTTTTGTGGATTTTTGCCACGGTTTTGACGCATTCTCTTTCTATCGTCATCCAATGAATTTGGGGGGCGGTTTTTGGAGGCTGCCATGACAGGAAAACAACTTGAATTCGATCAGCGCGTTCATCGGCTGACAAAGAAACACAACAAGATGAGCCGTGGCTATCGCGCGACTATGCGCAAAGATGGTCTGGTCGTCATGAAACCCCAGCGGGTACGCTCGGCGGTTCCGGCCAAGGTTCTGTTGCTGTGCCTGTGCGGATTTTTTGCTTTCAAAGCGTTCCTGCTATCCAATCTCGGCCCGACCGGATACCAGTATCGGGTGGATGCCCTGAACGAAGGGACATCGGTTGAACAGGCGGGCGCATGGATCATGCAGATCGATCCATTGTCGCAGGCCCTGTCGACACAGCTGAACAAGATTCTCTACTGAACTCTCTCTCCTAAAGAGCCTTCAAAAGACAAAAACACCGCGTACCTTTCGGTCCGCGGTGTTTTTGTGCTGCCCCGAGGGAGGATAGGGGCGAGAGCGGGTGGTTTCAGTACAGACGGCGGCGGCCAGCAGCGACTTCGTCGATGTCACCGCGGCACAGGCCGATATCTTCCAGTTCACGGTTGCTCAGACCGTTCAATGCATTGCGCGTCACGCGTGCGTCGTTCCAGGCGACAACGGCGTTCACAACAGATGCCAGAAAGGCGCCGATACGGCCGACAAGGCCAAACGAGCCAATCGAGGCGCGGGTTGTGTCAATTGCAGCCATATCCTGCTTCCTTCTGTTCAGTGTTGACGTTTGAATGTCGAATTCTCGGGCCAGTTAGTGATGTCGGATTGACCTTGCAAGTGCTGAAACTGCATGTGTCCTATGCAGTTTTTGCAATGCTTCGAAAATGATGAAAGTCCCTTAAATTATTGGTGAAAACTGCTTTGGGAATGTGTCGGTTTCAGACTTTCTAGGGTCGCAATGCGTCCGAATTGTCGTGGACGGAACAGGCGTGTCGCATTTGGGCGTCGGATCAATTTTCTTGGAAAATGTTCACGCTTCGTGCTAATCGAGAGAAAAGACAATGAAAACCCGAGCAGGCCGAGGCACAACATGCGAATTCTGGGCATTGATCCGGGGCTGCGAACCCTGGGGTGGGGCGTCATCGAATCACATGGCAGCCGACTGAGCCATGTTGCCAATGGCCTGTGCAAATCCGACGGGGATGATCTGGGCGAGCGGCTTTTGTCGCTGCACAACCAGATCGTCGAGGTGATCGCCGAACATCAACCCGACCAGGCAGCCATCGAACAGACCTTCGTCAACAAGGACGGCGCCGGGACGCTGAAGCTGGGTCAGGCGCGCGGAGTGGCGTTGCTGACCTTGGCGCAGGCTGGGTTGCCGGTGGGCGAATACGCGCCCAACCGGGTCAAGAAAACCGTGGTGGGCGTGGGGCACGCCGAGAAGGAACAAATTCTGCACATGGTCAAACTTCAACTGCCGGGATGCCAGCCCAAGGGAGCCGACGCCGCGGATGCGCTGGCGATCGCGATTTGCCATGCGTTCTACGGGGCGACGCCGCAGGCCCGCATCAAACAGGTGGCCACATGATCGGCAAGCTGACCGGACGCATCGACTATCGCGCGGCGGATCACCTTCTGATCGACGTGCGCGGGGTCGGCTACATCGTCTACTGCTCGGACAGGACCATGGCGGCCCTGCCCGGGGTGGGCGAGGCGGTCTCGCTCTACACCGATCTGGTGGTGCGCGAGGACCTGATGCAGCTTTATGGCTTTCTGTCGCTGGTCGAGAAAGAATGGCACCGGCTGCTCTGCTCGGTTCAGGGGGTGGGGGCCAAGGTGTCGCTGGCCATTCTGGGCGCGCTGGGGCCGGACGGGGTCAGCCGGGCCATCGCTCTGGGCGATTGGGGCGCGGTGAAGGCGGCCAAGGGTGTTGGCCCCAAGACCGCGCAGCGCATCGTGCTGGATCTGAAAGACAAGGCGCCCGGCGTCATGGCGATGGGCGGCACGGTGACCGAGGCGATGGACGGCCCCGTGGCCGAGGTGGTTGAGCCCACAGACCCGGCGCCGGCCCCGGTGCGGGCCCCGAAACCCGGCGCGGGTGCGGCGTCGGCGGGGGCTTTGTCGGCGCTGTCGAACCTGGGCTATGGCCCGTCCGAGGCCGCCTCTGCCGTGGCCGCGGCCGCCGCCAACCTTCCCGATGCCGGCGAGGCCGAATTGATCCGCGCGGCGTTGAAACTGCTGGCTCCGAAAGGCTGAATGAATGGTTGATGCCGACCCGACCCTGCGCCCTCAGCCTCTGCCCGAGGACAACGACCGCGCCTTGCGCCCGCAGGGGCTGGACGAATTCATCGGCCAGGCCGAGGCGCGGGCCAATCTGCGCATCTTCATCCAGTCGGCCCGCCAGCGGAACGAGGCGATGGACCACACGCTGTTCCACGGCCCTCCGGGCTTGGGCAAGACGACGCTGGCGCAGATCATGGCGCGCGAGTTGGGGGTGAACTTCCGCATGACTTCGGGGCCGGTTCTGGCCAAGGCCGGGGATCTGGCGGCGATCCTGACCAACCTCGAAGAGCGCGACGTGCTGTTCATCGACGAGATCCACCGCCTGAATCCGGCGGTGGAAGAGGTGCTGTACCCGGCGATGGAGGATTTCGAGCTGGATCTGGTGATCGGCGAGGGCCCCGCGGCCCGTACCGTGCGGATCGAACTGCAGCCCTTTACCCTGGTCGGGGCGACCACGCGGATGGGCCTGCTGACCACCCCGCTGCGCGACCGGTTCGGCATTCCCACCCGGCTGCAATTCTACACCGTGGAAGAATTGCACGAGATCGTCACCCGCAACGCCCGCAAGCTGGGCGCGCCGGCCGATGACGACGGTGCGCGCGAGATCGCGCGCCGGTCGCGGGGCACTCCCCGTATCGCCGGGCGGCTGCTGCGGCGGGTCGTGGATTTCGCCATCGTCGAGGGCGACGGCCGCATCACGCGCGAATTGGCCGATGGCGCGCTGACGCGGTTGGGCGTCGATAATCTGGGCTTGGACGGTGCCGACCGCCGCTATCTGAAACTGATCGCCGAAAATTATGGCGGTGGCCCGGTAGGGATCGAGACCTTGTCGGCCGCCTTGTCCGAGAGCCGCGACTCGCTGGAGGAAGTGATCGAGCCCTATCTGCTGCAACAGGGCCTGATCCAACGCACGCCGCGCGGCCGGATGCTGGCGCAGAAGGCCTGGACGCATTTGGGCATGGCCGCGCCCAAGGGACAGAGCGACCTGTTTGGCTGACGACTGTAGATCAGCCTTTACGCTCGCGGATTTTCACCAGCATCTCGTACTCGGGTTCGAAATGAGGACGGAATGCGGCCAATTTTTCCGCAGACAGCTTTTTGCGTGACAACGACCTGTTTTCGTGGCGCATAGGCAAGTCCACCGAGAACAACGCCTGGGCGCTTTCAAGCAAATTGCCGAGTTCGTGAAAGAAACCGACTTGATCTAGAGAGGACACAGCCTCGACAGCCTCGTCCACGTCGAAGTTTTCGCTGAACATAAAAAGCTGACGCAGCAGGTGATCGCGGTCAGCGGATGCGATGAAATCGGCAAAGTCGCCCTTCGCCCAATCGCCTTCGGATGCCAGGCAGGGGTGATCGACGCCGTTTTCAATATACCCTTTCAGCATCAAAAAGTGGCTGTAGGCCCGCTCGACCGGATCGCGGAACACAGTAAATGTGCAGGTCTTGGCAGGCACCTTCAGTGAATGGAACGGCGAATGTGAAAACGCGTAGGCAAAGCTGCCCGCCTTTATCAGCCGCTCGTTCCAGCCGACCGCAGGTCCGATCTCGCCGGCAATTCGGTGTTTGGGGGCGCCCGCAAGAGCTTTCACTGTCACACGCTTGCCGGCGAACGCCGACAGGAACGCCGCATTCAACGAAGAGCCGGCTGTTTTTCTGATGTGATAATGGTAGACGCGGTCAAATTCAGGAGTTAGCCGTCCTTTGTGCTGTGGCGGATTTCTTCTGATCCAGGAAAGCATTGGGTCGATGTTTCGTCCTTGTCAGAGATGGCCGAGACCGTCTGTTCTGGTAGTGTCGGTAACGCCTGGCAACATGGCGTTTGTCGTGGGCATATCTTTGTTTGCGACAGTAAACAACGGCCCCGAGACTGAAAAAAGAGGGAATTGCCAATGACGCCTGAGGGTGTTGCCGAGTTGTTTTGCCGCGCGGACGGGAACTATCTTTTCGCACGTTGGGGACGGCCCATCGTGCCGATCGTATTTGGTGTGGAAGACAAGACGCTAGCAACGGTCAAAGGCGCGTTCGAGGCGGTCGTGGCACTGGCCGGCCATAAGATGGCCGAGACCGACCCCGAGTTGGGCGCCAACTGCATGGTGTTCTTTTTTCGCGATTGGGCCGAGCTGCTTGAAGTGCCTGACCTTGACCGGCTGATACCGGACCTCGCGCCACTGGTCGAGCGGCTCGATGCTGGCGGAGCCAACCAGTATCGAGCCTTCAGGTTCGATCCGGACGGCGCGATCCGTGCTGCGTTTGTCTTTGTGAGGATGGACCGTGAGCTGTCGAAAGTTTCAGCCGAAACGCTGGCTTTGTCGCAGGTCGTTCAGACTATTCTGTTGTGGTCGGACACAGCCTTCCGAGAGCGCTCGCCCCTGGCCGTGGCGGGAGACACGACGATCCTGCGGCCCGACATTGCCGCGCTGATCCGTGCAGCCTATGATCCGGTTTTGCCGGCGGTGGCGCGGGACCCGTCCCATGCGCTGCGGCTGTTCGCACGCATGGAGCCGACGCAATGAAGCATGTCTTTCCCGTCCGCGTCTACTACGAGGACACCGACATGGGGGGCGTGGTCTATCACGCCAACTATTTGCGCTATATCGAGCGCGCCCGGTCGGATTGGGTGCGCAACCTGGGCAATGACCAGAACGCAATGCGCGAGGCTGGTATCATCTGGGTCGTGCGAAGGGTCGAGGCCGACTATCTGGCGTCTGCCCGGTTCGACGACGAGTTGCTGGTCGAAACCGAGGTCGTCGCGATTTCCGGCGTGCGACTGACCATGGCTCAACTCATCCGGCGCGGCGAGACCGAAGTCTTCCGCGCGACCGTGACGGCCGTTTGCGTCAATCAGGATGGCCGGCCGATCCGGCTCCCGGCAGAGATTCGCGCATTGCTGTAACAATTTGCTCAGCCCCTGTGGTTCTGTTGGCAATTTGCCCCTAACTACGCTAGCGTTTGGCAAAACAAGGCCAATCAACGGCTGTCAGGCAAAACAAAGAGCAGGTTCATGGAAGCTGAAACGCTGGCGCTGGCGCAGGAGATCGATTTCTCCATGTGGGGGCTGTTCGCCCGTGCGACATTCATCGTGAAAGTGGTGATGCTGATCCTTGTGGTCGCATCCTTCTGGTCATGGTCGATCATCATTCAAAAGCTCATCACCTATCGCAGCGCGCGACGCGAAGCGCAGGTGTTCGACGAGGCGTTCTGGTCGGGCAACCCGCTGGACGAGTTGTTTGAACAGATCGGAACGCAGCCGGATGGCAGTTCCGAAAAGATCTTCGCAGCCGGCATGATCGAGTGGCGCCGCTCGCACCGCGCCGACGGTGGACTCATAGCCGGCGCACAGGCCCGGATCGATCGTTCGATGGATGTGGCCATCGCAAAAGAGGCCGAAGGCTTGCAAAAGGGGCTTTCGATCCTTGCGACCGTGGGTTCGACCGCGCCGTTCATCGGCCTGTTCGGTACGGTTTGGGGCATCATGAACGCCTTCATCGAAATCGCCGAACAGCAGAACACAAACCTGGCCGTCGTGGCGCCGGGCATCGCCGAAGCTTTGCTGGCGACCGGGCTTGGCCTGCTGGCCGCAATTCCGGCCGTGATCTTCTACAACAAACTTAGCGCGGACAGCGATCACATCGTTGGCGGATACGAGGCTTTTGCCGACGAATTCGCAACCATTCTGTCCCGCCAGTTGGACAGCTGACATGGGTGCGGCGATCCAGCAATCGTCTGGCGGCAACGGACGACGCCGAGGGCGGCGGCGCGGGCGTGCGCAGCCGATGGGTGAAATCAACGTCACACCCTTTGTCGACGTGATGCTGGTGCTGCTGATCATCTTCATGGTCGCGGCTCCGCTGATGACCGTGGGGGTCGAGGTTGATCTGCCCAAAACTGCCGCCAGCGCTCTGCCCGGCGACAACGAGGAACCGCTGACCGTCACGCTGACAGCCGAAGGGCGGGTTCAGATACAGACCACCGAGGTGTCCCGCGACGAGTTGATCGGTAAGCTGCGCGCCATAGCTGCCGAGCGCAGCAGCGACCGCGTCTACCTGCGGGCCGATGGCGCCATTCCTTATGCGCAGGTCATGCAGGTCATGGGTGCGTTGAATGCCGGCGGGTTTTCGAATGTGGGCCTTGTCACCGATACTGGCGGGCCGGCGCTGGACGCGGGCGGAGAGTGAGGCTGCGCGGTGGATACCGGCACCAAGATTTCGGCGATTGCCCATGTGACATTGATCGGATGGGCCCTGTTCGGCGGCACGTTCCGATCCGAGCCGCTGCCTTTTGCAGTGCAGGAGGTGTCGGTGGTTTCGGCTGAGCAATTCGCTGCCCTGACGGCGCAAAGCGATGCGCCCGAAGTTCCGACGCCCCCCAACGCATTGGAAGATCCGATCGTACAACCCCCGGCACCCGAAGTGCCGGAGCCGTCGGTCGAAGAACAGCCGCGCCCCGAGCCGGCCACGCCACCTGAACCGGAGCCGGAGCCGCAACCCGAGGCAGTTGAGACTCCACCTGAACCCGAAGTGATCGAGCAGCCTCCGGTACTGGATGAACCGGAACCCGAGGTTGCGGTTTTGCCGGCGCTGCCCGAGTCCCAGCCCCGCCCGGCGGACAAGGTGGCCCCCGAACCCATCGCTCCGCCGCCACTGGATGCAAAGCCGGACGATATCGAAACACCGGCGGTTTCGCTGGATGAAGGGGCTGAGATCCAGCAGGAGCAGCAAGACCAGACCGCGCCCGAGGAAGCCACGGACCAGATCGTGACCGAGGCGGAAGAGGCCAAGGACCTGTCGCCACAAAGCTCGCCGCGTCCCCGGGTTCGGCCCAATCGGCCCAAGCCTACGGAAACCGAACAGACCGCGACCGCCGAGCCTGTCGAACAGGCTGCGGAACCCGACGAGGCCGCGATCAATGACGCGCTGGCCGAGGCCTTGGGCGGTGCGTCCGAGCCGTCCGGTCCGCCTCTCACAGGCGGTGAAAAGGATGCGATGCGTCTGGCTGTTTCGCGGTGCTGGAATGTGGGCTCGTTGTCGACCGACGCGCTCAAGACGGTTGTGGTGGTCGGTTTCTCGCTGAACCGCGACGGCTCGATCGTTCCCGGCAGTCTGCAGCTTCTGGATAGCTCTGGTGGCTCGGACGGTGCCGCAAAACAGGCATACGAGGCCGCCCGGCGTGCGATTTTGCGCTGTGGAGCAAAAGGATATGACCTTCCTGCTGACAAATACGAGCATTGGAAGGATATTGAGATCACCTTCAATCCCGAGAGGATGCGGATCAAATGATGAAACTTCTGACCAGCCTCTTCGTTGGCCTGACCCTTCTGTCGGCCCCCGTGTCTGCGCAAACCGGCCCACTTCGGCTGGAATTGGATGAAGGCATCATCGAACCTTTGCCATTTGCGGTGCCCAGCTTTGTACCGGACAGTCCGGCGGCCAGCCAGTTTGCGGCTGACATCAGCCGCGTCATCGCCGAAGACCTGACCGGAACCGGCCTGTTCCGTGAGATTTCGCCGGATGCATTCATCAGCCGTGTCAGCAGTTTCGAAGCGCCGGTCCAATTTGCGGATTGGAAGGCGATCAATGCCGATGCGCTGGTCACCGGCGCGGTGAATGTCTCGGGCAATACCCTGTCCGTCCGGTTCCGGGTCTGGGATGTATTCTCGGGTCAGGAATTGGGCAACGGCCTGCAATTTGCCGGTACAACCGAGGGCTGGCGTCGAATGGCGCACAAAGTGGCTGATCAGGTTTACAGCCGCATCACTGGTGAGGGAGGCTATTTCGACAGCCGCGTGGCTTTTGTCTCGGAAACCGGCCCAAAGGATCAGCGCCGCAAGCGGCTGGCCATCATGGACTATGACGGGGCGAATGTTCAGTACTTGACCGACAGTGCCGCGATCGTTCTGGCCCCGCGCTTTTCGCCAACGGGCGACCGGCTGCTCTATACCAGCTACGAAAGCGGCCGGCCGCGGATTTACGTTCTGGATGTTGGCCGGGTCAAGCGGCAGGAATTGCAGACTCAGGAAGGTACGATGAGTTTCTCGCCGCGCTTTTCGCCTGATGGCCGCTCGATCGTCTATTCGCTGACGCAGGGCGGCAATACGGATCTGTGGAAAATGGATCTGGCATCCGGGCAAAGCGTGCGCCTGACCAACACGCCTGCAATTGAAACCGCGCCCAGCTATTCACCCGACGGATCGCGGATCGTCTTCGAGAGCGACCGGTCCGGCAGCCCTCAGCTGTACATCATGCCGGCAAATGGCGGTGAGGCGACCCGCATCAGCTTTGGCCAGGGGCGCTATGGGACGCCCGTCTGGTCACCACGCGGAGATCTGGTGGCCTTTACCAAGCAGAACAAGGGCCGGTTCCATATCGGCGTGATGCGACTGGACGGTAGCGAGGAGCGGCTGTTGACCGCCTCGTTCCTGGACGAGGGACCCACATGGTCGCCCAATGGCCGGGTCATCATGTTTGCGCGGGAAACACAGGGCGCCAGCGGGCGTTCGACCCTGTACTCGGTCGACATTTCGGGCCGAAATCTGCGCCCCGTACGCACCCCGGACGGTGGCAGTGACCCGTCCTGGGGGCCACTGTTGAATTAAGAGACCACCGGTCGGGCCGAAGTTCACAAGGCAGGCTGGCTGTGATAGACAGACGTCAATAAACAAACGGGACAAGAGGCAACAGAAATGAACGTATTGAGCAAGTTTGCGGCTCTGGGCGCGCTGGCGCTGGTGGCCGCATGTACCAACAACGATCCCTCGGCTTTGGGCGGTGGCGCCGGCGGCAACGGCGCAATCGTCCCGGGTTCTCCCAGCGACCCACGTTCGCCCGCCTATTTCCAGCAGGCGATCGGTGACCGGGTCCTGTTTGCCGTGGATCAATCCACGCTCTCGCCCGAGGCGCAGACGATCCTTCAGGGGCAGGCCCAGTGGCTGTTGGCCAATACCGACTACGTCGCCACGATCGAAGGTCACGCGGATGAACAGGGCACGCGGGAATACAACCTTGCGCTGGGCGCCCGTCGGGCGAATGCAGCGCGTGAATACCTGATTTCCCGCGGTGTGGCCGGAAACCGTCTGCAGACGATCAGCTATGGCAAGGAGCGCCCGATCGAAATCTGCAGCACCGAGGAATGCTATTCCAAGAACCGCCGCGCGGTCACCGTGCTGACCGGTTCCACAACGGGGTAACAGGATGAGAATTGCGGGATTGGTTCTGGCGGCGGCTTTGACCCTTGCCAGCGGCGCGCAAGCGCAGGATCAGCAGACTCTGGCCGATATTCGCCAGGAACTGACGGTGCTGCATGTCGAGATCCAACGGCTCAAGCGCGAGTTTTCCACGACAGGTTCGCCCGCGCCGAACCTGTCCGGCAGTTCGATATTGGAACGCGTTGACGCCATCGAGGCCGAGTTGCAGAGGCTGACCCGGCAGACCGAGCAGCTGAATCAGCGTGTTCAGAATGTCGTGACGGACGGAACCAACCGGATCGGAGATCTGGAGTTCCGTCTCTGCGAGCTGGAGCCCGGTTGCGAGTTCACCGGCGAAGACACACCAACATTGGGTGGAGATAGCGACACAGCGGCCATCACCGCTCCGGTGACGACGCCCGGCGATGCCGCCGACGGCGACCAGGTCGAACTGGCCGTAGGTGAACAAGCCGATTTTGATGCCGCGTCGCAAGCCCTTGCGGACGGAGATTTCCAGACGGCGGCCGATCTTTTTGCGCAATTTGACAGCGCGTATCCCGGAAGCCCGCTGGCCCCCGAAGCCAATCTGAGGCGAGGGCAGGCCCTCGAAGGGCTGGGTGATACCCGCGAAGCGGCCCGGGCTTTCCTTGCCAGCTTTACTGGCGATTCCGAAGGGCCGGTGGCCCCCGAGGCCTTGTACGAACTTGGGGCAGCATTGGGCCGGTTGGGCCAGGTTGACCAGGCTTGTATCACGCTTGGAGAAGTCGGCGTCCGTTTCCCGTCGTCCGCCTTTGTGGCCACGGCAACCGAGGAAATGGCGTCGCTGAGCTGTTCTTGAGCTCACCAGCCGACACCCTTCCGGAGCGCGTCAGGGCGCTGTCGCCCGAAACGCTTCCGTCGCGACTGGGCGTGGCCGTGTCCGGTGGAAGCGACTCGCTTGCATTGCTGCATCTTTTGGTCCGGATCGCCCGGGATGAAGGTGTTCGGCTGTTTGCGGCCACTGTCGACCACGGCCTGAGGTCGGATGCGGCCGCCGAGGCCGCCAGTGTTTCCGAGACATGCGCACATTTGGGCGTGTCCCATATCACTCTGAAATGGACAGGATGGGACCGGTCGGGAAACCTGCAGGATCAGGCACGGCAGGCGCGCTACGCCCTGCTGCGGGACTGGGCGGTGTCGCAGGACATTTCCGTGGTCGCTCTGGGCCACACCGCAGATGATCAGGCGGAAACCGTGTTGATGCGTCTTGGGCGCGCCGCTGGCGTGCGCGGATTGTCGGCCATGTCTTTTGCGCGCGATCTGGACGGGGTCACGCTATGGCGACCTTTGCTGGGCGAAACGCGCACCGCTTTGCGGGACTACCTGCGGGCTGAGGGGGTGCGATGGATCGAAGACCCTTCGAATCAGGACCTGCGCTTTGACCGGATCAAAGCCCGCGAGGCGTTGGGCCATCTGTCCGGCTTGGGGATTACGGCTGAAACTTTGTCCCGCGTTGCCGCGAACCTCGGGCGTGCGAACCGGGCGCTTGAGCATTTTGCGCAGGAATCCGCCCGCCGTGTTGCGAAGGAGATAGCTTGTGCGGTGCGTGTGGATCGCGCCGGTTTTGCCGCGCTACCTGAAGAAATACAGCGTCGGCTTGTAGTCGGTATCCTCCAGCGGATCTCGGGTCCGGGGTACCCGCCGCGGCAAAGCAAAGTCGAGCAAGTCGTACAGGCCGTCATTGCGGGACGTTCGTCGACGCTGAGCGGTTGTCAAATCCTGACGGACGGGAATAGTTCGTGGTTTTGCAGAGAGCTGACCGCCGTTTCGGCATGCGTGGCCCGACCGGCCGAACTCTGGGACGGGCGTTGGATCGCGACAGGACCGGACACGCCCGGAGCACAGATCCGTGCGCTTGGCGAGACCGGGTTGCCACAAGTACCCGACTGGCGCGCGACAGGGGTGCCGCGCATGGTGCTGATGGTCACGCCCGCCGTTTGGCTGGGCGACCAAATCGTGTCTGCGCCATTTGCCGGTTTTTTGAACGGATGGTCGTTTGAAATGAACCCGAAATTCCCCGAGTTTTCGGCTTCTTTTTTATCGCATTGAACCTGCTTCAATCATCTCTATTTTAAGAGGCAACCCGGCAGCGCCTCATCTGCCGATGTCTTTTGGGAGAATTTTCTTGGGCAACGCTCGCAATATAGCCTTCTGGGTCGTTCTCTTCCTGTTGATCCTTGCACTGTTCAATCTGTTCAGCGGACCGGGAGGAACCCTTCAGAGCAATGAAAAAACCTATTCGGATTTCGTAAGCGCCGTCGAAGCAGGCGATGTAAAAGGCGTGACGCTGGATGGTGAGCAGATCCGTTACACAACCGGTTCCGGCGGGAATTTCGTCACGATCAAGCCCGGTGATGCCGAAGTCACCAAGCTGCTGATCGAGAAAGACATCCCCGTGCGGGCAGAAAAGCAGCAGCAATCGGGTTTCCAGTCTTTCCTGATCACGCTGCTGCCGTTCCTGCTGCTGATCGGTGTCTGGGTCTATTTCATGAACCGGATGCAGGGCGGTGGCAAAGGCGGTGCCATGGGCTTTGGCAAGTCCAAGGCCAAGATGCTGACCGAAAAGCATGGTCGTGTGACCTTTGACGACGTGGCGGGCATCGACGAGGCCAAGGAAGAGTTGGAAGAGATCGTCGAATTCCTGCGCAACCCGCAGAAATTCTCGCGCCTTGGCGGCAAGATCCCGAAAGGTGCGCTGCTGGTTGGCCCTCCGGGTACCGGTAAGACGCTGCTGGCCCGAGCGATTGCGGGTGAGGCCGGCGTGCCGTTCTTCACCATCTCCGGCTCGGACTTCGTGGAAATGTTCGTGGGTGTGGGCGCGTCCCGCGTACGCGACATGTTCGAACAGGCCAAGAAGAACGCGCCCTGCATCGTCTTCATCGACGAGATCGACGCCGTGGGTCGCCACCGTGGCGCCGGATATGGCGGCGGCAACGACGAGCGGGAACAGACTCTGAACCAGCTGCTGGTCGAGATGGACGGGTTCGAGGCTAACGAGGGCGTCATCATTTTGGCTGCAACCAACCGCAAGGACGTGCTGGACCCGGCGCTGCTGCGCCCGGGCCGCTTTGACCGCCAGGTGACCGTCGGCAACCCGGACATCAAAGGGCGCGAAAAGATCCTTGGGGTTCACGCCCGCAAGACGCCTTTGGGTCCGGATGTCGATCTACGCATCATCGCCCGCGGCACACCCGGCTTCTCGGGGGCTGATCTTGCCAACCTGGTGAACGAAGCCGCGCTGATGGCCGCACGGGTCGGTCGGCGTTTCGTGACCATGGAGGATTTCGAGAACGCTAAGGACAAGGTGATGATGGGGGCCGAGCGCCGTTCGATGGTGCTGACCCAGGACCAGAAGGAAAAGACCGCCTATCACGAGGCCGGCCATGCCGTGGTCGGCATGACCCTGCCGTTGTGCGATCCGGTCTACAAGGCCACGATCATCCCGCGCGGCGGCGCGCTGGGCATGGTGGTCAGCCTGCCTGAGATGGACCAGCTGAACTATCACAGGGACGAATGTGAGCAGAAGCTGGCCATGACCATGGCGGGCAAGGCGGCCGAGGTCATCAAATACGGCGAAGACCACGTCTCGAACGGCCCAGCGGGTGACATCATGCAGGCCAGCCAACTGGCACGGGCCATGGTGATGCGTTGGGGCATGTCCGACAAGGTCGGCAACATCGACTATGCCGAGGCGCATGAGGGCTATCAGGGCAACACGGCCGGGTTCTCGGTTTCGGCCCATACCAAGGAACTGATCGAGGAAGAGGTCAAACGGCTGATCCAACAGGGATATGACCGCGCCCATCAGATCCTGACCGAACATAAGGAAGAATGGGAGCGTCTGGCTCAGGGTCTGCTTGAATACGAAACTCTGACGGGTGACGAAATCAAGCGCGTCATGAATGGCGAACCGCCGAATGAGAGTGACGACGAAAGCGACAAGTCCGATCACGGCAATGCCGCGAGCGTGACGGCGATTCCCAAGACCAAGGTCAAGAAGACCCCGCCCGAGGGCGGGATGGAGCCTGAACCTTCGGCATGATACAACAGACCCGGCCCCAGAGCCGGGTCTTTTCTTTTCGGCCTTTCCATCAGGGCAGCGAGCGTTAGGCTGCAGCGAACTTTGATCCGCTGTCGAAAGGAAATGGCATGCCTGTCCTGCGTGAAACCGAATTCAAGGCCCGGGTCGTCTGGTTGGGCCACGTTCCCGCCGGGCACTCCCTGCGGGCTCAGCCGGTGCCGCAGCTCGACCTTGGGTTCCCGGGCGACATTGGCGCGCGACATGAAGGGCTCAATCGACCATCCTGCGTGCGGGTCAAGAACCTGTACCCGGAAGGCACCGAAATCCGCAACGTGCGACAGCTGACGATCCTGGCTGCCGAGGAAATGGCGGCCATTGCTTCTGACATGGGCGTGGACCGGCTGGATCCGGCCCTTTTGGGTGCAAGCATCGTTGTCGAGGGCATTCCGGATTTCACGCATGTTCCGCCCTCGTCACGGCTGCAGGCGGATACGGGATTGACCATGACAGTCGACATGGAGAACCGCCCTTGTGTTCTGCCCGGACGTGGAATCGAAGCAGAGTCACCGGGGCACGGCGCCCGCTTCAAACCGGCCGCACAGGGCCGGCGCGGGGTGACCGCCTGGGTCGAACGGCCGGGACTTCTGAGGCTCGGAGACAGTCTGACCCTGTTCGTCCCCGATCAGCGCGCATGGGACCCAAAACAGACGGCGGTTTCCGATTAGATACGTCCGAACAAGGCCTACGCCGTTTCGCGGCCTGAAAATGTCGGAATCCACATCCATTCAAACCGTACACAACGGTATGGATTTGACAGCACCGACGCGCGGCGTCGGTTTTGCACGGAATTCAATCAGGGATCTTGCCCAATGAGCTACAAATCCGACATTGAAATCGCTCGCGAGGCGAACAAGAAGCCAATCCAGGAGATTGGTGCAAAAATCGGCATCTCGAGCGACGACCTGTTGCCCTACGGCCATGACAAGGCCAAGGTAAGCCAGAATTTCATCAACTCGGTCCAGGACCGCGAAGATGGCAAGCTGATCCTTGTGACTGCAATCAACCCGACGCCTGCGGGCGAGGGCAAGACCACCACAACCGTCGGCTTGGGTGATGGCCTGAACCGGATCGGCAAGAATGCGATGATCTGTATCCGCGAGGCCTCGCTTGGTCCGAACTTCGGCATGAAGGGTGGTGCGGCGGGCGGTGGCTATGCGCAGGTCGTGCCGATGGAAGAGATGAACCTGCACTTCACCGGTGACTTCCACGCCATCACCTCGGCCCACTCGCTGCTGTCGGCGATGATCGACAACCACATCTATTGGGGCAACGAACTGGAAATCGATACCCGCCGCGTCGTTTGGCGCCGGGTCGTCGACATGAACGACCGCGCCCTGCGCCAGATCACGGCCTCTTTGGGGGGCGTGTCGAACGGTTTCCCGCGTGAAGCAGGTTTCGACATCACCGTTGCGTCCGAGGTTATGGCGATCCTGTGCCTGGCCAACGACCTGAAGGATCTTGAAAAGCGCTTGGGCGACATCATCGTGGCCTACCGCCGCGACAAGTCCCCGGTTTACTGCCGCGACATCAAAGCCGAAGGCGCGATGACCGTTCTTCTGAAAGACGCGATGCAGCCCAACCTGGTGCAGACGCTGGAAAACAACCCGGCCTTCGTGCATGGCGGCCCGTTTGCCAACATCGCGCATGGCTGCAACTCGGTCATCGCGACCAAGACCGCGCTGAAGGTAGCCGACTATGTCGTGACCGAGGCCGGTTTTGGGGCCGATCTGGGCGCCGAGAAGTTCATGAACATCAAGTGCCGCAAGGCCAGCATTGCGCCGTCGGCCGTGGTTCTGGTTGCAACGGTTCGCGCGATGAAGATGAATGGCGGCGTGGCCAAGGCCGATCTGGGCGCGGAAAACGTGGATGCGGTAAAATCGGGCTGTGCCAACCTGGGCCGTCACATTGAAAACGTGAAATCGTTCGGCGTGCCGGTCGTCGTGGCGATCAACCACTTCGTCACCGATACCGATGCCGAGGTTCAGGCGGTCAAGGATTATTGCGCCGAGCATGGGGTTGAGGCGGTTCTTTCGCGGCATTGGGAACTGGGCTCGGAAGGATCTGCAGACCTGGCAAAAAAAGTCGTTGAACTGGCTGATGCCGGTACCGCGAATTTTGCGCCGATCTACCCTGACGAAATGTCCCTGTTCGAAAAGATCGAGACCATCGCCAAACGCATCTACCGCGCCGACGAGGTTCTGGCTGATGCCAAGATCCGCAACCAGCTGAAGGAATGGGAAGCCGCCGGATACGGCAATCTGCCGGTCTGCATGGCCAAGACACAGTATTCCTTCTCGACCGATCCGTCGCTGCGCGGCGCGCCCACTGGCCACTCGGTTCCGGTGCGCGAGGTGCGCCTGTCGGCGGGTGCCGGCTTTATCGTGGTGGTCTGCGGTGAGATCATGACAATGCCCGGTCTGCCCCGCAAACCGGCGGCTGAGACAATCCGCCTCAACGACGAAGGGCAGATCGAGGGCTTGTTCTAAGCCGCTGAATAAGACATCTCGTGGTCCGGGGAATCCCCGGGCCATGAGGAGATTGCGATGCCCACTCTGACACTGCCGCAGGACTGTCATTCCATGCAGGAATTGCGGGTTCAGATCGACAAGCTGGACCGCCAACTGATCGAACTGTTGGCGGCGCGCGCAACCTACATCGATCGCGCGTCCGAATTGAAACCGGGCGAGGGCCTGCCGGCCCGAATTCCAGAGCGTGTCGAGGACGTGGTGCAAAAGGTGCGTTCAAACTCGGTTGGGGTGGGCATGGACCCCGATCTGACCGAAAGGCTTTGGCGCATTTTGATTGATTGGTCGATTGCGCGCGAGGAGAACGTGCTCGGCCCTGACTGAATGACCGGGCGCCCTTTGCGCCCGATCCGCTTTTTGAAAGAAGGGATCAAAGGATGGTAGCTCAAGTCATCGACGGCAAGGCCTTTGCGGCCAAGGTCCGCGCGCAAGTCGCCGACCAGGTTGCAAAACTCAAGGAAGAAAACGGCATCACCCCCGGTCTGGCAGTAGTCTTGGTCGGCGAAGATCCGGCCAGCCAGGTCTATGTCCGATCGAAGGGCAAGATGACTGTCGAAGTGGGCATGAACTCATACGAGCACAAGCTGGATGCCGACACGTCCGAGGCAGATCTGCTGGCCTTGATCGAGAAGCTGAACAACGATCCCGCGGTGCATGGCATTCTGGTCCAGCTTCCGCTGCCCAAACATCTGAATGAGGATTTGGTGATCAACTCGATCGACCCGGCCAAGGATGTCGACGGGTTCCACATCTCGAATGTGGGTCTGTTGGGCACCGGTCAGAAATCCATGGTCCCCTGCACGCCGTTGGGCTGCCTAATGATGCTGCGCGGTCATCATGGCTCGTTGTCCGGCATGGATGCGGTAGTGATTGGCCGGTCGAACATCGTGGGCAAGCCGATGGCGCAATTGCTGCTGGGCGACAGCTGCACCGTGACCATCGCGCACAGCCGTACCAAGGACTTGCCCGATGTCGTGCGTCGCGCCGATATCGTTGTGGCCGCCGTGGGCCGCCCCGAGATGGTGCCTGGCGACTGGATCAAGGAGGGCGCCACCGTCATCGACGTTGGCATCAATCGGATCGAGCGCGATGGAAAAACCAAGTTGGTCGGCGACGTGGATTATGCCAGCGCGGCCGAGCGCGCAGGCGCCATCACACCGGTTCCCGGTGGCGTTGGTCCGATGACCATCGCCTGCCTGTTGGCCAACACTCTGACGGCCTGTTGCCGGTCGAACGGCCTGCCCGAGCCCGAAGGCCTGACGGCCTGACTACTGGCGGTCTTGGGGCGGAGCGTCCGCCCCGGGGCCAACGTGGGGATGAAACGACCCCTGCCAGCACGCCGCAAACGTGTTTGATTGTCTGACATTTCGTGATAAGCTTGAGTTTCCAGCCAGTTACGAAGTGAATAAGTGGGCGTCTGAGGGACAAGGGCTGGGTCCCGAAAGGCTGCTCATTGATTTTGATATGTTGTCAAAACTGAGCCCATTCTTTGCAGAATGCACGCCTCAGAGGGTGGTCGCCGGTATTCTGTTCATCCCGTTGCTCGCCTATACTTTTCCACCGTTCCGAGAAATGGATCTGCCCTTCTCCGTACGCCTGGCGTTCTGGGCAGGAGTGATGATCCTAGCGGTTGTGGCAACGTGGGGATCTCGGCAGTTGGTGAAGGATCGTTTGGACCATGTCGGACTGACGGTCCGGGACGTGGCGTTTGCCTTAGTGATCCTTGTATTGTTCACGCCCGCGTTGTGGATCCTGACGTGGATCCTGTGCGCTGCCAGTGGCCACGATGCCCCCGGTTTGCTGGCAGTCGGCACCTACGGTGCGCTGTTTAGCACAGGACTGGTACTGGTCAGCAAAGGCGAAGCCCCGCCTGAAAACGACGAGGTCATCGAAGCACCCCAACCCCGTCTGGTGAGTCGTCTGCCGGATGGGTTTCGTGGTGATATCTTGCGGCTAGCGGTCCGGGATCACTACGTTGATGTGGTTACCACCAGCGGAACCTATACGATCCGGTCGCGCTTTACTGACGCGATTGCTGAGATGGAGCCGATTTCGGGCCATTGTACCCACAGATCCCATTGGGTTACGGACGCGGCCATTCTGGAAATCCAGAAAAACAACGGCAAAACCTACCTGCGCCTTCGGAACGATGATCTGGTTCCCGTCAGCCGCAAGTACAAACCCAAACTGGAAGAAGACGGTGTGATCTGAACCAGCTGTCGCCTAACGCGGCATCGCCGTCAGCTGTGGCTGTGGGCCCGTCAGAATGGCGCGGGCGTCCCGCTGCATCAGCCGAGACAACGCGGTATCCGAGCTGCGCAGCCCTCCGGTATATGTTCCATAAGCCGGCATGATCAGCCGGCACCCGTCAAACAAGAAGGCCGGGCGCGAAATCATGCGACCCCGCGCATTGAGCCGGACCTTGGGGTGAAAATGCCCTGAAACTTCGCCCTGCGCGTCGGGTTCCGCTATATGGCGGAAGACCAGCACGTCCTGGCTCCACTCGGCCAGATGGGTGCCGCTCAGCGCGACGGGACCCGGATCATGGTTGCCCTCTATCCAGATCCACAGCCGCCCGGCCTGCAGCGCAGAAATCTCGAGCCGATCTGCGTCGCTCAGCGTTTCCGAGGCTTCGAGATCATCGAAACTGTCCCCCAAGCAAACCACCGTCTTGGCGCCGGTCGCGTCCAGATCGGCGGCCAGTCGGGACAGTGTCTCTCGGTTGTCGTAAGGGGGCAGTGCCGGTCCGCCCCGCCGAACGACCCGAGATGACTTGCCCAAGTGCAGGTCCGAAACACAAAGAAGATCGTGCGCCGGCCACCAAAGCGCGCCCGATCCCATGGCGTGCAGTCGGGCACCCGCAAACGAAAATTCAAGGCTGTTCATGGTCCGTTCTTTGCCTGTCAGGGCGTGATTTGCAAGTCGTTTCTTCAGGCGGGTTCCAGGCCGGCGTCGCGCAGCAAACGGGCGCTTTCTTCAGACAGCAGCCGCTCTTCGGCCGCGCCCTTGACCGGGACCTTTCCCACCTCGAGCAGCAACGGCGCCGCCAGCGGTGACACCCGGTCCAGCCGGATCAGGTCGATACGGTCGCCGATGCGCGCGATCATGGCCTCGATCCGTCCGAAATCGACCAGCCCGCGCATGGCTTCTTCGCGGGTGATCTGCATCAGCAGGTGGTCGGGGTCGTATTTCAGCAGCGTGTCGTACAGGATGTCCGACGAAAAGGTCGCCTGCCGCCCGCTTTTGCGCTGCCCGCCCGTGTTCCGTTCGATCAGCCCGGCGATGGTGGCCGAGGCGCGGAAGGTGCGTTTCATTACCGCGTTGCCTGCCAGCCAATTGTCCAGCCCGTCGCGCAGGGCGTCGATCTGGAACAGGGGGCTGGGATCGGTCACCGCGTCCAGTCCCCAGATCAGCGTGGCATAGTCGGTCGCGACAAAGCCCAGCGGCGCAAGCCCGGTTTCCTCCATCCGTTTGGTCAGCAACAGGCCCAGCGTCTGTTGTGCGTTGCGTCCGGCAAAGCCGTAAACGCACAGGTTTTCGCGGCCGTCATTGGGAAAGCTCTCGATCAACAGCCGGTCACGCCCGGGCAGCCGCGACATCCGGCGCTGCAGGTCCAGCCATTCACCCGTATGTTCGGGCAGCTGTGGCCAGTCGGGCTGTGCGAACATCCGCAGGATGCGGTCGCTCAGCTGGGTCGAGGTGGCGAACTTGGTGCCCGAGAAGGTGGCGACCTTGGGCTTTTTGTCCGCACGGCGCGTGACCTCGACAACCATTTCGCGCAACCCTTCATAGCGTACGATCTGACCGCCGATCAGGAAGGTGTCGCCGGGCGTCAGCGATGCGGCAAAGGCCTCCTCGACCTCGCCCAAAGGTTTGCCACCCCGGTTGCGTTTCAGCCGGACTTTCAGGGTGTCGCTGTCCTGGATCGTGCCCAAGTTCATGCGGATGCGTTGCGCCGCGCGCGGGTCGCGCAGCTGCCACAGCCCGTCGGGGCGCTGTTGCAGGCGTTGCCAGCGGTCATAGGCCCGCAGCGCATAGCCACCGGTTGCGCAGAACTCCAGACAGGCATCGAAGGCCGCGCGGGTCAGATCGGCATAGGGACCGGCCGAGGTGACCTCGACATAAAGGGCATCGGCATCAAACGGCCCGGCGCAGGCCGCGATCAGGATGTGTTGGCACAAGACGTCACGCGGGCCGGGGCCGCGCGGCTCGCCGTCCAGATCGTGCGCGCGTGCGGCCTCCAGCGCGGCAACACATTCGACCACCTCGAACCGGTTGGCAGGCACCAGCAGAGCCTTGGACGGCGCGTTGTAGCGGTGGTTGGCACGCCCGATCCGCTGGACCAGGCGCTTGACGTTCTTGGGTGCGCCGATCTGGATCACAAGATCCACGTCGCCCCAATCGATCCCCAGATCGAGGCTGCCGGTGCAGACGATGGCGCGCAGGTCTCCACGGACCATCGCCGCCTCGACCCGTTCGCGCTGTTGCCGGTCGAGGCTGCCGTGGTGGATGCCGATGGGCAGGCCTTCGTCATTGGCCAGCCACAGGTTGTGAAAGAAGATCTCGGCCTGGGCGCGGGTGTTGTGGAAGATCAGCGTCGTCTTGTGCCGCCGGACCTGCTCCAGTACCGCCGGAATGGCATAGGCCGCGCCGCCCCCGGCCCAAGGCGGCATTTCGGCCGTTTGCAGCATGGCGATATCGGGGTAGGGGCCGGGGTCGGCCAGAACGATGTCGCAAGGGTCGGGGTGGCGGGCCAGAAAACGCGCGATGGCGTCCGGGTCCTCGACCGTCGCCGACAGTCCCACGCGCCGCAGATCGGGGCACAGGGTCTGAAGCCGGGCTAGCGCCAGCATCAACTGATCGCCCCGCTTGCTGTCGGCCAGCGCATGTATCTCGTCCACGATCACGCGCTGGACGCCTTGGAACATGCGTGGCGCATCTTCGTAGGACGTCAGCAGCGCCAGGCTTTCCGGTGTCGTCAGCAGGATATGCGGCGGGTCTACGCGCTGGCGTTTCTTCTGGGTGGGGGTGGTGTCGCCGGTGCGATCCTCGATCCGGATCGGCAAGCCCATCTCGTCAGCCGGGCCGCGCAGGTTGCGCTTGATGTCGGCGGCCAGCGCTTTGAGCGGCGAGACATAGATCGTGTGCAGCCCCTCATGCTCCTCGGCCAGTTCGATCAGCGAGGGCAGGAACCCGGCCATCGTCTTGCCGCCGCCCGTGGGCGCGATCAACAGCGTCGCCGGGGCCTGCGCCCGGTCGATCATGGCCTGTTGATGCGGGTGGATGGACCAACCCCTGGCTGTAAACCAGGTGTCAATCCGAGCGGGAATCTGCGTCATATGCGCAGACTAGCCCGCCCGGTGACAAAGCGGAATGCGGTTTGGGCCCGTCTTACTTAACGATTTCCTCGTCCTTGACGAACATGTTCGCCCAGGCGCGGTCGATCAATTCCGGGCTCATTTGATAGGGGATGCCCTCGAATTCGCAGATCGAGATCATCTGATCGATCAGGAAGATCGGCTGATAGTTCGCATAGACATTGTTGATGGTCGGGTATTTGACCTTCAGCAGATGTACCAGCGCGGCCTCGTCCAACGGAATGCCGCGCTTGCGGGCCACCATGGCGAAGATCTTCAGGAAGTTTTCCTGGTTCGGGCCGTCAATCTTGATCTTGAAGAAGATCCGGCGAAGCGCGGCCTGGTCGAAGATCTCGTTCGGGTGGAAGTTGGTCGAGAAGATGACCAGTGTGTCGAAGGGAACTTCGAACTTTTCACCCGACTGAAGACCCAGAATGTCCTTGCCCTCTTCCAGCGGAACAATCCACCGGTTGATCAGGGCCTGCGGCGGCTCGGCCTGGCGGCCAAGGTCGTCCACGATGAAGATGCCGCCGGTCGATTTCAGCTGAAGCGGCGCCTGATAAGTGCGCGCCGTGGGGTTGTAGACAAGGTCCAGCATGCTCAGCGACAGTTCACCACCCGTGACCACAGTGGGGCGTTCACACTGGACGTACCGCGTGTCGAACCGCTTGCGGCGGCGCAGGCTGTTCGGGTCGTCAGCCTCTTGCTCGATCGCTGTGTGCACGATCGGGTCGTACACGGTGATCACCTGACCGGCATATTCGATGGCATACGGAACAAAGACGTTGTCACCCAACGCATCCCGAATTCCGTTTGAAATCGAAGACTTACCGTTGCCCGGCGGGCCGTACATCAGGATCGAGCGACCGGCGCTGACCGCAGGACCCAGGTGGTCAAGCAGGCTGTCCGGCAGGACAAGATGCCCCATGGCGCCGGTCAGCTGATCGCGTGTGACTTGGATGTTCCGGATCGACTGTCGTTTGACCTGCTCGCGGTAGACTTCCAGCGGAACGGGCATGGCGCCGAAGTATTCGGACTGGCTCAGCGCGTCCAACGCCCGTGCCTTGCCGGCGTCGGTCAGCTGATAGCCCATTTCGTTGCCGCTGTTGGCGTTCAATGTCCCAGTCGCCTCAAGCAGCTTCTGTTCGCGGGCGATGTCGACCAATTCCTGCGTCACCGAACTCGGCAGGCAGATCGAGGCGGCGATCTCGCTCACCGTGTCCACATTCTTGCGGAAAACGGTCTTCAGAAGGATGTCCCGCATCATAACCAGCGGAAGCTGCATTTCCCCCAGACCCTTCGGGGCAGGAGGAGCCATAACGGATGAGGTCTGCATGTTCATGAGCGCGGCTCGTCTATCCAGTTGTCAATCCTTGTGTCCCGAAAGGGACCACTTGCGGAAAATCTGGCGCAGCTTTGTGGCAGGACCAAGGCGCGGGCAAGGCGCAGACATGATGGTTTACGAGCCGTTAATTGCGCCCAAAATCAAATAGATGCCAAGACTCGCACCCAAGGCCAGCCCCATGGGGAATTTCTTGCCCTGATCCCAGCTTTCCCAGTTCGGAGCGATCTGGCGCAGGCGGGAGTATTTGGCCAGCCGATGGGTGGCAAACGCGGCCAGCGTCGTGACCATCAGAATCACCATCACCAGCAAGAAATCACCAACCCACACGAACGGAGCCGCAGCTGCGCAGAACTTGGCGTCGCCCGCACCCATGGCGCCTGCGGCATTGAGAAGAATGCCAAAAAACAGCACGACCACCAGATGGAACAGTTGCCAGGCATAGACCGGCAGAGAAAACTGCAAAGGCCCGATGCTGGCCCCAACCCATTCGCCCGACCAAGGTGGCAGCACAATCAGCCCGACCACCACAAAAACCAGCGCCAGAGCTGTGACCGCATGGTTCTTGATCTTCATTTCCCGCATGTCGGTGAACGCGACATAGAAACAGATGGGCAGCACAAATGGTAGAAACCACTGGGCTGCCACTGCAGGAATTTCCATGCCTTATGCTTCCTCGAGCGCGCGGAGCGACCGAACCGCTTCGTCGAAATGCTGCGGATGGGTGGCGATGGCTTCCCGGAACAGGTTCTTGGCAGTGTTGATGTCACCGCGCTTCACGGCCGAGATGCCCATCGTGTTCAAGAGTTCCGCGCGTTCGGTCTGGGACATCGGGATCACCGGCATGGAATAATTACCCTGCGCCGAGCGGGCAAGAACCAGGTTGTTCTTCGCCGTGAACAATGAACTGTCCTGTCGGATGGCTTCGGTGAACAGGCGCTCGGCCTCGGAATATTGGCCGCGGGTCAACTTGGAATACCCCCAGTTGTTCATCACGCCAGCCGGCCGTGTTGTCAGCCCGATTGCGGTTTCATAGAACTGGTCCGCACGCTTCCAATCCTTGCTGGCGTCTGCCACCAAGGCTTCAAGCCGATAGCGTTTGAACGTCTCGTAGGTCGGGGGGATCTGGTCCAGCGCTGCCTTTGCCGCCTTCCAATCACCACTGCGGACCAACGAGTCCGCATAATCGACGCGATCCGCGTTCGTTGCACCGGACATCGCGGTCACGCGCTTCCAGGCGGCCGATGCTTCGGTGCTGCGCTTGGCGCGGGTCAGCGAAATGGCAAGGCCGCGCTGCAAATCGATCCGATCTGGATTCTTGCCGGCGGCTCCACGGAAATAGGTCACTGCCTCGTTCGGGTCAGCCGCATTGAGCATCACGTCGTTGAGGTTCGTCTCGTCGATGACGTTCACTTCCTGGAACGTGCGTTCGACCTTTTCCTCTTCGGTTTCTTTTGCGCATGCAGACAGGATCAGCCCGCACACGACGACTGTCGGAATCAGGAGTTGTTGGCGCATTTTTGCGTCCCTTACTGCTCTTGCCTCTGTTACTGGTTCTTCCGCAGCAGGAAAGCTCCGTTCCCTTGCTGCTCCAGCGTATATTCTTGTTCTTGTGGTGTATTATTAACAGGATTTTCCATTTTTGCGAGCGCTAAGCGAAGATTGTCACGGATTGCGTCACTTTCGCCATTGTCCAGCGCATAAGCCCTTTGGAAGACCTGCGCGGCCTCGGCATACTCACCTTTTTCCATCAGCAGAACGCCGAGATTGTTCCACGCAACCGACCAATCCGGGTCTTCTTCGGCCGCTTGTCGCAACAGGGGCTCGGCTTGTCCCAGCCGCCTGAGGCCGAGATTGGCGGTTCCGATCGAGGTCAGGATTTCCGGGGTCATCCCTTCCGTCAGGGCCGCGCGGGTGAACGATTCCATGGCCAGTTCGTATTCTCCGGCTGCCATCAATCGGTTCCCGACAGCAATTTCGTCAATCGGCCCACCTTTGGGGTCGACGCCGGGGGCGAAAGGCCCGTTCGAAACACTTGGGTCCGTACACGAAGCCACCACGGCAAGAACCGCGGTGGCTATCATCAGGCGGTGGAACCCGAAGCGGGCGCACCGGTTGCATGAGGGCATGGGCTTATTGGCCTCTGTTACCGAACTCCATGATGCCTTTTGCCGAGGGACCGACCAGAATGATCAGCAGCGGCGGCACCGTCAGCATCATTGTGGCAAGGGTCATTTTCGTTGGCAACTTGTTCGCGGCTTCTTCGGCGCGCATGACGCGTTTGTCGCGCATCTCGCCGGCATAAACCCGCAGGGCGTCGGCAATCGACGTACCGAATGTGGCGGATTGGATCATCACCGTCACGAAAGAGCTTACATCCTGGACACCGCAGCGCGTCCCGAAATCGCGCAGAACTTGATCCTTCTCTTTGCCGGCCTTCATCTCATAGGCGACGATCTCGAATTCCTGGGCAATATCGGGGTAGGAGGCTTTCATCTCGCCGGCCACACGCACGATCGCCTGGTCCAGAGACTGACCGGCTTCCACACAGACCAGCATCAGGTCAAGCGTGTCGGGAAAGCCCGCGGTAATGTTCTCTTTGCGCTCTTCGATCCGGCGCGTGATCCAGTATTTGGGGATGTAGTATCCAATGGCACCCGGTACCAGAACGCGGATCATCATTTGCTGACCGGTGAATTCCTGCCCGTTTGAAAACACGGTCACCAGGAGAACACCCAATACGATCCCGGTGATCCCCAACGCAAATTGCGCAAAGTGGAAGAACCGAACGGAGTCTTTCGAGCGGTAACCGGCCTGGCGCAGCTTGAGCTCCATGGCCGAGTATTCTTCTTCATCTTTCGGCTCGAGGAAGGTCGCGAACTTTTCAAGCTGTTCGTTCCGGCCCGAGTTGCGCAACTGATCCTTCTTGCCGCGTTTTTCCTTTTTGGGTGCAGCATTTGCACGCTGCAGTTTTTTCAAGGGATCTTCGGGCTGGTTCAAAAGGATCGGAATGGTCACCAGAACCATGAACAATCCCAGCACGCCGACGACGATCAGCGGGCCGAACTCGCCCAATTGATCCGTCAGCATGTCGTTGATTTGGGTCAGAAATTCCATGGTCGTGCCCTCAGACCTTGATGTTGGTGAGAATGCGCATGACGATCAGGTTCAGCGTCAGCATGATCCCCACGACAAAACAGGCGGGAATGAACCATTTGTGGTCCAGAACCGAGTCATAGTACCCGGGGTCCTTGACCAGAATGAAAACCAGGCAAAACAGTGGGAACCCCGAAAGGAACTTGCCCGACCACTGCGCCTCGGCCGTGATCGCCTTGACCCTGCGGAACAGACGGAACCGTGCACGGATCACCTTGGCAAGCCCGTCAAGGATCTCGGCCAAATTGCCGCCCGACTGCTGCTGGATGCCAACGGCGACCGCGAGAAAGCGCAAATCCTGCATGTCCAGACGTTCGGCCATGTCCTTCAACGCCTCGCCCACGTCACGGCCATAGGCGCATTCGTCGGCAATCACGCCGAATTCGGTCGCAAGCGGATCCTGCACCTCGTTCGCGACGATCTGGATCGTCGAAACGAAAGGGTTGCCGACCCGAAGTGAGCGCACCATCAGTTCCACGGCATCGGGCAACTGCTCCTCAAGCATGCCCATACGCTTCTTGGCTTTGTGATTGACCCAGGCATAGACAGCGCCGACACCGATTGCGATCGACAGAGCTGCCCGCAGGATGGTGTCGGTTCTGGTGCCGATGCTCAGGCCCATGAACGCGACCACGGACACCAGCGCCATGATCATGACCAGTTGCCGCGGGCTGAAGGCAATCGCTGCCTTCTGGGCCTTGTCGGCCAACAGCGAGTAGAGTGGAATGCTCTGCGACTTCATGTGCTGCTGCATTTCCTTGCGCAGCTGCTCCAGAACCTGTTCGCGTCCGACGCCTTTGTCGATCATGTCCAGACGACGATTGACGCGGCTGTTCAGGCTGATGGATTTGCCGAAAGCCACCAGGTAGATACCTTCGACCAGCGCCAGAACCCCGACGAAGATCGCGACATAGATGAGCGCCTCGGTTGGCAGTTGCATGCCCTGATCTCCTACATTGTCGTCGGTTCGTAAATCGATGCGGGCAGGTCATACCCCCACAGACGGAACCGTTCGGAATAGTGGCTGCGAACGCCGGTGGCCGTGAAATGACCAATGATCTTGTTGTCGGGCGTCAGGCCAACTCGTTGGAATTTAAAGATTTCCTGCATCGAGATTACGTCACCTTCCATGCCCGTGATCTCGGTGATCGAGGTCATACGGCGCGAACCATCCTGCAGACGGCTGGCCTGGACGATCAGGTTCACAGCGCTTGCGATCTGGCTGCGTACGGCCTTGATCGGCATTTCGATCCCGGCCATCGCGATCATGTTTTCAAGACGCGAGATACCGTCACGGGCCGAGTTGGCGTGGATCGTGGTCATCGAGCCGTCATGGCCAGTGTTCATGGCCTGCAGCATGTCGATCACCTCGGCGCCGCGCGTTTCGCCCACGATGATGCGGTCAGGGCGCATCCGCAGAGCGTTCTTCAGACAGTCGCGCGGGCTGACTTCGCCTTTGCCTTCCACGTTGGGCGGGCGGCTTTCCATCCGACCAACATGGGTCTGCTGCAGCTGCAGTTCCGCCGTGTCCTCGATGGTCAGAATGCGTTCTGCGTCATCGATGAAGCTGGACAGCGCGTTGAGCGTGGTCGTCTTACCCGAACCCGTACCACCAGACACGATGATGTTCAGACGAGTGGAGACGGCGGCCTGAAGATAAGCTGCCATTTCTTCGGTAAATGCGCCGAAATTGACCAGGTCGTCGATGCCAAGCTTGTCTTTCTTGAACTTCCGGATGGAAACCAGGGACCCGTCCACCGCGATCGGCGGAACCATGGCGTTGAAACGAGACCCGTCGCGCAGACGGGCGTCAACATAGGGGTTGGATTCATCGACCCGGCGACCAACGGCGGACACGATCTTGTCGATGATCCGCATCAGGTGCTTTTCGTCTTTGAACGATACGTCGCTCAGTTCGAGCTTGCCGAAGCGTTCAACAAAGATCTGATGCGGGCCGTTGACCAGAATGTCGCTGACCGAGTCGTCTTGAAGCAGTGTTTCCAGTGGACCCAGACCGGTGACTTCGTCGTACAATTCCTTGTTCAACTGGGTCCGGTCTTCGCGATTGAGAACGATGTTCTTGGCTTCCAGAACCTCGCTCGCGATCGCGCTGATTTCGGTGCGCAGTTCGGCTTCGGCTGCGTTTTCCAGAGCCGCCAGGTTCAGGTTTTCCAGAAGTTCCCGATGCAGCTCGATCTTGATTTCACTCAGCCGTTCCTTGCGCTTGCGTTCGCGGTCGTTGCCCTTGGCTTCCGCGGCGGTTTTGGCCACCGGTTTGCGGGCAATCGCGGTGGACGGCGAGGGGGCAGCTGCCGGAGCAGCCGGGGCTTCGGCGGCCTTGGGGGCTTGTGCAGGGGTCGTAACCGGCTGCGCACCTGATGGTTTCTTGTAACGTGAGAACACGGCGGTTTCTCCCCCTAATAGCCTTTGTTATGCCGCTTCAGCGCTGTTGCTGCCGAGGCTGTGCAAGGATTGCGCCAGCTTTGCGATTTCGCGGCGAAGAGGGTTCTTGCCGGCCGAGCTGGCCAAAGGCAGACCATGGTCGCCGCTTTGCATGACCGGCTTGCCGCCATCCGGCAGTTGCAGGTCGATTGAGATTCCCAGGCTTTCACCCATGCGCTTGACGCGACTTTTGCCGCTCAGGTCCGTGAACTTGGGTGCGCGGTTCAAGGCAAAGCGAAGCTTGTTGAACGGCAATTCCTCGGCTTGAAGGGCACGTTTCAGACGCAACGCGTTCTGAGCGGACCGCATATCCAGTTCGATCAGAGCAAAATAGACATGCGCAGCCTGCAAAACGGTCTCGGACCAGTGCACCAGCGTTTTCGGCATGTCGACCACGACATAGTCGTAGTGCTTGCGGGCCATGTCGATCACCCGCTGGATGTCTTCGTGCGTGAGAATATCCAGAGGCACCATGTCGGTCGGGGCCGTCAGAACATCCAGCTTCTCGTCGAATGTCTGCAGTGCCTGCCCAAACACTTCGTCATCCATGGCCACGGTGTCCGACAGCATTTCGAACACGGTTTCACGGCGGGGCAGGTCCAGATAGGTCGAGATGGTTCCGTATTGCAAATCCAGGTCGATCAGGCAGACCTTGGGTGCATCCTTTTGCGATACGGTGGCCAATTCCCAGGCCAGGTTCACGGCCAGAGTCGTTGCACCGACACCACCGGCCAAGCCCTGAACAACAAACAAAGCGCCTTCTTTCGAAGCTCCTGAGGCCAGCGGGACGGAAACCTGTTGCGGAGTCACGACAGGTTCTGGCGCATTCATGCGGTCGATCGCTTCCTGCAGTTCGTTCTCGGGAAGAGGGTAGGGGACGAATTCATCGGCACCCTTTCGCAGCAACTGATGAAGAGCGGCGGGGGTCACGTCCTCGGCAATCAGGACGACTTTGATCTTCTTTTCCTTGGCCTGGGTGATGATCTCACCCATCAAGGTCAGATTGTCCTCGTCCTCACCGTCGATCGCGAGGGCCACGAATTGAAGAGACTCAGCTTCAGGCTGGCTGAAAAAGGCCAGAGCCTCGGCAAAGCCAAGGTCACCCCAGCGCTCGCCCAAAGCGGCTTCCATGTCCTCGATCAACAGGTCGAAGTTCTGGACATCTCGGCTGATGGTGCAGGCCAGAATGCCGGTGTCGTCGTTTTGCGGCGTTGCGCTCGTCATTAACACAATCCTCGTCGTGAGAGCGCAGCAAACGTCGATACAATACCAGTCCGTGTTTCAGCTTGCTGTCGCCCTAAGCGGTCAATTCTGGCCGCAGGTCACCCAATTGTTCACAATGTTGCGTGGAAGTGGGGCAAGAATTGGGCGCAAAAAAACCAATTGTAGGGAATTGGGCGACGATGCCGCCCAATTTCTGATTATTGTTCGCTGGTGTCGCCGATAGCTGTTTCGCGGCGCAGCTGGCTCTTGAATGTCGCGCTTTCGATGTACTCGCGATAAACGAAGTCAGCATACTTGCCGTCCAGGATGTTGGGATGGCGATCGACCAGACCCGACACCTCGGTAACGGTGCGGCGGTTGCGGCGATCCCGATTTGGCGTGGCCACCAGTGGCTGCGTTTTGCCATACGAAACAACAGCTTCCAGGCGCGAGCGGGAAATACCCTGTTGCGCGAAGAAGTTGACAACCGCTTGTGCGCGGCGCAGACCCAGACTGTTGTTGTAGGACTGGGATCCGACGGCGTCGGTGTGGCCGTACACGCGGAAACGTGCTTCGGGGAACTGTTTGATCCAGTTCGCCTGATACAGCAGAATCTGGCGTGCTGCCGAATCCAGCTGCGCACTGTCGAAAGCAAAGTTGATCTGGGTCGGAACCTCGGCAGCGAATCGCTGCGCCAGGATCTGGCCATAGGTCAACTCGCCATTCATGACCTGGATGTTGTTCAGCGTTGCGTTGCCGAACGCGCCCTGGTCCACTTCATAGCCGGCCTCACGGGTACAGCTGGCGACAGCGACTGTAAGACCCAGTGTGATGATCCACTTCTGCATTGGTCTGTCCTCCCTATCAATCCAGGACGTAGCCGTAGGAATTGCCAAAGTCCTGCTTGGCGACTTCCGATGCGGCTCCATTACCAACCCGTTCCGTCCGGGCAGTTCTGCCGTTCATGAACAGGTCGAATTCGCTGGGCGGCTTCACGCGGTCGGTCGGCAGCGCCAGGGCTTCGCCACGGGTCGGGGAAACCAGATGCGCGGTGATGATGATCACCAGTTCGCTCTGCTCGCGCTGGTACTCCGCACTGCGGAACAATGCGCCCAGAACAGGTACGTCACCCAACCACGGGATTTGGTTGCTCAGGTCTGTGAAGTCGTCCTGAATCAGGCCGGCGATCGCAAAGCTCTCACCATCTCGCAGTTCGACCGTTGTGCTGGTCTGGCGCGTGATGAAGCTGGGGACTGTGTCACCGTTGATGGTGAAGTTCGAGCTGGTGTCGATGCTGGACACCGCTGCCGCCATCTCAAGGTTGATCAGGTCACCGTCGACGACGCGCGGAACGAAGTCGATCTCGACACCGAAAGCCTTGTATTCAATGGCAACCACACCGTCATCCTGAGGAACCGGAATCGGCACTTCACCACCGGCGAGGAAGGTTGCTTCCTGCCCGGACAGCGCCGACAGGTTCGGCTCGGCCAAGCTCCGTGCCAAGCCTTTGGCTTCCAGCGCTTCCAGCAGCAGCCGGACTTGCGTGGAACCTGCGCCAAAGCCAAACAGAATTGCGCCGGTATTCGACTGAACCGCCGGGATGTTGTTGGCCAACGCGTTGCTCAGGGACAACTGGTTGTTCAGCGTGTTGATACCACCGGTCGCGTCACCGCCGGAGAAACCAAGCGAGGCGGACAGGTTCTTGGCGACCGACCGGTTCATCTCGGCAAAGCGGACCTTCAACATAACCTGCTGTACGCCGCCGACATTCATCAAGTTCGACACACGCTCGGGCGCATAGCGCTCGGCCAGTTCCAGAGCACGTGCCAATTTGGCTGCGCTGGAGACCGTGCCCGAGAGAACGATGCCGTCATTGGCGGTACGCACTTCGATTCGCTCATTTGGCAGAATCTGGCGCAGGCGCTCTTTGAATTCGGTCACATCGGGCGCAACGCGAACGCGGACGTTCGTGATCAGGTTTCCGGCGCCGTCAAACAGTGTCAGCGTCGTCATGCCTGGCGCTTTGCCCAAGACGTAAATTGTACGGTCCGAAAGCGACGAGATGTCCGCAATCCCTGCATTCGCGATGCTGAGCTCTGCAAACGGCTGTTCGCTTTCAACCACGATGGCGCGGTTCATGGGCACATTCAGCGTTTCCGCCGTACCCTTTTTGACCACGCGAAGATTTTGGGCCCAGGCGGAATCGCCGACCGGGCTCAGAACTAGGGCCAACCCCAAAAGGGTCGAACCAATCAAGGAACGTATTGTCATGTGACCTGCCTCTCCGATCACCACTCTATTTTTTTGGGTCTTATGCCCTATGGTGACGAACTCTGCGCGAATTCCGGATTTATTGCAATAATCAAGGGTTTCTGGAATTTTCCTTATGTGGACAATGCGCAACAACCCAAACGAAACGAGCCGCGCATTATGCGCGGCTCGGGCATGGTAACGCTCTGAATGGGCGTCAGTTTGTGCAGGGGATCGGGGTCTCGACGATCTGGTCGCCGCGGCGAGTCCGGATGGTGCAGACCTTCTCGGCCTCTTTCTTCGGCGCGGGGGCTGCTTCTTCGATTCCCAACAGTTTGCGTTGGTCAACCTCGATCGCACTTGCGACGGTTTCATCCTGAACCCCGACCAACGCCAGAGACAGGCGTCCGGTGTTTTGCGCCTGCGCCAGGGCCGCGATCTGTTCCGGGGTGGCGGCGACGGTGACGGTCCGGGCAATGGTTGTGCCGGTGACATCCGATCCCGCCGTCTGATCGACGGCGATCAACTCGATATTGGTCTGGATCAAGCGGGTGATTTCCCCGTTTGCCCCTTCGACCGCGCTGCGCAGCGATCCGGTCCAGTACACATCAACAACGTCGCCGGGGCGAAGAAAGCCCGAAACGCCCGAGGCAACATCAACACTGATGGCGAACGCGCGCATACCTTTTTCGAGGCGCGAGGTCAGGCCGGCCAGCTCACCCGGACGGGTGATCTTGACCTCCATGATGGCCTCGTCCTTTTCCATGGTGCGCAGAACAAAGCGTTCATTGTTGCCGGTTTCCGGGAACAGGGCCGTCATATCGGTGAACGACCCCTCCGGAACAGCATTCTCAGGCCATTCCACGACGCGCACATCTTCCTGGGTCAAACGCTCACCGTATTTCAGAGGACGCTCAGAGACGATCACGCCGACGGTCGGAACGACGTCGACCTTGGCGTTGGCAAGGGCCTCTTCGGCCATCTGCCGTTCACGCGCCAGGGCGTTCTGATACTCGGCAATATAGTTGCGGGCCATATAGACCGCGCCGCCAGCCAAGGCGACCCCGACGATCAGGACAAGACCAAATACAGCTCGCATGCGTATACCTCTTTATTGCTCTGGCCGGACCTGTATCGGTCCGGGCAGGACATTGAAACAGCATATTTCCTAAATCGGAATTGTGTCGAAATGTGGGACAAATGGATATTTTTCGTTGTTTTATTGGCACAGAACGTTGCGAACGAGCATCTCGTGACGTGGCGTCTGCTGTATCCCAGCATGGGTTGTGCGGTGCGGAGAAGGCAGGGGGCAAACGCGAACAACCGCGCCCGGCTGGCGCGGTTGTCATGTGGCCGGTTGGCCAAGTTCCCGAAAATCAGTTGCCGCCGGATCCGTTCGATCCACCGGTGATGATCCCGCCAACGGCCGTGTTGCTGTCGCCGGTGCTGATGCTGATCGCCGAGTCGGAAAGGGCCGCCTCAACATCGTCGGCCAAGCCCTCGGTCCCGCCTTGGATCAAAGCGTAGGCAATCGCTGCCAGGCCGGTGACGGCTGCGGTCAGTACCACCCAGTCGACGGTGATCGCACCGCTATCATCTTTTTTGAAGTTCCTGATGAACTTGATCATTTCGCGTCCCTCCTGACAGAGTGATTCCGCCCAGTTCCGGTTTCTGATGGCGACCAGAATTCTCGCGGGCACCTAAAAACTAATTATCAAGGACTTAAACGCGTCGCCGTGGCGGAATTTAGGCCAAACGTGGGCCATGCTTGGCCCGGCGCCCGAAATCCGATGCGCAGCGTCTGTCTTGCTTCAAAGGAAAAGGCCGCGCCCTCAGGCGCGGCCTTGTATCCCGATTGGGATGAAGTCAGTTTAGTTGCTGCCGGCGGTGGTGATACCACCAGCTGCCGAGTTCGAACCGGTGCTGATCGTTGCGCTGGTCAGGGCGCTGGAAACGTCGGTTGCCAGGCCGGTCGCGCCGCCTTCGATCTGCTGGTAAGCAACGGCTGCCAGGCCAACAACGGCTGCGGTCAGAACGACCCAGTCAACAGTTACGGCGCCGTCTTCGTCTTTGCGGAAGTTCTTGATGAACTTGATCATGTTACGTCCCTCCTAAAGGATCAAAAAGTCAATAAAACCTCGGGGTCTTTCAGAGCTTCATCTCTCAGTCGGCTCATGACCGTCTCGGTATGGCACTATGTTTGCCCCTCGTGCGTGGCAGGAATTGGGCCAAACAACGAATTTTTTGCCTCAGGCTTAACTTTTTGGTCACTAATCTGGTAATCTATTGAAATAAATAATAAAAAATTTCCCACACCAACCCGCTGTGCTGTTTCGGCGGTGCAAAATTGCGCCAAATGAGGCAAAACCGCCCCAATTCGCTTTGTTTTTCTGGCCTTGCGGGAAGATTCGCGTATCAAATCAACTCAAAAGAACAGATGAGGCAGGCAGAAATGATTTTCCGGGACGCACTGACATGCGCCGGCGTTTTGGCGTTGCTGGTTGCCGTGGCGGCTCCGGCACCTGCTGCGGATATCGAGCCACGCGGCGTTTACAAACGGATCAAGGCTCCCAAAGCGGGGGAACGCCCGCGAGTGACGGTTCAGATCAGTCCGCAAGAACACGCATCAGCACCTTCAGCGCCCAGCACGGGCCCCGATTTGGTCGTGCCCGATATCATAGCCCGGACCAAAGTCCCTCCGGCGGCCTTTCCGGACATAATGAAGAAAAAGACCCCTGAGGGCGCGTACAAGGCGTTCTGGGAAAAGGTATCGCCGGATATGACCCGAGCCGGCCCCGGCCGCCTTGACGAAGCCCTGCAGGCTTTGGCGGCGACCCAGATTTCATCTCCGCGGCTGCAGAACCTTCAGAAGATCGTCGAGCAGCGCGGGGTCGATATTCTCCGTACGACCGTAGGAACAAAAGTGTCGCCAGCGCTGGTCCTTGCGGTCATGTCCGTTGAATCAGGCGGTCGCCCCACTGCCGTCAGCTCCGCCGGAGCACAGGGTTTGATGCAACTGATGCCTGCCACAGCCAAGCGGTTCGGCGTGACCGACAGCATGTTGCCGGAACAGAATATCGCCGGCGGCGTGAAGTACCTCGATTGGCTGATGGGTGAGTTCAACGACGACCCGATTCTCGTCCTGGCGGGATACAACGCCGGTGAAGGCGCGGTGCGAAAGCACAATGGCGTCCCGCCTTATGCTGAAACGCGCGACTATGTCCCCAAAGTTCTAGCCGCCTTCCAGGTGGCCCGAGCGTTGTGTGCCACTCCTCCGATGCTGATTTCCGACGGGTGCGTCTTTCAGTCCATGAATTGAAAAAGGCCCGCCGATTGGCGGGCCTTTCGGTTTCTCTGTTTGCTCAGAAATCAGCTGACGATGGTCGCCTCGGTCGCCGCGCGCATCTCTTCTTCGCTGACGCCATCGGCCAGTTCGACGATCTTCAGGCCGCCTTCGACCACGTCCAGCACGCCCAGGTTGGTGATGATGCGGTCAACCACGCCCTTGCCGGTCAGCGGCAGGGTGCATTCCTTCAGCACCTTGCTGTCGCCGTGCTTGTTGGTGTGGTCCATCACCACGATGACCCGTCCGACCCCGGCCACCAGGTCCATGGCGCCGCCCATGCCCTTGACCAGCTTGCCCGGAATCATCCAGTTGGCCAGATCGCCTTTCTCGTCGATCTCCATCGCGCCCAAAATCGCCGCCGCGATCTTGCCGCCGCGGATCATGGCAAAGGACGTAGCGCTGTCGAAATAGGCCGTGCGGGGCAGTTCGGTGATAGTCTGCTTGCCGGCGTTGATCAGGTCGGGGTCCTCTTCGCCCTCATAGGGGAAGGGGCCCATGCCCAGCATGCCATTTTCCGACTGCAGGGTGATATCCTTGTCGCCCACGTAGTTCGCCACCAGCGTCGGAATCCCGATGCCGAGGTTCACATACATGCCGTCTTCCAGTTCCTCGGCGGCACGCGCGGCCATCTGATTGCGGTCCCAGGGCATTACGCTTCCTCCTTCTTGCGGGTGGTGCGCTGTTCGATGCGCTTTTCGTGCTGACCTTGAATGACCCGGTGCACATAGATGCCGGGCAGGTGAATGCAGTCGGGGTCCAGCGAACCGCGCGGCACGATCTCTTCGACCTCGGCCACGCAGATCTTGCCGCAGGTCGCCGCCGGCACGTTGAAGTTGCGGGCGGTCTTGCGGAACACCAGGTTGCCGGTGTCGTCGGCCTTCCATGCCTTGACGATGGCCAGATCGGCAAAGATCCCTTCCTCGAGGATGTAGGTCTCGCCGTTGAACTCCTTGTGCTCCTTGCCCTCGGCGATTACGGTGCCGACGCCGGTCTTGGTGTAGAAGCCCGGGATGCCCGCGCCACCGGCGCGCATGCGCTCGGCCAAGGTGCCTTGCGGGGTGAATTCCAGCTCAAGCTCGCCCGACAGGTACTGGCGCATGAACTCGGCGTTCTCGCCGACATACGAGCTGATCATCTTCTTGACCTGCCGCGTCTGCAGCAGGATGCCGATGCCGAAATCGTCGACGCCCGCGTTGTTCGAGGCAAAGGTCAGATCCTTCACGCCCGACTCCTTGATCGCCTGCAGCAGCAATTCGGGAATGCCGCACAGGCCGAACCCGCCGGCCGCGATCAGCATGCCATCCCGAAGTATCCCATCGAGGGCCTCGGTGGCATTGGCATAGACTTTCTTCATGGAAAACTCCCCCAATGACATGGTGATGGGCAGGTTGTGCCGCCACGTCATTGGGAAGTCAATGAAACCTGCGGGCGGGTGGTATTTCTACCTAACCGCCCGCAGGGGCCGGGATCAGCTGGCTTTCTTCTTGGTGGCTTTCTTCTTGGGCGCGGCCTTTTTGCGGGTGCCTTTCTTGGCCGCCTTCTCATTGGCTAGCTCCACCGCCATTTCCAGCGTCACGTCCTCGGGCTTGATGTCCTTGGGCAGGGTCGCGTTGACCTTTTCCCACTTCACGTAAGGCCCATAGCGCCCATCCAGAACCTGGATCGCGCCGCCATCGGGATGCTCGCCCAGCTCTTTCAGCGGTTTGGCCGCAGCCCGCCCGCGCCGCCCGGGGTTGGCGCGCTTTTCCGCCAATAGTTCGACGGCCCGGTTCATGCCGATCTCGAACACGTCGTTGGGGTCCTTGAGGTTGGCATAGACCGGCTTCGCCTCATCCGGCAGCTGATGCATGATATAGGGACCGAAGCGCCCGAAATTGGCGCTGATCATGCCGCCCTCGGGGTGTTCGCCAATCTCGCGCGGCAGGCTCAGAAGGGTCAGCGCCTTCTCAAGGTCCATGTCATCCTTGCTCCAACCCTTGGGCAAAGAGGCGCGCGGCGGCTTCTTGTTCTCGGGCGTGGCTTCGCCGCGCTGGACATAGGGGCCGAAGCGTCCGGATTTCAGCCAGATCTCATCCTCGCCATCCATGCCCAGCAGACGTTCCTCGCCCTCGGCACCTTCACCGGCGATGGGGCGGGTATAGGTGCATTCGGGATAGTTCCCGCAGCCCACGAATCCGCCGGTCCGCGAGGTTTTCAGGTGCAGCCGTCCGACCCCGCATTTGGGGCAGATGCGCGGATCCGAGCCATCCTCGCGCGGGGGGTAAAGCTGCGGGGCCAGCGCCTCGTCCAGTTTGTCGAGCACTTCCGAAATCCGCAGCTCGGACGTCTCGGCGATCGCGGCCGAGAAATCGCGCCAGAACTTGGACAGCAGGTCCTTGTAGTCGCGGGCGCCGGCGCTCACCTCGTCCAGCTGCTCTTCGAGGTTGGCAGTGAATTCGTATCCCACATACTGACGGAAGAAATTCAGCAGGAAGATCGTGACGATCCGGCCCTTTTCCTCGGGGATCAGGCGGTTCTTGTCCTTGCGGACGTAACCGCGGTCCTGAATCGTGGTGACGATCGAGGCATAGGTCGAGGGTCGCCCGATGCCCAGCTCCTCCATCCGTTTGACCAGGGTCGCCTCGGTATAGCGCGGCGGCGGCTGGGTGTGGTGTTGCAGCGCCAGAACCGCCTGGTTGTCCGACAGGATGGCCTTCTTGTCCGCGCCGTCGGCGGTGGCCTTGTCAAACTGATCCTTCAGCGTGGTCTTGGCAAAGCGCGCCGGATCACCCTGCGTGATCTGGGGCAGGCGCTTGTCATCCTCGTCCTCGACATCGTCGCGGCCTTCCTCGTAGACGCGCATGAAGCCGTCGAACAGCACGACCTGACCGGTGGCGCGCAGGCCCACCTGACCGTCATCGCTGCCGATTTCGACGGTGGTGCGTTCCAGCCGCGCGGCAGCCATCTGGCAGGCGATCGTACGTTTCCAGATCAGATCGTACAGCTTGCGCTGATCGTCATCCGACAGTTTCAGGGCGGCCGCATCCTTGGTCATGTCCGTGGGCCGGATGCATTCGTGCGCTTCCTGCGCATTCTTGGCCTTGTTCTTGTACATGCGTGGGCTGTCCGGCACGTATTCGGCACCGAACCGGTCCTTGATCGCGTCCCGCGTGGCGGTGACCGCCTCGGGTGCCATGTCGATGCCGTCAGTTCGCATATAGGTAATGTGTCCGGCCTCGTACAAACGCTGGGCCACCTGCATCGCGTGGCGGGCGCCCATTCCGAATTTGCGGCTGGCTTCCTGCTGCAGGGTCGAGGTCATGAACGGCGCGCTGGGGTTCCGCGCGGCTGGCTTCGCTTCGACCGAGGTCACGCTCAGTGCGCGGCTGGTGATGGCCTGCACCGCCAGTTCGGCCTGCGTGGCGTTGGCGATGTCATGTTTGTCCAGCTTCTTGCCGGCCAGCGTGATCAGACGCGCCTCATAGGTCTGGCCGCGCGGCGTTTCGAACAGCGCCTTGATCGACCAGTATTCGACGGGCTTGAACGCCTCGATCTCCATCTCGCGCTCGACGATCAGGCGCAGGCAGACCGATTGCACGCGCCCGGCCGATTTTGCGCCGGGCAGCTTGCGCCACAGAACCGGCGACAGGTTGAAGCCGACCAGATAGTCCAGCGCGCGCCGGGCCAGATACGCCTCGACCAGAGGCATGTCCACCTCGCGCGGGTTCTGCATCGCCTTGGTCACCGCATCCTTGGTGATGGCGTTGAACGTCACACGGCTGACGGCCGTATCCTTCTTGATCGAGCGACGTTTGGTAAGCGCCTCCTGCAGGTGCCAACTGATCGCCTCGCCCTCGCGGTCGGGGTCGGTTGCCAAGATCAGCGCGTTGTCGTCCTTGAGCGCGTCGGCGATGGCCTTGACGTGCTTGCGGCTGTCCGTGCCGACCTCCCAAGTCATCGAAAACTCGTGGTCGGGATCCACCGATCCATCCTTCGGAGGAAGGTCGCGAACATGTCCGTAAGAGGCCAGGACCGTGTAGTCGGGGCCAAGGTATTTATTGATTGTTTTTGCTTTGGCCGGGGATTCTACAACAACTACAGGCATTTAGTTAAAAACCTCGCTCGACGGGTTGGGCGCCTTCTATGGCCGTGCAAAATGTGTAGGGCAAGATGGATTTGTCAATGCACAGTCTGAAAGGTCCGAAATCCGGCCTAATTGAGACCGTTTGTCCGGGTTGGAACCACCTCGGCAGATCAGACGGCGAGGCTCAGCAACCCGCCCGGCTGGCGACGGATCAATCCATCCAGCTCCAGATCGGTCAAAGCGGGGCCGATCACGCTGGCGGGCGCATCGACATCCCGGATCAATTGGTCCTCGGCCAAGGGCGAAGGCCCCAACCGTTCGAGGATTCGGGCGTGGAGCGTCTCGGGAGGAGTGATTGTCTGCGCGGCGGGCGCCGTGTCGGGGGCAGGTTCCAGCGCGCTGCGCGGCTGCGGGGGCAGGGCGTCGATCACATCCTGCACGCAGCGTACCAGTGTGGCGCCTTCACGGATCAAAAGATTGCATCCGGCGGCGCGGGCGTCGAACGGATGGCCGGGCACGGCAAGAACCTCGCGTCCCTGGTCCAGTGCGTCGCGTGCCGTGATGAGGCTGCCGGACTTGGCGGCAGCCTCGACGACGACGACGGCCTGAGACAGACCCGATATGATCCGGTTGCGGCGAGGAAAGTGGCGTGCCTGCGGGGTCACGCCCATTGGTTGTTCGGAGATGCGCAGCCCTCTGGTTGCGATGTCGCGCGCCAGTTCCTTGTTTTCCGCCGGATAGATGATGTCGACGCCACCAGCCATGACCGCAACGGTTCCCGTTTGCAGCGTAGCCAGATGCGCGGCGGTGTCGACGCCGCGGGCCAGGCCGGAGACGACTACATAGCCACTCTCACCCAAACCACCCGCCAGAGCCCGCGCCATCCTGGTTCCCAAGGACGAACAGTTGCGGGCGCCGACAAGCGAGATCATCGGGCGCTGAAGCACCAAAACGTCGCCTATTGCCCAAAGCAGAGGAGGGGCATCGTTCAGATCGGTCAGTGCCATAGGATAGTCGGCGGCCCCAAGGCACAAAAGCCGCGCTTTGGCGGCTTTTGCGGCCTTGAGTTCCGCCTCGATGACGCCGGGCGGGCATATTTCATACCCTTCAATTCCGGCAGCGCGTGCCAATTCCGGCAACGCGGCCAGCGCATTCTGCGCCGAGCCATGTTCGTGCATCAGGCGCCGGAACGTTGCCGGGCCAACCTTGCGCGAGCGCAACAGGCGAAGCCAGGAAAACCGGTCCTCTTCCGTGGTGGGTGGGAGTGGGGGGTGATTGGAAGAAAGCTGCTCTTCGGTCATCCGTCGCTCCGCCTGATTGCAGAACTGGTTTACGGCGTGACGGGTTAACAGCTTGTGAATCGCAGAAAATTTTAGCGTGTTCCAGTGTGGGTTTCGCGGAATAGGCGCGCAAATCTTTGAAAGTAATAACTTTTCTCAGGCTTTCGTTTTCGATGCGCTACGGTTCATTCCTTTTGTGGCCGGCAGCACGGATTAACCATGGTGCCGGCCGCAAGCACACGATTCGCATCAGGCGGCGGATCCTCCGACCGTCAGCCCCTCCATCAGCACCGTAGGCTGACCCACACCCACGGGCACCCACTGACCGTCCTTGCCGCAGGTTCCCATGCCGGGATCCAGGGCCATGTCGTTGCCCAGACCCCGGATACGTTTCAACGCTGAAGGACCGTCGCCGATCAGCGTTGCGCCTTTGACCGGCGCGCCGATCTTGCCGTTCACGACCCGGTAGGCCTCGGTGCAGCTGAACACGAATTTGCCGTTGGTGATGTCGACCTGACCGCCGCCGAAACCCACGGCCCAGATGCCGTCCTTGATCTCGGCCACCAGATCCGCCGGGTTGGCATCGCCGCCCAGCATGATCGTGTTGGTCATGCGTGGCATCGGTTTGTGCGCATAGCTTTGCCGGCGCCCGTTGCCGGTGGGGGACACGCCCATCAGGCGCGCATTCTGCCGGTCCTGCATGTAGCCGGTCAGGATACCATCTTCGATCAGCACAGTGCGCGAACTGGGCGTGCCTTCGTCATCTACGGTGATCGAGCCGCGACGATCCGGGATCGTCCCGTCATCCACCACGGTCACGCCCTTGGAGGCGATCCGCTGCCCCATCAGCCCGGCAAAGGCCGAACTCCCCTTGCGGTTAAAGTCTCCTTCCAACCCATGCCCGATGGCCTCGTGCAGCAGGATACCGGGCCAGCCGGGGCCCAGTGCAACTTCCATCACGCCTGCCGGAGCGGGAATTGCGTCAAGGTTGACCAAAGCAATGCGCAGCGCCTCTCGGACCTTGTCCTGCCAATCGGACGGGTCAATCAGGCCGTCCAGACCAACGCGGCCGCCACCGCCGGCCGATCCGCTTTCGCGCCGACCGTTCTGTTCGACGATGACCGACACGTTGAGGCGCGTCATCGGACGAACGTCGCGTACCATGGTGCCATCGGGGCGCAGGATTTCGACCTCTTGCACGGACGCGGCGATCACGGCGCTGACTTGGACCACCCTGGGGTCCAGATCGCGCGCAAATCCGTCGATTTCGCGCAGAGTCTCGACCTTGACCGGGAAGCTGGCGGAATCGATCGGGTCTGCATCCGTATAAAGCTGTTTGTTTGTGCGCCTTGGCGCGTCGGCCAAAGTGCCTCCTCCGTCACCAACCGCCAGCCGGGCGGTTTCCGCAGCACGTTTCAGCGAGGGCATTGATACATCGGTCGAGTGGGCATAACCGGCCACATCACCCTGCACTGCACGCAGCCCGAATCCCTCGGACGCATCGTAAGATGCGGTGCGCAGGCGCCCATCGTCAAAGGCAAGTGTTTCGGATTTCCGACGCTCTACAAACAGCTCGCCGTCTTCGGCCCCGGCGGTGGCCGAGCGCAGTACGGCCAGCGCCTCGTCATGCGGCAATGCGGTCTCGAACGGACGAAACGGGGCTTGAGTCATGGGTTGCGGCCTTTCGCGTTTGATCCAGATCAAAAATAGCGTCTGTTTGACGCAAGCATTTTGCTTTATCTACCTCCCGGAATATGGTTTTTAACGCGGCCAAAGACAACGGGAGAGGTGTGACCGATTCACACCTGTTCGCCAGAGACGCAAAGATCAAACGATCAGGACAGAAAATGAAGAATGCTTTGATGCTTTCGGGGGTGTTCGCAGCCCTCTCCAGCCTTCCCGCCATGGCTCAGGACCTTGAGATCATCGGCAAGCCGGTCGACGGCGGCATGGGCTTCCAGCCGGCGGCCACCAGCCTGGCCGAAGGGATTCACCGCCTTGACGGTATGATTCTGGTTATCATCACCGCGATCTGTCTGCTGGTCGCAGGCCTGCTGGTATACTGCATCGTGCGCTACAACCAGCGTGTAAACCCGACCCCGGCGCGGTTCTCGCACTACACTCCGGTCGAGATCGCCTGGACCATCGGCCCGATCCTGATCCTGGTCTTCATCGGAGCGTTCTCGCTGCCGGTGCTGTTCAAGCAGCAGGAAATCCCCGAGGGTGATGTCGTCATCAAGGTGACCGGCAACCAGTGGTACTGGACCTATGAATATGTCGATCACGACTTTGCGTTCGACAGCTACCTGCTGGGTCACCCGGCCACCCTGGACGAAGGTGCACGCCCCGCCGATGCGGATGTAACCCCGTTCGTTCTGGACGATGCGATGCGTGCCAAGCTGGCCGATGCCGGCTACAGCGAGGATGAGTGGCTGCTGGCCACCGACACCGCAGTCGTGGTTCCCGTCAACAAGGTGGTTGTGATGCAGGTCACGGCGGCCGACGTGATCCACTCATGGACGATCCCGGCGTTTGGCGTCAAACAGGACGGCGTTCCGGGCCGCCTGGCCGAGCTGTGGTTCCAGGCCGACAAGGAAGGCATCTACTTCGGCCAGTGCTCCGAGCTGTGCGGCAAGGACCACGCCTACATGCCAATCACCGTCAAAGTCGTCAGCGAAGAAGCCTATCAGGAATGGCTGCAGGGCGCGTTGGACGAATACGCCGGCCAGCCGGCATCGTTCCAGATCGCGTCGAACTGACGATCCCGGGGCCTGAGGCCCGTTCGAAACCAAGGACAGGCTGCGCGGGTTTCGCGCAGCTTTCGCACCACAAGGACCTGACATGACCGACGCGAGCATCAATGCCAGCACACTTGCCGCACAATCCCGTGCGGACGAGGCCGGCTTTGGCGACTATTTCGCCCTGCTCAAGCCGCGGGTGATGTCGCTTGTCGTATTCACCGCGTTGGTGGGTCTGCTGGCCGCCCCTGTGCCGGTACATCCGTTCGTCGGCTTTTGCGCCATCCTGTTCATTGCCATCGGTGGCGGCGCCTCGGGCGCGCTGAACATGTGGTGGGACGCGGATATCGACAAGGTTATGAAGCGCACCAAGGGCCGTCCGATCCCGTCGGGCAAGGTTGAGCCCGGCGAGGCGATGGCGCTGGGCCTGGCCCTGTCGGGTCTGTCGGTGATCATGCTGGGCTTGGCGACCAACTGGTTCGCGGGCGCGTTTCTGGCCTTTACCATCTTTTTCTATGTCGTGATCTACACGATGTGGCTCAAGCGCCTGACGCCGCAGAACATCGTGATCGGAGGCGCCGCGGGCGCTTTCCCGCCGGTAATCGGCTGGGTTGCCGCGACGGGTTCGATGACGCTCGAGACGTGGCTGATGTTTGCCCTGACCTTCATGTGGACCCCGCCGCATTTCTGGGCGCTGGCGCTGTTCATGCGCTCGGATTATGACGACGCCGGCGTGCCGATGCTGACCGTAACGCATGGACGCCGCGCCACGCGGACCCATATTCTGGTCTATACCGCATTGCTGGCTCTGCTGGCCGTGGGCACGGCGTTCTCGGGCATCGGTGGGCCGATTTACCTCGCTGTTGCCGTGGTGTTGAACGCTCTGTTCCTGCGGGGGGCATGGGCCATCTCGCGCCGCACCGAAGACGACGCGGAGGCGGACAATTTCAAGGTCGAGCGCAGCTTTTTCAAGCTGTCGCTGCTGTACCTGTTCCTGCATTTCGGCGCGATCCTCGCCGAGGCGCTGCTGAAACCCTACGGGTTGGGAGGCTGGTCATGAGCCTGCGCAAAAGCCATGAGCTGCACCAGCGTCGCTTCGGCCGCAACCTGGGTGTCGGGCTGACGTTGGCGGCGTTCATCGTGATCATCTTCGGCCTGACCATCGTCAAGGTCTCGGGCAGCGATTTCGGCGTGCCCAGCGAGGAGGTTCAGAACTGATGGCTTTGAGCGGACCGCAGAAGACCGTTGCACAGACCGTTGGTCTGGTTGTTCTGATGGGCAGCCTGGCCTGGGCGGCCGTGCCGTTCTACGACTGGTTCTGTCGGGTCACCGGGTTCGGGGGCACCACCGGCGTTGCCGAGGCCACGCCCGACGATATCCTCGACCGGGTGGTGACCGTTCGCTTCGACGCCTCCAAGGCCAAGGACATGCCGTGGGAATTCAAACCCGTCGAGCGAGAGATGAAGGTGCGTATCGGTGAGACCGGTCTGGCCTTTTACGAAGCATACAATCCGACCGACAAGCCGGTTGCGGGACAGGCATCGTACAACGTGACGCCCTATTCCGCCGGCGGATACTTCCAGAAGATCGCATGTTTCTGTTTTGAGGAGCAGGTTCTGGAGCCCGGCGAACGCGTCGAGATGCCCGTAACTTTCTTCGTCGACCCCGAAATGGTGGAAGACCCCGAAGCACAGTATGTTCATACGATCACGCTGTCGTATACATTCTATGAAATAGACCTGCCCGAGGGCTATGCCGCCCTGGATGCGCAGGCAGAAACAAACACGAACTAACGCCTGTAGGTGAGGGACGCTGATGGCACACGCAAAAAACCACGATTACCACATTCTGGCACCTTCGATCTGGCCGCTGATCGGCGCGATCGGTGGCTTCGTCATGCTGTTCGGAGCCGTTCTCTGGATGCACGGCATGACCTCCTTCGTGTTCTGGGGTGGTCTTGTGGCGGTTCTCTACACGATGTTTGCCTGGTGGTCCGAGGTCGTGGCCGAAAGCCGCGCGGGTGATCACACCCCGGTGGTCCGGATCGGGCTGCGCTATGGGTTCATCCTGTTCGTCATGTCCGAGGTGATGTTCTTCTTCGCCTGGTTCTGGTCGTTCTTCAAGCATCGCATGTATCCGATGTACGACTATGCCGGCACCGAATACATCCAGCCTGACATCCACGCGGTGGACCCGTTCCACCTGCCGTTGATCAACACTCTGGTTCTGTTGCTGTCGGGCTGTGCGATCACTTGGGCGCACCACGCGCTGGTTCACGACAACGACCGCAAGGCGCTGATTCAGGGTCTCGCGATCGGTATCGTCCTAGGCATCGCCTTCACCTTCCTGCAGGCCTTCGAATACTACGAGCTGCTGGCCCACGAAGGGTGGGAGTTCGGCGGCGATCAGTTCTACTCGAACTTCTTCATGGCAACCGGCTTCCACGGCGCACATGTGATCATCGGCACCATCTTCCTGACGGTCTGTCTGATCCGCGCGCTGCGTGGCGACTTTACCCCGGAGAAACACGTCGGGTTTGAGGCGGCCGCATGGTACTGGCACTTTGTCGACGTTGTCTGGCTGTTCCTGTTCTTCGCAGTCTACATCTGGGGTCAGGCACCGCTGATGTAACGCCCCGCGAGGCTGTCGAATTGCAAAAGCCGCCCCTCGGGGCGGCTTTTTCTCGATCAGGGGCGCAAGGGATTGCGCCCCGTACAATTGCAAGGTTGCATTTCCTTGCGCACAGACCGTAACAAGACGCCGGCTTGACCCCGAGCCGCTATGACACGCAACAAGGGCCATACATGCGCCGCATCCTGTTTCTGCTGATTTTCGGGCTCGCCGGGCTGGCGGTTCTTGTGTCTCTAGGCACTTGGCAGGTTCAGCGTCTGGCGTGGAAAGAGGGCATTCTGGCCGACATCGAAGCCCGGATCGCCGCCGATCCGGTGCCGCTGCCCGAGGCGGTCGATCCCGAAGCCGACCGTTATCTGCCCGTCGAAGTATCGGGCGAGATGCTGCCCGGCGAAATCCATGTACTGGTTTCGGTCAAACAGGTCGGGCCGGGCTATCGGATCATCGCGCCCTTCCGAACTGGTGATCGCACGATCCTTGTGGACCGGGGCTTTGTGCCCACAACGGCCAAGCAGGCCGAACGCCAGATCGGGCCCATGCAGGTTGTCGGAAATCTGCATTGGCCCGATGAGATCGACAGCTATACCCCCGATCCGGACCGGGCGGGCAACATCTGGTTTGCCCGCGACGTGCCCGCGCTGGCCGATGCGCTTGGGGCCGAACCGATCCTACTGGTTGCCCGCAGCCAGACCGATCCCGCCATCACGCCGCTGCCGGTGGATACGGCGGGTATTCCCAACGACCATCTGCAATACGCGGTGACATGGTTCGGCCTGGCGCTGGTCTGGGCCGCAATGACCGGATATTTCCTGTGGCGCGGCCGCGCCCCATCAGAAAGTGACGCGCAATGAAATATATCTCGACCCGCGGGCAGGCGCCCGAACTGAGCTTTGAAGAGGCGATGCTGACCGGTCTGGCCCGCGACGGCGGCCTGTACCTGCCTGCCGAGATTCCGGTTCTGAGTCAGGACGAGATCGCCGCGCTTGCCGGGCTGCCCTATGAAGAGATCGCGTTCCGCGTCATGTGGCCGTATGTCAGCGGCTCGTTCGCCGGGGACGAATTCAAAGAGATCATCGCCCGCGCCTATGCCGGGTTCGGCCATGATGCCCGCGCGCCTTTGAAGCAGCTGAACGAGAACCACTTTCTGCTGGAGCTGTTCCACGGGCCCACGCTGGCCTTCAAGGATTTCGCCATGCAGCTTATCGGCCAGCTGTTCCAGGTGGCGCTGAAGAGGCGGGGCGAACGTGTTACCATCGTCGGCGCCACCAGCGGCGACACAGGATCGGCCGCGATCGAGGCGTTCCGGGGGCTGGACGCGGTCGATGTGTTCATCCTGTTCCCGCATGGCCGCGTCTCCGAGGTGCAGCGCCGTCAGATGACCACACCCGCCGACAGCAACGTGCACGCGCTGGCCGTCGATGGCGATTTCGACGACTGTCAGGCCGCCGTGAAGGACATGTTCAACGATTTCGACTTCCGCGACGGGGTCAAGCTGGCGGGGGTGAACTCGATCAACTTTGCCCGCGTGCTGGCGCAGGTGGTTTATTATTTCTCGGCCGCGACCAGCCTGGGCGCGCCGCATCGCAAGGTCAGCTTCACGGTGCCCACCGGCAATTTCGGCGACATCTTCGCCGGCTATATCGCCAAGCGGATGGGTCTGCCCATCGACCGTCTGGTGGTGGCGACCAACCAGAACGACATCCTGCATCGCTGCCTGTCCGGGCAGGGCTATTTCAAGGGCGACACCATCCCCTCGATCAGCCCGTCGATGGATATTCAGGTCAGCTCGAACTTCGAGCGCGCGCTGTACTATGCCTATGGCGAGGACGGGCGGGCCGTGGCGCAGTTGATGGACGAGCTGAAACAGGGCGGCTTCCACGTCAGCCAGGGCGCGATGGAGGCCCTGCGCGAAAGCTTCGACTCGGGCCGTGTGTCCGAAGAGGAAACGCTGGCCACGATCAAATCCACGCTGGAACACAGCGCCGAGCTGGTCTGCCCGCATACCGCCGTGGGCATCAAGGTGGCCGAAGACACCCGCGCCGCCGATGTGCCCATGGTTACTCTGGCCACCGCGCACCCGGCGAAATTCCCCGCCGCGGTCGAGCAGGCCAGCGGTGTGCATCCGCCTCTTCCCTCGCGCATGTCCGATCTGTATGAACGTCCGGAACGGGTGACCCGCATCGCCAACGATCTGGGCGCCATCGAGGATCATATCAAAAGGCATATTGCTGAGTGACTGTCAGACTGGACCAACTAACAAACGGCTTTCGGATCGTCAGCGAACAGATGCCGGGGCTGCAATCGGCCGCCATCGGCATCTGGGTGACCGCCGGCGGGCGGCACGAGCGGATCGAACAGAACGGCATCGCGCATTTCCTCGAGCATATGGCCTTCAAGGGCACCGAGCGGCGCTCTGCTTTGCAGATCGCCGAGGCGATCGAGGATGTGGGCGGCTATATCAACGCCTATACCTCGCGCGAGGTGACGGCCTATTACGCCCGGGTGCTGAAGGATGACGTGGCGCTGGCGATGGACGTGATCGGCGACATCGTCCTGAACCCCGTCTTCGACCCGCGCGAGATCGAGGTTGAGCGCGGCGTGATCCTGCAGGAAATCGGACAGGCGCATGACACGCCCGACGATGTGATCTTTGACTGGCTGCAGGAACAGAGCTATCGCGACCAACCGCTGGGCCGCCCCATCCTTGGCCCATCCGAACGGGTCAGCGCCTTTTCGCGCGACGACCTGTCGGCCTTCGTGGCCGAGCACTATGCGCCCGACCAGATGATCCTGTCGGCGGCGGGCGCGGTCGATCATGACCAGCTGATGAAACTGGCCGAAGAGATGTTCGGCCATCTGCAACCCCGCAAGGGGTTACCGGCGGAAGCTGCGCGGTTCACCGGTGGCGAGGCGCGGCGGGACAAGGCGCTGGAGCAAGCGCATTTCGCGCTGGCGCTGGAAAGCCCGGGCTATCGCGATGACGAGATCTATACCGCGCAGATCTACTCGACCGCGCTGGGCGGCGGCATGTCCTCGCGCCTGTTCCAGGAAGTGCGTGAGACCCGCGGGCTGTGCTATACAATCTTTGCCCAGACCGGCGCCTATGCCGATACGGGAACGACCACGATCTATGCCGGCACTTCGGCCAATCAGGTGGGCGAGCTGGCCACCATCACCATCGACGAGATGAAGCGCGCGGCCGAGGACATGAGCCCCGAGGAGGTTGCCCGCGCCCGCGCGCAGATGAAGGCCGGGATGCTGATGGGGCTGGAAAGCCCCTCGAACCGGGCAGAGCGTCTGGCCCGGCTGGTGCAGATCTGGGGCCGTGTTCCGCCGCTCGAGGAAACCGTGGCCAAAATCGACGCGGTCAGCACCGCCGACGTCCGCGCCTTCGCCGAAAAGATGGCGGTTCAGGCCCCGGCAGCACTGGCGCTTTATGGGCCTGTGGGTGGTGCGCCGACACTGGAGAGGCTGCAGGAGAGGCGCGCGGCGTGATGCTGTTGGGCAGACGCAGGCTGAAACTCGAGACCGAGCGGTTGAGCTTGCGCCCGCCCGTGCATTCCGACTTCAACGACTGGGCCGCGCTGCGGCTGGCCTCGCGCGAGTATCTGACCCCGTGGGAGCCGATCTGGGCCAAGGATCATCTGACCCGCAAATCATTCACCAACCGTGTCTACTGGGCGCAACGCTCGGTGGCCAACGGCACGGCGGTTCCGCTGTTCCTCTTCCGCAGAACGGATGACATGCTGGTGGGCGCCATCACGCTGGACAACATCCGCCGGGGGCCGGCGCAGGCCGGAACGCTGGGCTATTGGACCGGGCAGGCCTTTGCCCGGCAGGGTTACATGCGCGAGGCCATCGGCGCCGTGGTGCATTACGCCTTTACCCGACTGGACCTTAGCCGGATCGAGGCCGCCTGTCTGCCGGAAAACGCCGCCTCTCGCGGGCTATTGGAAAGTTCGGGGTTCAAATACGAGGGCGTGGCGCAATCCTATCTGCAGATCAACGGGCGTTGGCGGACCCATGTGCTCTATGCATCTCTGCGCTCGGACCGGCGCGGGCGGACGGACGCGGGCTAGGCGGCCCGTTCGGACCTGATGTGGGCGGGACTGTTTCCGAAATCTGGGGCCCGCCACGTGACTCGAGGCGCGGATGCGCTAGACTTCCGACCATGCGGAGTATTTTAGCGGGTCTGATCTTGCTGGCAGGGACGGCGGCGGCGCAGGAGCGTCGGCCGAGCCATTGCATCGCCATCGCCCAGAACACCCCCGGCATACAGTATCTGCACCAGGCGGCATGGCAGGATCCGGTGCCCGAATTCTCGGTTCGGATCAGCTATGTCGCGCATGCGTCCTTTCTGATCCAAACACCCGGCGGGCTGAATGCGGTGACTGATTTCACCGGCTTCATCGGCGGCGCGGATCTGATCCCCGACATCGTGACGATGAACCACGCCCATGACACGCATTGGACCGCCTATCCCGATCCGGCCATCCCGCATGTGCTGCAGGGGTGGGGCGAGTTCGGGCAGGGCATCGAACATTACCTCGACCTAGGCGAATTGCTGGTGCGCAACGTATCGACCGATATCCGGTCCGCGTATGGCGGAGTGGAAGAGCGCGGAAACTCGATCTTCGTGTTCGAGGTCGAAGGCCTGTGCATCGGCCATCTCGGGCATCTGCACCATGTCCCGTCCGACGAACAGTTCGCCACCCTTGGGCGGCTGGACGTGGTCATGGCGGCGGTGGACGGGGGCACGACCATGCCCTTGCCCGAGATGATCGCGGTGCTGCAGCGGCTGAAAAGCTCGGTCATCATTCCGATGCACTGGTTCTCGGGATATTCGCTGGACCGGTTCCTCGCCGATATCCGATCCGATTTCCCGGTGCGCCGGGACGGTGTCTCGGAAATCGAAGTATCGCTGCGGACCCTGCCGGACCGCCCGACGGTGGTTGTGCTCGAGCCGCGATACCTGATGGAATTGGAATAAGCCTTGCCGTGCGCCGCGGGCTTGGGCATGCAGAGGGCATGCATTTGAACCCTGCCGACGAAACCTTTGCCGAAACCATCCGCGCCCGCCTGGGTGACGATATTCTCCGTCCGGTCGAGCCGCGCTATCTGGAAGAGCCGCGCCGCCGCTTCGCCGGGCAGGCGGGTCTGCTGGCCTTGCCCCGTACGGTTGTGCAGGTCGCAGCCTTGGTGCGTTTGGCGTCCGAGGTCCGCGTGCCGGTGGTGCCATACGGGGGTGGCACCGGTCTTGTGGGCGGGCAAGTCATGGCAGATGGCCCCGAGCCCCTGATCCTGTCGCTCGAGCGGATGCGCGCGATCCGGGCCGTCTATCCGACCGAAAACATCCTGATCGCCGAGGCCGGTGCTGTGCTGGCCGACATTCAGGCCGCGGCCGAGACGGCCAACCGGCTGTTTCCGCTGTCGCTGGCGGCGCAGGGATCTTGCCGGATCGGGGGGAACCTCGCCACCAATGCCGGGGGCGTGAACGTCCTGCGCTATGGCAATGCGCGGGATCTGTGCCTAGGGCTCGAAGCGGTTCTGCCCAACGGCGACATCTGGCACGGGCTGGGGCGTTTGCGCAAGGACAACACCGGCTATGATCTGCGCAACCTGCTGATCGGGTCTGAGGGTACGCTGGGGGTCATCACCGCCGCCTCGCTCAAGCTTTTCCCGCGCCCTGCCGGGCTGGGCACGGCGGTCTTTCAGGTGGCCAGCCCCGAAGCGGCGATGGACCTGTTGGCCCTGGCCCGCGATCATCTGGGCGAAACCGTAAGCGCGTTCGAACTGATCCACAGACAGGGGCTGGATTTTCTGGCAGAGGTCTTGCCGGACGTGCGGCAACCCTTTGACACGCCGCCGGAATGGTCGGTCCTGATTGAACTGGGATTGCCGACCGGGCACGAGCCCGAGGCGGCGCTGGAGTCCTTGTTCGTCGCTGCCGAGGCCCGTAGTCTGGTGTCGGACGGTGTCATCGCCCAAAGCGCCGCGCAGCGCGACGCGCTGTGGTCAGTGCGCGAACGCATCCCCGAGGCGAACCGGCTGATCGGTTCGGTGTCCAGCCACGATATCTCGGTTCCGATTTCGCGCATCCCCGATTTCATCCGGCAAGGCGGCAACGCGATTTCGGCCCTCGGACCTTTCCGGGTGAACTGTTTTGGTCATTTGGGGGACGGCAACCTGCACTACAACGTCTTCCCCCCCAAAGGCCACAACCGGGGCGCGTTCGATGACCGGCGCGCCGCGATCAAGCGCGCGGTTCATGACCTGGTGCATGAATTTGAAGGATCGGTCAGTGCCGAGCATGGGGTGGGCCGTCTGAAGACCGGTGATCTGGAACGTTATGGTGATCCGGCCAAACTGTCGGCCATGCGCGCCATCAAGGCCGCCTTGGACCCGCTCGGGATCATGAACCCCGGCGCCGTCCTGTCAACTGTGTAAGTGCGGCCCGGACGCTCCGGGCCGCAGCTGCGCGTCGTTTACGACGCCGGCAGGATAACCTTGTCGATTACGTGGATCACGCCATTGCTGGTTTCGATATCTGCCTGAACGACATTTGCGTCATTGACCATGACACCGTTGTCGAGATCGATCGTGATCTCTCCACCCTGCACGGTGGCGGCGGTCATGTCGTCGGACAGATCACCCGACATCACCTTGCCCGGAACCACGTGATAGGTGAGGATCGCCACAAGCTGATCCTTGTTCTCGGGCTTCAGCAGCGTTTCCACGGTGCCTTCGGGCAGCGCGGCAAAGGCTTCATCCGTGGGCGCGAAAACGGTGAATGGGCCTTCGCCCTTCAGCGTGTCAACCAACTCGGCGGCCTGCACGGCTGCGACCAGAGTGTTGAAGCTGCCAGCCCCGACAGCGGTGTCCACAATGTCCTTGCCGTGGCCGTCGGCCATGGCAGCGGTCGAAAACAGGATACTGGCGACACCGGCAACAGCGAATTTGCGAAACATGATCTACTTCCCTTGTTGAGGATGTCATCGGCGACATCACGGTTTATACGGCGACATGCCGAAAGGAGATCAGGCGTCGGGGGCAAAAAACCGACTGGAAAACGAACGACGCCGCGCTAAGCGCGCGGCGTTTCCAGCGGCAAGTCACGAAATCGTGACCGCTGTCTGTTCACAGCCCTTCGAATTCGCACAGGACATGGACGTCCATGCCCATCTCCTCCAGCACCTTCCGGCCACCCAGCTCGGGCAGGTCGATGATGAAGGCGCAGCTGACAATCTCGCCGCCCAGCCGTTCGATCAGCTTGATGCCTGCCGCGGCAGTGCCGCCGGTGGCCAGCAGGTCATCGACGACCAGAACCTTTTCACCGGGCTGGATCGCGTCATCGTGGATCTCGACGATGGCCTCGCCGTATTCCAGCTTGTACTCCTCGCTGATCGTGGTGCCCGGCAGCTTGCCCTTCTTGCGGATCGGAACGAAGCCCACGCTCAGCTGGTGAGCGATCGCGCCGCCCAAGATGAAACCGCGCGCCTCAAGCCCCACGACCTTGTCGATGCGCTCGCCGGCATAGGGGTGCAGCATCTGGTCGATGGCCATGCGAAACCCGCGGGGATCCGCAAACAGGGTCGTCACGTCGCGGAACATGATCCCTTCGTGGGGAAAATCGACGATGGTCCGAATGTAATCCTTGACCGTTTTGCTTCTGGACATGGGGCAACCCTTCTTGCGTCAAAACACGGCGGTGTTTGGCGTATCACGGCCAGTCATGCAAGCCACGGCTGCCGTCCTGCGCGTATTTGCTGCGGAACAGATGCGCCCGGACAACCCGCCCTTGGGGGGGTGCGGGTATCGACAAGCGATGCGCTTTGTCTATACAAGGTGCCACGCGCTGATGCAGGCCCAGAATAAGGATGACAGCCGTGGCCAAGGCCGACCTCAAGGGATCCACCAAAAAGAACAGCCAGCTGGTTCTGCGCCTGGACAAGGACGAACGCGACGCGTTCGTTGCGCTGTGCCGCGATCTCGACACCTCGGCCGCGCGCGAGATCCGCAAGTTCATTCGCGCATTCATGGCTGAGAACGCCGGGACCTGACTGCCTTCAGGCCGGGCGACGCAGTACCGCCGTGGCCACGCCCATTCCGATCAGGGTCAACCCTCCGAAACGGGTCATGCCGGTGATGATGCCGGGGCGGCCGATTACGCGGCGCAGCCGGTCGGCCAGCAGCGCATAGGCCAGCGCGTTCAGCCCGGCCAATCCCACGAAAGTCGCAATCAGGATCGCGAACTGCGGGCCCAGCGGCTCGGCCGGGCGCAGGAATTGCGGCACGAAGGCAATGAAGAAGGCGATGGATTTCGGGTTCAGGGCAGTAACGGCGGCCGCATGGCCGAACACGCCGCGCGCGGTGACGTCGCGCCCGGTGGCCACCGCCTGCATCCCGCCGGACGGCGCACTGCGCAGCAGCTTGATGCCCAGCCAGACCAGATAGGCGGCGCCCACCCATTTCAGCACCGAAAACAGCGTGGCCGACGCCAGCACCAGCGCCCCAAGCCCCAGCAACGAGGCGGTCATGGCAATCAGGTCCCCCAGCGCAACCCCCGTGGCCGAGGCCACGGCCACGCTGCGCCCTTTGGACAGCGCATAGCTGAGCACCAGCAGAACCGTCGGGCCCGGGATCAGCAGAAGAGCGGTCGAAGCTGCGACAAAGGCCAGCCAAAGTTCAAAATCCATTACACACCTCCGTCAGATCCGCCGCAGCAATCCTGAAAAAAACTTGTGGCCATCAAGACCGCCTACAATACCCGGCCCGCCACCGCATCCAGCTTGGCCAGCACTTGCGGGTCGCGCTTTTCCGGGGCCGTCAAAATCGCGTGGTCCAATGCCCGGTCGCAGCCATGCGGGCAGGGCGCGCGGTCCGCTCCCAGCAGGGCAGGCAGGCCTTTGACCAAGGCGCGCGCCTTCTCGGCATTGCCGGTCAGCGTCGCGATGATCGCGGTCACGTCCACTTCGCCGTGATCGGGGTGCCAGCTGTCATAGTCGGTGACCATCGCCACCGAGGCATAGCAAAGCTCGGCCTCGCGGGCCAGTTTGGCCTCAGGCATGTTGGTCATGCCGATCACGTCGCAACCCCACTGCTCGCGGTACATCTTCGATTCCGCCAGCGTCGAGAATTGCGGCCCTTCCATCGCCAGGTAGTTGCCGCCGCGATGCACGGTGATTCCGGCCGCCCGGGCGGCCGTTTCACAGGCGTCAGACAGGCGCGGGCAGGTCGGATGGGCCACGCTGACATGGGCGACGCAGCCGGTGCCGAAAAAGCTTTTCTCGCGGGCGAAGGTGCGGTCGATGAACTGATCGACGACCACGAAATCGCCGGGCGCCATGTGTTCGCGGAAGGAGCCGCAGGCCGAAACCGAGACCACATCGGTCACTCCCAGCCGCTTCAGCGCGTCGATATTGGCGCGATAGGGCACCTCGGTCGGCGAATGCACATGCCCGCGCCCGTGGCGGGGCAGAAAGGCCATCTCGATGCCGTTTAGTGTCCCGGTCAGGATCTGGTCGGACGGCGCGCCCCAAGGCGTTTCCACGGTAACCCATTGCGGCGTTTCCAGCCCGTCGATGTCATAAATTCCCGATCCGCCGATGACGGCAATTTTTGTCTGGGCCACGTTCGTTCTCCGCTGCGATACCTGCCTGAGGGAATTTCTGCGGGCTTGTCGGGCATTTGGCAAGGCTTGCCGGTGTTATTGCGCCGCACAGGCGCCACAAGGGGCGTCGCCTTGCAGTTTTTGCATGACAGCCTGCCATCGATGGGCTAGCAGACAGCGCCGAAGGCGGGTATACGACCGCCTTCGCGCGAACATTCTGACCCACAGGACCAATTCATGCCCCGAGCCTTGCTGGCAAGCTTTGCCAATCGCCTCGCCATTCCCGATCTGAGCTGGATGCCGGACGAAAAGCTGACCCCCGCCCGCCTGCGGATCGAGCTTTTGTCGGGCCTGACCGTCGCCCTGGCCCTGGTGCCCGAAGCGGTGGCCTTTGCTTTCGTCGCCGGGGTTCACCCGCTGGTAGGCCTGTATGCGGCGTTCCTCGTGGGGCTGATCACCGCGCTGATCGGGGGTCGTCCGGGTATGATCTCGGGCGCAACCGGTGCGCTGGCGGTCGTCATGGTGGCGCTGGTGGCGCAGCACGGGGTCGAATACCTGTTCGCCACAGTGGTTTTGATGGGCATCCTGCAGATTATCGCGGGGGCCATGCATTGGGGCCGGTTCATCCGCCTGGTGCCGCATCCGGTGATGCTGGGCTTTGTCAACGGCCTGGCGATCGTGATCTTTCTGGCGCAACTGGGCCAGTTCAAGGTGCCGGGCACCATGGAAAACACCGGCCACGGCATGAGCGGTGGTGAATGGCTGTCCGGGATGCAACTCTATACGATGCTGGGGCTGGTCGCGCTGACCATGGCGGTGATCTGGGTGATGCCGCGCATCACGCGCATTGTGCCAGCGCCGCTGGCGGGCATCGTCGTGGTGGCTGCGCTGGTGATCGGCATGGGGCTGGATGTCCCGCGCGTCGGAGACCTGGCCTCGATCGAGGGCGGCCTGCCGAAATTCCACATCCCCATGGTTCCGCTGACCTGGGAGACGTTTGAGATCATTCTGCCCTACGCCGTCATCCTGGCCGCCATCGGCCTGATCGAATCTCTGCTTACGCTGAACCTGGTGGGCGAGATCACCGGCAAGCGCGGTGGTGCGTCGCAGGAATGCATCGCGCAGGGCACCGCCAACGTCGTGACCGGGTTCTTTGGCGGCATGGGCGGCTGTGCGATGATCGGGCAGTCGATGATCAACGTGAAATCCGGCGGCCGTACGCGCATCGCGGGGATCGCTGCCGCGCTGTTCCTGCTGGTGTTCATCCTAGTCGGCTCACCCCTGATCGAACAAATCCCGCTGGCCGCGCTGGTTGGCGTGATGTTCATGGTGGTGATCGGCACGTTCGCCTGGAATTCGTTCAACATCCTGCGCAAGGTGCCGCTGACGGATGCCTTCGTCATCGTTCTGGTCACCGTCGTCACCGTGATGGAAGACCTCGCTGTGGCCGTCGTGGTCGGCGTGATCGTTTCGGCGCTGGCCTATGCCTGGAACAACGCCAAGCGCATCCACGCGGTCACCCGCGACTCGGAAACCGAGAAAGGCGCCAAGGTCTACGAGATCAAGGGGCCGCTGTTCTTCGGCTCGTCTGAGGGGTTTGTCGAACTGTTCGATGTCCAGAACGACCCGGAAACGGTGATCGTGGACTTCGCCGACAGCCGTGTGGTCGACCAATCGGCCCTGCAGGCCATCGAAAACATCGCCGCGAAATACGAGGCGGCAGGAAAGCGCGTCATGCTGCGCCATCTCAGCCGGGATTGCCACAAGCTGCTCAAGAAAGCAGGTCACCTGATGGTCGACAGCGACGATGACCCGGATTACGGCCTTGCGGTCGACTATTCCGTTCGAACCGGCATTCTGGGCGGCCACTGAGGTAATGCGAGGCTCTGCCTCGCGCTCCGGGATATTTTAAACCAGATGAAGACCGCGCGAGCCCTTCATTTGGCCCAAAAATACCCCGGGGGAGTCGCGCATAGCGCGGCGGGGGCAGAGCCCCCAAACCCGGCTCAATCGTCTGGACGATTGAGGGAAAACAACTCCGTCACCACCGAGTAGTCGCGATACCCAAGCCGCGACAATGGTTGAAAGGTGGTGACGTCGAACTTGCCGTCCTTCAGGCAGTCATCGCGCAGGTGCACGCCGACGACCTCTCCGAACACCACGCGGTTGGCTTCGCCGGGCAGCGTGACGATCTGGGTCAGTTTGCATTCCAGCGCGGCAGGGGCGCCTTCGATGCGGGCGCATGGGATGGTTTCGCATTCCACCGGAGTCAGGCCGGCGTGGGCGAACTCGTCCACCTCTTTCGGAAGGCTGGCCGAGCTTGCGTTCATCGCATCCCGATGGGCGTGGGCCACCACGTTGACGCAAAAGACACCGGTCGCCTCGATATTGGCGATACTGTCCTTCCCTCCGTCCTGGTCGTGTTTCGTGCCGGTGGAGGCAAACATCACCTGCGGCGGCGTATAGGCAACCCCGTTGAAGAATGAATAGGGCGCCAGATTGTTGATCCCATCGGCGCTGCGGGTCGAGATCCATCCGATCGGGCGCGGCGTGATGATGGCGTTGAACGGGTTGTGCGGCAATCCGTGACCGTCTTCGGGGCGATAGAACATCTGATCTCCAAGCGTTTGCTCAAGGCCTAGCGAAGTGCTAGGGCGAATGCCAGAGTCGAAAAGAGGGCCGCGGTGCAGCAGTTCGGGATCAGGCCGGAAGAGCCGGAGGATTGGTGGGAAGTCGAAGCCCTCTACGACCTGTGTTTTGCACCGGGGCGCGAGGCGCTGTCGTCCTACCGCTTGCGCGACGATGTTCCGCCAGTGTCTGGGCTGTCGATGGTGGCCCGTGACGGGCAGGGCATTTTGGCTGGGGCCATCCGATTCTGGCCGGTTCATGTTGGCGCACACGACGCGCTTTTGTTGGGGCCCGTTGCCGTCCACCCGACCCACCAGGGGGAAGGTTTGGGTGGTTTTCTGATCCACGAAGGTATCGAAGCCGGGCGGGCCAAAGGGTGGAACCGGGTCATGCTGGTCGGTGACGCGCCCTATTATTCACGCTTTGGGTTTGCCCGGCTCGAGGGTGTTAAGATGCCCCCGCCAACCAACCCGGATCGGGTTCTCGGGCTGGATTTGACCACCGGCGCATGGCACGGAGTGAGTGGTTCGGTGACCCGCTGGACGCGCTGATCTATTGAAACGGCGTTGTGAAATGCCAATGTTTCAGGGTCAGGAGGACACCGAATGAATGACGTCGTTCTCGTCGGAGAAATCGACCCCGACGCTGAGTTGGACCGGTTGGCAAGCCACTACCGCAGCGCGGGCGGCAGCGGCATCCGGTTGCTCAATCGTCTGGGTGGATCGGCTGAGTCGCTGCTGGAACAGCTGCCTGGTTCGGTGCGCGATGGGCTTACCGGTGCAACCGAGCAGGCCTTGTGGCTTGCAGTTCGTGCCGCTGACGGATCGCGCCGCGCGGTTCCCGACCAGAAGCCGTGGGTCAACACCGCCATATCGACCACGATGGGCGCCGCAGGTGGGGCTGGCGGCCTGACGACGGCGTTGATCGAGCTTCCGGCGACCACGGCCATGTTGTTGCGCTCAATACAGGGTGCCGCATCGCGTGAAGGTTTTGACCCCTCGGCAAGGAACGTGCAGTTCGATTGCATCCGCGTTTTGTCGGCGGCAGGTCCCTTGGCGCATGACGACGGCGCAGACATGGGGTTCTTTTCGGTCCGACTGACCGTGACGGGCCCCGCTCTGCAAAAGATCATTGCTGCCGTCGCTCCGAGGTTGTCGGTCGTTTTGGGGCAGAAACTGGCGGCACAGACCGTTCCGGTATTGGGGGCCTTGGCCGGAGGCGGCGCGAACTACCTCTACGCCCGGTACTATCAGCAGATTGCCCGTGTGCATTTCGGCCTGCGGCGTCTGGCGATCGATGCCGATATTCCGCATGACGAGCTTGTGCAGCGTCTGCAACGTCGCATGTTGGCCTGATCCTCAGTTTCAAAATTGGACAGAACCGCAGGATGTGGTATCCTGCACCCAATCGGCCCGCAAGATAAGTGGCCGAAAACAGGCAAGAAGCACAAAACAAGAGGCGGGGCAGCGTGAAAAGCGCAGGGCTGTCACCAGACATTCTGTCCGAAACCGGGGCATTTCCGGTTCTGCCGCAGTCTGCGGCTCTATGCTACCGGCTTCGGCGTGGGGTGCCTGAGATATTGTTGATCACGACCCGGGGGTCGGGACGGTGGATCATCCCCAAAGGCCGCATGATCGACGGCCTTAGCGGGTCTGAGACCGCAGCGCAGGAAGCTTGGGAAGAAGCCGGTGTGACAGGCCGTTGTGAGACGCGCAGTATCGGGCAGTTCTCTTTCGACAAACACCACCGGGATCTGGGGCGGGTGACATGCGTCGTTGATGTCTACCCGTTGCTTGTTACCAAGACGGCGGATCGGTTCCCCGAAGTCGCAGAACGGCGGCGTAGATGGATGCTGCCGGAAAAAGCAGCACAAGCGGTTTCGATCGGCGGGCTTTCCGGGCTGTTGCGGTCAAATGCGCTCAATCCTCATTGAACCGCCTCTGTAAAGACTTGATATTGCCATGTCTGTCAGTATCTATTGGCCCACCGACATTTTGGGCGACAGATGATTCAATATTCACTGAAATGCTGCAATGGTCACGCGTTTGACAGTTGGTTCCAGTCTGCGGACGCTTACGACAAGCTGTCCAAGGCTGGAATGGTCTCTTGCGCGACTTGCGGCAGCACCCAGGTCGAAAAGGCGATCATGACGCCGCGGGTCCAGTCTGCGCGCTCATCTGCTGAAATGCCGCGCGCGGAGAACAGTGATCGACCCGAAGCCCAGCACCAACCGACCAAGGCCGAGATAGAGCGCGTTCTCAACGCCCTGCGCGCCAAGGTCGAGGCGAATTCCGATTATGTCGGTCGCGAATTTGCGCGCGAGGCCCGCAAGATACATCTGGGCGAGGCCCCGGAGCGCGCCATCTATGGCGAGGCCAAGCCGGAAGAGGCCAAGGCCCTGATCGAAGATGGGGTTCCGGTGGCCCCTCTGCCGTTCATTCCAAGCCGAAAGACGAACTGAACCGTGCATCTTGTTATCACCGGCGCCAATCGCGGCATTGGGCGCGCCCTTGCTGAATTCTATCGTGGCCGCGGCGATACTGTCACCGGCACCACACGGGACGATTCCGCCGATATTCGTTTGGACGTTACCGACCCGGCGCAACAGGCGCAGATGGCGCGCAAGTTGGATGGCCAGCCTGTAGATCTGTTGATCTGCAACGCAGGTGTCTATCTGGACAAAGGCCAGACAATCGACGGCTACCCGGCCGAGATGTGGGACCAGACCTTTGCGGCCAACGTCACCGGGGTGTTTCTGACCATTCAGGCCTTGTTGCCCAATTTGCGTGCGGCGCGCGGCAAGATCGCGATCATCTCGTCGCAGATGGCCTCGCACACGCGGGCGCCCGGGGGCAGCTATATCTATCGGGCCTCCAAGGCGGCTGTGCTGAACCTTGGGCGCAACCTGGCGGTGGATATCAAGGACGATGGCATCGCCGTCGGCATTTATCACCCGGGATGGGTGCAGACGGACATGGGCGGTCAGGCCGCCGACATCACCGTGTCACAGGCCGTTGCCGGGTTGACCGAGCGTTTCGATGCGCTGAGTTTGGACTCCACCGGCTGCTTTGAAACCTGGGACGGGCAGGCACATCCTTACTGAGCGGCCAGCGCTGCCTTGGGGATCTCGTAGACTTCACCGGGATCGATGAAGATCACCAGAATTTCGCCCCGCGTTTCCGAAGTGATCTTCGACGTCGAGCTGCTGGAATCCGGCTTTCCATCGGTGAAATAGATGCGGCGTACTTCCCCAGTATCCAACTGAACCGCCAGGGTTGCAGTGCCATCATCCTTGCGCCGCAACTCGGCAGGGCAATTTTTCAATGGCTGACCCGCCAACGCGGCGCAGGGGACCGTTCCCAACGCGTTCTGGCCGTCCGTTCCGGACAGTGAAGCCACCTGGGCCAGAGCCGGGCTGGACATCAGAGCACAGGCGAAAACAAAACGCAGCATGGTATTCCTCACGGTTTAAATCCTTGACGATACGCTGACATTGCTGCCGGTCCTTGTAAAGCGTTGCGCTGCAGTGTCCTGCCGTTCTATGTGCCCTTGCTCTTGTGTGTTGCCTCGCATAAGACGCTCGGGACCGGAAATCCAAGGCGCGGAGACATTTGCCCCCATGCCCGTACTCGTGATGAAATTCGGCGGCACATCCGTCGCCAACCTCGACCGCATCCGCCGCGCTGCCAAGCGCATCGGCGTCGAAGTGGCCAAGGGCTATGACGTCATCGTCATCGTGTCGGCCATGTCGGGCAAGACCAACGAATTGGTGGGCTGGGTCGACGAGATCTCGCCGCTGTATGACGCGCGCGAATATGATGCCGTGGTATCCTCGGGCGAGAATGTCACCGCCGGTCTGATGGCGCTGACGCTGCAGGAAATGGAGATCCCCGCCCGCAGCTGGCAGGGCTGGCAGGTGCCGCTGCTGACCGATGGCGCCCATTCGGCGGCGCGGATCCTTGATATTCCGACCGACAACATCAACCAGAAGTTCGGCGAGGGCATGAAGGTCGCGGTGGTGGCAGGCTTTCAGGGTCTCAGCCCCGAGGGGCGGATCACCACGTTGGGCCGGGGCGGTTCGGACACCACTGCCGTGGCTTTTGCCGCCGCCTTCGACGCCGAACGCTGCGACATCTACACGGATGTGGACGGCGTCTATACCACCGATCCGCGCATCTGCGAGAAGGCGCGCAAGCTGGACAAGATCTCGTTCGAGGAAATGCTCGAACTGGCCTCGTTGGGGGCCAAGGTGCTGCAGACCCGCTCGGTCGAGCTGGCGATGCGGTACAAGGTGAAACTGCGTGTTCTCTCAAGCTTCGAGGAACAGTCCGACGAGGCCGGAACCCTGGTCGTCGACGAGGAGGAAATCATGGAATCCAATGTAGTCTCGGGTGTGGCCTATTCGCGGGACGAGGCCAAGATGACCGTCGTGTCGGTCGCCGACCGCCCCGGCATCGCCGCGATCATCTTCAACGCGCTCAGCGATGAGGGGATCAACGTCGACATGATCGTGCAGAACATCTCGGACGAGGGGCGCACGGACATGACCTTTTCCTGCCCCACCAACCAGGTGGCGCGCGCCGAAAAGGCGCTGTTGGCAGTCAAGGAGCGTGGCGAGTTGAACTATGCCGAGCTGGTCGCCGACACCGATGTGGCCAAGGTTTCGGTGGTGGGCATCGGCATGCGCTCGCAGTCGGGCGTGGCGGCCAAGATGTTCAAGGTACTCTCGGATGAGGGGATCAACATCAAGGTCATTACAACCTCCGAGATCAAAATTTCCGTCCTCGTCGACCGGAAATACATGGAACTTGCCGTTCAGGCGCTGCATGATGCCTTTGAACTGGAAAAGGCGGCCTGAGCATCTCGGCCAAGGTCCCGCCTGACACCGCAGAGTAGATCGGGCGATGGCAGACGGAATGGAAACAGAATCCCGCAAGCTGCTGGGGCGGCTGCGCGAGGAGATGGCAAGCGAGGCTGCCGGTCAGGAGCGTCTTGACCGGATCACTCACCTGATCGCCGACAGCATGCGGTGCGAGGTGTGCTCGATCTATCTGTTCCGCGACGACGAAACCCTGGAGCTGTGTGCCACCGAAGGTCTTGCCCCCGAGGCCGTACACCAGACCCGCATGCGTCTGGGGGAAGGTCTCGTTGGCCGGGTGGCCAAGTTCGGCAAGGTCGTCAACGCCGCCGATGCGCCCTCCGAGAAAGGTTTCCGGTACATGCCGGAAACAGGCGAGGAGCGTTTTTCGTCGTTCCTGGGCGTGCCCATTCAGCGGCTGGGGCAGAAGCTTGGGGTTCTTGTGGTCCAGTCCCGCGCTCAACGCGAGTTTTCCGCGGATGAGGTCTATGCGCTTGAAGTCGTGGCAATGGTCCTTGCGGAAATGGCCGAATTGGGTGCGTTTGTGGGCGAAGGTGCCGCCCTTTCACCACTGCATCAGCAATCCATATTGCTGCGCGGTGGCCCGGCACAGGAGGGCTCGGCCGAGGGGCATGTCTGGCTGCATGAGCCGCGTGTCGTCGTCACCAACCCGATCGCCGACGATCCACATCGCGAGCTGGAGCGGCTGAACGAAGCAGTCGAAGAGCTGCGCGTGGGCGTCGACAAGATGCTTGAAATCTCGCGGGGCGGCGACACGGAACAGCTGCAGGTTCTGGAAGCCTACCGGATGTTCGCCAATTCCAAGGGCTGGATGCGCCGGATGGAAGAGGACATCGCCCGCGGTCTCAGCGCCGAGGCGGCGGTGGAAAAGGAGCAGTCGCAGGCCCGCGCCCGGATGAGCCAGGTCACCGACCCTTATCTGCGCGAGCGTCTGGCGGATCTGGACGATTTGTCCAACCGTCTGCTGCGCATCCTGACCGGGCAGGGCGGGTCGAACGGTAAAGAGCTGCCGCCCGATCCGATCCTGGTGGCGCGCAATATCGGACCGGGCGATCTGTTGGAATACGGCCGTTCGCTGAAAGGTGTCGTGCTCGAGGAGGGCTCGGTCGGCAGTCATGCCACCATCGTCGCCCGCGCTCTGGCCATCCCGCTGGTGGTGCATGTCGGACGGATTACGACCGAGGCGCTGAACGGCGACCATATTCTGGTCGACGGGGATGAGGGCGTCGTGCATCTGCGCCCCGAGGATACCGTCGTCAGCGCCTTCCGCGACAAGATGGCCATGCAGGCCGAGGCGCAGAAACGCTATGCCTCGATCCGCGAAACCCCGACCGTGACCAAGGATGGCGAGCGGATCAATCTGGTGATGAATGCCGGCCTGATGGCCGACTTGCCGTCGCTCAAGACGTCCGGGGCCGAGGGCGTAGGCCTGTTCCGCACCGAATTGCAGTTTCTGATCCGCAACCAGATGCCCAAACGGTCGGAACTGGTGGCGCAGTACAAGCGCGTTCTGGATTCGGCCGATGGCAAGCGCGTGGTTTTCCGTACGCTGGATATCGGGTCGGACAAGGTGCTGCCCTACATGAAGCATGTCGCCGAGCCCAACCCGGCGCTGGGTTGGCGCGCCATTCGTGTGGGCCTGGACAAGCGCGGCGTGATGCGGATGCAGCTTCAGGCCCTGTTGCGCGCGGCGGATGGCCGTCCTCTGACGGTCATGTTCCCGTTTGTCGCCCAGGCCGACGAATACCGCGAGGCCCGTTGGGAAGTGAACAAGACACTGGAGCGCGAAAAGCGCTTGGGTCATGTCCTGCCGGAAACGCTGGAAGTTGGGGCGATGCTGGAAACACCATCATTGGCCTTCGCCCCCCAGAAGTTCTTTGACGAGGTCGATTTCATCTCGATCGGCGGCAACGACCTGAAACAGTTCTTCTTCGCCGCCGACCGAGAGAACGAGCTGGTGCGCCGCCGCTATGACACCTTGAATGTCAGCTTCCTCAGCCTGATCGAGCGCATTGTCGAACGGTGCGGAATTTCCGACACGCCGCTGAGTTTCTGCGGCGAGGATGCCGGCCGCCCGATCGAGGCGCTGTGCCTAGCGGCGATGGGCATCCGCACCTTGTCGATGCGCCCGGCCTCAATCGGCCCGGTCAAAAGCCTGCTGTTGCGGTCAAACCTGCAGGATGTCCGCAAGATCATCGCCGACGCCCGCCATCGGGGCGAACAAACGGTGCGTCCGGCGATCATGGAGTATCTGCGCGACAACGGCTGACGCCCGGGTGACCGCGAAAAAAGGCCCGATTCCGAAATCCGGGCTTGCTTTTTGGGCTTGGTCTTTCTATCCAAGCCACGAATGTTAGCGGTAACAGGGTGTCTGGCTGCAGACCGCGCCGGATTGTCCGAAGAAGGGAGCCAGCCATGGTTTCACGCGTAATCCCGGTAGATCCGTTCGACCTGGTCCTGTTCGGCGCGACCGGAGATCTGGCCCAGCGCAAGATCCTGCCGGGCCTCTACCATCGCTTCGAAGTGGGGCAGATGCCCGAAGATGCGCGCATCATCGGGACCGCGCGATCGGATATGGACGATGACGGGTTCCGCGCGCAGGTGCGCAAGTCGATGAAGGAATTCGCTCCGTCCTTCAAAAAGGACGTGCTGGACCGGTTTCTGGCCCGGGTCGAATACGTGCCCGTGGATGCGCTGGGCGAAAACGGCTGGGACAAGCTGGCCAAATCGCTGCGCCCCGACGTGGTGCGCGCCTTTTATCTGTCGGTCGGTCCGAAACTGTTTCCCGGCATCGCACAGCGCCTGCATGATCACGGGCTTGCCACGCCCGACAGCCGCATCGTGGTCGAGAAACCCTTTGGCCATGATCTGGCCTCGGCCAAGGCGCTGAACGAAGGTCTGCGCGCCTGTTTCGAAGAGCATCAGATCTATCGGATCGACCATTACCTGGGTAAGGAAACGGTGCAGAACCTGATGGCGCTGCGCTTTGCCAACTCGCTGTTCGAACCGCTGTGGAACGCGACCCATGTTGATCATGTCCAGATCACCGTGGCCGAAACCGTCGGGGTCGAAGGGCGTGGTGCCTATTACGACCAGTCCGGCGCGATGCGGGACATGGTGCAGAACCACCTGGTGCAACTTTTGTGCCTGACTGCGATGGAGCCGCCCTCGACCTTCTCGCCCAACGCGGTGCGCAGTGAAAAGGTCAAGGTGATCGAGGCACTGGAACCTGTCGCCCCGACCGACATCGCCCGCGGCCAGTACCGGGCGGACAAGGGCGGCGACGGCTATGTCGATCATGTGGGCAACCCCGACAGCCTGACCGAAAGCTACATCGCGCTGAAGGTGCGTGTGGGCAACTGGCGCTGGTCGGGGGTTCCGTTCTATCTGCGCACGGGCAAGCGTCTGCGCGCGCGGGAATCCGAAATCGCGGTGTTTTTCCGCGACCCGCCGCACACGATCTTTCCCAATGTCGGCCCGCTGCACGGCAACGTTCTGGTGATCCGCCTGCAGCCTGACGAGGGCATCACCCTGCGCACCACGATCAAGGATCCCGGCCCGGGCGGCTTCCGCCTGACGGACGTGGCGCTGGACATGAGCTTTGCCGAGGCGCTGGGTGCCGATGTGCGCGCGCAGGACGCCTATGAGCGGCTGGTGATGGACGTGATCCGCGGCGACCAGACCCTGTTCATGCGCGGCGACGAGGTCGAGGCCGCCTGGGCCTGGGTCGATCCCATCATCAAGGGCTGGGAAGAGCGCGGCGACCGTCCCTCGCGCTATGATCAGGGCAGTTCCGGCCCGGAAGACGCATTGATGCTGATGCATCGCGACGGGCGCCGCTGGCGCCAGATCGGAGGTTGAGATGGTTCACAACGTCATCATCGACGTCACCCAAAGAATAATCGAGCGCAGCGCCGATCCCCGCCGTACCTATCTGCAGCGGATGGAGCAGGCCCGGTCCGAAGGGCCGGCGCGCGCGCACTTGTCGTGCAGCGGACAGGCCCATGCCTATGCCGGGGCAGGGGCCGATCAGCAGACGATGGCCACGACCAGCGTGGGCAATCTCGGCATCGTCACCGCCTATAACGACATGCTGTCGGCGCATCAGCCGTTCGAGCGCTATCCCGAACTGATCCGCCGCGCGGCCCGTGCCGCGGGCGGCACCGCGCAGGTCGCGGGCGGGGTTCCGGCCATGTGCGACGGGGTCACGCAAGGCGAGGCCGGGATGGAGCTGTCGCTGTTCTCGCGCGACGTGATCGCGCTGGCGGCGGCGGTGGCGCTCAGCCACAATACCTTTGACGCGGCGGTGTTTCTGGGGGTCTGCGACAAGATCGTGCCGGGGCTGGTGATCGCGGCGCAGAGCTTTGGCCACCTGCCGGCGGTGTTCCTGCCCGCCGGCCCGATGACCAGCGGCCTGCCCAACGACGAAAAGGCCAAGGTGCGCCAGAAATTCGCCGCCGGCGAAGCCACGCGCGAAGAGCTGATGGCCGCCGAGATGGCCGCCTATCATGGGCCGGGCACCTGCACATTCTACGGCACCGCCAACACCAACCAGATGTTGATGGAGTTCATGGGCCTGCACCTGCCGGGCTCCAGCTTCGTCAACCCCAACACGCCGCTGCGCGATGCGTTGACCGAGGAAGGCGCCCGCCGCGCCCTGTCGCTCAGTGCGTTGGGCAACAATTACGCGCCGGTGTGCCAGATCCTCGACGAACGGGCTTTCGTGAACGGTATCGTGGGGCTGATGGCCACGGGCGGGTCGACCAACCTGCTGATCCACCTGATCGCCATGGCCCGTGCCGGGGGCATCGTGCTGGACTGGCAGGATTTCTCGGACATCTCGGGCGTCGTGCCCCTGGTCGCGCGGGTCTACCCCAACGGTTTGGCCGACGTGAACCATTTCCACGCTGCAGGAGGACTGGGGTATACCATCGGCACGCTGCTGGATGAAGGCCTGCTGCATCCCGACACGCTGACCGTGGCGGGGCAGGGGCTGCATCATTACACCCAGGAACCTAAGCTGATCGATGGCGCGCTGGTCTGGGAGGACGGCGCAGGCCACAGCCTGAACGAAAAGATTCTGCGACCGGCCAATGACCCGTTCCAGCCCACCGGCGGCCTGTCGCGCCTGAGCGGAAATCTTGGTACCGGCGTGATGAAGGTCTCGGCCGTGGCGCCCGAACACCAGGTGGTCGAGGCCCCGGTTCGCGTCTTCCACGACCAGGACGAGGTCAAGGCCGCGTTCAAGGCGGGCGAGTTCACCGATGATGTCATCGTCGTGGTCCGCTTTCAGGGGCCCAAGGCCAACGGTATGCCCGAACTGCACTCGCTGACCCCGATCCTGTCGATCCTGCAGGGGCGCGGCCAAAAGGTGGCGCTGGTGACCGATGGCCGCATGTCGGGGGCCTCGGGCAAAGTGCCCGCGGCGATCCATGTCTGCCCCGAGGCGCTGGATGGTGGCCCGATCGCCAAGCTGCGCGATGGCGACCTGCTGCGGGTCGATGCGGTGCGGGGCCAGCTTGAAATTCTGACCCCCGGCGTGCTGGAGCGCCCCGTCGCCACCGCCGATCTTTCGGCGCATCAATACGGGGTCGGCCGCGACCTGTTCACCACGTTCCGCAACGCCGTCGGCTCGGCCGATGCCGGTGCCAGCATTTTCGGAGCCTGAACCAATGTCCGCAAAAACCCAACGCACCCGCGAAATCTGCGCATTGGCGCCCATCGTCCCGGTTCTGGTCGTCGATGACGCCACCCATGCCCGCCCGCTGGCCGAGGCACTGGTGGCCGGTGGCCTGCCCGCGCTCGAAGTGACCTTGCGCACGCCCGCGGCGCTGGACGCGATCCGCGCCATGGCGCAGGTGCCCGGCGGGGTCGTGGGGGCCGGCACGCTGGTCACGCCCGACGATGTCCGCGCCGCAAGAGAGGCGGGCGCGCAGTTCGGCGTATCGCCCGGGGCCACCGATGCCCTGATCGCCGCCTGCGAGGCCGAGGGCCTGCCGCTGCTGCCCGGCGCGGCCACCGCGACCGAGGCGATGCGCTTGCTCGAGCAGGGCTATGACATGCTGAAATTCTTCCCGGCCGAAGCCTCGGGCGGGGCGCCTGCGCTCAAGGCGATCGGCGCGCCGTTGCCGCAGATCACCTTCTGCCCGACGGGCGGCGTGTCGCCCGCCAACGCCCACGATTACCTGTCCCTGCCCAACGTGATCTGCGCGGGCGGCAGCTGGGTTGCGCCGAAACAGATGGTGGCGCAGGGCGACTGGGCGGGGATCGAAGCCTTCGCGCGTGAGGCCGCCGCGCTGATGGATTGACCTTGCCGGGCCGGGCGCTAGGGTGGGCGCCATTACAGGCAGGTTGATCCACATGACAGACAAAGTTTCCTTCGCCCAAGGGCGAAATTATCTGGCCATTCCGGGCCCTTCCGTGATTCCGGACGCGGTGCTGCAGGCGATGCACCGCCCGTCGCCCAATATCTATGCCGGTGAACTGGTCGAGATGATGCCCGACCTGACGGCCGACCTGCGCCGCGTGGCCCGTACCCGGCACGAGGTGGCGATCTACATCGCCAACGGCCACGGCGCGTGGGAGGCGGCGCTGTCCAACGTTCTGGCGCCGGGGGAAACCGTGCTGGCTCCGGCTTCGGGGCGGTTCACCCATGGCTGGGCGGAAATGGCCGAGCGTCTGGGCGTCAAGGTCGAGTTGATCGATTTCGGTCCGTCCGACCCGTGGTACATGGACCGGATTGCACAGACCCTGCGGGCTGATGCCGACCACCGGATCAAGGCGGTTCTTGCGGTGCATGTGGACACGTCAAGCTCGATCCGCAACGACATTCCGGCGCTGCGGGCGCTGTTGGACGATCTGAACCACCCGGCATTGCTGATGGCGGACTGCATCGCCTCGCTGGGCTGCGACCGGTTCGAGATGGATGACTGGGGCGTCGATGTCATGGTCACCGCCTGCCAGAAGGGGCTGATGACCCCGGCGGGCATGTCCTTCGTGTTCTTCAACGACCGGGCCAAGGCCAAACGGGCCGCGATGCCGCGGGTTTCGGGCTATTGGGACTGGCAGCCGCGATCAGAGCCCGACTGGTTCTATCAGTATTTCGGCGGCACCGCGCCGACGCACCACCTGTATGGTCTGCGCGCCGCCCTGGATCTGATCCATGCCGAGGGGCTTGAGCATGTCTGGGCCCGCCATGCGCGGCTGGCACAAGCCGTCTGGGCTGCCTGCGAGGTCTGGGCCGAAGGCGGGGCGCTGCACCTGAACGTCTGCGATCGTGCGCATCGCAGCCATGCCGTCACCGCCTTGCGCTTGACCGAGGGTCGCGGCACGCCCCTGCGCAGCTATACCGAGCGGCATCTGGGCCTTACCCTTGGCATAGGGCTGGGCATGGCGGACGAGGACTCGTGTTTCCGGCTGGGCCACATGGGCCATCTGAACGGGCACATGGTCATGGGCCTGCTGGGCGGCATCGAAACCGCCATGGCCGCGTTGGAGATCCCGCGCGGGTCCGGCGCGCTCGAGGCTGCGGCGGCGGTTCTGGCGGGCTAGGCGTTGCGCGCTGCCGCCAGCGCCTGCGGCAGGGCGGCGGCAAAGGCGTTCAGCTCGGCTTCGGTGCCGCAACTGACGCGGATGCAGCGGTTCTGCGGGGCTGCAAATGGCATCCGCACGAAGATCCCTTGCGCCACCAGCACCTCCAGCACCGCCTTGGCAAATGCTCCGTCGCGCCCACAGTCGATCGCCACGAAATTGGTGGCCGAGGGCAGCGGGGTCAACCCGTTGTCACGCGCAATCGCACCGATCCGGTCGCGGGCCGAGGCGATCCGTGCCTGTACCTGCGCCAGCCAGTCCTGATCGTGCAGGGCGGCCAGCGCACCGGCCTGCGCCATGCGGTTCATGCCGAAATGGTTGCGCACCTTGTTGAAGGCCGAGATCAACTCGGGCGCTCCGATCGCATAGCCGACCCGCGCGCCGGCCATGCCGTAGACCTTGGAAAAGGTGCGCATCCGGATCACGCGCGGATCATCCGCCGTGACCGGCGCGGCGGTGCCATCGGGCGCGCATTCCACGTAAGCCTCGTCCAAAACCAGCAGACAGCCGTCCGGCAGGGCGTCCATCGCCGCGACGATGTCAGCGCCGCGATGCCAGCTGCCCATCGGGTTGTCAGGATTGGCCAGATAGACCAGCTTGGCCTCGACCTCGGCCGCCTTGGCGAACAGGGCGGCCAGGTCTTCGTGATCATTGGCATAAGGCACCTTGTGGATCGCCCCGCCATAGCCCGCGACGTGGTAGTTGAAGGTGGGATAGGCCCCGTCCGAGGTCACGACCGCATCGCCCGGACCGACCATCAGACGCACCAAATAGCCCAAAAGCCCGTCGATGCCTTCTCCGACCACGATGTTGTCGGGGCTGATCCCGTGATGATCGGCCAGTGCATGGCGCAGATCGTGGTTCTCGGGGTCGCCATACATCCAGATGCCGTCAGCGGCCTGCCGCATCGCCTCGATCGCGCGGGGCGAGGGGCCGAATACGTTCTCGTTCGCGCCCAGCCGGGCCACGAAGGGGGTGCTGCGCTGGCGCTCCTGCGTCTCGGGGCCGACGAAGGGCACGGTTGCGGGCAGGGATTGGGCAAGCGGGGTGTATCTGGGTCCGGTCATGGGCGCAGATAATCCCAAGGGCATGGCCGGGGCAAGCCTTGCATGGGGCCGGGGCGTCCGCACCGATCTGCCCTCACGTCGGGCTGGCGTCGGCTGCGGGTTTCGGGGCATTGTTTGCCCGGAACATCAAACCCGGAGGCCCAGATGGCGCGCGTATCACTCGAATACAGGAACCAAATCGCCCATGTCACCCTGACCCGCGGCGACAAGATGAACGCGCTGGATGATGCGATGATCAAGGCAATCTTGGCAGCGGGGCAAGAGGTCGCCGCCTCGGACGCCCGTGCCGTGGTTCTGTCGGGCGAGGGCAAAAGCTTCTGCGCGGGGCTCGACATGGCCAGTTTTGCGGCCATGGCGCACAAGGACCCGACCGAGTGGCTGATGACCCGCGGCCATGACGACGCCAACGAGATGCAGGAACTGGCGCTGATCTGGCGCCGCGTGCCGGTGCCGGTGATCTGCGCCATTCAGGGCGTGGCCTATGGCGGTGGACTGCAGATCGCGCTGGGTGCCGATATCCGCATTGCCCATCCCGATGCCAAGCTGGCCGTGATGGAGATGAAATGGGGCATCATCCCCGACATGGGCGGCATGGTCCTGTTGCCGAAACTGGTACGGTCCGACGTGCTGCGCATGCTGACCTATACCGCGCGGCCCATCGGTGCCGCTCAGGCCGCCGATTGGGGGCTGGTCACCAGCCTGTCGGATGATCCGCTGACCGAAGCCATCGCGCTGGCCGAGGATATCGCGGGCAAGAGCCCCTCGGCCATCCGCGCCGCGAAACGCCTGATCGAGGTGGCCGAAACCAAGTCGCGCGCCGAGGTTCTGCTGGCCGAATCTGCCGAACAGGTCGAGCTGATCGGCAAACCCGACCAGATGGAAGTGGTGATGGCCCAGATGCAGGGCCGCAAGCCCGAGTTCAAGTAAACTCGCGGGCCGCGGCCAGGTGGGTCTCAGCCCCGCAGGCGCGTCGTCACCCCATAGGCGACGCCGCCTGCCAGCAGACCCCAGACCGCCGCGCCCAGGCCAAACACGGTGATGCCCGAGGCGGTGATGGCAAAGGTCAGGATCGCGGCTTCGCGCTCGGCCGGAACCTCGAGCGCGGCGAAGGTGGCATTGGCCATGACCCCGATCAGTGCGACGCCGGTCAACGTGCCCATCAGCATCGGATCGGCATGGGCGGCAAATCCGGTGATGGCCACGGCGAATACCCCGAACAGGCAATAGAACACTCCGGCCATGACTGCGGACCAATAGCGCTGATCCCGGTCGGGGTGGCTGTCCTCGTTCGAGCACATGGCGGCGGTGATGGCCGCAAGGCAGGTCGCCGGCGCGCCGAAGGGGGCCGACAGGATGCTGGCCCCGCCCACGGCCGAGAAAAGCCGCCCTGCGACCGGGGCATAGCCAAAGCTGCGCATCACCGCGATGCCGGGTATGTTCTGCGTGGCCATCGTGACCACGAACAGCGGCACCCCGATGCCGATCATCGACGCCACCGAGAATGTGGGCGTGGTCCAGACCGGCGCGGCCAGCAGCTGGTCGGGGCGCACAGACGGTCCGTCAGAGAACAGAACGACGACCAGCGCGGCGGCCAGCACGGCGGCGGGGACCGCCAGCAGTCTGTGCACACGTCCGGCGATGAACCAGGTCAGGATCACCGGCAGCGCCTGCCAGGGGATCTCGACCGCGGCCTGAAACGGGACGATGCACAGCGGCAGCAGCACCCCGCCCAGCATCGCCTGCGCCAAGGAGGTGGGAATCGCCGCCGCCAACCGTCCCAGCGGGCGCCACATTCCGGCCAGAACGGTCAGCGCACCCGCAAACAGGAACGCGCCGATGGCACCCGAGAAACCCGCAGCCGGCGCGGCCGAAACCGCCAATAGCGCCGCACCGGGCGTGGACCAGGCCACGCTGATCGGTTGGCGGTACCACAGGCTGAGCACGATCGCAGCCAGCCCCATGGCAAGGGCGGCCATCATCAGCCCCGATGCCGCCTGCGGCCCCGAAGCGCCCATGGCGTCCAGCCCCTGCAGGACAATCGGAAAGGAACTGAAAAAGCCGACTACGGCCACGACCAGCCCGGTTGAAACGGTCTGCATCGGCGGAAAGGGTCTGGACATGGGGGCCTCGGTGGATTGGTCCCGAGATTGCTAGCAACCGTTTGGCCCGGTGAACAGGGCCGGGTGGAAAAAACCCCGCCGGGCGTGCGCGGCGGGGTTTCGTCAAGCTGCGGAGGGCTGACGGATCAGGCGATCTCGGCCAGTCGGGCTAGCGCCTCGTTGATGCGGGCCTCTTCCTCTTCGCGGGCGGCCAGGTTGGCCTTGGCCTCTTCCACCACCTCTTCCGGGGCCGAGGCCACGAATTTGGGGTTGTTGAGACGCCCGCGCAGACCGCCCAGTTCCTTGGCCAGTTTGCCCTTGGCTTTTTCCAGCCGTTCCTTTTCGGCGCCGATGTCGATGATGTCGGCCAGCGGCAGGCCGAAGGACGCGCCGGGCGCGGCGATCGAGATCGTGCCCTTGGGCAGCGTCTCGGCTTTGGTCAGGCTGTCGATCCGGGCCAGCCGCTTGATCAGCGCCTCGTTTCGGTCCCAGGCGGCCTGGCCGTGGGCGTCGATCTCGGTCACCAGCATCGGCACGTACAGGCCCGCCGGAACGCGCATCTGGGCGCGGGCCGAGCGGGTGTTCTCGATCACCGAGATCACCCAGTTCATCTCGCGATCCGCGTCGGAATCGACCAGATCGGCGGCAGCATAGGTTGGCCAGTCGGCATGCACCAGCATCTTGGGTCGCGCGCCGGTCAGGCCCCACAGCTCTTCGGTGATGAAGGGCATGATCGGGTGCAGCAGGACCAGGCACTGATCCAGAACCCAGCGCATGGTGGCGCGGGTCTCGGCCTGGGCCTCGGCATCGTCGCCCTGCAGCAGCGGTTTGGACAGTTCCACGTACCAGTCACAGACCTTGCCCCAGACAAAGGCATAAAGCGCATTGGCCGCGTCATTGAAGCGATAGCTCTCCAGCGCCGAGTCGACCTCTTCGCGCACGCGGGCGGTTTCGCCGATGATCCAGCGGTTTACGGCGGCCTTGGGCTGCAACTCGGCCACGTCCAGTTGCGGGACGGCGTCGGTAAAGACCTCGTTCATCTCGGCAAAGCGGACGGCGTTCCACAGCTTGGTGCCAAAGTTGCGATAGCCGGTGATGCGCTCGCGCGACAGTTTCAGCACGCCGCCGATGGCCGCCATCGACGCGTTGGTAAAGCGCAGCGCGTCGGCGCCGAACTCGTCCACGATTTCCAGCGGGTCGATGACGTTGCCGGTGGTCTTGGACATCTTCTTGCCCTTCTCGTCGCGGACGAGCTGGTGCAGATAGACGGTGTGGAACGGAATTTCGTTCACCACGGCCAGCTGCATCATCATCATCCGGGCGACCCAGAAGAACAGGATGTCGAACCCGGTGATCAGGACATCGGTGGGGAAGTAGCGCTGCAACTCCTCGGTCTGTTCGGGCCAGCCCAGCGTGCCGATGGGCCACAGGCCGGACGAGAACCAGGTGTCCAGCACATCCGGGTCACGCCAGACCGGATAGACCAGCTTGGTCGGGTCGCGGTCGATCGCGTATTGCGCCAGGCTTTCGGCGAACCGGTGGATCGCCTCGTGCTTGTCGGCTACCTCGATCACCGTGGCGTGGCTGAGCGGGCTGGGAATGTCGGCATTGTCATCCAGGAATTTTCCGGTGACGTCTTCGAAGCTGGCGGCGCACTCCATGACCGCGCCCCGGTGCAGCATGCCGCCTTCGTTCAGCAGCCGGCCCAGTTCGACCAGGTCCAACTCGCCGTCGTTTTCATCATCCTTGAAATCCTCGGCCGACAGGTCCAGCCCGTACCAGACCGGAATCTGATGCCCCCACCACAACTGGCGGCTGATGCACCAGGGTTCGATGTTTTCCAGCCAGTGGTAATAGGTCTTTTCGCCCGATTCCGGGATGATCTTGACCCGGCCGTCGCGCACCGCGTCCAGCGCGGGGCCCACGATCTTTGACGTCTCAACGAACCACTGATCGGTCAGCATCGGCTCGATCACCACCTTCGAGCGGTCGCCGAAGGGCTGCATGATCGGTTTGCTCTCGACCAGCGGCACCAGCGCGTCTTTACCCTCGGCATCGGGTTTCAGCGCGCTCGATCCCAGGCGCGGATCGTCCGCGCGGGTCATCACGGCCAGGCCTTCGGCGGTGATTTCTTCGACCACCTTGGCGCGCGCCTCGAACCGGTCCAGGCCGCGCAGATGGTCGGGCACCAGGTTGATCGCGTCGATCTCGTTCTCAGTGAATTCGCGCCCGCGGGCATATTCCTGGGCCTTGGCGGCTTCGTCCGCATAGGGCGCGCCGTCGGCCCGCATGTGGCCGCGCGTGTCCATCAGGCGGTACATCGGGATCTTGCCGCGCTTGGCCACCTGATAGTCGTTGAAGTCATGCGCGCCGGTGATCTTCACCGCGCCCGAGCCGAAATTCGGGTCGGGGTATTCGTCGGTGATGATCGGGATCTGGCGGCGGTGCTCTTTCGGGCCCACCGGGATTTCGCACAGCTTGCCGACGATGGGCGCATAGCGTTCGTCCGACGGGTGCACCGCAACCGCGCCGTCGCCCAGCATGGTCTCGGGGCGGGTCGTGGCGATCGAGATATAGTCGCGCTCTTCCTCGAGGATGACGTTTCCGTCCTCGTCCCTTTCGACGTAGGTATAGGTCTCGCCCCCGGCCAGCGGGTACTTGAAGTGCCACATATGGCCGGCGACCTCGATATTCTCGACCTCGAGGTCCGAGATCGCGGTCTCGAAATGCGGGTCCCAGTTGACCAGCCGCTTGCCGCGGTAGATCAGGCCCTTGTCGTACATGTCGACAAAGACCTTGATGACCGCGTCATGGAAGTTGGGGCTGTTTTCGTGGCCCGTGCGCGGGTCGCCGGCCGCACCGGCCATGGTGAAGGCGTTGCGCGACCAGTCGCACGAAGAGCCGAGGCGTTTCAGCTGCTCGATGATGGTGCCGCCGTATTCGCCCTTCCACTCCCAAACTTTCTCAAGGAACTTCTCACGGCCCAGTTCGTTCCGGCTGGGTTGTTGCGTGGCGGCGAGCATCTTCTCGACCTGCATCTGCGTGGCGATGCCGGCATGGTCCTGCCCGGGCTGCCACAACGTGTCGAACCCGCGCATCCGGTGCCAGCGGGTCAGAATGTCCTGCAGGGTGTTGTTGAACGCATGGCCCACATGCAGCGCGCCGGTCACGTTCGGCGGCGGGATCATGATGCAAAAGCTTTCGTCGCGCGACTTGTTCGCGCCTGCCTTGAAGGCTCCGGCCTCTTCCCAGGCCTTGTAGATCCGGGCCTCGGCCTCGGCCGCGTTGAATGTCTTGTCCATCGCCATCGGGTGCGTCCTGCGTCATCGATCTTGGGTCAGCGCCTGCAATAGCGAATGGCGGCGGGAAGGGAAAGGGCCAAGCACCTCGCGCACTGGACATCCGCCGCATCAAGGCTAGGGTCGCGGTCTGAGGCAGCGAAAGGGGCGCGTCATGGAAAAGTTCGGCAAGAGCCAACCGGTCACCCGGACCGAGGATCAGCGGTTCCTGACCGGTCAGGGGCGCTACATGGACGATACGGTGCCGCCCGGTGCGCTGTACGCGGTGTTCTTTCGCAGCCCGGTGGCGCATGGCGACATCACCGCGCTGGACCTCGACGCCGCCCGCGCCGCGCCCGGTGTGCGGCTGGTGCTGACCATCGATGACCTGATCGCCGCCGGAATCGACCCGGTGCTGAGCGCCACGATCCTTGTCAACCGCGACGGCAGCCGCGCCGCCAGTCCCCCGCGCCACATGCTGGCCCGCGACCGGGTGCGCTTCGTCGGCGAGCCGGTGGCGATGGTCGTGGCTGATACGCCCGCACAGGCCCGCGACGCCGCCGAGCTGATCTGGATGGATACCGCCGACCGCCCCGCCAAGCTGGACCTTGCGCCGGGCGGTGAGCCGCTGCACCCCGAGGCCCCCGACAACCGCGCCTTTGACTGGGCGGTGGGCGACGAGGCCGCGACCCAGGCCGCCTTTGACGCCGCCGCCCATGTCGTGTCGCTGCAGGTGGCCGACAACCGGGTGATCGTGAACTCGATCGAGCCGCGCGGCTGCAATGCGGTCTGGTCCGACGGGCGGCTGCATTTCAGCTATGGCGGGCAGGGTGTCTGGGGGATGAAGGCGCAGCTGGCCGACAAGCTGCGGCTGGACCCTCAGGCGGTCCATGTCACCACGCCAGACGTCGGCGGCGGGTTCGGCATGAAGGCGATGCCGTATCCCGAGTATTTCTCGGTCGCGGTGGCGGCGATGCAACTGGGCCAGCCCGTGCACTGGATGTCGGACCGGACCGAGGCGATGTTGTCCGACCACCACGGGCGCGACCTGACCTCGCTGGCCGAGCTGGCCTTTGACGAGGATCTTCGCATCACCGCCTACCGGGTCCACAGCCGCTGCAACCTGGGCGCCTACAACAGCCATTTCGGTCAGGCGATCCAGACCAACCTGTTCAAATGCGTGCTGCCCGGCGTCTATGACGTGCAGAAAACCTATCTGCGGGTCGAGGGGTTTTATACCAACACCACTCAGGTCGATGCCTATCGCGGTGCCGGCCGACCCGAGGCGATCTATGTGCTGGAACGCGCGATGGACCGCGCCGCGCGGGAACTGGGCGTCGACCCGTGGGAACTGCGCCGCCGTAACTTCATCCGGCCCGAGGCTTTTCCCTATGTCTCGGCCACCGGTGAAACCTATGATGTGGGCGATTTCGGATTGGTTCTGTCCCGCGCCGCCGAACAGACCGCCGGTTTCGCCGCGCGCAAGGCCGCCGACGCCGAACGTGGTCTGATCCGGGGGCAGGGGCTTTGTTACTATATCGAAAGCATTCTGGGTGACCCTTCCGAAGGCGCAAAAGTCGAATTTTGTCAGGACGGAACAGTGAACCTTTATGTCGGGACGCAATCGAACGGGCAGGGCCATGAGACGGTCTATGCCCAGTTCCTGTCGGATCAGACCGGGATTCCGGCCGACCGGATCCGGGTCGTGCAAGGTGACAGCGACCGCATGGCGCAGGGCGGCGGCACCGGCGGGTCGCGCTCGGTCACGGTGCAAAGCGCGGCGACGCTGGTCACGATTGACCAGATGATCGCCGCATTCACGCCCTATCTGGCGGATAAAATGGGGGTCGAGGAAAGTGATGTGACCTTCGACCATGAAACCTTTCGCGCGCCGGGGTCGAACCTGACGCCGACGCTGATCGAAGCGGCCGAAATGGCCCGCGCGGATGGCCGCACCGACCTGCTGCAGCACGAGGCCCGCACGCGGCTCGAGGCGCGCAGCTATCCTAACGGCGCCCATGTTGCCGAGATCGTGATCGACCCGGAAACCGGCACGACGACGGTCGACCGCTATACGGTCGTCGATGATTTCGGCAATCTCATCAACCCCATGCTGGCCGAAGGGCAGGTGCATGGCGGGGTGGCCCAGGGCATCGGTCAGGCGCTGCGCGAGCACGTGGTGCATGATGGTGAGGGGCAGTTGCTCACGGCAACGTTCATGGATTACGCCTTGCCGCGCGCCGCTGACATACCCATGATTAGGTTTACCTCGGCGCCGGTTCCGTCGACCGCCAACCCCATGGGAATGAAAGGATGCGGCGAGGCAGGCACCGTTGGCGCATTGGCCGCGGTTGCAAATGCGGTGCAGGATGCGCTCTGGGATCATGGGGTGCGGCAGGCGGACATGCCGTTCACTCCGGTCAAGGTTTGGGAATTGTTGTCGAATGGTACTGTCGCGGTTCGGTAAGAAGATACTTGGATGGCTCGGCCGCCCCCTGCGGTCCGAGCATTCCGCCGAAACGCGCCACCGCGAACCCATCAGTCATGTCATCATCCTGGACGGAACGATGTCGACCTTGGAGCCCGGGTTCGAGACCCATGCCGGCCAGACCTTTCGGCTGTGCTGTGAAATGGGCAATCAGGTCTCGGTCTTCTATGAAGCGGGCGTGCAATGGGAGAGCTGGAAGTCCACGCTGGACGTGATGATGGGGCGGGGGATCAATCGCCAGATCCGCAGGGCCTACGGCTATCTTGCCTCGCGGTACAAGCCCGGCGATCGGATCTACTTCATCGGCTATTCCCGCGGCGCCTATGGTGTGCGCAGCCTTGCCGGCGTCATCGATATGATCGGGCTGCTGCAGGCCGAGCATGCGACCGAGCGCAACATCAAGCAGGCCTACCGGCATTATGAGTGCAACCCGGGCGGGCAGGCCGCGCAGGACTTTCGCCGGAATTTCTGCCACGACGGCGTCGAAATTGAGATGATCGGCGTCTGGGACACGGTCAAGGCATTGGGACTGCGTCTGCCGCTGCTGTGGCGCATGGCCGAAGAGCGGCATTCATTTCACAATCACCACCTCGGGCCGTCCACCCGGCACGGGTATCATGCGCTGGCGCTGGATGAAACGCGAGAGGTCTTCACGCCGGTCCTTTGGTCGACCGCACCGGATTTCCGCGGCCATTGCGAACAGGTCTGGTTCCGCGGCACGCATGGTGACGTCGGGGGGCAACTCAGCGGGTTCGAGCCCGCGCGACCGCTGGCCAACATTTCGCTGGTGTGGATGCTCGACAAGGCCGAGTTGCATGGTCTGCCGCTGCCAGAAGATTGGCGCACCCGCTTTCCCACCGATCCGCATGCACCGTCGGTCGGGACGTGGCGGGGGTGGGGCAAGATCTTCCTGCTGCGCAAGCATCGCACCGTAGGTCAGGACCCGTCCGAACGCCTGCATGTCTCGGTTTCGCCCGACGAACTGCCCAAATGGGTGCACCTGCCGGCAGGGCCACATTCGCACCCGGCGCAGTAGCGGTCAGTCAAACATCGCCGGGCTGGGTGACTTGCCGTTCGCTTGAAACGCATCGTGGATGTCTTTTTCCAGATTGCGTGTCAGGGACAGGTCCGGCAACGCATCCGGGGCGAAGAACGCCGCTTCGCTGGTTTCGGGGCCCGGGGTCGGGGTGGCGGCATCCAAAGGGCTGCATAGGAAGAACAGTTTGTAGAAGTCCCGTGGATCTGCCGGGTGGGGATGCCGTGCCTTGTGGCGTACGGCATAGAGTGTCTGCGCCGCGACACGCAGACCGGCTTCCTCCAAGACTTCGCGTTCGATGTTCTCCGATGGAGAGCTGCCGATATCGGCAAAACCGCCAGGCATCGCCCACAACCCGTCTCTGCGTTCCCGTACCAGCAGGATACCGCCGTTGCGAATTACGGCGGCGCGGATGTCGATGCTCGGTGTTGCGTATCCGCCCGAGTGGGCAGGCATCGCCATTTCGATCTTTGACAAAGGCACCCGACCCAGGTCGGCCAGCATCGCGCGGGCCATTCCGGCGATTTCGTCATAACGTTCGCGGTCGAACGGATCGGCGGTGAAATGCTGGCCGGTTTCGGCCAGCGCCAAAAGCCGTTTGGCCCGGGCCAGCCAGGTATCCTCCATCGCTGTCGGATCCTGGCGCACGGGCCTCAGCGACGCCGGTCGCGGCGCGAGCTCATGGGTTGGAAGGCGACGCCCACATGCGCCTCACAATAGGGTTTGCCCGGCTCGGCCGGCAGACCGCAAAACCAGAAATCATCCGTGGCCGGATCGCCCACGGGCCATTTGCAGGTCTTTTCGGTCAGTTCCATCAGGGTCAGCTTCTTGGCCTTCTTCTCGACCTCGTTGACCTTGGCCAGTGCCTCGGGGCTGATTTCATTGGCCGAAGGCTGCGGCGGCAGCGGCTGGCCGGCCGGAATGATCTGGCGGCGCGGCGGCGTGGCCGGCTTTGCCTCGGCGGCCGGCGCGGCTGCTGCAGGGCGGGCCGGTTCGGTCTTGGGGGCGGGTTTGGGCTTGGCCTCGGCCTTGGGTGCGGGGGCCGGTTTTTCCTTGGGCTCGGCCTTGGCCGGTGCGGCGCCGGTGGTCCGGTTCGACAGGCCCAGGCGATGGACCTTGCCGATCACCGCGTTGCGGGTGACCCCGCCCAGTTCCTTGGCGATCTGGCTGGCCGACTGGCCTTCGCCCCACATTTTCTTGAGCAGTTCAACGCGCTCGTCTGTCCAGGACATGGGTAGCCTTTCAAAAGCGGGAAAGCGGCCTCGGTCACGGGCCGCCTTCGGAATTCGTCTCAGCGCCCTATTCTAATCACTGCGGGCCGAGTTACAAGCGGTCATCGAATCAGATTGGGGGCAGGAATGCAGAATCTCGCGGATCAGGACATGCGCCGTTTCGGAGCGGTCAACTGGATGGGGTTGTGGACACTGGCCCAGCGCGAAACCCTGCGCTTCCTGGCGGTCTGGACGCAGACCCTGCTGGCGCCTCTGGTCACAGCGGGGCTGTTCCTGCTGATCTTCAACATTGCCGTCGGCCCGGGGCGGCCGGATGTCATGGGCGTGCCCTTCCTGACATTCCTGGCGCCCGGGATCATGATGATGACGGTGATTCAGAACGCCTTTGCCAACACTTCGTCCTCGATGGTGATCTCGAAAGTGCAGGGCAACATCGTCGATACCCTGATGCCGCCGCTGTCCCCGCTCGAGATATTGCTGGGCTATCTGGCGGGCGGCATCGCACGGGGTGTGCTGATCGCGTTGATGCTGGCCGCTGCGCTGGCGCTTGGCTTGGGGTTGATGCCGCAGCATCCCGCGCTGGCCTTGGTTTTCGTCATTCTTGGGGGTGCGTTCATGGGCGCGCTGGGCCTGCTGGCAGGGGTTTTCGCCAACAAGTTCGATCAGATGGCCGCCATTACCAACTTCATCGTCACCCCTTTGGCGTTTCTGTCCGGCACCTTCTACTCGGTCGACGCGTTGCCGCCGTTGCTGAACAGGATCAGCCACGTGAACCCCGTTTTCTACCTGATCGACGGATTGCGATACGGCATGATCGGCGTGTCGGACAGCAACCCGATGTTGGGGATGGCCGTCTGTTTGCTGTCCACCCTGCTGATCTGCGCCGTCATCTGGCAAATGCTGCGGACCGGTTACCGTTTGAAGGCCTAGGCAGCTTCGGACAACGAACCGGGCTGTAGAGGCACGCGTGGGCGTCCCAGCCGCGGATGCAGTCGCGCGGCCACGGACCAGGCGCCCAGCAGTGCAAACCCACCTGCTGCAAAAACACCAGCCACCGGTGTCGCCAGCAACACCAAGGCGGCAACGCCCGGTGTCAGAATTCCCGAAACGTCGCGATAGCTGGAATAGATTGCGGACATCTCTGTCCGCTCGGACGGCTTCACCGCCATCAGGAATGGCAGACCGGCACAAATGTCCAGCACGATCAACCAGATTGACCCCATGACGAGTGCGACGACCGATGCCACCGGCCAGCCCGAGAGAAATGCAGCCAACAGAAAACATGTGGCGCAGGCGGCAAAGCCCGTTCGTACGGCGCTGCGCAGAGACCGGTTCTGGACCCAGCGCAGAATCAGGGGGGCAGCAAACAGCATGGCGTTCGTGGCTGACAAAAGCGTGCCGCCCAATTGCTCACCCAACCCGTTTTCGATGGCGAAAATCGGAAGGTAGACCACATAGATCCACCAGCCACAGGACCGGACCATGGCAAACAGATACCCGGCCACCAACCGTGGTTGGGCAAAGAACCGAGGCAGAAATGACAGCGGATTTTTCGTTGCCCTCCTGGCCTTGGTAATCAGTTTGCCGTTGCCCAAACGCATGGCCCAGAACATGATCAGCATCCCGGTGGCGGCGGCCGCGCTGATGACGAAAGGGGCCGGCGCCCATAATTCCATCAACATCACGCCTGCCATCGGCCCCGCTGTCCAACCCAGCGCGCTGTAGAACATCCGGCTTGTTTCGCAGCGGCCGAGCTCGATCTTGCTGATGTAGTCCAAAACGTAGGCGTTGAAGCAGATAAAGGTCACCACCGCGGCCACGGTGTTCAGCGCAAGCGCCCCGATCACGGCCTCGGGGCTACCCTCGATGGCCAGCAGAGCGCCGGTGATGAACATAACGCAGCCGGCTGTGTAGGCCCATCGCCGTGGGACATAGCGGATCAGGAACGGCACCATCAGTCCGGCCAATAGCGAAACGAGGCCGACCAGAAAGTAAACGAGCGAGACGGACCCGGCGTCGCCCATGGCCCGGAACATCACCAAGGGGAATACGGAAATCAGGATGCCGCGAACCACGGCCTCGAACCCGGCAAGTATGCCGAACTTGCGAACGGAGGGCGCGGGCGCATGACGGACCCATTCCGGGATTCGGCGTTCGTGCATCGGGCAATCTCTCTAACCAACCGCATTCAGGGTGCGTCATGCGGTGTCGGTTTCATGAGAGTTTGCGACATCGGGGTCGCCTGCGGACAAGGCCGTAGAAAAAAATCCTAGCGGCGTCTGGCTCGGGCCTCGCGCCAGACAAGGATCAGCGCTCCGGTCAGAATGACCCCTGAGCCCAGCAAACTGACCCAATCCGGAACGACCCGGAACACCGCAAAGTCATAAAGCGCGGCGAATATCAGCGTTGCATAGCTGATCGGCGCTACGAACGAGGCATCTGCCCGGGCCATTCCATTGACGAAGCAGGCCTGCGCGCAAGCCATCAGAAAACCAATGCCGGCCAAAGCCGCCCACTGAGCGGGCGATGGTGGCTGCCAGACGGTTGCGACCGCGATGCTGGCAATCGTCAAGCCCATGGCATTGTTGATGAGCAGGATCTGGATGGGGCTCTCGCGGCCAGACAGCTTTTTGATGAAGATCAGTTCCATCCCGATCACTGCCGCCGCCGCCAAGGCCAGCAGAGCCGCGGGTTGAAAGCTGTCGGGGGTCGGGCGCAGCAGGATGATGGCCCCCGTCAAAGCCACCGCCGCCGCCAACCAGCGCCAAGGCCCCACGGTCTCTTTCAGCAGAGGAATGGCCAGAACCATCGCGAAAACAGGGTTCAGAAACGATATCGCCGTGGCATCGGCTATGGGGATATAGGCGACCGACGCGAACATCAGAGTAATGCCAGTCCACCCGAAGCTGGTGCGTCCGACATGCAGGCCCCAGTGGGGACGCCGTAGTTGGGGACGCAGAACGCCAACCGCTGCCACGATGACCACAAATGCGAACAGGAACCGGCCATGGCTGATCTGCATCGGGTGCAGGGGCGGGCCCAGTGTCTCGGTGCCCAGAGCTTTGGCCAGCAATGTCGTGCCCGCGATGAAAGCGCTGGCGCAGAAGATAAGTACGGCTGCCAGGGCAGGGTTGTGGGCTTGTGGTGAGAACATGGGCCATCGGTGCGCCAGCGTAAGAGAAATGACAAGCCCGAATTGCAAGGCGCCCGACCCGCGCCTGCAAAAAATCCATGGGCGGATACATTTTGCCTTTCCACACTGGGTTGGCCCCGCTATACGGGCACCCATGATCAAACTCGCGCATATCCTGCCGCTCCGACGCCGACGCATCACCGCGTAACCGGCCCGTTTGATCCTGCGCGCGCGACCCAAATCCGCGCATCTCTCACCAAATCTGTTGACGAACCCGGTCTCAGTGTTTCAGTCACTGGGTTCAAGTTTTCCAAAAAGGATGATCCGATGATCCCGTCCGTTCTGCCGACCTACAATCGTGCTCCGCTGACCTTCGTTAAGGGCGAAGGCGCCTGGCTGACCGAGGCGGACGGCCGACGTTTCCTTGATCTAGGCGCGGGGATTGCGGTGAATGCGCTGGGCCATGCCCACCCGGCACTGGTAGGGGCCTTGACTGAACAGGCGCACGCGCTGTGGCACGTGTCGAACCTGTACCATATTCCGCAGCAGCAGGCGCTGGCCGACAAGCTGGTGGATCTGACCTTTGCCGACACGGTGTTCTTCACTAATTCGGGCACCGAGTCCTGCGAATTGGCGGTCAAGATGGCCCGCAAATACTTCTACGATCAGGGGCAACCCGAGCGGGTGGAGATCATCACGTTTGATGGGTCTTTCCATGGGCGTTCTTCAGCGGGCATCGCCGCTGCCGGGTCCGAGAAAATGACCAAGGGGTTCGGCCCGCTGCTGCCGGGGTTCGTGCATGTCGCCTTCGGCGATCTGGACGGTGTGACCAACGCGATCAGCGACAAGACCGCCGCGATCATGATCGAGCCGATCCAGGGCGAGGGCGGCATCCGCCCCGTCCCCGATGTCGAGCTCAAGGCCCTGCGCCAGATCTGCGACGACAACGGCTTGCTGCTGATCCTCGACGAGGTGCAGTGCGGCGTCGGCCGGACCGGGAAACTCTTTGCCCATGAATGGGCGGGCATCACGCCCGACATCATGATGGCGGCCAAGGGTATCGGTGGCGGCTTCCCGTTAGGTGCGGTGCTGGCTACCGAAGCGGCCGCCAGCGGCATGACCGCGGGCACCCATGGGTCGACCTATGGCGGCAACCCGCTGGGCTGCGCGGTGGGCTGCGCGGTTCTGGACCACGTGGCAACCCCGGCCTTCCTGGACGGCGTCAACCGCAAGGCGGGGCTGCTGCGCCAAAAGCTCGAGGGTCTTGTCGCCGATCACCCCGACGTGTTCGAAGAGGTCCGCGGATCCGGCCTGATGCTGGGCCTGAAATGCAAGGCGTCCAACGCCGATGTTGTCGCGGCCGGTTATGAAAACGAAGTCATCACCGTGCCCGCAGCCGACAACGTGATCCGCCTGCTGCCGCCGCTGACCCTGACCGAGGATGACATTGCCCAGGCCCAGATCCGCCTCGAGAAAACCGCCCGGCAGGTCCAGGGCCAACTCGCCTCGGCCTGACGCCCCCTATTCCCGAATGCGCCGGGGGCGGTGCCCCCGGCAACCGACAGTAAAAAAGCGAACCGACATGAACCATTTCCTTGATATCCACAAAACCGACGCCGCCGCGCTGCGGTCGATGATCGATCAGGCCGGCGCGATGAAGCAGGCCCGGTTGGGCCGCCCTAAGGCCGCACCCGACGATGAACAGCCGCTGGCCGGCCGCATGGTCGCGCTGATCTTCGAAAAACCATCAACCCGGACCCGCGTTTCGTTCGATGTAGGCGTGCGCCAGATGGGCGGTCAGACCATGGTGCTGTCGGGCAAGGACATGCAGCTGGGCCATGGCGAGACCATCGCCGACACCGCCCGCGTGCTGTCGCGCTATGTCGACATGATCATGATCCGCACCTTTGACGAAACCATCCTGACCGAGATGGCCGAATACTCGGACGTGCCGGTGATCAACGGCCTGACCGACCGCACCCATCCCTGCCAGATCATGGCCGACGTGCTGACCTATGAAGAACACCGCGGCCCCATCGACGGGAAAAAGGTGGTCTGGACGGGTGACGGCAACAATGTCTGCGCCTCGTTCCTGCACGCGGCGGGCCAGTTCGGCTTTGACCTGACCTTCACCGGCCCCGCCCAGTTCGATCCCGAGGAAGAGTTCATGGGTTTCGCCCGCCAGAAGGGCTCGAAGATCGTGGTCGAACGCGACCCGTACAAGGCCGTCGATGGCGCTGATCTGGTTGTGGCCGACACCTGGGTTTCGATGCACGATTCCCAATCCGCGAAGGAACGCCGGCACAACCTGCTGCGGCCCTATCAGGTCAACGCGGAGCTCATGTCCCATGCCAAACCCGACGCCCTGTTCATGCACTGCCTGCCCGCCCACCGCGAGGAGGAAGCGACCTCCGAGGTGATGGATGGGCCGAACTCGGTGATCTTTGACGAGGCCGAAAACCGCCTGCATGCGCAGAAGGCGGTAATGCGCTGGTGTTTGGGGGTCTGAAGCCCCCTCAGACATTCAATGGGAGCCACTGGTTCTCTTTCGTTCTTGGAGGCTCCCATGCCGCACGTCGTCTTGGAATTTTCAGCCGGACTTGAGCAATCGCATGATTTTCAAGCCATATGCGAAGAACTCTATAGGGTCCTCGCCGCGCATGAGGAGTTTGACGCACCAACGCTCAAAATCCGCGCGATGCCGATCCCATATTCCTTCATCGGGACCGAGCCGCAGACCTTCATCCATGCCTCTCTGTTGCTGATGCAGGGACGGGATGAACGGACGCGAGCCGAGCTGAACGCGATCATTCTGGATGTTCTGGCCGCCGCGGCGCCGAAGGTCGGCAACATTACCGTACGGGATGTAGAGATGAACCGCGCCACCTATGCCAAGCGCCTGGCGACCTGACGTGCGCCCGTCGCTTAACCCCGCGGTTTCACGACCCAGACCTGCAATCTGATCAACGCCCCGACGCAGGCGAATAATACAAGCCCGCACAATGTGGCCTTGGTGACGGTTTCCATTGCGCCCTCGATCAGCAGGGCATGAACGACCGTGCCCAGGATGGTCACCAGCGCAAGACTGGCATGGGCCAACCGCCAGGGGCGGAACCGCCATCCCAGCCGGCTGCGCAGCGCGGCCAGCGCCGCGGCGGCGAACGCTGCCCACATGGCCGCCACGCCCCAGGCCGAGAACGAGGTAGGCGACCGGAACAGCATGGCATCCACCACGTCCGGGGGGCTGGTGATCCACAACCCGCCCACATGCAGGGCAATCATGGCGATCAGGGCGATGCCGACCCAGCGGTGCACCATTCGGCTGTTCATCGCGGTCAGCCCCGGCAACATGCGCGCAGCCAGCAGCGGCTGTACCAGCAGCAATCCCAACCCGATGACTCCGGCAAAGCCCGCAGCGATGTAGATCGGGCTGCGCCAGGCCAGATACGGGCTGAACCCCGCCACCACCACAGGCACCGCGATGGCCGCGATCAGCGCCAGCCAGACAGCAAGGACGCCCGTGCGCGGCACGTGGTTCAGACCGGTTGCAGAACGAAATGCGCGGCGAGAGTCTTGTCGCGCGCACTGGACATGATCGGGCGCAGGAAGACGGTCTCGAATTCGCCGCTGTCATAGGCCAGATGTCCGTGCGGCTGACCAAAGGCCGGCACGATCTGCGGCATCTCCAGCCGGAATTCTCCGTTCGCATCGGTCAGGGTGGCGCCGTGGCTTTGCGGGTCGCGCTCGTGGCCTTCTGTGGTATGCGCCCAGACCTGGATGCGCTGACCGGGCAGGGGCGCGCCGTCGCCGGCCCGCCGTACTGTGCCGGTCATCCAGAAACCGCCGCCGCCGATCCGGTCGACGATTGGCGCGCCCGGGCGGTAGTTGTTCGATCCGCCCCGCATCGACGGGGTCGGTGCCAACCCACTGGCTCGGGCAGGCATGATGAGGCCGCTGCCGGCCGTGGCGACCAGAGCGGTGCCGGCCACCAGCATGGTTCTTCGGTTCAGTGAATCTCCGGGCATCGAAACCTCTCCTGTGCTGACCCGGCAGCTGTTCCAACCGCCACAGTGGAAGCATAGCACGATCACGGCTCATTCCGAGCGTTCCGGGCAAAATCCGGCCAACCAGCGAACGAAAGCGCGTGGAATGGACCGAGGCGGCAAAAGTCTTTGACGCCTGCGCCTTTCAGGTGCGATCCTTCTGGTTGCGTCACCAAGGGGGAAGCCGATGACAGATGCCAACCTGCTGACCAAGGATGAAATCACCGCCTTCCGCCGCGATGGCGCGGTGGTGCTGCGCCAGAAATTCAGCGCGGACTGGCTCGAGTTGCTGCGCGCGGGCATCGACGCCGATCTGCAGACCCCGACCGAGAACTTCACCCGCCACACCAAGGACCCGGACGCGCCCGCCTATCTCGAGGATTTCTGGGCCTGGAGCAAGATCCCCCAGTTCGAGGAATTCGTCCGCAGCTCGCCCTGTGCGCCGATCGCGTCCGAATTGCTGGGCGCCGCGCCGATCAATCTGGTGATGGACAACTGGTTCCTGCGCGAGGCCGGATCGACCTCGCGCCCGCCATTCCATCAGGACCTGTCCTATTTCGATTTCGAAGGCTCGATGTGCGTGCTGTGGCTGCCGCTTGAGCCGGTCAGCAAGGACAACGGGATCGCTTTCGTGCGCGGCTCGCACCTGTGGGACAAGCTGTTCATGCGGGTGCGGTTCGCCGACGGGCACCCCAGTTATGAACCCACTCAGGTTGCAGGCCGCACCTATCACCCGCCACCGGACGTGAATGCCGACCCCAGCGCCTACGACCTGCTACGATGGGATATGGATCTGGGCGACTGCATCTATTTCGACATGCGCACGCTGCACGGGGGGCTGTCCTCGGTCACGCCCACGGAAACCGTGCGCCGCTTCACCCTGCGCATGACCGGGCCGGACGGGGTGATCCGGTATCGCGGCGATTGGGCCAAGGAGGAGCGGGCGCAGTTTGAAGCCGCCGGCTATGCCGAGGGCGACCGGATCGCCGGCCCGTTTTTCCCGCAGCTCTGGCCCCGCGCACAGGACTGATCCGGGGCGCAGCCTGTCTGTGCGCAGATGCACTTTGTCCGCTGGTATTTTGCGCTAGATTGGCAAGGGTGAACATCCCGCCGCACCGGATTGGAGGCCGACATGAGCTGGAACCCCACCCACAGCCCCGAATGCGTCAGCGAAGGTTCGGCGCTGGAGACCCTGATCATCCCGCGCGCCCGCGATCTGGGCGGGTTCGAGGTGCGCCGCGCGCTGCCCTCGGTCAAGCGTCAGTTGGTGGGGCCCTTTATCTTCTTCGATCAGATGGGTCCGGCCGAGTTCATCACAGATGGCGGCATCGACGTTCGCCCGCATCCGCATATCGGGCTGGGCACGGTCACCTACCTGTACCAGGGCGAGTTTGAACATCGCGACAGCCTTGGCACCCATCAGATGATCTATCCCGGCGAGGTCAACTGGATGGTCGCGGGCCGCGGCGTTACCCACTCCGAACGCACCAGCGCCGAAACCCGCGCCAAGCGGCACAGCCTGTTCGGCATCCAGACCTGGATCGCGCTGCCCGAAGCGCACGAAGACATGGCCCCCGATTTCGAACATCACAAGCAGGGCGCGTTGCCGCATATCCAGGATGCCGGTGTCAGCGCCCGGCTGATCCTCGGCTCGGCCTATGGGGAAACCAGCCCGGTCACGATGCTGTCTGAAATCTTCTATCTGGACGTGCAACTGGATCCCGGCGCCGCGTTTCCGCTGCCCGACGATCATGAGGATCGGGGCGTCTACGTCACCCAGGGCTCGGTCGAGATCGCGGGTGACCGGTTCGACGAAGGCCGCATGATGGTCTTCCGCCCGGGTGACCGCCTGTCGGTGACCGCCGGGCCGGCGGGGGCACGGCTGATGCTGCTGGGCGGGGCCACGATGAATGAGGATCGGTATATCTGGTGGAACTTCGTCTCGTCTTCGAAGGACAAGATCGAAACGGCGATCCGCGAATGGAAATCCGCCGATTGGGCCAACGGCGCCTTCCACCTGCCGCCGGGGGACGAAAACGAGTTCATTCCGATCACCCCGGAGCTGGAACGCACCAAACCCCGGCGCGCGCGCTGAACGTCACGTCAGCGCCCGTCTGGCTTGCCCGCCCGCGCGATCCCGGCGATCCTTGGCGGCAAACGGGAAAGGGACGGCATGAAACTGGTGATCGCGGGCGCGGGCAGCATCGGATGTTATTGCGGGGGCCTGCTGGCCGATGCCGGGCATGATGTTACGCTGCTGGGCCGGGCGCGGGTGCTGGATCCGATCCGGCAGAATGGGCTGACCGCGACCGACTATTCGGGCCTGCGCAAAACGATCCCCGCCGACCGTCTGACCCTGTCCGATGACCCCGCCTGCCTGTCCGACGCCAATCTGGTTATGGTCACGGTAAAAACCGGCGCCACCGCCGAGATGGCCCGTTTGATCGCCGCGCATGCCCCTTCCGCGGCCCCGGTCATTTCGTGGCAGAACGGGATGGAAAACGCCCGCACCCTGCGCACCGCGCTGCCCGGGCGGGACGTGCGCGCCGGGATGGTGCCGTTCAACGTGGTGCCTTCCGGTCCGGCCATCTGGCATCGCGCGACATCCGGCGACATCGTGATCCAGTCCGGCCCTGGCGGGCTGGCGCGCCGCCTGTCCTCGTCCGATCTACCCGTCACCGAAACCGATGGGATCGAGGCGGTGCAATGGGGCAAGCTGGTCATCAACCTCAACAACGCGCTGAACGCGCTGTCGGGCCTGACCCTGCGCGAACAGCTCTTGAACCGCGACTGGCGCCGTCTGATGGCCGACCAGATGGCCGAGGCGCTGGCGGTTCTGGCCACCTCCGGGCGCCCCGTGGCCTCGACAACGCCGCTGCCGGCTTGGATGACGCCGCATATCCTGCGCCTGCCCACACCGCTGTTTTCGCGCATCGCGGCACGGATGCTGACGATCGACCCCGCCGCGCGCACCTCGATGGCCTATGATCTGGATGCCGGTCGCCCAACCGAAATCGACAGCCTGCAGGGCGAGATCACCCGGCTGGGCCGCGAAACCGGCACACCGACCCCGATCTGCGATCGGGTGGCAGAGCTGATCACGCGGGGTGAAACGGGTCCGCTGACCCCAGATCAGTTCCGGCAGGGCTGAGCGGTGCCGGCGGTTAGATCCGCAACAGCAGCTTTTTCAGCTCTGGTTCATGGACGCGTTCGGACGCCTCTTGCGGCGAGACCCACTCGCGGGTGCGTTCGTGCATTTCGGGAAATTCATCGGCCAGTTCGGTGACCCGCAGCCGATAGACCGTGGTGCAGACCGGATCGATCACGCCACTTTTGCGGACCTTGCCGTAGCAGTAGCTGCCGACCGGCTCTGGATCGACCTCGGCGGTGCGCACGCCGGCCTCTTCCCAGGCCTCCTGCGCTGCGGCTTGGGCCCCGTTCAGCCCGTCAATCGGCCAGCCCTTGGGGATGATCCACCGCCCGGTGTCGCGGCTGGTAACCAGCAGCACCTGCGTATCGGGGTCATCGCCACGGGTACACAGCGCCGCGAACTGCACGAGGCGCGGACGCTGAAACAGGGGTTTCAGAACCCCCTCCCAGAATTTGTGCAGCAATGTCATTGCGGGTGCCTGCCGTTTTTTTGTTGTTCTGCCTTCCAGACGGCGAGAGATATCAATCTGACAGACGGTATTCAAGCACCCCTGCGTTTGGCCCGCAGGGTCGGGTCGGCCTGGGTCGGGTCCTCGGGCCAGGGGTGCTTGGGATATTGCGCGCGCATGTCCTTGCGCACATCGGCATAGGACCCGGCCCAGAACCCCGGCAAGTCGCGGGTGATCTGGATCGGGCGTTGCGCGGGGGACAGAAGGGTGATCTTCAGCGGCTCGCCGCCCACCATCGGGTGCCGCGTGACCCCGAACATCTCCTGAAGGCGAACGGCGATTTCGGGCACCGCCTTGCCATAGTCGATCGGGACCTTGCGCCCCAGCGGCGTGACGAAGGCCGGGGGCGCGCGGCGGTCCAGTTCCTGCATCTGGTCCCAACTCAGCCGCGCCTGAAGGGCGGGCAGCAGGTCGAACCGCTTCCAATCCTCGGCACTGCGCACGCCCGTCAGCATCGGCAGCAGCCAATCCTCAAGCGTGTCCATCAGCCCGCTGTCCGAGAAATCAGGCAGGTCGACGCCCGCCGCCCGCACCAGCTCGACCCGCGCTGCCAGTCGCGCGGCCTTGCCCTCAAGACGCAGCCCCAGATCGCGCACGCCGTCCAGCATCGCGCGGGCCACGGACTCGTCGGGCACGTCCTTCCAGATGCGGGCATCCAGCACCAGCGCACCGAACCGTTCCTGCCGCCGGGCCACCACCCGGCGGTCCCGTTTCGACCAGGCGCAGGTCTCAACCCATTCGATCTGGTCGGCGAACAGCGCGCGGATCTCGGCCTCGGTGATCTGCGCGGCCATGCGCAGCCGGGCCTCGCGCGGGTTGCCGTCAGTATCGATGGCCACCAGATACGGCGCCGCGGCCAGCGGATCGCCGGGGTCCATCACCACACCCTTGCCGCCCGACAGCACATAGCGCGGCGCGTCGCCCTTGCGCCGCTGGCCGACCCGGTCGGGATAGGCCAGCGCGGCCATCGCCGCCGGGCTCAGCGGGTCGCCTTCGGTCTTGATCTGGCCGCGCAGCCGTTTCGCCTCGGACCGGATTCGGTCCAGAACGCCGGGATTGGCGGGCCAGATCCGGTTGCGCTGATAGGCGCGCGGATCGCGTAGCGCCTCGAGCCGCAGCGACAGGTCCACCGGCGCGCCCTTCAGCGGATCGCGCTCGGCCATCAGGGCGGCAAGCGGGGCGGCCTGCGCGCCGGCCGTGACCAGCATGTGCCCCAGCCGCGGATGCAGCGGCAGACCAGCCAGTGCGCGGCCATGTTCGGTGATCCGGCCCTTGCCGTCCAGCGCGCCCAGCATCCGCAGCAGCGCGCGCGCCTCGGCCAGCGCCCCCTCGGGCGGTGGTGTCAGAAAGGCCAGATCCTGCGGCTCGGCTCCCCACAGGGCCAGTTCCAGCGCAAGTCCGGTCAGGTCGGCGGCCTCGATCTCGGCGGGTGGAAAGGCGGGCAGGGCGCCTTCCTCACCCTTCGACCACAGCCGATAGCACAGGCCTTCGGCCACGCGGCCTGCACGGCCCGCGCGCTGGGTCGCCTCGGCGCGGGTGACGCGCTCGGTCACCAGCCGCGACATGCCCGAGCCCGGATCGAACCGCGCGCGGCGGGCCTGACCCATGTCCACCACCACCCGGATGTCCGGAATGGTCAGCGAGGTCTCGGCGATCGCGGTGGCCAGCACCACCTTGCGCCCGGATTCGGCCGGCGCAAGGGCGGCGCGCTGGGCGGCAAAGGGCAGGGCGCCGAACAACGACCGGATCGCGCAATCGCCGGGCAGCCGCCCGGCCAGCGCGGCCTCGGCCCGGCGGATCTCGCCCTCGCCGGGCAGAAACACCAGAATGCCGCCGCCGGTGGTGCGGGTGTCGCGCTCGGCCTGAACCACCAGATCGACCAGCGCGTCCAGCCGCCGCGCCTGTGGGCCCAGCGGGCGGTCCAGCCAGCGGGTCCGGACCGGGAAACTGCGCCCTTCGGATGTCACCAGCGGCGCGTCCATCAACCGCGCCACCGGATCGGCATCCAGCGTGGCCGACATTGCCAGCAGGATCAGGTCGTCGCGCAGCGCGCCGGCGACCTCGAGGCACAGGGCCAGCCCCAGATCGGCGTTCAAAGAGCGTTCGTGGAATTCGTCGAAGATCACTGCACCCACACCGGGCAGATCGGGCTCGGATTGCAGCATCCGGGTCAGGATGCCTTCGGTCACCACCTCGATCCGGGTGGCTTTCGACACTTTCGCCTCGCCCCGCACGCGATAGCCGACGGTCTCGCCCGCACGTTCGCCCAGTGTCTCGGCCATGCGTTCGGCAGCGGCGCGGGCGGCCAGCCGCCGCGGTTCCAGCATCACGATCCGCCCGTCGCACAGGCCGGCGTCGCGCATAGCCAGCGGCACGCGCGTGGTCTTGCCGGCCCCGGGCGGAGCCTGCAGCACGGCGCGGCCGCGCGCGCGCAGCGCGTCGATCAGGTCGGGCAGGGCATCGTCGATCGGTAGACGGGTCATGCCGCCTTATCGCCAAAGCCCCGGCCAAGGTCCAGAACGCCTGCGTCAAATCCCGCGCGCGGCGGTACTGGACAAACCCCGCCCATCCCCGTCATCTAGGGCAGATTTCGACGAAGGACCCCGCCCATGACCACAGCCGAGCTTGCCGACAGGATCCTCAAGGGTGACCGCCGGGCGTTGGCACGTGCGATCACCCTTGTCGAAAGCACCCGCGCCGATCACCGCGCCCAGACGGCACAGCTGCTCGACGCGCTGTCAGGCGCCGGGCGGCAGGCGCTGCGCATCGGCCTGTCGGGAACGCCGGGTGTGGGCAAGTCCACCTTCATCGAGAGTTTCGGCATGATGCTGATCGGGCAGGGGCTGCGGGTGGCGGTTCTGGCGGTCGATCCCAGCTCGGCCCGGTCGGGCGGCTCGATCCTGGGCGACAAGACCCGGATGGAACGCCTCAGCCGCGAGCCGTACGCCTTCATCCGCCCCTCGCCCAGCCAGAGCCATCTGGGCGGCGTCGCCCGCCGTACGCGCGAGGCCATCGCCCTGTGCGAGGCGGCCGAGTTCGACGTGGTTCTGATCGAAACGGTGGGCGTGGGCCAGTCGGAAACCGTAGTCTCGGAAATGTCCGACCTGTTCCTGCTGCTGCTGGCGCCGGCCGGCGGCGACGAGCTGCAGGGCGTCAAGCGCGGCATCATGGAAATGGCCGACCTCATCCTGATCAATAAGGCCGACGGCGACCTGAAAGCCACCGCCACCCGCACCTGCGCCGACTACGCCGGGGCGCTGCGCCTGCTGCGCAAACGCCCGCAGGACCCCGAGGGCTTTCCCAAGGCAATGACAGTCTCGGCGGTCGAGGAGCACGGACTGGACCAGGCCTGGGGCGAGATGCAGGCCCTTGCCGACTGGCGCAAAAAGAACGGCCATTGGGAGGCCAACCGCGCCGAACAGGCCCGCTACTGGTTCGACCAGGAGGTACGCCACGCGCTCCTCGCCAAGTTGGAGACCCCGCAGGCCCGGTCCGAGATGGACCGGCTGGGCGCCGAGGTCGGGTCGGGGCGGCTTAGCCCCTCGGTGGCGGCCGAGCGGATGCTGAGGACTCTTGCATCCGGGTAACACCATTGCCCGCGCGGACAGGAAAACTTGGCGCAACGCCCAAGAGTTCTGTAGCCTGAGTGCAGGTGAAATCCTTGGTTGTGGCGCCCAGCACATAGAAAAACTGGGGCGCAGCTGGCTGGCCGTGACCAAGCGGAGAAACAGGACCCGCCTCTTATGCCCGATATCTTTGGGACAAACGGCGACGACGATATCGATGTCACCAATGACAACGGTACGCTGAACGGCACCCCTCAGGGTACGCCGATCGATGATATCCGCGCGCGCGGCGGGAACGACATTATCACTGTTACCAACAGTACCATCTCTGACAGTGTCCGTGGAAATGCTGGGATCGATACGATCACGGTGATCGGCAGCACGATCGGCGGTCAGGTAAGGGCCGGATCAGACGACGACACGGTCACGCTGCAAGGCTCGGTCATTGGCAATATCCGCCTGGGCGGCGGAAATGATGTTCTGAACTTCCGCAGCACCAGCGTGTCCGGCGATGTGCGCGGTGGCAGTGGTACCGACACGCTGAACCTGCCTGCTGGAACCGTGGTTAATGACAGCTCGTTCGGGACATTTACCGTGTCTGCCGGCACCAGCTATTCGTTGACCAGCGGCAGTTTCACCCTGCCGTCGGGTATTACAGTCACCTATTCCGCATTTGAAAACGGATCCGGCGTTCCCTGCTTTACCGCTGGCACGAGCATTCTGACTGACCGCGGCCCGGTACAGGTGCAAGACCTGCGCACCGGTGACCTGATCTGTACGGCCGAGAGCGGCAACCAATCCATCCGCTGGATCGGTCGGCGCAGGTTTGATGCGGTTGATCTGAGGGCCAATCCGAAACTGCGCCCAGTTCGTATTTGCGCCGGGGCTTTGGGTGCAGGGCTGCCCACGCGGGACCTGTTGGTTTCCCGCCAGCACCGCATGATGGTCGGTTCTCGCATCGCGCAACGCATGTTCGGCCAGTCTCAAGTTCTGATTCCCGCGATCAAGCTGACGGCGCTGCCGGGGATATTCGTAGATTGCACGGTCGACAGCATCGAGTATTTCCATCTGCTGCTCGATCGGCACGAGATTCTGTTTGCCGAATCCGCGCCGACCGAAAGCCTGTATACTGGCCCTGAGGCGCTGAAATCTCTGGGACCCGTGGCAAGGACTGAAATCCTTGCGATTTTTCCGGAACTGGCTGATGAGAACCACGAATCCGAACCCGCTAGGTTGATCCCGATAAGCCAACAACAGGCCCGTCTGATTGCTCGTCACCTCAAAAATCACAGGCCTTTGCTTGTTGATGCCTGAGCCGTTTCAGGGCCATTTATTGGCAAGGAAAGATTTCGCAGCTGCTGTCTTGACCCTTCCGGCGATTCCCACTAAACGCATCCAACCAGTTTTCGGGCGCGACTTCGGGTTGTGCCCCTTGTGATTTGGCTGCGGATTGATGCCCGGCCTCCAGAAACAAAGGAAGAAACCATGTCGCGCCGTTGCGAACTGACCGGAAAAGGCCCGATGACTGGCAACAATGTCAGCCACGCCAAAAACAGAACTCGTCGTCGTTTTCTGCCCAACCTGAACGACGTGACCCTGCAGTCGGAAACCCTGGGTCGTGGCGTCAAGCTGCGCATCTCGGCCGCCGCGCTGCGCTCGGTCGATCACCGTGGTGGTCTGGACGCGTTCCTGGCAAAAGCCAAGGACGAAGAGCTGTCCGCCAACGCGCTGAAAGTGAAAAAGGAAATCGCCAAGGCGCAAGCCTCGGCCTGATTTTCCCAAAGACTGTTTCGTGGCCCCTGTACCCGTTGGTGCAGGGGCTTTTCGTTTGTCTTTGGATCCTCAACCAGTCTCAAGCCTGTATTTCAGGAACTGCGCGCCGGAATAGGTTTCCGGACCGACATAATGCGCGCCGATACGCCGTAGCGCAGAGAGATTGCGGCGGGACGGTGGAAGCAGAAAAGTGACATAGGGAATGCGTTCATCGGCTCGGGCGAATGCGATGGCCTTGCGGGTGATGCGCGTGCCCAGACCGAAGGCATCCGCCGTCAGGACCAGGCCGAAATCCCATTCCCGGCCTTCACGCTGGAAGCCGCCCCAGCCGACATAGCAACCGCCGGACGTGATCGCCCAGTGCCCAAGCCCGTCGCATTCCCAGCAGGCCTCTTTTGCGTCTATGAAGGCCCGCGCCATCGCGATGTCCCAGGGCCCCGTCAGCAAAGGCAGATGCCAAGCGACGCGGGGATCAGACATGTGCCGTGCGATTTCAGCCGGCTCAATCTGCGGCAGCCTGAGGAACTGGATTTCTGTGTGCGCTTTGAGTGGCATGACCACGATCTACGCCTGAATTTCTGCCTAAACCAGAGCGTCCGGATCACTTTGCCGTTGGGCTGGTGCCGTGCGCGGTGTCGGTGCGGAACGCAGAAGGACGCGACTGCGTGACTTTGTTCACATACAGGGTTTTGAATCTGTTTTATGTATGCGGTTATTCTACGGCGGAGTGTGGTAATGTCTGCGAATACTTCAATTATTATTTCCTTCCTTTCGACTCTTCTGGTTGGCTCATTTTCCAGCTGTGCGCGGATGCAGCGGCGGGTGAACCGGCTGCATACCGGTCTCAACACCGGTCCGGATGATCGCGGAATTCTTTGAAGGTCTCGATCAAGACAAATTCAGGGGCCGGCCAGTCAGGCCGGCCCTTTTTCTTGGTTCGCGCCAAACTGTCTCAGCGTTCACGAAGGCACTTGAAGTCCGTTTCCGATCGGGCCTAAACGTCTGCCAAGATGACCCGATCCTATCGCCTCGTGTTGCCGTTGCTACTGTCGCTGATGCTGGTTCTGACAGGCCAGAGTTTTGCGGCGTCACGGGGATTGAATGCGGCGGTCGGTCAAATGGTGCTTTGCACCGGGAACGGTCCTGTGGTTGTCTATATGGACGAGCACGGCCAGCCCACCAAACCACCTCATTTCTGTCCCGACTATGCGCTCAACTTGCTGGGTGCGGTTCTGGATGCCCCGTCGCCTGCACCGAAAGGGCCCGAGCGGGCACAGTCTGACATTCCGCTGCATTCCGACAACCTTGTTGCGGCTCCGATCCCGCAGCGACCGGCGCGCGCGCCGCCGGCCCCTGTCTGAGACCCTTCGCAACACAATCAGACAGTTAAAAAGGAGAGGCGAGATGCCCTTCAAATCATTCCTGCCCGCTATTTTCGTCGCTGCAATCATGTCCACCGCCGCCCATGCGGAAAGTGTGATCTCGGTTGAGGATGCCTACGCCCGATCCTCGGGGGCTAATGCCAAGGCTGGTGCGGCCTTCATGATGATCCGCAATTCAGGCGACACCGATGATCAACTCGTCGCTGTGAAATCCGATATCGCTGCACGGGTCGAACTGCATACGCACAAGATCGACGACAACGGCGTGGCCAAGATGATGGAAGTCGAGGAGGGTTTTGCGATCCCCGCCGGCGAGGCGCATATGCTGCAGCGGGGCGGAGACCATGTGATGTTCATGGGGCTCAAGCAGCCGTTTGAGCAGGGCGCAACCATACCCGTCACTTTGGTTTTTGAGCAGGCCGGTGAGGTCGTTGTCGAGATTCCCGTGGACCTGGAACGGAAAGACGGCCACGGGCATATGAAGCACTCGAACTGACAGCACGCCTGTCTTCGGGCCGCGATGCGGCCGTCATCCATGCGTCAGGCCGGGGCAAGCCCCGGCCTGTTCGCGTTTCAACTGCCGATCAGCGTTGTTCTTCACTTGTTGACAACGCGCATCGAAACCCGTTCTCCGGCCCGTTTGAAACGTGCGGCCATGAACAGCATAACGCCGGCAAAGGCCAAGGCGGAGAACGCGATTGCCCAGCCCAGTGCGACGACGCCGCTTCCGGGCCAGAAGATCAGCACCAGCCCGATGATAAGGGCCACGATGCCCGAGTTCCGAACGGTCGCGCGTTCGGGGTCCAGCTGATGCATCTGGCCCAGCGAAATCAGCGAGCCGATCCCGATGATCAGCGCCCAGGCGCCCAGCAGAAAGAACGTCAGACGTGCTGTGCCTTCCGGCCAGATCAAAAGGACCAGCCCAATCAAGACCGCCCCGATACCCGCGCCTCCGATCAGTCCGCGCCGCCCGAAGCCGAGCAGGGTCAAGCCGCCATCGAGGATCAGCAGCACCCCTACCAGCCGTAGCAGCAGTGCGATGCTGCCGGTTGGCCAGAACAGCGCGGCGATGCCAACGGCCCCCGCAAGCAATCCGCGCAGCAGGAACGTCCACCACAGATCCGCAAGGGTGTCGCCCAGCGCTTCGCGGCTGTCGATGCCTTCGTCGTCAACGATTTCACCACGGGGGGCTTCAGGCTCGGTCATCTGTTTCTCCTGGTTCAGGTTCTTTCAGCTTAGCCCAGCAGAATGATCCGTGTCACCTGCGGCCCAGCAAGTCATCGACCCAGCGTGGCACGATCTGGGTGGCGGGGCCAAGCAGCGTCTGATCGAAGCTGGATGCACCAACCGAAGGCTCGAGGTTCAATTCGACCGTCTGTGCGCCCGCAGCTATGGCTTCGTGCACGAAGGCCGCAGCCGGGTAGACCTGGCCAGAGGTTCCGATGGCGGCGAATATCCCGGCCTGTGCCAGATGGTCGTAAATCTGATCCATGTGGTAAGGCATTTCGCCGAACCACACGATGTCGGGTCGGGCGGTTTCCGCGCGGCAGGCGGGGCACGGTTCGCCCACGGACATTTCCGCTGGCGCCGTCCAGCGATGCTCGCAGGAGGCGCACAGCGCGCCGGACAGGATGCCGTGCATGTGGATAACCCCGGTCGCACCTCCGGCTTCGTGCAGGCTGTCCACATTCTGCGTTACGATCACCACTTCTCCCGGCCAGTCGCGCTGAAGCCGGGCCAGTGCTGTGTGGGCTGCATTTGGGTCGGCGCCACCCGCCTGCACCCGGCGCGCGTTGTAGAAGCCATGAACAAGGGCAGGGTTTCGGGCAAAACCTTCGGGTGTCGCCACGTCTTCGATCCGGTGCTGGGCCCACAATCCGCCTTCATCGCGAAAGGTGCCCAATCCGCTTTCCGCCGAAATCCCGGCTCCAGTCAAAATCACGATCTTTTCCATTCGCCCTCCACACGCTAAACCCGAGCCATGTCACAGCGTATCCTGTTTGTCTGTCTCGGCAACATCTGCCGTTCCCCTGCTGCCGAAGGCGTTTTTCGTATCAGGGCGCCTCATCATGCCTGCGACAGTGCCGGAACGTCCGACTGGCATGTCGGGGATCCACCCTATGCGCCGATGCAACACGCGGCTCGCAACCGAGGGCTGGAGCTGAGCGATCTGCGCGCGCGCCAGTTTGCGGTGTCTGATTTCGACAGGTTTGACCTAATTATTGGTATGGACAGCGAAAATATCGCCAAGATCGAGGCTTTGCGCCCGGCCGACAATCCTACACCCGTACGCTTGCTGACCGAATTTGAGCCCCACACCGGCGCTGATCATGTGCCCGACCCCTACTATACCCGCGATTTCGACGGGGCGCTGGACCTCATCGAAGCCGCCGTGGATGGGTTGGTGGCATATCTGGACGGCTAGCCGCCGATCACCTTCAACTGTCCGGACAACCAGGGCAAGCGGGAAAGGGCTGGTTCGATCATCTGGCTTTGCATCAAACGGCGCGTCATGCCCGCGACTTCGCGCGGAACCTGATCTGACCAGTCAGACCTAGTGAAGAGGGAAATAGTGCGCGAGAACTCTCCGAACGGAGCCGGGTAGACATCCATGCCTTCGTGGAAGCGGGCTGCCCGCATGTATCCCAACGGCGTGGTGATCGCCCAGCCAAGGCCACGCGCCACCATCGCCATCAGTGCCAAGTGCGACCCGATCTCGAACCGCTCTTCGAACTGCAGCTGTTGCCGCGCCAGGTGGCTTTCGATTTGCCGGCTGATCAACTGTTCCCGCGCATAGCGCAGAAAGGGCAGGGTCTGCAAAGCGGCCTCTACGCCCCCATTGGCCACACCGCCCTTCGGCGCGACCAGAATGAAAGGATCCTGTACCAAAGGGTACTCCACCACGCCTTCCAGCACCTCGCCGCTATGGGCCGAAACCGCCAGATGCAGACGTTGCGAAGCCAGTGCCTCAAAGATTTCGAGGCTGGGGAGGGTTATGAGTTTGAACTTGGAACGGGTCAGACTGTCGGCCAGCAACGTGGCAAGGCGCGGGGTCAGGTCATTGTCGAAATCGTCGATCAGGCCGATCGAAAGCGTGCTCAGATGACCCAGGTCCATGACAGACAGCTCGCTTTGGGCCATCTGCAACTCGGCCAGTACGGATTCGGCCCGCGCCAGAAAGCTGCGCCCGGCTTGGGTCAGGCGCATGGGTCTGCGCCCGTGATCCACCAGGTCCGTGCCCAGAGCATTCTCGAGATTGCGCAACTGCTGGCTGACCGATGGCTGGCTGAGTCCGGTAATCTCGGCAGCCTGCGCCACCGAACCGGTCCGCGCCAAGGCCTCGAACACCTCGAGACCGCGCAGGGTCAACCCTTTCGTCACCATAAGATTTCCCTTTCACTGCGCCATTACTGAGGCGCAGGGCGGGTCAGGTCAAGGATCGCGGTCAGCGTCAGCTGCAGATCGCCTGCGCCATGCGGCCAAAGTTCTGATACCGCTCCCACAGCGCGTCATCGCGGGCGGATTTCGACATCTTCAGCTCTTGGGCCTGATGCGGGTCCGTGAACCATTTGGCCACGGTTTTCTGGTCTTTGTTGGTCAAAGCCTGATCGGCCACCCGCTGGATGCACTTGCATCTGTCACGTGTCGCAGCCGAACGGTCGGACGCCAAACATGCACGTTTGATCTGCGCCGCTTCGGTCATGGCCGGGGCCAAAGTGGTCAGCGACGTGGCGCATAGCGCGATTATGAGGAACTGTTTCATGCTCATGCCTCGTTTTGCCTGCCCGGAGGAGTCTTGTGTCCCTCTCGGCTTGCGGCGCAGTATCGTCCAAGTTTTCCTACCGTTCAACAATTTGCTTTCAGAAACTCCCTACCTGAGTCGAAAGTGCCGCGGTTGGCACTATGGTCGGCCGTGGCATGCCCTTCGCACCCCGTTTTGGGCGGTGTAACGCGGCCGAGTTCGTTCTGTGCACGGCCGCCTCGACACAGCTGAGGCCTTGGAACGAAGCCAACCGCAGCGTCGTGGCTTCATCGCGCTGAAATATGGGGTGTTCGCCGTGCTGTCTCACCTTGACCAGCGCCCGATTTCGAACCATATCCCGACGCTATGACAGACCTCGCTCATATCCGCAATTTCTCCATCGTCGCGCATATCGACCATGGCAAATCCACCCTTGCCGACCGGCTCATCCAAGAGACCGGAACGGTGCAGGATCGCGACATGAAGGAACAGCTGCTCGACAGCATGGATATCGAGCGCGAACGCGGCATCACCATCAAGGCCAACACGGTCCGCATCGACTATACCGCCGACAATGGCGAAAAGTACGTGCTGAACCTGATCGACACTCCCGGCCACGTGGACTTCGCCTATGAAGTCTCACGGTCCATGCGCGCGGTCGAAGGCTCGCTGCTGGTGGTGGACTCGACGCAAGGGGTCGAGGCGCAGACGCTGGCCAACGTGTATCAGGCCATCGACGCCGACCACGAGATCGTGCCGGTTCTGAACAAGATCGACCTTCCGGCCTCGGACTGCGACCGCGTTGCCGAGCAGATCGAGGACGTGATCGGCATCGACGCCACCGACGCCATCCGCGTCTCGGCCAAGACGGGCGAGGGGATCCATGAGACGCTCGAGGCGATCGTGAACCATCTGCCCGCGCCCAAGGGCGAGCGCGACGCGCCGCTCAAGGCGATGCTGGTGGACAGCTGGTACGACGCCTATCTGGGCGTGATCGTTCTGGTCCGCATCATGGACGGCGTTCTGAAAAAGGGTATGCGGGTCAAGTTCATGTCGAACGGCACCCTGCACCATGTCGACCGCGTCGGCGTGTTCCGCCCCGAGATGCAGATGGTCGACCAACTCGGCCCGGGTGAGATCGGCTTCCTCACCGCCTCGATCAAGCAGGTCCGCGACACCCGTGTGGGCGACACCATCACCAACGACCGCAACGGTGCCGAAACCGCTCTGCCGGGCTTCAAGCCCGCGCAGCCGGTGGTGTTCTGTGGCCTCTTCCCCGTGGACAGCGCCGAATTCGAAGACCTGCGCGACGCGATTGAAAAGCTGGCCCTGAACGACGCCTCGTTCTCGTACGAAATGGAAACCTCGGCGGCGCTGGGCTTTGGCTTCCGCTGCGGCTTCCTCGGTCTTCTGCACCTTGAGGTCATCCGCGACCGCATCGAACGCGAATACGATATCGAGCTCATCACCACCGCGCCGTCGGTGATCTATCACGTCTACATGAAAGACGGCGAGATGATCGAGCTGCACAACCCCGCCGACATGCCCGACATGTCCAAGGTCGACCACTTGGAAGAACCGCGCATCAAGGCCACCATCCTTGTGCCCGACGAATACCTGGGCGACGTGCTGAAACTCTGCCAGGACCGCCGCGGCATTCAGATGGACCTGACCTATGCGGGCAGCCGCGCGATGGTCGTCTATGACCTGCCGCTGAACGAGGTCGTCTTCGACTTCTACGACCGCCTGAAATCGGTGACGAAAGGCTATGCCAGCTTCGACTACCAGATGACCGGCTACCGCGAGGACAGCCTGGTCAAGATGTCGATCCTGGTGAATGACGAGCCGGTGGACGCGCTGTCGGTCATGGTCCACCGCGACCGCGCCGAGACCCGCGGCCGCGCCATGTGCGAAAAGCTGAAAGAGCTGATCCCGCGCCACATGTTCAAGATCCCGATCCAGGCGGCCATCGGCGGCAAGGTCATCGCGCGCGAGACCCTCTCGGCGCTGCGCAAGGACGTGACCGCGAAATGCTATGGTGGCGATGCGACGCGGAAGCGGAAGCTGCTGGAAAAGCAGAAAGCCGGCAAAAAGAAGATGCGCCAGTTCGGCAAGGTGGATATCCCGCAGGAGGCGTTTATTTCGGCGTTGAAGATGGATGGGTGAGGCTTCGCAGGAATTTCGTTGCCTAAGAGATATCAGTTGCCCGAAGGTCGGCGCGGTTCAGATGATTTCATACCTTGGCGCGAATGATATGGAAATCACACTCTACTAACCCGTTGGATTGATAGTCCAATGGTTTTGAGAAATTGATTCTTCTAAGTTGCCGGTCGGCCACCCGAACATTTCGCATCTGGAAATCGTCGTGAACGACAAACCCATCGGTTGGCATCAGTCCGCCAATCGCAATGGCTTCCCGAAGGTGTGTGTCCTTTGAGCCGTCAAGATGAAGAAAATCAACAGTCGCATCCGGGTTCTCAAGCTGGAACCGGGGTGTTTCGATCAAAGAGTTCCCCTTAATTAGTTCGACCCGATCGCTAAATTTGTACCTGAGCCAGTTGAAAGCCGCCGGTACGTAAATATCCACGCGCGCCCAACGCTGGTTCAGACGTTCGCAAACGTCCAAACCTACGCATTTCAGCTCGGGGTTAGCCATAAGCGCCAGCAACATGCTGTGGCCAGCATTCACTCCAATTTCGAACAGGCAAGTCGATCGCCGGGCCAGTTCGAAGAAGTTTCTGCGTTTGGATTCGAATTCTGTATTCAACGGCAGGTTATGAAAGTCCCTTTCCAAGTGTTTATAAAACAAATTCCCGTTAATAACTGCAGGTTCCCCGGCTCGAGCCAGATTATCCACGATATAGTCGTTGAGATCCTGAAGAGTGTCTTTCCAGCTGGATGAGGTGATGAGGTCGTTGTAGTCAGCGGCCCGGTTGCTGGAGTCCATGGTCTGTACCCTCGTGTGTGTGGCTCCGTCGACAAATAACCAATCCAGCCAGCTGGTGAAACTTCAAAAAATTCAAGTCACCCTCGGGGGCAAGGCCGGGCCGAAAAAACCTGTGATATAGCTTCGGGCCAGTCGCCTCGTGCCTCCCCGCTGAACGGCCGCCGCAGCAGCGGTTGCGCACTGGAGCTCCGTCTGTTCAGCCCAAAAACGCTCCACAGGACCGTTTCCGACACGGGCGTCGCCTCGTAAAGTAACCCACTTCACAGCCCCACCGACCCGCACCTGCTAAGGTTGAGCCAACGGAAACCAGCGGCGGAGGCCCCATGTCCATGATACCCATCATCGCGCTTGGATCGGCGGGTCTCTATTCCGTGGCCATGATCTCGATGAAGTTCTGGTGGAAACTTCCCGGCCTCGGGTTGGGTCTGCTGATCGTCGCCACTTTGCTGGCCGCCGCGACGCTGGAACTCGCCGCGCTGCGCGACGAACGGCTGGGCATCATCTATACCGGCATTCTGGGGGCCGAGGTGGTGCTGATCGCCATCGCCTCGTTCTTTCTGTTCGGCGAGTCCTTTTCCTACCGCGAGGGGCTGGGCATCGCCCTTGTCATCGCGGGCACCGCGCTGGCCTGGGCCTGAGCCCGTCGGTGAGCGCCGCATGAACCCTTCATGAAGTTTCCCTTAGGTAAGTTGTAACGGCCGCGCGCCCTTCCAATCTGTTCAGCAGGCCAGCAAGGCCGGCCGATCAAAGGGAGAGAGCCCATGACCAGATACATGACCGCCGGCGCCGCCGCCGTGGCCGCGACATTGACTATGGGCTCTGCCGCCCTGGCCGATGCAATGCCCGACCTGCGCGGCACGTGGACGGCCAGCCAGACTACGGTGTCGCCCTCGAACGCCAACACCGCCACCGCGCCGCGGTTCAACACCTCGGAATGGGTGCTCGAGATCCAGGCGCAGCACGAAAACGTGTTCTGGGGGCCCAGCATGTGGCGACGCAACGCCATGGATGACTGGACGATGTATGAGGCCACCGGCTCGATCAGCCAGGATGGCTCGGGCAAGATCGGCATTGTCGAAACCGCTGCTGATCCGACCTCGGGCGTCAACGCGCTGATCGATGCGCGGTACGAGGACGGCAAGATCTATGCGGATTTCCGTAGCCTGCGGACTGGAACCACCTACAGCACGGTTCTGGAACGACAGGTGAACTGAAGCGTTTCCGGCCCAGGCGGTTGTAGGGGGTAGTTGCCGTTGCCCGATTCTGCGGGAGACGGAGAGTAGTAGGTTGCCTCGTCCGGGTCGGAACGCTTCTCAATTTGTGGGCTGCACGTTCGTTCACCGTTGCGTGTGGCGACTCATCGATGGCGATTCGAGCGATATGCCCGTACCTGTCAGGTCAGGACCGCCATGAGGGCCGGGATTCTCCCTTCGCACCCGCAGAAATCGCCCAATTGACCGGAGAGAAATCGGCTTTCGGCTTTTCCCAGCGCAACCCAGCCCGGTTTCATCATTTCCCGACTTATCCACATCGTCTTCCAGCCGGATATCAACATTTTATCCCCGGCTATTTTTCATGCTGCAGTGCTATTCTCTTGCCGGATGTGAGGGCGAGTGCCAAGGTTCAGTCATCGCCAAGGTTCATCACGATCCAAGGCGGGACGCAAAGGTCAGGGGGTCCTGGCACCGTAGGCAGATCTTAGGATTTTCGTAGGGTTGCAAGGGCTTACCGGTAGGTGACCAGTCAAGAGGGGCGCAAGCCCGGCTTGAGCGGTCAGCTTCTCAGACGGCCAGAGCGGGCGGCAGAGCGCCATCAGGTGCTTTGCGGCAGCGAGGTCCCCTCGGGGGCTGAAGCAACTGGATCGGGGCGTCCCTCGGGCGTGTCGACCCGGCAAGGCGTCAGGGGTGTCCGCAAGGGCACATGCAAAGACCGCGTCTGCGCACCTGGCGCCTTTTCCTTTTGCCGATTTCGGTTTCGTACAGGCTTCCACTCACCGCCCGTCAGAACGGGAACGGGGTTCTTGCGCAATTGCACAAGAACCCCGCAGTCGTGTCAGTAATGCATTACCGCGTCTATGCACCTGTGGCAGGGACCATAGTCCGGTCGCCCGGAACTTTCAACCATATGTTGGCGGTGCTGCGCCGCTGTCCACTAGATGCTGACGGGTGTCAGAGGCTTTCCTGAACGTCCGTCGCCGCGCCCTGGATGGCGTCGCCGGCTTTTTCGATGTCTTTGCCCGCGCCTTTTGCGGTTTCACAGGCCGTCAGGGCCAAAAGGCTCAACCCGATCAGAATAGTGCGGATCATCGATATCTCCTTGGTTGGTCGACTACCAATCGGTAGCACCATTCAGGCAACGCAGACAAACCTTTTTGGGTGATCAGCCTTTGCGGAAGATGGGGCCAAGGATGGCCGTCGCGACAAAGATCAAAGCGGCCGCGCAAACGATGCTTGGTCCGGCGGGTGTATCCGCCCAATATGCACCGCCCAGTCCACCCAACGCCGCCGTCGAGCCTATAATCGCAGCAGTGAAAGCCATGCTTTCTGGGGTGCGGGCCAAAGGGCGGGCTCCGGCCGCTGGAATGACCAGCAGGGCCGCGATCAGAAGAATGCCGACAACTTTAATGGCGACCGCAACAGCCAGTGCCATCGCCAGAGTCAGCCACATTTCTTCTCGTTTCGGATCGATCCCGGATGCCTGAGCCAAGTCCGGGTTGAGCGTCGAAACCAGAAGGGCCGACCAGCGCCAGACCATCAACGCCAGAATCGTGGCGCCACCGATCCAGATCGTGGCCAGATCGGACTTTGTGACGGCAAGGATGTCGCCGAACAAAAAGGCATTCAGGTCCAGTCGAACATCGGACAGCAACGCCACGGTTACCAAGCCAGCGGCCAGTGCAGTGTGCGCAATCACACCCAGAAGCGTGTCCATGGCGTAACCGCGACCGCGCAGCAGGCTGACGGACAAGCCCATGGCAAGTGCAGCGGAAATGATCGCGGGCAGCAGCGGCAGTGAAAAGCTGAGCGCCAGCGCTACACCCAATACGGCCGCATGAGCAGTGGCTTCTCCGAGATAGGCCATGCGCCGCCAGACGACAAAACACCCCAGCGGTGCCGCGGCGATCGAAACACCGAGCCCTGCAAGGGCAGCGCGAACCATGAAGTCGTCCAGCATCAGTGTGACGTATCCTGCGCGTGATTGTGATCGTGGGTATGACTGTGCTTGTGTTGGTACAAGGCCATCGTGCCCCGCGTTCCGCTGCCGAACAACGCCCGATATTCCGGCGCGTCTGCGACCATGTGGGGTGCCCCTTCACAGCAGACATGCCCGTTCAGGCACAGAACCCGGTCGGACGCGGCCATGACGACGTGCAAGTCATGGCTGACCATGACTATGGCGCAGCCGAGGTCCGTTCGAACTTGCTCAATGCGTTCATAGAAGGCAGCCGCGCCGGGCTGATCAAGCCCCTGGGTTGCTTCGTCCAGCAGCAGCACCTGAGGCTCTTCCAGCAGCGCGCGGGCCAGGAGGACCCGCTGAAACTGACCGCCGGACAGTCGGGTCATCTGTCTGTCACGCAAGTCCGGCACGCCCGCCAGTTCAAGCGCGGTTTTGGCCTTGCTGGCCGAAACCCGTTTCGGCAGGCCAAGGAATCGTTGCACCGTCATCGGCAGGGCGGCGTCCAGCGCAAGTTTCTGGGGGACGTAGCCGATCCGCAAACCCGGGGCGCGCCGAACAGTGCCCTGAGCCGCGGGAACAGCGCCGATCATGGCGCGCAGCAGAGTCGATTTTCCCGAACCGTTCGGACCGACAATGGTGACGATTTCACCAGCGGCGATCTGTGCTGATACGTTGTCCAGAATGAGCCGGCCATCCAGGCGCACCGACAGGTTCTGTAGAGAAATGAGGGGGGTCGTCATGGCTGCGTTCCAATGCAGTCCGGGCAAAGACCTTCGGCCTCGACCACGATCCTTTCAATGGTGAAGCCTGATGTGTCGGCGGCAGCACCAAGTCGGCCCTGAGTCAGCTCGGTTTCGGTTTCGGCCACGGCCTTGCACGCCCGGCAAATCAGAAACGCAGGTACGTGGTCGTGCGTAGGGTGGGCGCAGGCCGCATAGGCGTTCATTTGCTCGATACGGTGCACGAACCCATGCTGCACCAGGAAGTCCAGTGCACGATAAGCCACCGGAGGCTGCGACCCCATGCCTTCGGCGGACAGAACAGCCAGAATGTCATAAGCTCCCATTGCCTTGTGCTGTTCCAACAAGATTTCCAGCACGCGGCGGCGCACCGGCGTGAACTGAAGCTTCTGGTTGGCGCATTTTTCCTCGGCCTTGCTCAGCGCGGTTTTCATGCAGTGGTTATGATTGTGGTGCCTGAAGCCTACTGTGCTCATGTGCGCTCCGAAATTTTTGACTTGATATGTTATAACGTGGGCAATATCAAGCCGATCAGCAATGTAATAACATATCATTTCAGGAGGTGACATGTCCCGAAAATTCTTGTTGCTGGCCGGCGTCGTGCTGGCCGGAAAGGCGGCGGCCGATGCGCCCAACGTTGCCGTCGATATCGCACCGGTTCACGCGTTGGTTGCCCAAGTCATGGACGGTGTTGCCGAGCCTTCCCTGATCATCCCGCCCGGAGCCTCACCTCATGACCACGCCATGCGCCCGTCCGAGGCGAGAGCGTTGCAATCTGCGGACGTGGTTTTTTGGGTAGGCCCGGAACTGACCCCGTGGATGACGGGACCACTTGGTGCCCTGTCCGAGGGAGCGACGCAGGTTGAGTTGCTGGAGGTGGCGGGGACCGTGCGGCACGATTTCCGCGATTTGGCCGATCATCATGAGGGCGAAGAGGAGCATGCAAACCACGACGATCACGACGATCATTCGGACCATGATGACCATGCGAAACACGATGATCACGAGGATCATGCAGAACACGATGACCATGCAGGTCACGACGACCATGCGGACCACGATGAACATGAGAAACATGAAGAGCACGCCGATCACGACGCACATGACCATGACCACGGGCATGACCACGACGGTGTAGACCCGCATGCCTGGCTGGACCCGGAAAACGCGCGCGTCTGGGTGCAGGCAATTGCCGAAACTCTGTCAGAGAAGGACCCGGATAACGCTGCGCGGTACCAAGCCAACGCGGACAAGGCGGTTGAAGGCCTGAGCGCTTTGGAAGCCGAGATCCGGGCGGATCTGGCGCAGTCAGAGCTGCGGTTTGTCACCTTTCACGACGCCTACCAGTATTTCGAACGCCGGTTCGATCTGGCATCTTCGGGCACAGTGAGCCTTGGCGATGCGTCTGCCCCCGGACCGGCCCGTCTGGCCGAGCTGAAAGCCCGGATTGCCGAGGAAGGCATTGATTGTGCATTTTCCGAGCCGCAATACGATACCCGTCTGATCTCCGCCGCGACGGAGGGGATGGATGTGCAAATCCTCTTGCTGGACCCGATCGGGGTTGCGCTCGAGCCGGGTCCAACCCTGTATCCGGACCTGTTGCGCGCAATGGCCGCAAGTTTCCAGGCCTGCAGCGGCAACTCCTGAACAAAGAAGGGCGCAACGATCCGTTGCGCCCTTCGCCATTCAATGGGTTTTCTGTCTTATTCCTCGTCGCAGAACAACTCGTACACCGTTTCCAGCATTTTGCGAGGTCTGTCGTCTGCAAGGCGATAGTAGATTGCCTTGCCTTCGCGCCGGGGCGTGACCAGCCCCTCAAGGCGCAGCCGCGACAGTTGCTGTGAAACGGCGGCCTGTCGGGCGGACAGCAGTGACTCGAGTTCGGTCACCGATTTTTCGCCGGATACCAGATGACAGAGGATCATCAACCGGCCCTCGTGGCTGATCGCTTTCAGAAAATTCGAAGCGCGGGTTGCGTTAGCGGCCATCCGGTCCATGTCGTCGCGCGAGATGTCTTCGGAAAGTTGGGGAAGTGCCATCTTCTTGTCCTTGTTGGCCCCTTGGTGAGTGTGGGGCAGGTGTTCCCTTTGTTAGTTTCGCCTGAGCGAATTGGGTCTCTATACAGAATGATCAGATATTTCCATATGCATGGATCAAAATGGCGTGATGAAAGCGCTGTGAATGGCGGCGAGGCCCAAAAACGGCCGGGTAATTGCGTTCTGCGCGGTCGTTCGCTCTGTTTTGCGGCATCCCGACGATGCGGACTGATCCGTATTTCCCAATAGGCGTCGCGTGTCCGCTGCCCCTTGCAGGCCCCCGAAGGCAACACTAAGACTCATGTAACTTCTCATCGGGTATGGTCCCGGTTCACACCAAAGCAGGCAGGTTCCGAATGTTCGATCCAGTTGACACCTACATGAATACGCTCGTCCCGATGGTCGTTGAGCAGACCAGCCGCGGCGAAAGGGCCTATGACATCTTCTCGCGCCTGCTGAAGGAGCGGATCATCTTCATCAATGGCCCGATCCATGACGGGATGAGCCACCTGATCGTAGCCCAGCTTCTGCATCTGGAAGCCGAGAATCCGAACAAGGAAATCTCGATCTACATCAACTCGCCCGGCGGTGTCGTGACCAGCGGTCTGTCGATCTACGACACAATGCAGTACATCAAGCCAAAATGTTCGACATTGGTGATCGGTCAGGCGGCCTCGATGGGGTCGGTCCTTCTGGCGGGTGGAGAGAAGGGGATGCGCTTCTCGTTGCCGAACAGCCGTATCATGGTGCACCAGCCCAGCGGCGGTTACCAAGGTCAAGCCAGCGACATCATGATTCACGCGGCCGAAACGCAGAAGCTGAAGGATCGTTTGTACGATATCTATGCCAAGCATACCGGACAGTCGAAAAAGGCCATTGAAAAGGCTTTGGACCGTGACAATTTCATGAGCCCGGAGGAAGCAAAAGAGTGGGGCCATATCGACGAGATCGTCGAAAGCCGCTCCAAATCCGAACCGACCGAAGCGTGATGCGGAAACCCCGCACCCACGGGTGCGGGGTGCGATTTTGACATTGTAGCTGCCCCGGTGCTGGCCTAAGCTGCACGGACAGGCGGCAAGCGCGGTCCGGATCCGGGCCGCAGGGATGGAGCCCGAAAGGTAGAACATGGCGACGAATTCAGGCGGCGACAGCAAGAACACGCTCTACTGCAGCTTCTGTGGAAAAAGCCAGCATGAGGTGCGCAAGCTTATTGCTGGACCGACCGTGTTCATCTGTGATGAATGCGTCGAACTGTGCATGGACATCATCCGCGAGGAAACCAAAGCCAGCGGGCTGAAGTCCTCCGACGGTGTGCCCACCCCCAAAGATATCTGCGAGGTGCTGGACGACTATGTCATCGGCCAGGCTCGGGCCAAGCGTGTCCTGTCGGTTGCCGTGCACAACCACTACAAACGCCTGAACCACGCGCAGAAGGCCGGTGGTGACATCGAGTTGGCCAAGTCGAACATTCTGTTGATTGGTCCCACCGGGTGCGGCAAGACCTTGCTGGCGCAGACGCTGGCGCGGATTCTGGACGTGCCGTTCACGATGGCTGACGCGACCACGCTGACCGAGGCCGGTTACGTGGGCGAGGATGTCGAGAACATCATCCTCAAGCTTCTGCAGGCCAGCGAATACAATGTCGAGCGCGCGCAGCGCGGCATCGTCTATATCGACGAGGTCGACAAGATCACTCGTAAGTCTGAAAACCCCTCGATCACCCGCGACGTGTCGGGCGAGGGTGTGCAGCAGGCCCTGCTGAAGCTGATGGAAGGCACCGTGGCCAGCGTTCCGCCGCAGGGCGGGCGCAAGCACCCACAGCAGGAATTCCTGCAGGTGGACACCACCAACATCCTGTTCATCTGCGGCGGCGCTTTTGCAGGTCTGGACAAGATCATCGCGCAGCGCGGCAAGGGCTCGGCTATGGGATTTGGCGCCGATGTGCGCGACAATGACGAACGCGGTGTGGGCGAGATCTTTCAGGATCTCGAGCCCGAGGATCTGCTGAAATTCGGGTTGATCCCGGAATTCGTTGGACGTCTGCCGGTGCTGGCAACGCTTGAGGACCTGGATGAGGACGCGCTTGTCACCATCCTGACCAAGCCCAAGAACGCGCTGGTCAAGCAATACCAGCGTTTGTTCGAGTTGGAGAACGTCGAACTGGACTTTACCGACGACGCGCTTGCCGCGATTGCCAAAAAGGCGATCGAACGCAAGACCGGTGCCCGCGGCCTGCGTTCCATCTTGGAAGACATTCTTTTGGACACGATGTTCGAACTGCCGGGCATGAAGAACGTGACCAAGGTGGTCGTGAACGAAGAGGCCGTGACGTCGGAGGCGCAGCCGCTGATCATCTATGCGGATGCTGCGCCGGAATCGGCATCTGCCGGCTGAACTGTTTGAAATTTAATGCAGATACGGCGCGGCATAGTCCGCGCCGTTTTCATATGAGGGTGCCATGACGATCCAACGTATTTCCTCGGGCGGTGAGTTCGAAGCCAAGGTCGGCTACTGCCGAGCCGTTGTTGCGGGTGGCTGGGTCCATGTTGCCGGAACGGTCGGGCAGGGCGAAGGCGTCGTCGACCAATGCCGCTCGGCGCTGACGATCATAGGCAACGCTTTGGCAGAGGCGGGCGCCTCTTTTGCCGACGTGGTGCGCGTGACTTACATGCTGCCCGATCGCCGCGAATTTGAAGCGTGCTGGCCGGTCCTGGCTGAGACGTTCGGTGCCAACCCGCCTGTTGCGACGATGATCGAATGCGGGTTGATTGATCCAAAATACCGAATCGAAATCGAGGTCACCGCATTCTTGCCCAAGTAATGGGTGCGCTCTTTGTGGCTCTGGACCTCTGCCCGGCTTTGGTCCATATCTGCAGGGACAGAAATGCCGGAGGCAGCCGATGGGAATCCTGAACACTCTTTTGCGGGCCGTGACCTGGTGGAACGGGGCCACTCTGAACACGCAGATCTATACTGCGCGCAAAGGTATCAAGGTGGGTGAGGACGATCAGGGCAACGTGTTTTATCGCAACGCCGATGACAGCAGACGGTGGGTGATCTTCAATGGAGAGGCCGAGGCCAGCCGGATCGACCCGGAATGGCACGGCTGGTTGCACCGCACCTGGGATGAGCCTCCGACCGACAAGCCACTGCCACACAAGGCGTGGGAAAAGCCGCATCAGGAAAATCTGACGGGCACCGCGATGGCCTATGTGCCGGCGGGGTCCCTGCGCCGTCCCGATCCGATCGAGCGCAAGGACTACGAAGCCTGGAGCCCGGAATAAGCGAGATCCACATGTCGACCCACAACATGACCGAAGTTCTTGTCGGCGGTGTCGTGCTGGCCAGTGCATTGGCCTTTGGTGTCTATGCCAGCCAGTCCACGGGTTGGTCGCGTGAAAACGGCGGCTATCACCTTGAGGCGTCCTTTCGGTCGCTTGAAGGTGTGGCGGTGGGCACGGATGTGCGCCTCGCGGGTGTAAAGATCGGCACCGTGACCGATGTCGAGTTGAACCCTGAAACCTACCGGGCCGATACGACGATTTCGGTTGCCGATAACATCCAGATTCCGGATGACAGCGCGATCGTGATCTCGTCCGAAGGCCTCCTGGGGGGCAACTTCGTCGAGGTCATGCCCGGCGGCTCTCCGTTCTATTTTGAGCCGGGCGATCAGATTGAAGACACGCAAGGTGCCGTCAGCCTGATCTCGTTGCTGGTCAAGTTCGTGGCCGGGGATGGCAGCGAATGATGCGTGCCGCCCGGATGGCGCTGCTGCTGGCCGCGACGACGGCAGGCGCGCAGCAGAAGGTTTCCTCGGGACCGGGGGCCATGCTGCGCGGCCTCGACAAGGTCAGCGGTCAGACGGTGGACGTGCAGGTGCCGACCGGTGAAACGGTCGAAATTTTCGGCTTGGATGTCGCCTTGGGTGATTGCCGGTATCCGTCTGAAAACCCGACCGGTGACGCGTTTGCCTATCTTACGATCTGGGAAAAGGGAAAGGCCGACCAGCTGTTCGACGGCTGGATGATCGCCACGTCCCCGGCGCTCAACGCCCTGGATCACTCGCGCTACGACGTCTGGGTGATCCGCTGTATCACCCCCTGAGGGGTCTGACACACCTCGGCGGTGAAATCTGCGCTGGCAGCAGTGGCCTGATCCAGAAGTTGGCGGTATTGCTGTCTGGGGATTTCGATCGCCCCCAGCGAAGCCAGGTGCGCCGTCAGAAATTGTGTGTCGAACAGTTGAAAACCTGTCTGGCGTAATCGGTCGACCAGATAGGCGAGCGCAATTTTTGACGCATCGGTACGGCGCGAAAACATGCTTTCCCCGAAAAATGCCGCACCCAAAGCAACGCCATAAACGCCGCCGACAATCTGCTCGCCCTCCCAAACCTCAAGTGAATGGGCGCGGCCCGAGTGGTGCAGTTGCGCATAGAGCCTGCGCAGTTCTTCATTGATCCAGGTGTCCGCCCGGTCCGCGCATCCGTCTACGACGGCTGCAAAATCCCGGTTTATGGTCACGGAGAATCCGCAGTTCCGGATGCGTCGCGCAAGGCTGCGGGAGATGTGAAACCCGTCCAACGGGAATACACCCCGCAGCTTTGGATCGACCCAGAAAAGATCCGGGTCGTTCCTGTGTTCGGCCATCGGGAAGATGCCGATGGAATAGCCGTGCAACAGCAGGTCAGGCGTCAGGCCCATGGCTCACACCGCGGCGACAAGCCCGAGAGCGCGTGCTCTCGCGGCTTGGTCGATACTAGGCCATGTTCTCCGCAAGCCAGTGCTCCAGCCAGTGGATGTTGTAATCGCCGCTGTGGATGTCGGGTTCCTGCAGAAGTGCATGAAACAGGGGAACCGTCGTGTCTACACCGTCCACGATCAACTCACCCAAGGCCCGGTTCAACCGTGCCAGCGCTTCCGGGCGGTCGCGCCCGTGCACGATCAGCTTGCCGATCAACGAATCGTAGTAGGGCGGGATCGAATACCCGTTGTACAGCGCCGAATCCATCCGGACACCCAGGCCGCCCGGCGCGTGATACGCCGTGATCTTGCCGGGGCAAGGCGCGAAGTTTGGCAGCTTTTCGGCGTTGATACGCACTTCGATCGCGTGGCCGTTGATCTCCAGATCGTCCTGGCCGAACGACATCGGTTCTCCGGCCGCAACAAGGATCTGCTCGCGAACAAGGTCGACGCCGAAAATGCCTTCGGTCACAGGGTGTTCGACCTGCAGGCGGGTGTTCATCTCAATGAAATAGAACTCGCCATTTTCATACAGGAACTCGATCGTACCCGCGCCGATATAGTTGATCTTGGCGACCGCATCCGCGCAGACCTTGCCGATTTGGGCGCGCTCCTCAGGAGTGATGCAGGGGCCCGGGGCCTCTTCGAATACTTTCTGGTGACGGCGCTGCAGCGAACAGTCGCGCTCGCCCAGATGGACCGCATTGCCCTTGCCGTCGCCGAAGACCTGAATCTCGATGTGGCGGGGCGTGGTCAGGTATTTCTCGATATAGACTTCGTCATTGCCGAACGCGGCTTTGCCCTCGGCCCGCGCGGTCATGAAGGCGCTTTCCATTTCGGCGGCGGTCTGCGCGACTTTCATGCCGCGTCCACCGCCACCGGCGGTGGCCTTGATGATAACCGGGTAGCCGATCTCTTCACCGATGCGCTTGGCCGACTCAAGATCCGGAACGCCGCCGTCCGAGCCTGGTACGCAGGGAACGCCCAGCTCTTTCATGGTGTCTTTGGCGGTGATCTTGTCGCCCATGATGCGGATGTGTTCGGCGGTGGGGCCGATGAACGTGATGCCGTGGTCTTCGACGATCTGAACGAACTCGGCATTTTCGGACAGAAAGCCATAGCCAGGGTGGATCGCCTGGGCGCCGGTGATTTCACAGGCCGAGATGATCGCGGGCATCGAGAGATAGCTCTGGGGGCCGGGTGCCGGTCCGATACACACGGACTCGTCAGCCATGCGCACGTGCATGGCGTCACTGTCAGCGGTCGAGTGCACGGCAACCGTCGCAATCCCCATCTCGCGCGCGGCGCGGATCACACGCAGGGCGATCTCGCCTCGGTTGGCAATCAGGATCTTGTCGAACATGGGCCCGCCTTACTCGATGATGACCAGAGGAGTGCCGAATTCGACAGCGTCGCCATCCCCGACCAGGATCCGCTTGACGGTCCCGGATTTGGGGGCGTGAATGTGGTTCATGGTCTTCATCGCTTCGACGATCAGCAGCGTATCGCCTTCGGAAACAGATGCGCCGACGGCAATGAACGGGGACGCGCCGGGTTCTGGCTGCATATAGACGGTACCAACCATGGGCGAGGTCACCGCGCCAGGGTGGCTCGCCGGGTCCTCGACGGCGGCGGGTGCTTCGGCGGGGGCAGCAGCGGGGGCTGCGACAGGTGCCGGCGCGGCAGCGGGTGCCGGGACGGCAACTTGCACAGGCGCGGCGGTCGGGCTTACTCGGCTGACCCGGACGTTCAGGCTGTCTTCTTCGCCATATTCCCGTTTCACCTGCAACTCAGTCAGGTCGTTTTCGCGCAAGAGTTCGGCCAGTGCCTTGATGAACGTCACATCCGCTTCGTGTCTGTTGTCTGTCATGAGTGTCCTCGAAGGTTCCCCTTTGGCCCGTCTGTCTGCGCGGGCTCTGGTCAATTACGCTGCGTTATAAGGCAACCGCGCGGCCATGAAAAGCGCCGACTGGGGCCGTCCTGCCCCGGTTTCTGCGTTATCGGCAGGGTCTACGACGGTCAGAGCGGCGTGCCGGACAGTTTGGCGACCAGTTCCGGCAGCTTGCGCGCGCCGAATTTCTCGAGCAGCCGGGCGCGGTAGGCTTCGATGGTCCGGTAGCTGAGCCCCAGTTCGACGCCTATTTCCTTGGCCGACAGGCCGCGACAGGACAAGATCGCGACTTCACGTTCGCGTTTGGTCAATTCGACCAGTGGGCGTTCCTCGGAAATGTCGGAGAAGCTCCATATTCCATGGCGGAATGGGTCATCGGGTGTGAGCGACCGGCCGCGGGCGCGACACCAGAACAAGTCGCCGTTGCGGCGGCGCATGACCCGCTCGTCCGTGTAGTAGCCGGTGTCCCGCATGACCTGAAGACTTCGTGCGCCAATTCTCTCCCAATCGGCAACGGATGGGTACAGGTGCAGCAAAGGCAGGTTGCGGTAGTCGGATTCGTTGCCCCCGAATGTCCGGGCAAACTGCAAATTGCACCGCCGGATGATGCGGTTTTCAAGCTCGACAAGCCCGATAGGTGCGTATTCGAAGGCCGGATCACTCATTTGCCTATCGTGCCGCCAATTCGGCCGGAATTGAAGAGGGCATTGCGGCACAGGATTGCTTTGGCGTCCGAAAGCGATCAGAGACCGGTGAAAGCTATGACATTGTCAATGTTGTAAAACTGCTTTGAAAAGGGCGGCGTAAATCATATAAATACATGAAGTATTCAGAAAATACGGGGTTGTTTCGAGGGCAACTCGAACACGTTTCGGCGGGGGCATCATGCGTGATTCATTGACGGGCAGCCGTATCCGCGAAAGGCGGCAAATCTCGGGCTTGCGTCAGGCCCAGCTGGCGCGTCAGGTCGGCATTTCAGCGTCATATCTGAATTTGATCGAGCACAACCGGCGGCGCATCGGGGGCAAACTGCTGGTCGATATCGCTTCGGCTTTGTCCGTTGAGCCTTCGGTTTTGACGCAGGGGGTCGAGGCGACGCTGATCGCGGCCCTTCGTGAGGCGGCGGCGGATGCGGTCGGCCAAAAGGCCGAGGTTGAGGCGCTGGATGAATTCGCCGGCCGCTTTCCCGGCTGGGCCGCGGTATTGGCACAGATGCATCGTCGGGTGGTTTCGCTGGAGCGCACCGTGGAAACCCTGTCAGACCGGCTGACCCATGACCCGCACCTTGCGGCATCCATGCACGAAGTCCTGTCCGCCGCAGCAGCGATTCGGTCGACAGCCGCCATCCTGGCCGAACCGGGCGAGATCGAGGCCGAGTGGCGCGACAGATTTCACCGAAACCTGCACCAGGATGCCGAACGTCTTGCCGAAAGCTCAAAAGCTCTGGTCGCCTTTCTGGACGAAAGTGAGGACACCGGCGAACGGCGTGGATTGCCGATGGAGGAGGTCGAGGCATTTCTGGAGAAGCGCGGGTTTCATTTGCCGGAACTTGAGTCAGGACAGGACCCGGTATCCCTCGCGCAGGCCGAGATGGCCTCTTCCGCCTCAAGATCTGTCGCGCGTCAGGTGCTCGACGCCTATGCGGCGGATGCCCGGGCCATGCCGCTGGAAGCGGTTTCGCAGTCACTGGAGGTCGAAGGTGTTGATCCTCTGCGTCTTGCCGCGCGGTTTTCGGTTGAAGTGCAGACAGTCCTGCGACGGCTTGCGTTTCTGCCCGAGGATGTCATGCCGCGTCCGGCCGGTTTGGTCATATGCGATTCATCAGGAAGCATATTGCTGTTCAAGCCGGTCCCTGGTTTCGCAATGCCACGCCACGGCGAAGCCTGTCCTTTGTGGCCGGTGTTCAGCGCGCTGAACCGGCCCCTTGTGCCGATCCGAAAACGCGTGACCCTGTTGGGCCGGACGCCGGCGGATTTCGACTGCTTTGCAATCGCCTGGCCTCAGCCCGTCAGCGCCTTCGGTCAGGAACCTGTGTACAGATCGGCGATGCTGGTGCTGCCGGTCGAAGAGCCAGGCGTGGCCACCGACTTGCCGGTACAGGTCGGCACAAGCTGCAGGATCTGCCCCCGAAAGCCGTGCGACTCGCGGCGGGAGCCGTCGATTTTGAGTGAAGGTTTTTGACAGTTTCCTGACACAGCGATTAATCTGCACTTGGCAGGTGGCTGGAGGTGCGACCGGTCTTGGGGAGGAAGTGAACATATGAGCCGCAAGGTTCTGTTGATCGAGGATGAACCGAACATCACGGAAGCAATCAGGTTTCTGCTGACCCGCGAAGGGTGGCAGGTCGAAACCCATGCCGAAGGTGAAAACGCGGTTCAAACGATACTGTCTGCGCAGCCTGATCTGGTTATTCTGGATGTGATGCTGCCCGGCAAAAGCGGTATGGATGTTCTGCGCGAATTGCGCGAACACGAGGAGATGCGCGCCTTGCCTGTTCTGATGCTGACCGCTCGGGGTCAGTCGCGGGACCGCGAGATGGCGGAAAAGGCAGGCGTCAGCCGGTTCATGACGAAGCCGTTCTCGAATACCGAAGTGCTGACGGCTGTGCGTGATTTGCACGCGCAGGCGTCACAGTCATGACCACACCGGAAAACGAGCCAGCCCGCACGACAGGCCCGCGTCCGTCGGTGTTTTTGGAACGGCAGAGTTACCGCCGCCGCAGGCTGGCCGATGCGGCCCGAATGCTGCCCTTTGTCGGCGCGGGTCTGATCTGTATCCCGCTGCTTTGGCCGGATCCGGGGCCGGAAAACTCTGGTGTCCCGTTGTCGTCGGCCATTCTTTATATCTTTTCATGCTGGGCCGCCCTGATCGTGGTCAGCCTTCTGTTCGGCTTTGCCGCCCGGCGGATGTCGTCCTCGGAAGGGTCCGCGGCAGAGAGTGAGCAATGGCCACGCTGAACGTCTTGATCCTTGTTTGCCTGGGCTACGTCGTGCTTTTGTTCGGCGTTGCGTTTGCAGCCGATCGAATGGCCGCAGCGGGGAGAGGCAAATGGCTGCGGTCACCGTTGATCTACACGCTGTCTTTGTCGATCTACTGCACGGCCTGGACCTTCTATGGCGCGGTCGGCAATGCGGCCCGGTCCGGTCTGGAATTCGTGACGATCTACCTCGGGCCGACCTTGGTGATGATCAGCTGGTGGTGGGGGCTGCGCAAGCTAGTGCGTGTGGGCCGTAGCCAGAGAGTGACTTCGGTCGCCGACTTGATCTCATCGCGCTATGGCAAGTCGAACACCTTGGCCATCTGTGTTACGATCCTCGCCGTGCTGGGGGGCACACCCTATATCGCGCTGCAACTCCAGTCGATAACGCTGTCGTTCTCGATTTTCGCCGAAGCCGACCCTTCGGGCCTTTACCGCGAGGGCGCCAGCGTATTCTGGGTGGCCGCGGGTCTGGCCGTGTTTGCCATTCTGTTCGGCACCCGGAACCTGGATGCCAATGAACGGCACCATGGCGTGGTGACCGCCATCGCGTTGGAATCCGTCGTCAAACTGTTCGCTTTGTTGGCGGTGGGCATCTTTGTCGTCTGGGGGGTGGCCGGAGGCGTCACGCCCATGATGGAGCGGATCGACGCGTCGGAAATCGGGCGTTGGAACGTCGATACCGGACGCTGGATGGCCATTACCTTCCTGTCGGCGGCTGCTTTTGTCTGCTTGCCGCGGATGTTTCAGGTCATGGTCGTCGAGAATGACGACGAAAGCCACCTGAGAACGGCGGCCTGGGCTTTCCCGCTCTACCTTCTTTTGATGAGCCTTTTCGTGGTTCCCATTGCGGTCGTCGGGCTGGATCTGCTGCCGGCCGGGTCAAATCCGGACCTTTTCGTGCTGACGGTTCCTCTGTCACAGGGGAATGACTGGCTGGCGATGCTGTCCTTTATCGGCGGTTTTTCGTCGGCCACGTCGATGGTCATTGTGACGGCGATGGCCCTGTCGACCATGGTCTCGAACCACGTCGTGATGCCGATCTGGCTGAATACGCGCGAGAACGCCAGTTCCATGTCAGGCGATGTGCGAAACGTGGTGCTGATGGCGCGCCGGGTGTCGATTGCCGTCATCATGGCCTTGGGGTTCTTCTACTATCGTATGTCCGGTGGCGGCGCCGCGCTGGCCTCGATCGGCCTGGTGGCATTTGCAGGCGTGTCGCAGATCCTGCCGGCTCTGGTTGGCGGCCTGTTCTGGCGCGGGGCAACACGGACAGGTGCCCTTGTCGGGCTGAGCGTGGGGTTCTTCCTTTGGATCTACACACTGCTGCTGCCGGGAATGGGCGGCAGTGTCATGTCCGCCTCGGTCATTGAAAACGGTCCTTTCGGTCTGGGGTGGCTGCGTCCGCAGGCGTTGTTCGGCCTTGATGGTTTGGACCCGATGACCCACACGGTGCTTTGGTCGCTGTCACTGAACACGTTGGCCTTTTGCCTCGCGTCTCTCCTGAGCTTTCCCAGCCCGCTTGAACGGTTGCAGGGGGCGCAGTTCGTCAACGTCTTTGATCATTCTGTCGCGCCCGGGGGGTGGACGGGATCCGTTGCCCAGAGCGAAGACCTGATGATCATGACCCAACGGATCCTCGGGGCCGGTCCCGCTCAGGATTTCTTTCAGGCCGAGGCGGAAAAGCAGGGCGTGCGCGGGCGCTGGCCAGAACCTACGCCGGGTTTTCTGGAACGGCTGGAACGCGAATTGAGCGGCTCGGTCGGCGCGGCCACGGCTCATGCCATGATCGGGCAGATCGTCGGAGGTTCGTCCGTTTCGGTCGAGGATCTGTTGGCGGTGGCCGACGAATCCGCGCAATTGCTGGAATACTCCAGCCAGCTTGAGGCGAAGTCGGCCGAACTGAGCCGTACGGCCCGCAAACTGCGCGAGGCCAACGAAAAACTGACCCAGATCTCGCGTCAGAAAGATGCCTTCCTGGGGCAGGTCAGCCACGAGTTGCGCACTCCGATGACGTCCATTCGTGCCTTTTCGGAGATCATGCGGGACACTGACGGGCTGAGCGCTGAGGATTCTCGGCGTTATGCGACAATCATCCATGACGAAGCGCTGCGCCTGACGCGGCTGCTGGATGACCTGTTGGACCTGAGCGTTCTGGAAAACGGTCAGGTCAGCTTGAATATGGGTGATGCCAGCTTGCGGACGGTTCTGGATCGGGCCGTTTCAACGACTATGGCCGGGGCAGACAGCCCTTTGACCATTCTCCGCAATCTGTCTGCCGAGCGCATCGCGTTGCATTCCGATCTGGATCGCCTGGGGCAGGTCTTCATCAATCTGATTTCGAACGCACAGAAGTACTGTGACGCGCCCGAGCCGGTCCTGACGATTTCAGCCCATGATGTCGGTGGCCAGGCGGTGATCGACTTTGTCGACAACGGCAGCGGCATCCCGCCGGACGCCCAGTCGATGATCTTTGAGAAATTCGCGCGGGTCGGATTCGACAAGGCGGGCGGTGCAGGCCTTGGACTGGCTATTTGCCGTGAGATCATGCACCGGCTTGGGGGAGAAATCACCTATCTGCCCGGGCAGGGCGGCGCAGCGTTCCGCGTGAGCCTGCCATTGCCTCACCGCCAGGCCGCTCAGTAACGGCCAAGTAAAGGTATTCGTAACGAACAATGGGCTAGACCAGTAACAAGCAGAATCGAAACTGGCGGACCGTTGCGATGTCAAAGACTGTCAGCGCGGCCTTGGCGCGCAAATTGTCGGCAGGACAAGAGGGGGCGGGTAGCAAATCGCGGGCGCTGCTGCGGGCATTGCGCCTTGCGATTGCCCGCGCCGCAGTCGAACGTTTCAAGCTATCAGCATCCGTCATTGGCGCGAAACAGGCCAGAAGATGCCAGGAAGTCGTCACGAGCGGGCTGGAAGACGGTCAGTTGTTTCTGCTGTTCGCGACCAAAGAGGGCAGGGTAGCCAGTGTCGTCTTGGACGTCGGTTTGGTCTCGGCGGTCATCCAGAAGCAGACAATGGGCGAAGTATTCCCGGACCTGCCCCAGCCTCGCGCCCTCACCGACACCGATGCGGCAATGGTGGTCCCGTTGGTCGAGGACATGCTGGAACGGGCCCGGAAACTGGTCGATGATCAAAGCGATGCGGCCCGCCTGAACGGATATGAGTTCGCCTCACGGGCGGTCGATCGGCGCACGCTGTCTTTGGCACTGGTCGAGGACGGGTATGATGCGTTCGAGTTCAAGGTTGAACTCGAGGGCGGTGTACGGCAGGGAACGGTCCTCATCCTGCTGCCGGAAATTTCGGTGGCCGAGGGGCAGGACGGGCACGCAGATTTGGAACCGCTGAAGACGCTGTCGCAAGCCGCAGGCGTGGTTCGGGCCGAACTCAACGCGGTGATTTGTCGGATGCATCTCCCGCTGACAACGCTGTCGGAGCTGGGCATCGGGGATCTGCTGCCACTTGCGGGAGCGCGACTTGATCGGATCGACATTGCCGCGATTGATCGGACCCAGGCCACTACGGGACGTCTGGGCCAATGTGGCGGTCAACGGGCAGTGCGGATCAACGAGTTTCTGCAACCGCCCGCCCCAACACGACCCGAAGCGCAGAGCTTTGTCGAGCACAAGCGAAGGGACGCGCCGGCTGAAACAGCAGATTTTGATTCGTCGCGTCAGGACGCCGTTGCCCAAGACCGATCGCATGCGCAATCCGCAGTGGATGAAGACTTCGCGCAAGCAAGCACCGACCGCCTCGCGTCCGAAATATCCGAATTGGCGGGTCTACCTGCTCCTGCGGAACGACCCGACGACTGACGTATGAAATCAGGTGTTCGCCGCCCGCATCTGCAGCAATGCCGGGCGCAAACCGTCCAGCGCGTAGCCCGCCTTTGCCGTGGCTTCGAGAATTTCATCGGGGCTCATCTTGTCGCACTGCCCAAGGGCCCAAACGACAGAACAGCGGGTGCCCGAGGCACAGTAGGCAAGAACCGGGCCTTCGCAAGACTCGGCAAGGTCGCGCTGCCGTGCCACGTTCTCGGGCGTCATGGTTTGGTGCGTCAGTTCAAGCACCTCAAACTCGAGACCCGCATCCCGCACGGCCTGGCCGATTACCTCGGATTGCATGGTGGCAGGCACTTCAACATTCGGACGGTTGCAGATTACCTTGACGAAGCCGGCGGCAACGATGGCGGGCACATCCTCGACCGTGATCTGCGGCGAGACGAAATAGCGGGGCGTGATCTGTCGAATCTCCATGCCGATTTCTTAGGTCGCAGAGTCAGCCCTGTCCAGTTCCACGGCGTGACCGTTCTTGCGCTGCGGCTTTTGCGGATTGATGCCTGTCAAGGCAGTTCGGTCGAAATCAGGTTAATATTCGATCGACTCGCGGCCCAGCGCCGGCCGCCGGATAGCGCGCGGGCGATTTTTTGCTGGGTTTGGGCGGGTCCTGTGTTGGTCTCAATCCTGTTACCTATATCAGGCAGGATGGCAGCATTTGGGAGGATGGCCATGACCACGAACGAGCTTTATTTCGAGGCCGAGCGGTTGGAGCGGAAACTGCACGGGGCAAATCTCGAGACCCGGCTGGCACTGCAGCCCAGCGTCACGAAGGTAATTGAACGCATGCGCGCTCAAGGCATGAGCGTACCATCGCGCTTCCGACGGCTGGACGCTGCGTTGATCGAAGATGCGGTTGAAGCCCAGTTCGACAATATGCCGATCTGACACCGGCGGTCAGCCGAACGTTATGCCAAGGATAACCAGCATCAGTCCTATGACGGACAGAAACAGCGCGCCCATGTTCCAAGGCAGCACCCGCTGAACGGCAGCCCGCAATTCGTCGTCAGTCAAGCCTGACCGACGAGCCTTCATCACGCGCAGAATGCACCAGACCAATCCTGCCAGCCCGGCCAATGACAGGCTGGCGCCTCCCCAGATGAACACGTCGAACATTGCGCCCCGCATCGTTCTGTTTCGCTACCGATGCGCTTAGCGGATCGTTGCCGGCGGCACAAGGCAAGCAGCCCCATTGTTCGCTTGCGGCTGACCCGCCGGCACGGTATCCGACATGTTGCCCGTGACCCCGGCTAAAGAAATTTCCACTTGGGAGAGACGCATATGGAAGACATGACCGAAGACCAGGCCGCTGCGAACTACCGCGTGACCGCAGGCGAGCTGCGCCAGTTCATCGAACGGTTCGAACGTCTGGAGGCCGAAAAGAAAGACATCGCTGACCAGCAGAAGGAAGTGATGGCTGAGGCCAAGGCACGTGGCTACGACACCAAGGTGATGCGCAAGGTTATCGCGCTGCGCAAGCGTGACAAAGACGATATCGCCGAAGAAGAAGCGGTGTTGGAAATGTACAAGGAAGCCCTAGGCATGTAAGCCTCGGGCCCTCGGAGGCTTCGGTCAGCGACCCAGAAACCGCACTCCCGGCAACTTCTTGAGTCGTTCCAGATCCTGTGTGTAAAGCTCGGAAAACGCCGCGTGGATTTCGGCGCTCCACCCGGGGAAGTCCAGTTCCTCCTCGATTCTGTCCGGCAAGGCGTGCTGCGAAAAAACGGCAGCGAGGCGGTCGTGCAGGAGGGCCGGGTCCGTGTGCCCGACTTGCTGTTGGATCTCTTCAATCTCCCGCTTGCCGTCTGCGTCAACCAGCGAGGATAGCAGCGAGAACTCCTCGGTCAGCGGTATGTCGGCGCTCAGACCGCACAGGCTGCGGATGATGTCCCCCCAGATCAGCGGGCACTCCTCATTGGCCCAGACCGTAATGGAAACGGCGGGGGCAAGATCGTGAATATCCTCGATAAGGGTCAGCCAACTCAGGCAACTCAGGTCCGTTGACGCCAGAATGCTCTCGCGGGTTTCGTCCGGCAATGCCATCAATACCTTGGGTATGAAGCTGCCCGGATTTTGCAGCCCGATAAACAATTCGACCTCGTGTCCTTCGAAAGCCTGATCCAGCAAGGCCAGCCGACGACCTGCATGGGGGAAGAATTGGCCGTCCTTTATGGCGCTGTTCAGTTCTCCGATGAAGTCCACAGTGCTCATGACCACTCGGCCGGTTTCCGGATCATCAGGAATTTGGGCTCTCAAACGCTCGAAGGCATCTGGGGTCAGCTTGCCTTCGTCCAGCGCATTCAGCGGCGTCTTGAATGCCTTCCGGAACCGACGCGGACCAAACAGCACAATGCCGTTTTCCTGCAATACACTGGCATTCGCCTGAAGCGATTTGAGCAGGAGCCCCCCGTCTGAAAAAACCACACCGGAGTGAATGGCCACATGCATGCCGACCGCTGTCCTTGCCCTTCGATTGAATACGTTTCGGGGTTACAGGTTGAACGATAGACAGTCAAACCTGCCATTCTTTCGCAATGGTAAAGATTGCCTGAGAACGTCGAAACTTGATTGTTGTCAACAGGACAGCGCCAGAAACAACTGGGTCGAATTGCTTCGCAACCGTCGTTGCCGCTTAACCATCTGCGGCGTCTGTGTTGCAGATAATCGAGGCGATTTGATGTGGCGCCGATATTCCGCATGTTGTTGCACAATTCCGTCGCAAACCCGCTTGCCTTTATTGAGGCTTTCACCTAATCACAGCGCCATCGGCTCTATGGGATTACTTGGCTTTCGTTAGCCATGTAATCACAGTGGGTTGAAAAGGTAGGAGTGGTTGCCCGTTCTTGCTTTTGCCTGCAAAGGTATTTGAAAGCGTAATGCTTGCCCCTATAGCTCAGCTGGTAGAGCAACTGATTTGTAATCAGTAGGTCCGCGGTTCGAGTCCGTGTGGGGGCACCATCTTCTCCGAAAACGCAAAAAAGCTTGTCGTTGTCTGAACGGCTTTCCGCCGGTGCGGTATGTTGTTTTTTATCTATCGTACTTAGGAAACGTATTCCGCAAGCCTGCTACATTACCCCCGGTTGGGTGCGCTTGGCAGGGTCGTTCGATGGGGTCTCGATTGCGAGGCCAATTCAGGATATGGCTGCGACATTCTTCTGCCACTTCTGGGAACTGTGTTCGCTCGCGGGTGTACAGATAGACATCACGAACGTCCGACAAATCCTCGATCGGACGGAAGGCAGTGTTTTCAGGCAGAAACCGTGCGACCGTTTCAGGCAGTATGGTCACCCACCGCCCGGTTGCGACCATGGCGATCAACGAGTGAGTGTTGTGCACCGTGATCGCAGACCCTGCGATTACGTCTTCGAAACCCGGATTTTCAATGAGTTGGCACAGCGAGTTGTGCACGAATCCCTTGGCCGCGACCTGGTTCAGCGTTGGTGGCTCGTGCGCAGTGATCAGGGCGTGATCGGCGGCGGCCACAAGCCCAAACCTGTCCTGAAACAGCGGCTCGGCCCGTATTCCGTTCAACGGGTGATGGCCCGACGCAATCCCCACATCCGCCCGCCCCTCGGTGAGGCTGTCCAAAACCTGCCGGGTGTCGGTGTCCCTCAGCTCGATCTTCAGGCCGGGAAAGGTGCTGGACAGGTGGTCAAGCAGCGATGGAAACAGCAGTGCTGCCACCGAAGGGACGGAAACGATCCGGATCAGCCCTTGGGACGCTTTGGCCAGGGCTTCAATGCTTTGGACCGTGTCGTCAAATTGGCGCACCTGATTTTGGGCGAGGGCAAAGACTTCCGCCCCCAGAGGCGACAGCTGGTTCTTTCGCTCACCCAGAAACAAGCGTTTGCCGAGATGTTCTTCAAACTGTTTCAGGGTCATCGAGACCGCAGACTGAGTGCGACCCAGACGGCTTGCGGCTTCGGCAAGATTTCCGGACTGAGCGACTGTGCAAAAGCAGCGGAGCATTTCCAGTTTCAAAGACAAATTTCAGATTTCCTGAAGTTCATTAAATTTGTTTGAGTTTGCCTGATGTCCGGGCAGAGGTCTATTCTGTTCGTGAAACGTAGCGGACCCGAGGCCCCTTGTGACACAATTGAACCTGATTGCCGGCGAATGGATGGCCGGCGACACCGCGATCGAGAACCGCAACCCCTCTGATCTGACGGATGTGATTGGCCTGTTCGCCCAGGCAAGCGCCGATCAGCTGTCCGCGACCCTTGATCGTGCACGTAACGCGCAGCTGGAATGGGCGGCCTATGGGTTGGAACGGAAGCAGGCGGTTCTGATGAGTATCGGGACCGAGTTGATGTCCCGCGCTGAAGAGTTGGGGCGGTTGTTGTCGCGAGAAGAGGGGAAGCCGTTTGCCGAGGGCAAGGGCGAAGTTTACCGCGCGGGGCAGTTCTTTACGTATTACGCGGCGGAATGCCTGCGCCAGATTGGTGAAAACGCGGACAGCGTACGTGAAGGCGTCGAAATCGACGTGCGCCGCGAACCGGTCGGGGTTGTCGCGGTAATCTCTCCTTGGAATTTCCCGACAGCTACGGCCGCGTGGAAGATCGCACCGGCCTTGTGTTATGGGAACGCCGTAGTGTGGAAGCCGGCCAACCTGACCCCCGCCTCAGCTGTGGCGTTGACCGAGATCATCGCGCGTCAGGACATTCCCAAGGGTCTTTTCAGTTTGGTCATGGGGTCAGGCGGCGCAATCGGACAAAGACTGGTTGAAAGCCCTCAGGTGGATGCGATTTCGTTCACCGGGTCGGTGCCCGTCGGCAAAGGCATTGCCGCAGCAGCCATCCAGAACCTGACCAAGGTGCAGATGGAGATGGGCTCAAAAAACGCGTTGGCCGTGATGGATGACGCGGATCTGGATCTGGCGGTGTCACTTGCGTTGGGCGGAGCTTTTGGCGGCACCGGGCAGAAATGCACCGCCGCTTCGCGGTTGGTGGTCCACGCCGCGATCCACGACGCCTTTGTCGAGAAGCTTGTCGCCGGCGCCAAGGCACTGAAGGTTGGGCATGCCTTGGAGGAAGGCACGCAGATGGGCCCCGTTGTCAGCGAACAGCAACTGCAAGAGAACCTGGCCTATGTCGAACTTGGCCAATCCGAAGGCGCCGAGCTGGCGTGCGGCGGGCAACGGCTGGAGCTGCAGCATGACGGGTATTACATGTCGCCCGGCGTGTTCGTGAACACGAACAACACTATGCGGATCAATAGGGAAGAGATGTTTGCCCCGCTGACCAGCGTGCTCAAGGTCGACAGCTATGATGAGGCTTTGGCGATCGTGAATGACACGAATTTCGGCCTGACATCGGGCATCGTGACCCAGAATCTTGCGCGCGCGACGCATTTCCGGCGTCATGCAAGAACCGGTGTCGTGACCGTCAATTTGCCCACGGCAGGCACTGATTATCACGTTCCTTTCGGCGGCCGGGGCGACAGCTCGTATGGACCGCGCGAACAGGGCAAAGCGGCCGCCGAGTTCTACACCACTGTCAAAACCGCCTATATCAGCGCCGGGACCCCGATCTGATGCGGATTGACGGCCTGCAATATGCCAACTGGTCGGAAAAGATCTTCCGGCAATTGCGGGAAGGGGGCGTGGATGCCATCCACGTCACCGTCGCCTACCACGAGAATTTTCGTGAGACGGTTCAGAATCTCGAGAAATGGAACCGATGGTTCGAGTTGTTCCCGGACTTGATCATGAAGGGACGATCGGCCAGCGACATCGATACCGCGCGTGACACCGGGCGTACGGCCGTTTTCTTCGGTTTCCAGAACCCGTCACCCATGGAGGATGACATTGGGCTGATCGAAATACTGTACGACCTTGGTGCCCGGTTCATGCAGTTGACCTACAACAACCAATCCCTGCTAGCGACCGGCTGCTACGAGGCTGAAGACACCGGTATCACCCGGATGGGGCGGCAGGTGATCAAGGAGATGAACCGCGTGGGATTGGTCATCGACATGAGCCATTCTGCCGACCGCTCGACGATCGAGGCAGCCGACCTTTCCGCGCGTCCGATCGCCATCACCCACGCCAATCCGTATGATTGGGCGCCCGCCCTGCGCAACAAGCGTGACCCCGTCATCCGCGCCGTGACGGAAAGAGGTGGGATGCTCGGGTTTTCGGTCTACCCTCATCACCTGGAGGACAAGTCCGACTGCTCGCTGGAAAGCTTTTGCACCATGATTGCCCGAACGGCCGAAAAATACGGAACACAGCATCTCGGGATCGGAACCGACCTGTGCCAGGACCAACCCGACAGCGTTGTCGAGTGGATGCGTGTGGGTCGCTGGACCAAGGAAATCGATTACGGCGAAGGATCGTCTGCGAACCCGGGTTTTCCGCCGATGCCAAAATGGTTCCGGGACAATCGTGACTTTGACAAGATCGAGGCCGGCCTTCTCGCGGTTGGGATGACCTCGACCGAAGTCGCCGGGATCATGGGGCAGAACTGGTACCGCTTCTTTGCGGATAACTTCGGACCGGTCCAGAATTGACCGGACCGGGGCCGCATATCGCGCGCCGGGATCCGGCAACCGTTATGCGGCTCAGCAGGCTCGGGTCTTTGCACCAGTGCAGGCTCAGCTTCATGCGCGTTCTGACCCGCCGCCTGGCACGCGACAACTGGCGGTTTTCCACGCCGGTGTTCGAGATTGACGAGGCAGGTGTCGGACGGGCCGTCTATGTCGCACAGGGACCCGAACGCGCGTATTCTCTGGTGGCCTTCGCCCATGATCTTCCACCAGAAAAACGGTCGGACCGGGTGATCGCGGATGCTTGGGACGCGACCTTCACCCTATTTGACGGAATCCCTTCCGAAGCCGACCTTGACCGGCTTTCCTGCAATGTTCCGCTGCAGGAGGCCGGCCGGATCAGCGAAACCGAACTGTCGCTATCCCGGGCCAATCGTTCGGTCCGATTGTGGACGCATGTAGTCGAAGCCCTGGCCGATGGTCGACAGCCGGATCTGGAGCAGATCCAAAAGGTTGGCTACCTGATGCGAACCACGGCCGTGTACGGATCGGGAAAATTCGGGGCCGCGGACCGGGAAAACATTGCAAACCGTCCGGAAACCGAGGGGCCGTTTCAGGCCGAGATGCTGTCGGTATTCCTTACCCGCGCCTTCGTGCGGGACCTGGTCGAACACATGGCGCGCGCCAATGGGGGAAGCAAGGCCGTCAGGATGGTCCCTGATATCGCGCGCCGCCTTGGCATCGGGAATTCCACGGGACTGGGCATGGCGCCCTTCCTGATCAATCATCCGGTCCTGCTGAACAACTGGATCATGGCGCGCGAAGAGGCAATCGCCCGGGTTCGATCCATGGAAACCGCGACCCAAGAAGAAATCAGTGTATTCCGGTCGGTGTTTGATCGCAGCCAAGTGTCGATTGGCCAATGGCATTCGGAACATCCGATACAAGAGCGGAAACTGTCTGCTCTGAAAGCGGACCTCGGGGTGATCGCGGACTTTCTCCGCCATGACGATCTTACGGGCCGAAGACCTTGGAACCGTCTGGTGGAGTGGTCGGAGACTGTGCTGAGCGAGGAGGGGCAGGAGTTGCTTCTTTCCCTGATCCTCGAACCCTATTCAGACTTGGTGGACGGTTTGTCAGGATGCATGGCGGATTCAAGCCCGCATCTGTACGAGATTGACGGTGCCATGCCGCTGGCCGATGTGCGGCAAGCGATCCGCGACAGTTTCGGTTGGGCGTTGGATCTGGACTGGGGCGCCCGGGAAGCCTGCGCAAGGGTCTGGTATGTATCGGAAGAAAAGCTGGAACCCAGACTGGGTGAGCGCTTTGATGAGCCGGTAGCCGAGTACGAACAACCGCTTGCCCCGGCACGGGATGCGGCAGCGGCATATTCGGCAATGGCCGATTGGGATACCGCCGCGACCACCGCGGAATTTCTTCTGCGCCATCCTGAACATCGCCACACGACCCGCCGGGCGCAGATCAGCCGTAAGGCCCCCTACAGCGAGATACGAGACAACACGATTGGTGCATCAGTTCTGCCGATCGACATGCTCCGCGCCAAACTGTCCTTTTTCGGCGCGACGCATTTCGATCCCCGCTCGGACCGTTGGGTCCGTATCTGCATGTATTCAGGCGCGCCGTACCCCGAGGATCTTTCGCCCGAAAATGCCGATTTCTGGGTTTATCCGGAGGTGCCGGAATGAACCTGTCGCTGAACGAGGTCGAAGGACTGGCAAAACGCGCGGCACGTGGGGCGGGTCATCACTGGGGGCCGGCCGAGGACGCCGCCAAGGCGACCCGCTGGCTGTGTCTGCAAGGTTTTGACGGTGCAGCCGCCTTGTCAGCGGTCCTGCGCCAGGAATTTGCCCTTCGGTTTGATGCGCACACGCCGCGGGACCTCGGGGCGCCTTGGCGGGCGCATGGGCAGATGTGCCCGTTGGGGGCGGGGATGCTGCTGTCAGATTGTTCGGATCATCTGGGCCGCGGGCCGATCGTTCTGTATGACGTGGCGGTTCCACTGTTGCTCTTGCCGTTCGCTGGCAACGCTGCACGCCGATTGCAAACCAATGTGACCGTCGTCTGTGATGAACTCAGCGCCACGACGGATGGGGAGGTCGTGGACGCTCCGGATCTTTGGCCGGAAAGCGCCACAAAGGTCATCGTAAGGATCGGCGGTACACCTGGAAAACTGCGCGCCAAGCAGACGCGCGCCCTGCCGGCGCCCGCGGCTCTGGCTTTTTTGAACACTCTGGCTCAACGCACCTATGCCCCCGCAACCGAGGAATCTCGCCGCTTGGGCGCCGGCGCTGGTTTGTCCGATAATGACTGAGGAGGCCGAGATGCCAGAAACCCGAACGTTGTCCCTTGCCGAAATCGAGGATCTGTCGCTGCGCGCTCTGATGGCGGCCGGCACGTCCGAGGACAATGCCCGGCCATTGGCGGTTGCGACCGCCGCGACCGAGGCGGATGGGGTGGCCAGTCACGGGCTGGCCTACATCCCGATCTATTGCGAGCACGTACAGTGTGGCAAGGTAGACGGGCGAGCACAGCCGGTGATATCCGCCCCAAAACCGGGCGTGGTGGTCGTTGATGCGGCCACCGGTTTCGCGCACCCGGCGATCGACTTGGGGTTCGACGCGTTGATCCCGGCCGCACGCGAGCAGGGAATAGCTGCGCTGGCCATCCGCAACAGTTACAACTGTGGTGTGCTGGGGTATCACACCTATCGCTTGGCTCAGGCGGGCCTTGTTGGTCTGGGGTTCACCAATGCACCTGCATCTATTGCGCCGTCGGGTGGTTCACGGCCCGTCGTGGGCACAAACCCGTTTTCGCTGGCCGTTCCGGGTGCTGATGGGCAACCTGCCGTCTTGATCGACCAAAGCGCCAGCACGATCGCAAAAAGCGAGGTCATGAAGCACGCCCGCGAGGGAAAGCCGATTCCAGTCGGTTGGGCGCTGGACCCTGATGGCAACCCGACAACTGACCCCGCCGTGGGCCTCAAGGGCTCGATGGCGCCTTCGGGCGGCTACAAGGGCGTGGGTGTCGCACTTCTGACAGAAGTGATGGCCGCCGCATTGACCGGGGCCACTTTGGGCATCCATGCTTCACCCTTTTCCGGAACTGTGGGCGGTCCGCCAAAGACCGGTCAGTTCTTCATTGCCATCGACCCCGGCGCTACGGCCGGGTCGGAGTTTGCTGCCAGTATCGCGGAACTTGTCGAGGCGATCCGGTATCAGGAAGGAGCGCGTCTGCCCGGCGATGGTCGGCGCGCCAAGCGCCTGCAGGCCAACCAAGACGGGGTTGGTGTCAGCGTCGCGACGCTGGACAAAATCCACGCCATCCTGGCCTGACACCCGTTTCAGGCGGAAACAGGGGCAAGGCTGATGCCTCGCCCCCTTTGCATCACGCATTGATGATGTTGTGTTCCGGTCCGTACGGAAAGCCGGTGATATTCTCGGCCCCATCCTCGCCTACGACCAGAATGTCGTGCTCGCGATAGCCGCCCGCGCCGGGCTGACCTTCGGGAATCCACAGCATCGGCTCGATGGACACGACCATGCCCGGTTCGAGCACCGTGTCGATGTCCTCACGCAGTTCCAGCCCCGCTTCACGACCGTAGTAGTGGCTGAGAATGCCGAAGGAATGCCCATATCCGAACGAGCGGTATTGCAGCAGGCCCTGATCGGCGAAGAACCGGTTGATCTCGGCTGTGATGCCGGAACAGGTCGCGCCGGGTTTGATCAGGCTCAACCCCAGCTCGTGCGCGGCTACATTGGCCTGCCACAGGCGCAGGCTGTCGGCGTCGGGCTCGCCCAAGAACAGGGTGCGTTCCAGCGCGGTGTAATAGCCCGAGATCATCGGGAATGTGTTGAGTGACAGGATATCGCCATTCTGCAAGGCCCGCTTGGTGACCGGGTTGTGTGCGCCGTCGGTGTTCAGGCCCGACTGGAACCAGACCCAGGTGTCGCGGTACTCGGCGTCGGGATAGGCGCGGGCGATCTCGATCTCCATCGCATCGCGACCGGCCATGGCGATCTCGATCTCTGTGGCACCTTCACGGATGGCGGCATGGATGGCCGCGCCGCCCACATCCGCCGTGCGTGCGCCGCCCTTGATCAACTCGATCTCTTCGGCCGATTTCACCATCCGCGCGGCCATCGTGTCGGGGGCGATGTCCACAAGCTCAGGCTGGTTCAGCATGGACAGGGCCGTGTCGCGCGCAGCCAGCGTCATGTGGTCGCTTTCGATGCCGATCCGGCGGGCAGTCCCGATCAGGCTGGCTACGGCGCGCCAGTAGTTGTCGCGCTTCCAGTCGGTGTAGATTACGTTGTCTTCGACCGACCGACGCCAGGGCTGGCCCGCGTCGATATTCGCTGACACGGTGGTGCAGCTGTCCTGCGTCACCACGCAGCCATAGGGCCGGCCGAAGGCGCAGTATAGGAAGCCCGAGTAGTAAGCGATGTTCTGCATCGAGGTCAGCAGAACGACCGGGATGTCCCGCTGCGCCATGATGGCGCGCAGCTTGGCTAGCCGGCGGTCGTACTCGGCCCGGCTGAAGGGCAGGGGCGCCTTGTCACCGTTGTGGCAGGTGAAGAATTCGGGGCGATTTGAAAGGTCTGTCATGTGCTCTCTCGTTTCTTTGCCGGACGTGCAAAGCCCGGCCACATGTCCCGGCGTACAGGACAGGCGGTCTCGGGGTCCGAGAGCCGATCACCCCCTTGGGCGCTGCGACGCCATCGCAGCAGGGGGCGAACAGGGAAATCGTTAGATCAGGCCACGCTGTGGGTCAAGCCGGTGTCAGCCCGCGCAGACGTTCCGACCGTCGCCGCAGCAGCTCGACCGTGGTCAGCAGGGCGATCGAGATGACGACGAGAATCGTGGCCACGGCCAGGATGGTCGGGCTGATCTGCTCGCGCAGGCCGGTGAACATCTGCCACGGCAGCGTCTTTTGGCTGGCCGATCCGACGAACAGCACCACGACCACCTCATCGAACGAGGTGATGAAGGCGAACAGCCCGCCCGAGATCACGCCCGGCAGGATCAGGGGCATCTGAATCTTGAAGAAGGTCCGCACCGGACCCGCACCCATATTCGCAGCAGCCCGCGTCAGCGAACGGTCAAACCCGACCAGCGTGGCGGTCACGGTGATGATGACGAAGGGAATGCCCAGAACGGCGTGGGCCAGGATCACCTTAAGGTAGCCCACAAAGGTCTTGTTCATGCCCAAAGTGCCTTCAAGGAAGCGGCCGATGTCGCTGTAGAAGAAGAACATGCCCGTCGCCGAGATGATCAGCGGCACGATCATCGGAGAAATCAGGATCCCCATGATGGCGCGCCGCCCCGGCACATGCGATTGGCTGAGACCGATGGCCGCCAGCGTTCCCAGCGTTACCGATATGATAGTCGCGATGGGCGCGATGATCAGCGAGTTCTTGAAGCTGCGCTGCCATTCGTTGTTGGTGAAGAAATCCTGGTAATGCTTCAGCGAATACCCTTCGGGGTCCAGCCGCAGCATCTCGGGCGTAAAGGTAAAGAAGTCCTGCGCGTTGAAAGACAGCGGAAGAACCACCAGAATTGGCGTGATCAGGAAAACGAAGATCGCGCCGCAGATCACCCGGAACAGGTAGTGATAGAACACCTGCTGCGCCGTCAGATAAGGCAGCAGCTTGCGGCGGTATCGGCCCTCGTACAGCCAGAATGTGAACCATGCGAAAAACCAGCCGCCCAAGAAGCCGAGCACACCGCCCATCGGCCCGGAAACCGCGAAGCCGACGGACGCGAAACCGATGATGTTGATCCAGTAGGCAAGCCGCTCGTTCTTGAGGACCGAGATGTAGATCCAAGCCAAAAGGGCCGTCAGCGCCGCGCCGCCGATCATTCCCAGGGGGACCGAGCCGTTTCCTGCGCCGACAAACATGCCGGCAAACGCGCCGGCCAGTGCGACGCTGGGCAGGACCATGGACAGGGGCTTGCGCGAAATTGGTGTCAGTGCGGCCATGTCGGTTACCCCAGCTTCACGTTATCGATGCCCACGATCTTGTCGTAGACCCAGTAGAGGATCAGAACCACCGCCAGCAGGATCGTCCCCAATGCTGCAGCCAGGCCCCAGTTCAACGAAGACGAAATGTGATAGGCAATCCGGTTCGAGATGAAGACACCCTTGGTGCCGCCCACGATTTCGGGCGTGATGTAGTAGCCGATGGCCAGAATGAACACGAGGATCGACCCCGCTCCGATGCCCGGGATGGATTGTGGGAAGTAGATCCGCCAAAACGTGGTCCAGTTCGTGGCGCCCATGGATTTGGCCGCGCGAGTGTAGGATGGCGGAATCGTCTGCATCACCGAATACATCGGCAGGATCATGAACGGCAGTAGGATATGCGTCATGGCAATAATCGTGCCGATCTGGTTGTTGATGATGATCAGCCGCGCGTCATCTGCGACCAGCCCGAGCCAGACGAGGGTATCGTTTATTACGCCCTGCTGTTGCAGCATGACCTTCCACGCGGATGTCCGCACCAGAAGCGATGTCCAGAATGGCAGCAGAACCAAAATCATCAGCAGGTTCGACACGCGCATTGGTAGGGTCGCCAGCAGGTAGCTGACCGGATAGGCGAGCAGGATGCAGGCCCCGGTGATTACCAGCGACATGAACAGCGTTCGCCCGAACAGTTTGATAAGAATTTGCTTGTCTTCCGGCTGTGCCTGGGCACCTTCTGGGGTGCGCCGCATGTCGATTGCGTTCAGGAAGTAGCCGTTGGTGATCGGAACCGCATGGGTCTTGATCACGCGCCAGGTCTGCGGTTCCCCCCAGCCGTCATGGATCTCGATCAACTTTTCCTTGAACGGACCGTCGGTTTCAGGATCCAACCGTTTGATCTTGCGGCCTGACTGGCGGAACAGCGAAGACATGCCGGTTTCTTCGTAGTTCAGACGCGTGCCAAGCCGGGTGTGTTCCTTATTTTCGATCGCGACCACCATGTCACGAACGAAGGCATCATAAACGTCCTCGCCCGGTAATTCGCCGCTGGTTTCATCCCAGTTGTCCAGCGCTTCGACCGTCAAGGGCAGGGTTTCCGAGACAATTCCGTTTTCCACCGACCGAAACAGCATCGATGCGATCGGTACCAGGAAGGAAAACAGCACGAACAGAAGCAAAGGCGCGATCAGCATAAGCGCGCGCAGTTTCTGACGTCGCAATGAACGCGCCAGCGATTGCTTGAGCGGCGTTCCGTCCGCTGCCAGCATGGGTCCTGCGGTTTGGCTTGCGTCAGTCATCAGTGCCTCTTGGTTGTGCCCGGGTCAGATGGCGGCGCACCGCCACCTGACGTTTCTTCAGAGTTTCAAGCGCTTATTGCGCCAACCACGCCTGGAATTTGGCGTCGATGTCGTCGCGGTAGTCAGCCCAGAACTCGTAGTTGTAGAGGAACGTGTTCTTGGCGTTTTCCGGATCGGTCGGCATGTGCGGAGCCATGTCGATTCCCAGTTCGGCATGCTTGCCGACCAGCGGAGCAGACGAAGCGCGAGCCGGGCCGTACGAGATGTACTTGGCCTGATCCGCCAGGCGCTGGGTGTCGGTCGCGAACATGATGTAGTCCAGCGCGCGCTGCTTGCGCTCTTCGCTCAGACCGGCGGGAATGATCCAGCCGTCCAGATCGAAGACCTGCGCGTCCCACAGCATGGCGACGGGCTGCTTCTGCTCTTCGATGACGCTGAACAGGCGGCCATTGTAGGTCGAGCCCATGACGACTTCGCCGTCAGCCAGCAGCTGAGGCGTATCGGCACCGGCGGACCACCAGACGACGCTGTCCTTGATGGTGTCCAGCTTTTTCAGAGCACGATCCTGGCCTTCGTCGGTTGCCAGAACGTCATACACTTCGTCCTTCGGGACGCCGTCGCACAGCAGGGCCCATTCCATGTTGTTGATCGGACGCTTTTCCAGCGACCGCTTGCCGGGATAGGTCTCCAGGTCGAAGACCGCGCAGATGTCGGTCGGCGGGTTGTCTCCGACCATGTCGGTCCGATACCCAAAGGTGGTCGAATACACGATCTGAGGGATGAAGCATTCGCTGACCAGCAGATCGCCGAAGTCTTCCGAAGCCGGAGTTCCGTCCGGCGCAGGCGCCAGCTGGGTATCCGGGTCGATTTCCATCGCCAGACCTTCGTCACACAGACGGATCGCGTCCGCGGCAACCACGTCGACCACATCCCATGTGATGTTGCCCGCCTCGTTCATGGCGCGCAGTTTGGCCACGGCCTCGGCCGAGCTGTCATCGTTCAGGATGGTGACGCCGGTCTTTTCCGAATAGGGCTCGTGATAGGCCTTGAGCTGCGACTTGGAATAGGCGCCGCCCCAGGACACGATCGTCATTTCTTCGGCGGAAACTCCGCCTGCTGCAGTTGCCAGAGCAACAGCTGTCAGCATTGTGGTGGTACGTTTCATATGTAGCTCCCAGTTTTTCCCGTTTTATGCTTGGTCGACCAACGCACGGGTTTTCGTCGGTCGGTTCTTTCGGCTTGGGGGCGGATTGCGAAGCCGGGCGCGCCTAGGCGTCCAGAGCGCGGCAATCCTGCGCCAGCCATCCGATCTCGATCTCCTGACCCGGTGTCAGCCTGACGGCGTCAGGGGCATTCCGGGTCTTGACGATGAATTCATCATTGCCGGCCACCGACATGCGGAACCTGAATACATCGCCCATGTAGATGAATTCCTTGACTACAGCCTTGAGCGTATGCGCTTCGGGGCTGAGGCGATCCTTGTTGAATTCCACGCGCTCGGGCCGGATCGAGACCTTGGTCCGTTCCCCCGGTTGGCTCACGTTGATCGGAACCGCGTCGATCTCGGACCCATCGTCCAGCGTTACAACGCATTTCCCGCCATCGACGGATTTCAGAACGCCTTCCAGCGTGTTGTTCTCACCGATGAACTGCGCAACGAAACTGTTCTCCGGTTCTTCATAAAGCTGGTCCGGCGGTGCAAGCTGCTGGATTCGGCCATCGTCAAAGACCGCTACGCGATCCGACATGGTCAGCGCTTCGGTCTGGTCGTGGGTCACATAGACGGTCGTGATCCCCAATTCATGGGCCAGACGCGTGATTTCAAACTGCATGTGCTCGCGCAGCTGTTTGTCCAATGCGCCCAGCGGTTCGTCCATCAGAACCAATTCGGGTTCGAAGACCAGCGCGCGGGCCAAGGCGATCCGCTGTTGTTGTCCGCCTGACAGCTGCGCGGGTCGGCGGCTGCCGAAGGCACCCATCTGCACCATGTCGAGGGCGCGCTGGACCTTTTCTTCGCGCTCGGATTTGCCGATTTTGCGGACTTCCAGCGGAAAGGCGAGGTTCTCGGCCACCGTCATGTGCGGGAACAGGGCATAGTTCTGAAACACCATCCCGATGCCACGCTTGTGCGGCGGAATGTTGTTGATCGGTCGCCCATCCAACAGAATTTCGCCATGCGTCGCAGTTTCGAACCCGGCCAGCATCATCAGGCAAGTGGTCTTGCCAGATCCCGATGGGCCCAACATTGTCAGAAACTCGCCCTTTGGCATCGCGAGGTTAAGGTCTTTGACGACAAGATTTTCGCCGTCATACGATTTTTGAACGCGTTGAAATTCGACAAACGCGGCGTCGCTAGAAGTGCCGGTCACAAGACCCCCTGTTGCGTCAATTCTTGATCCGGTTGGTCCGGATTTCATTGATCCCTGAGCACATTAAAGACGCAGCAATGTCCGGCTGGCAAGACTCAATGACAAAAACCAATCCTCATTGGGTGGGATTCAAGGATTTTGCGCAGTGTTGAGGCGCCGCATGTGCCACGCAAGGGTCTGATTGCTGGACAAGACCGGTTTGCCGATCTGTTCACGGATCTGCGGGATAGCATCCAACGTACGAAGGTTGGTGCAGCTGAGAAAAACAGCTTCGACCGCTCTGTCCGAACCCAACCTCACCGCGGCGTCAACGATGGATTGCGTTGAAATTCGGACGACCTTTGATTCTTCGGAAATCCCAAAGGTGCCGAACACATCCATCAGGACCCCTTGATCGGCGAAGGCCGCGCGAAGCGCCGTGTTGACCTGCTCCACATAAGGGGACAGCAGTGCAAAGCGTGACACACCCAATTCGCGCGCCTGCGCAACCGCGGCGCGCAGCGGGTTGGTCACCGTTTGCACATCACAAGTCTGCTTTACCAGTTCTTCGACCTTTTCCGACCCGATGACCGAGCTTGCCGAGGTGCAGGCGTAACCCACAACCCGGAAGGGGCGCGCCTTGGGCAGTAAATCTGCCGCCGCTGGAAGCGCATGCTTCATGCGGGTCAACGTCTTGGTCGTGACCTGCGGGTCGCTGGTTATGCGCGAGACATAAATGGGTGACGGGTCGCCCGCAAAAAGCCTGCGGAAATCGCCTTCGATTGTCTCGTCTGTCTGCAGAACGATCAGGCCAAGCGGAGATATGTCCGGGTCATCCGTGTTCAGAGAAAATGGCAGTGTTGTCATAGCTCGGGAATCTCCCGTCGTGCCTTGGGGCTCAGGAACCGCGGCGCGCTTTCGGTGATCAGCACGTTTTCCTCGTGCACAAGTATTTTGCCACCGACCTCAATACCTGGCTCCAGCGTCAACACCATTCCGGGTTTCAGGACCGTGTGATCCGTTGGGATGAGCGAAGGCCACTCGGTCAATGACATGCCCAATCCGTGACCCAGGCGCCCGGCTTCGGTCCCGCCGCCGCCACGGGACAGGACCGAGTTCATCGTGTGATACAGGTCCGAGGCCGTCGCGCCCGGTCTGGCCTGCTCGATCGCGGCCTCGGTGGCATCGATCAGCGCGTGGTGCGCCGCTCGTACGGCCGGACTGGCCGGGCCGACGGACCAGTTGCGGTCGAAATCGCAAAAATACCCATCCCAAACCAGCCCGGTATCCAACATAAGCACGTCGCCCGGCTTCAACGGTTGTTGGGTTGCCGGTGAGATTACGTCGCCATATCCGCCCTGGTCGGCCGCGCCAGCAAGATAAGGCACCCAATCGGCGCCTGCGTCGAGACACAACATCTGGAACCGTCGAAAGACCTGATCCAGAGGAACACCGGCCGATGCAATCTCAGGAACCCGCTCAAAAGCCTGTCCCGCGATCAGGCAGGCGGTTTCAATCTTTTTGATTTCGGCTTGAGATTTGACCATGCGCAGGTCGCGCAGAATGCCAAGGTCGCTGGTGATCCTGCGGCGGTCGATTTCGGATTTCAGACGCCCGAAATCTGCAAGCGGCATCCGCAAGTGCGTTTCATGACCATCGGGGCATCCGATCAAGCCGCCGTCCGGAACAAGGTCGCGCAGGGTTTCGGCCAGCAACAATACTCCGTCGTCTGCCAGATCCGGGGCGGACCAGGTGCGGATGTCTTCGATCCAGGTCTGCGCCATCAAGGCCGCACCAATCGACGGGATCACCGCGACAGGTTTGCCGGTGGCAGGAACGACAAGGAACCAGGGGCGCGTCGGGCTTTCCCAGAACCGGGTCAGAAAGCCGCTGAAATACCGGACGTCGGGCTCGGTCGTCAGCAGCAGGGCGTCCAGGCCATGCTCTTGCATGAGATCCTGTGCACGCGCAGTTCTGTCCGCGAACTCGGCTTGTTCGAACCCTCTCACGAGGCTTGCTCGGTCACGATGCACAAAACGCGGTCCTGTGGTCCGATATTGAGCAAGTTGCGGCTATCGGCATCCAGAACGGCGGCCAGTCCGGCGCCGCCTGACGCAGTCGTTTCGAACCCGGCCTCTGCCATGACCGGAAGCTGAGCGGCCACGGTGTCATCCTCCAGCGTCAGAAACTGATCGGCATCCCGCGCCAGTCCATTCAGTGCAATCAGCGATGGCTCCTTGCAATCCAGCCGTCCCATGATGCTGTCCGGACCGTCTGCAAAAACCGGCGCGCCGGCTTGGATGCTGGCCATCAGCGCCGGGGCTGCGGCCGGTTCGACCACGATGATCTTGGGGTCGTCTCCCCAAGCCTTTCGGAAACATGCGGCAACGGCGCCCGCCATGCCTCCCACTCCGGCCTGCAGCAGGATCAATGTCGGAGGTTCGGGACACTGATCAACCGCCTCGACAGCCATTTGAACGTACCCCTCCATCAAGAGATGGGGCAGGTCATAATACCCTTCCCAAGAGCTGTCTGACAGAAGCGTCCAGTCGTTGTCGTTCGCCGCGCGGCTTGCGGCGCTCATGCTTGCGGCGTAATCGACGCCTTCGCGCACCACTCGCGCACCTTGCGCCGAAAGGCGCTGAGCAAAGCTCTCGGGCACGGTTTCAGAAATGAACACTAAGGCATTCGCACCAAAAACGCGCGCACCCGCAGCCATGCTTAGGCCGTGGTTCCCGGCGCTGGCCGTTACATAAGTACGGCCAGCAAGGGATGTGTTGTCGGGTGTCTCGGTGGCTTCGCTCGCTTGGTAGGCGATGACATAGGCCGCGCCCAATGCCTTGAACGACCCGAGATTCATCCGCGTCCGTTCATCTTTGATCCAAAGGCGGGAAACGGGCGCCAAACCCTGCGCTTCGGCCAGTGGTGTCACGCCGGAGGCAGGGCACAGCGACAAAAGCTGCGCCAACCGGCTGGAATTGGTTGAAGGGAAGGGGGCCTGTGAAAACAGTTTGCCTTCGCCTCGATACGGGTTGGTGACGGACTTCATCGCGGCCTCCCTCAACGATCCGGCAGACGTCATAGAAATGCAGTCAATCTGTCAAGGCATAGGGGTGAAATGCGAGAAATGCACACTTCCTGTTCCCTGGGAAAAGTGGCTACCTGCCCTGAACCAAACGGCGTTGATCTGGCTGGCGAATTGACCGCTTGCGGTCTTTGCAATCGGTATGGGTGCGTGTAAGTGTTCGGCACGTGATCCGGCGCCGGTGCATCAGACCGGCCGGATGCGGGCGTGATGGAATGGTAGACATATCGGACTTAAAATCCGAAGGCCCTAGCGCCGTGTGGGTTCGAGTCCCACCGCCCGCACCAAACACACTGGTCGACTTGGCCGAGGGCGATCGTCAGACCGGATAACCCAGCTTGGAGATCAGCCGCCAGATGTCCTGGTTCGCCGCCGACAGCTGCGCGACGACATCCTCGATTTCCTGCATCGCCTGTTCGTCGACCGTATCTTCGCGTCCCAGCTTGATGTCGGTTTTTCGATCGGCAATGCGCATCAGGATCGTTTTGGGGTTCCCGGTTTCCTGGTCGAAGGAATAGATGCAGTGGTTGAACTTGTTGCGGATGCCAGACAGACGGCTGAGCCGCTGCGTGTGCTCTAGGATCGGATCACGAACCGAGGCCGGCCTTCCGTCCATCTTTGCCAGACGCTCGACCAGATCAATTCGGGCGCGGGTCGTGTTCAGGGTCAGGAAAATGATGACGGCTACGTCTTTGCTGGTCCCCGAGAGGCCGGCAATCAGATGAATCAGCAGGCTTTCGGTGTTCGTCCAGACATAGTTCAGGCGGCCGACCAAAAGGATCAACCGATCGAACCTGGCTTCGAAGTCGTCAGTCAACCGAGGTTCGGTGCGCGTCCTGCGCCGCCGCCTCAAAGAAGAAATGCGCCGCTGCCGTTCTGTTGCTGACACCGATCTTGCCCGACACGTTGTGCATGTGCAGCTTGACCGTGTGTTCGGTGATACCCAACTGGGCAGCGATCGCCTTGTTGCTTTTGCCTTCGGAGACAAGTTGCAGAACCTGCTTCTCGCGCCGGGTCAGTTTTGACAACAGAGGGCCAGCCGCAGGGGATTTCGGAGTTTCTCGGGCCGTAGTCGCACCTGTCGCGCACGGCTTCGATGCAACGCAATTGGCCACAAATCCCGGTAGGTACAACTCTTCATGCATCAGCAGCCGCAGGATCGCGCGCCATGCGTCCGGGGCGACGTTCATCGGAAGAAACCCGATTGGTCCAAACCGGGATCGGTCCCATCGCTCGAAAACGAACCGGGCTGCGTCCTCCTTCCGGTATGCGAAGGCAAGGCATCCCGGCATGGACGATCGGACATAATCGGAGGGGCGGGCCAGCAGGTCCTCCATCATGATCTGATCCACGACAACAATCTTGCCGGAACCCTCGGCATTGCTTGCCTCGGACAAGAATGCCGCGAGGGATTCAAACCTGTGGGCTGCAACGCCGAATTCGTGCTGCACGCTTCGCAGGGTTTGGTTGGAGTAGAAGAGCTCTTTCCCAATAAAAACAATCATGAAATCTTCGTTTTCGTCGATCGTGCACGAACTGTTACTTAATTCGGAAATGCTCATTCTTGTGCCCCCCTAAATACCCCGGATTACGTCCTGAATTGGCCGTTATTGGCCGAGGTGAAACTGAATAAAAACAATCTAAAATCTGTGTTGAGCATACCAGAAAGTTCAGTTTTCTACAACTGCACGGCTTTGGGAATCGCCTGGTTTTAGAACTTTCGATTAAGGTCGTTTGACGGTCGGACCGCTTAAATATCGAGATTCAAATAACTAAGTTTTGCCGGCTTTTGTCGCAGGCCAATTTGGCTTCGAACACGACCCTGAAACGCGTGTTCAAGTAATACATTAAGCAAATCAGCGTTTTAGTGATGTTAATACTTTCTGCCAGCTAGGCAGACGGAACTGCATCTGTACCCTGTGTCGTGCTTCAATTTGCGAAGTGTACTTGTACCTGGCGTGTCTGCGGCCCGCGTATTTTCGCGTGATTTTGAGCAGTCACGGAATCGGCTTGGCCGAGAAAGGGGGGTGACAACACATCATTCGAAAGACAAGGCCGCAGACATGCGCAGTTTCGCGAATGGATGCTCAATAGTTTTTTCAACCGCGCCGAATATCGCTTTGTAGATGAATGGCGGTCTGGCGCTTCAAAAATGGAAGATTGTTATGCGACGCAATGTGAACAATACCAATGTCACGACCGTTGACGAAGTTAATGTTGAAAATCTCGAAGCTCCGATCTCGGTGGAAATTCCCGTCGAAGAAGCAAATATCGAGGCCGAACTGACCGCGCAGCAACAGCAGCAGGGTCAGGAAGTTCAAAACGCCGTTAACAACGAAGACGAACAGAACCAGGCTCAGGCTCAGGCGACCGAGGTCGCAAACGAACAGGCCCAGGGTCAGGATCAGGGCCAGGCACAGCAGCAGGGCCAACAGCAAGGTCAGCAGCAATCGAACGTGAATGGCGGCGATGACAGCAACAGTATCGCAAACTCGATCAACATCGATTTCGGTGAAGGTGAGTGGATCCCGCGCGACGATGACCAGGTCGATCTGGATATCGGTGACTCGGCATCTATCGGTGATGTCATCACGGCCGGAAACGACGTAAATTATGATCCCGGCGATGATCTGAACCTGTCCATCTCGATGAATGGCGACGGCAATGACATGTCGTCGATCAACAACCAGTTGGCCAGCCTGAGTGACGATGACACGCTGGATTCGCCCAGCCTGTCGAATGACGGCTCGTTCTATCAGAACGGCAGCGCGACGGGCGGTTCGGCCTATGCCGAAGAAGGTATCGGTTCATCCTCCGGCGGCGGTAACTCGGGTTCCGGCGGAACCAGCTACGGCGGTGCCGCAAGCGGCGAGACCAATGGCAGCCACGCATTCGCGCTGGGCGGTCACACCGGCAATGCCGGCGCGGCTTCGCAAGGCGGTAACGGCGCGGCCTCGGGCGGCGCCAACAACACGAGCTTGGGTCTTGGTCTGTCGGGCGCCGAAGCCAGTGGCGAAAGCACGGCTGGCAATGGCGGCAACGCCAACAGTACCTCCAGCGCCAACAACACCGGCAGTTCGAATGCCAACGGCCAGGGAACTGGCGGTGAAGGCGGTAATGCCGGCTCGATCGGTCTTGGCCTTGGTCTGGGACTGTCCGGCGCCAACTCGGAAGGCAATGCCAACGGTGGTGAAAACGCGACCGGTTCGATCGGCGCGGGCCTTGGCCTGGCCGGAAACGAGTCGGGTGCGAACGGCGCCAATGGCGGCAACGGCGAGTCATCGAACTCGGGTTCTGCATCGAACAATAGCACCGGTACGACCGAAGCGAATGAAGCGACGGCCGGAAGCAACACGGGTGCGGGCATGGCTGGCAGCGGCGCGCAAAGTGGCGCCAATGGCACCGGCGGGTCTGGTTCCGGTGGCACGGGTTCCGGCGGCTCGGGCTCGGGTGGTGAAGGTGCTGGTGGCGAAGGCTCTGGTGGCGAGGGATCCGGCGGATTCTCGGCCATGGTCGAAGCAGCCATTGCAGCGCTGAACCAGGAAATCGCGGATGGTGGTCCGGCCTTGAATGCGGCTGATACCGACGCTGCGACCGGTGGCGGCGGAACCACGGGCAACAACCCGGGTGCCGGCGGAGCGGGCACCGGTGGTGCTGGAACCGGCGGCGCAGGAACCGGCGGTGCCGGAACCGGTGGCCCAGGGTCCGGCGGAGCCGGCACGGGCGGCAGCTCGGCAGCCAACTCTGGCGCACAGGGCGTCGGCGATCTGGCCGCAAGCGGTCCGAATATCAGCCAGTCGCCTGGTGACGTGAACGGTGCAGCCAGCAACCCGCAGACGTCGACCGGAACCGGCGGAGCCGGCGGTTCGAACGCGGCCAATGGCGCGGCAAACGGAACCGGTTCGGGTTCGTCCAGTGCAGAAGGCGCTGGCGGAGCCGGTGGGACCACGACGCCAACGTCCACCTCGTCCGGTAACGGTGCGGGTTCTGCGGATGCGGTCAACACGGCCGGTACCGGTGGTGCGGCAGAAGTCTTTGCTGACGCTGACACAAACGGTTCCGCCGACAGTCTGGCCGAAGCCATCGCGGGATACGGCGGCGCGTCGTACACCGACAACGATGCCACCTCGACCGGATCCGGTAGCGCGACTGGCGCGGCCAGCTCGGGAGCCGGTGGTGCAGGCGGTGCGTCTGCGGCCAATGGTGGTACCAGCGGCTACGCCATGGGTAGCGCCATGTCCGGCGATACCACGGGTGGCGCAGTCACCGGTGGCAGCGCGGCCGGCGCCTATTCAGGTGACGGCGGAGCCGGCGGCAATGGCGGCACCTGGGGTTCCAACAATGGTGGCGACGGTATCGTCACCGGTGAATCCTACGCGTCGGCAGCAGCAGTGGTCGATACCTCGGCCTTCAACCAGACGATCGTCATGGGCGCCAACGTGCTTGGCAACTCGGTCGATACCACGATGGTTGGCGGTTCGATGAGCTCGACCTACGCGAGCGACGACACCGAGGCATAATGCCTGACCCCGGAGGCCGCGATTTCGGCCTCCGGTCTTTGATGAAAACACCGGGGCCGTGTTTCATGGCCTCGGTCCAACTTAACCCAGACCCGGAAATTTTCTGCCGGAAAGGGTGACAGGGATAGTCCAGATGTCACTTGACAGCATTACGGAAACGATCGCGCATTTTATTGGTACTTTTCAGCTCACGATGGAACAGGCCATCCTGCGGCAGCAATACGAGGAGTTTACGGCGCTCCGACGGCTGGCCGAAGTTGAAGGCCTGGAGGATCCGATCAGGATTGTCGTTAAGGCCGATCTGGATCTGAAGCCCAAGGACTACGACCCGCTTCCCTACCGTTTCCCCGAACCGCCCGCGGACCCGCAGTTGCCGCTGCCACCCGCCGGTCCGATGCTCGAGTCGAGCATCCAGATCGGTGACCCGTTGGCGCCGGGCGGATTCGTTCCGCAGTCCGAATTGCCTATCTCGGTCGGGCCGCAATTCTTGATGTTGCAGCCGCAGGTCGTCAGCGACCTGATAGGGTCTGCCGTCACTTACACATTCCAGACATTGGTCCTGCGCGACAATGATACCGTCGGCGCGGGCGACTTCCGCGATGCGGCGATGCTGACAGCGCAGGCCGAGGCCGCGCTGGACGTGGCGCAGTCGCTTCATGCGATGGCGGTGCCTTCACTGGCGATACCGGACTACATGACGCCAGAATACCTGGATACGCTGGTCGAACAGATAACGACACCGATGAACGGATCGGTCCAAGGTGTCACGGTTCACCAATTCCAAGGTGAAGACGCTGAAGGCATCATCGTAAACGGTCAACACGTGTCGGAGGCTCCGGTCTGGAGCGATCTTCTGCCGGCCTACCACCAGCCCGAGGAGGCTGAGGAAAATCTGGTGTCACAGTCCTATCCGGCCGAGTGGAGCCAGTCCGAGGGGCCGGAGTCACACGAGGGTCATACCGTTGTCACCGGCGGCAATCTTGCGATCAACGAAGTCGCACTGAACGTCGGTTGGGTGGATGCCCCCTTCATCGCCGTGGGTGGACAAGCGATCAGCCTGACGATGATCAGCCAGGTCGCGCTGGTATCAGATGTTGATGTCGGAAACACCGGCAGCGGCGCGGGCACCAACGTAGTCCAATCCGCCCAGATTGAAACCGAGGCGAATCCTGCGCCGTGGCTTGCCGGAACCTCGGCTGTCGCTGGTGCGGCCGGGCAGCCGTCCTTTTTGACCGTCGATTGGATCCATGGCGATCTGGTGGTTGCCAACTTCCTCAAGCAGGTCATCAACGCCACCGATATCGACCATATCCAGACCGAGATTTCCGCATCTTCGACCATGTATGCGATGGGTGGCAACCAGATGGTCAACGTGGCCGATATTGTTCAACTCGGCAGCTATTATGACCTGATCATGATCGGCGGCGACATGATCTCGGTCGACATGTTGTTCCAGACGCTTGTCCTGATGGATGACGACGTGGTGTCAGGCGGCCTAGCCGGACCTGCCGGAGGTGCGAACGAAAACCTGCTGATGAACCAGGCCTCGGTGATGACCAACGGCCTGGACCTGCAGGAGGCGCTTGAGGAGAACATGGCCGAGGCCATGGCTCTGAATGAGATGAACATGGCCGCGCTCGAGGACGCATTGCTGAACGATCCGATGTTCGCGGGTATGGAGCAGATGCGTGTTCTGAAGATCGACGGAAACCTGCTGCAGGTGAATATTCTTGAGCAGGTCACGATGCTTGCCGATCAGGATGACATTTTCCTGTCCGGTCCGCACGGTGCCAGTACCGAAGTCGTGGCCGGCAGCAACGCGATGCTGAATGCGGCCAACATCAACAAGCTGGGCGTGGACTCCGTGGTCATGGCCGGGCAGGGCGCGTATTCCGAGCTTTTGCTGCACCAGGCCAGTCTCATCGACTTGCCCGAGAATGAGATCAGCCCGGAATTTGCCAATGAAGCCATCGCAATCCTGATGGAGGAGGCAATGACCGCCGGGCAAGCAGTCAGCGGCCCGACCGCTCCTGTCCTGACGCCCGAAGACTTGGACGCCAATGTAGGAATGCAATCCATCCTGACCTGATTTTCCCTTTTTTACGAGTGACCAGAAGGTTTGTTTATGTCGATCGTTTTTTCGTCGCGCCGCACCCGATATGCCAGCCCGCTGGACCGGTCGGGAAGCGGACAGCCTCTGACTTTGCGACCCAGCGACATGGTGTCTGGCTCGTCACTTGCAACGGAACGGCTGACCGCACGGCTAAGGCTGACCAAGGAGATGCGCGTGCCCGTGACCGAGCAGAGCCAGAACAAGGCAGCGCAGGAGGACCCGGCGACAGCGCAGAAGGAGCATGAGGTTGCTCGGAATGCTGCGGCTCCGGCACCGGAAGCCCGGGACGAAACCGATCAGAAAACAACAGACGACAACACACTGGAAACAACATTCAGCGCCGCTTCTCCCCGACGGCGCGAAACGCCGGAGACCGTCGCCGTGGAAGGGCGTGCGGGTGACGGCGAAGGGGTGGCCAATGCCGAGGACTCGGAACCGCAAACCGTCGAAAGCCCGACCGCGCGCATGACCCCCTCGTCCCGGTCGGGTGGGACGGATCGCATGGGCACCACTATCGAGGCCGAAGCGAACAAGCCGCTGCTGCGCACTGGTTCAGGCGATGGCGGCGGCAAAGGGCCACCCCAAACTTTTCACAAGCGCACGCCGCCCGAAGACTTTCAACGCACCCTTCGGACCTCGATGCGAGCGATATGGCGGAACCTTGCCTTTGTTCTGGTTCTGACTTGCGCGACCAATCTGCTGATCCTGGCGATCCCGATCTATCTGTTCCAGATCAGTGACCGGGTGCTGACCAGCCGCTCGCTGGACACGCTGATCATGCTGACGGCGATCGTGGCCGGGGCAATCATCTTTCAATCGGCTTTCGATGCGGTGCGGCGCTTCATGTTGATGCGCACCGGAGTCGAAGTGGCGGCGCGACTGGGCGCTCCGACCCTCAGTGCCGCGGCGCATGCCTCGTTGCACGGGACGGGACGCGAGTATCAGACGCTGGGTGATCTGCAGCAGATCCGCGGCTTTCTCGTTTCAAGCACCCTTCTGTCCTTTTTGGATGTTCCGTTTGCGCCGTTGTTCATCCTTATGATTTTCTTGGTCCACCCCGAGTTGGGCATGATCGTGGTGGTGACGGCCGTGATCCTGATGGTTATCGCGCTGATCAACCAGCGGATGACGGCCAAACCGTTTGCCGAGGCCAACATGGCCCAGTCTCTGGCCAACCAGCATCTGGATTCGATGTCGCGGAACAGCCAGATCATCAACGCACTTGCAATGATCCCCGAGGCGGTTCGGATCTGGGGACGCGACACCGCCAACTCCCTGACCTGGCAGGTCCGGGCGCAGGACAGAAACGTGGTGTTCGCGGCGATCTCGCGCACCGTGCGCCTGCTGACGCAGGTCGGCATTCTGGGATGGGGGGCCTATCTGGCCCTGCAAGGCGAAATCACGGGCGGTATGGTGATCGCGGCCTCGATCATCGCCGGGCGGGCTTTTGCGCCAATCGAAGGGTCAATCGAGGGCTGGAATACGTTCCTGCTGACCCGCGGTGCCTACAGCCGCATCAAGGCATTGCTGTCCAACTCGGCGCTTCAGTATGAGAAGCTGCGCTTGCCCCGCCCCGAGGGACGAGTGGATGTTGAGCGCCTTTTGTTTGTACCCGGGGGTACCAAACGCGTGGTTCTCAACGGCATCAGTTTTTCGCTCAACCCGGGCGAGACGCTGGCGATCATCGGAAACTCGGGCGCGGGCAAGACCACGCTGGGCAAAACGCTTGTAGGATCGATTCTGCCGACCTCGGGCAGCGTGCGGCTCGATCTGATGGATATCCGAAACTGGGATCCGCGCCAGTTCGGCGAAAGCATCGGGTACCTGCCGCAGGACGTTCAGCTGTTTCCAGGCACGATCAAGGACAATATCGGCCGCATGCGTGCGGATGCCACCGATGAGCAAATTCATGATGCTGCAGTTCTGGCCGACGTGCACAACATGATCGCCACCTTGCCGCAGGGTTATGAGACCGTGGTCGCTGCCGATGGCTCGCCCCTGTCCGGCGGTCAGAAGCAGCGGATCGCGCTGGCCCGCGCGTTCTTTGGCAATCCGCGGATGGTGGTCCTGGACGAGCCGAACTCGAACCTGGATGTCGCGGGCGACAAGGCGCTGGCCCGGGCAATCGAGCAGGCGAGAGAAAACACGATTACCGTGGTCGTGATCACACAGAAACCGACGCTTTTGAACGTGGTGGACAAGATCATGCTGCTGACGGACGGGCGGGTCGCCCTGTTCGGTCAGCGTGAGCAGGTGCTGCAGCAACTGAACGGGCCGCGCCAGCAGCCCGAGTTGAAAGGGTAGACGGGGGTAAAGATGAACGAGTTGGTACAAGTAGACGATCCCGCCCTTTGGTACGCCGAGGTTCCGAGATCGATAACCAAGTTCATAGTCGTGGGCACCGTGCTGCTGGTCGCCTGTTTCGGCGGGTTCGGCCTGTGGTCGTTTCAGGCGCCGCTGGCGGCCGCAGTGATTGCGCAGGGCAGCTTTGTGGCTACCGGGCGCAACAAGATCGTTCAGCATCTTGAAGGAGGGATCATCGAACAGATCCTGGTCACCGAAGGCCAGACCGTGCAGGAGGGGCAGGTCTTGATGACACTCGACCAGACCTCGGCCGAGGCAAATGAGCGCGAATTGTTCATCCGCAAGATCCGCCTTCAGGCGATGGTCGAACGCTTGCTGGCCGAATACGCCGAAAAGGACACTTTGGAGTTTTCACCTGCCCTGATCGAGGCGTCCGACGACGTTGAGGTGATGACCATTCTCGACAACCAGCGGCTCAGTTTCGAAGTTTCGCGCAAGACGTTGCTGAATGACATTGCCCTTCTCGAACGCAATATCGAGGCGCTGAAGATCAGGGCCAGCGGCTTCGAGGCGCAATTGGAAAGCATGGAGCGCCGCAAGGCGATCCTTCAGGAAGAATACGAAACCAAGAACGCGTTGTTCGAAAAAGGGCTTGTCCGAAAGGGTGAGTTGAACACCATCCGACGAGTCCAGGCCGAAGCGGACGGGCAATTGGCCCGACTGGCGGCCGAGGCTTCGGAAACCAGCCAGATGCTGCTGAAATACGAAGAGCAGATCGCCCGGACCCGGTCGGCCTATCGCGAAGCAGCGCTGGACGAACTGGGTGTAATCGAGGCGGATCTGGAAAGCGTGCGGGAAAAATCGCGCCAGGCCAGCAGTGTTCTGGCCCGCGCGGTGGTTCGCGCCCCGGTCGATGGCACGGTTGTGCGACTGCACTATTACACGCCGGGCGGCGTCATCGAGACCGGCAAGCCGATTGCCGAAATCCTGCCAGCTGATGCCCCGCTGATCATCGAGGCCCAGATCCCGCGCACCGATATCGACAGCGTTGTGACCGGCCAGACCGCGACCGTGCGGTTGGTAGCTTTGAATCAGCGCACGACACCGGTTCTGACGGGCGAAGTCTTTTACGTCTCGGCGGACGCGGTTCTGGAAGAAGCCAGCGGAATACCTCAAGAGGTCTATCTGGCCCGGGTGTCGTTGGAGCCTGACGAGATGGACCGGGTACGGGGTTTCATTCCGACCCCCGGCATGCCGGCCGAGATCATGATCCAGACCGAGGAACGCACCTTTGCCGCCTATATCGCCAAGCCGATCGTCGACAGCATGTCTCGGGCCTTTCGCGAGCAATAGGCGACCACCATAGCGCTTACAAATACAAAAGGCCCCGTGCTAGCATTCGTGAAAATCCGGGAGGGACCGCACGAATGCCATTGACCGTTCAAGAGATGCTTGAGGCCGCGAATTCCGTTGTTCAACGTATCAGCGCCGCGCAAGCCAGGGAGCTATTGCAGCAGGGTGCGCTGCTGCTGGACATTCGCGATGCGCCTGAACTGGAAAAGACCGGTCGCGCCGTCGGATCTCACCATATCTCACGCGGTATGCTCGAGTTTCGTGCCGATCCTGCGCTGCAGTCGCATGACCCCGAGCTGCGGAAGGATCGCCCGATCATTCTGCATTGCGCATCGGGCGGACGGGCGGCTCTTGCGGGCAAGTTGCTCAAGGACATGGGGTATCAGCATGTCTACAACCTGGGTGGGTTCTCGGACTGGGTAAACGGCGGGGGCGACTATGTCGGCCCGGTTGATTCCGGGATGTAGGGACCCAGCCTGATCTGCATCAAAGCCGATTGTATTCCGCTTCGGCAATCTGCGCGTCAGACGCCATCAACAAGGACGACTGGCAATGATGAGACTTGCAGCGCTACTGTATTCCCTGATCGCGACCGCCCTCGCGGGGTCGGCCGTTATCGCCGTGCTGACCGCCGGGATGGTTTCGACCCTGGCCATCGTGGGTGCCGCAGCCGCCGGAGCGGTCACGGCTTTGCCCGCATCCTGGCTGGTCGCCAAGCGCCTGTACCAATAGAGAGCTTAGGCGGCGTTCAGAAATGTCCGGACAGCAGCTTCGAACTCACGCGGTTTTTCGGCGTGCAGCCAATGGCCTGCGCCCGGAATCTTGGCGAAACGGGCGTTCGGGAACAAAGATTTGATGACTTCGCGGTGACTTGCCTGAACATAGTCCGACTCCGCACCGGCGAGAAACAGTGCCGGGCCGTCCCAGTGTGAGGTAAAGTCCGGAAAACCCATGATATTCGGCATCTCTTTGGCCAATACGTCCAGGTTCAGCCGCCAGCGTTTGCCGGGAACGTCGAGCGACTGAGTGAAGAAGCTCTGCAACGCCTTCTCGACTCCAAGATCGGCCAGTTGCTGTTCCACATCCGAGCGGCGCGCGACCTGTGTCATGTCCACGGCGCGCATGGCCTCGATATATGGCATTTGCGTGTGGCTGTACCGAACCGGAGCGATGTCCGCCACGACCAGCCTGTTGACCATTTCGCCATGCTCGAGCGCCAATGTCATTGCCGACTTGCCGCCCATCGAATGCCCGATCACGTCTGCCACGCCGCCCATGCTTTCGATGACCTCAGCCAAATCATCCGCCAATGCCGGATAATCGTGCCGGTCGTCCCAGAAGCTGTGGGCGTGATTGCGCATGTCGACCGCCACCACCTGACGTTCGTCTGACAGCCGACGCGCGATCACCCCCCAGTTTCGGGCCGATCCGTATAGCCCATGGGCAATCAGCAGCGGTGTGCGGGACGTCGGTTCGCCATGTGTGATCGTGTTCAGCATGTCTTTCTGATAGCCTCCGGCGCCCCGGACAACCAGCCCCATTGTGACCGCCTGCGCAGACCGTTAGATTGCCCCATCAGGAGGGGCGCATGGCTCAGGAAACAGAAATTCAGACCCAGATCGCGCAGACGATAATCCTGTTGCGCAAAAAACTGGGCGCAAAGGGCAAGACCCTGGCCGAGTCGGTGCGCCGTGCCAAGCGTCGCTTGCCGCGCAAGGTCTACAAACAGGCTATGGAACTCGCCCGTGCCGAGCCGTTGGTCGAGCACCCCAAGCTCCGGCTGACCCTGGACTCGCCGACCCTGGAAAAGGCGGCGAAGGATGTTCAGTCGCATCTGCGCGCCATTAATCTGGCGGATCGCCGCTGGGGTTGGTTCCTGGGCATGCTCGGGGGGCTGGCCTTCAACATTCTGGCCTTGGCCGCACTGTTCCTTGTCGTGCTTTGGTGGCGCGGTCTGATCTGATCAGGGCATCTGCCGGCAAGGAAAAATGGCGCCCGAAAAAGGCGCCATTCTGTTGTTTCTGACCTTGTGTCGTCAGAGGTTCGGGTAGATCGGGAACTTGGCGCACAGATCCGCGACCTGCGCTTTGACCCGCGCTTCGACCTCACCGTTGTTGTCTTCACCATTGGCGGCCAGCCCATCGACCACCTCGATGATCCAATCCGCAATCTGGCGGAACTCGGGCTCTCCAAAGCCTCGGGTCGTGCCGGCGGGCGAGCCCAGACGGATGCCGCTGGTCACGGTCGGCTTTTCGGGATCGAACGGCACGCCGTTTTTGTTGCAGGTGATGTGCGCACGGCCCAGCGCCTTTTCGGTCGCGTTGCCCATGACGCCTTTTGGGCGCAGGTCGACCAGAACAACATGGGTGTCGGTGCCGTGGGTTACGGTGTCCAGGCCGCCCTTGATCAGCTGATCCGACAACGCCTGAGCGTTGACGACGACCTGTTTGATGTAATCTTTGAACGAAGGCTGCAGCGCCTCGCCAAATGCCACGGCCTTTGCCGCGATCACATGCATCAGTGGGCCGCCCTGGATGCCCGGGAAGATGGCCGAATTCACTTTTTTGGCGATCGTCTCGTCATTGGTCAGGATCATGCCGCCACGCGGGCCGCGCAAGGTTTTATGCGTGGTGGTCGTGGCCACATGCGCGTGCGGGAAGGGGCTGGGATGTTCGCCCGCGGCGACCAGACCGGCAAAATGCGCCATGTCCACGTGCAGATAGGCGCCTACCATGTCGGCGATCTCGCGCATACGGGCAAAGTCGATCTGGCGCGGAATGGCAGAGCCGCCGGCGATGATCAGCTTGGGCTGGTGTTCTTTGGCCAGCGCCTCGACCTGATCGTAGTCCAGCATGTTGTCCTGCTTGCGCACGCCGTACTGAACCGCATTGAACCACTTGCCCGACTGGTTGGGCTTGGCGCCATGGGTCAGGTGACCGCCGGCATCCAGGCTCATGCCCAGAATGGTGTCGCCCGGCTGGATCAGCGCCTGGAACACGCCCTGGTTGGCTTGTGATCCCGAATTCGGCTGCACGTTGGCGAATTCGCAACCGAAAAGTTGCTTGGCGCGGTCGATGGCCAAGTTCTCGGCGATGTCGACGAACTGGCAGCCGCCATAGTAACGCCGCCCGGGATAACCTTCGGCGTACTTGTTGGTCATGACCGAGCCCTGCGCCTCCATGACGGCTGCGCTGACGATGTTTTCCGAAGCGATCAGCTCGATCTCGTCGCGCTGACGTCCCAGTTCGGACGTGATTGCCCCAAAAAGTTCAGGGTCGCGATCCGCGAGGGACTGGGTGAAGAAACCGGTATCACGAAGATTGGCGTTCATGGGCGCTCCGCATGGCTGAGGTTGGTTTGGCGGATTTCCTATAGGAAACTGTACGGATGAAAAAGACTTTAAAGCGACGAAATGGCCAGCTGCGGCGTCACGTCTGGCCTAATGGGGAAAGGTATGTTTGTTTCGGAACCAAATGCGCAGCACCGGAAACCGGAAAACATGACCAAGAGAATCGCTTTTCTCGCCAGCGACGTGGATGTCGCGCAGTCGGCCCGCAACAAACTGGTGGCACGCTATGGCAATGCGGCCCCCCGAGATGCGGATGTCATCGTGGCGCTGGGCGGCGACGGGTTCATGTTGCGGACGCTGCACAACACGCAGCATCTGGATGTGCCGGTCTACGGCATGAATCGCGGGACTATCGGGTTTCTGATGAACGAGTTCCACGAAGCCGATCTGATGGAGCGTCTGAGAGCCGCCGAAGAAGAAGTCATCAACCCCTTGACGATGAAGGCCATGGACCAATCGGGACAGGTGCACGAAGCCCTTGCGATTAACGAGGTTTCGTTGCTGCGCGCCGGTCCGCAAGCCGCGCGCCTGAAGATCAGCGTGAATGGCCGCGTGCGGTTGGCCGAACTGGTCTGTGATGGCGCGCTGTTGTCCACGCCCGCCGGGTCGACCGCCTACAACTATTCGGCACATGGCCCGATTCTGCCCATTGGGTCGGATGTTCTGGCGCTGACGGCCATTGCGGCCTTTCGTCCTCGGCGGTGGCGCGGTGCGTTGCTGCCCAGTACGGCGCATGTGCGCTTTGACGTGCTTGAGGCCGACAAGCGTCCGGTGATGGCGGACGCTGATTCCATATCCTTTCCGGATATCGATTGGGTCGAGATTCGGTCGGAACCCAAGATCCGTCACAGGATCCTGTTTGACCCCGGGCATGGCCTGGAAGAGCGTCTAACGATTGAACAATTTACATAAATTCCCGAGATTCTCGGACTTATGTGAAGCAGTTCACAGGAAGCTGACCACCTCTCAGCTATGCTGATCTTGCCCGGAGAACACGCCGCGGTGGGAGTGAGTGGCCACCAAATGGTGTTTTCGGATGATTGCGCAGTTTTCGCGCTGGCGAGGGTGGGTGGTGCTACGCTCGTCATCACAATCCGGGCATATTTTAGCACGTGGACCCCGGGCTCTCAGTCCCGGGGTCAATTATTTTGGGCAGTTGAAAGCGGTTGGTGTTTCAGCCCGTGCTTGCCAGATCGGCCCACAGGTGATCAGCCATACGATCAACCCGGGCTTCAATCGCGATGGCGGCGTCCACCGCCAAGTCCTCGCGCCAGCGCTGCGCCGCGACCTGAACGTTGATTGGCTGGCGCCCGCTCGGTAATTCGGCCAAACGCGCCGGAACGCAGGCGGCGGGCAGGCCCAGAAAGTTCATGGCATAGGAATAGACTGCACAGCCCAGCACTTCGTGCACGCCTTCCGAGCCTTCCGTATCACGGTCGGGTCTGAAAAAGGGCTGCGGCAGGAAAGGCGACAGCACCAGCGGGTAGTCCTCCAAGAACAGGGACCATTCCCGCGCATAGTGGCTGCGCTGGGCCAGTGCTCGGATCAGGTCCGGGCCTGTGATCGGTGGGAATTCCTTGAAGTAGGTGGCAAAGATGCGCTGGATGGTCTCGGACCCGGCCGCCTCGACATCGGCCTTCATCAGGGTCAGCACTTCGCCCATCAAGGCGCGATAACCCAGCCGTCCACATTCAAAAACGTTCGGAGGATCGATCTCGTCAACGGTGTACCCGGCATCAACCAGTGCATCACGGGCCGTGTCCAGCGCCTTGTCGACCTCGGGGTGGAGATCGTAGCCGAAAGTGTTCTTGGTGAAAGCCACCCGCGGCTGCTGGTCAGATTCGGCCGTGCGCCATGGCAGCGGGACATGAAACGGATCGCGCGGATCCGGCGCGATCAGGCTGGGCATGGCCAGGTGCAGGTCAGCCGCGCTGCGGGTGATCAGGCCTTGCACCGACATGGATTGCGCAAGCAGTCCACGTTCGGCGGTTTGGCTGGGGTTCCATGCGGGAACGCGCCCCAGGCCCGGCTTCACGGTGACCGCGCCGTTGGCAGCCGCCGGGAACCGCAGGCTGCCGCCGATATCGTTGCCATGCGCCAGGGCGCCCATGCCGGTCATCACCGCCACACCGGCCCCGCCTGAGGAGCCCCCAGGAGAAATATGCTGTCCCCACGGGTTGTGCGTGCGCCCATACAGCGGGTTGTCGGTGTCGGCGCGGAATGAGAACTCGGGCGTGTTGGTCCGGCCAATCACCACCGCTCCGGCCTTCAACAGGTTCGACACGACGGGCGCATCGTCGGGGGCAATCACATCTTTCAGAGCGGCCACGCCATTGGTCGTGGCATGGCCCTTCTGGTCGACATTGACTTTGATCGTGACGGGAACGCCGTGCAGGGGGCCGGTCGGTTCGCCGCGCGCCTGCGCGGCGTCCAGCGCCCGGGCACGCTCCTGCGCCTCGGTGCTGAGGTCTTCGACGACGGCATTTAGCGCCGGGTTCAGCGCGTGCATCCGGTCGATCGCGCTTTGGACGGCTTCGGTCGCGCTCAGGTCCCCGGAACGGGTCAGTTTTGCGAGTTCTGCGGCGCTCAGGCGCCAGATGTCGTCATTTGCCATGTGCCCTCCGTCAAGGGCACAGTAGGCGGTCTGCCAATGGTTGCAACCCCGCAGAGCAGGGCGGGCGGCCCGGGGCCGCCCGATGCCCGGTTACTGGGCGTAACCGATTGATTTCAGGGCTTCGGTGATCTCGTCCAGAATGGCCGGATCGTCGATCGTGGCTGGCATTTTGTATTCCTTGCCATCGGCGATCGACACCATCGTTCCACGCAGGATCTTGCCAGACCGTGTCTTTGGCAGACGATCCACTACGACGGCCAGTTTGAATGCCGCAACTGGCCCGATTTTGTCGCGCACCATCTGCACGACCTCCTTCGCGATCTCGGCATGGTCACGATTGCAACCCGCGTTCAGGCACAGGAAGCCAACCGGGGCCTGACCCTTCAACTGGTCCGATACACCGATGACTGCGCATTCGGCCACATCGGGATGGGCTGCCAGAACCTCCTCCATCGCGCCGGTGGACAGGCGGTGGCCGGCCACGTTAATCACGTCATCGGTGCGGGCCATGATATACAGATACCCGTCCTCGTCGATCATGCCTGCATCGCCGGTTTCATAATAGCCCGGGAAATGCTCGAGATAGGATTTCTTGAACCGCTCCTCGGCATTCCACAGGGTCGGCAGCGTGCCCGGAGGCAGGGGCAGCTTGACCGCGATCGCGCCCAACTCGCCCGGTTTCATCGGGTGGCCGCCTTCGTCCAGGATCTGCACGTCATAGCCGGGCATCGGCTTGGCGGGCGAGCCCAGCTTGATCGGCAGTTCCTCGATCCCCAGCGGGTTTCCAGCGATGGTCCAGCCGGTTTCGGTCTGCCACCAGTGGTCGACGACCGGAACCTTCAGCGCGTCCTGTGCCCAAGTGATCGTGTCCGGGTCGGCGCGTTCACCGGCTAGGAACAGGGCCTTGAGGCAGGACAGGTCGTATTTCGCCAGCATTTCGCCCTTGGGGTCCTCGCGCTTGACCGCGCGGATCGCCGTTGGGGCGGTGAAAAAGCTTTTGACCTTGTGCTCGGATATCACCCGCCAGAAGGTGCCCGCGTCGGGGGTGCCGACGGGTTTGCCCTCGAACACGATGGTGGTGTTGCCGTGGATCAGCGGACCATAGCAGATGTAGGAATGCCCCACGACCCAGCCCACATCCGAGGCCGCCCAGAACACGTCGCCGGGATCGACGTTGTAGATGTTCTTCATCGTCCAGTTCAGAGCCACAAGGTGCCCCGCCGTGGGCCGTACGACGCCCTTGGGCGCGCCCGTGGTGCCCGAGGTGTAGAGGATATAGGCCGGATCGTTGCCTTCGACCGGGACACATTCGGCCGGCTCAACGCCGTACTGGAAGCCGTGCCAGTTGTAGTCGCGCCCCTCGACCAGCTTGGCCACTTCCTGTTCGCGCTGGAAGATCACGCAGAAATCGGGCTTGTGTTCGGCCATGTCGATGGCGCCGTCCAGCAGCGGCTTGTAATGCACCACGCGACCGGGCTCCAACCCGCAGGACGCCGCGATGATCGCTTTGGGTTTGGCGTCGTCGATCCGCACCGCCAGTTCGTTGCTGGCAAACCCGCCAAAGACCACCGAATGCACCGCACCCAGCCGCGCGCAGGCCAGCATAGCCTCGAGCGCCTCGGGGATCATCGGCATGTAGATGATGACGCGGTCGCCCTTTTCGATCCCCTTGGCGCGCAGCGCGCCGGCCAGAGTCGCCACGCGATTGCGCAGCTCCATGTAGGAGATTTCGCGCTTGGTGTGGGTGATCGGGCTGTCATAGATGATGGCGGTTTGCTCGCCCCGGCCGTTTTCAACGTGGCGGTCCACGGCATTCCAGCAGGTGTTCACCTTGGCATCACAGAACCATTCATAAAGAGGGGCGATGTCGTCAAACAGGGCCTTGCTTGGCGGTTGGAACCAGTCGATCCCCTTGGCTGCGTCCATCCAGAAAGCCTCTGGGTCTTTTTGCCAGCTCTCGTAAACGTCCTGGTATGCCATGGGTCCTCCTCCCAAAAATTGCTCGCATTGTGTTAGGCGCGGACGGCTGACCGAGCAAGCGGCGCGCGTGACGGCGCGTCAGTTTATCGCGAAATATTTGCAGAACTGCCCCGTTTGTCTTGCAAAGTTTTGCAAATGAACCTTGTTTTCGCGCCTGGGCGGGAAATTTTCGCAGAACTTGCAAATTTGCGAAGCGTCCGGTGCAAAAGTGGCTTTGTCAGATTCGGATCAGGTCGCCGTTCCCGCATATCGGGGCAGACTGTCTTGGATGTTAAGCCAATGCAGATGCTCGGCGTGAAATACGTGAAACCGGGGCGCGGCATCCTCGGGGTTGTCCAGCGTGGCGGTGTAGAGGTGAATATTCACCCGGTCGCGGGCATTGCGGTATGCCATCGGCGTGCCGCAGGTCCCGCAGAACAGGCGTTCGACATCCCTAGACGAGTTGTACACGCGCGGCGCATCCCCCGACCACGTCACCGAACCGTGGGGCAGCCCGATGAACGCGGTAACCGGGGCGGCGCAGTTGCGCCTGCAATCCGCGCAGTGGCAGTAACAGCTCCAGGCGATCTCGGCATCGCTGGCCCATCGCACGGCGCCGCAGTGGCAGTGACCTTTCATGATGACCTCCCTCGGCAGGGCGGCCAGACCGGTCGGGCCGCCGTGGTCAACCGTAATGCGCGACGGGCGTTCCGGCAATTGCCGCCATGTTCAACAGCCCGCGCGCCGTGATCGAGGGTGTCACGATATGTGCCTTGTTGCCCATGCCCATCAGGATGGGGCCGACCTCGATGCCGTCTGCCTTCATCTTCAGAATGTTGCGCACGCCGCTGGCCGCGTCCGCATGGGCAAAGATCAGAACGTTGGCGGCCCCCTCCAGGCGGGAATTGGGAAATATCCGCTCGCGCAGTTCGGGGTCCAGGGCCACGTCCAGGTTCATTTCGCCTTCATAGATGAAGTCGCGGGGCTTGCTGTCCAATATCGCGATGGCTTCGCGCAGGCGCTTGCCCGAGCCCTCGGCCTGATTGCCGAATTGCGATTGCGAGCAGAACGCGATCTTTGGCGCCAGCCCGAAACGCCGGACATGGCGAGCGGCGCCCACGGTGATCTCAGCCAGTTCTTCCGGGCTGGGCAATTGCCGGACATGAGTGTCGGCGATGAACAGCGGGCCGTCTTCAAGGATCATGAGGGACAATGCACCATGGGGGCGCAGGTCGCCGTCATTCAGCACCTGCTCAACATAGTTCAGGTGCCAACGATACTCGCCGAAGGTGCCGCAGATCATGCTGTCGGCTTCACCCCTGTGAACCATGATTGCGCCGATCGCGGTGGAATTGGTCCGCATGATCGCCTTGGCCAGATCGGGCGTTACCCCCCGGCGCTGCATGATTTGGTGGTACGAATTCCAATAGTCATAATAACGAGGGTCGTTTTCCGGGTTCACGATCTGGAAGTCCTGCCCGGGGCGGACCGACAGGCCCAGACGTTCGCAGCGCGCCTCGATCACCTCGGGACGGCCGATCAGGATCGGGGTTTCGGTGGTTTCCTCAAGAATCGCCTGAGCGGCGCGCAGCACGCGTTCGTCTTCGCCTTCGGCAAAGACGATGCGGCGCGAGGCAGCGGCGGCGGCCTCGAAGACGGGGCGCATCAGCAGGGCGGACTTGAAGACCGTCTGGTTCAGCTTTTCCTTGTAAGCTTCGATGTCCTCGATCGGGCGTCTGGCCACGCCGCTTTCCATCGCGGCCCGGGCCACGGCCGAGGATACCACACCCACCAGTCGCGGATCGAACGGCTTGGGGATCAGGTAGTCTGGGCCGAAGGTCAGCTGTTCGCCCTTGTAGGCGGCTGCGGCCTCGGCGCTAGTGGTGGCGCGGGCCATTTCGGCGATGCCTTCAACGCAGGCGATCTGCATGGCATCGTTGATCTCGGTCGCACCCACGTCCAGCGCACCGCGGAAGATGAACGGGAAACAAAGGACGTTGTTCACCTGGTTCGGGAAGTCGCTGCGCCCGGTGGCGATGATGGCATCGGGGGCGACTTCGCGCGCGGCGTCGGGCAGGATCTCCGGGGTCGGGTTCGCAAGGGCGAAGATGATCGGCTGTTCGGCCATGCGCGCGACCATCTCGGGCTTGAGCACGTTCGGCCCGCTGAGGCCCAGAAACAGGTCGGCCCCGTCGATCACCTGATCCAGCGTGCGCAGGTCGGTTTTCTGGGCGAATTGGTCCTTGTGCGGGTTCATGTCTTCGACGCGACCCTCATAGACCAGCCCGTGAATGTCGCACAGCCAGATGTTCTCGCGCTTGACGCCCAGCTTGACCAGCATGTTCAGGCAGGCGATCCCCGCCGCACCGCCGCCGGTGGACACGACCTTGATGTCCTCGATCCGTTTGCCGGCCACGTGCAGCGCGTTGCGTGCAGCGGCCCCCACCACGATGGCGGTGCCGTGCTGGTCGTCGTGGAACACCGGGATGTTCATCCGCTCGCGGCACAGTTTCTCGACGACAAAGCAATCGGGTGCCTTGATGTCCTCGAGGTTGATCGCGCCGAAGGTGGGTTCCAGCGCGCAGACGATATCGGCCAGCTTCTCGGGATCGGGTTCGTTCACCTCGATGTCGAAACAGTCGATGCCGGCGAATTTCTTGAACAGGACGGCCTTGCCCTCCATCACCGGCTTGGAGGCCAGCGCGCCGATATTGCCCAGCCCCAGCACCGCGGTGCCATTCGAAACCACGGCCACCAGATTTCCGCGCGCGGTATACATCTCGGCGGTCGCCGGGTCGGCCTTGATCTCAAGGCTCGCCTCGGCCACGCCGGGCGAATAGGCGCGCGCAAGGTCGCGCCCGTTGGCCATGGGTTTGGTCGCCTTGATCTCCAGTTTCCCAGGCTTCGGATGCGCGTGGTAATCAAGTGCGGCCTGGCGCAGGCTGGGTGTGTCGGACATGTCAAAACTTCCCGTTTGGAATTTAGTTTAGTGCTAAACTATTTCTGACGCAGGGGAAACCTCGAAATCGCATGAAGGCGGATCCGACCCCGACTTGCAAATCCCCCAGCGGCCCCTCACAGTCTCGCGCAGAGGAGACCAGCATGACCGACACCATAGCCGAATTCCGCATTCCGACCCAAGAGTTGCGCGACGACATTCCGTTCTACACCAAGGTTCTGGGCATGCGGATGGACATGATCTATCCGGCGGATGACCCTCGGGTCGCGGTGTTTTCCGGGCACGGCCTGCGCCTGCGGGTGGAAAAGGACGCGCCCGAGGCGCCGGGCACCTTGCGCATCCTCACTGATGATCCGGACGGGTTTGCCGGCGGTCAGCGCAGCCTGGTCGCCCCCAACGGCACCCGCATCGAGATCGAAGAGCGCAACCCGCCCCTGGTGATGCCCGAGACGGTTCATTCCTTCGTCGTCCGCAGGCTCAAGGATCAGGCGCCCTGGATCATCGGGCGCGCGGGCATGCACTATCGTGACCTGGTGCCGGACCGACTGGGCGGGTCGATCATCGCCAGCCATATCCGCATTCCCGACGGCGGTCCGGTCCCGGACATGGTGCATTTTCACAAGGTCGGGTTCCAGCTGATCTTCTGCATCCACGGCTGGGTGGATGTGGTCTATGAGGATCAGGGCGACAAGATGCGCCTGACCGCTGGCGACTGTTTCATCCAGCCACCCGAGATCCGGCACCGCGTGCTCGAAGCGTCGGACAACGTTCAGGTGATCGAAATCGGCGTTCCGGCCGAGCATGTCACCGAGATCGACCACGAAATGCAGCTGCCCACGCCGCATTACCGCCCCGAGCGGGAATGGCAGAGCCAGCGGTTCGTCTACAACCGGGCCGAAGGGGCAGCGTGGCAGCCGTTCCGCCTGCCGGGCTATCAATGCCGCGACACGACGATTGCTGAAAACACCAAGGGCGTGGCGGGCGTTCAGGTGGTGCGCCGGGGGCAGGGCGACCCGGTCTGGGCCAGCCATGATGCCGATATCCACTTTACCTTCGTGATGAACGGGGCCGTCACCCTGGAAGGTGAAGGACGTGATCCGTTTCGTCTGGAGCAGGGTGATGCCTTTGTCATCCCGCCCGGAATGCGCACGCGGCTGGCCGACCCCAGCGACGATGTCGAACTGCTCGAGGTCACGCTGCCGGGGTATTTCAAGACCGATCTGGGCTGACGCGCGGGCGCGCTGCGATTCCCGTACCGAGGGGGCTTCAATTCCCCCGCGGATTTCCAGTAGGGTATGGCATTCTGACCAGATGATCAAAAATCGGGGAATCGCCATGTCGTTGAAAGAAGCAGCCCTCAAGGTGCGTGAAAACGCCTATGCGCCCTATTCGAATTTCAAGGTGGGCGCCGCGGTCCGCACCCCGTCGGGCGAAGTGTTCGCGGGCTGCAACGTGGAAAACGTGGCCTATCCCGAAGGCACATGCGCCGAGGCCGGGGCGATCGCCGCGATGGTCGCCGCCGGAGAAAACAAGCTGGCCGAGGTCTATGTGGTGGCCTCCAGCCCGCAACCGGTGCCGCCCTGCGGCGGGTGCCGGCAGAAACTGGCCGAGTTCGGGGACAAGGACGTGGTGGTCACCATGGCGACGGTGGACGGGATTGAGACCCGCACGACCATCGGCGAGCTGCTGCCCGGCGCCTTCGACGCCTCGTTCATGTAAGGGCCGCGCCCATGGACGCCCGTTCGATCATCGCGAAACTGCGCCGCCGCGAGGTGCCGGATGCCGGCGAGCTGGCATGGTTCGCCCAGGGCCTGGCCGATGGAAGCGTCAGCGACGCCCAGGCCGGAGCCTTTGCCATGGCCGTCTGCATGGGCGGGCTTGGTCCCGAGGGCCGCGCGGCGCTGACGCTGGCCATGCGCGACAGCGGTGAGGTTCTGACCTGGGATCTGGACGGCCCGGTGATCGACAAGCATTCGACCGGCGGGGTGGGGGATTGCGTCAGCCTTGTGCTGGCCCCGGCGCTGGCGGAATGCGGGGCCTATGTGCCGATGATCTCGGGGCGCGGCCTGGGCCATACCGGCGGGACGCTCGACAAGCTCGAGGCGATCCCGGGCGTGTCGACCCAGATCAGCCAGGACCGGCTGGCCCAGATCCTGGCCGAGACCGGCGCCGCTATCGTTGGCGCGACGGCACAGATCGCTCCGGCGGACAAACGGCTCTATGCCATCCGCGACGTGACCGCCACGGTCGAAAGCCTCGACCTGATCACGGCCTCGATCCTGTCCAAGAAACTGGCGGCCAGCCCGGATGCGCTGGTGCTGGACGTCAAGGTGGGCAGTGGGGCCTTCATGAAAACGCTGGACGAGGCGCGCAAGCTGGCGCAGGCCCTGACCGAAACGGCCAATACGGCCGGGTGCCGGACCTCGGCCCTGATCACCGACATGAATCAGCCGCTGGCGCCCGCCTTGGGCAACGCCCTGGAAATCGCCGAGGTGATGAAGGTACTGACCGGTGGGCAGCCCTCGCCCCTGGCCGAGATTTCGGCCGAGCTGGGCGGCGTTTTGCTGTCTGACGCAGGTATGGTCGGCGATGCGCAGGCCGGGCAGGACATGATCGCCGAGGTGATCCGCGATGGCCGCGCGGCCGAGCGGTTCGGCCGGATGATGGCTGCGGTCGGCGGGCCGTTGGGTCTGGTCGAGGACTGGGCGCGCTATCTCCCCGAGGCCAGCGTGATCCTTGAGGTGACGGCGCAGGATGAAGGCTATGTCTCCGCGATGGACGGCGAGGCGCTGGGCCTTGCGGTCGTGGCGCTGGGCGGTGGCCGACAGGTGGAAAGCGACGTGATCGATCCGGCGGTGGGTCTGTCGGGGCTGGTGCGGCTGGGCGACAAGGTCTCGGCCGGAACGCCAATGGCCGTGGTCCATGCCGCGCGCGAGGATGCCGCACAGCGGGCCGCGCAAGCCGTGCGCGCCGCGATCACCATCGGCCCGACGCCCGTTCCGGTGCCGGACCTTGTACAGGAAAGGATCCTCGCATGAGTCGCGCGTTCCTTGTGGTGATGGATTCAGTGGGCATCGGCGGCGCGCCGGATGCCGACCGGTTCTTCAACGGCGACGTGCCGGACACGGGCGCCAACACGGTGGCCCATATCGCGCAGGCCTGCGCCGAAGGGCGGGCCGAGGATGGCCGGTCCGGGCCGCTGCACCTGCCCAACCTTGATGCGCTGGGGCTGGGGGCGGCGGTGCGACTGGCCTCGGGCGCGGATGTGCCAGGGTTGGAGGCCGACCCGACCGGCCTTTGGGGCTGCGCGCGCGAGCATTCGCCGGGCAAGGACACACCTTCGGGTCATTGGGAACTGGCCGGGCTGCCGGTGCCGTGGGACTGGCACTATTTCCCCGACACGGTTCCCGCGTTCCCTGATGATGTGACCCGCGCCGCTGCACAAGCCGCCGGCACCGAGGGCATTTTGGGCAATTGCCATGCCTCGGGCACCACGATCATTGCCGAACTGGGCGCCGAACATATGCGCACCGGTTGGCCGATCTGCTATACCTCGGCCGACAGCGTGTTCCAGATTGCCGCGCACGAGGAGACGTTCGGGCTGGAGCGCCTGTACCAAATGTGCCGGACACTGGCCCCCATGCTGCACGAGATGAAGGTCGGACGGGTGATCGCGCGCCCCTTCGTGGGTTCGCCCGAACAGGGGTTCGTCCGCACCACCAACCGCAAGGATTTCGCCATCACGCCGCCCGCGCCGGTGCTGACCAACTGGGCGCAGGATGCCGGGCGCAAGGTGCATGGTGTGGGCAAGATCGGCGACATCTTCTCGATGCAGGGGATCGATACGCTGGACAAGGGCTCGGACGCCGATCTGATGGGTCACCTCTCGCGCCTTGTGGACAGCGCCGAGGACGGCAGCCTGACTTTCGCAAATTTCGTCGAGTTTGACAGCCAGTACGGCCACCGGCGCGACATCTCGGGCTATGCGCGCGCGCTGGAGTGGTTTGACGCCCAGATCGGCCGTATCCTGCCCCGGCTGCGCCCGGGCGACCTGTTTCTGCTGACCGCCGATCACGGCAACGACCCCAGCTGGGTCGGCACCGACCACACTCGCGAGCAGGTGCCGGTGCTGATCGCCGGCCTGGGGGCCGGGCGGATCGGGCAGGTCAAGTTCGCCGACGTGGCCGCCAGCATCGCCCATCATCTGAACATTCCGGCGCAAGGGCCGGGAGGGACCTTTCTATGACCGTCGCAGACCTGCCCAAGATCGAACTGCACCTGCATCACGAAGGCGCGGCCCCGCCCGCCTTCATTCGCCAACTGGCGCATGAAAAGAAGGTTGACCTGAGCGGCATCTTCAAGCCCGACGGCAGCTATGACTTCCGCGATTTCGCGCATTTCCTCAGCGTCTACGAGGCCGCTTGCGCGGTCTTGAAAACGCCCGAGGATTTCCGCCGCCTGACGCTGGCGATTCTGGAAGAAAGCGCAGCGAACGGGGTGGTCTATTCCGAAACCTTCCTCAGCCCAGATTTCTGCGGCGGGGGCGATCTGCATGCCTGGCGCGACTATCTGGCCGCCATTCAGGACGCCGCCGACGAGGCCGAGCGCAGGTTCGACATCACGCTGCGCGGTGTGGTGACCTGCGTGCGCCATTTCGGGCCCGACAAGGCCAAGAGCAGCGCGCTGTGCGCCGCCGAAACCGCGGGTGACTGGATCGCCGGGTTCGGCATGGGCGGGAACGAGGCCATAGGCCAGCAGGCCGATTTCAAATGGGCCTTCGATTGCGCGCGCGAGGCCGGATTGCGCCTGACCACCCATGCCGGCGAATTCGGCGGCCCCGAAAGCGTGCGCGATGCGGTGCGCGCGCTGGGGGTCGAACGTGTGGGCCACGGCGTGCGAGCCATCGAAGACCTCGATCTGGTACATGAACTGGCCGACCGGGGCATCACGCTCGAGGTCTGTCCGGGCTCGAACGTGGTGCTGGGACTGTACCCGGATTTTGCGGCCCACCCGATCGCGCGGCTGCGCGAGGCGGGTGTGAAGGTCACGGTTTCCACCGATGACCCGCCGTTTTTTCATACCACCATGCGCCGCGAATATGAGATGCTGGCCCAGGCCTTCGGCTGGGACGCCGAGGATTTCGCCGCGCTGAACGACACCGCCCTGAACGCCGCATTCTGCGATGAAGAGACCCGCGCAAGGGTCAGGAAAAGACTGGAGAACACATGAGCGAACATCTGACCGTCGTCGACCACCCGCTGGTTCAGCACAAACTGACGCTCATGCGGGACAAGGGCACCTCGACCGCCTCGTTCCGGCAACTGCTGCGCGAGATCACGCTGCTGCTGGCGTATGAGGTGACCCGCGATCTGCCGCTGACCACGCGCCATATCGAGACTCCGATGGAGGAGATGGACGCGCCGATCCTGGCGGGCAAGAAACTGGCGCTGGTGTCGATCCTGCGTGCGGGCAACGGGATGCTGGACGGCGTTCTGGAACTGGTGCCCTCCGCCCGGGTCGGATTCGTGGGCCTGTATCGCGATGAAGAAACGCTGCAGCCGGTGCAGTACTACTACAAGGCCCCCGAAGGCCTTAAAGATCGGCTGGTGATTGCGGTTGACCCGATGCTGGCCACCGGCAACAGCTCGGCCGCTGCGATCGACCTTCTGAAACAGGCCGGTGCCACCGACATCCGGTTCCTGTGCCTGCTGGCCGCCCCCGAAGGCGTGGCCCGCATGAAAGAGGCGCATCCCGACGTCAAGATTGTGACTGCCGCACTGGACCGCGAGCTGAATTCCAAAGGCTACATCATGCCCGGTCTGGGCGATGCCGGAGACCGGATGTTCGGCACCAAATAGGCGCGCCTAGTCGCTGCAGATGTTCTGCAGCCGCACCCAGTCGCGGTCGGGCATAACCTGATCCAAAGGCTGACCCGCCATCGGGTCGGCCTCGATCAGACCCAGAACCGTTTCGCCCGTGATATCAACCGCATAGGCATATGGGGTTGAGGGCAAATTGGCGGACGCAAACGCCGCCAGCAGGTCGTCTTCCGGAACTGCGGGGCGGGGTTCGGCCAGAACCTGTTCGGTATAGGTGTCCACGATCTGGGGTGTCAGTTCGCCCGTCGTCAGCAGACGAAACGCTGCAGTGGGCCCAGTTTTGTCCAGGAGATCATCCAACGGATCATGCTGCCGGGCCCGCGTGCGTTCAGCTATCACGTAACCGGCGGCCACCGCTGGATCTTCACTGTCTTCAACCAGCGCTCGGTTCAGCAGCACGATCCCGCCGGGAAGTGACAGACTTTCCTGCACCCCGGCCGGCAACACAACGATCCGTCGCACACCTGTTCTCTGGGCCAGCTTCTGCAGCGCCGGCTGCGCGTCCGCCGAGGCGCAGGCCCGGCCCGAGACCCGTTCAATCCGTTGCAGAATCGTGTTCCCGATGTCCTGCCGTTTGATCTCGGGCACGACCTTTTCGACATGGCTTTGCAGGGCGCCGGGCAGCCAGAACAGCAAGATCGCCGCGACAGCCGCAACCACGCCGCCGACACTGGCCCACCGCAACCGCCCGGGATGCGGGCGCGCCCGTTCGATGGCGCGTTGCAAGCGGTCGATTGCCTCGATCATGGTGGATTCGGACTGCTCCAGCTCCAGTGTCTCGTCCGGATCGCCGTCGGGGTTGAATATCGCGGGGAACTTGCCCGGGTTCTGCCTTTCAAGTGCGGCAAGCGACCAGTGCGTCAGCGCGCGATCGTTGAAATCGGTGATGGTCAACGTCGCTTCGCCGATCGAAACAACCACTTCGCGCCGCTGCTCGTCGGGCGACGGGCGCCACAGACCGGTAGCCTCGATCCGCTGGTATTGTTTCAGTGCCGTCATTTCGATGAGGTCTGCTCGTTTTTTCTTTTGTCGATTTCTAACACGGAGAGATTAATCCGCGCAAACCTGTTGCGTGGTGATTTGGAAATGTGCTCGATAACTGGGACGCGCAGTTTCGGCCAAAGGGCCCGGAGGCCAAGGCCACATGCAGACAGCACATCCTTCTTCACCGGTTCTTGCATCGGTTCTGATGGTCTCGGCCATGGCAATCATCGGCGTCGTGGACAATTTCGTCATTCGGCTGGCCGAAACGATCGGTCTGTGGCAATTCCACCTTAGCCGGGCCGTGATGATGCTGCCTCTTATCGTGGGACTGTCGTTTCTGGGGTTTGGAGGGCTGCGACCTCAGAGGTTTTGGGCGGTCCTGCTGCGCAGTGTCCTGATCACCCTGGCGATGCTGTTCTATTTCAGCTCACTGGCTTTGATGCCAATTGCTCAGGCCCTTGCGGGGCTGTTCACATCACCGATCTTCGTTCTGTTGATTTCCGCGCTGTTGCTGGACCAGAAGATCGGCCCCTGGCGGGTCCTGGCTGTGCTTATCGGGTTTGTCGGAATCCTCTGTGTATTGCAGCCTGACCCCAATGCCTTTGATGCGACCAGCCTATTGCCGGTGGCTGGCGGCTTTTTCTATGCGCTCAGTGCGATTCTGACCCGAACGCATTGTGCAAACGAAAGCACCGTCGCCTTGCTGGCCGCGATGATTGTCACGCTTGGGCTGGCCGGCGCTCTTGGCCTCGCCGTGTTTTCGGTTTTGCCGGTGGTCGGGTCTGACGGCCCGGCTGGTTTTGTGACCCGGGGCTGGGTCTGGCCGATGGAGGCCGCTCTGCCTTGGGTCGCATTGCAGGCGGTTGGGTCCACGGCTGCGGTATTCATGCTGATCAAGGCCTACCAACTGGGCGAGCCGTCATATGTCGCGGTGTTCGAGTATTCGGTCATGATCTTCGGGCCGCTTTTTGCCTGGGTGGTGATGGGGCAGGGGATCGGACCGCTTCAGATTGCGGGCATCGCCCTGATCGCCGCGGCCGGTGCAGTTCTGGCGTGGCGGGCGAGCGTGGTTCCCCAACGGGAACCGGCGCAATGATTCTATCAACAGGGCGGTCCTACATCTTCATACAAATTCCCAAGACCGGGGGAACATCGCTGGCGCTGGCGCTCGAGCAGCGGGCCATGAAGGACGATATCCTGGTGGGCGACACCCCCAAGGCGCAGCGCAGAAACAAACGCAACAGGTCACTGAAGACGGCGGGAAGGCTGTGGAAACACTCCCGGCTGACCGATTTGCGGGGGCTTTTGCCCGCCCAGCAGATGAAAGAGATGTTCGTGTTCACGCTGATCCGGAACCCGTGGGACCGGATGGTCAGCTATTACCACTGGCTGAGGGATCAGTCCTTTGATCACCCAGCAGTCCATCTGGCCGGGCGGCTGGATTTTGAGGCCTTTGTTCTGCACCCTAAAATCCAGCAGTCCTTTCGGGAAAACCCGTTCCCATCCTATGTCAGAGACGCCACCGGAACCGATCTTTGTCGCGCATACATTCGGATCGAAAGCTTTCAGCGGGATGCGGCCCCACTGTTCGATCATCTGGGGTTTCGTCTGGACCTTCCGCATGAAAACCGGTCAGCCCGGGGGGCGGAATACGCCAACTACTACTCGGTCCAGGCAAAAAAGGCTGTGTTTGACGCCTGTCGCGAAGACATAGAGAGATTCGAATATCGGTTCGAATAAGGCTGGTCGATTATTTCCCGAATTGCGCGAAACGCTGACAAATACAGGCTTTTGTTTATTAAAAAACGCGACTAATGGGGCGAAAAAGGCCCAAATTGGCCCTAAATATGGCAAAACTAAGTCACTCCCGAAAACTTCGTGCTAGCACAATGGGATAGTTTGAAAGTGCCAAAAGGGGGTCGGCACGTGTTGGAAGTAGTGAGTGTTTCGGGGTTTTCCGAAAATAATATCCAGACCGTACCGGGTGACGCCGTTTCGGTCAGGCGTGGCGGATTGCTGCATGGGACGAAGGTTGCCACCACCAGTGGCTGGAAACTGGCCGAGGCATTGGTCGCCGGGGATCTGGTCAGAACGATGGACAACGGGTTCCAGGAAGTGAAACGCGTGTCCCACGACAGAATAGCCGTACCGGCTGGCGAGGTTCGACCTGACTTTTTGCCCGTGCGCGTGCCGTCCCGCGCGGCATATAACGGTCGCGCGGTCTGGCTGATGCCCGAGCAGGGAATGGCCGTAGCCTTGTCTTCTGATGGCAGCATCGACGAGGGGCTGGCGATCATTCCGGCGCGTCTGCTGAGCGGGCACTTCAGCTTTTCCTCTCGGACACCGGCAGAGGAATTCCAGGTCACATCGCTGTTTTTTGAGCAGGACGAAGTGGTCTTTATCGAGGGTGGCTTTCAAGCCTTCTGTTCCTCGTGCCGCATCCGTTCGCTGTCTGGCCCGTCCCGACGATCCTACGCGGTGCTGGAAGAATCCGAGGCGCGGAGCCTCGTTACATCTATCGCAGAGGCCGGCGAACTGTCGGCCCTTGCAAACCCGTTGGGTGCACTGCCTGCACCCATCCCGCAGGAACCGATCTTTCCGATCCGTCCCCCATCGGGGGTGCGGCGTCCGGGACGTCCGGGGCGGCCCAACGTGCCGGCCTTGTTTCTGCGGCCTGAATGGCAGACCTGACCAAACACTCTAAGAAAGATGCTGGCGCATGGGATCATGCGCCAGCATCACTTGTTCAGGCAGCCTTGGCTTCGGGGTCGAAGCGGCCGTAGAAGGTCTGACCTTTTTCGGCCATCTCGCGCAGCAGCGGCGGGCAGGCGAAGCGGTCACCGTACTTCTCCGACAACTGGTCACAACGCTCGGCCGCGTAAGGCGCACCGATGATATCAAGCCAGCTGAACGGACCACCTGACCAGGGCGCAAAGCCCCAGGCCAGGATGGCGCCGACATCGCCTTCGCGGATGTCTTCCAGAACACCTTCTTCAAGCGCGCGCACGGCTTCAAGAACCTGTGCGAACATCAGGCGTTCCTGCACCTCGATCAGGTCGGGCTGCTGCTCGGCCAGCGGATATTTGTCCTGCAGACCTTTCCAGTAGCCGATGCGCTTGCCATTTTCGTCATAATCGAAGAACCCGGCCTTGGACTTGCGGCCCAAGCGACCCTGTTCTTCCATCCAGAAGATCAGATCGTCTGCAGGGCTTTCCGGGTAGGCGTCGCCCATTGCCGCCTTGGTCGCCCGCGCGATCTTGGCGCCCAGGTCGATCGAAGTTTCGTCGGTCAGCTGGACAGGACCGACCGGGAAGCCCAGTTGACGGGCGGCGTTATCGACCAGAACCGGGCTGACGCCTTCGGTGATCATCCGCGCGCCTTCGTTGATGTAGGGGATGATGCAGCGGTTGCAGTAGAAGAACCGCGCGTCATTGACCACGATCGGCGTCTTGCGGATCTGGCGGACATAGTCCAGCGCCTTGGCCACGGCCCGGTCACCGGTTTCCTTGCCCTTGATGATCTCGACCAGGAACATCTTCTCGACCGGCGAGAAGAAGTGGATGCCGATGAACTGATCGGGCCGCTTGCTGGCCTTGGCCAGTTCGGTGATCGGCAAGGTCGAAGTGTTCGAGGCAAAGATGCAGTCCTCGGGGATGATCGCCTCGACCTTCTGGGTCATCTCGGCCTTGACCTTGGGATCCTCGAACACGGCTTCGATGATCAGATCGCAGCCTGCCAGTTTCTCAAGATCCGGCGTGGCAGTGATGCGGGCCAGCATGGCCTCTTTCTTTTCGGCCGTGACCTTGCCACGCTTCATGCCCTTGTCCAGATAGGCTTCGGTATAGGCCTTGCCCTTGTCCGCGGCGGCCTGATCGCGGTCGATCAGCACGACCTCCATCCCGGCCTGCGCCGAGACCAGCGCAATACCCGCGCCCATCATGCCGGCACCCAGAACGCCGATCTTCTTGACCGACTGATCCGGAATGCCTTGCGGACGAACGGCGCCTTTTTCCAGCGCCTCCTTGTTCAGGAACAGCGAACGGATCATCGCGCCCGAGGACGGGTTCATCAGCACCGAGGTGAACCAGCGCGCCTCGATCTTCAGCGCGGTGTCGAAATCGACCAGTGCGCCTTCATACACCGCGCTCAGCAGGGCCTTGGCCGCCGGGAAGGCGCCTTGGGTCTTGCCGTTTACCATGGCCGAGGCACCCACGAAGTTCATGAAGCCCGCCGGGTGATAGGGCGCACCGCCGGGCATCTTGTAGCCCTTCGCGTCCCACGGCTTGACCAGATCGGCCTCCTTGGCGTTCAGCACCCATTCCTTGGCCGCGGCCAGCGGATCGGCTGCGATCTCGTCGATGTAGCCTGCGCCTTTGGCCTTTTTCACGTCCAGCATCTTGCCTTCCAGCAGCAGCGGAGCCGCCGCGATGGCGCCCACCTTGCGGACCATACGCGTGGTGCCGCCCGCGCCGGGGAAGATGCCGACCATGATTTCCGGCAGGCCGTATTTGGCCTTGGGGTTTTCGGCGGCAAAGATGCGATGGGTCGCCAGCGGCAGCTCCATGCCGATGCCGGCGGCGGTGCCGGGCAGGGCGGCCGCGATCGGTTTGCCACCTTTCTTGGTCTTGGGGTCCATGCCGGCCAGCTCGATCTTGCGAAGCAGAGCGTGCATTTTCATCGTGCCCTCGAAAAGGCCCTTGGCCGGGTCGTCACCCGCCTGCTCCTTCATAACCGCCAGCAGATTCAGGTCCATGCCGCCGGCAAAGGATCCCTCCTTGCCGCTGGTGATCACGATGCCTTTGATCTCGTCATCGGCCAGGGCCTGATCGATGCAGTCGTTCAGTTCGGACAGGCCGTCGAACGACATCACGTTCATGGTCTTGCCGGGGACGTCCCAGGTGATGATGCCAACGCCGCCGGCGTCTTTGGTCAGTGTAAAATCAGCCATTTTTCTTCTCCTGATCCCCGCCGTTACACACGTTCGATGATGGTTGCCGCGCCCATGCCGGATGCGATGCACAAGGTGGCCAGACCGGTTTCCTTGTCCTGGCGCTCCAGCTCGTCCAGCAGGGTGCCGATGATGATCGCGCCGGTGGCGCCCAGCGGGTGGCCCATGGCGATCGAACCGCCATTGACGTTTACCAGCGCCGGATCGACGTCAAACGCCTGCTGGAACCGCAGCACGACCGAGGCGAAGGCCTCGTTGACCTCGAACAGGTCCAGATCGCTGATCTTCATGCCGGTTTCGGCCAGGATCTTTTCGGTCACCGGAACCGGGCCGGTCAGCATGATGGTCGGGTCGGTGCCGATCTTGGCGGTGGCCTTGATGCGGGCGCGCGGCTTCAGACCGTATTTCTCGCCGAATTCCTTGTTGCCGATCAGAACGGCCGCCGCGCCATCCACGATGCCCGAGCTGTTGCCGGCGTGGTGGATGTGGTTGATCTTTTCCAGATGCGGGTATTTCAGCATCGCCACCTTGTCGAAACCGGGCATCTGCTCGCCCATCATCTGGAACGAGGGGTTCAGCGCGCCGAGGCTCTGCATGTCGGTGCCGGGGCGCATGTATTCGTCGCGGTCCAGAATGGTCAGGCCGTTGCGGTCCTTCACCGAGATCACCGACTTGGCAAAGCGGTTCTCTTCCCACGCCTTGGCCGCGCGTTTCTGAGACTCGACGGCCAGCGCGTCGGCATCGTCGCGGCTGAAACCGTATTCGGTGGCGATGATGTCGGCCGAGATGCCCTGCGGGACGAAATAGGTCTCCATCGCCAGCGACGGATCGACGGCGATGGCGGCGCCGTCGCTGCCCATGGGCACGCGGCCCATCATCTCGACGCCACCGGCGATATAGGCCTCGCCCGCGCCGCCTTTGACCTGGTTGGCGGCCAAGTTCACGGCCTCCATACCGGATGCGCAGAACCGGTTGATGGCCAGACCGGGGATCGATTCATCCAGGTCCGAGGCCAGAACCGCGGACCGCGCCAGGCAGCCGCCCTGTTCCATCACTTGGGTCACGTTGCCCCAGATCACGTCCTCGACGGCGTGGCCTTCCAGGTTGTTGCGCTCCTTGATGGCGTTCAGGGCCACCGCCGACAGGCGCACCGAGGTCACCTCGTGCAGGCTGCCGTCCTTGCGGCCCTTGCCGCGCGGGGTGCGCAGGGCATCATAAATGTAAGCTTCGGTCATACTTCTCTCCTCAAGCTCGATCCGACGGATTGCCGGGCATCAGGTCATAGGGGTGTTTCCATCCGGGCTGCTCGGACAGGCGGGTCAGCCAGGCGTCGATATGGGGCCATTCGGCGCGGTCAAAACCGAAGGGTTCGGGGTAATACAGGTAGCCGCAGCAGCTGAGATCGGCGTTGGTCACGCTGTCGCCGACGATCCAGTCGCGGCCCTCAAGATGCGCGTTCAGCACCTGATAGGCGGCCTTCAGGCGGCCCTGGTTGAAGGCGATCACATCCGGGTTGCGGTGCTCTTCGGGCAGAAAGTTGATCAGGAACCGGGTCATGCCAGCCATCGAGCTGAACTTGTGGTTGTCCCACAGCACCCAGCGCAGGATGTCATAGTTTTCTTCCCGAGTATTTCCGCCGAATTTACCTGACTTTTCGGTGACATAGGCCTGAATCGCGCCCGATTGGCTGGTCCGGAAATCTCCGTCGATCAACACCGGCGCTTCGCCCATTTCGTTGACTTCGGCGCGGTATTCGGGGGTTCGGGTCTGGCCGTTGAAGAAATCGACAAAGACCGGCTCCCATTCCAGCCCCGACATCTCGAGCGCAAGGGCGGCCTTGTACGAGTTTCCGCTTTCTCCGAAGCAATGCAGTTTTATCGTCATGCACTCACCCCTCCCAAGGCGGTTTGTACGGTTTCGTCACGCACGTGTTTCGAGAAAAACCTGACCGCGGGCCGCAGCCGCGTTCGGACTTGTCTTGCTGAAAACACGCCGGGCCTGGGCCAGGCATCGGGGTCGTCTAGCGTTTGCGCGCCTCAAGCTCGGAATTGAAGATGCGCAGCCGGTGGGTCAGGTTCTCTTCGTCGATCACGCTGTTGAAATTCTCGAACAGGAATGACAGCGCCTCTCCTTCGTCCAGCCCGGCCTCGCGGGCAAACCCCTTGAGTTTTCGATACCCGTCCTCGGTCATGGCGACGGGAAAGCGGCGGGTCAGGCGAAAGCGTTTTGGCATGTCATCTCCTCCATGAGCGCTGGTTCCGGGCGGGGTCGCCCGGAACCAGACTGGGATCAGAAGTTCGCCGCGTCCAGTGCCATCACCGTGTCGGCGCCGGTCTGGATCCGAGCCAGGTGCATGCCCGTGGCCGGCAGACGGCGCGCCATGTAGTAGCGGCCGGTGGCGATCTTGGTTTCGTAGAAGTCCTTGTCGGACGCACCGGCATCCAGTGCTTCCTGCGCGGCCTTGGCCATCTGCGCCCACATCAGGCCCAGGCAGACATGACCGAACATGTGCATGAAGTCATACGAGCCCGACAGAGCGTTGTTCGGGTTGGTCATACCGTTCTGCATGAAATACATGCCGGCGGCCTGCAGGTCCTTCGAGGCGGCCTTCAGTGGTTCGATGAACGCCTTGTCATAGGCTTCGTCTTTGCCGCTGTTTTCCTTGCAGAAGGTTTTGACCATGTCGAAGAAGGCCATGACATGCTTGCCGCCGTCCTGCGCCAGCTTGCGGCCGACCAGGTCCAGCGCCTGAACGCCGTTGGCGCCTTCGTAGATCATGGCGATGCGGGCGTCGCGGGTGTATTGCGACATGCCCCATTCCTCGATGTAGCCATGGCCGCCATAGACCTGCTGGGCCTGAACGGTCATGTCGTAACCTTCGTCGGTCAGGAAGCCCTTGATGACCGGGGTCATCAGCGAGATCAACCCGTCGGCATCCTTGTCACCCGAACGGTGCGCCTTGTCGATCAGGGTCGCGCCCCACAGGATGAAGGCCCGCGCGCCTTCCACAAAGCTTTTCTGGTCCATCAGGCTGCGGCGGATGTCGGGATGTACGATCAGCGGATCGGCCGGGCCGTCGGGGTTCTTGGCGCCGGTCACGTCGCGGCCTTGCAGACGGTCCTTGGCGTATTCCAGCGCGTTCTGATAGGCGGCCTCGGCCTGAGCCAGACCTTGCATGCCGACACCCAAACGCGCTTCGTTCATCATGGTGAACATGGCGCGCATGCCCTTGTGTTCCTGACCCAGCAGGTAACCGGTTGCGCCGTCATAGTTCATCACGCAGGTCGAGTTGCCGTGAATGCCCATCTTTTCTTCGATCTTGCCGACCGAAACACCATTGCGCTCGCCCAGGCTGCCGTCTTCGTTCACCAGGAACTTGGGCACGATGAACAGCGACACGCCCTTGATGCCCTCGGGGCCGCCGGGGATCTTGGCCAGCACCAGGTGGATGATGTTGTCGGCCATGTCGTGATCGCCGGACGAGATAAAGATCTTCTGGCCGGTGATCTTGTAGCTGCCATCGCCCTGCGGCTCGGCCTTGGTGCGCATCAGGCCCAGATCGGTGCCGCAATGCGGCTCGGTCAGGTTCATGGTGCCGGTCCATTCACAGCTGACCATCTTGGGCAGATATGTGTCTTTCTGCGCATCGGTGCCATGCGCCAGGATGGCCGAGGCCGCGCCGTGGGTCAGGCCCTGATACATGGTGAAGGCCTGGTTTGCGGCCGAGAACATCTCGCCCACGGCCGTGCCAAGAACATAAGGCATGTTCTGGCCGCCATATTCCTCGGGCATGTCCAGACCGGTCCAGCCGCCTTCCTTGACCTGCTCGAACGCATCCTTGAACCCGGTCGGGGTGTAGACGACGCCGTTTTCCAGCCGGCAGCCTTCGGTGTCGCCGACCACGTTCAGCGGGTGCAGCAGGTTGACGGCGACCTTGCCGGCCTCTTCCAGAACGGCGCCCGTGAACTCGGGCTCCAGCTCATCGTAGCCCGGAATATCCGAGGCCGAGATTTTCAGAACGTCATGCAGAACGAATTGCGTGTCTTTGGTAGGCGCGTTGTAAACGGGCATTTGAAGCTCCCTTAATTCAGATGTCCGGGTGGCAGGCGGCGCGGAGTTACTCGGCCGCCTTCTTTTCCTGTTTCATCGAGGCGATGACCTTCTCGCCCCAGCGCAACTGCTCCTTCAGATCGTCAATGGCCTGAGTCAGTTCCTCGCGGCGGGCTTCCATGTCCGCCAGACGCTCGCACGCGATTTCATAGGTGCGGGTCATCTGGGTCAGTTGCTGGTCGCCGACATGGTACAGATCCAGAAGCTGTCGAATCTCTTCCAGGCTGAAACCAAAGCGTTTGCCGCGCAGGATCAGCTTGAGCCGCGCCCTGTCACGTTTGGTGAACAGCCGTTTTTGGCCCTCACGGATCGGAAACAGAAGCTCTTTGGCTTCGTAGAACCGCAAGGTCCGCGGCGTGACGTCATAGGTCTCGCACATCTCGCGGATGGTCATAAGATCTTCGGTCATTGGTCACCCTCTCGTCGCTGGCGTCATGAGAAAGTTGCGCAGTCGATGGCCGCTTTACAACATGAGATTGACGTTTACGTAATCCAGACGCTGCGTCACAAAGAAATTGACGTAACTTCCGGTCGCGTAAAGCGGCGGGTTGGCAATTTTCTTTCCGTTGGGTCAGCCAAATCCATTGTAACCGCGCGGTTCGAATCCGACGGGCAGGCAGCAGGGCTCCAGCCGAAAAATGCAGATTTCCGGTGTAATGAGGGATGGATTTGGGGGGGGCTCGAACTGGCCGATTTAGGTCAGGGAGTTGGCCGTTTGATCGCGAAGGCGCTGCAACTCGTCCATGGCTTCGTCCAGTTGCTGACGCTGCTGACGCAGTTCTTCCATCTGGCGGTCGGCCATTTCGACAAAGGTGGCCATCTGGGCCTTGTTGCCTTGATCTTCGTAGATCAGCAACCACTGCCGGATTTCCTCAAGTGGGAAACCGAACTTTCGGCCACGCATGATCAGCTTCATCCGCGCACGCTCGCGCGGACCGTAAAACCGTGAACGTCCTTCCCGGTCTGGCTGCAGCAGCTCGATATACTCGTAGTAGCGCAGGGTGCGCGGAGTCACGTCGAACTCGGCGCACATCTCTTTGAATGACAAACGCTTGTCGGACATTCCTGTTCTCCTCGGTTGCAACCTAGGGCGTTGTGCGGACAAGCGCAACAGGCGGGCTTGCCCTTTGCGCGCAGAGCAGATCATAAAGGGGCAGGACAACAGGACTGAACCTCATGGTCGACAAAACAGTACTCGCCCGCCAGTTCATCGAGGCGATCCCCCATGCGCGGGCACTGGGCCTGACGCTGACCCATATCGGCGAGGGGGAGGCCGAGATCACCATGCCTTACAACGAGGATCTGATCGGCGATCCCCGCACGGGCGTGATTCACGGTGGGGCGGTGTCGGCCAGTCTGGATACCTGCTGCGGGGCTGCGGTCATGAGCCACCCGGCCGCGCCCGGCGGCACAGCCACCATCGACCTGCGCATCGACTACATGCGCGCCGCAACGCCCGGCCAGACGATCACCACCCGCGCGACCTGCTATCACATCACGCGCAACGTGGCCTTCGTGCGCGCAACCGCGATGGACGACGAACAGGATCGCCCGGTGGCCACCGCCTCGGGCGCCTTCACGGTCGAGGGGAAGTGACATGGCAAGACCCCGCCCCGAACCGATACAGGTGGTGAAACAGCGCCGCGACGCGGCCCTCAAGGCGCTGGTCGAGGGGGTTCCGTATATCCGGTTCCTCAACATCAGTTTCGATCGGCGCGGAGATGAGCTGACCGGAGTTCTGAATTTCGACGAAAAGCTGATCGGCAACCCGTTCCTGCCGGCGATTCATGGGGGCGTCACGGCGGCCTTTCTCGAGGTGACGGCGGTGATCACGTTAAGTTGGGAGCACCTGTTTCCACGCATCGAAAGCGGCGAGATCGACGCCGAGGACATCATCTCAGATCACAGTATCCGTTTTCCCAAGACCATCGATTTCACGGTGGATTACCTGCGCTCGGGCCTGCCGCGCGATGCCTATGCTCGCGCCTTCATCAGCCGGGCAGGGCGGCGGTACGCCTCGGTGCGCGTCGAGGCCTGGCAGGACAACCACGCCAAGCTGTTCGCGCAGGCCACAGGGCATTTCCTGATGCCGCAAGAGCCTTCGGCCAAGGGCTGAGCAAAATGCGGGACGCCTCGGCACCCATTACGCACAGACGGGTGCTGAAGATCGCGGTGCCGATTGTGCTGTCCAACGCGACGGTGCCGATTCTGGGCGCTGTGGATACCGGCGTGGTCGGCCAGATGGGGCAGGCCGCCCCGATCGGCGCGGTTGGCATTGGCGCGGTCATTCTGGCCACGATCTATTGGGTGTTCGGTTTTCTGCGCATGGGCACGACCGGTCTGGCCGCACAGGCCCGAGGCGCGGGAGACACGGCCGAAACCGGTGCTCTGCTCATGCGCGGTCTGCTCTTGGGTGGCGCGGCTGGGCTGTTCTTTATCGTGGCGCAGGTGGCGGTATTCGCAGGGGCGTTCGCGCTGTCGCCCGCCAGCCCCGAGGTCGAGGCGCTGACGCGCAAATACCTCGAGATTCGGATCTGGGGCGCGCCGGCGACCATTGCGCTTTATGCCGTGACGGGGTGGCTAATCGCGGTCGAGCGCACGCGCGGCGTGTTCGTCCTGCAGGTTTGGATGAACGGGCTGAACATCCTGCTGGATTTGTGGTTCGTGCTGGGTCTGGGCTGGGGCGTTGAAGGTGTGGCGGTGGCCACGCTGATTGCCGAATGGACGGGTCTGGCGCTGGGTTTGTGGTTGTGTCGCGATGCTTTCGGGGGCAATCAATGGCGCGACTGGGCGCGGATCTTCGACCCCGCCCGCCTGCGCCGGATGATGCAGGTCAATGGCGACATCATGATCCGGTCGGTGCTGCTGACCGGGTCCTTTACCACCTTTCTGTTCGTGGGCGCCGATCTGGGCGACGTGACGCTGGCCGCCAACCAGGTGCTGCTGCAGTTCCTGGAAATCACCGCCTTTGCGCTGGACGGGTTCGCCTTTTCCGCCGAGGCGCTGGTGGGCAGCGCCGTCGGAGCCAAGGACCGATACCGGGTCCGGCGCGCCTCGGTCATGGCGTCGCAATGGGGCGTCGGTGGGGCGTTGCTGCTGGGGGTCACTTTCTTTTTGGCGGGGCCGGCCTTGATCGACCTGATGGCAACAGCGCCCGAGGTGCGGATCGCGGCGCGCGAATACCTGATCTGGGCAGCGCTGGCCCCGGTGATCGGAGTCGCCAGTTGGATGTTCGACGGCATCTACATCGGTGCTACTTGGACCCGCGCCATGCGCACCGCCATGATCCAGTCGGTGGCGATCTATGTGGTGGCGCTGTTCCTGCTTGTGCCGACAATGGGCAATCACGGGCTGTGGGCCGCGCTGATGGTGCTGAACACCGCCCGCGCGGTGACGCTGGGCCTGCGCTATCCCCGGCTCGAGGCGCAGGTTGCCTAGAGCAGGGTCAGCAGGTTCTCGGGCGGGCGACCGATGGCGACCTTGTCGGCGGTGATCCCGACCGGGCGTTCGATGAGGATCGGGTTCTCGGCAATGGCCTGAACCAAGGCCTCTTCCGGCGTATCCTTACTCAGCCCCAGTTCCTTGAACCGCGCCTCGCCCTGGCGCATCATCTCGATCGCCGGGATGCCCAACCGGGACAGCACCGCACGCAGCTCATCCGCGCTGGGCGCGTCCTCGAGGTATCTGCGAACGATGACTTCGGCGCCGCGGTCCTGCAGCAGGGCCAGCCCGGCGCGCGATTTTGAACAGCGTGGGTTGTGCCAGTATTCGATCACAGCCAATCCTCTCGTTTGCTGCCGACGGCGTCGGCCACCGATTTGAACCCGTCCCGCGCCAGCAGGGCGTCCAGCCCCCGCGCGATCTCGGCCGCCAGCGACAGGCCACCATAGACCATCGCGGTATAGAACTGCACGGCCGAGGCCCCGGCGCAGATCTTGGCATAGGCCTGTTCGGCCGTGCCGATGCCACCCACGCCGATCAGCGGAATCTGCCCGTCGGTCATCTGGCTCAGCCGGGCCAGAACGCGGGTCGATTTCTCGAACAGGGGCGCGCCTGACAATCCGCCGGACTGATCCTTGTGCGGGCTGCGCAGCCCTTCGCGCGACAAGGTCGTGTTGGCGGCGATGACACCGTCGATACCCGTGTCACGGGCGACATCGGCGATGTCCCGCAGTTCGTCATCCGTCAGGTCGGGGGCGATCTTCAGAAACACCGGGATCGGCCGCGCCAAGGCATCGCGGGTGTCCAGCACACCTGCCAGCAGGGCGCTCAGCGCCTCTCTTCCCTGCAGGTCGCGCAGCTTTTCGGTGTTGGGCGACGAGACATTCACCGTGGCGAAATCCAGCCATTGCCCGCAATGGGCCAGCACCTGTGCAAAATCCCGCGCCCGGTCGGTGCTGTCTTTGTTGGCGCCCAGGTTCAAGCCGATCACCGCGTCCTTGGGGCGGTGCGCCAGACGCCGGGCCATCGCCTCCATCCCTTCGTTGTTGAAGCCGAACCGGTTGATGGCGGCGCGGTCCTCGGTCAGTCGGAACAGGCGCGGCTTGGGGTTGCCCGGCTGCGGGCGCGGTGTGACGGCACCCACCTCGATAAACCCAAAGCCTGCGCGTGACAGCGGGCCCAGAACCTCGCCATTTTTGTCGAACCCGGCGGCCAGCCCCACAGGGTTGGGCAGGTCCAGCCCGGCAAGTTGCGTGCGCAGGCGCGTCGAGGTGACGGGACCGGGCGCCGGGGTCAGACCCGTTTTCAGTGCCTTGATCGACAGGCCGTGCGCGGTTTCGGGGTCAAGGCGGTGCAGGGCCGCCAGCGCAAGTTTCTCGGTCAGTTTCATCCGAAGGACGTTCCGGTTGGGGCGGGGGCGGAGCGGATCAGGCGCGAGTCGGCCACAGCCGCCTGCCGGTGAATGACCGCCGCGCGGTAAGCCGGGTCGGTCACCATCTCCAGAAACGCATGGGCCGAGGGGTAGCGGGCGATGAACATCTCGTCCCATACCTCGTCCTGCGGGCCGATCAGCGTTGTTTGGAACGTGCCGCGCCAGATGATCGAGGCCCCCAGCCGCGCGATGATCGGCGCGGTTTCGGCCCCGTACCGGCGATAGGCTTCGACGCCGCTCAGCCCCGCGCCGGCCAGGTCGTGGCCTGCGGGATAGACGGCCTTGGCGCGGAACCGCACAAGGTTCAGCATCTCGATCGGGTGATCGCGGTCCAGCGCCTTGAACGCCTCGAACTGGGCGCGGTCGGGGTCGATATGGCCGGTCATTGCATCTCCTTGGGGAAGCGGTGCGCGCCGTTTTCCAGCGGTAGCGGCTTGGCCCAGACCACATCCGCCATGCGCATGTTGCGATAGAGATGCGGGAACAAGGCCCCGCCGCGCGAGACCTCCCATTTCAGATCATCGCCCATTTTCTGGGCATCGCACGCCACGAGGGTCAGGTTTTCGACCCCGGCAAAGTGTTTGGCCGCGGTCTCCGCCGCCTGTTCTGCGGTGGAAAAATGCACAAACCCATCGGTCACGTCGATGGGTGCGCCCCGGGTTTCGCCCTGTGCCTGCAGGGCCGCCCATTCCTCGGCCCGGAATATCTTGTAGATCAGCATGGCGCCGTGATGCCCCGCGCGCGGGGTAGAATCAAGCCGCATTTCCCCCTTTGACTCTTTGCCGCCCTCGGCGCACGATCCTGACAATCAATAACAGGGAGTTTCAAATGATTACCCGTTTCCTGACATCCGTCGCGGCCCTTGGCCTGACTGCAGGCATGGCGGCGGCCGACTACAAGCTGACCATTCTGCACACCAACGACTTCCATTCCCGGTTCGAGCCGATCAACAAATATGACAGCGGCTGTGGTGCCGAGGACAATGCCGAGGGCAAGTGCTTCGGCGGTTCGGCGCGACTGGTGACCGCGGTCAACGACGCCCGCGCACGGGCCGAAAACTCGATCCTCGTGGACGGCGGTGACCAGTTTCAGGGGTCGTTGTTTTATACCTATTACAAGGGCAAGGTCGCGGCCGAGTTCATGAACAAGCTGGGCTATGATGCGATGACCGTGGGCAACCACGAATTCGATGACGGCCCCGAGGTTCTGGCCGGTTTCGTCGATGCGGTCGAATTTCCGATTCTGATGTCGAATGCGAACATCGAGAACGAAGAACTTCTGACTGACCGGATCAAGAAATCGACCGTGATCGAAGTGGGTGGAGAGAAGATTGGCCTGATCGGCCTGACCCCCGAAGACACCGACGAGTTGGCTTCACCCGGGCCGAATGTCGTGTTCTCTGATCCTGTTCCGGCGGTTCAGGCCGAGGTGGACAAGCTGACGGGGGAAGGCATCAACAAGATCATCGTGCTCAGCCACTCGGGCTATGGTGTCGACCAGCGGGTCGCGCAGGAAACCACGGGTGTTGACGTGATCGTGGGCGGACATTCGAACACTTACCTTTCGAACACTTCGGACAAGGCCGCCGGGCCATATCCGACCGTTGTGAACGGGGTGCAGATCGTTCAGGCCTATGCCTACGGCAAGTTCCTGGGCGAGCTGAACGTGACCTTCGATGACGACGGCAACGTGGTCGAGGCGGTGGGTGAACCGCTGATCATGGACAATACCGTGACCGAGGATCAGGCTGCCCTTGATCGCATCGCTGAACTGGCCAAGCCGCTGGACGAGATCCGCAACAAGGTTGTGGCCAATGCTGCAGCTCCGATCGAAGGCGACCGGTCGATCTGCCGCGTGCAGGAATGCGAGATGGGTAACCTGGTGGCCGATGCCATGCTGGCGCGGGTCGCCGATCAGGGCGTTCAGATAGCCATCGCCAACTCGGGTGGCCTGCGTGCCTCGATCGACGCGGGCGACGTGACCATGGGCGAGGTGCTGACTGTTCTGCCCTTCCAGAACACGCTCTCGACCTTCGAGATCAGCGGGCAGGGCATCATCGATGCGCTGGAAAACGGCGTAAGCCAAGTGGAAGAGGTCAAGGGTCGCTTCCCGCAGGTGGCAGGGTTGAAATTCACCTGGGATCCGTCGGTTGCCCCCAACGAAGGTCGCGTGACCGAAGTTATGGTGGCCGAGGGAGATGGCTATGTGCCAATCGATCCGGCCAAGACCTATCTGGTGGTGACCAACAACTATGTCCGCAACGGTGGCGACGGGTACAAGATGTTCTCTGGCGAGGACAAGAATGCCTATGACTTCGGTCCCGATCTTGCGGATGTGACCGCGGAATACCTTGCGGCCAATGCACCTTACACGCCCTATCTGGACGGACGTATTCAGCAGAAGTGATTGCTGACACAAAGAAAGAAAAGGCCGCATCCAAGGATGCGGCCTTTTTTGTTGGGGTTCGGCTTAATCGAATTCGTATTCGGGCCACAACTCGGGGTCGAAACCGTCCAACATGGGCCGGATATAATCCGCAACCTGACGCCAGCCGCCAACCGATTTGGTCGAGATTTTGTTGCGCACCTGGTCGATACTGGCCGTACGCACCTGTTTCTTGTTTTCTTCCGGGTGCATCATGCTTTCGCGCCATTCGATCCCGCAGAATTCTGCAACCTGCTTGCTGTAGGTCTCGGGATCGGCCACCAGCTTTTCGTAGGGTACCGTCAGGATGCGATCCCCGAAGATAGCATCCCAATGCTGCATGTAGCGGCGATACATGTTGGCCGAGTGCGCGATCGAGTTCAGGTTCGATGCGTATCGCATTCCGCCCGCTGGAAAACGCCGGATCCATTTCGACAGGCCGACGTCCCGAGGGTCGCGCAGCATGTTGATGATCTTGGCGTTGGGGAAGGCTGCCAAAAGAAAACCAACACGCTGGTAGTTGTGCGGCATCTTGTCGACGAAAGCGATCGAACCCTCGGGGATCGGGGGCATCAACTCGCGGAAATGCTTGGCGAACTCAGCAGCTTCTGCGTCCGAGAATGCCTTCTTTTCGTTCGAGTATGGCGCCGAAAGGTCGGACCCGAGGTTCAGCTCTCCACATCCCGCGATGTCGGGGGCGGAACTCAGCATCATTTCCATCAAGGTGGTGCCCGACCGAGGCTGTCCGATCACGAAAATCGGCAAGGGCATTTCCTCGATCCCGGAACTTGGGACCGACGCGCTGTCAGGGAACAAGCCACAGATGCGGCGTAGTTTGCGCTCTTCTTCTTCGAAATCGTATGGGTTTTCGTCGTGCTGCACCCTGTTTGCGACTGCAAACTGCGCAAGGGCGGCCTCCAGCCCACCGATCTTCGATTGAAGCTGTGCCAGCGTGAATTCCAGAGTCGAATTGGGGTGTTTCCGCTTTGCGATCGCAGCCTCGACCCGAGGCAGCAATGCTTCGGCCTGTTCGGCGTCTACCATCGACGACAATTGGAACAACGCCGATGCGTGATACGGATCCTTGTCCAGCACGCGCCACAATAGGTCAGTACAGCCCTTTTTGTCGCCAGCCTGGTGCAGGTCCACCGCTCGGCGGAAGGCGATTTCGATGTTGTCGGGATCCAGCTCGTATGCACGCGCAATATCGGCCGAGGCCGCATCCACGAAGCCGACGCGCCCATAGGCCCTGCTGCGGGTGGACAGCAGCTTGGGGTTGTCCGGATCGGTCATCAGGCGCTTGGTGGCGTTCTCGATGATGCTGCGCCAGTTCTTGCCCTTGAGCGTGATTTCATCGATCACCCGGACGATCTCGCGGTTGCCGGGCATCTTTTCGGCCATCTTTTCGGCATAGGCCAACGCTCGCGCGATCTGGCCGGTCTGCATCAGGGCATTCGCAATGTTTTCGACGAATTGCGGGTCGTCCGGTTTCAGGCGGGCGGCTTCCTGGAAATGCGGCAGCGATTTCTTGTACTGCTTCATCTCGGTCAGAACGAACCCGGCAATCGCGTGGTAGTCCGCGTCTTTCGGGAATTTCTTGATGCCGAGGGTAGCTTTCTTCAGAGCCTGAGGAAGCTTGCCGGAGTCCAGATCCGCCACCGCCTTGGCCTTGAGGGAATTTGGTGCTTGATTTGTCATCTGACTGCGCGAGACCCTGTGCCTGATTGAAACTTTTGTTGTTGGTTCATTACCCATGTGCGGACGGTTTGCAATAACTCTTCCCAACGATGCCATGGCGCAGCTGTTCGTTGCGCGGCCTTCAAACGCATTGCCGGCGGTGCCCAACTACAACATCTGCCCGACAAATCAGGTGCATGTCGTGCGCGCCAGAGAGGGAGGGCGGCAGTTGGACCCGCTGCGGTGGGGTTTCTTGCCACATTGGTATAAAACCCAAAACGACGGTCCGCTGCTGATCAACGCGCGCGCCGAAACCCTGGCCCAGAAACCGGCATTTCGCGCAGCTTGCCGTGATCGGCGTTGCCTGATCGTGGCCACGGGTTTCTACGAATGGACCAAGACCCAAGACGGTGCGCGGCTGCCTTGGTACTTCCACCGCAGCGATGGTGCGCCCATCGCCTTTGCCGGCATCTGGCAGAACTGGGGCGAGGGTGAGGCGCGGCAGGCGACCTGCGCGATCGTCACGACCGCAGCCAACGACAATGTGCGTGCGGTTCATCACCGAATGCCGTTGATCATCGAACCGGCGGATTGGGCCTTGTGGCTGGGCGAGGTCGGCAAGGGGGCAGCCCTCCTGATGAAACCCGGCGCCGAGGATGTGTTGCAGTTTCACAGGGTCGGCACGGCCGTAAACTCCAACCGGGCCAGTGGGCCGGACCTGATCGCGCCCGAAGCCGATGAATGACAGCGGCGGGGCCTTCTTTTCTTTTGCCATCCTGCGCGCTAAACCCCTGTCATGGCCCTGAAATTCTCAAACCTGCCGCAGCTGTACGCGCATCCGTTCGATACGATCATCGATGTGCGCAGCCCGGCCGAATTTGCCGAGGACCATCTGCCCGGCGCCATCAACCTCCCGGTTCTGGACAATGAGGAACGAGCACGTGTCGGCACGATCTACGTTCAGCAGAGCCCGTTTCTGGCGCGCAAGCTGGGGGCTGCTTTGGTATTTCGCAATGCCGCCACCCACATCGAGACGCAACTCAGCCACCACGAGGGCGGTTGGCGACCTCTGGTCTATTGCTGGCGCGGCGGTCAGCGGTCAGGATCCTTCACCTGGATGCTGCAGCAGATTGGCTGGCGAGCCGAGGTCATCGAGGGCGGATACCGCAGCTATCGGCGTCTGGTGAAGCAGTACCTCTACGATGACCCGCTGCCGTTCAAGCTGGTGGCGTTGGACGGCTACACCGGCACTGCAAAAACGGAACTTCTGGCCCAGTTGCAAACGCGTGGGGTGCAGGTTCTGGATCTCGAAGCGTTGGCCAATCACCGCGGTTCGCTGCTGGGCGAGCAACCCGGCGGACAACCCAGCCAGAAAGCGTTCGAATCTGCCTTGGCCTCGGCCATGTGTGCGCTTGATCCGGCACGGCCCGTGTTGGTCGAGGCCGAGTCGTCAAAAATCGGTTCGTTGATTTTGCCCCCAGCGGTCTGGCAGAGCCTTGGCCAAGCGCCGCGAATACTTGTCACGGCAGATATCGAGGCGCGAACGGACTATCTGGTCGCTGCCTATGACGACATCCTGTCTGATGCCGAGCGTTTGCAGGACCGCCTGTCGCCGCTGCGGTTTCACCGGGGGCATGATGTCGTGGATGCGTGGATGGCTCAGATTGCCGAGGGCAACAAGAAAGCTCTGACGCGTGCCTTGATGGAGCAGCACTATGACCCGGCTTACGAAAAGTCGCGGAAAAACCACCAGTTTGATGTGATTGCGCGCGTGCATGCCGTGTCCTTGACCACGGACGGGCTGGATCAGGTCGCGTCGGAAATCGAAGGGATTGTAGCTCAGCTCTGAAGGCGCAGGCCGGGTGTGTCGCTCAATACACCGATGACTGCAGCCGGGTAACCAGCGGCACGCAAATGGTCGCAGATATTTCGTGCGTCGTCGGCCGAAACGGCAGCCAGCAACCCACCTGCGGTCTGAGGATCGAACAGCAGATCGGCTTTGCCGTCAATTGGAACTTCGGGCGCGATGGAACGATTGTCGTTGAACAAGCTGGACCGGACACCTTGCTGGCTGAGCTCGAGCGCCCCCTCCATGACCGGGACTGCGTCGAGATTCAGGACTGCGCCGCAGTTGGATGCCTCGCACAGTCCAACGAGATGCCCGGCCAGTCCAAATCCGGTGACGTCGGTCATGGCATGGGCTTGGGCCAGAATGCGTGCGGCGTCACCCTGCGGCCGCGTCATGTGGTCATAGGCGGACACTACCCACTCGCCGTTGGCTTGCCCTGCCATTTCTGCGGCCATCAGGACTCCGCTGCCAATAGGTTTGGTCAGGATCAACACATCACCGGGCCGCCCACCCGAAAGGGTGATCGGATCAGACTGGCACAAACCCGTGATGGTGAAACCGATGGTAAGCTCATCGCCCATCGAGCTATGGCCGCCGACGATCTCAGCGCCGGCGCTGCGCATGACTTCGGTCGCGGTTGCCATGATTTCAGCCATGGTGCGGTGTTGCAGCTGGGAGGACATGCGCGGCAGGATCAGAGTGGCCGTCGCGGCCTGTGGGGTCGCACCCATCGCCCAGATGTCCCCCAGTGCGTGAATGGCCGCGATGCGGGTCATCAGAACAGGGTCCGGAACGAAGCTGCGCAAATGATCTGACGTCAGCACCTGCCGGACGCCTTCAAAGGTCAACATCGCTGCATCATCCCCGGGCAGGGGCGCGATATCCGGACGGTCGGATCGCGGTACTGCGGACAGCGCGGCCTGCAAGGCGCCGCGACCTACCTTGGCGCCGCAACCGCCGCACATGGGCTTGTCGCCCAGAGCATCGCGCAGGCCATCCGCATGATGACGGGGAAGCGCGGGGCCTGGCATCTGGGGCAGCTCACGAAAGCGACGCATGAACTTCTGGTCGATATGGTTTTTCCACCGCCACATCACAGGTCCGCTGAATGACGTCCCAAAGCGCTCGGCCAGTGCCGAGCGTTCCCCCAGCGAGATCAGCTTCAGGTAATCCTTCTGCGGCTTGTACCGGCGCATGGTTCCAGCGCCGAGAGCTGCGCGCAGGTTGTTGAAGAGAACAGGAGCCTCTCGCACGGCAAAGACACCGGCCTTGGGGCGCGGCGTGTCATCCAGATGAGCGCAGTCGCCGACTGCGAAGACCGATGGATCGCTGGACTGCAAATACCCGTTCACTCGGATAAAGCCGTCGTGCAGGTCCAGTCCGGTCTGGCCGATCCAGTCATAGGGACGGGCGCCCGCCGCGCCGGTTGTGAAATCGGCCGTGATCTGACACCCATCGGTCAGTTGCACGCCTTCGGGTGTGATCTGCGCAATTTCGGCCTGTTCGATGCAGTCGATGCCAAGCTTTTCCATCGCCCGCCGAATGGTCTGGGCGGCTTTGGGGTTTATCGCGGTCAGGATTTGCGCCTTGTCGATCAGAGCGACCGTTGCTTGCCGACCCTTGGCGCGCAGGGCATGAGCCATGGCCATCGCCAGTTCGACGCCCGCGACACCGCCGCCGATGACCGCCACCGAAGCAGGGTCGGTTGTCTCCAGGTACTGGGCCCATTTTGCGGCAAAGGGACCAAGAGGTTTTGCCGGGATGGCATGTTCCGTGAACCCGGGCAAAGACGGCATGTCCGATGTTATTCCGACATTGATCGAGGCAACATCGAAAGCGACATCAGGATGATCGGCCACATTCACCAGCCGCCGGTTCGGGTCCAGGCCGATCGCGGCACCCAGAATGATCCGGGCCCCCGCAAACCGTGCCAGCCGGATCAGATCGATGTCCAGGTCGCGGCGGGCGTAGTGCCCCGCGACATATCCGGGCAACATCCCGGAATAGGGTGCGGTCGGGCCAGGATTGATTACGGTCAACCGCGCGCCGGGTAGGGGGTTCATCCCCCATTTCCGAAGGAACAGCGCATGCGTATGCCCTCCGCCCACCAGAACCAGATCGCGGGTAAGTGGTAACGAAGGTGTCTTCATGAAGTCAGTTCGCGCTGTGGTCCGGGACGTCTTCGACCTGCTCGACCGCGTGGGTGGCCCAGAGCTTGTCTTCGCCCGCGTCTGGCAGATCCTCGGGGGCTTCATGGCGGTGTATGTGCCACTTGGCAATGAACAGAGCCGTGATCGGAGCCGTCAGAAACAGGAACAGCGTGATCAGCAGTTCATGCATGGAAAGGCGCTGCTCGATCAGGATCGAATGAAAGATCGAGGCCAGCAACACACCGCCCACGCCCAGCGTGGTGGCTTTGGTCGGGGCGTGCAGCCGCGACATCGGATCCTTCAGCTTGATCATGCCGAATGACCCGACAAAGCCGAAAATCCCTGAAACGATCAGGAAAAACGCAATCAGAACCTCGAAGATGAATTCCATGGCGGCCTCACTCGATGATGTTGCCGCGCAGCATAAAGCGCGCATAGGCCACGGTCGAAACAAAGCCCAGCATGGCAATGATCATGGCGGCTTCGAAAAAGATCTCGGTGCCCAGATGCAGGCCGTACAGGATCATCAAGGCGATAGTGTTGATCACCATCGTATCAAGGGCGAGCACTCGCGTCCCCACACCGTCGGCGGTGATGATCCGCCACAGGCACATCATGATCGCGGCCCCAAAGCAGGCAAAGGCAAAGTAGATTGCATATTCGATCATTCGAAAATCTCCTTCAGGCGGCGCTCGTAACGCTGCTTGATCTGGTCTCGTACCGCGCCCGGATCCGGAGCGTCCAGGCAATGGACCAGCAGACAATGCCCTTGGGCCGAGAGGTCGCAACTGACGGTGCCCGGCGTCATGGTGATGGTTCCAGCCAGTACCGTGATCGCTTCGGGTGTGCGCAGTTCCAGCGGGATCGAGATCCAGTTCGGTTGTCTGTCCGCGTCGCGTTTGAACAGGATGATGCGGGCCACGGTCACGTTGGCCACCACGATGTCCCACAGAACCACGATCATGTACTCAACGACCATGGGCCAGTTCCGCAGGACGGGCCGGTCGGGCCAGTAGGGTTGGGTGATGAAGGGTATGATGATCCCCAGAAGCAATCCAAAGACCAGTGAGTTCAGCGAGGGCGCGTTGGCCAACAGCACCCAGACCAGAGTCAGCAGGAAGCTCAAATGCGGGTGGGGGAATATCCGGCGCAGCAGTTTCATCAGTCTTCCCTTCCCAATACGGCCGAGATGTATTGTTCCGGCGCGAACAGTTGCGCGGCGGTCTTGCGAGTGTAGTCCAGCGAGGGCCCGGCGAACAGGGTCAGCAGGACGAGCCCCAGAACCACTCCGAACACCGAGGTGAACGCCAGCCCCGGCTGCGGTTCAGGCGCGGGCCGGTGCGACGGTTCATCATCGTTGGTGGCCTCGGTTTCGGGTTCCGGTTCGATCTGGGTGCTGGCGTCATAGCTTTTCCAGAAGATCAGGGATCCGGCGCGGGCCAGACCTACGATGGTGACGAAGGACCCGATCAGAACGACCGCCCAGACCGCAGTGGCATCCGGCGCATACCAAGACGCATCCAGCACCAGAAGCTTGCCGATGAACCCCGACAAAGGCGGCATGCCCGCCATCGCTATGGCTCCTACGAAGAACAGCGCCGAGATCAGTCCGCTTTGCGGCATCGGCGGGCGGGGCGCAATGGCCCCTCCACGACGTTCCATCACCAGATCGGCCACCAGGAACAGCAGCGCGGTCGCCAAGGTTGAATGGTAGACGTAGTACAGAGCGGCGGCTGTGGCCGTCTCGGTGAACAAGGAAATAGCCACCAGCAGCGTTCCCATCGAGGCGATGGCGCAAAACGCAACCATGCGCGCGATGTGCCGCGTGCCCAGAATACCGATCGAGCCGATGGCAAGGGTCACCAGCGCGGCAGGTTGTAGCCAGTCACCAACCAGTCCTTCGGTGACGGCAACATCCGGGCCGAATGCCAAAGTATAGACCCGCAGGATCGAATAGGCCCCCACCTTGGTCATGATCGCAAACAGCGCGGCAACTGGCAGCGGCGCGTTGGCATAGCTGGCCGGCAGCCAGAAATGCAGCGGCAGGACAGCGGCCTTGATGCAGAAGACCAGCAGCAGAAGAACCGCACCCACGCGCAACAGGGCGGTGTCTTCGGCCGGAATTTCCGCGACGCGCACAGCCAGGTCGGCCATGTTCAGGGTACCGGTAACCGAATAGATCGTGCCCAATGCAAACAGGAACAGAGTTGACCCCAAGAGGTTGTAGGTGACGTATTGCACCCCGGCCTTCAGGCGTACCGCGCCGCCGCCATGGGTCATCAGGCCGTAGGAGGCGATCAACAACACCTCAAAAAATACGAACAGGTTGAAAGCGTCCCCGGTCAGGAAGGCGCCGCAGACACCCATCAGCTGGAATTGGAACAACGGGTGAAAGTGGTTGCCGCGTTCGTCCCACCCGGACGCGATGGCGTACAGCACGACAGGCAAGGCCAGCAACGCCGTCAGCAACACCATCATCGCGGACAACCGGTCAAGGACCAGAACAATGCCAAACGGAGCCGGCCAATCGCCCAGTTCGTAGACATGAATCTCGCCGCCCGCCGCCTGCGCAGTGATGGTCAGCGCGATGCCGAGCAAGCCCACCACACCGGCGACTGAAAAGATACGCTGCAGGTCCAGATGGTACCGCAGAACCATGATGATGAAGGGGGCCAGGATCGCGGGCAGGACGATCGGCGCAACGATCCAATGGTTCATGCGTCTTCTCCTGCGTCATCCACGCTGTCCTGCGCGGCCATGTCTATATGGTCATCCTTCGAAGACAGGTAGGCGCCCAGAGCGATCATCACGATCACAGCTGTCATCCCGAACGAGATCACAATCGCCGTCAGAACAAGGGCCTGCGGCAATGGATCGGTATAGGGAACCTCTTCGTATCTGTTCAGAACTGCAGGCGCGTTCACGGCCAGCCGTCCCGTGGCGAACAGGAACACGTTGACCGCATAGGTCAGCAGAGACAGGCCCAGGATGACCGGAAAGGTCCGACGGCGCAGGATCAGAAAGATCCCTGCGGCGGTCAGAACGCCAACGGCCGATGCGACGAGTGCTTCCATCAGCCCTGCTCCTTCGCTTTTTCTTGTTCTTCGGCCAGATCATCCCGCAACGGGTTGATGTCCATCGGGAATTCCTGCGCCATGCCCGGCCGCCACGCGAACCGCGACAGGCTGTCAAGAGCCAGCATTACGGCGCCCAGAACGGCCAGGAACACGCCTGTGTCGAACAGCATGGCCGTGGCCCATTCGAACTCTTCCAGCGGTGGCCAATGCAGATAGCCGAAATCGCTGGTCAGGAAGGGCCGCTCGTTGAACCAGGCGCCCAAACCCGTGGCTGCAGCGATCAAAACGCCCCAGCCGATTGTGCCATGGTAGTAGAACCGCTGCCGCTCGATCGCCCAGGTATAGCCACTGGCCATGTACTGCATCAGGAAGGCGATCGCGACCACCAGACCGGCGATGAACCCGCCTCCGGGCTGGTTGTGCCCCCGGAAGAAGATGTAGGCGCCCACCATAAGGGCGATCGGCATCATCACACGTGTGGCAACAACCATCATCAGCGGGTGTGAGTCACCTGACTGGGGCCAGTGCGGTTTGCGGTTCAGCAGGTAGGCGCGGACACTGGTGCCCAGCACGGCCTCGGTCAGGGCAAAGATGATCAAGGCCGCGATCCCCAGCACGATGATCTCGCCGAAGGTATCAAATCCCCGGAAGTCCACCAGGATCACGTTGACCACGTTGGTGCCTCCGCCACCCTTGTAGGAATTGGCCAGGTGGAACTCCGAAATCGTCGGGAAGGCGAAATCGCGCAGCATGAGCGCATAGATCAAGCCCCCGGCGCCGATGCCGGCAACCACCGAAATGGCCGCGTCTCGCCAGCGCCGCGCCGCGCTGCTGTCCCATGGGGTCTCGGTCGGCAGGAAGTTCAGCGACAGCAGCAGCAGGATCATCGTGACGACTTCGACCGAGATCTGCGTCAGGGCTAGATCAGGCGCGGACAGATAGTTGAAGGCCATCGACACGATCAGGCCAACGACACCGATCAAAACAAGCGACAGCAAACGGTTCCGGTGGAACCACATGATGCCCATCGTCGCCACGATCAGGCACAGCCAGCCGATGATCGGAATGATTGGAGCCGGCAGCGGAACCCGCGTTTCCACGCCAATCGTGCCGGTCGAATAGGCATAGTATCCAAGGCCGACCGTAAAGGCGATCAGGATGATCGCATAGCGGCTGATGACACCGTTGTGCAGCTCGTCCGTGATCCACCGGCTGGCGGCGGTCAATCCGCCGATCACGGCGTCGAAGATGGTCTTGGCCTCGGGGCGGGGCAGGATATTCCAGACCTGCTCGCCGCGGCGGTGCAAAGCCAACAGGAAGAGGCCGCCAAAAGTTGCGACGATCGACATGTACAAGGCAGGCGTGAACCCGTGCCACAGCTTCAGTGAGTAATAGGGCAGCTTCTCGCCGCCGATCACCGCGGAAGACACAACCGCAACCAACGGGCCGACGATGGCGGCCGAGTTCAGGCCGATCAGCACGACCAGCACAACCAGGAATGCCGGAGCCAGCCACAGCCCCACTGGCGGGTCATGCGGGTGCGCAGGGTAATCCTCGCGTTCTGGGCCCAAGAAAACGTGGGAGACGAACCGGAAGGAATATGCGGCAGAGAAGATCGCGGCCACCAGGGCAAGGGCTGGCACCAGATAGTGCGAGTTTCGCCAGACCGTGTGCACGGTTTCTTCCAGCATCATTTCCTTGGACAGGAAACCGTTCAAAGGTGGAATGCCTGCCATGGACAAAGCGGCGATTGTTCCAATCGTGAAGGTGATCGGCATCAAATGGCGCAGCCCGCCCAGGCGCTTGATGTTCCGGGTGCCGGTTTCGTGGTCCACGATCCCGGCGGTCATGAACAGGGCGGCCTTGAAGGTGGCGTGGTTGATGATGTGAAAGATGGCGGCCACGACCGCGATCTTGGTGCCAAAGCCCAGAAGCATCGTGACCAGCCCCAGATGCGACACCGTCGAAAAGGCCAGCAACGCCTTGAGGTCATCCTTGAACAGCGCGATCACCGCGCCGATCAGCATGGTCACCAGGCCGGTGGTGGCGACGATGTAGAACCACGCCTCGGTTCCGGCCAGAACCGGCCACATGCGCGCCATCAGAAACAGGCCAGCCTTCACCATCGTGGCCGAGTGCAGATAGGCCGAAACCGGCGTTGGAGCGGCCATTGCATGCGGCAGCCAGAAATGGAACGGGAACTGGGCCGACTTGGTGAAACATCCCAGCAGGATCAGTATCAACGCCGGCAGGTAGTAGGGCGAAGACTGGATCAGTTCGCGGTTCTGGAGGATCACGCTCAGGTCATAGGACCCCACGATATTGCCGAGGATCAGCATCCCCGCGATCATCGCCAGCCCGCCGGACCCGGTGACCGCCAGCGCCATCCGCGCGCCCTGGCGGCCTTCGGGCAGGTGTTTCCAATAGCCGATGAGCAAGAACGAACTGAGCGAGGTCAATTCCCAGAAAACCAGCAAAAGCAGTATGTTGTCGGACAGAACGATACCGACCATCGCGCCCTGGAACAGCAGGAGATAGGTATAGAATTGCCCCATTGGGTCTTCACGCGACAGGTAGAACCGCGCGTACAGGATGATCAGCAGACCAATGCCGAGGATCAGCAGCGCGAACAGAAATCCCAGCCCGTCCAGCATGAAATTGGCGTTCAACCCCAGCCCCGGAATCCAGTCGAACCGAGCGGTGACCACCGTGCCGTTCATGACGTCCGGGATATGAATCAGCAGCCCCATCAAGGCCAGAAACGTGGTCAATCCCGCTGCCGATGCGGCCGCGTTGCGCCCGGCGCGGATCAACAGGGCGGGAAAGACAGCTCCGAGGAAGGGAAGGGCCGCGATAAGGAATAGGGACAACTGCGATACTCCGGGCTGAGCGGTCAGGGTGCTGTTGATTTTGTAAGGATAATTTATTGACTGTCCAGCTATTGCAAGTTTTTCACATTGCACTACACCGCTCGGATTTTTGGCCAAAGCCTGCGCGAAAATGACGCGAACTTGATCTGCGCCCTGCTTTTCGGCGCAGCGTCGGAGGCGGACCCGTGATAAAACCGGTTTGGAGAAACCGGAGGGTGCACATTGGCGATCACAACCAAGCTCAGCCGCAGAGGCGTGTTCCTTGGGGGCGCAGCCGCTGTGCTTGCGGGTTTTGCGATCCGTGAATACCGTCTGATCCCCGAAGACTTTTCTGGCGGTACGTTGACCGTCGCTCAGGCGCACGAAAAGGCTGTTGCAGGGGAAATCCTGTTGCTCGACATTCGGACCCCGCGCGAATGGCGGGCCTCAGGCATCGGGCAGGGCGCCCAACCGCTGGACATGCGCCGTGAAGACTTTTTGGATGTGTTGGATCGCCTGTCTGGCGGTGACAAGGGGCGGCCGATTGCCTTGATCTGCGCCCGTGGTGTGCGGTCAGCGCGGCTAGGCAACAGGTTGACCGAGGCGGGCTACGGCAACATTCTTGACGTGCCCGAAGGGATGCTGGGGTCAGCCGCAGGTCCGGGCTGGGTGCGGGCCGGGCTGCCGGTGCAGGCGTATTCGGAGGGGGCGTGATGAGGCTCAGGGATCTGTTGGCTGTGTTGGTCGCAACCGCCGCAACTCCGGCAGTGGCCGCGTGTGGGCAGGATCAGGGTGTTTGCGAGACTGCAACCGGAAGCTATCGCATCGAGCTGCCGGAAGAAACCAACCCGCCATTGGTCGTGTTCCTGCACGGGTATGGCGGCAGCGCGCAGGGAACCATGAAAAACCGCGGCATGGTCGAACCCTTGCTGGCGCGGGGATACGCGGTCATGGCACCCGAGGGGGCCGAGCGGAACGGTCGAAAAAGCTGGAGCTTCTATCCGGGGTGGGACGGGCGAGACGAAGCCGCGTTCCTGAAGGAGGTTGTTGCGGATGCGGCCCAACGGTTCGGGGTCGATGACCATCGCGTGGTGCTGGGGGGATTCTCGGCCGGCGGCTTCATGGTGAATTATTTGGCCTGCGCCGATCCCGAGGCATTCTCGGCCTACGTGCCTGTCTCAGGAGGATTCTGGCGCCCGCATCCCGAAAGCTGCGCGGGGCCCGTGCGCCTTTTTCACACACATGGCTGGACTGACAACGTGGTGCCGCTAGAGGGGCGCGCACTGGGCGGCGGTCGGTTCCTTCAGGGCGATATCTTCGCCGGGCTCGAGATCTGGCGGCAGGCCAACGAATGCGCCGACAACCGTCCAGACGGGTTTTCAACGACAGGCCAGTTCATGCGTCGCAAGTGGACCGCCTGTGCTGACGGCAGCGCATTGGAGTTCGCGCTGTTTCCCGGCGGTCATTCCGTCCCTCGGGGTTGGGCCGACATGATGGTGGATTGGTACGAAGGGTTGCCCGGCGGGTGATCATTCCGCCGGGGTCATGGTTCCCTTGCCCTCGATCAGGCGTTTCAACTCGTTGCGATGCGAACGTGCCGCCCGCGTGATGGCGGGCTCGTGGAAATCCTCGGGCATGCCGACCATGCGACGCGCCGCAGCCGCAGATACGCCGCTGAGAGCGGAGAGCGGTACCGCAAAAGTCAGGCTGATGGCGATTGGCGCCAACCAGACTGAGACCAACCCAGCCAGGATGCCCGCGCTCAGCGCGAGGCCGCTGATGGTTTCGAGCGCATGACACACGATCAGCGTCCGCAGCCCATAGGTGCCGCCATCTCGTGCCTGCGGGGTCCAGCCTTTTTGCACACCGAGAAGGGTGCGGAACACGGCGATCATCTGCTGTACCATAAGGATTGGTGCGTACAGGATCGACAGCACGACCTCGAACAGGAATGACGCAAGAAACCGGGTCCGGCCGCCGAAATCTTCATAGCGAACACCGCTGAGGGGCAATGCCAGTGCACCCAGAATCTTGGGGGCCAGCAGCATCGCGTACATGACAAGGATGATCAGAACATGCCGCGTTTCGGTCATTTCCGGCCACTGGGGGAACATCGGATTGTCCGGGCTGAAATAGTGCAGCACCGAAGCATCCTTGCCCTGACCGATCAACGCCCACATGACCAGCAGTGCGAACCACAAGGGTGACATCAGGTATCCGACGGCACCGTGGAACAGATGAAACCGCGACACGGCCCGAAAGCCGGTCGAGCCGAGCAGACGCAGATGCTGCAAGTTGCCCTGGCACCAGCGGCGGTCGCGTAGGGCGTGGTCGATCAGTGTCGGCGGTGTTTCCTCGTACGAGCCTCGGATGCGCGGCAGAAAGCGAACGCCCCAACCGGCGCGGCGCAGCAACCCGGCCTCGACGAAGTCGTGGCTCATGATCAGTTGTTCCTGGCCCGAGAGCGAGCGCAGCTTGGGCAGACCCGCACAGGTCGCAAATGCCTTGGTGCGGATGATGGCGTTGTGGCCCCAATAGTTGCCTTCCTGGCCACACCAACGGGACAGGCCCTCTGCAAATGCGATGCCGTAAACACCATTGGCGAACTGCTGCATCCGTGCAAAGACGGACTGGGCACCGATCAGTTGCGGATAGCTTTGGATCAGGCCGGCGCCGGGATCGCGGGCCAGCGCGTCGGTCAGCCGCGCGATCGCGCGCCCGGTCATCAAGCTGTCGGCGTCCAGAACCAGCATTGCATCCCAAGCGCCACCCCAGCGGCTGACCCAATCAGCTATATTGCCGACCTTGCGGTCCGTATTCTGTTCCCTGCGTCGGTAATACAGCTCAAGACCCGGGGCCAGCGTGGTACGCAGCGCCTCGATGCTGGCCTGTTCCTGGGCCGCGATTTCCGGATCGCGGGTGTCGGACAGGATGAACATCGCATAGTGATGCTTGCCCCCTCGGGCGCGCAGTTCTTCGAGCATCGTGCGGGCATTGCCCAACACGTTCCACGGCACTTCGTTGTAGACGGGCATCAGCAAAGCGACCCGCAGTGGTTGCGCGCGACCCTGCCGTACCGGACGCTCTTGCCGGGCTAGAGAGACCATTCCCAGCAGGACGGTGCAGACCGTGAAGGAAATCCAGAAGAAATTGAACGAAATCAATGCCAACAGGATCGCTTCGACCACGTTGATCCCTTCGGCGTCGAACCAGTCCGCCATGACCCACAGCAAAGCAACCGAGGCGGCCATGGCCGGGGAAAACGCCAATGCGCGCCAAAGGCCAGCCGACGACCGGCGGGCATCCGCAGGTGCTTGGGCGTCCCGAAACCCGGCGCCAAAGTCCTGCTCCGGCATTGCCAGCGGTGCCTCGGGCGGCATGATTTTCAGGTCCGGGATTATGCTGTCCATCTGTACATCCAGACTTCCGAGGCGGGCTCGTCACCCAGCCTCAGTTGCGCGCGCAATTCTACGTGGTCGCGGTCGCCGGGTTGAAACGAAAAGGCCAGACGCAAACCGCCCGTATCCGGGTTGCGTTGCAGAACCCCGTCCGAGGTTTCCGCATGAGGCGACTGCACGAACACGCTGAGGGCGTCCGGATCGTCGAACAACTCGCTGGCTTCGAAGTCGATCACCGCAAGCCGTCCTTCCCCGAAAGTGTTCTCGCCCATTGCGGTGTTGATCACCCGCGGCATGGCGGTCCGCTGAGGTTCCTCGCCCCAGATCAGGCGGTATGACAAGTCGAGCTGAGCACCGGCAGCGACCGGTTCAGCGGGACGCCAATAGGCGACAATGTTGTCGTAGATCTCCTGATCGGCCGGAATTTCGACCAGAGTGACCGTACCTTTACCCCAATCGCCCATCGGCTCGACCCAAAGGCCGGGGCGCTTGTGGTATTGCGCCTCGAGGTCGGCATAGTCGGAAAACGCGCGTTTGCGCTGCATCAGTCCGAACCCGCGAGGATTCATGTCGACGAATGAGGACACCTGCAATCTCTTGGGATTGGCGAGCGGGCGCCAAATCACTTCTCCCGCCCCGTTTCGGATCATCAGCCCGTCGCTGTCATGCACGGCCGGACGGAAATCGTCGAACCGGTTGTGATTGGTCTGATCGAACAGGAACATCGACGTCCCCGGAGCGATCCCGACATGGGGAAGTTCTTCCCGAGCAAACAAGGTTGCCTGCACCTCCATGATGCAGTCAGCGCCGGCCGAGATATCGAACCGGTAGGCGCCGGTCACACTGGGGCTGTCCATCAGGGCGTGAACGATCATGTTGCGCTGGCCGGGCTTTGGGCGCTCCAGCCAAAATCGGATGAAATCCGGAAATTCTTCGCCCTCGGGATCCCCGGTTTTCAGTGCAAGACCACGGGCTGACAGGCCATAAACCTCGTGAAGGCCGATGGCACGGAAATAGCTGGCTCCCTGAAAGACGCAGAACTCGTCCGTCTTGCCAGGGCGATGCATCTCGGTGCGCAGCCGGAAACCCGAAAAACCCAGCGTTTCGTCCACGGGCAGATCGGGGACATCCTCGGCCCGGTCGAACATCTCGAGGTCGAAGGCAACCGGCGCGATCATCCCGTTCTCAACTGCCGAGACCTGAACGGTTCGCGGGAAGTAGAGGCCGGGGGTGAAGAAATCGACGTTGAACGGCGTATCGGTTCCGTACCAGAGTGCACGGTCCAGCCGGAAACGGATGGAGCGGTACTGTTCGTAAGTGAGGTCCTGCCACGCCTGCGGAACGGTTTCGCGCGCCTCGTAGGGGCGGCTGGCCAGATCGCGGGCAAGGGCGATGATGTCGGCCCGGTCGAATGGCACCTCGCCACCGGTGGCAAAGGTGGCCGGGGCGAAGGCCAGCGCCGTAGTCGACGCAAGGAATGCACGACGCGTGAACTTCATGACTTCGATTTCCATGGGTGTGATTTGAACCAAGCGGCCAGATAAGCCACGCCGATGATCAATGCAAATCCAATTAGATTTGCGGCCAGAACGGTGGCAAAATCCCGCCCAAATTCGTCGAGGAAAACGCCGATAAGTCGTGCTGCTGCCATTGAAAATACGAAAACCGCCAAGGACTGCTGGCCCACTTTGGTGATCTGCTTCAGGATCCATCGCCACAGCTGCGCGCCCATCGTGTTGCCGGTGGCGATCAGGCGATGCCCATGTTGCCCAGCAGCCACCCATCCCAGGTAGGCCAGCGACAGGAAGTGCATGTACCGGAACAAGCCGAAATCGGTTTTTTCGCGCAGTTCGCTTGTCAGGGGCCAGACCTTTCGGATGTTCTCGGCAAGATCCGGTGCGGCCGCCTGGACCCACAAGAACACTTTCCACGATCCGAACGGGGCCGAGAGGACAAGGAACAATGCCGCGGCCCAGATCAGCGTCTTGGAAACCGGCGGCGCAGGGATCCAGCCCCGCATGAATGCAAAGCCCGTGAAAAACAGCAACTGCCATCCAAACGGGTTGAAGAACCACTGGCGGTCCGACCACGGTTCGGCCGGAAGCGCCAACAAACCGGTCTGCGCCACCAGCCAGATCGCGACCGAGACCAACCCGACCGCCCAGATGCTGAGGCGCGACAGCCCCATGAACATCGGCATCATTGCCAGAACGACCAGGTACATCGGCAGGATGTCGAAATAGTTCGGCACATAGGTCAGGGTGAACAGCCCCACCATCTGTGGCATCGGGTCGTTGAAGAAATGCTGCAGGTTCAATCCCGAGACATAGCTTTTGTCGAAGGCTCCGGACAGATCCAGCGCCGCCATGGACATTGCGACAAAGAAAAACAGGCAGATATGTGCCCAGTAGACCTGCCAGATGCGGAAACTGACCCGGGCGGTCCCCATCCACCAGCCCTTGCGTTCGAACGCGCCGCCAAAGGCGATGGCCGAAGCCATGCCCGAGCAGAAAACAAAGATTTCAGTCGCGTCCGAGAATCCGAAACGGGCCGGGATCCATCGGGCCCAGGGGTCATTCGGGATGTGCGCGATCAGGATGATGAACATCGCAATACCGCGATAGAAATCCAGCCGCGGGTCGCGGGTTGTGGCAGCAGGGGCGGAGGATGCCGCCACCGGTGCAAAATCAGAAGCGGGCGATGCGGTCGCCATTCGTTTCTCTGTCCTTTGTGGTCGTCTTGTTATTCAGCCGGTACGCTTTGCACACCGGATTGGTCGCGGGCCGAACTGATCAGAGCGCGGCGCGCGAGGGCGTAATTGTCTTCGGTGCCGGACCGTTTGGCCTTGCGGTCGTCCAAAATGCGCTCGACATCGTCGAGGCGTCCGGCACGCAGGCCGGAATCGATCGTAATGCGTTCAAAAACATCCCTCTGGGCGTGACTGCCGCCGGCCAATTGCATCGAATTTCGCGCATTTGCAAGATGCTCGAAGGCTTGAAGATAATCGCCTTTTCCAAATGCCTCGAGGCCAATGGCAGCGGCCAAGCCCGGGTCGGCCATGCGACGTGCCGTGTCGGTTGCGGGCTGTTGCGAGTCCTTGTGAATGCGGGCCAGCAACTTGGCGGTCGAGTCGGGCCTGTTGTCACCAGTCAGTGCCAGAAGGTAGTGCAGATCAGCGAAGATCAGACAGCCGTCTTCGGTGCGGGCGGCGCTCAGGTCGGCCAGTTCTTCCCATCGGGTGCCAATGTCCACGCCTTCAAGCTCGAGCCTCGACAATAGCGAAGTCGCATTCGAAATATCGCGATAGTCATCTGTTTTGTCCTGGCGAATCTCGTGGTCGTACAGATCAAGCACCTGGTCGATCTGACCCAGATCCAGATGCATCAACGCCTTGTGCCACCACACGTGGTAGCGGAAGTTGTTGCAGTGGGACCAGGCAGCCTCGCGCCCGGCCAGCCAGTCCAGGCCGGATTGCGCATTGCCCGTCATTTCGTGCACATGGGCGACTGCGTGCAGGCCCCACGCGTCGTCGGAAACCATCCACAGAGCCTGACGCCCTGCGATTTCGGCCTTTTCATAGGCACCGGTTTCTTCCAACGCAAAGGAATGGCACCCAAGCAGGTATCCACGACCGGGGTGATCAGGCGCATAAGCGGGCAGAACCCGTTCGATCGAGCGTCGCATCCCTGCGGAATCACCCAACACGAAACGGGTCGCGTGGCTGAGCTTCATGGCCAGCGTGTCCTCGGGGTGAGTGCGCAGAATTGCCTCGAAAGTTTGTACGGCGCGGGTGGGTTGGCCTGCCAACCAATGATCCAAGGCCTCAACATACAGTGTCTCGCGGGCCGAAATCGGCTGCTCAGCGGCCGCACTCTTTGCGGCGGCGGCGGCCTGATGGGCGACCTCCATCATTTCCCTGCGCCCCAACAGAACCATGAACAGCCCCTTGATGGCATGCCCAAGCGCAAAGCCCGGTTCAAGCTCAAGCACCTTGCCCAGATGCTGAGGTGTGACCGCTGCGTGAGCCATGAAACCAAGCAGAACACCATTCCACGCTTCGGCGCTGTCCGGGTGGGTCAGGGTGTTCATCTGTCCGAAAACATCTTGCTGCATGCTTGGGTCCAATCTGGTTGCAAAAACTCACACTCTTGGACTTAGCAGAGTGTGCAGACGGGACGTAACAGTATCGGGCCTGCTCTCGAATTGGTGAAAGCTTGTGTTCGCAAAAAGCGAAAAAAATCGCCGATTCAATGACATGTTTCAGCGACTTGCCGCCGAAAAAGGCAGAGTGTTTCAATCCTCGAAGGGGTTTTCCGCGTTCAGAACCGTCTGCGTGTCAGCGCCGAACTCGGGCGGAGCAGAGCGGTAGGTCACCGGGCTGCGGGACAACTTCAATGGATTCCCGATGAGACGCACCGGGCCGGGCCGGGCTGGCATATCCACTTGCATCCGCCGCGCTGCCACTTGGTCCGAGGCAAAGACCTGATCCAGCGTCTGAACCGGGCCGACCGGCACTTTCAACGCCTCAAGGCCATCGATGACGGCCTTGGTCTCCAGCCGCAGCAGCGCGGGCCGCAGAACGGCGTTCAATGCATTGCGGTGTTCCAGCCGGGCCGGGTTGGTGGCGAACCGCGCGTCGTCGGGCAGGTGGCTCAACTCCAGAAAACCGCAGAAGCGCTGGAACTGGCTGTCATTTCCCACGGCCAGAATGACGTGCCCATCGGCGGTTTCATAAACATCGTAGGGCACGATGTTGGGGTGCCCATTGCCGCGCCGCTGTGGAACCTGGCCCGAGGTCAGATAGTTCACGCCCTCGTTGATCAGCCATGCGATCTGGCTGTCGACCAGCGCGATGTCGATCTGCTGGCCTTCGCCGGTCTGATCCCGGTGGCGCAGCGCCGCCAGTATGCCGACGGTCGCGTACATGCCGCACATCACGTCGGCGATGCCCACGCCGACTTTCATAGGGGCTCCGTCCGGCTCGCCCGTCAGCGACATGATCCCGCCATAGCCCTGCGCCATCAGGTCATAGCCCGGCTTGGCCGCGTTCGGGCCGGTCTGGCCGTAGCCTGAGATCGAACAGTAGATCAGCCCCGGAAATTCGCGCGAGAGGGTTTCATGGTCCAGCCCGTATTTGGCCAGCCCGCCGGGTTTGAAATTCTCGATGAGGATGTCGGCATGAGAGGCCAGCCGCCGGATCTGTTCCTGCCCGTCTGGCGTGGCGATATCGATGGCGACGGATTTCTTGTTGCGGTTCGCGGCCATGAAATAGGCGCTCAGATCGGTCGGGTTGCCATCCGCGTCGGTGACATAGGGCGGCCCCCATTGGCGGGTGTCATCGCCCCCGGTGGCCGGGTTTTCCACCTTGATCACGCTGGCGCCCAGATCGCCCAGCAGTTGCGTGCAGGTCGGCCCGGCCAGAATGCGTGACAGATCCAGAACCTTGACGCCCTTCAGCGGCCCTTCAGATGCGGCCATCATAGCCTCCGCGGTCGATCTCGGCGGCGATCACCGTGAACGTGTCGGCGGTCATCGCGGCCTGCAGCGCCGCGCGCAGATCGGCGCGGTTTCGCACGGTGTGACCATGGCCGCCGAACGCCCGGCCCATCGCGGCATAGTCATGCCGGTCGAAATCGACGCCCCGATTGCCCATCTGGCGCTGGCGCTGTTTCAGCTCGATCAGTGCCAGGCTGGCATCGACAAAGACCAGAAAGATCGGGTTTCCGCCCATTTCTGCGGCGGTCGACAACTCACCGGCGACCATCAAGAACCCGGCATCGCCGGAAAAGCTGATTACCGGGCGGTCGGGTTCGGCCAGTTTCAGGCCGATCGCCATCGGAACGGCGCATCCCATCGTGCACAGCGCCGACGACTGGATCAGGCCGCGCGCCTCGGAGCATTGCCACATCTGGCTGAGAAGGATGCGGTGCGCGCCGCTGTCGGCGGTGGCCAGTGTTTCGGGGGGCAGGGTGTCGCGGGCCTCGGCGATCACGGCGGCGGGGCCCCAGTCGTCGTCGGTGGGAAAGGCCGCGGCCAATGCGGCCTTGACCTGCGCCGGTTGGCCTTGGGGCCAAGTCGGTCGCGCAGGGTTGCCCTTGGCGATCGCCTCGAGCGTGGCGCCGGTATCGGCGACCAGGTTCAGCCCCGCCTGGTGCATGTAGTGGTCATTCACCACGGCCGAAATGTCGATCACGCGTTTTTCGTCCGGGTCCCAGATCTCGCGCCAGCCGGGGCGCATTTCGATGGGGTCATAGCCCAGGCACAGGATCAGGTCGGCCTGTTCGACCAGCGGCACAAGCTGCGTGTCGGCCAAGGGCGACAGCCCCGCGCCCCCCAGGCACAGCGGGTGATCCTCGGGCACCACGCCCTTGGCCTTGTAGGTCGTGACGAACGGGATGCCGAAATGTTCCAGAAACGCCCGCACCACGCTGCGCGAGTCGTCATACAGCACGTCCAGCCCGATGATCGCCAGCGGACGCTCGGCCTCGGCGACCCATCGGCGGGCCTTCTCCAGGCATGTGCCCTCGGGCGCGACGCGGGCGGCCCGGGTCAGCCGTCGGCGCTTGGCGGCCGACACCCGTGTATCGGCGACCGAGATCGGCACGTCGATATGCACCGGCCCGGGGCGTGGCTGCGTGGCCAGCGACACGGCCTTGTCGGCGATGATGTCGGCGCCCTTGGCCGTCAGGGTGAACGTACCCTTGGTGATCGAGCGATAGACCTGCGCATGATCCATGACCTGATGCGTGTAAGTCAGCGCCTCGTCGGCATCGACGCAGCCGGTCAGCACGATCATCGGTACCCGATCCTGCAGCGCGTTGGCCACGACATTGATGCCGTTCATGGCCCCAGGACCCAGGGTCGCCACCAGAACCGCCGGCGCACCATCGCGATGGTGCACCGCCTCGGCCATGAAACCGGCCGAGTTTTCGTGCTTGGTCAGGTGAAAGGTGATCCCGACCTGTTCCAGCGCATCGACCAGGGTCAACACCTCGCCCCCGGGCATGCCGAATGCGTGGCGGCACCCGGCCTCGTACAGCCGTTGCGCCAGAAGGTCCGCAGCGCGGGGGGACAGGTCCTGCATCGAACAAGCTCCGTAAGTTCCGTTGCGCAGCAGATTGCGGAGGTTCCGGGCCGGCGCAAGCCGCATCACGTCAGTGTGACTATTTGACAGCCGTCTGGGCGATGGCGGCGAATTTGGCGTCCAACTCTGCGGCAATCGCGGGCAAGGCGTCGGATCCATCGGTGTAGGGGGCAAAGACCAAAGTGGGCGTTTTGTAGGACAGCGTCGCGGTCCCGTCCTCGTTTTCCGTGACGTACAGGCGGATCGGCGCCTCGATCATCGCGGGCACCGATTGTTCCAGAACCCGCACCGCATAGTCGTTGTTGAAGACGCCGATCACCCGATTGCCCGGAATGGTGATGCCGCGCGCGGCGGCGGCCTTGGTGGGCCCGGCCTGCGTTACCACGATCAGACCGTTTGCCTTGACCGCTGCGATCGTGTCGGCCACCAGCGCGTCATGGGTCTTGGTCGTCGGGTGGACGGCCCAACCCGGCCGCGGTTCGATATCGGCAGCAAGCGCGGGCAGCGCCAGCAGGCCGAGGAAAAACATAAGACGTTTCATCACGGGCTCTCCAGGTCGTGGTTGGCCCAAGTCTTCCCGAATTCCCGGGTGCGTACAGTCACAATATCGTGGGCGGCGGGCTTGCGCCGGGGGTGCGAAACCCGCACAAGCGACAGTGTGAAACGGAAAAGGCAGGCGAGTGGCATGCGTGTTTTGATCTGCAGCAGCTGCGCGGGCGAGCGCGACTTGCCGGCCGAGCGTCAGGCCGTATCGGACGCCCTGCGCGCTGCGGGCGTGGACGGGCAGGTCGAGATCGCCGAGCACACCTGTTTCAGCGGTTGCAATGAGCCGACCGTGGTGGCGATGCAGGGGGAAAGCCTGGCGTCCTACGTGTTTTCGGGGATCGATCCGGTTGCCGATGCCGATGACATTGCGGCGACCTGCCGGACCATTCTGAACAGCCCGAATGGCTGGATCGAAGACGCCCGGCCGTGCGGGCGGCTTCGCTTGTGTCTGCGGGCGCGGATCCCCGCGTTTCAGTCCACCTGAACCGTGACCGAGGCGCTGACCGGCACCCCATCCACGGCCAGCGGGCTGTGGCTGTTGGCGTTCAGCGAGACCTCGATGGTAGTGTCGCCCTTGGGCAGGTCCGAAATGTGCATCCAGTTGCCATAAAGCCGGGCCAGCTTGACGCCGTTTACATAGACATGCGCATGGCCTTCGCCGGGCTTGTTGTCCAGCGAGGCGTTCTCCGGCGAGAAGCGGAAGTTTTTTGGCATCACATGCAGGTTCCAACCCGCCATCGGGTCGGGGGAGACGGCGATCTCCAGCCCCGGCGCGTCCGGTCCGGCGGGCAGGTTGATGGCGGCGCTGTGGTCATGGGCCATGGCCTCGGCGTGATGGCCGCCATGTTGGGCGGGGTCGGAATGGTCGTGGCCATCGAAGGTGACGCCGTTGGCCGCGGCCAGCACGAACCCGGCACCCCCACCAAAGACCAGACCGATCGCGAAAAGAGCAAGCGAGCGTGTCATCATGTTTCCTTGAAAAGCAAATGACCCGCCGGTTGGGCGCCGGCGGGTCGTGGGATTTCGGGGATCAGGCCGCGGCTTCGACGCGCTTGCCCTCGCTTTGCCAGAAATACCCGGCAAACGAACCCAGCAGCACCCAGGCCACAAGGCCGACGCCAAAGGCGCGTGCTGCGAACAGGGCCCCGATCTCGGTCGGAACCGGCCCGGTGAACACGTCGGGTTCCGGCGCGCCGATCAGGTGCGGGGCCATCAACAGCACGGCCGCAACCAGATAGCTGACGATGTTGCCACCAAAGGCGATCAGCCACATGGCCACACCAGCAGCCGCGACGGTTGCCCACCACCAGATCTGCCGCGCGAACACGTCGGCTGCGGCAACACCCGGAACCTCGGGGGCCAGGGTGAAGCCCGGCGCCAGGTGAAAGGCGATGAAACCGGCAAGCCCCCATAGCACGCCCGTGCGCCCGTCAACCGGGTGGCCTTGCGCCTCGGCCAGCGACATCAGGGCGACCAGAACCAGCGCATAGCCGGTATAGGTCAGCATGGTGAACACCACGCTCAGCCCGTCGCGGGTCAGGTCCGAGAACATGCCCGGCAGTTCGGGATGGGCCGAGACGGCTTCGGCTCCGAAATGCACCAGCTCTCCGGATTCATAGAGTTCAGCATGCAGCAACACGGGTTGCACGAATACCAACTGCAGCAGGGCGACGATCAACCCGGCTGCAGCACCAGCGAACAACGCGCTGGTCAGAATGCGACTGAACATTGGTTTAGTGGCAGGGGAAGCCGGTTGCGTGGCGCACGTCATGCGCGGCGTCATGCAGCGCCGATGCCTGAACGTGACCGGCCAGGGTGATGATCCCCAGGCCCAGAGCTGCCGCGAACACTGTCGAAAGAATGCCAGCGCGTGCCGTTGATGCGGTTTGCGTTTGTGTCGTCATTTTCTGTCCTCCTGTGCCGCCGCACCCGACGGCCGGTGTTTCATTGTTCGCCTGGCAGGTCTCCTGGCTTGCGGGTCAGCGCCTCTGTTCGCCTTCCCCCCGAACGGATCGGGAGTGGCTGGTTGAACAGGGCTCACCGCTTACAGTCGCGGGGGCGGCTTTGGATTTGACCTGCGCGCAGGCCGCACCAAATTCCCTCTTAGCATCCGGATGTCTCCGGCAGGACCAGACCCGTCCATTTAGACGTGAATGCCGCTTTGGCGCAATCGCCATTTGCGACCTTTCGCGTCAATTCCCGCGCTTTTTCAGAACATAGATATCCATGATCCACCCGTGCCGGCCGCGGGCCTCGGCGCGGGTGCGCAAAATCTTGTCGGCCACATCCGCCAGCGGACCTTTGATCAGGACCTGCTCGGGCATGCCCACGTAAGCCCCCCACCAGATGTCAAAATCGGCCATGTCCAGCGTCTGGAACGAACATTCGCCATCCAGCATCACCGCAACCGTATCGGCGTCGCTGGGCCAGCCCTCGTCGCGGATGCGCCGGCCGGTGGTGACCAGATAGGGCGCGCCGATCTCATTGATTGGCATGGCATGGGCCGCCGTCAGCGCCTGCAGCGCCGTGATGCCGGGGATCACCGTCGTGTTCGGCTGCGGGTCCAGCCGCGCCGCGATTCGCAGCGAGCTGTCATAGAGCGACGGGTCGCCCCAGATCAGCAGGGCGACCGTGCGCGCGTCGGGGTGCCGGGCCATCGCTTCCTGCCAGCGCAGGGCGATTGCGTCGTGCCATTCATCCACGCCGCGCAGGTAGCCATCCTGCGACCGGCGCTCGGGGATGTCGAAATAGGCGATTTGGGGCGGTGTGTCGGTGACCTTGCGGATGATTTCCTCGCGCACGCCGGCCAGATCGGCCTTGTTGGCGCCCTTGCGCGGGATCAGGATCAGATCGGCCGCGCGGATCGCCTTCGCGCCCTGAAAGGTCACGTGGTCCGGGTTGCCGGTGCCGATCCCGATCAAGACCAGATCAATCATCGTCGAACTCCGCCAGCGGACCATAAAGGATCAGCGCTGGCGCGGTGCCGATCTCGGAACCCAGGCGCTCGGCCAAGGCACCGACGGTGGACCGGTGCAGCGACTGCTCAGGCGTCGAGACCGACTCGGCCATCAGCGCGGGGGTATCCAGCGGCAGCCCATGCGCGTGCAGCGCGCCGGCTAGCAGTGGAAAGGTGCGCTTGCCCATGAACACCACCGTCGTCGCACCCGGGTCGGCCAGCGCGGGCAGGTTCAAGTCCTCGGGAAGCTTCCCGCTGACATCGTGGCCGGTGACGAACTGCACGCGCCGCGCGGTCAGCCGCCGGGTCAGCGGGATGCCTGCCGCGGCAGCCGCGGCAATGGCTGAGGGGATGCCCGGAATGATCTCGTAGGCGATGCCGGCAGCGCGCAGGGCCACCAGTTCCTCCTCTAGCCGTCCGAACAGGCCGCCATCGCCCGATTTCAGCCGCACGATCCGCTGGCCGGTCTGGGCGTACTCGACCAGCAGGCGGCTGACATGGTCCTGCTTGGGCGAGGGCCGCCCGGCGCGCTTGCCCACGCCCACAAGGTCGGCCTCCTTGCGCGCATGGCTCAGGATCGGCCCGCTGCTGAGATCGTCGAACAGTACCGCATCGGCCTTTTGCAGCCGGTCCACGGCCTTGAGGGTCAACAGCTCCGGGTCGCCGGGGCCGGACCCGATGAAGGAAACGAAACCGCTCATGCGCTGGCCTCTGCGATCAGATGGAAGAACGTACCGGTGACATGTTCGCGGCGCGATCCGGTCTGCGGACCTTCGGCGCCTTCGGCGTCAAAAACCCGCGCCAAGGGCGCGTCGGGCTGCTCGATGATCGAGGAATAGTGGAACTCGTGCCCCCGCAGCGCGGTCCCGGCAGAAAAGCCGGGCATGTCGGCCAGCAACTCGGCTCGGCGATAGCCCAAGTTGAACTTGCGCTTCTCGTACGAGGTGACCAGGCCCAGCAGCCCGGCCATCCGGTGGCGGGTGCCGTCCTTGTCGATCAGCCCTTGGCCCAAGGCCATGTAGCCACCGCATTCGCCATGTACGGGCCGCGTTTCGGCATGTTTGCGCAAGCCGGTCAAGAACCGCTCTGCTGCAGCCAGGGTTCCGGCGTGCAGTTCGGGGTACCCGCCGGGCAACCAGACCAGATCGGCGTCCGGGGCCGGCGCCTCGTCCGCCAGCGGAGAAAACGGCAGAATCTCGGCTCCGGCCGCGCGCCAGCCTTCCAGAAGATGCGGATAGGTAAAGGAAAACGCCGCGTCCCGGGCCAGTGCGATCCGTTGCGCCGGAGGGCGCGGCAGCGCGGCCGACGACGACCCCGCGGGGCCCGAGGAGGCCGCCCGCTTGATCGCCTCCAGATCCACATGCGCGCGCAGAAAGGCCGCGTAGCCGGCAATTGCGCTTTCCAGATCGGGGTGCTCGACCGCCTGGATCAAGCCAAGATGCCGCTCGGGCAGGGTCAGGTCGCCGCGCCGGGGCAAAACGCCCAGAACCGGCAGGCCCGCGCGCTCCATCCCCAGACGGGTCAGGCGTTCGTGGCGCGGGCTGGCGCAGCGGTTCAGAATCACGCCGGCAAAGGGCAGGTCGGGGTTGTACATCCGGAACCCCAGCGCCGTAGCGGCGGCCGATTGCGCCTGACCGCCCACATCCAGCACCAGAACCACCGGCCAGCCCATGCGCAGCGCGGTCTCGGCGCTGGACCCGTGGCCCTGCTCGCCCGGCTTGGCGACACCGTCGAACAGGCCCATCGACCCTTCGGCCACCACGATGTCGGCACCTTTGGCCTGCGCCGCAATCGCGCCCAGCAACGGCGCGCCCATCGCCCAACTGTCCAGGTTGAACGAGGCCCGCCCCGCCGCCGCCCGGTGAAAGGCCGGGTCGATATAGTCGGGACCGCTCTTGAAGGGCTGCACGGTCAGCCCGTCCTCGGCCAGAGCGCGCAGCAGGCCTAGCATCACCGTGGTCTTGCCGGTCCCCGAGGATGGGGCCGAGATCAGCAGTCCGGGCGGGTTAGTCATCGCCCTGACTCCAACTCGACCACGGGCTGTCGGCGCTTTGCGGGCGATAGCGACGGTCATAGGTTTTGGAATACAGACAGCTTTCGTCGAAGCCTTCGCCGGCCAGCGCCGGCCCGACCAGGATCAGCGCGGTGCGCGAGATGCTCTCGTCCAGCGAGTCCTTCAACGTGCCCAGCGTGGCGCGGATGATCCGCTCGTCCGGCCAGCTGGCGCGGTACACCACGGCCACGGGGCAGTCGGCGCCATAGGCGGGGGTCAGGTCAGACACGACCTTGTCCAGATTGCCGATCGACAGGTGGATGGTCAACGTGGCGCCGGTGCGGGCGAAGTTTTCCAGCGTCTCGCCCACGGGCATGGACGAGGCGCGCCCCGGGGTCCGAGTCAGCACCACCGATTGCGCCAGCCCGGGCAGGGTCAGCTCGGTGCCCAACGCGGCTGCGGCGGCGGCAAAGGACGGAACGCCGGGCGTCACACTGACTGGAATGCCCATCTGTTTCAGGCGCCGGATCTGTTCGCCCATCGCCGACCAGACCGACAGGTCGCCCGAATGTAGGCGGGCCACGTCCTGCCCGGCGTCATGGGCGGTTTTGATTTCGGCCATGATCTGATCCAGATCCATCGGCGCGGTGTTCACGATGCGCGCGCCTTCGGGGCAGTGGGCCAGGATCTCTTCGGGCACAAGCGACCCGGCATACAGGCACACGGGGCAAGCGGCGATGATGTCGCGTCCGCGCAGGGTCAGAAGGTCGGCGGCGCCCGGTCCGGCGCCGATGAAATGAACGGTCATGTCTGTCCTCCGATGGCGACCGCGCAGGTGGCAAGCCGGTCGTCCGAGATCTGTCGGGGTGAAAGCAGCCGCGCGCCCGGTCCGGCGGCGGCAAGGGCGGAAGCTTCGGCCACGCTGCCGGTGCCATGGGTGGCGCGGCTGCGGGGCGAGCAGGTGAGCGTGCGTTGCCCGGCCAGATCGGCCGGTTCCGTGAAATGCAGGGGCAGGGCGCAGGCGGCGGCAAATTCGGCCAGCGCCGGGTGGCCGGCCTTGTCGGCGGCGGTGGCCAGCGCGTCCACCGCCTGCCCGGCAGTGGCGCGGTCGAACGCGGCTCGCAGGCTGGCGCAGGTCGCGGTGGACGAAAACCCAAGCCCGGCCACGATCATAGGGTCACACTCCACTGCACGACCGGATAGGCCGATTTCCAACCGCGCCGGGGGCCTAGGTCGCCGGCCTGCGCCAGCTCGATCCGCAGCAGGTCGCCGCCCAGCTTGGCGTGCCAATGGCTCAGCACCGCTTCGCTTTCCAGCGTCACGGCGTTGGCAACCAGACGGATGCCCGAGGGCAGGTTGGCCGCAAGCCAGTCCAGTAGCGCGTCGCTCAGCCCACCGCCGATGAACACCACGTCAGGCAAGGGCAGTCCGTCCAGCGCGTCGGGCGCCCGGCCATGGATGACCTGCAACCGATCTTGTCCCAGCGCGTCGGCATTGGCGCGGATGCGCGCGGCGCGGTCGGCGCGCGGCTCGATCGTTGTGGCAGTAAGGGACGGGTCGCACATCAGCCACTCGATGCCGATCGATCCGCTGCCGCCGCCGACGTCCCACAGATGCTCGCCCCGCGCGGGCGCCAGCGCCGACAGGGTCAACGCACGCACCGGCCGTTTGGTGATCTGCCCATCGGTTTCGAAAATCTCGTCGGGTTTGCCCGAGGCCAACGGCAGCGCAGGCCCGTCGCCCGCAACCTCAAGCGCCACGCAGACCGGATGCTCGAACGAGTCCAGCAGGGCTTCGGTCAGGGACATGCTGCGCGCGCGTTCCCGAGGGCCGCCGAGGGCCTCCATCACGTGCAGGGTCGTTTCGCCGAACCCGGTCTCGGTCAGATAGCGGGCCAGCTCGGCCACAGCGGCCCCGTCGCGCAGCAGGACGATGGCGCGCATGCCGCGTGACAGATGCGGACGCAGGCGGGTCAGGGGGGCGGCGTGCAGGCCGAAGGTGGCAGTGCCTTCCAACGGCCAGCCCAACCGCGCCGCCGCCAGCGAGAAGGTCGACTGCCCCGGCCGTGCCACCCAGTCTTCGGGGGCGAAATTGCGCGCGATCACCGACCCGGCGCCAAACCAGAACGGATCACCCGAGGCCAGAACCACCGTGCGCTGGCCCTTCAGCCCTTGCAGGATGGGTAGCCCGTCGGCGAACGGCACCGGCCATTCGATGCGTTCGGCTCCGGTTTCGGGAACCAGCGACAGGTGCCGCGGCGGGCCCATGATGACCTCGGCGCGCTCCAGCTCTTGACGGCTTGCGGCCGAGAGGCCATCCAGTCCATCCTCGCCCAGGCCCAGAATGGTCAGCCACGGAGTTTCAGACATGCCCAACCTCCTGATCCTTGGCGGCACGACCGAGGCCAACGCATTGGCCCGCGCCGTGGCGGATTTGGGTGTGGCGGCAACCTATTCCTATGCGGGCCGGGTCGACAACCCGCGGCCGCAACCGCTGCCGACGCGCGTGGGTGGCTTTGGCGGGGCCGAGGGTTTGGCGGGTTACATCCGAGACACCGGCGTGACCCATGTGATCGACGCCACCCATCCCTTTGCCGCGCAGATGAGCCGCAATGCCATCGCTGCCTGCCAACAGACGCAGACGCCGTTGGCCGCGCTGACCCGCGCAGAATGGACAGCCGTGCCCGGCGACCGGTGGCAACACGTGCCCGACATCGCCAGCGCCGTCGACGCGCTGGCCGGTCCGCCGCGTCGGGTGTTCCTTGCGGTGGGGCGCATGCATCTTGAGGATTTTGCGGCGCAGCCCCAGCACCACTATCTTCTGCGGCTGGTCGATGAGCCCGGCCCGCTGCCCTTCGCCGATTGCGACGTGGTCGTGTCGCGCGGGCCTTTTACGGTTGAAGACGATACGGCGCTGATGCGCCGGCACCGGACCGAACTGGTGGTGTCCAAGAACGCCGGCGGCACCGGCGCGCGCGCCAAGCTGGACGCCGCGCGAGCGTTGGACATCCCGGTGCTGATGATCGACCGGCCCAGGCTGCCCCGCCGGGTCGAGTTGACAAGCGTGCCGCAGGTTCTGGACTGGCTGGCTCATTCCGGCGTGGACCTTGGCGTATAGACGATGGGGCCGATGGGCCGCTCGATGACGCGGGTCAGGGATGAGCCGACGATCACCACCGTCTGCATGTCGGCCATGTCGGGCGTTGCCTCGGCCAGGGTCGCGATGCAGATCGCCTCGTCTGGGCGTGACACGGCGCGGGCGAACAGGATCAGACGCTCGGGTTCGCATTCCTGCCGCAGGATTTCCAGTGTCTTCACAAAGCCTTCGGGCCGCGACTTCGAGCGTGGATTGTAAAAGGCCATCGCGAAATCGGCCTGCGCGGCCAGCCGCAGGCGTTTCTCGATTACGGCCCATGGCTTGAGGTTGTCGCTGAGGTTGATGGCGCAGAAATCATGGCCCAGCGGCGCGCCCGCCCGGGCCGCGGCGGCCAGCATGGCGGTGATGCCGGGTAGAACCTCGACAGGGATCTCGCGCCATGTGTCCGGGCCGTTTTCCAGCGCCTCGAATACGGCGGCGGCCATGGCAAAAACGCCCGGATCGCCCGACGAGACCACGACCACCCGCTTGCCCTCGGCCGCCATGCGCAGCGCGTGCTGCGAGCGGTCGATCTCGACCCGGTTGTCGCTGGCGTGCAGGGCCAGGCCCGGCCGTTCGGCCACCCGCGCAACGTAGGGGATGTAACCCACCACATCGGTCGCCTCGGCCAGGGCGGCGGTCACCTCGGGGGTCACCAGCGCCTCGTTTCCGGGGCCAAGCCCGGCGATCTTGACCCAGCCGCTCATGGCCGCCGCCCCCGTCCATGCACGATGATGATCGAGAAATAGGGCGTGACCTCGGTGCAGGCGTCGCTCAGCTTGCGGACGGTCTGGTTGGGCATCTGCGCGTATTCCACGATCCAGGCCCGGTCGAACAGGCCCGCCGTTTTCAGCGCGCGTTTCACCTTGTCGATGTTGCGGCCGATCTTCATCACCACCAGCGCGTCGGTGCGCGCCATGCGGTCTGCCAGAACATCTTCGGGCAGGGTTCCCATCAGCACCGTGAGGATGTCGTCGCCCCAAGTGATCGGATCGCCCGAGGCGGTCCACGCGCCCGACATGCCGGTGATCGCCGGCACCACCTCGACGTGCACCACGTCGCGCAGGCGGCTGTAGAGATGCATGAACGAGCCGTAGAAGAACGGGTCTCCCTCGCACAGCACCACCACGTCCTCGCCCTGATCGGCCAGTTCTTTCAAGCGTGCGGTGCAGCGTTCGTAAAACTCGGCCAGCAGTGCGTTGTAGCGCGGATCGGTGACCGGGATCTCGGTCGTGACCGGGTATTCCATGGGAAACTCGACCGCATCGTCGCGGATCATCCCGTTCACGATCTTGCGCGCCTGCCCGGTGCGGCCGGGCTTGCGGAAATAGGCCACGTGTTTCGCGCCGCGCAACAGGCGGTCGGCCCGGACGCTCATCAAATCGGGGTCGCCTGGGCCGAGGCCCACGCCATAGATCGTGCCCATGCTCATTCCGCCCGGCTTGCGATGGCGTTGATCGCGGCGACGGTGATGGCGCTGCCGCCCAGACGGCCCTTGACGATGCAGCAGGGCACCGGCTGCGCTTCCCACAGGGCGTCCTTGGATTCGACCGCACCGACAAAGCCCACCGGGCAGCCGATGATCGCGGCGGGGCGGGGGCAGTCGGGGTCTTCCAGCATGTTCAGCAGGTGAAACAGCGCCGTGGGCGCGTTGCCGATGGCCACCAGCGCACCCTCCAGATGCGGGCGCCACAGTTCCAGCGCGGCGGCGGATCGGGTGTTGCCCATCTTCTCGGCCAGCGCGCGCACGCGCTCGTCATGCAGGGTGCAGATGACCTGGTTGTCAGCGGGCAGGCGAAAGCGTGTGACGCCTTCGGACACCATCCGCGCGTCGCACAGGATCGGCGCGCCGTTTTCCAGCGCGGCGCGGGCGGTGCGCACGAAGCCGTCCGAGAAATGGATGAATTCTTCCAGCCCGACCATCCCGGCGGCATGGATCATGCGGACGGCGACCTGCTCTTCGTCCGGATCAAAGCGGGCCAGATCGGCCTCGGACCGGATCGTGGCGAAGGATTGCTTGTAGATCGCCGCGCCGTCGGTTTCGTATTCATAGGGCATCAGGTCAGGTCCATGGTCTTCAGTGTTTCGGGGTCCAGCCCGCGCTGGAGGGGCTCATCCCCCGCGCGGCCGTGTTTTACAAGATCAAATCGCCCGTCGCGGCCCACCAGCGTCAAGTCCGCCGCGGCCATGCGTGCGCAGCCCTTGGCGCAGCCCGAGACATGCAGGCTGCCGGACACGCGCGGAGCCAGCGCGCGGGCGATGGCGCGGGTCTCGGCCTGTGCCTGCGGGCAGAATGGCGCGCCGGGGCAGGCGTCGGTGGTCAACAGAGGGTCGGCGCCGTCCGTCACGAACGCCGGAGCGGGGATCGCCGCCCCGCCTTCCAGCAGGAACAACCGCCAGGGTGTGACGCGCAGGGCGGCGGCGCCCGAGGCCTCGACCAATGCACGCAACTCGGCGGCGGGCAGTTGCCCGAAGGCCGCGCCATAGATCGGGCCGATTGTGCTTTTACCGGGTTGCGGCGCCGGTGCCGTGGGGCCGGGGGCGTGGCCCTGCCATTCCTCGGGCAGAGCCTGCACCGCGATCAGGCGGGCCATGCGGCGGGTGTCAGAAGTGAAGCGCTCGGCGAACCACATGGCCAGATCGATCACGCGATCGATCGCCTCATCTTCGGTCACCAAACGGCCGGTCTCGGCCCCGTCGGCGCGCAGGATCAGGCCCGAAGCTCCCCGCTCCAGCCGGATATCGGCAGAGTCCCCAGCCAACAGCCGCGCCTCGCCGGTATCCACTGCAAAGCCGAACTTGGCGGGCAGGGCGGGCAGATCTCTCAGCCGGTCGATCAACGACTGTGTCAGCTGCGCAGTCAGGTCGCCAGGTTGGTAAAGCGGCGACACAAGTATGTTGCGCCGGGTTTCGATGCCCGGTTCGGCGTCCAGCAGGTTCAGCGCCGACAACTCGGCCAGCAGTGGCTGGTGATCGTCTTCAGCCACACCCCGCAGTTGCAGGTTGGCGCGGTTGGTCAGGTCGATAGTGCCGTTGCCGAAGCGCAGCGCCAGATCGCACAGCCCCAGCGTCTGCGCGGCGCTCAGCCGAGCCAGACGCGGGCGCACCCGCACTACCAGCCCGTCGCCGGACATCATCGGGCGATGCGCGCCGGGGCACCAGCCCTGAACGACCGGGGCGCTCATCCCAAACCCTCCAGATTCGCGCGGATCGAGTTGCGGCGGGTGTTCCACAGCCCGGCCTCTAGCAGCGCGCGGAACCGATCCTGCATGGCTTGGCGGGCCTGGGGATTGGCCTGCTGCAAAAAGGCGTCCACCTCAGGGTTTCCGAGGGTGGCATCGTGATAGAGGTCGAACAAATGCGGGGCGACGCTGCCTGACAGATGCGCGAAAGACGCCATGTGATCCAGCGTCGCGGCGATCTCGGCCGCACCGCGGAAGCCGTGGCGCTGCATCCCGGCGATCCAGTCGGGGTTGGCGGCGCGGGCGTGGACCACGCGGCTGATTTCCTCGGGCAGGGTGCGGGCGCGGGGTGTTTCTGGGCGGGTATTGTCCAGATGATACAGCTGCGCCTGCCCGCCGGTCAGCTTTTTGGCGGCGGCAAATCCGGCCTCATGCGTGGCATAGTCATTGGCCAGCAGCAGGTCGGTCTCGGTCAGGTCCTGCAGGTGCACGAAGCTATCGGCCTGCGCCACGCGCTGGGTGATCCCGTCGGGGTCATGGGCGATGTGCTCGCCCTCGAAGGCGAAGGCGCTGGCGTCCAGCCAGGCCTGACCGGCCTGCGCGCGCGCCGCGTCGGTATAGGTCTCGGACAGGTGGGTCATGTTCAGCCCATAGCTGCCCGGCGCCGGGCCATAGACGCGGGCGGCGGGAGCGTGGCCGGCATAGGGGTTCCAGTCGGGCGCCTCGTCGCGCTCCGACAGCGCCCGGACCGCCTGACCGAACAGCGCCGAAAGGGTCGGGAATACGTCGCGGAATAGGCCTGAGACGCGCAGGGTCACGTCCAGCCGCGGGCGTTCCAGATCGGTGATAGGCAGGACCTCGATGCCCGAGACGCGTTCGGAACCCGGATCCCAGACCGGTTTGACGCCCAGCAGGTGCAGCGCCATGGCGAATTCCTCGCCCGCCGTGCGCATCGTGGCCGAGCCCCACAGATCGACGATCAAGCCCTTGGGGTAATCGCCTTCCTCCTGCAGGTGGCGGCGCACCAGTTCTTCGGCCAGCTTCACCCCCTGCGAATAGGCGGCGCGAGTGGGGACAGAGCGCGGATCGGTAGTGAACAGGTTGCGCCCTGTGGGCAGCACATCGGTGCGCCCGCGATAGGGCGAGCCGGACGGCCCGGCCTCGATCCGTTTGCCCGCCAGCGCATCCAGCAGGGCTTGCCGTTCGGACCGGGCCGAGGGCTCGGCGTCGAAATTGCCTTCTTCGCTGGGCGGGCGGCCAAAGACATGCAGCCCGTCGCCAAACTGGCTTTCCTTGATGTCGCAGACGAAGCGGTCGATGCGGGTGATGGCCTCGGCGGTGCTGGTGGCCTGATCCAGCCCCAGATCGGCCTCGAGCCCGATGGCCTGTGCCTCGTCACGGATATCGGCCTGCAGCCGGTCACGCCGCTTGGGGTCCAGCCCGTCTGCGTTCGAGAACTCGTCCAGCAGCGATTCCAGCCGCACCATGCGGTCGGGCGTGCTGCTCTGTTTCATCGGCGGCGGGATGTGGCCCAGCGTGACGGCCCCGATCCGGCGCTTGGCCTGCGCGGCCTCACCCGGGTCGTTCACGATGAACGGGTAGATCACCGGCAGATCGCGGATCAGCGCCTCGGGCCAGCATTCCGCCGACAGGGCGACCGATTTGCCCGGCAGCCATTCCAGCGTTCCGTGGGCGCCGATATGGATCAGCGCATCCGCTCCCAACCCGTGCCGCAGCCACAGGTAGAAGGCCACATAGCCATGCCGGGGCGTGCGCGATAGGTCGTGATATTCGTCGTCGCGCAACTCGGGCGTGCAGCGTTCGGGCTGCAACGCCACCAGCGCCTTGCCGCGCCGAAGCGCGGTGAAGTGGAAGGCCCCATCGGCACAGGTCGGGTCGTCCTCGGGTGCGCCCCAGACGGTTTCCAGATCGGCGCGCAACGCCGCGGGCAGTTGCGCCAGCGCCGCGCGGTAGGCCGAGACCGGCCAGGAAATCCGGGCGTCCATCAGGTTATCGGCAATCGGTTCGGCGGGGGCGGTGTCATATCCGGCGCCCTGCAGGTCGGACAGGATCGCCTCGGCCGAGGCCAGCGCGTCCAGCCCCACCGCATGGGCCATCTGCCAGTCTTTGCCCGGATAGGTGGACAGGACCAGCGCGGGGACCTGTTGCGCCTTTGGTTTCTCGGCCAGGTCCACCCAGGCCATCGCCCGGTCGACGATGGCGGTGATCCGGTCGGGCTCGGGTCGGTGGGCGAAACGGGAATATTCCAGATGCGGGTCGCGCTTGCCCGGCTCCTTGAACGAGGCGACACCGGCTGTGATACGCCCGTCCACCTCGGGCAGGACCACATGCATGGCCAGATCGGCGGGCGACAGGCCGCGTTCTGCCTCGGCCCAGGCCTTGCGGCGCGAAGTGGCCAGCGCGACCTGAAATACCGGCACGCCCGCCACGTCCAAGGGCGATGTGCCCGACGCGCCCTTGCCCGAAAACGAGGTGGCATTGATGATCGCCGAGGGCGTCATCTCGGGGATAATCTCGGCCAGCCATTCCGCCGCCGCAGGCGCCTTGAGCGAGGGCGCGAACAGCCCTACCGCCTGATGACCCCGCGCGCGGATTTCTCGGATCAGGGCCGCGACCGGCGCGGTATCGGCCGCGGTCAGGTAGGCGCGGTAGAACGTCACGATGATGCGCCGGCCTTCGCCCGCGAATGCGTCCTCGGGCGCAATCACGCCGCGATCCGGGCACCACGCGCCGCAGTCGGGCAGAGTCTTGGCCCCCATCACCGGCCCGGCATAGAGTCCCGCCGCCAGCGCCATCTGCGCCAGCGCCGCCTGCGCGGCCACCTCGCCGCCGGTGTCGCACAGATGCGCCAGCCGCCGCAGGGTCGAGACCGGCAGGGTGGAATAGTCGTCCAGCCGCGTATCCTCGCGCCCGTCGGCGGGCAGCACCGCCAGCGCGATGCCCTTGGCCTGCGCCAGCGCCAGCACCTGCCGCAACCCGTAGGACCAATAGGGCACTCCGCCGATCAGCCGGATCAGGATGCCCTTGGCACCCTCCAGCGTCTGCTCGACATAGGTATCGACCGACAATGGGTGCTTCAGCGCCGTCAGGTTGGCCAGCCGCAACGAGGGCATCCGCCCCTCGGGCCCGCCGCCGCGATGCCAGCCGGCCGCGAAAGCACCCAGATCGCTGTCCGAAAAGGACAGCACCACCAGATCCGCCGGGCTCTGGCCCAGATCGGTCGGGGTCTCGGTTTCTTCGAGCCCGTGGCTTTCGCGGAAGACGACGTGCATCGGTGCTTACTCGGCGGCCTCGGTGACGCCCGTCAGGATGCCGCGGATCGCGGCCTCGTCGATGTCGTCATGCTCGGCGATGACCACAAGGCGCGAGCGGCGCTCTTCCTCGGGTTTCCACGGGCGGTCATACTGGTGCCGCACCCGCGCGCCGACCGCCTGAACCAGCAGGCGCATCGGCTTGCCCTGAACGGCGGCATAGCCCTTGACCCGCAGGATGTTCAGCTCGTTCGCCAGACGCTCGATATTGGCGACCAGCTGCGCCGGGTCGGTCTGTTCTGGCAGCTCAACCACAATGCTTTCGAAATCGTCATGTTCGTGGTCGTCATGGCCATCGTGATGCGAGGGGCGGGCGTCCATGTCGTCTTCGGCTGCGGCCTCCAGCCCCAGCACCACGCGCACGTCCACCGCACCCTCGGCCACTTCGACCACGGGCAGGGGGCGGGGCGCCTCGGCGGCGATGATCTCGCGCGCCTTGGCCACGCCTTCGGGGCCGGCCAGGTCAGGCTTGGTCAGCAGGATGATGTCGGCGCACGAGATCTGATCCTCGAACACCTCGGACAGGGGCGTTTCGTGGTCGATCGAGTCATCGGCCATGCGCTGGGCGTCCACCGCCGCGACATTCGGGGCGAAGCGGCCTGCGGCCACGGCCTCGGCATCGGCCAGAGCGATCACGCCGTCCACGGTGATCTTGGAACGGATGTCGGGCCAGTCGAACGCCTTGAGCAGCGGTTTCGGCAGGGCCAGACCGCTGGTTTCGATCAGGATGTGATCGGGGCGCGGGTCGAGCGCCATCAGCGCCTCGATCGTGGGGATGAAGTCATCGGCCACGGTGCAGCAGATGCAGCCATTGGCCAGTTCCATGATGTTTTCCGCCGGGCAGCCGGGGATCGCGCAGCTTTTCAGGATTTCGCCATCGACGCCCACGTTGCCGAATTCGTTGACCACCACGGCCAGCCGCTTGCCCTGCGGGTTTTGCATCAGATGGCGGATCAGCGTGGTCTTGCCCGAGCCGAGAAAGCCGGTGATGACGGTGACGGGAAGTTTTTCGAGGGTGCTCATGCTCAGGCTCCAATCGGGGGAATGCGGGCGGCGCAGTTCTTGCGGAAATGTTCAGGGCGGTCGCGCCATTTCACAAGGCCATCATCGGCGGCCAGATATTTAGTGGCGCCTTCGACGATGATCTCGACATGGTCGGATTCGTTCAGGTTTTCATAGACGAAGGTCCAGCGCGACGGCCCGCCGCGCAGAACGATCGAGCAGCCCTGATCGCAGTTCGACAGGCATTCGACCGGCTTCAGGGTGATGCCCTCGGGCAGGTCGGCAGCGGCCAGCGCCTTGTGCAGCAGCGTGCCGGGGCGTTGGGCGTCATCCTCGATGGGCAGCCCGCGTCGGCAGGTGGTGCAGACCAGCAGTTCAACTGGTGTGGTCTCGGTCACGTCTCTCATCCCCCCTCACTCGGTTGTCGGGGGACGGGGTATGCGCGGGCCACGTTGCGGACATGGGCCCGACACCGGAACACCCCGTCCGGTTTGTCTTCGGGCGTTGGCAGGTCTCCCGGCTTGCGGATGTCAGAGCGGCGCTCTGTCGGATGTCCCGCCTTCCCGGCCAGCGGCCAGTGGCATTTGGGCACCCTCTCCGGTCACGGTCGCGGGGGCGGCTGCGTTTGACGGAAAACCGCTGACGCATTCCCTTTTCATCTGCTTGCACAGACACCAACGCAAGCGACATGCGGTACGGGCAGGGGGGTTGTCAAGCGCGCAGGGGCAAGTGCTTTGCGTCGGATCGAAAAAGCGACTTGCCGGGGTCAATCCGCGGCATCACCGGCCAATCGGTCGCGCAACCACGCGAGGAACAACTGGGCGGGGATGGACGGAGGCGCCGCGCTGACGCTGCGGATCAGGTAGTGCGACTGGGCAAAGGGAATCGCTGGCCCCGCAACCCGGATCGGCGTGCCCTGCGCGATGGCGTTGAGCGCGAACCGCTCCAGAACGGTGGCATAGCCCGCGCCGGCCATCACCAGTTGCAGCGCCGTGACGGTCGTATCCGCCGAATGGCGCGCGGGGCGGTCGGGCAAGTCGATGCTCGTGGCCTCGGCGTACCGCGCCCAGTTGTCCTCGTACCCCAGAATGTGGATCAACGGGCCGTTTTGCAGGTCTGGCGCCGGGTCCTGCGCCCGGCAGACGGGCACCAGCCGTTCCGAGCACAGCTGTTCGGCCGCAACTCCGGGCCAATCGCCATAGCCCAGCCGGATTTCCACGTCCACATCCGCAGGCGCGGCCGAGTCGTTCCAGATATGCGACACCAGCCGCACCGGGATCTCGGGGTGCTGGGCGCTGAACACGGGCAGTTCGGCGGCGATCCAGTAGGTCATCGACGATATCGCCGCCCGGATGGTCAACGCCTGCCGCGAGGCGGGGCCGAACAGGCTGTTGGTGGACAGCGCGATATCCGACAGCGCCCGGCGCACGGTCAGCGCATAGGACTGGCCCAGCTCGGTCAGCGACAGGTGTCGTGCGTTGCGGGCAAAAAGCGGCTGCCCAAGGTCCGCCTCGAGCGAGCGGATATGCAGCGACACCGCCGTCTGGGTCAGGCCCAGCTCCTGCGCGGCGGTTGTGAAATTCAGATGGCGGGCGGCGGCTTCGAAGCTGCGCAGCCAGGCCGGATTGGGCAGGCGGTCCATTCAGCACCAAAATAATTTTTGTATAGATGGCTTTATTATTCGTTTCTTTTGTCGATGGGCAACGGAAATACTCGGGCCAACGAAAACGCGCCTGCGGGAGGGCAGAACATGAAGGTCGGTTTCATCGGTTTGGGCAATGTGGGGGGCAAGCTGTCGGGGTCGCTGCTGCGCAACGGTATCGACCTGACGGTACACGACTTGGACCCCGATCTTGTGGCGGAGTTCGCCGCCAAGGGAGCAAAAGCCGGTGAAAGCCCGGCCCAGATGATGCGCGATTGCGATGCGGTCATCACCTGCCTGCCGTCGCCCGCTGCCTCGGACGCAGTGATGCAGCAGATGCTGCCCGAGGTTACCCACGGTAAGATCTGGATGGAGATGTCCACCACCGACGAGGCCGAGGTCAAACGCCTGGGGGCCATGGTGATCGAACGCGGCGGGGCGGCGGTGGACTGCCCGGTTTCGGGCGGGTGCCACCGGGCGGCCACGGGCAATATCTCGATCTTCGCGGGCTGCGACCGGGCCACGTTCGAGCGTATCCTGCCGTTCCTTACGACCATGGGCCGGCGCATTCTGCATACCGGCGATCTGGGCACGGCCTCGGTTCTGAAGGTGCTGACCAACTATCTAGCCACTGCCAACCTGATCACCTGCGCCGAGGCGCTGGTGACCGCCAAGGCCGCCGGGATGGACCTGAACACCACCTACGAGGCGATCAAGATCTCGTCCGGCACGTCCTTCGTGCATGAAACCGAAAGCCAGGTGATCCTGAACGGCTCGCGCGATATTTCCTTCACCATGGACCTGGTAAAAAAGGATATCGGCCTGTTCCAGGAGGTCGCCGACCGCGCCGGCGTGCCGTTGGAGATGAACCCGTTGATGATCAAGATCTTCGACGACGCCATCGCCCGCTATGGCGCGCGCGAGCTGTCGCCCAACGTCATTCGACGGCTCGAGGATGCAACCGGGCTGAGCATTACCGCGCCCGGTTTTCCGGCCGAGATGCAGGACGATGAACCGGAAGAGCCGGGGTATGAGGTGATTCCTTCAGGCCGAAGCACGGTTTGAGCCGACGGTCAGCGCAGAGCACGCCCTTTCCCGGGGGGTCTCGCATGTTCCGACCGCGTCGGCGGTGCCCCGGCGCCGACTAAATCCGTGGCCGATTGTTACTGGTTGGCTCGGCTGCGCTAACCATCTCCGCGCGTATTTTGGCGTTTCGTATCAACAAACTGGTCCAGGCGACTATCACAGGACCAGAGAACAGCGATGCAATGCGAGGCTGGAAAGTTGGAGGCGAGTACCGGAATCGAACCGGTGTACACGGATTTGCAATCCGCTGCGTCACCACTCCGCCAACTCGCCTTTTCAAGCAATTTCAATTACTTGACGTGGTGCAGCCGCGGTTCTAGCAGCTTTCCCGAACAACGTCCAGAGGGTTGCTGAAAATTCCGCCGACCACGGCGTTGGATGGTCGGTCAGCGCAGTGGCAACTTTTGTCGCGGCCTGCAATTTTTGCCGGGCTGGCCGTTGCCGGGCGGGATCGGATGTGGCAAAAGCCGAGCAACCATGGGAAATATACGAGCGGTCACATGACGGATTTCGCAGCCCGACGCCACACGATGGTAGACACTCAGATCAGGCCCTCTGATGTCACCAAATTCCCGATCATCGATTCAATGCTGAAGGTCCAGCGTGAGAACTTCGTGCCGGATGCCAGTCGCGAAGTGGCCTATGCTGGCGACCTGATCGACCTGGGAAACGGGCGCTGCCTGCTGGAGCCGAGGACTCTGGCGAAGATGCTGGATGCATTGAATATTTCGAATGACGAGGTGGTTCTGGATATCGCCCCGGCGTTCGGATACTCGACCGCCGTCGCCGCGAACATGGCGCAGCTTGTGGTGGGCGTCGAGGATGACGAGGCCAACGCAGCCGACGCGCAGTCCCGCCTGATGGAGGCGGATATCGACAACGCGATCATTCATGTCGGACCTTTGGAGCAGGGGGCGGCCGAGCATGGCCCCTATGATGTCATTATCATCCAAGGCGGTGTGGAACGTCTGCCCGATGCCCTACTCGATCAACTGAAAGATCATGGCCGCATCGCCTGCCTGTTCGTCGAAGGCAATCTGGGCACCGTTCGCATTGGTCGAAAGTCCGATGGGCGGGTGACTTGGCGTCATGGCTTCAACGCAAACGCCCCGGTACTGCCGGCGTTTTCGGCCGAGTGTGCATTTTCGCTATAGTCGATCAGCGGTTTTCCGCGGTCCCTTGATTAGTTGAAAACAAAGGCGCAAACTGCCTGCGGGCTTGCGTTATTTTGATTTGAGAGGATTTGGGTATGCTTGGAACGGCTGGAGGGAAGCTGGTCAAGGCAGTCGCTCTGACGGCGGGAATCGCGCTGAGCGTGATGCCGGGGCGCTCGGTTTTGGCGGACAATCTGACCGACGCGTTCATCGGTGCATACAACACAAGCGGGCTGTTGGAACAGAACCGCGCCTTGCTGCGCGCAGCCGACGAAGACGTTGCAATCGCGTTGTCGGCCCTGCGCCCGATCATCAACTGGACCGTCCGTGTCAGCCAGGATTACGCCAAGACCCGCGCCGGAACTGTGGTGTCGACGGTCGAACCATCGCGCTTCTTCTCGGGGTTAACGCTGAGCCAGCTGGTCTATGACGGCGGTGCATCGATTCTCGGGAAACAGTCGGCTCAGGAAACAGTTCTGGCAACCCGCCAGGCATTGATCGACATTGAGCAACAGGTTCTGTTCCGCGCAACGACGGCTTATCTGAGTGTTCTGCTGCAGGAAGAAACGGTTCAAATTCGCCAGAACAACGTCAATCTCTCGGGCGAGGAACTGCGGGCCACGCAGGACCGTTTTGAAGTCGGTGAGGTCACCCGGACCGACGTCGCGCTGTCCGAAGCGCAGTTGGCAAGCTCGCAGGCTGATCTGGCCGATGCGCGAGGCGACCTGAGCACCGCCCAAGCGGAATACGTGAACGCCGTCGGCAAACAGCCTGGTCGTACTGCGGGCCAGCCGCGTCTGCCGAAGCTGCCCGGTTCATTGGCCGAGGCCATCAGCCTGGCACAAAGAAACCACCCGGCAATCCTGTCGGCGCAGCATCAGGTGCGTGCCTTGGATCTGACAGTGCAGCAGCAGCGCGCGGGTCTCGGTCCGAATGTCAGCTTGAACGCGGACGCGGGGATCACCGAAAGCTATGACAACGACGACTATACCAACGATGCGTCCATCTCGTTGAATTTCAATCAGCCCATCTATGCCGGTGGTCGATTGGCGGCCAACGTGCGCCGCGCGATGGCTCAGCGGGATGCATCGCGCGCCAACCTTCTGAATGTGCAGAAAGACATCACTCAGGGTGTGACCGACGCCTATGTGCGCTTTGAAACGGCCACTGCCAGCCTGCGGGCATCCGTCGAACGGGTAAGGGCATCGCAGGTCGCCTTTGACGGGATTCGCGAAGAGGCCACGCTGGGGGCTCGGACCACACTGGACGTTCTGACCGCTCAGCAGGATTTGCTGGACGCACAATTGGCCGAAGTTGCCTCGCGGACGGAACGGTCTCTGGCGGCCTATCAGTTGTTGCAGGCACAAGGTCTGTTGACCGCCGAGCGTCTTGGATTGGCGGTACAGATTTACGACCCGACGCTCTACTACAACCTGGTCAAAAAAGCGCCAGCACAGATCAGCAAGCAAAGCCGCGACCTGGATCGAGTTCTCAAAGCTTTGCGGCGCGAGTGATCAGCCACACTATCTGTTGTTAGGTTCGACCGGATTGGATACACTGGTCCAAAAGGTCAGAGCGGTAGAGAACAATGACGGATAGCAGTGTCAAAGCAGGTGTCGAAGACGTATTGTCGTCGATCAAGCGTTTGGTCAGCGAAGAAGGGCGCAAGGTCCCGAACCTGATCAAAGCGACTGCGGCCCGCAAGCCGGGACGCCTGGTTTTGACGGATGCCCTGCGGGTTGGCACATCGGCCGAGGATCCAAAAGCACCTTTGAAACTGGCCCAAAAGATCTCGGCTGAGGCGGCCTCGCAGCATGCTGCGAATGTCGAGGCGGTGCGCCCGGCCAACGACCTGTCACAACCTATGCGGTTGCGGTCTTGCGATATCGTTCGTCCCGGAACCCCGGCAATCAACGACATTGGCGGCGAGTCTTCGGATGATCGCGAAGGCCGCAGGGATCTGGCCGGCAGCCTGAGCGCCAAGATCGCAGCTCTTGAGGCTGCGATTGCGCGGACCGAAGATCAGTGGGAGCCTGACGGTGAAAGCGACGACGCTTATTCCGGCACGCGCACCGACACGGTCAGTTGGGCCTCGGACACCGGGTTTTCGACGTCGAAGGATGCGGCTGCGTCCGAAGCTGAGATGGACGCTGACAGCGACGAGGAAACAACGCCTGCCACGTTTATCCGCGACAACCGGGATGCCTCAGAGGCCGAAGTAAAGCTGGATCAGGAAACGCCGGCGATGGCGACCGGCACGATGGATGAAGACGAATTGCGCGAGTTGATCGCAGACATCGTCCGTCAGGAACTGCAGGGCGCGCTGGGTGAACGTATCACCCGCAACATTCGCAAGCTGGTGCGGCGCGAGATCAACCGCGCTTTGGCCGCTCAGACTTTGGATTGACGCTCAGCCGAACCTAGGCTCGGCTGTCAGTGACAGCAGGGCATCAAGGTCCATATGCTGTTCAAGGTGATCGGCCAAAGACTCCAACGTTTGCTCAACACTGACTTCGTATGCCAGTTCCGACCTGGCTCCAAACCGCTGTAGAAACGACGCGCGGAAGGCGTCTGACGCGAAAATGCCGTGCAAATAGCTTCCCAGAACGCGCCCGTCTCTCGATGCGGCGCCTTCCGGGCGCCCTTCCACCTGCAACCACGCGCGGGCAGTATCCGGACCTTGGGTGCGCCCCATGTGGATTTCGTAGCCGGTGACAGGCTCGCCGCCGGGCAAGGCCTGCGCTGATCGCAGTTCGACCCGTTTTTCCCCGGACATAACCGTTTCCACGTCCAGCAAACCCAGCCCATCGACGCTGCCGGGTCTGCCGTCCACGCCATCAGGGTCGGTGATCACCCGGCCCAGCATCTGATACCCGCCGCAGAGGCCAAGAACATGGCCGCCCCGCCGTACATGGGCATACAGGTCGATGTCCCAACCTTGTTTGCGGAAAAAGGCCAAATCTCCGATCGTGGATTTGCTGCCCGGCAGAATCACCAGATCCGCGTCACCGGGAAGGGGGCGGCCAGCCGGAATGATCTCGACCGAAACACCCGGCTCGGCAGACAGCGGGTCCAAATCGTCGAAATTCGCCATGCGCTCCAACTGCGGCACCGCAACTTTGCAGGTGCCGCCTGCGTGCGAGCGAATATCCATCATGTCTTCGGCCGGCAGTTTCCAGGCGTCCTCAAACCAGGGAACGACGCCCAGGCAAGGCCATCCGGTGCGTGCCGCAATGTCGTCGCGACCGTCATCAAACAGGCTGACGTCTCCCTTGAAACGATTGACCGCAAAGCCGCGGATCATTGCTAGATCGGCACTGTCCAGCACTGCATGGGTGCCTACGATCTGCGCTATGACACCGCCCCGGTGAATGTCTCCTACCAGTATCACGGGCACATTTGCGGCGCAGGCAAAGCCCATGTTGGCGATGTCGCCTACCCGCAGGTTGGTCTCGGCCGGACTGCCGGCGCCCTCGACCAGCACAAGGTCGGCATCTTGGCAAAGCCTGGCAAAGCTCTCGAGCGCGGCGTTCAGAAGCTTGGATTTGTCCTTGCGATAGTCCTTGGCCCGCATCGTTCCCGCCCGCTTGCCCTGAACGATCACCTGCGCACCGGTATCGGTTTCCGGTTTCAGAAGGATTGGATTCATGTCCGTATGCGGCGCGCGCCCCGCCGCCCGGGCCTGCAGCGCCTGGGCGCGGCCAATCTCGCCTCCATTTGCCGCCACTGCGGCGTTGTTGGACATGTTCTGCGGTTTGAAGGGGGCAACCTTCAACCCTCGCCGCGCAAAGGCCCGGGCCAGCCCGGCCACAAGCATCGACTTGCCGACGTTGCTGCCGGTCCCCTGAATCATGATCGCGCTAACCATCTGAGCCTCCTGCGGATGTTGGCAGATGACCGCATTTATTCAGCCGACGAAAGCGTGGATCGGGCCATTTGCACGACGAATGCGACTATTCCGCTGCGTACAGGGCAAAAAAAAGCGCGCCGAAAGTACCGGCGCGCGTTTTTGGGTCGGGCAAAGCCTTAGGCGGCTTCGGCCTGCTGTGCAGCGTTGCGGCGTTCGCTTTCTTCGCGCGACAGGGCGACGGAGGTACGCACGCCACGGCCAACGAACTCCATCAGTCCGTGGACAACCCGTTCGTTCGGGTCGATGCCAGCGCAGGACAGCACTTCGCGCCCATCGCGAGAGCGTGCCCAGCGGGCGATTTGTTCCGGGCCATTGCCGTATTTCTTGTCATCGGCGATGGCATCATCGAGTGCAGCCAGCACAACGGCCGCGAAAAGTTTGCGGGCACGGTTGCCTTGCTCATTGTTAAAGGCGGTGCCGTCAACGAAATCTCTCATCTCGTTTTCCTTGTTGTTCTTGCTCTTGTAATTTTCGGCGTGGCGGTCCTTATGACCTATTTAGTGCGATTCGGATACACCTAATTTGCATAGTTGCGTTGCGTCATTTGCATGGCTCTCTGCAGGTGCAGCACTAGGTTTCGTTGTATTGCATGGATCGGTCCCGCCAGATATAGGGACGACAACTGACGCATCAACCATGTGTGAAGGAAATATGTCATGCCCAAGATCAATGGGAACGAAATTCGCCCGGGCAATGTGCTTGAGCATAACGGCGGTCTGTGGGCGGCGGTCAAGGTCGATCACGTCAAACCGGGCAAAGGCGGTGCCTTTGCACAGGTGGAATTGCGGAACCTGCGCAACGGTTCGAAACTGAACGAGCGGTTCCGTTCAGCGGACAAGGTCGAGCGTGTTCGGTTGGAGCAGAAAGACCAGCAGTTCCTGTATGAAAGCGACGGGATGCTGGTATTCATGGATGCCGAGACCTATGAACAGATTGAATTGCCTGCAGATTTGCTGGGTGACCGTCGTCCGTTCCTTCAGGACGGGATGACCATCGTGGTCGAATTCTATGAAAGCGAGGCGCTGAACGCGACGCTGCCTCAGAAAGTCGTCTGCAAGGTCGTCGAGACTGAACCGGTCGTTAAAGGTCAGACTGCGGCGAACTCGTTCAAGCCGGCGGTTCTGGACAACGGGGTCAAAGTCATGGTGCCGCCGTTCATCGCGCAGGACGAGATGATCGTCGTGAACACCGAGACCATGGAATATTCCGAGCGCGCGTAACGTTGCGTCATACTCGGAGAAAGACCAAGAAACCGCGCCGCTATTCGGCGCGGTTTTTTTCTTGCGAGGCGGCCCCGCCCCGGCGGTAGCGGGCGCGGTCCGGGCCGAACAGTTCCAGCAACAGCTCGAACTTGATGCGATTGGCGCTGACCTGTCGGTAAAAAGCGATGAGAAACCCGGTCGGCCCTTGGATCCGGGCCAGACCGCTGGTCGCGGCGACCACGGTTCCCACGTCGGTTTCTCCTTGCAGAACCAGCCATCCGCCCAGCATCAGAACACCGACGGTGCCTGCACCGTTGATCACGCTCAGCAGAAACTTGGCCGACAATTTCCACAGGAACATCCGCCGCCGGGTGTCGTAGATCGCGTCGAACTGGTCGTGCACCTCTTGAGTCACGGCCTCGATGTTTTCGATCGTCAGATGGTCGGTCGCGCTACGCAATATGCGGACGCGGTCCGCCACGAACACGTTCACCTTTCTCTGCGAGACGAGAACGATGAGGATCTGCGGCGCGATCATCGAAAGGGCGATCAGTCCCAGCCAGGGTTGCGTCGACGAGATGTAGCCAATCACGCTGACCAAGGTTCCGATCTGTACGACCGGGTCCGAGAACGCGCCGCCTGCGAATTTGCCCAGTTCTTCGGCTTCGGCAGAAATGGCCGTCGTCATGGTTCCCTTGCGGACATTCTCGCCCGACTCGTCCACGTCCACGGTGCGGGCCAGCAAAAGCTGACGGATCCGACGGATCATGTCTTCGCCCAACGTCCCCGCGCGATATCCCAGCACCCACTTCAGGGCGAGGCTCAGCAGGATCACCCCCATCATGCCGGCACCCAGCAGCAGGAGATGGGGCGCCTCGATATTGTCCGAGGTCAGATGGTTGATGATGTCCCGTTGAAACTCCAACGGGGCCGCGGCAAGAGCCGCGACCGACAAGGACAACAGGATCAGTATGACTTGCCGTCCGGCGCTGGCGCGCCAGATGGCTGAATACAGTTGGAGCATGCAGGCACCCGATCAGCCAAGTGCCTCAAGTCTTACCGTGTGGCCGGGCCGGATAAAACGTTTGCGGAGCAGCCCGGTCGGTGGTCGTGCCGGTTGGGCAACAGGCTCAATCCAGCAGACGCAGGCGGGCGTCTCCGGCCAGCATGTCGTCGCCCGCCCGATCAAGGCGCAGATAGGCGATGGCCTGTCCGTTTGATTGGGTGAACAGCGTACCAGCTGGCTTTCCCGCCGAGAGGATTTCGGAGCCGACCGGAGCCGCACCGTCGATGGCGACAACCCGCAGCCCCTTGCGCAACTGGGTCTTGTGCTTCATGCGGGCGGTTACCTCTTGCCCGACATAGCAACCCTTTTTGAAATCGACGCCGTTGAGCGGCTCGAATCCGGCCTCGAGGATATACGTGTCCGGTGTCAGCTCGATCCCGGTTTCCGGGATGCAATAACGCACCCGAATTGCGTCCCAATCCGTTCCATCTTCGGCTTCGGGAGCGTCAGAATATGCGCGCCAGCCCATATCGGGGTGACGAGGATCGGGCAGGGCGCCTTCGGGCGCGGGCCCGGTTCCGCGTTGCAAGTGCAAGTTGGTTTCCTCGATACGCACGTCCGCCCGCAGCTTGTACATGTTCAGCCGCTTGATCAGTGCATCCGCCATCCCCTCAGCCACGTCCAGCAGCACCGAGTCGCCATCGCGTTTCAGAAAGAAATCGGCCAGGTACTTGCCCTGCGGGGTCAGGATGGCCGCGTAGACAAGACCATCGTCCAGCTTGCGGGTGTCATTGGTGACCAGACCTTGCAAGAAGCTGTCGGTATCCGTGCCTTTCAGGCGCAAAATGCGGCGGGTGCTCATCTTTGGGTCCTCGTCATTGCCCTGAGAGCGGTGATATAAGCGAACCCGTTGCCAAGACCAGAGGTTTCGAACGTGTCCGCCCCGATCAGTATCGTGATTCCGACATTCGATTCCCAAACCGAACTCGCGCGCTCGCTGATGACCCTGATGGAAGGTCTGCACGCCGGTCTGATCCGTGAACTTGTCATCGCCGATGGCGGGTCGACCGATCATACGTTGCGTATTGCCGATGAAGCAGGTGCCCGGATCGTTGCCGGGACCGGGTCCCGTACCGCGCAGCTGCGCGTGGGATGCGACGCCGCGGTGGGCGACTGGTTGCTGATCATCCTTCCAGGGACCGAGCTTGAGCCCGGATGGACCGACGCGGTGGCCGAGCACCTTGTAACGCGGCGTCCGGGTGTGTTCCGCCTTGGGTTCCGGTCCTCAGGCCTGATGCCGAGTTTGACGGCAGGCTGGGCCAATCTGCGCAGCCGGGTCTTTGGACTGGCGTTTGGTGATCAGGGTCTGCTGCTGCCGGCGCAATTGTACAAGGCCGCCGGTGAATATCCGGATCAACCGGGGAAGGAGGGGGCGTTCATGCGCTCTCTGCCGCGCGCGACTCTTTTGCGGGCGCGTGCCATTACAGGTGCCGGGCGCCGTGGTCGGACCCGTCCTGAGGCGCCACCTCAGTAACCCCGGTCGTAGATGCTTCAGGGGGTGGCTGCCGCGCCGGCGGCTCGGTGATGAGGTTGGACCGCAACTCGACAACAGATTTGCCCAACCGGAATGGTGCCGCAAAGCTGACAAGACACAGCGCGATGATCTGTAGCACGAGAATGTGGGCGTTTTCCTGAAGATACTCCCACTCTCCCTTCAGTTTGGCGACCTGAGCGATCAGGTCATCATAGCTTTGCGCGAGGATCATATAGTCTCCGGCGATTGCCGGCACTTTCCGCCGCATGTTGTCGATCGCGGTCTGTGTTTCTTCGTCCAGCGTGGTGAATACCAGGAATTGCTCGATGTCGAAGGCATCGGCCTTGGCGGCCATGTCCTGAATGTCATCCATCTGGCCTCGGGACCGTGCGCCGAAGATGAAGTTCAGGCCCTGCAGCGGCGAAACTTCGTTGGTGACGGCGATGAACAGCGGCAGGTCGGCGTTGCTGGCGGTCGAGGCCGACAGGAACTCGACCTTGTCGCACAAAACCGACGTGTCCGGGTCGTAGGCCGGATCGCAGAACCGCAGCCGGAACCGCGCGGCGTCGCGGTCGAAGGCCAGCGTCGCCGCATAGGCAACGTCGATCTGCCTGTCCAACCTTGAGCTGTCGGATTTGTAGAGCCCCGCCATGACCGCCACCAGCGCGCCCAGCCCACCCAACACGACCCACACGAGGTCGGCCAGCTTCCATGCCCGGTGACCCGCTGGTTTGCGAAACAGGAACGCGGTGCCAATCGATCCGGCCAGAAAGAACAGCAACAGCAGGGGCAGCTGGTAGTCGGTGATGAAGCTCATGCATCCGAGTTTAAGTTGTCAGTCTTCCCACGCAACAGCGATCACGTGCAGTTGTAACGCGTGTCAGGATGCCCATACTCGGGTCAGGAGCCGGAGGGAGAACGTGATGACCAAAGAGATTGTGCTGATCCACGGTGCGTTTGCCGGGCCGTGGTGCATGGCGGACTATGCGGAGTTCTTCCGCGCCCGTGGCTGGACGGTGCACACCCCGGCGCTGAGGTTCCATGGCGGCGATCCTGCAGCCGAGCCCGATGCGGGCCTGACCGACACCAGCGTACTGGATTATGCCAACGACATTGCCGAATTCGTCCAGGGGTTGGACAGCAAACCCGTGATCCTCGGTCATGCCATTGCGGGCGTCGTTGCCCAGCAGGTTGCGTCTCGCGGGCTGGCCAGCGCTATCGTGTTGATCAACCCGAACGCGGCCTGGGGCACCCTGCCGGAAACCGATGACGAACGCGCCGTGCCGCGCGCCTTGATGGAGGGCGGGGCCTTCTGGAAGCAGCCCATGCGCGTCGATTTCGACCTGATGGCCCCATTCGCATTGAACAAAATGCCCGAAGCCCAGCAATATGCGGTCTTCGATCAGCTTGGCCCGGAAAGCGGGCGGGTTATGTTCGAGATGTTTTTCTGGATGTTCGACGATCACCACGCGATGAAGGTTGATATCGACAAGGTCGACTGCCCGGTTCTGATCGTTTCAGGCTCGGAGGACAGGGCGGTGAACCCCAACACCTGCCGTGCCTTGGCGAAACTCTATGGCGACCGCGCGACCTTTCTGTCCGCAGAAGGTCACGCGCATTTTCTGTTCATGGAGCCCGGTTGGGAAAAGCCAGCCGCACAGATCGCGGACTGGCTGGACCAGAAGCTGGGCTAGGGGCCGTTCAGGCCTTATTTGCTGACCTGAAACGTGCTCTGCGGCCGCCAACGCAGCACGCCGTCGCTTTCACGGTAACAACGCAACAGGCGTTCCTGCACCGTGCTCACCGTGCTGGTGACGGTGTTGTCACCGACCATCAGCACAAAGGCGTCCTCGGAATAGGCCATGCCTTCGTAATAGCAGAACCGGGTCTCGGCGCCGTCGGGGATGGGGGATGCGGTGCTGAGCATCTGCTGCGCGGGGGCTGCCGAGGCCATCAGGGTCAGGGCCAGGCCGAGGGTCAAAGTTTTCATGTCGTCCTCCCGTTCGGATATCCGATTTTCAAATTGGGTCTTGGACGCTCGGAACCTCAAAGCTCGTTCTTGAATGACGGGTTGAGAGTAAGTGTGAACGGGATCAACGGGTTAGGCAAGGGGGAGGATGCAGGGTGTTTGACTTTGGGCGGTCCGTTCATCGCCGTGTAAGATACAAAGAATCATATATACGTTAGAGCCATCCCTTGGGCGGCGCGGGGTTTATGGTTGGGGTGGGACAGGACTTTATCCCACAATTGCGAGGTGATTTTTTCGGAGGGAAGTAGGTTGGAAACCCACCCTACCGGTTGTTGTAGTCCCAATCAGATTTGCGAAGATCGCCAGTTTGATGAAAGTGCCGCACGACTTTGATGTATTGAAGGAAATCAGAGTTTTCCTGCACTAGTCTGTCAGCGCTGAGCCAATCGACCGACTGTCGTTCTCTTGCAGGGATCAAAATTTGGCTGTCGCTGGGGGATGAAGGATTCAACTCCATCACGCCGATTCCGTGCACTCCAGACAGGGTCCGAAGTTCTTGCATGGTCAATCTGCCTTCAATCTCAGCAGCCACAAGGTATCCAAGGTTAGCCCACGACGAATTGCTCACGGTCTGGAAATATGCTTCCCTCACATTTGTGGAGTTAAGGTGAAGTTTTACTTCGAAAGACCAAAGCTTGGCCCTCGTGTCCCCAAACTCTCTGACGCAGTCTTTGGTTTCGCGGTCCCAAGTAGCGCTTAGGTCCTCAAGTCCCACAAGATCGGGGAACAACCACCGATTGCCGTTTTGCCCTCTGCGATTGGTGGCGCGTTTTTCATCAATCCGAACTGAAAACACATCCAGTTCATCTCTAAGGTAATTGGACAACAGAGGGTAAAGGTCATGCTCGCGAATGTGTTTCGATTCCGAGGTGGCTTTGGTAGGCAGATTCCCCGGGTCGACTTCGTCGTCCTCGCTTAGTTCAGAGTAGTAGTATCTCCGGGGCCGACCTTCTGTCGCGCGAATTTTCGAGTTTCGCGTAATCGAACGCCTCTGCGACCCAATTTCGGCAACGAGTTGCTGGATGAGGGCATCATCCGTGTCTAAAGGGATTTTCTTAGCCGTACTACGTGCGCGTTTTTCTTCACAGTCTTGGCGGTAATTTTCGAATATCCATTTCGCGATTTCTCGCGCCGTGAAGCGCTTTTCTGGATTATTGGAAAGGAGTTCTGGAACGACTTTGGTGATGCTCAGGGCCATATTTAAACATCCAACTCCTCCACAAACCGCGCGTTCTCTTGAATATATTGGAACCGCAGTTCGGGTTTCTTACCCATCAAGCGCTCGACCAGATCGCCGGTCTCGCCCGGTTCGTCCTCGTCGATGGTGACGCGGATCAGCTTGCGGGAGGCCGGGTCCATCGTGGTTTCTTTCAGGTCCTTGGCGTCCATCTCGCCCAGACCCTTGAAGCGGCTGACGTCGATCTTGCCTTTGCCGCCCAGACCTTTTTCCAGCCACGCGTCGCGCTCGGCTTCGTCCAGGCAATAGACGCGCTTGGCGCCTTGGGTCAGGCGGTAGAGCGGTGGGCAGGCCAGGTACAGGTGGCCCGCGTCGATCATCGGGCGCATCTGGGTGAAGAAGAAGGTCATCAGCAGCGAGGCGATATGCGCGCCGTCTACGTCGGCGTCGGTCATGATGATGACCTTGTCATAGCGCAGGTCGTCGATGTTGAACTTGGTGCCCAGCCCGACGCCAAGGGCCTGCGTCAGGTCATTGATCTCGGCGTTGGTGCCCAGTTTCGAGCTGGCCGCGCCCAGTACGTTCAGGATCTTGCCGCGCAGGGGCAGCAGCGCCTGTGTCTTGCGGTCGCGGGCCATCTTGGCCGAGCCGCCAGCCGAGTCGCCCTCGACGATGAATAATTCGGTGCCGTCGCGTGTTGAACTACTACAGTCCACCAACTTGCCGGGAAGACGGAGTTTCTTAGTGGCGGACTTGCGTTGTGTTTCCTTCTCGGCCCGTCGGCGCAGGCGTTCCTCGGCCCGCAGGATGAGGAAATCCAGAATGGCGCCGGCGGATTTGGTGTCGGCGGCCAGCCAGTTGTCGAAATGGTCGCGGACCGAGTTTTCGACCAGCCGCTGCGCCTCGACCGTGGCGAGGCGGTCTTTGGTCTGGCCGACGAATTCGGGTTCACGGATGAAGCACGAGACCAGCGCGCAGCCCCCGGTGATCAGGTCATCGCGGGTGATCTGGGCGGCCTTCTTGTTGTTGATCAGTTCACCGTAGGCCTTGATGCCCTTGAGGATCGCGGCCCAGAAGCCCGCGACGTGGGTACCGCCCTCGGGCGTGGGCACGGTGTTGCAGTAGGACTGGATGAAGCCATCGCGCGACGGTGTCCAGTTGATCGCCCATTCCACTTTGCCGGGGGCGCCGAATTTCTCGTTGAAATCGACGGTTCCGGCGAAGGGCTGCTCGGAATAGGTCGAGGAGCCGTTCATCGTTTCCTTGAGGTAGTCCGACAGGCCGCCGGGGAAGTGGAAGGTGGCCTCGGTGGGCGTCTCGCCGTCGTCGATGGCGGTTTTCCAGCGGATTTCAACGCCCGAGAACAGGTAGGCCTTGGAGCGGATCGATTTGAACAGGCGGGCGGGTTTGAACCGGTGGTGGCCGAAGATTTCGGGGTCGGCGTGGAAGGTGACGGTGGTGCCGCGCCGGTTGGGAGCCGAGCCCACCTTTTCGACCGGACCCAGCGGGATGCCGCGCGAAAAGCGCTGTTCGTACAGCTCCTTGTTGCGGGCCACCTGTACGACCATCGAATCCGACAGCGCGTTGACCACCGAGGCGCCCACGCCGTGCAGACCGCCCGAGGTCTGGTAGGCCTTGCCCGAGAACTTGCCGCCCGCGTGCAGGGTGCACAGGATCACCTCAAGCGCGGATTTGTCGGGGAACTTCGGGTGCGGGTCGATCGGAATACCGCGGCCGTTGTCCCGCACGGTCAGGGCGTAATCGTCGTGCAGTTCCACCTCGATACGGTTGGCATGGCCGGCAACGGCCTCGTCCATCGAGTTGTCGAGGATTTCGGCCACCATGTGGTGCAGTGCCCGTTCATCGGTGCCGCCGATATACATGCCGGGGCGTTTGCGCACGGGCTCCAGGCCTTCGAGGACCTCGATCGAGGAGGCGTCGTAGGTGGTGGCGGATTCGGGCGTCAACAGGTCGTCGGGCATGGGTGCTGCTCTTGTTTTTGGGTTTGGCCCATTATGGCAGGTGATGTAGGTCGGGGGAAGAGGCACGCGAGGTGTTGTATCAAACTTGCGGTCGGTGGCGGGTTGCAAAACGGTTGGTTTTCCCGCTGAGTTGCGGAAATCGCGGAGGAGCAGGTGATGAGCTGGATCAAGACGATACCATTCGACGAGGCACGCGGTCGGTTGAAGACGCTGTATGACCGGGTCACGGGGCCCGGGAACAATGTGGACAACATCATGATGGTGCATTCCCTGCGTCCACATTCGATGGAAGGTCACATGGCGCTCTACAAGAACGTGCTGCACCATTCGGGAAACTCGGTTCCCAAGTGGTTTCTGGAAGTGCTCGGAGTCTGGGTCAGTTCGCTGAATCGCTGCGGCTATTGTGTTGAGCATCATTTCAGCGGGTTGCAGCGACTCTTGGGCGACGAGCAGCGCGGTTTGGCCATCCGCGCGGCGATCGAGGCGGAAACACCCGAGACGGCGCCGCTGGACCCCGCACAGGTGGCGGCGATGGAATACGCCCGAAAACTGACCGAGAACCCGGCCGACCTGGTGGCGGGGGATATCGACGCGTTGCGATCTGTTGGCTGGGACGATGGTGAGATCCTGGAGATCAATCAGGTTTGCGCCTATTTCTCCTATGCCAACCGCACCGTTCTGGGGCTTGGCTGTTCGACCAAGGGCGACATTCTGGGGTTGTCTCCGAACAATTCGGACAATCCGGATGACTGGGGCCATCGGTGAAGGGCGCTGCCTCTTGCGTCCTTCGGCGTCGGGCGAAGAGTTGGCTCAGTTGTCCTGAACCCAATCGAGAATAGCGTCGGCCACCGCCTGAGGTTTCTGGTGATGCAGCCAATGGTCTGTACCGTCGATCTGCATGCGGGTCAGGTTGGGAGCGAACTCTTCCAGCCCATCGGTGCATTCGGGAAGCAAGGCTTTGTCCCGCGGCCCCCACAGAAGCAAATGCGGGCAGCGGACCCTCAGCCTGTCAACGGGCAGTTCCGGCAGGTCCGTGCAGGGCGCGCCTGGCTCAGCCACCACAAGGGGTGAGGCCCGGTACCAGTTCAGCATGGCGTCGAGCCGTTCCGGGCGGGCCCATTCGGTGCGATAGTCGCCCATGCGCGCGTCGCTCATCCAGTCCAACCCCATGCCATGCCGAAAGAATTGTTCGAGCTTGGCGAAGTTGTCGGCCGAAAGAAATTCGGCTGCATCGGGCGCGCGCAGGCGGTTGATGTATTGAGAGGCCTCGGATTGTTTGCCTCCTGCCGCAAGTTCGCGCTGGAACGGGACAGGGTGAACACCGTTGGCGATGATCAGGCGGCTGACCAACTTGGGGTGGAACATGGCAATTCCGTAAGCCACCGAGGCGCCCCAATCATGTCCCAGCACAGTGACGGGGTCGCCAACCTGCTCGATCAGCACGGCCATGTCCGACACCAGCTTTGACAGCGCATAGTTCGAAATACCCTCGGGGGCCCAGCTTTGACCATAGCCACGCTGGTCCGGCGCGATGCAGTGAAAGCGGTCCGACAGGTGCGGGGCCAGGTCGGACCACGCGCCGCCATACTCCGGGAAACCGTGCAACATCAAAAGCGTAGGCAGGTTGGGATCGCCCCAGCGGCGGACGAAGAACGGGTGGCCGTTGAGGTCGAAGAATTCGCTGTCCATGCGGGATGCCCCTGACTGAGTTCACACCTGCAGAGTTTTCGGAGCCGTCGCCGAAGTCAACTTGATACGGATCAACGCGGAAAAGATGCAGATCTGCTAGGCGTTTCGGCGGACAGTGACACAGGAGAGAGCATATGGACGCAGTGATCCGAAAAAAGACGACCGCAGCCCCCGTGGCCGTCATGGCCAAACCGAACGCGGACACCGAAGCGCCCACCCGCGAAAAGATCCGGCAGGCCTTTGAAAGCGGGGAGTATCCGTATCGCTCGAAATTGTCCCGGGCGGCTTATGAAAAGCAGAAGGCCCAGTTGCAGGCCGAATTGTTGAAGGTGCAGTTGTGGGCGCAGGAGACCGGGCAGAAGTTCGTGCTGTTGTTCGAGGGTCGCGACGCCGCCGGCAAGGGCGGCACCATCAAGCGGTTCATGGAGCATCTCAACCCGCGTCAGGCCCGGGTGGTGGCGCTGAACAAGCCGACCTGGGAGGAGAAGGGCCAGTGGTATTACCAGCGCTATATCCAGGAATTGCCCACCGTCGGCGAAATGGTCTTTTATGACCGGTCCTGGTACAACCGGGCCGGGGTCGAGCGGGTGATGGGGTTCTGCACCCCGAACGAATACCTCGAGTTCATGCGCCAGACGCCCGAGTTGGAGCGCATGATGGTTCGGTCGGGAATCCAGTTTTATAAATACTGGTTCTCGGTGACACGGGATGAGCAGCTGCGCCGTTTCAAAAGCCGCGAGACGGACCCGCTGAAGCAATGGAAACTGTCGCCCATCGACAAGGCCAGCTTGGACAAATGGGATGACTACACCGAGGCGAAAGAGGCGATGTTCTTCTATACCGACACCGCCGACGCGCCTTGGACCATCGTCAAGTCGAACGACAAGAAGCGCGCCCGGCTGAACTGCATGCGGCATTTCCTGTCGACGCTGGATTATCCGGACAAGGATCATGACATCGTGGGCCAGCCCGATCCTCTGATCGTGGGGCAGGCACATCATGTGGTCCACCGGTCGGATCACATCCTTGGTACGGCGATCCATCCCGAGGCGCGCGTCACCTGATTGGCCCGACGGGCGTCACCGAGGTCTCGAAGTGAAATTTCAGAGATCTCCCCTTGCCCCGGCTCGGGGCCGCGCATATGGCTGGCGGGATGAGAAAGGTCATGACATATCCCGCCCATTTCCGGGCCATTGCTGTGCTGGGGCTGCCGTTGATCGGTGGTCATCTGGCGCAATTCGCCATTGGCCTGACGGATACGATCATGCTGGGCTGGTATGGCGTCGAGGCACTGGCCGCGGTGACGCTGGCCAGCAGCTTTTACTTTGTTCTGTTTCTTTTCGGAGGCGGATTTGGCCTAGCCGTCATGCCGATGGTCGCGACCGCGGCCGCAGAGGAGGATGAAACCAGCATTCGCCGCAGCACCCGAATGGGTCTGTGGCTGTCGCTGCTGTATGGCATGCTGATCATGCCGCTGCTGTGGTGGTCCTACCCGATTCTGATCGCCACGGATCAGGATCCACAAGTGGCGCAAACCGCGTCCGAGTATCTGCGGGTTGCGGGCTGGGGCCTGTTCCCGGCGCTGGTGGTGATGGTTCTTAAATCCTATCTGGCCGCTCTGGAGCGCACGCAGATCGTGCTGTGGATTACCGTCGCGGCGGCAGTGGTCAATGGACTTACGAATTATGCGCTGATCTTCGGCAACTGGGGCGCGCCGGAACTGGGCGTGATGGGTGCCGCGATTGCATCGGTGGTCACGCAGAGCGTGTCGCTGGTGGCCGTGATCATTTACGCGGTGAAAGTCCTGCCGGAACATAACCTGTTCCAGCGGTTCTGGCGCCCGGATTGGGAAATGTTGCTGAGCGTCCTGAAGCTGGGTGTGCCCATCGGTCTGACCTTGTTGGCCGAAGTGTCTCTGTTCGCCATGTCCGCCTTCATGATGGGTTGGATCGGGCAGGTGCCGCTGGCGGCGCACGGGATTGCGCTGAACCTGGCGTCGGCGACGTTCATGGTGCATCTGGGCCTGTCGAATGCAGCAACGATCCGGGCCGGCAACGCGCTGGGCCGCAAGGATCGACCGCATCTCGAGAAAGGCGCAATTGCGGTCACTGGCATGTCCCTTGTGGTGTCAGTGCTGACAATCATCCTGTTCCTGACCTGCGCCGAGCCGCTCATCTCGGTATTTGTCGAACCGGACGACCCGCAGCGCCCCCAGATTCTGGCCATCGGGACCGGTCTGCTGGCCATGGCGGCCCTGTTCCAGTTGGTGGACGGCGCGCAGGTAATCGCTCTGGGCCTTCTGCGGGGGTTGCAAGACGCCAAGGTGCCCATGGTTATGGCGGGCCTCAGCTATTGGGTCGTGGGGATCCCCGCATCCTACTACTTTGGTTTCGTGCAAGGCATGGCCGGGATCGGAGTTTGGCTTGGCCTTGTTCTGGGCCTGGCCTGCGCGGCAGTCATGCTGATGGGACGGTTCTGGCTGCGATCCGTCCGCGTGGTTGGTGCGCCCGCCGCATAGCGACAACCGGCAGGCTCAGCCCTTGTCCAGCCGATCGGCCTTCTTGCGCACCAGTACCGTGCGCAGGTCGTGCATCGCCAGCAGCAACCGGTCCGTAATGTCTTCCAGCTGGGTATCGGTCGCCTTGGACTGGGCCCACTGCGTGGTCAGGTTCAGGTGATCGATCGTGCGGTGGATGTCGTCGACGTCGCGCCGCGCAAGCAGGGCTTTGCGTTCGTCCATCCAACGGGCGATTTCGACTTTGTCGGCTTCGGTCAGGGTACCCTGACCATGCGGCTTGACCTCGCCGTTGCGGATGTTGATCACCGCGATCTGGTCCATTTCGATCCGGCGCTGCCGGTTCTCCGTGTCGATCTTGAACACGACCGCGCCGTTCTCGCGGACGCGAAAGTAATATTCGGGCAGTGCTGCGGACATGACGAATCTCGGTCTTAGCTCAGGGACGCGCAAAACCGCTGGATGCGGGTGCAGGCCTCGGTCAAGGCTTCGTCCGAAGTCGCGTAGCTGACGCGGAAATTGGGGCTGAGGCCGAACGCCGCTCCAAACACTACGGCCACGTCTGCTTCCTCCAATAGGGCGGTCGCGAAGGCCTCGTCCGTGTCGATGACCGTACCGGCCGGTGAGGTCTTGCCGATCAACCCGGCGATGGACGGATAGACGTAGAATGCGCCCTCGGGAGTGGGGCAGGTGATGCCGTCAATCTGGTTCAGCATCCCAACCACAAGATCGCGCCGGCGTTTGAAGGTTTCATTGTTCGGGGCAAGGAAGACTTGGGTGCCGTTCAAGGCCTCGACCGCGGCCCACTGGCTGATCGAGCACGGGTTCGACGTGGATTGCGACTGGATCTTGCGCATGGCCGCGATCAGCTCGACGGGGCCTGCGGCATAGCCGATACGCCAACCAGTCATGGCATAGGCCTTGGAGACACCGTTGCACGTGAGTGTGCGATCATACAGCCCGGGTTCGACTTCGGCTGGCGTGCAGAACTCGAAGCCGTCATAGGCCAGGTGTTCATACATGTCGTCCGACATGATCCAGACATGAGGATGCTGCATCAGAACATCGGTCAGAGCCTTGAGCTCGGCGCGGCTGTACCCGGCTCCTGTCGGGTTCGACGGCGAGTTGAAGATGAACCATTTGGTGTTTGGCGTGATTGCGGCTTCCAACTGGTCTGGGGTCAGCTTGAAGCTGTTTTCCAGTGTGGTCTCAACCACGACAGGCGAACCGCCCGCAAGCAGCACCATGTCCGGATAGCTGACCCAGTAGGGGGCGGGAATGATCACTTCGTCGCCCGGATTCATCGTCGCCATCAGCGCATTGTACAGCGTCTGCTTGCCACCTGTTCCGACCGAGATCTGTGCGGGCGTGTAGTCCAGCCCGTGGTCACGTTTCATCTTGGCGCAAGCGGCCTGTTTCAGCTCGGGAATGCCGTCAGGCGCGGTGTATTTCGTTTTACCGGCGGCGATTGCGGCAACGGCTGCGTCCTTGATGTTCTGCGGCGTGTCGAAATCGGGCTCACCTGCGCTAAGGCCGATGACGTCACGTCCGGCGGCCTTCAACTCGGCGGCTTTGGCCGTCATGGCAATGGTCGGCGAAGGTTTGACGCGCGACAGTGTCGCAGACAGAAAGCTCATGGTGGGCCCCGGTTTGTATGTTGCTCAGGACTGTCATAGGGTGCCGCCGAAACACGATCAAGCGATATGCTTTTGAAGAACTGGAGAGTTTGATGAGCGACGAAACCGACTGGTTCGGACCCGAGGCCGCGACATTCGGAGACCGCGTGGCCGGCGCGCGCGAAGCCGCCGGTATGACCCAGACCCAACTGGCCCGCCGGCTGGGTGTCAAGAAGTCCACTGTGGTGGCCTGGGAGAATGACCTGTCAGAACCGCGCGCCAACAAGCTGTCGATGATGGCAGGTATGTTGAACGTGTCGATCATGTGGCTGCTAACCGGTGAAGGCGAGGGCATGGACGCTCCGGACGTCGCGGAAGCCGCGGATATGGAGCTGGCACCGCTGGTCGCGGAGTTGCGCGCCATCCGAGGTGAGATGCGCGCCAGTTCCGAGCGCCTTGCGCGGGTCGAGAAAACGCTGCGGCTGAAGCTGGAGAAAGGCGAATGAACGACATCCGGATCAAGCGGCTGAAGATGCGGTCGATGCGGCGCGGCATCAAGGAAATGGACATAATTCTGTCTGCCTATGCCGACCAGCGGCTTGAGCGGATGTCTGCGACCGAATTGGACCTGTACGAAGCTTTGTTGCACGAAAACGATCAGGACCTCTACCAATGGGTAACCGGGCAGGTCGCCGCCCCCGAACACTACGCGAGCATGATCTTCGATATCTCGCAAGTATTTCAAAAATAGAGGCAAAATAGACTTAACCGATTCTTCGGAATTTCGCGTCAAAGTTTCCTGAACGGCGCGATGGAATCGGAGGATCGGATGAGTTTGGAATTGCAGGTCTCCGCACCCGGAACCAAGGGGTTCATGTCCAGCTATCTTGAGGCGCTGGCATTGGTTGAACGTCTGCATCGGTTGCTTCTGGACGTCATCAAGGACGAGTTCGAGCGGGTCGGCGTTCTGGAAATCAACGCGGTGCAGGCGCTGCTGCTGTTCAACATCGGTGACCACGAGGTGACTGCCGGTGAACTCAAAAGCCGCGGCTATTATCAAGGCAGCAATGTCAGTTACAACCTCAAGAAACTGGTCGAGATGGGGTTCATGCATCACCAGAGATGCGAGATTGACCGACGTTCGGTACGGGTGCGTCTGACACCTCGGGGGCGGGAAATCCGTGACATCGTGGCCGATCTCTTCTCGCGGCACGCCGAAGGGCTACAGGCCAAAGGTGTCCTTGGCACCGAAGGGATCGAAGAGATTACCAGCGCTTTGCGCCGAGTCGAACGGTATTGGACGGATCAGATCCGGTACATCTACTGACTACCGCCGTTCAATGGCAAAACTTGGGACAGGGTCAGCGAATCCAGCTCTCTGATCAGCTTGCGCGTCATCGCGTCTTCGTAGGCTTCAAATCCCAAAGCGGTTTCGACGAAGGCTCCGGGCCCCAGAATGACCCAAGCGTTGTAATAGGCCGACAACTCTCCGATTTGCACATACCGCTTGTCCCCGGTGCTGGGATCATCGGCTCCGATCACGAGCCCATTGATCGTGATGCCGGTTGCCTGCAGTTGGGCTTTAGCTTCTCTGGGATGGAGGCCGACATTGTGCTTGCCATCTCCTGAGAGGTCCAGCGTCCGCTTCCAGCAATCGGCTTGGGTATCCAACAAATCAGCCCCGTACTGCATGGCAGACCCCACCGCTGTGCCCTGTGGTGCCGATGACCGACGCGTGGATTGCAGACGTTGCGCAATCCCGGACAAATCGGTCGGGGATCGAATGTCGGTCCAGCCGACCAACAGCCGCTGAAAACCGGCTTCGCTCCATTCGAAAACGGCGATGCGAACGGGGGCTTCGGGATTTGACAGGATCAGCCGTTCCACCTCCGGCCGTTGCAATGCAGCGGCCAAGCCGTCCAATTGAAGTCGGTATTCGTTGCTGTCGACTGAGCCGGAAACATCCAACCCAAGCGCCAGGGCTTGCCGGCATTGAGCGGCGGCCGGGCTGCCCAAGGCCAAACAACACAGAGCCAGCGCACGGGTAATCATTTTGCGCTGCGCCCCAACGCGCCGACCTGAAGGCTGGTCAATTCCCGTTCCAGCTTGCGTCGCATGGCGCGTTCAAAATCTTCGAACCCTTGCGCGATTTCCAGAAAGGCGTTTGGCCCATGCAAGACGTTGTTCTCAAAAAACGGGATGAGGAACAGCTCCCCTTCGAAATCCGCCGCATTTATGACCAACCCATTCACGGTTATGCGGTCGAAGGGAAAGTGGCGATAGGCGATCTGCGGACCGTAGCCGTCATTGTTCGAGCCGTCCCCGGACAGGTCAATCGTTTGAAACAGGCATTGCGGAGCCTGCTCCATCAGAGAGGCCCCGAAAGCCAGGGCATATCCCATGGCAGTGGCCGAGCCGCTGTCCGATCTTTGGGACTCGCTCACCTGTGTCGCTGCAACAAGCAGATCAGCCTCGGTCTCGATCAGGCGCCAGGGAAGGACGATGTACTGGGCGTCGCGACCGCTCCACTCATAAACCGTCAGGGCTACGGGCAGCGGCGAGGAAAAGAACGCTTTCCGGACTTCAGGAGCGATCAGGGCTGAAGCCAGGCCCTGCCGCTGCAGGGCGTCTTCTTTGGCGTCGACCGAAACGGATATGTCCAAAGCAAGCGCCAAGGCCAGCCGGCAGTTTTGGGCCTCAGCAGAGCTGGCCAGAACGGCCAGCCCCAATCCTGTCAGCCAGCGGATCACCAGTGGCCGGTGCTTTCCATGCTGGCCCAAGGTTCGGCCGGGGGCAAGGCATCGCCATTCTGCAGCAGTTCAACCGAAATGTTGTCAGGCGAGCGCACGAACGCCATACGCCCATCGCGGGGAGGGCGGTTGATGACGACGCCATTGTCGGCAAGGTGCTGACAGGTCTCGTAAATGTTGTCGACCCCATAGGCTAGGTGGCCGAAATGGCGGCTGTCGCTTGGCAAACCCTCATCGCCATCCCAGTTCCATGTCAGCTCGATCGGCCTGTCCTCCTGACCCGGAGGGGCCATGAAGATCAGCGAAAACCGCCCTTCCTCGCTGTCGTAACGGCGGGTTTCCTGGAGTCCCAGCAGCTTGTAGAAGGCCATGGATTTTTCCAAATCCTTCACGCGCACCATGGTGTGGAGGTATCTCAGCCCCATCTCGGCGATCCTTTCGGTGTTGATGATTGTGTGCAGCTTAGCGCGCTGCAGGGGCGTGTCGAGGGGGCGGTCGCAGAGAAACCGAAAAATGCGCGACGCAGCACACATATGGCGGTTTCAGTGCTGATGTTGCCGATATATAGTGGTCGGCGACTCATTTCAAAAACGAGGTATGTCCATGCCGCTGTCCGCCGAACAACTGGCCGAGATCGAAGAGCAACGCGCACAAACGCAGTCGACCCGCCGTGTTGTGGCTCCGGGTATGGAACAGCACCTTTACACTGCGCATCCTGTTCTGGACCATGGTTTCGTGCGGGTCATCGACTATATGGGCGATGATGCTGCGATCTGCCAGGCGGCCCGCGTGTCCTACGGCAAAGGTACGAAGTCCGTACAGAATGACGAGGGGTTGATCCGCTATCTGATGCGCCACTGGCATTCGACCCCGTTCGAGATGTGCGAAGTGAAACTGCACGTTAAACTGCCGGTCTTCGTCGCCCGTCAGTGGATCCGCCACCGCACGGCGAACGTGAACGAATACTCGGCCCGTTATTCGATCCTTGACCGGGAATTCTACATTCCCGCGCCGGATCAGCTGGCGGCGCAATCAGCGATCAACAATCAGGGGCGGGGCGAGGCGCTGCAGGGCGAAGAGGCTGCGCGTGTCCTGGACATTCTCAAGGCCGACAGCGCCCGCTGCTATGACAATTATGAAGCGATGATCGGCCAGGATGGCCAGCAGGGTCTGGCGCGCGAACTGGCGCGGATGAACCTGCCGGCGAACATCTACACGCAGTGGTATTGGAAGGTGGACCTGCACAATCTGTTCCACTTCCTGCGCCTGCGGGCAGATCCGCATGCGCAATACGAGATCCGCGTCTATGCCGAAACCATGTGCAAGATCGTGGCCGACTGGGTACCGTTCGCGTACAAGGCGTTCGAAGACTATCGCCTGGGTGCGGTCAACCTGTCGGCGCAGATGGTCGAAGCGCTGCGTCGGATGCTGAAGGGCGAGCAGGTGACGCAGGAAAACTCCGGCATGACCGCGCGCGAATGGCGCGAGTTCGAAGCGGTGATCCGCGAAGGCTGATCGCCACCTGTTCGAATTGTCATGATCCTGTTACACTTTGAGCATGACGTTCAGCTTTAAGTTTAGAACTGCGGCGATCGCTTTGTTGCTGGGCCAGCCGGCCTACGCAAAGTCGCCAATAGCTGAAGTGATCTGCGAGCCCACGGCGCGGATGCATGACAAACTGCGCCACCAATTCGGGGCGCAGCAGACCGCCTCTGGTGTTCGCGGACCCGAGCAGATCATGGAGGTGTGGACCAGCCGTCGCGGTGATTGGACCCTTGTCGTAACCTATGCGACCGGGACGTCCTGCATTGTGGCCATGGGCGACAACTGGACAAACCGCACCGAGGCCGACCCGACGCGAGGTTAGACTATCCGGGAAGAGGGTGGACAACGGCCTGTCAATTGGCCGTTGACCTTGTTTCGTCGCACCCGCCAGTTGGCGGGCCCTTTTACAATGGCTTCAAATCAGCCGCCATTTGGCGGCCGTCACGTCCGTCCTGCAACTCGTACGAGACTTTCTGATTGTCGGCGAGTCCGGTCAGGCCGGATCGTTCTACGGCCGAGATATGAACAAACACATCCTTACCCCCTTCATCGGGGGCAATAAAACCATAGCCTTTGGTCGTATTGAACCACTTCACGGTGCCGGTTGGCATTTCCCGTGTCTCCTTCTCCTTGCGCGTCACCCAGCAAATCGGCAGGGCATAGTCAAAGCGACCACAAACCCACGCAGTTCCGAACGAACGAGACGGCGTAAATTGTGTGTTTCGCCTTTTTCAACATTGCACGGTGAAGTAAAAAATCAAGGAATACTGGGTTAACCTATTCGTTTTGCCCGAAATTGCTGCAACGACCGGAGTGGATACATCATGCGCCTTTTTGGCCTGAAGACCTGCGATACCTGCCGTAAGGCACTGAAATCACTGCCTGATGCCGAATTTATTGATGTCCGAGGTGCGGGTGTTCCTTCGGAGGTGTTGGCCAAAGCGTTTGACCAGTTCGGCGAAGCCTTGCTCAATACCCGCTCGACAACCTGGCGTGGATTGGACGACGATCAACGCTCGCGACCACCGCTGGAACTGCTGGCGGATCATCCTGCCCTGATGAAGCGTCCGCTGATCGAGCGCGACGGTCACTTGTTCCTGGGCTGGACTCCGCAAACCCGCACAGCCCTTGGCATTGCCTGATCGGGTGACTATCTGAACCGGCGCAACAATCAGGAATACTTCATGCGAAACGCAGCCATGATATTGGGTGTCATTGCCGGTCTGGTCGGAATGATCGTCGGTTTTTTTGGGTACGGGTTTGTCGAGCTTGTGGATCGTTACGGCGAGATCGAGGGGTTGGCAGAGCAGGTGGAAAACCCCCAGCTCATAAAGACAGCATCGCTTTTGGCGCCGTTGCTGGCGATTGCCGGGGGGGCCATGGCGCATGCGCGTGCGTTGCTGGCCGGTGTTCTGTTGCTGATTTCCGCGGCGGGGATGTACTACGCTTTCGGCTTTGGCGTGTTCACCATGTTCCCGATTGCCTTCGCCGGCGTCGCCGGGCTGCTTGGGATCGCCGCGGGCAAGCCGGACGAACCCAAAGCGCATTTCTAGATCATTTCAGGCGCAGAACCCTATCGAGCGAGAGCGGGCCCGCGCCGTTGATCACGATCACCACGAACAGGAAGCTCCACATAACCCGTTGATCCATCAGGGTGATGGTGTTGTCGAACAGACCGCCCAGCTTGACCCCGTGCCCGGTGACATCGGTGAAGGTCTGGACCCAGACGAACCCGATCATGCCCAGGGCGGCAAGGCGGGTCAGCAGCCCCACCAGAAGCAACGCAGGCAGGATGAACTCGGCCCAGGTTCCTGCGACGGCAACGGGCCAGGTAAAGAACCCTAGCTGCGAGCTGTCGTAGCCGACGGCCTCCATCGCCTTGGGGAAGATCTGGACATAGGCCCCATCCGAGGGGAACAGGAACCCGAAAAACCCGCTGCCCAGCTTGGTCATGGCCGAGTTCCAGTAATAGACCAGAAGAACCGCTATGAAAGTCAGCCGCGCCACGGTCGGTGTCAGCCAGTTCGAGGCGTGGTCCAGCTTTCCGAGAACGGAATTGTGCATAGAGATCAGGGCAGTCATGTTTCCGGCCTTTCGATAGTCACTGAAGTAATCGCACTGCCCTGCAGCAGCAGTGCCAGGGTGGCGCCCAGGTCGAACGCGGGCGTCCGGGTGGTGGTTGCCTCGAAGGCCTGACCAATGGTCTGGCCGGCCTGCATGGCGGTGATCCAGTCGAACCCGCCGGGCGGCAGCAGGTGTGGCGACGGGTCAAATTCGGGGCGCGTGATCAGCACGTCCTGCGCGCCGGGCTGGGGCTTTGGCGCGCCGTCTTCGGTGTTGAACCGCCAGATGGCGTGGATGGGCCAGTCGGACCGGATCAGCTGCATGGTTGGGGCAAAGCCCAGCCGCGCCTGCATCAGGTCTTCGGGCGGCAGGGCGGCCAGCGCGTCGGGCGTGATCGGTTGGCTGTCGGCGGCGTGGTAGGACCGGCGCAAGGCCAGTTCCAGCCGCGCCACGTCGGGCAGATAGCCAAGATGCGCCAGTTGCTCGGTGTCGGCGAGGAATTCGGGGAAGCTCTCGCCATAGAACATCATCAGCGGAGAGCTAGGCGGGTGCTGACGCAGATAGATTCCGGCCAGACCGTCCATGTTCTGCGAACCCAGCAGCTTGGTGATGACCGGAAATGCCTGGTGCATGGCTTCGGTCAGCGACACGGCCACGTTGTTGCGATAGACGCTGAAGCGGCGTCCGGCGGGGCGGGCCTGATCGTCCAGCAACCCGTCGGGCACAGGCGCCGCCGGGTCCAGCACGGCCGCCCGGAACTCTGATTGCGAAACGCTCATGCCGGGATCCGGTCCAGCGCGGATTGCGCGCGTTCGGCCTCGGAGCGCAAGGTGGGCCAGTCGGGCACGTCATTGTCCCATTCGATCAGCACGGGTTTGGGGCCTGACTGGTCGAGCACATAATCCAGCAACGCCCAGACCGGATCGACGACGGCGCGGCCGTGGCTGTCGATGAGCAGGGGTTGGCCGTGATCGTCCTGATCCTCGTCATGGCCGCCAAGGTGGATCTCACCAACCTGGTCCAGAGGGTAGGCGTCGATATAGGCCTGCGGGCTGTAGTTCAGATTGGTGGCCGAGACGAACACGTTGTTGACGTCCAGCAGCAGGCCACATCCAGTCCGGCGCGTGATCTCGCGCAAGAAGTCGGGTTCTGACCACGTGCTTTCAGCAAAAGCGAGATAGCTGGAAGGGTTTTCCAGCAGCATCTGCCGGCCCACCGTCTCCTGTACCTGATCGATATGATCGCAGATGCGGGTCAGTGTGGCGTCGGTATAGGGCAGGGGCAGCAGATCGTTCAGGAACTGGCTGTCATGGGTGGACCATGCCAGATGCTCCGAAAAGCTGGCCGGGTTCAGCCAGCCCACAAGATGCTTCAGGCGGGCCAGGTGCTCGGCGTCTAGCGGGCCTTCGCCACCGATGGACAGGCCCACGCCGTGCACCGAAATGGGAAACCGTTCGGACAGGTGGCGCAGCTGCGCCAAGGGGCGACCGCCGTCGCCCATGTAGTTTTCGGCGTGAATTTCCAGCCAGCCGACCGGGCCGGGCTGGTCAAGGATCTCGGTATAGTGCTGCGGCTTGTAGCCGACCCCGGGCGCGGCGGGCAGCCGTTGCATTCTGCGGGCGTCATCCAACATCGCGTGATCCTTCTCAGCAAGAAACAGGGCGGGCTGTTTGGTTTAGCCCGCCCCTGACATTCCTTCCCGTGCCTTATGCCGGCAGATCGCGTTCCAGCGGCTCAAGCGAGCCTTTGCGGGGCGTTCCGTCCGCGGATTTGGGCAGCTCGATGTCGGCGCAGGTGCCCGCATCGACCAACGTCCAGGCGTTGCCTTGGTAGTCCACGGTCGAGGTGCCGGCACACGTGGTGCCCGGTCCGGCGGCGCAGTCGTTCTGGCCTGCCAGCGATACGCCATAGCATTTTTCTTTGGCCTGAGCGGCGGCGGTGGTTGCAGAGCCCGCAACGGCTGCGGCAACGGCGCTTGCGATTACGAGGGTTTTGGCGGTGTTCGACATCTCAGGTAATCCTTTTCGTGATTGCGTATGTCTGCTTGTGACAGTGACAAAGGTAACGGCTGACACTGCTCTGTTGAATTCACGAGCCCGTGTCTCACGGCTGTGTCAGGGAGCGTTAACGCCCCTTGCAAGTTAACACACTGTAATAAATTAGGAAATCCAGAATTGTTTCAATCCGGCCCCGTGCTGGGGGCCGGATTGGCGGCAAGACTGTGCCGATTGTTACAGAAGATCGGGGGGCGTAGCCGCGTGCGCCAGCTCTTTTGTTACAGCGTCGAGCGGCTGGACCTGGGTCTGCTTCTCGCCCAGGCGGCGGACGCTGACTGTGCGCTCTTCGACCTCGCGGTGGCCCACCGCCAGGATCACTGGCACCTTGCCGACCGAATGTTCGCGGACCTTGTAGTTGATCTTCTCGTTGCGGATGTCAGCCTCGGCCCGGACACCGGCAGCCTTGAGCGTTTCGACCACTTCCAGAACATAGTCATCGGCCTCGGAGGTGATCGAGGCCACGACGACCTGGCGCGGCGCCAGCCAGAAAGGAAGTTTGCCGGCGTGTTCTTCGATCAGGATGCCGATGAACCGTTCGAACGATCCCAGGCAGGCGCGGTGCAGCATCACCGGACGGTGTTTGGCACCATCGGCGCCGATATAGGTGGCGTCCAGCCGTTCGGGCAGGACGAAATCCACCTGGAAGGTGCCGCATTGCCAGTCACGCCCGATCGCGTCGGTTAGGACGAATTCCAGTTTCGGCCCATAGAAGGCACCTTCGCCGGGGTTCAGTTCCGGCTCGACCCCTGCGGCGCGCGTGGCGGTCAGCAGGGCCTCTTCGGCCTTGTCCCAAACCTCATCCGAGCCGGCGCGCTGTTCGGGGCGGTCCGAGAATTTGACCTTGAAACTGTCAAAACCCAGATCTTTGTAGACATCAGTCAGAAACCCGATGAAACGGGCACATTCGTCGCCGATCTGGTCCTCGGTCGAGAAGATATGCGCGTCGTCCTGGGCAAAACCGCGGACCCGCATGATGCCATGCAGCGCGCCCGAGGGTTCGTAGCGCGCGCAGGATCCGAACTCGGCCATGCGCAGCGGCAGGTCGCGATAGGATTTCAGGCCCTGCTTGAAGATTTCCACGTGGCAGGGACAGTTCATCGGTTTGAGCGCGTTCACGGCCTTTTCGCGGGCGTGTTCCTCGTCAACTTCGACGATGAACATGTTTTCCTGGTACTTGTCCCAGTGGCCCGAGCGTTCCCACAGCTTGCGGTCGACCACCTGAGGGGTGTTGACCTCGACATAGCCGCCGCGGTGCTGGGCACGCCGCATATAATCTTGAAGCTGGGTGTAGATGGTCCAGCCGTTGGGGTGCCAGAATATCTGGCCAGGGGCCTCTTCCTGCATGTGGAACAAGTCCATTTCGCGGCCCAGCTTGCGGTGGTCGCGCTTGGCGGCCTCTTCCAGCATGTGCAGGTGCGCCTTCAGCTTTTCCTTGCCGGTGAAGGCCACGCCGTAGATGCGTTGCAGCATCGGGCGGTTGCTGTCGCCGCGCCAGTAGGCGCCGGCGATCGACATCAGCTTGAAGGCGTCGCCGGGCAGTTGGCCGGTATGCTGCAGGTGCGGGCCGCGGCAGAGATCCTGCCAATGGCCGTGCCAATACATGCGCACCGGCTCGTCACCCGGAATCGCCTCGATCAGCTCGACCTTGTAGGGCTCGTTGTTGGCCTTGTAGAACGCGATGGCACGCTCGCGGTCCCAGATCTCGGTGGTGACGGGATCGCGCTTGTTGATGATCTCTTTCATCTTTTTTTCGATGAGGCCGAGATCTTCGGGCGTGAACGGCTCTGCGCGGTCAAAGTCGTAGTACCAGCCGTTTTCGATGACCGGGCCGATGGTGACCTTGGTGTCAGGCCAGATTTCCTGCACCGCGCGGGCCATCACGTGGGCAAAGTCGTGGCGGATCAGCTCGTTGGCCTGGGCCTCGTCCTTCATCGTATGGAGAGCGATTTCGGCATCCTGTTCGATGGGCCACTGCAGGTCCCAGTGCTGGCCGTTGACGGTGGCCGAGATGGACTTTTTCGCCAGCGAGGTGGAGATGTCGGCAGCGACCTCGGCCGGCGTAACGCCTGCCGCGTAGGATCGGGAATTGCCATCGGGGAAGGTAAGAGAGACGGATTTTGAATCCAAGGCCATGGTCTGGCTCTCCTCGTCGGTTTGGCGCCCACTGAACGCCCGGTTGCGGGTTATGGTGTCGGGTCCGTTTGGCAGTTGGTGGTGTCCGTGTCAAGCGTTGGCGGGCAGAGGGCTCTGCTCTTGGCGTGCCGCGGGATATCTGCCTCCAGATGACGGAGGGGCGGGAATTGCACTTGGGCGCGGCGCGTGCATGATGCTGGAAAAGCATGTGAGGATTTCATGACAGCGACGGCATTTCTGGAAACGCCGCCGGGGCGGCGGCTGGCCTATCACAAGAGCGAAGGGGCGGGGCCCACGGTCGTTTTCCTGGGTGGCCTCAAGTCGGACATGGAGGGCACCAAGGCGGTGCATCTCGAGGACTGGGCGCGGGCGCGTGGGCAGGCCTATCTGCGGTTCGACTATTCCGGGCACGGGGAAAGCTCCAGCCGGTTCGAGGAAGGGTGCATCGGGGATTGGCACGAGGACACGGTTGCGGCGGTTTCAGCGCTGACCGATGGACCGTTGATCGTGGTGGGCTCATCCATGGGCGGGTGGCAGGCGCTGTTGCTGGCCAAGGCCATGCCCGAGCGGATCGCCGGCATGGTCACCATCGCGGCGGCGCCGGATTTCACCGAGGATGGCTATTGGGCCTCGTTCAGCGACGAACAGAAACAGGCGCTGGAGACGGTCGGGCATGTTGAACTGCCTTCGGACTACATGGAGCCCTACATCATCACCAAGCGGATGATCGAGGATGGGCGGACGCGGCTGGTGTTGCGGTCGCCGTTGAACCTGCCGTTCCCGGTACGGTTTCTGCAAGGCACGGCGGATACGGCGGTTTCGGTCGACACCGCTGTACGGCTGCTCGACCATGCCAGCGGGCCGGACATGCGGTTGTTGCTGGTCAAGGACGCGGATCACCGGTTCTCGGACGGGCCGTGCCTGGGGCTGATCGAGGATGCGGTTCGCGACGTGATGGGGACAAACTGATGCGGCGGCTGGGGCGGTTTCTCGGGCGGGCCTTGCTGGCGTTGGTGGTGGTCGGCGGGCTGATCTACTGGTTCGGCCCGCGCGAAGAAGTGGATCTGCACCCGCGGTTCGATCCGCGCAAGTTTGGCGAGGGGGTCCAAGTCTATTTCGAAAGCATCGAGTCCGCCTATGACGATATCGTACCGGGTGTCGAAAAGCGGGTGATCTGGCAGGACGGGTTCAAGGAACGTCGCGCGCCCTATTCGGTGCTTTATGTGCACGGGTTCTCGGCCTCGTCCGAGGAAATCCGCCCGGTGCCCGACAGGATCGCCGACGCGCTGGGGGCCAATCTTGTCTATACGCGCCTGCAGGGGCACGGGCGCGACGGGTTGGCAATGGCCGAAGGGACGGCCTCGGGCTGGATGCAGGACATGGCCGAAGGTCTGGCCGCCGCCCGCGCGGTGGGCGACAAGGTCATCGTGATCTCGACCTCGACCGGGGGAACCCTGGCGGCAGCCGCGGCGCTGGACCCCGAGCTGAGCAAGGACGTGGTCGGGATGGTGTTCATCTCGCCCAATTTCGGGGTGCAGGCGGCCGGATCCTGGATACCATCACTGCCTTGGGCGCGCAGCTGGCTGCCGTTGCTGATGGGGGAAACCCGCGACGTGTCGGGCCCTGATCCGGAAAAGAACCTGTACTGGTCGTCCTCTTATCCGTGGGAGGCGGTGGTTCCGATGTCTGTTCTGGTGGATACCGTCGACGCGCTGGATTTTTCGGGTGCACTGGTGCCGGCTCTGTTCTGGTTCTCGGATGACGATCAGGTGGTTCGGCCCGACCTGACGCACAAAGTTGCAGAAGACTGGCGGGCACCTGCGACCGTTCAGACCGTAACCATGGGGCCGGGTGACGACCCGCAATCGCATGTTATTGCCGGACGGCTGATGTCGCCGGGGCAGACCGATGCGACGGTGGCGGGTATTCTGCAATGGCTGAACGGTTTGGGGGTAGAGTGATGGAGCAACGCGTCAGCCTGATCACGATCGGGGCCGAAGATCCCGAAGCCGCAGCCCGCTTTTACGAGGCGCTGGGCTGGCGCCGCACCGACAGCCCGGACGGGGTGATCGTTTTTGACCTGATCGGCCAGACGCTGGGTCTGTACCCATTGACCGCGCTGGCCGAAGAAATCGGGGTTGGCGTTGAAACCCCGGGTCGCGGCGCGATGACGCTCAGCCACAATTGCCGATCCAAGGAGGGTGTCGCCGAACTGTTGCAAGCTGCCGAGGCAGCGGGGGCCGAAATCCTGAAACCAGCCTCAGACGTGTTCTGGGGCGGGCACCATGGGTACTTTCGGGCACCGGATGGTACGATCTGGGAAGTTGCGTTCAACCCGTACTCGGCCCTCGCGCCGGATGGGGCCTTTCGCTGGAACGGGTATTGAATATGCGCAGACCGGGCAGCATGTGGAGCCTCGAGACCCTGGGCCGCGTGCGCCTGTCGCGCCATTTCTTCATGCGCGATTTCCTGTATTCCGAGATCGGGAACTTTCACGAAAAACAGAACCTGCCGGACGACCCGGATCTGGCCATCGAAACCGGCCGTGCATTTTGCGAAACCCTTCTGGATCCGTTGGAGGAAACATTCGGGCGTGTTGCCGTCCGGTCTGGATACCGGTCACCTTCGCTGAACCGGTTTGGAAACGAGAACAAGTTGAACTGCGCCCGCAACGATCATCCCCTTGAATGCCACATCTGGGACCGGGGAACAGGCGAGGCGCGAATTGCCGGAGCCTCGATCGTGATCCCATGGTTTGCCGACCGTTACGCACAGGGCAGGGACTGGCGCGATCTGGCCTGGTGGATGCACGATCATCTCGATTATTCCGAGATATGGTTCTTTCCCAAACTCTGCGCCTTCAATCTGGTGTGGCGGCCCACCCCACTGCGCCGGATCGACAGCTACATTGCGCCGCGTGGCAGTCTGCTCAGGGCCGGTACCGATCCGGATGAGGCCCTGCGTGAACGCCGTCGGCGCTATGCGGACTTTCCCGATTTTCGCGCAATCCGCTATCCCTAAAGTTTTTCTTGCCCGTCTGCGCCGAAACTCTCATCCTGATCAACAAAACGGCCGAGCCGATCGGCCAGTACAAGGAGGCCCTGCGTGATCGAGCCGCTGGTCTTGTTGCCAGGATTGATGTGCGATGCACGGCTGTTTCAGCCGCAGACAACCCGGCTGTCTCAGACCAGGCCGGTGATGGTCGCGCCGATCGGCGGCGGTGATCGGATCGAAGAGATTGCCTCGTCGCTTTTGGACCAGTTGCCCCACCGCTTTGCGTTGGCTGGTCTGAGCATGGGGGGCATTGTCGCGCTGGAACTGGTGCGCCGGGCCCCGGAACGCGTGACCCGCCTTTGCCTCATGGCGACGGATGCGCAGGCCGATACCCCCCAGATCGCCGCTGACCGCGAAGAGCTGATCGTTGCGGCGCAGGCTGGCCGTCTTGAGGATGTCATGCGCAAGGTTCTGGGCTCGGACACGCTGGCCCCCGGACCGCAGCGGATCCCGATATTGAACGACATGCTGGAAATGGCGCTGGAGCTGGGGCCGGAACTGTTCGTGCGCCAAATGCGCGCTCTGCAGCGCCGTCCGGATCAGCAGGGCACCTTGCGGCGAATAAAGGTGCCGACCTTGGTTCTGTGCGGGGCACATGACACTTTGACGCCGGTCAGAAAACACAGCTTCATGGCCGAGTTGATCCCCGGGGCAGCCTTGCATGTGGTGGACATGGCGGGTCATCTTCCAACGCTTGAAGCGCCGGGTGAAACCACCGACGCGCTGTCCGATTGGTTGAACATACCCGTGCGGGTTTTCTAGTCGTACAGCGCCTTGCGTTCTTCAAGGCTGATGACATGCGGAGCCACAACCGGATTTCCGGTTGCGACGTCGAAGAACGGAGTTTGCTTCCAACGACCGGAAAGGCGCGCCGCAATGACTCTGCGGATCATGCCGAGAACAGCAGGAGCCACATTCTCGTGCTTCCATTTGCCATTCGCCTGCGGGACATGGGCGCGGGTCTTCACAGGCCCCAGAGGGGAGAGATCGGAAAATCGGGCGACATCAAATCCGGCAAAGGGGAATTTCATGCTGCTGGTGGTGGTAGCCACAGGCGCGTTGCAGCATTTGGCGTACCATCGAAACAGACCTTTGGGTCCCAGCCGCATCACGGCCAGGTACTCGGTGCCTTTGGTGATGCGGATATATTCGGGCGACATCTGAAAAATGTCTACCGGTCCCGGTGCGGGGTCAGGTTGACCGAAATACAGCTGTCCGGCGCGGCAATCTGGGCAGAAACAGACGACATGGGTGCCACTGGACACCCCTTTGGCCGTGATCTCGCCGCTAAGCTCACCGCAGTTGCAGGCGAACGGAAGGGCAGGCGCCGGGTCTGCGGACATCAAGCAACCTTGTTGCTGTTGGCCGCGCGGCGGCGCGGTTTGCGGCTGTTTTCGTTCATGAAGTCTATGACCAGCGGGCGGATATTGTCACGCCAACTGCGTCCGGCGAAGATACCGTAATGGCCCGCGCCGGGTTCGACATGGCTGGCCTTCTTGCTGTCGGGCAGGCCGGTGCACAAGTCCAGCGCCGCGATACACTGACCGGGGGCCGAGATGTCGTCATTGGCGCCTTCGACCGTCTTGACCGCCACATCCGTGATTTTGCCGATGTCGACTTTGTGGCCAGCCACGATGAACTCATTCCGGGCGATCTCACGGTTCTTGAACACCCGCTCGACCGTCGAGAGGTAGAACTCTGCCGTCATGTCCATCACGGCCAGATATTCATCGTAGAAACGGTTGTGGGCGTCATGATCCGACGCCTCACCCCGCATGACGCGCTGGATCTGGTCGGAGAACGCCTTGCCATGGCGCTCGGCATTCATCGACATGAAGGATGCCAATTGAAGAAGCCCGGGATAAACCATGCGTCCCACGCCCTTGTATTTGAAGCCCACCCGCTGGATCATCGTTTCCTCAAGCTGGCCCATGGTCACCCGGCGGCCGAAATCGGTGACTTCGGTCGGGGTTGCGTCAGGGTCAACCGGGCCACCGATCAGCGTCAGCGTGCTGGGCTGCGCCTTGGGGTCGGTTTCGGCAAGGTACGCCGTCGCCGCAAGGGTCAGGGGCGCGGGCTGGCAGACAGCGACGACATGCGTGTCCGGCCCCAGCTCCTTCATGAAATCGACAAGGTACAGGGTGTAGTCCTCGACATCGAACTTGCCTTCGGACACGGGGATGTCGCGCGCGTTATGCCAATCGGTCACGTAGACTTCGCAATTGACCAGCAGGCTCTTGACGGTCGAGCGCAGCAGGGTGGCGTAGTGTCCGGACATCGGCGCAACCAACAGCACCTTGCGCGGTTGCTCTTTGCGGCCATTCACGCGAAAGTGGACCAGATCGCCAAACGGGCGTTCAAGCACGGAGGTGACATCCACCAGATGATCTTTGCCGTCTTCGCAGGTAAACGTTCGGATACCCCAATCGGGTTTCACGACCATGCGTTGAAACGTGCGTTCGGTTACTTCGCCCCACGCGGCCATCCAGTTGAATGCCGGATTGGGGATCATGGAAAACTGGGGGTAGGACGCCATCGCGCTTGCGGTTGCACCAAGCCATTGGTTGGTGTTGCGCATGGTTTCCATCAGGTCGTAGGTCATCATGTAACGCACGGGAATGGCCTCCTAAATGTCAGCCTGAGAGTTCGGACCATTCGTCGCTTTGCCCCCCGGTGCCCACGACGATATTCTGCACAGCAGCGAGGTTAGGGGGGATTTGTTAAAATGACAACAAGTGAAGGCCACATGCCCGACTTAAGTGACGAACACGTTGAACGCCTTAAGGAAAACATGCTGAAAGTCGAAGATCTGTCCAAGCGGCTGATCGAGGTGATGGCGTCGAAAAAAGCTCATACTCCCGCGCTGGACGGCCCGAATCAGGAACTTTTTGCAAGAGCAGCAACAGCTTATTGGGCCGAGGCCCTGCAAAATCCGGCCAAGTTGTTGGAACAACAGCTGGAATACTGGGGCAAGTCCGTCCTGAATTTTGCTGCGGCGCAGCAGGCCCTGATGGCGGGTGAAGGAGAAGCGGACGAGGCTCCGAGCAAGGATAAACGTTTCTCGAACCCGCTGTGGGATACGAACCCCTATTTCCGTCTCGTCCGCCAGCAATACCTGACAAATGCCGAAGCCATCGCGAACGCGGTGGAGTCGGTCGAGGACTTGGACGCCAAGGACAAGCGGCGGCTGAAATACTTCTCGCAGCAGATTGTCGACATGATGTCGCCGACGAATTTCCTGCCGACCAACCCCGACGCTCTGCAGAAGGCGATCGAAACCGATGGCCAGTCGCTGATCCAGGGGCTGGAGAATCTTGTTGCCGATCTCGAAGCCAATGATGGCGAGCTGATCGTCAAGCTGGCGGATGAAAACGCGTTCAAGGTGGGCGGCAACCTGGCCACAACGCCCGGCGAAGTCGTCTATCGAAATCGGATGATGGAACTGATCCAGTACAGTCCTGCGACTGAGACGGTTTATGAAACCCCCGTCGTTCTGTTCCCGCCCTGGATCAACAAGTTCTACATTCTGGATCTGAAGGCACAAAACAGTCTGATCAAGTGGATCACCGATCAGGGCTATACCTTGTTCGTCGTCAGCTGGGTCAATCCGGATTCCAGCTATGCCGAAACGGGAATGGAAGACTACGTTCAGGACGGATTCCTGACGGCGGTCGAAGAGGCCAAGAAGATCTGCAAGGTCAAACAAGTCAATGCGGTCGGGTACTGCATTGCCGGAACGACCTTGAGCCTCACTCTGTCGCTTTTGAAGCAGCGCGGTGACAAGTCGATCAAATCCGCCACGTTCTTTACGGCGCTGACCGATTTTTCGGATCAGGGCGAGTTTACCCCCTTCCTGCAGAATGATTTCATCGACGGGATCGAGGAAGAGGTGAACAAGGAAGGTGTGCTGCGGTCATGGATCATGGCGCGCACGATGTCGTTCCTTCGGTCTCGCGACCTGGTCTATGGACCGGCGATCCGCAGCTACATGCTGGGCGAGACGCCACCCGCCTTTGACCTGTTGTACTGGAATGGGGACGGCGCGAACCTGCCCGCGAAAATGGCTGTGCAGTATTTACGTGGCTTGTGTCAGCGCAACGAGTTCGCCTCGGACGGGTTCGAATTGATGGGCCACAAGCTGCATGTCCGCGACGTGGATGTGCCGTTGATGGCGATCACCTGCGAGACGGACCATATCGCCGCTTGGAAGGACTGCTATCGCGGTGTGCAGAAAATGGGTTCCCGCAGCAAAACCTTCATCGTTTCGGAATCGGGACATATTGCAGGCATCGTCAATCCGCCCAGCAAAAAGAAATACGGTCACTACACCAACCCCGATCTCAAGGCGGGTGCCGATACCTGGATGAAAGAGGCAAGCTTCCACGAAGGCTCGTGGTGGCCCCGCTGGGAGGCTTGGTTGAAGAAGCGGTCTGGCAAGCAGGTTCCGGCACGCGAACCGGGTGATTCGAGCCATCCACCGTTGGCTCCGGCGCCGGGAACCTATGTAGTCGCCAAACCAAAGTCTTGATTTCACATTGAAACTAAAAAATTCTGCGGTGCAGCAACAAAAAACTTGAAATGCTGCGCCGCAGCAATCATATTGTCCTCAAGCTGATGAAACCCGGGGTGGGCCCGGACCGGCTGAAAGGATTAGGACAATGGCAAAGACCCAAGACTTTACCGCGATCATGAAAGACATGATGGGCGCGTTCCCGGTGGACACCTCCGCCGTTGAAAATGCATTCAAATCGACCGCTTCGCTGAACGAAAAGCTGTCGGGCGTTGCTCTGGAAGCTGCCGAGAAATCGGCTGAAATCTCGAACAAGTGGACCAAGGAAACTCTGGCCAAGCTGAGCGAGATGTCGAAAGCCAAGGCAGAGCCGGCCGACTACGCCAAAGCAGCAACCGATTTCGCCAGCGCTTCGGCTGAAGTTGCTGCCGAGAACCTGGCTGCTTTCGCTGAAATCGCCAAGAAAGTTCAGTCGGAAACCGTCGAGCTGCTGATGGCTGCTGGCAAAGAAGCTGCGGAAGAAACCACCGCGGCCGTCAAGAAAGCCACCAACGAAGTGACCGCTGCTGCCAAGAAAGCAACGGCTGCCAAGTAAGCAAGATCCGCGAAACGCACCCATCCCTCCCAAATTGGTGCAATCGCTAAGGGCAGGTCCATTGACCTGCCCTTTCTTTTTGTTCTGCAGTCGCATAACCTCTGCTGCAACGCATCATCCTTGGGGAGGGTAAACGGTGTCGGACAAAGATAAACCTCTGCTGATCAAGCGGTATGCCAGCCGTCGGCTGTATAACACCGAGACCAGCGACTACGTCACGCTTGAGGACATCGCTGGGTTCATCCGCGACGGGCGCGAGGTTCAGATCATCGACCTGAAAACCGGCGACGACCTGACACGACAGTATCTACTTCAAATCATTGCCGAACATGAAAGCCGGGGCGAAAACGTCCTGCCTGTGAACGTTCTGAATGACTTGGTGCGCAGCTACATGGTGCCGGGTGGGGGCATGATGCCGCAATTCCTGCAATCCAGCTTTGAGATGCTGCGCGAAAGCCAGGCCAAGATGATGGAAAACATGAATGCGATGAACCCCATGAGCAGCATTCCCGGGTTCGAAGCAATGCAGGCGCAGCAGCAGGCGTTCCTGAAGGCCATGACAGGCGGGCTGTCGGGCAATTGGTCCGGGCCGGACAAGGACGAAGAAGGCAAGTCCGAGTCCAAAGAAGACCTGGACGACATCAAGAAACAACTGGCTGAATTGCAGCAGAAGCTTTCCAAGCTCAGCTGAGACCAGACAGGCCCGGACAACCCGGGCTTTTTCTTTCCTGTGTTGGGGTCAGGTGCCGAAGGCCACTTCGGGTGCGGTAACCTCGCCGACCGAGGCCAGGATGATGTCGGCGATTACATCCAGTTCCGCACGGGTCAGGCGCACCGGCAGACGCACGTCACAGGCCGACATCAGCATTGCGCGCGTTCGAGGCAACTCGACCTGCTCTGGCAGAAACTGCCAGTTCCAGAAGGCGCGGGCATTGTCCTCGTTCAGACCAAACACCTGCACCTTGACGCCACGGCCCTCGGCGGCAGCGGCAAATGCCTTGATCTGGTCTTTGTCCAGATCGACCAGGTTGAACTGGATCGAATCCGGCGCGCGTCGCTCCGGTGCCAACGGGTCGGGGACGTGGATATGCGGTGAGGAGTTCAGGCGCTGCGCGACATAATCGTGGTTGGCCAGCCCGTCCCGCACCCGCCGCGCCAGTTCGGGCAGTTGGGGGCGGATCACCGCGGCGCTGAGATTGCTCATACGCAGATTGTAGAGCGGCAACTTGTTCTGCCATCGCGCAAAAGCTTGCTCCAGATCAGGTGTATTCTGGCCGTGCGGGCCTTTGTGTTTCTTCCAATTGTGCTCGTAGGCGCCCGACATGATTACGGCGCGTGCGACTAGGTCGGCGTCGTCGGTGACAAGGATGCCCCCTTCGCCCGCGTTGATCATCTTGTAGGACTGGAACGAGAAACAGCCCACCTTGCCGATGGTGCCGATGTTGCGGCCATGCCAAGTGGTGCCCAGCGAATGGGCCGCGTCCTCGATCACCGGGATGTCGCGCGCGTCGCACAGCGCCATGATCGCGTCCATGTCCGAGGTATGGCCGCGCATGTGGCTGATGATCACCGCTTGAACGTCGTCGAGCTTGGCCGCGAAATCGTCGATGTCGATGCGGTAATTGTCGCCCACCTCGCACAGGACCGGAACGCAGTCTGCATGCACCACCGACGAGGGCACCGCCGCAAAGGTAAAGCCCGGGATCAGCACCCGCGCGTCCCGCGGCAGCCCCAGCGCCTTCAGCGACAGGAACAGCGCCGCCGAACAGGACGACACCGCCAGCGCGTATTTGCTGCCCAGCAACTCGGCGAACTCTGCCTCAAGCAAAGCAACCGGTGCGTCCTGCGGCGCGGTATAGCGGAACAGGTCCCCGGATTGCATCAGGGACTCGATCGCGTCTTTGGCAGCGGCGGGGATGGGTTCGGCGTCATGGACGTTGGGTGGCAGCGTCATATTTGATAATCCCAAATTCTATGTTTGGAAAAGATAAAATGAAAAGCTGAGCAAACCAAGCCTTCATTCGCCTGCTGGGCGAAATTTCACCGAACCGTCACAAGTGGTGGGTCAAAGGCCCAGCCTATCACGCAGGGCATACCAAGTCATCGCCAGCACCAGCAGAGGGCTGCGCAGGGCCGAGCCTCCGGGGAAGGGCATGGCAGGCACGCGGGCCATCGTGTCGAACCCTTCGGCCTGACCCTGGATGGCCAGCGCCATCAACTGACCGGCATGGGTTGCAGTGCCGACCCCATGACCGGAATAGCCCGAGGCCGACAGGATGTTCGGCGCCAGACGCGTCAGGTAGGGCATCCGCCGCATGGTGATGGCCAGCGTGCCGCCCCAGGCATAGTCGATCCGCACGTCGCGCAGATGCGGAAAGATCTCGGTCATCGGTTTGCGGACCTTGGTGGCGATGTCGGACGGAAAACGATAGCCATAGCTCTCGCCACCGCCGAACAACAGCCGCCCATCGGCGCTGAGGCGGAAATAGTTCACCACGAATTTCGTGTCGGCAACCGCCACGTCCTGCGTCAGAACCTTTGCGGCCTCGGCGCCCAGCGGCTCGGTCGCGGCGATGAAATTGTTGATCGGCATGACCCGCGCCGCGACCTTGCGGTTCAGGTTGCCCAGATAGCCATTGCAGGCCAGAACCAGATGGTCGGCCGTGACCGAACCCTGTTCGGTGCGAACGGTGACGCGCGGGCCTTCTTCGATGCCCAGTACTTCGGTGTTTTCGTGCAGCGTCAGACCGGCGGCCAAGGCGGCCTCGGCCAGGCCAAGCGCATAGTTCAGCGGGTGCAGATGGGCCGCGCCCATGTCCAGATATCCGCCCGCATAGGCCGGCGAGGGGCAGAGCGCGCGCCCGGCTTCGGCATCTAGAAGCTCGATCTGGTCATAGCCATAGGCGGTTTTCAGGTGATCGGCGTGAGCGTGCAATTCGGCGCGTTCGCCGTCGCTGAAGCCCAACGTGGCGATGCCCGGTTTCAAGTCGCAATCGATGCCCTGGCGTTCGATCAGCGATTTGGTCAGCGTCTTGGCGTCTTCGGCCAGATCCCACAGCTTGGCCGCGTCGTCGCGCCCCACCAGCTTCTCCAGGTCTTCCTGATCCATGCGCTGGGCGCTGCCCAGTTGCCCGCCGTTGCGCCCCGAGGCGCCGAAGCCCACGCGGTGCGCTTCAAGCAGGACCACCCTGAACCCGGCCTCGGCCAGGTGCAGCGCGGTCGAGAGGCCCGTATACCCTCCACCCACGACACAAACGTCGGCAGTGACATCGCCGCGCAGCGGCTCGGTCGGGGTTCGCGGGTGCGCGGTGGCGGCATACCAGCTGGGCGGGTAGGTGCCGCGTTTGTCATTGCTGTACAGCAGGTTCATGGCGCACATGGCTCAGACGTTCAGCAGCAGGTGTTCACGCTCCCACGGCGAAATCACCTGCAGGAACTCCTCGTACTCGGCGCGTTTTACGATGCTGTAGACCCGTGCGAACTCGGGGCCCAGAACCTGATGCAAGGCTTCGGCCTCGTCGAACAGATCCAGCGCGTTGCCCATGACCTGCGGGATGTCGCCGTCACCTTCGTAAGCGTCGCCATAGAACTGACGGCGCGGGCGGTCCTGATTGACCAGACCAAGATAGCCACAGGCCAGCGACACGGCGATGCCCAGATAGGGGTTGCAATCCATCCCGGCGATGCGGTTTTCCACCCGGCGGCTGTCGGGACCCGACAGCGGCACACGTATCCCCGTGGTACGGTTGTCGCGCGCCCATTCCAGGTTGATCGGGGCGGCATGGTCCTTGACGTAGCGCCGGTACGAGTTGACGTAGGGCGCCATCACCGCCAGCCCGGCGGGCAGGTGCAGCTGCAGACCGGCGATGAAGTTGTAGAACGCGTCCGTCTCGCCGCCCTGAGGCCCCGAGAACAGGTTCTTGCCCGTCTCCATGTCGATGATCGAATGATGGATGTGCATGGCCGATCCCGGCTCATCCTCGATCGGCTTGGCCATGAAGGTGGCAAAGCAGTTGTGACGCAGCGCGGCCTCGCGGATCAGGCGTTTGAAATAGAACACCTCGTCAGCCAGCTTGACCGGATCGCCATGGCGCAGGTTGATTTCAAGCTGACCGGCGCCGCCTTCCTGGGTGATGCCGTCGATCTCGAAACCTTGCGCTTCGGCGAAATCATAGATGTCGTCGATCACGGGGCCGAATTCATCCACGGCGGTCATGGAATAGGCCTGCCGCGCGGCAGCCGGACGGCCCGAGCGGCCCATCATCGGCTCGATCCCCTTGGCCGGGTCCACGTTGCGGGCGACCAGAAAGAATTCCATCTCGGGCGCGACAACCGGTTTCCACCCTTTGTCCTTGTACAGCTGGACCACGCGTTTCAGCACGTTGCGCGGGCTGAACGGAATCGGATCGCCGTCCCGGTCGTAGGCGTCATGGATCACCTGAAGGGTCCAGTCACCGGTCCACGGTGCCGCCGAGGCCGTGCTGAAATCGGGCTTGAGGATCATGTCGCGTTCGATGAACCCATCCTCGCCGGCGGCCTCACCCCAGTCACCAGTGATGGTTTGGTAGAAGATGCTGTCGGGTAGATGGAAATAGGCCTGCTTGGCGAATTTCGATGCCGGAACCGCCTTGCCGCGGGCAATCCCCGGCAGGTCCGAGATGATGCACTCGACCTCGTCCAGCCGGTGCCCTTCGATGTAATCCCGTGCTGCTTGTGGAAGTTGGTCTGTCCAGTCGGCCATCAGGCCCTCTCTTTCTTCAGGAACTCTGCCATGAAACGCCCGATATTGGCGTTGTCATCCGGAGCGTTCCATCGGGTTTTTGCGTCGTCCATCAGGGCGTCGGGCACCACGCCTTTACCGCGTGTCTCCATGAGGCCCTGAATGAAATCGTTGGAATATTCGGGATGTGCCTGCACCGTCCAGATCGTGTCCCCGTAGGCAACCATCGCGTTCTTGCAGAACGCGTTGCTACCCAATAGCTGGGCGCTGTCGGGCAAGGCCGTCACCTGATCCTGGTGCCACGCGTTCAACGACACCTTGCGCCCGTCATAGTCATACTCCGTGCGTCCGATCGCCCAACCCTTGTCGAACTTTTCAACCTTGCCGCCCAACGCCTGAGCGATGATCTGGTGGCCGAAACAGACCCCGATCAACGGTTTCCGTGCCGCTTGGATCTCGCGGATCAGTTGCTCAAGCTTGGGGATCCACGGATGATCTTCGTAGGCGCCATGCCGCGAGCCGGTAATCACCCATCCATCGCAGTCGCTTGCGCTGTCGGGGAACACATCATCCACCACCGCATAGGTCATGAACTCGAAATCGTTGCCGTCCAGAAGCTGTTGAAACATCAGGTCGTAGTCGCCGAACGATCGTTCCAGCGGTTCGGGCGCGTGGCCGGTCTGCAGTATGCCGATTTTCATGAGTCACCAAATTTGATCAAATTCAATCTACCCGAGTCTCGATCCACGGGCAAGAGGATCATACGGACTCCAGATAGCTCAGCCAGTGACTGTCGGGGTCCATGTCGGCAAAGCGTGCGGATTCCTGCCTTTTGGTCATCACCATGTTGCGGATCAGATCCCCAGAGATGATACGCGCGATGATCGGGTCCGTCTCGAACGCCGAAATGGCCGAATCCCAGTCCCCCGCCAATTGCGGAAGCCCTTCGATCTCGTAGGCGTTGCCGGTGATCGGGGCGGGGGGCTGCAGGCCGTCCTCGATGCCGATCAGAGCCGCGCCCAGAACCGCGGCCAGCATCAGATAGGGGTTGATGTCGCCGCCGGCCACACGGTGCTCGATCCGGCGGGCGGCGGGCGCACCGCCCGGAATGCGGATTGCGGCGGTCCGGTTTTCATAGGCCCAGGCCGCGCCTGTGGGGGCATGGGCTCCGGGTACGAGCCGCGTGTACGAATTGCCATGCGGAGCAAAGATCAGGGTGCTGCCGGGCATGGCGGCCAGACAGCCGGCGACGGCAGAGCGCAGGATATCGGTCCCTTCACGCCCGCCATTGTCAAAGACGTTGCGGCCCTGGCCATCCAGCACCGAGAAATGCACATGCATCCCGTTCCCCGCATCATCGGCATAGGGTTTGGCCATGAAGGTCGCGGTAAAGCCGTGCTTGCGGGCCAGCCCACGGGTCAATGCCTTGAAAAGCCACGTATCATCGGCGCAGCGCATGGCGTCCTGATGGTTCAGGTTGATCTCGAACTGGCCGATACCGCTTTCGGAAATTGCCGTCTGGGCGGGAATCCCCATTTCGGCGCACCCGTCATAGAGCTCGGTGAAGAAGGCGTCGAAGGCGTCCATTTCGGCCATCGACAACACCGCCTCGCCGCGCAGCCGACGACCGGTAACCGGGTTATGCGGGGGCTTTGGTTGCGCGTCCGAGGAATCAAGCAGGGTGAATTCTAGTTCGGTCGCGGCAACAACTTTCCATCCGCGCTTGGCATAGCGTGACAGGACCGCGGCCAGCGCATGGCGGGGATCGCCGGCAAAGGGTGTGCCGTGATCGTCGTACAGGCACATCGGCACCAGCGCCGTGGGTGTGGTCAGCCAGGGCATCGACACCGGGCCGCGCTCGGTCGGGCGCAGCACTCCATCGGCGTCGCCGGTTTCGAACACCAGTGGGCTGCCCTCGATATCGGCGCCCCACAGATCGACGTTCAGCGCCGAAAACGGCATGCGCACCGCGCCGCTGTCCAGCTTGTCGGCGTAAGATGGGGGCACGCGTTTGCCGCGCATCTGGCCGTTCAGATCACAGGCGGCGACGCGAAATGTATGCAGGGCGGCAAGGTCCATCTGGGGCTCCGTCGGTATGTTGCGGCAAACCTAGTCGAGCTTTTGGGTGTTGTCACGATATTTGATCAAATTATTCCGGTGGCGATCTCGTGCGCGGCAGAAAAACGAAACATCAGGACTTGTACACATTCCAGCACCTGCATTGCAGGGTTTGCACAACTTCGACTGGCCGGCTCGGATCAGTACTCGGATGCGTATTTGGGGGAATCGCGAGGGCTGGGTTACGCTGTGATCCGCAGTCAGGAAGTTTTTCACAGGAAAGGAATATTCGGATGTCGGAAAGAGATGTTTACGTCGAGAAAGCCAAGGCCATGCTGGACCAGTGGAACGCCGAAATCGACAAGACCAAGGCCAAGATCGACGAGGCCGCGGCGGACAGTAAAATCCGGTACCAAAAGCAGTTGGAAGAAATGCAGGCGCAGCGGGACAAGGCCGAGGCCGAATTGAAGGAAATGCGCAAGGCCAGTGACGCGGCCTGGGCCGATATGAAAGCCGGGTTCGACAAGGCGTGGGACAACATGTCCGAGGCTTTTGACACCGCGATGGCGCGCTTTAAGTGAAACGACAGTTAAAGGGCTTGGCGCCTCAGCGCGCCAGGTTCAGGCGGAACCGCATCTTGGCCTTGCGCGCCACCGGCAGGTGCCGGTTCAGCCGCTTGTTGATCAGGCCGAACACGCCCACGATCACCAGTGTCAGCAGGATGAAGTAGAACGCCAGGATCGGGTAGGGGACGAACGGGTTGAACGTCTTGTCGGCGAAATAGCTGGCATAGTACAGCGCGTCCCCGCGTTGTTGCCAGGCCGGGAAGGCCGAGAAGAAGACCAGCGTGGTGGCATGGAACAGGAAAATCGCCTCGTTCGTGTAGGCGGGCCAGGCCAGCCGCAGCATGGTGGGCCATACGACCCGGCGGAAGCGCGACCATCCTGACATGCCATAGGCATCGGCGGCCTCGATATCTCCCTTGGGGATCGACCGCAGCGCGCCATAGAAGATCTCGCCCGAATAGGCGGCGGTGTTCAGGAACAACACGATCAGCGCCCCCAGCCAAGCCGAGGTGAAGGCGTCGAACATCGGGTAGGTCTTCTTGAGCGACAGGAACAAGAAGTAGGCAAAGAAGAACTGGATGAACAGCGGCGAGCCGCGGAAGATGAAGATGAACCACTCGGACGGTTTGCGCAGCCACTTGCGGCTGGACGCCTTGCCCAGGGCCACGGCCGTGGCCAGGAAGAACCCGGTGGCCAGCGCCATCACGCCGAAATAGATGTTCCAGATCATCCCTGAACCGATCAGGGTGAACTGTTCGCACAGGGTGAAATCGCTGCGCGGCAGCAGGCGCTCGCCAAACCCGATCGAACGCAGGCCGTAATCCTGGATGGTCTGCAGGCAGCTCATGCGGTGGTCTCCTTGCGCAGCAGCTCTCCGCCCGATGTGGCCTGGCCATGCGACAGGCGGCGCATCAGCCGTTCGAGGCCGATCTCGGAAACGCGGGTCATGCCAAGGTAGAAAACCAGCAGGAACAGGAAGTACCACATGCGCCAGTCGCCATGCGGATAGGCGGTGAATTTCGAGGTCTTGGTGCCGCCCAGCTCGCGCGCCCAATAGACGATGTCTTCGACCCCCAGCAGGAACAGCAGCGGCGTGGCTTTGATCAGCACCATCCACAGGTTCGACAGGCCGGGCAGGGCATAGACCCACATCTGCGGCACGAGAATGCGCCAGAAGGTCTGGCGGCGGGTCATGCCATAGGCCTCGGCGGTTTCAAGCTGCGCCAGCGGCACGGCGCGCATGCCGCCGAACAGCACGTTGGCGGCGAAGGCACCAAACACGATCGAGAAGGTGATGACGGCCAGGAAAAAGCCGTAGGTTTCGTGCACCCATTCCGGTGCGGTGCCCAGCGGCAGCTTGGCCTGGGGGCAGACGAGGAAATCGTTGCCCTGGCGGATCGGATCGGTCCAGTCGGGACACAGCACCTGATGCCGCATCCACTCGAACCCCTGGTCCAGGGCGATCACGAAAAACAGGAAAAACGCAATGTCGGGCACACCGCGCACGATGGCGATATAGCCCTTGCCCAGCCAACCGAGTGGCGGGAAATGCGACCGCGCCGCCATGGCCCCCGCAAAGCCGAAAGCCAACGCCACCGGGGCCGTCACCGCCAGCAAGGCCAGAACCTTGATGAACGACAGGTAGAACGACCAGTGCACGCCGTTGGTCAGATAGCATGAAAACCAGCGGAAAGTGCCGAGCGTGTCGGGATCAGCGCAGTAGGAAAACATGGGGCGTCTTTCGAACGTCGGGTCCGGCGCGGGCCGGGGTGGGTTCGGCGCGCGTGGCGCCGAACCGCAGGACCGGATGCTTAGTTGGTGACGACCGAGCCGTCAGGTGCGTAGGTGGCGGTGTCTTCACCAAACCACTTTTTCAGCATCTCGTTCAGGGTGCCGTCCTCTTTCATCGAGGTGATGGCGGCATCGAACTTGCCGCGCAGTTCGGCATCGCTTTCGCGCAGGCCCATGCCGACGCCACCGCCCAGCGGGACCGGATCGCCGACAAAGACCAGTTCGCCATTCGATTCCTCGACCAGCGGCACCAGGTAGTCGCGGTCGGCCAGAACGGCATCAGCCTCACCGTTGCGCACGGCGGCGATGGTTTCTTCGGGCGTTGCGAATTCAACTAGAGTTGCGCCCGACTCGGCCACGTGGCCGGCTTGGATGGTGGCGGTCTGTGCGGCGACCACGCCGCCGGTCACGTCAGCATCCGCCGAGGTTGCGACATAGGCCGACGCGGTAGGCGGATAGTAGTCCTGGGTGAAGTCGATGACCTCATCACGCTCGGCCGTGATCGACATGCCCGCGATGATGGTGTCGTAGTTGCCCGAGACCAGGTTCGGAATGATCGAATCCCAGTCGTTCTTGACCCATTCGCATTCCAGCTGGGCGCGTTTGCACAGCTCGTCGCCGACCTCACGCTCGAAGCCGTCGATCTCGCCGGCGTCGTTGATGAAGTTGTACGGAGGATAGGCGCCCTCGGTGCCCATGCGGACCGTGTCGGCCATGGCCATACCAGCGCCAAGCGCCAGCGCTGCAGTGGTCAGAATCAGGTTTTTCATTGGTAACTCCCCTGTTTGGTTCTGTCCTGATTTTACGCCGCCTTTGTGGCGGAGAGAAAGCCCCGAAGCCTTTCGGATTCGGCAGCAGTGAAAATATCTTCGGGCGAGCCTTCTTCTTCAATCAGGCCCTGGTGCAGAAACACCACGTGGCTCGAGATGTCGGCGGCCATCTGCATGTCATGGGTCACGATGATCATGGTGCGACCTTCGGCGGCCAGATCCTTGATCACCTTGATCACTTCCTGTTCCAGCTCGGGATCGAGCGCCGAGGTCGGCTCGTCGAACAGCAGCGCCTCGGGCTCCATGCACAGGCCCCGCGCGATCGCGGCGCGCTGTTGCTGGCCGCCCGACAACTGTGCCGGATAGGCGTCGCATTTGTCGCCGATGCCAACTTTGTCCAGGTATTTGCGGGCGCTGTCCTCGACCTCGTGCCGGTCACGGCCGAGCACGGTGATCGGGGCCTCCATCACGTTCTGCAAGATGGTCATGTGGGCCCAAAGGTTAAACTGCTGGAATACCATCGACAGGTTGGTACGGATGCGCAGCACCTGCTTTGGATCGGCGGGGCGGCGGTGATCGCGAGTTCCGGTCCAGCGCACCGGCTCGCCCTTGAACATGATTTCGCCCTCCTGGCTGTCTTCCAGCAGATTGCAGCAGCGTAGCAGGGTGGATTTGCCCGACCCGGATGATCCGATCAGCGACACCACATCGCCGCGATGGGCGGTGATGTCCACTCCTTTGAGGACTTCGAGATTGCCAAAGCTTTTGTGCAGGTTCTTGATCTCGATGACGGGAGTGCTGTCTGTCACGGGACGTCCTGGTGTTGTTGATTGCGTTGGTGCGGTACTAGGGCCGAAAAACAAGAGCAATGCAATGCGCAAATGACAAGTTCAAGTCCCGAAACCTCCGATTCGGCCACGGTCAGTGGTCAAATTGGTCAGCTTTCGGGCAGCAACGCCGCAGGCGATGGCGGGTTGGGAACGGCCAGGTAGAGATCGGCGGCAATGTCGATCAACCCGCGGATGTGCAGCGCTGCGCGATCAGCCGGGGAAAGGTCTGAGATCGCGGCGCGAACCGCGGCGGCGACCGGGGACGGATCGCGCGCGGTCGCAGTGATGTAGGGCAACGCCGGGGTGGGGCGCGTGCTTTCCACCGGGCGCAGGCGCTGGCCCAGATCGGTATGCTCTTGCAGCAGCACCCATGTAAGTGCGTCCAACGATGCGAAATCGGCGTGGCCGTCGGCCACCGCATGCGCCGACAGAGCGTGTCCGCCGGTTTCCAGCAGGCGTAACGGCGTAAGGCCCAGTTCGGACAGATGCGTGACCGGCGCGGCCCAGCCCGATTGGGACAGCGCCTCGTTATAGGCAAAAATGCCCAGTGCCAGTTCAGGCAGATCGCGCGCGTCATCGGCGCGGGCCACGAAAACCGAGCAGTAGTGTCCTGGCGGACAGCCCGGCAGGTCATAATCTGGAGTGCCGACCAGATGCACCTTGCCGTGCAGGCGCGTGCGATAGGGCATACCGCAGGTCTGGGCAAAAACCAGGCTCGGATCCTGCCAGATGTCCCAGAAATCACGATCGCGGGTCAGTTGGCCCGGACCTTCGCCCAAATGTGCGCGAATCGAACTCCAAAAGCGATCGTTGGCCGGTTGCAAAGCGGGCATGTCGTACATGCCCAGCATCGCCGTCACGATTTGGCGGCCTTCTGCCGGGCTAGAGCTGAATCCACGTCGCTGACGCCCAGAAGGCTGACGACCAGTCGCAGCAGCGAGTCCTCGTCCTGCGAGCGCTGACCGTCAGCCAGCGCCACCGACCACAGCGCCTGAACAACTCCGAGGCGATGGTCGTACGGCACCGCATCCTTGATCGCACGGGTAAAGCGGACGGTATCAGGGGCCTCGGCCTCGAGATCTTCGGCTTGGGCGCGCAGCCCTGCGGCCTCGAACGGGGACAGGCCGTAGCGCTCGGCCAGAACCTTGTCGATGCGCGACATCTCGGTATCGGCATAGTCATCATCGGACCGGGCAAGGCGAACCAGCAGGGCGGCCAAGGCCAGCCGGGCGTCATCATCGGTCAGTGGGTCGGGCTGCGGCTGGGTCAGCCGGGACAGAAAGGCGTTGAACATGGCCTAGATATAGCGGCCACTCAGCCCGCGTCCAAGCGGCTTTGCACCCGTTCGCGCGCGGCCTGGCTGTCATTGTAGCTGAGGCCCATGGCGATACGCGCTTCTTCGACGATCTTGATCTCGCCCTCGTCCGAATTGCCGTCGGCCAGCACAACCTCCCAAAGGGCCTCCATCGCGGCCAGACGTTCGTGCAAATCCGTCGTTTCGCGGATCAGTTTGCCGAACGTATCCGTGTCGGGGGCTGCGGCGTGCAGCTTCTCGCAGGTGGCGCGGACCTTGGCGGCCTCGATCGCGTTGTGCTGGTACAGCCGTGCCAGAATGCGGTCGATCAGGCTGATTTCCTCGATCTTGTAGTCGCGGTCGGCCTGCGCAACACGCACCAGCAAAGCGCCAAGCGCCAGTTCCGCATCGGGGTCCGGCAGCGTGGTCTGCTGAGGAGGGCGCAAAGCCTGCAGGAAGTTCTTTAGCAGTGGCATTGGGGAATCCGTATTTCTGTCACCGTGTCCGTGCTAGGCGTCATACCCTTCGATGATCACCAGATCACTGGATGAAACTGGATCGCGCAAGGCTTTAGCCTTTTGATACAGATCGCTGTCATAGCAGGCCAGGGCGGCCTCGTAGCTGGGAAATTCGATAACGACGGTTCGCGCCCGCGCTGCGCCTTCCCGCACCTGCCGATCTCCACCGCGGACCAGAAAACGGGCACCGTATTCGGCAAAAGCCTCGCCATTGGCAGCGATGTAGGTCTTGTAGGTCTCCATGTCGTCTACATCGACATGGGCCACCCAGTATCCTTTGCTCACGCGGTCTGCTCCTTTTGTCCGTTCCGGCTCAAACTGAACCGGAACGCTTTGCAAAGCAAGACCAAGCGGTACAGTCCGCTTCAGACCAGACGCGACGTGTCCTTGGCCGCGCGAACGAAGTCGCGGAACAACGGGTGCGGATCGAAAGGTTTGGATTTCAGTTCCGGGTGGTACTGCACGCCGATGAACCACGGGTGATCCGACCATTCGACGATCTCGGGCAGGCGTCCGTCGGGTGACATCCCCGAGAAGTTCAAACCCGCTTTCTCAAGCTGTTCGCGATACTTGGTGTCCACCTCATAGCGGTGGCGGTGTCGTTCTTCGATCTGGGTGCTGCCATAGACCTCGGCCACTTTCGAGCCTTCGGTCAGAACCGCGTTGTAGGCACCCAGACGCATGGTGCCGCCCTTGTCGTCACCAACCTTGCGTTCGATCTTGGCGTTGCCCTGAACCCATTCCTTGAGGTGATAGACCACCGGTTCAAAGCGTTTTTTGCCGGCCTCGTGGTCGAATTCCTCGGACCCCGCGCCGGAAATGCCGGCCACGTTGCGCGCGGCCTCGATCACTGCCATCTGCATGCCCAGACAGATGCCCAGATACGGCACCTTGTGTTCGCGGGCATATTGCGCAGCCTTGATCTTGCCTTCGGTGCCGCGCTCGCCAAAGCCGCCGGGCACCAGAATGGCGTGGAACCCTTCCAGATGCGGGCCGGGGTCTTCGGTGTCGAAGATCTCGGCATCGACCCACTCAACCTTGACCCGGACGCGATTGGCCATGCCGCCATGGGTCAGCGCCTCGGCGATGGACTTATAGGCGTCTTCCAGCTGGGTGTACTTTCCGACGATCGCGACCTTCACTTCGCCCTCGGCGTTGTGGATGCGGTCGCTGACGTCTTCCCACTTCGACAGGTCGGGCTTGGGCGCCGGGCTGATCTGGAATGCGTCAAGCACGGCCTGATCGAGACCTTCGCGGTGATAGGCCAGCGGCGCGTCGTAAATGGTCGAGAGATCCTGCGCGGCGATTACCGCGTCGGGGCGCACGTTGCAGAACAGGGCCAGCTTTTCGCGCTCTTTCTGCGGGATCGGTCCTTCGGAACGGCAGACCAGAATGTCGGGCGCCAGGCCGATTGAGCGCAGTTCCTTGACCGAGTGCTGGGTGGGCTTGGTCTTCAGCTCGCCAGAGGCCTTGATGTAAGGCAACAGGGTCAGGTGCATGAAAATGCACTGGCCGCGCGGTTTGTCCTGACTGAACTGACGGATGGCTTCAAAGAAGGGCAGGCCTTCGATGTCGCCCACGGTGCCGCCGATCTCACACAGCATGAAATCGACCTCATCCTCGCCGATGGCGATGAAGTCCTTGATCTCGTTGGTCACGTGAGGGATCACCTGAATGGTCTTGCCCAGATAGTCGCCGCGGCGTTCCTTTTCCAGAACGTTTGAATAGATCCGCCCCGAACTGACCGAGTCGGTCTTTCGTGCGGCAACACCCGTGAAGCGTTCGTAGTGACCCAGGTCCAGGTCGGTCTCGGCCCCGTCGTCGGTGACGAAGACTTCACCATGTTCGAACGGCGACATCGTGCCGGGATCGACATTCAGGTAGGGATCCAGCTTGCGCAGCCGAACCGAGTATCCCCGAGCCTGCAGAAGCGAACCCAGAGCAGCGGACGCCAGCCCTTTGCCTAAGGATGAAACAACACCACCAGTGATGAAAATAAATCGTGCCATGTTTCTTCGGCTGCCCCCGTGAGACGTCAACATCAACTGCCCGGCGGTTCGAAAAAACCGCAGCATCACGGGACTTCACATATAAAGGATTCGCGCAAAAAGCGCAAGAGAACCGCAAGATGCTGTTGTGGTTCTCTTTCAGATTTCTAGGTTTTGTGGATCAGTCGGCCTGTGGGATCAGCGGCGCGTTGTCGCCCTGCGCCGGCGGCAGCAGGTCCTCGGCCGAGGGAACAGCAGGTGTGCTCTCTTCGGTCGCGTCCTGAGCCGGAACGCCAAGCCGGTCGATGACCGAGCTTCCAGCCGATTTTTCCGCGGCAAGAATCGTCAGCGTGATCGAAGTGACGATGAAGCAGGCCGCAAGGATCCAGGTCACCTTTGCCAGTGCCGTCGTTGCCGAACGTCCTGCAATGGCGCCACCGCCGCCGCCACCCATGCCCAGGCCACCGCCTTCGGACCGCTGCAGCAGAACAACGGCGATCAGGCCCAAAGCCAAAAGAAGGTGGATGATGAGAACGACGTTTTCCATGGTGTTCCTGTGCGGCGTGGCGTGTATCGCCGGGTACTTAAGCAAGTTTGAGGCCGGGGGCAAGCCACGAGTTGCCATCACCGCCGGGGATTGTGCCGAACAGGCCAAATGGGGCTGGACACCCGGCGGTGCCTGGCTCAGGCTGCGGCCATGCCACATGACGATCACGACCACCCGCACGCGTTGCTGCCCCCGGACCCCGCTTTGCGCGTCAAAGCGCTTGAGACGATCCTGACCCGCAAGGGTTTGATCGATCCGGCCGCTCTGGACGAGATCATCGACACCTATCAGAACCGGATCGGTCCGCAGAACGGTGCGAAGGTTGTCGCCAAAGCTTGGTCTGACCCGGACTTCAAACGCGCCCTGCTGGACGACGCTACGCCTGTGCTCTCTGAGATGGGGTTTTATGGCCGGCAGGGCGAGCATATGGTCGTGGTCGAGAATACTCCCCGGACGCACAACATGGTCGTCTGCACCTTGTGCAGCTGTTACCCATGGCCGCTGTTGGGTATCCCCCCGGGCTGGTACAAATCTGACGCTTACCGCGCCCGAGCCGTGCGCGAGCCGCGCCGCGTCCTGGCTGAGTTCGGAGTTGAACTGCCCAAGGGTACCGCAGTTCGTGTCTGGGATTCGACCGCCGAAATACGGTATCTGGTCTTGCCCATGCGCCCAGAAGGCACTGATGGTCTGAGCGAAGCAGACCTGGCCGCGCTGGTCACGCGCGACAGCATGATCGGCACGGGTTTGCCGAAGGTGTCGGCATGACCCGTGTCCACGACATGGGCGGGCGGTTCGGTGACGGGCCGGTACGCCCCGAGCCTGAGGACGCGCCGGTTTTTGCCGAAGACTGGCACGCGCGGGCCCTTGCAGTGACGCTGGCTGCGGGCGCGTTGGGCCAATGGAACATCGACACGTCGCGCCATGCGCGGGAAAGGCTGTCCCCCAAGGACTATGCCCGGTTCAGCTATTACGAGAAATGGATTTCGGCCCTGGCCGACCTGTTGGTCGAGACCGGGGTTCTGCGGATCGAGGATCTGCGCGGGCAGGGCGTTGACGGGCCACATCCGCTTGCTCCGCGAAAGCTGCCGGCAGATGCGGTGGCCAGAGTTCTGGCCAAAGGTGGACCGGCCGATCGCCCGTCGAACATCCCTGCCGCTTTTGAGGTCGGCCAGACCGTTCGCACGCTGCGCCCTTCGGCCAATCGTCTTGTTGAAGGGGGGCACACGCGGCTGCCCGCATACGGAGCGGGCGCGACCGGACGCATTTTGCGGTTTCACGGCACACATGTCTTGCCGGACTCCAGCGCGCATGGTCTGGGTGAAGCGCCCGAGCCGCTTTATGCCGTTGCTTTTCCCGCGTCGGAACTGTGGGCCAATCCCGAACACCCGGATGACGAGGTGATTCTGGATCTCTGGCAAAGCTATCTGGAACCCGCATGAGCATCTGTCCCGATCACAACGCCCCAAGACCGGTTTTTGAGAACCCCTGGCACGCTCAGGTGTTTGCGGTGACGGTGGCGTTGAACGAGGCCGGCCGGATTTCCTGGACCGATTGGGCCGCCCGGTTCTCCGAGACTTTGCGGCGCCACGGGCTGAACCGCGAGCTGGACGGGGGCGATGACTATTTCATGGCCTGGCTCGAAACGCTCGAGTCGGTTTTGGCAGAGCAGGAAACGGCATTGCCCGAAGAAATCCACGAAATGCGCGCAGCTTGGGAGGAGGCGTATCTGAAGACGCCTCACGGAATGCCGGTGCGCCTGTAGCGCTAGTTGGCTTTCAAGGTGTTGCCTGTTCAGGGCCTTTTTCAGGTGTGTTCCCGGCCAGATGAACAACGGCGCGGACCCCGTCCGGTGGCCATTATCCCCGACAAGAGCATTGCGCGTCGGCGCGATTGGTGGCTGCGGCGAATTACCGGTTTCCCTGTTGCCTGCACCCCGCTATATGGGCCGGGTTTGGTAATTCAGCGCAAAAAGGACCGGATATGGCCAATGTGGTTGTTGTCGGCGCCCAATGGGGTGACGAAGGAAAAGGCAAGATCGTCGACTGGCTCAGCGAGCGGGCAGACGTGATCGCGCGTTTTCAGGGCGGGCACAACGCCGGGCATACGCTGGTCATCGATGGTGAGGTCTACAAGCTGCATGCACTGCCGTCTGGTGTGGTGCGTGGTGGCAAGCTGAGCGTCATCGGCAACGGGGTTGTACTGGATCCCTGGCATCTGCTGAAAGAGATCGAAACGATCCGTGCGCAAGGCGTCGAGATCACACCTGAAACGCTGATGATTGCCGAAAACACACCCTTGATCCTGCCGATCCACGGCGAGCTGGACCGCGCGCGCGAGGAAGCAGCGAGCAAGGGAACCAAGATTGGCACGACCGGGCGCGGGATCGGCCCGGCCTATGAAGACAAGGTTGGTCGCCGCTCGGTGCGTGTGGCCGATCTTGCGGATGAGGCGACTCTCGAGGCTCGGGTCGATAGGGCGTTGCAACACCACGACCCGCTGCGCAAGGGTTTGGGTATCGACGCCGTGGATCGTGACGCACTGATCGCCCAATTGAAGGAAATCGCGCCGCAGATCCTGCCTTTTGCGGCTCCCGTCTGGAAGGTGCTGAACGAAAAGCGCAAAGCGGGCAAGCGCATCCTGTTCGAAGGCGCTCAGGGTGCATTGCTGGATATCGATTTTGGCACGTATCCGTTTGTGACCTCGTCAAATGTGATTGCAGGGCAGGCGGCGACGGGCGTGGGGATCGGTCCGGGGTCGATCGACTTCGTTCTGGGTATCGTGAAGGCCTACACTACCCGTGTTGGCGAAGGCCCGTTCCCGACCGAACTGCACGACGCCGACGGGCAGCGACTGGGAGAGCGCGGACATGAATTCGGCACCACGACAGGCCGCAAGCGGCGCTGCGGCTGGTTTGACGCCTGCCTCGTGCGGCAAACCTGCGCCACAAGCGGCGTCAACGGAATTTCCCTGACCAAGCTCGATGTTCTGGACGGGTTCGAGACGCTGAAAATCTGTGTCGCTTACGAACTGGACGGCAAGCGTTTGGACTATTTGCCCACGGCTGCAGATCAGCAGGCGCGGTGCACACCGATCTATGAAGAAATGCCGGGCTGGAGCGAGTCCACCGAAGGCGCGCGCAGCTGGGCAGACTTGCCGGCAAACGCCATCAAATATGTCCGCCGGGTGGAAGAACTGATCGAATGCCCGGTGGCGCTGCTGTCTACCAGCCCGGAGCGGGACGACACCATCCTGGTGACCGACCCGTTTGCCGACTGATGGCGGGCGCGGACAAACCCGGCCTCAGCTACAAGGCCCGCAGACGGTGGTCGCTGGTTCTATTGCTGGTGGGGCTGCCGCTGTACATTGTGGCAGTGGTCACCATCGTGAACTGGCTGGACCGACCATCGATCCTGGTCGAACTGCTGGTCTATGTGGTTTTGGGTGTTCTGTGGGCGCTGCCATTCAAATTTGTGTTTCGTGGCGTTGGCAAGGAAGACCCGGATCAGGATCAGCAGTAGGCCAGACCGTTGTAAGAAACCTGCCGACGTGACAGGCTTGTCCGAAAAACAGTTTTGGTAAGCACAAGTCGGCAGGTGGATCCTTGATGAAAAATGCTGTTTTGGTCACATTGACCAGTCTCTCAACCCTGAGTTCGGGTGCTGTCTGGGCTGATGATTGGGAGTTCGTCATTGCCCCTTATCTCTGGGGACCGGATTTCAGAACCTCGCTGGATATTGGGCCGAACCCTCCGGTTGATGGCAGCAAATCCATCTTCGACATTCTAAACAGTGCTTTCCTGATCGCGGGCGAGGCCCGGAAAGGGCGTTGGACGATCGGAGGCGAGTTCAACTATCTGAATCTGGGCGACACCGTTTCAATCGGACCATTCAGCAACGCCGCGAGCTGGGAGCTGGACGGGATCATGACCTCGCTCGCGGGCAGCTACGCTGTGGCAGAGGACAGCCAGTCCCGGATCGAGGTGCTGGGCGGGCTGCGCCATTGGGATCTTGATCTGTCGACAACTGTGGCCGGTTTCACGGCAAGCACTGACCAAAGCTGGACAGATCCAATCATTGGGGCACGATACTCTCGTGCGCTGAATGAGCGGTGGAAACTTGCGGCCATGGGCAACATCGGTGGCTTTGGCTATGGGTCGAAATTCCAGTGGGAAGCCCTCGTTCAAGCCAATTGGAGCTGGACCGAAACCGTCGATGTTGCAGCCGGCTACCGTCATCTGAGCGTTGATTTTGAGGACGGCCGCAACGTTGTCGATCTTATTCTGACTGGCCCGTACGTGGCGTTGGCGTTCAAGTTCTGAGCTTTCACGCAAAATGCAAAAAAGGCCGGAGAGGATCTCCGGCCTGTCTTGGGCAGTTGGGGGGTCTTGTCAGCCCGCGGCGCGCTTGTCGTCGGGGCGGAAGCCGATCTGGTTCGAGGCGGCAAAGCGCCCTCCGCCGGCTTTTTCGATCTTTCCATCGCGCAGAAGCTGGCCGAACGAACGCAAGCTTTCTTCGCGGTTGAATTCATCCTGCTTGAGTGACCGCACCTTGTTCATCAGCTGCGGACGCGAGAACTGCTCCTGACCTTCGATGAAAGACAGGTAGGCCGCCGCCGCCTCCAGCAGGTCGGGCAGGGATTGTGCGCCCTGCTCCTGAGCGAAATGGGCAAAGCCGCCTTCTTCGGATGCGTCGTCGTCTTGTGCTGCGGTCACGCGGCGCGGGGTGACCGGACCGGCGTCCGCGTCCTGCGTATCGATACGCTGCTCGGCAACCAGCTTGAGCGGCGCGGCCGTATCCGACTCGGGGCGCATGCTGGTGACATGGATTTCCGGACGACGGGGGCTGACGACCGAGGCCAGGTCTCCACGATATTTCTGGTTTTCGTCCTCATCCGCATCGCGGGCCTTGCCGCCTTCAGCTTCGGTGGCTGCTACAGCTGTGCGCAGGTGGGAATAAGTTTCCCGCTTGTCCGAAGTGGCCGGGTCGTCCATTTGGGCGTCGGCCTTCTCCATCAGGCGCAACACGTCCGAGTCCACGTCCTGAGGCTTGTTTGCGTCGCGTTTCGAGCGCGCATCCATTTCCGCTTCGATTTCCGAGATCTCACCCAGGATGCTCTCTTCGTCTTCGGCAGTCAGGACGCCGTCTTCCGCGAGTTCAGAGACTTCCTCATCGGCATCTTCGGGCTGATCACCCAGAATGTTGAGGATATCGTCAGCCTCGGGCTCCGAGTCGGTGTCCTCTTCAAGATCAGCAAAGAGAATCTCGGACGAGGCTTCTTCATCACTGGCGGCCTGGTCGTCTTCGGACGTTTCTTCCGCCGCGGCTTCCTCAGCCTCTTCCAGATCAGCTTCAACTTCCGGAGCATCCTCGGCGCCTTCATCAGCCTCCGCTTCGACTTCCGATGCTGCCGAGAATTCTTCTTCCGCTTCGAATTCGACCGCGGCCTGAGGTTCTTCCTCGGCGAGGTCAACAAACGGGTCCGTGGGCTGTTGTGTGGCTTCTACCGGAGCATCTTCCTGCATCACCTCTTCAGTTGCATCCAGATCTTCGGGGCTGAGCGCTCCGGCTTCGAATGCGGCCGAGATGGCGTCAATCTGGGGCTCGGGCGAGGCTAGAAAACCGCTGTCTTCGTCTTCGCTGTAGGCGGGGGGCGTCTGGTCATTATGCGAGACGACCGCGCGGATGCGCTGCAGCTTGGCGGCGATGCTGTCGGCGCCTTGGGGGGCTGCGGATTCGACTGGCTCGGCATCGGCAAAGAATGCGGCAGCACCAGCCGCCGGTGCTGTGTCGACCACGCTCAGGTCCGGGCTGGCGGGCGCCGGTGTGCTGGCTGCGGGTGCGGGTTGTTGCGGGGCCGCATCATGGGCTTCATCCGTGGCGCGCAGCAGCAGTCCGGTGTCGTTCTGCTTGGCTTCCACACGGCGCGAAGCGTCACGCTGAGCGATACGGGTCAACATTTCTGCGTCTGGTTGCGGAGGCTCGGAGCCGAAATACCTGTCATCCGCAGCAAGATCGCGGAAGTATTCGGCAATCGCCTTCATCGTCTCAAAGGAATCGTCAAAGCCTTCCAAAGTGCATGAGAAGGTTCCGTAGGAAACGGTCAATACCTTGTTGTTCTGTACCATCAGACGCACGTCCTCTACAAACTACACAGAGCCAACCCGCGCGACGCTGGGCGCGTCTGTCAGCTCGAACCTGTTCTAAAGAACCTATCATTTTGTGGTCTCAATGTGTCCAAAAGCGGGAAAAATGGTCAATCTTGGAAAAAACGGCGAAATTGTTCATTCCAAAAGACCAATTGCCCTGTTCGGCGGAGGGGAAATCGGCCCCGATGACCTGAATCTGGCGCTGAATCGCGTCAATGGCGCTGTAGCTGCGGATGGCGGGGCCGCCGCATTGATCGATTCGGGGCGCGTTCCGGATGCGGTGATCGGCGACTTCGATTCGTTGGCACACGCCTATCTTGCACGGATACCAGAGGACCGTTTGTTTCCGATCCGGGAACAGGACAGCACTGATTTCGACAAGGCCCTACGCAATATCCGCGCGCCGCTGGTCTTGGGTGTCGGGTTTCTCGGAGGTCGGCTGGACCACCAACTGGCGGTGCTCAATACGCTGGTTTGCCACAAAGACAGGCCGTGCGTCCTTCTGGGAGCACGCGAAGTGGTCTTTCACGCCCCGCCTAGGATATCACTGTCGCTCACGCCGGGCGACACAGTGTCATTGTTTCCATTTCAGCGGGTAACCGGACGCAGTTCGGGGTTGGAGTGGCCAATCGACGGACTGGTGCTTGAGCCGGACGGGCGAGTCGGAACATCGAACCGTGCGCTGGCTCAGGTTACCCTCGAGGTTGACGGACCCGGGTTGCTGGTCATGGTGCCGCGCGATGCTCTTGATGCTGTCATGCGGGCGTTTGCGTCGGAGCAGACCGTGCGCTGGCCCGCTCGCGCAGGATGACATAAAGCCCGGCCGCGATCGTGATGGCGATCCCCAGGGCCGCCAGACCGTTTGGCAGATCGTGAAAGATGAGCCAGCCGATCAACGTCGCCACCGGAATCTCCAGATACTGTATCGGCGCCAGCGTTGCCGAAGGCGCGAACCGCAGCGCCCATGTCATCAGCAGATGTGCCACGGTTCCCAGAACACCGATCGCCAACAGCAACCAATGGGCGTTGCCTTGCGGCAGGGTCAGTGCCAGATCTGGAAGACCTGTCAGGGCCCCGATCGCGAGCAATGGAGCCAGGACCGCGGTGGCCAGCAGCCCGGACACGGCCTGCAGTGCAATTGGATCGGTTTCTTTGGCAATCTGCCGGGTCACCAGCATGAACAGGGCAAAGACGACGGCCACGATCAGCGGCAAAAGGGCCGGAGCACCAACCTCGGCAAAGCTGGGCTGGATGACCAGCAACGTGCCAGCAAAGCCGACAATGCAGGCGATCAGACGACGATGCCCGACTTCTTCACCCAGCACATACTTGCCCAGCAGCAGCATGATGAATGGCATGACAAAGGCGATGGCGACGGCATCGGCCAGCGGCAGATACTGCAGCGCACTGAACATCGCTGCGATACCGACAATGTGCAGCAGAGTGCGCAGCACGGTCAGCCGCAGCACGCGCCCGCGCATTCGCCAGGTCCGACCCGTCAGCGCCACCAGCGGGATCAGGATGGCCGCCTGCACCGCAAAACGCACCAGCACCAGAACGCCAAGCGGAGTGGTTTCTCCCAACAGCTTGGCCAAGGCATCGCCCAGCGGTGCAAGCACGCAGAAACCAAGCATCAAAACGATGCCGAAGACGGGACGATCCTGTGTCATGGGCGCGACGCTAGACGTTTCCCGCAGAATGGGAAAGGCCCGTCGTCAGTCCTCGGGCAAGGGCTGAACCTTTGTGTAGTCCGGACCGAGGCAAGTGGGCAGCTCGTCACCCAGTTCGAGCCACGTCAGTTTCTCTTCATAGGCGACATGCAGCGTTGGCCGCAGGGCTCCGGGGTTCTCCAGTGTCGCTACATAAAGGTGCAAAACGTCGGACATCGTAGTGGATCGGAACGAGATCGGCGTTCCGCAATGCGGGCAAAAGCTGCGCTCGGCACCGGGGGAAGAGTTGAACCGCTTCGGTTCCTCTCCGGTCCAACGCCACTGACCGTCGCGCACCCCAAAATATGTGGTCATCGGCGCGGCACACTGGCGGCGGCAGCTGTCACAATGGCAGGAAACACAAGACAGGACCGGAGGGTCGACCTCGAACCCGATTCTGCCGCACAGGCAATGTCCGCGCATTGAGCTGCCCTCCCGGTTCGATCCCTCAGCAGTTTGGCACGTTGACGGCCAGTCCGCCCAGCGAGGTTTCCTTGTACTTCTCGTGCATGTCATGGCCGGTCTGGCGCATGGTCTCGATCACCGCATCCAGCGGCACGAAATGCTGCCCGTCTCCGCGCAGGGCCAGCGACGCCGCCGAAACCGCCTTGATCGCACCCAGCCCGTTGCGCTCGATGCAAGGCACCTGAACCAGCCCGGCGACCGGGTCGCAAGTCATGCCCAAGTGATGCTCCAGCGCGATCTCGGCGGCGTTTTCCACTTGTTCCGGTGTGCCGCCCATCACTGCGCAAAGACCCGCCGCGGCCATTGCGGCCGCGCTGCCGACCTCGGCCTGGCAGCCAGCCTCGGCACCCGAGATCGACGCGTTGTACTTCACCAACCCACCAATCGCGGCGGCGGTCAGCAGGAAATCCTCGATATGGCTTTCTGACGCGCCGGGAACGTGATCGAGGTAATAGCGCAGCACCGCCGGCAGTACGCCCGCCGCGCCGTTGGTGGGGGCGGTGACGACCTGACCGCCGGCGGCGTTTTCCTCGTTCACCGCCATCGCATAGACGCTCATCCAGTCGTTGATCGTGTGCGGCGCGTTCAGGTTCATGCCGCGCTCGGCCATCAGGGCATCGTGGATCGCCTTGGCCCGGCGCCGCACCTTGAGGCCGCCGGGCAGGATGCCGTCGGTGCTCAGCCCGCGCTCGATACAGGCGTTCATCACCTCCCACAATCGAGCGGTGCCCTTCGCGAAACTGTCGGCGCAGCCGCGCGCGATCTCGTTGGCGCGTTTCATCTCGGCGACCGTCTTGCCGCTGCTGCGCGCCATTTCCAGCATTTCGGCGGCGGTCTTGAACGGGAAGGGCACCGGCGGGCCGTCATTGGTGTCCTTGCCTTCGGCCAGTTCCTCTTCGGTCAGGACAAAGCCGCCGCCGACCGAGTAATAAACCTGCCGCAAGATCACGTCGCCCTGCGCGTCGGTGGCCATCAGTATCATGCCGTTGGCATGGCCGTGTAGGGTATTGTCGTAGTCGAAGATCAGATCGGCCTTTGGGTCGAACCGCAGGGTCGGCAGACCCTCGGGTGTGACAGTGCCGGTTACGGCAATTGCAGCCAGTGCCGCTTCGGCACGATCGTGGTCATAGCTGTCGGGGACAAACCCAGCCAGCCCCAGGATCGTGGCGCGGTCCGTGGCGTGGCCGACGCCGGTGAAGGCCAAAGATCCATGCAGAGACGCGCGCAAGCCAGCGAATTCGAATGGCGAGGCGCGCATCAGATCGAGGAACCGCGCGGCCGCCACCATCGGCCCCATCGTGTGGGACGAGGATGGGCCAACGCCCACTTTGAACATATCGAAGACGGATAGAAACATGTCTGGTCGCTGAGCCTTGTGGCGAGTTGGCGGCCGGGTCGTTTTGAACTGCCCGAACCGCTGGGAAACTGTATGCGCTTTATTTACACAACCGAGCCGACCACTGAAGATTTGATTGCGACGTTTCCGATGGGAAACGCGTATTCGTGTATCGATTATTGCGCCGGTCCCGCGGATTTTGGGCCTCGCAGTCGGGCAGGGCTTTCCGTATAAGTTCCCCAAAGAACTGAGGGGAAGCCGCAATGACAGCAGAGTTGTCACCCATCGACCGGGCCAAGAGCGTCGCCGCCTATCGCGCGGCCGAGATGGTCGAAGACGGGATGCGCGTGGGTCTGGGTACCGGATCGACCGCGGCATGGTTGGTGCGTCGTCTGGGAGAGCGGGTTCGGGACGAAGGTCTGCGGATCAAAGGCGTTCCAACGTCGACGGCTACGGCACAGCTTGCGCGCGAGGTCGGGATCGAGGTTGTTTCGCTGGATCAGGCGGGTTGGCTGGACGTGACGATCGATGGCGCCGACGAATTCGACGGCGAGCTGAACCTGATCAAGGGCGGCGGCGCGGCGTTGCTGCAGGAAAAGATCGCGGCAACGGCCAGCGACCAGATGATCGTGATCGCCGATGCAGGGAAAGAGGTCGAGGCGCTGGGCGCGTTCCCGCTGCCGGTCGAGGTCATTCCCTTTGGCTGGCAGACCACGCGCACGCTGATTGAGGAGTTGCTGGACACGATGGACGTGCTGGGTACTTCGGCGACCCTGCGGATGAACAGCGAGGCGCCGACCGTGACGGATGAGGGCAATCACATACTCGACCTGCACCTGCAACGCATCGGCAACCCGAGGCAACTGGCTTTGGTGCTGAACCAGATACCGGGTGTGGTCGAAAACGGGCTGTTCATCGACATCTGCGACAAGGTCGTGATCGGCCACGGCGACGGCCGGGTCGAGCTGCGCGATTTCAACAGCGGTACGATCGAGCTGGATCGGTTGGGCGACGAACACGACAACCTGTTTTCGGACCTGGCCGACTGAGCCAACCGCGCACCCGGCTTCACAGCGGTGTGCGATTTCCAGGCCAAGGGGTTGGCACGATCATTCACGCCCCCAAATACTCAGGGCAATTTCAGGCAGGCTGACAAAAGGAACGCGGCATGAGCTTTGACTATGATCTTTTCGTCATTGGAGGCGGCTCGGGCGGTGTCCGCGCGGCGCGTGTGGCGGCGGGCGAAAACGGCGCGAAGGTCGCGCTGGCCGAAGAGGACCGCTATGGCGGAACCTGCGTGATCCGTGGCTGCGTTCCCAAAAAGCTGATGGTGTTTGCCAGCGAATACGCGGGAATGGTCGAGGACGCTCGTGCCTATGGTTGGGATATTCAGCCAGGCGCTTTCGACTGGCCGCAGTTCCGCGGCAAGCTGCATGCCGAACTCGACCGGCTGGAAGGCATCTATCGCAATATCCTCAAGAACAACGGTGTCGAAACCTTTGACCAGCGCGCGAAACTGGTCGACCCGCATACGGTTGAACTGGCCGACGGCACTCGCAAGACGGCCAAGCACATCCTGATCGCCACCGGCGGGCGACCGGTGGTGCCGGAATTCCCCGGTTCAGATCTGGCCATCACCTCGAATGAAATCTTCCACCTTGAGAAGCTGCCCGAGACCATGCTGATCGTCGGCGGCGGCTATATCGCCTGTGAATTCGCCGGGATCATGAACGGCATGGGCGTCAAGACCACGCAATTTTATCGCGGCGCGCAAATCCTGCGGGGTTTCGACGACGAGGCGCGCGGGCTGATCTGCGAAGAGATGTGCCAAAACGGGATCGACGTGCATCTGGGCACCAATGTGCTCGAGATGAAAAAACAGGGCGACAAGATCTGGGTCAAGGCGACCAACGGGTCTGAACAGCTGTTCGATGTGGTGATGTATGCCACGGGCCGGGCGCCAAATGCGGATGATCTGGGCCTTGAGGCGCTGGGCGTCGAACGTGGCCGCAAAGGGCAGATTGTCGTGGACGAATACAGCCAGACCGCGGTGCCCTCGATCTATGCCATCGGGGACGTGACCGACCGGGTGAACCTGACGCCGGTCGCCATCCGCGAGGGCATGGCCGTTGTCGAGACCGTGTTCAAGGGCAACCCCACCCCGGTGGATCATGAGCTGATCCCGACCGCGATCTTCACCCAGCCCGAGATGGGCACCGTGGGCCTGAGCGAGGAGCAGGCCGCCGAGCAGGAGCCGATCGAGGTTTACGCGACCTCGTTCAAGCCGATGCAGAAGGCGTTCGCGGGCGGCACGCAACGGGTGTTGATGAAGCTGATCGTCAGCCAGGCCACCCGCAAGGTGCTGGGCTGTCACATTGTCGCCCCCGGCGCGGGTGAAATGATCCAGTTGGCGGGAATCGCGGTCAAAATGGGCGCGACAAAGGAAGATTTCGATCGCACGGTTGCAGTTCATCCGGTGATGGCCGAAGAACTGGTAACCATGCGGCAACCCGTGCGTACCGCTTGATTTGCAAGCGCGCGCACACAGGTTACAAGTGATCCCGTAAGCACACGGGCCAAAACAAGGGAAATGAAACACATGGCGGGCAACAGCGGAGGCCCCTGGGGGGGCGGAGGCTCATCCGGTGGCGGAGGAAACCGGGGAAACAATGGGGACGGGCGACGCCCGCCCGAAGGCGACGGGCCGCAGATCCCCGAGATCGACGAGTTGATGAAAAAAGGCCAGGAGCAGCTGCGCGTGCTGATGGGCGGGCGCGGCGGCGGTGGCCGAGGTGGCAACGGATCCGGCCAGGGCGGCGGTGGCGGCCCGGCGATCACCAAAGGCACCATCCTGTTGGGCGGGGTTGCCGCCTTGGTTCTGTGGGGCTTTGCCAGCGCCTATACGGTCAAGCCCGAAGAGCAGTCGGTTGAACTGCTATTCGGTCGCTTTACCGGAATCGGCACCGAAGGTCTGAACTTTGCCCCGTGGCCTGTTGTCACGGCCGAAGTCATCCCGGTGAAGGTCGAACAGACCGAAACCATCGGATCGGGCGGTCGCGGTTCGGACGCCGGTCTGATGCTGACGGGCGACGAAAATATCGTCGATATCGATTTCCAGGTGGTCTGGAATATCTCGAATCCTGCGGACTACCTGTTCAACCTGCGCGACCCGAAACAAACTATCCAGGCCGTGTCTGAGTCGGCCATGCGCGAGATCATCGCGCAGTCGGACCTCGCGCCGATCCTGAACCGCGACCGTGCTATCATCGCCGAACGGCTTGAGGAACTGATCCAGTCGACTCTGGACAGCTACAACTCGGGTATCAACATCGTCCGTGTGAACTTTGACGGCGCCGACCCACCGGAACCGGTAAAGGATGCCTTCCGCGAGGTTCAGTCGGCTGGACAGGAACGCGACCGGCTGGAGAAGCAGGCCGATGCCTATGCGAACCGGGTTTTGGCCGGCGCGCGTGGTGAAGCCGCGCAGGTGCTGGAAGAGGCCGAAGGCTATCGGGCACAGGTCGTGAACGAAGCTCAGGGTGAGGCCAGCCGGTTTGGCGCGGTTCTCGAAGAATACTCGAAAGCTCCGGATGTGACCCGCAAACGTCTGTACCTTGAACGGATGGAGCAGGTTCTGGGCGACGTGGACAAGATCATCTTGGATGACAGCGCAACAGGCCAGGGGCAGGGCGTCGTGCCTTATCTGCCGCTGAACGAACTGCGCCGCAACTCGGGTGAGGGGAACTAAGACATGCGTAAATCAACCTTTCTCCTACCTGCCATTTTCGTGGTTATTGTGATCGCCCTCTCAGCGATCTTCATCGTGGACGAGCGTGAAAAAGCGCTGGTTCTGCAATTCGGTCGCGTGATCGACGTCAAGGAAGACCCGGGCCTGGCCTTCAAGATTCCGGTCATTCAGGAGGTCGTGCGCTACGATGACCGTATTCTAAGCCGCGAGGTCGGGCCGCTGGAAGTCACGCCGCTGGATGACCGCCGCCTGGTGGTCGACGCCTTCGCGCGCTATCGGATCACCGATGTGCGGCAGTTCCGTGAGGCCGTGGGTGCCGGTGGCATCGACACAGCGGAGCAGCGTCTGGATTCGATCCTGCGCGCCAAAACCCGCGAGGTTCTGGGTTCGGTAAGCTCGAATGACATTCTCAGCTCGGACCGGGCGGCGCTGATGCTGCGCATTCGCAACGGCGCGATCGCCGAGGCCCGCGATCTGGGCCTTGAGGTGATCGACGTTCGCCTGAAACGTACCGACCTGCCGCAGGCCAACCTCGAAGCGACCTTTGCCCGGATGCGCGCCGAGCGGGAACGCGAGGCGGCCGACGAAGTGGCGCGCGGTGAAGAAGCTGCACAGCGGATTCGTGCCCAGGCTGACCGGACCGTGGTCGAACTGGTCTCCGAGGCCCGCCGTGAGGCGGAGATCGTTCGCGGTGAGGCTGATGCCGAACGGAACGCGATCTTTGCGGAAGCTTATGGCAAGGACCCGGAGTTCTTCGAGTTCTACCGCTCGCTTTCGGCCTATGAGAACGCTCTGAAAGGCGGCAACAGCTCGCTGGTGCTCAGCCCGGATTCCGAGTTCTTCAACTACCTCGGATCTCCGCAAGGCCGTTCGGCGCCCGCCGCGCCGGCCTCCCAATAATGGGTATGATCCTGCTGGCCTTCGGGCTGGTGTTGATTGTCGAGGGGCTGGCCTATGCGCTGGCCCCTTCGCTTGTCGAGCGGATGCTTGAGGCGTTGCGCAGCATTCCCGAGCCGGCCCGCAGACTGGTCGGACTTCTTTGTGTGGTCAGTGGCTTCGTCCTGTTGTGGACGGCCAATCGGATGGGGTTTTGATCGGTTGGAGTAAACTGGCAGTGAATTCCTCAACTTCCCGAGTTGCGGGCGGTCACAAACTGACTACATTGTTTCCCAGCAAGCTGCTCAGGCAGCCACCAACAGAACAATGTCGACAAGGAGAGACCAAGTGCAGGCAGTAGCACGCAGTGTATCCGTCCGCCGGGACGATGTGGTGACGATGGCGCGGCTTTTGTGGCTGGCTTTTGCCGCGGTTTCCCTTTTGTTGCTCCAGACGTTGGCTGCACAGGCCCGTCAGGAAAGCCTGGCGCCGCTGGTCAACCGGATCAGCCCGGCCGTGGTCAACATCACCACGACGACCCTGATCGAGGGGCAGTCGGGCGCGCAGGGGATCGTTCCCGAGGGTTCCCCGTTCGAGGACTTTTTCCGCGAGTTCCAGGACCGCAATGGCGACCAGGACAATCGCCCGCGCCGCAGCAATGCCTTGGGATCGGGGTTCGTGATTTCCGAGGATGGCTACATCGTCACCAACAATCACGTCATCGCAGAGGCGGATGAAATTCTGATCGAGTTCTTCCCCGGCGATGGTCAGCCGGTAAAAGAGCTGCCGGCCAAGGTCATCGGAACGGATGAGAAAACGGACATTGCGTTGCTCAAGGTCGAGGCGTCGGGTCCGCTGAAATACGTCACTTTCGGCGACAGCGACACAGCGCTTGTAGGGGACTGGGTGGTTGCCATGGGCAACCCGCTGGGCCAGGGGTTTTCGGTATCTGCCGGGATCGTGTCGGCGCGCAATCGCGAGCTCAGCGGTTCCTATGACGACTATATCCAGACGGATGCGGCCATCAACCGGGGCAACTCGGGCGGTCCTCTGTTCAACATGGACGGTCAGGTCATCGGTGTGAACACCGCGATCTTGTCGCCGAATGGCGGGTCGATCGGTATCGGGTTCTCGATGGCGTCGAACGTGGTTTCCAAGGTTGTCGATCAGTTGCGGGAATTCGGCGAAACTCGCCGCGGCTGGCTGGGTGTCCGCATTCAGGACGTGACCGAGGATATGGCCGAGGCGATGGGCCTGGACAAGCCGGGCGGTGCGCTGATCAGCGATGTGCCGGACGGCCCTGCCAAAGAAGCGGGTCTGCTCGCAGGGGATGTGATTCTCAGCTTTGATGGTGTTGAGGTGAAGGACACGCGCGGATTGGTGCGGCAGGTCGGTGAGACACCGGTCGGCAAGTCCGTGCGCGTGGTTGTTCAGCGGGACGGCAGCACTCAGACCGTGCTTGTCACTCTGGGGCGTCGCGAGGATGCCGAGCGTGCGGAAACCGGCGATGATGATGGTGCGGAAGAGGCGCCGCTGGACGAGAATGCAGACATCCTTGGCCTGACGATTTCGCCGCTGACCGACACGTTGCGCGAAGATCTGGGTCTGGACGCGGACGCAGATGGTCTGGTTGTGACGGATGTGGATGAGGCCTCCGAAGCCTACGCCAAGGGCCTGCGGGCAGGCGACCTGATCACCGAGGCTGGTCAGCAGAAAGTGTCGTCGATCTCCGATCTCGAGGATCGGATGGACGAGGCTCGGGAGGCGGGGCGCAAGTCGCTGCTGCTGCTGGTGCGCCGCGGTGGCGATCCGCGCTTCGTCGCGCTGAGCCTCGAAGAGTAGGGCAGCCAGTTTGGTCAACATGATCGGCCGGGGCAGATGCTCCGGCCGATTTTCGTTTTGGCTGCATGAATCAAAAGAGCCACACGCCGGGGAGGCGCGTGGCTCTGGTGCAGGGAGATGCCAGTGGACAGATATCGGGGATGATACTCTGGCACCCTACGGTAACAATTCATTACCTAATAGAAGCGAATCCCGTTGTATGTGAAGCGGATCACATCCGGGTCATTTTCCGGGCAGCAGGTCAGATCAGATCGGATTCGGCGAGTTGGCGCAGGGCGTCAAAGTCGTGGATCTGCAGCCCACCGCGTGAAGCCTCGACCACGTTCGAGCGTTTCCACGTCGAGATCGTCTTGGATACCGCCTCGCGCGTCGCGCCGACGAATTCCGCTAGCTCGCTCTGCGACAGGGCGATGCGTTCGGACGGCGCGTCCTGCTGGTTGGCCAGAAGCAGAAGCTTTCGCGCAAGTCGCACAGGCATCGGCAGGAATACCTGCTCGTTCAACTGCGCCCCCATCCAGCGCATGCGCAGTCCGGCCAGCCGGATCATGTCCTCGGCCAGTTCGGGGTGCTTGCGGATTTGTTCCATCAGATCCTTGCGGCGCACGCGCAGTACACGCGACGGCTCGGCTGCGGTGATGGTGGCGGTGCGCGGGCCGCTGTCGAAGAGGGCGATTTCGCCGAACACTTCGCCCGGGCGCATCAGGCTGAGCGCCAACTTGCGCCCGCTCATGGCCAGGAAGGACACCTCCAAAGCGCCTTCCAGCAAGGCATAGAGGGCGTCCCCCTCGTCGCCTTGTTCGAACAAGACCTCGCCGCGGTCCAGCGAGACAGAAGTGGCTAGCGCAGAGAGCATATCACGAAGCCGGTCTGAAGCTTCGGACAGGAACCCGCTGTTCGGAAAGGCGGTCATGGAAGACACGGTTCTCCGGATGAGTGGTGTGGGTGGTTTCCCAGCTTTCCACAGCTTTGGAGCTAAGCCAAGGATTTTATCCGGTTTTCCTAAGGTTTCCCCAAGGTCCGCCGGCCCGTGTCAGGGACGCATTACTGCTTGTCCGGATCGTCCATATAGCTTTGCAGGATGCTGAATTGCAGCATCAGGAACCCCATCAAGGCAATCGGAAAGCCAAAGGTTTCGATCTTGACCCACAAATCGGTGGACAGGGTGCGCCAGACCAGTTCATTGGCCACCGCCAGCACTGCGAAACAGGCGCAAAGGCGGCGGGTCAGGATCATCCAGCCCTCGTGGCGCATGGGCAGCATTTCGTCCAGCACATAGGCGAGGTAGGATTTGCCTTGCAGCAGGCCGATGCCCAGCATCAGCGAGAAGAACCCGTAGACCAGCGTGGTTTTCATCTTGAAGAACCGCTCGTCGTTGAACCAGGCGGTCAGGCCGCCGAAGAAGATGACCATGATGGCGGTGAAGATCTGCATCCGGCTGAGTTTGCCGGTCAGATACCACAGGACGCCCATCGCCCCCAGCATCAGCGGAACGAAGATGATGGTGGCCACGATGAAGCCGGAATATTCGGTGCCGCCGATTAGAAAGCTGTCGTCGCGCAGGCGCAGATAGATGAAGAAGAAGGCCAGCGGTGGTCCCAGTTCCAGCACCTGTTTCAGAAACGGATTGATCTCTTTCTTGTCTGCCATGCCTGTCGTCCTGCTGTTCACCCGCCCATTTCAACTATTACCGCGCCCAATGCAATCAATGCCATCAGGATTATGCGCCGAGGCCCCACGGTCTCTTTCAGGGCCAGCCAGCCGATCAGGGCGGCAAAGACGGTCGAGGTTTCGCGCAGCACCGCGGCTTCGCCGACCTTGTCCAGCCGGGTGGCCAGCATGATCGCTCCGAAAGACATGGGGGCGATCAGCCCGCCTGCAAGCCCCCGCAGCATCAACGGCCCGATTGCCGGGCGGTGAACCATCGCCCGCCAGCGCAGGAAGGCGTAGATCGGCATGGTCGCCCCGTCGATCATGAAGAACCAGGCCAGAAAGGTGAACGGATCGGCCGTGGCGCGGATGCCGTAGGCGTCATAGGTGGTGTAGAGCGCCACGAAGAGGCCGGTTGCGACCGCAAGGGCCAATGCGATGCCCAAAGTCTCGCGGTTGGTTTCCAGGAAGCGGAAATTGTAGGCGGCCAACCCGAAGATGCCAGTCAGCAGCACGGCGACGCCCAGCCATTGGGTAGGCGAGAAGGTTTCATTGAACAGAAGATAAGCGCCGATGACCGTGAACAGCGGGCCGGTGCCGCGCACCACAGGGTAGACCACGGTGTAGGACCCTTTGGTGTAGGCCATCGCCTGCAGCGTCTTGTAGGCGACATGGATCAGCCAGACCACGGCAAATATCGGCCACATGAAGGGTTCGGGCCAGGGCACGACGAAGAACGCAAAGGGCGCGGCCATCAGGCAATAGCAGGCGTCGATCGCCCCGCGCGACAGCCAGGGATCGTGCCGACCCTTCTGCAGCGCGCCGAACACCGCATGCAGAAAGGCCGCCATCAGGGCGAGGCCAAGGGCCAGCCTGTGCCCGGCTTCGGTGCCTTCGAGGGAGATCAGCCAGTCGCTCACGCTGCGGGTCTTTCGCTGGTGGAGAAGCTGGGGGTTTTCCACCCCCAGACCCCTGAGGATATTTGGGGCCCGATGAAGGTCAGTTGCTGTCGAGCCCGGTCAGGGCGGCGGCGAATTCCTCGGGGTCGAAAGGGGCCAGATCGTCGATCTGTTCGCCGACGCCGATGGCGTGGATCGGCAGGCCGAACTTGTCGGCCAGCGCCACCAACACGCCGCCCTTGGCGGTGCCGTCGAGCTTGGTCATCACAAGGCCCGAGACATCGGCCAGCTTGCGGAAGGTTTCCACCTGGCTGAGCGCGTTCTGACCGGTGGTGGCGTCGAGCACCAGAAGCGTGTTGTGGGGCGCCGTCTCGTCGATCTTGCGGATGACGCGGACGATCTTGGCCAGTTCCTCCATCAGGTCGGCGCGGTTCTGCAAGCGGCCGGCAGTGTCGATCATCAGCAGGTCGGCGCCTTCGGCTTGCGCCTTGGTCAGGGCGTCGAAGGCAAGCGAGGCGGGGTCGGAGCCTTCGGGCGCGGTCAGGACTGGAACTCCGGCGCGGTCGCCCCAGACCTGCAGCTGTTCGACGGCGGCGGCCCGGAAGGTGTCGCCCGCGGCGATGACCACCTTTTTGCCGGCGGCCTTGAACTGGCTGGCCAGCTTTCCGATGGTCGTGGTCTTGCCCGAGCCGTTGACGCCCACCACCAGCACCACCTGCGGGCGCTTAGGGTAGATCGGCATCGGTTTGGCGACCGGCTCCATCACGCGGGCGATTTCCTGCGCCAGCAGCTGCTTGATTTCCTGTGTCGAGAGTTTCTTGCCATAGCGCCCCTCGGCCATGTTGGCGGTGACGCGCAGGGCGGTGTCGACACCCATGTCCGAGGCGATCAGCAGTTCCTCGAGCTGTTCGAGCATGTCGTCGTCCAGCGTGCGACGCACCACCGGCCCGGCATCGCCGCGACCGAACAGACGCCCGATCAGGCCTTTGGATTGCGCCTGTTCCGGCAGTTCCGGCGGAGGCGGGGCAGGCACCGGATCGGCCGGCTCGGGCGAGGGTGTCTCGACCGGTTGCGGCGTGGGCGCGGGTTCGGGGATTTCTGGGACGGGTTGCGGCTCGGGCTCGGGCTGGGGAATCACCGGGTCAGGGGCGGTGGTTTCTTCGCCGCCGTCCTCGACGATTGCCTCAAGCCCCTGTTCGAGGCGGGACGAGGATTTGAACAGCCGGTCCTTGAGTTTAGTAAAAAACGCCATCTGGGTCTCCGCAGGTGTTCCCTTCACCTAATGCGGAATGGCGGCAGTTGCAAAGGGTCAGGTGAAGGCGAGAAAAAAGCCGAACTGCGCACCCCAGTAGAGCGGCCAGACCAGATAGGGCGTCAGTCGCAGGGCCGGGTGTCCGGGCGGCAGCAGGAACCTTTCGGTTGCCAGAATCAGGTCCGAGGCGATGAAGGCCATCGCGGCCGGTAAAGCCCATCGCAGCGCTCCGGCCTCGGGCAGGGCCAAAACGGTGATGCCCATACCCAAAATGATCGGGATATAGGCCAGGACCGGTCCGCGCAGATCACCGGCCCGAGGGGCCAGGAGCGTGGCCATCACGATGCCCAGAATGACCAGCGTCCAGGCGTATCCGGGTTTGTCCAGGATCAGGGCGGTGTCGCTTTTCGGATGGGTCAGGAACAGGGCGATGTAAACCAGGTGCCCGGCGGCGAACGCCCCGATGCCGGCCATGAAGGTGTCGTCGGTTTCGCGCGACAGAAGGGCGTCGCCCAAGGCGCAGAGAGACAGCGCGAGGATCAGAAGCAGCGGGCCTGACTGTACCGCGGCCTCGACCGCCAACAGGGCGACGCTGGCGGTTTTCAACGCCGTGCGTAGCAGGCTGGCCGGACGGGCCGTCAGGGCCAGGTAGGCCAGGGCACAGGCCAGCGCCGCGAGTACGAGTATCGTCATGTCCTGCCTTCCGATGGCTCCGATGCAATGCAGTGTCGCCGCGGAGTGAGTTTGCGCTCAACCCATAACGTTGGGGCAGTGCGTTCCAAGATTGGCGCGCGGCCGTGGCATCTGCCAGAATGAAACGATGTGGATACGTTCGTTGATTCTCGGATCTTTGCTGGCCCAGCCGGTCGTCGCGCAGTCTCTGTCAGGGGCGGAATTCGATGCCTACACGCGCGGTAAAACCCTGTTCTACGGCTTTGGTGGTACGACTTATGGCGTCGAACGGTATTTGCCCAACCGGCGCGTGGTCTGGTCGTTTCTGGATGGCGACTGCAAGGAGGGCATCTGGTACGAACAGAACGGCCAGATTTGCTTTGTTTACGAAGACCGCACCGACCCGCAATGCTGGGTCTTTACCCGCTCGTCCCAGGGGTTAATCGCGCAGTTCGAGGGCAACCCCGAAGCCACCGAACTGTACGAAGCAGCCGACGTCGACGAAGATATGATCTGTTACGGACCCGAGGTCGGCGTCTGAACGTGGGTCTTCGTCAGAACAACGATCCTTGATCCGGGGCCGGTGGCTTGGACGGTTTCTTGGCGGTCGGGGTTGTCCCGGACAGCGGTTCGGTCTTCAATTCTCCATCGGCAAACTCGATGGTCAGTGCAGCGTGCTTGCTGGCTTGCGCCTTTGTGGTGACCACGCCGCTTTCGGAATGCACCACGGCGTAGCCGCGTTGAAGCGTGGCTTTGTAGCTGAGCGTCTCGCGCAACCGGTCAGTCGCATCCAGTTGCTGGCGGAGCCGGTCCACCCGCAGAGTCTGCGCGGCCGTCATGCGCTGGGCCAGTTGGTTGACTCGGTCGCGCTGCTGCTGGATGTCGCGTTGGATCGGGCGGATCGACAGGCGCGAGGACAGGTTGCGCAGCGTGTCGCGCCGCGCGGCCACGAGGTTGCGCAACGTTGACGGGCGCAGGTGCCCCGACAGTTCCACCACCTGCAAGCGGCGGTTCTGAACACCGCGTTGCAACGCCGGGGCCAGACGATCGGCAATAAGGTCCAGTCGCTGGCGCGGCCCGTCTAGCAGGGTCTCGGGGCGCGGCAGGGCGCGCGATAGATCGCGCAGGCGTTGGGCGCGGCGCTGTACCGCTTCGGTGGCCGCGCGGGACAGACGCGCGCCTTGTTCGCCGGTCCAAGCCAGCAGTTCCATCCGGACGGGAACCGCCAGTTCGGCGGCGGCGGTGGGGGTGGGCGCACGGCGGTCCGAGACATAGTCGATCAGCGTGGTGTCGGTTTCGTGCCCCACCGCCGAGATCAGCGGGATCTCGGACGCGGCGGCGGCGCGGGCCACGATTTCCTCGTTGAAGCCCCACAGATCCTCGATCGAGCCGCCACCGCGGGCGACGATGATCAGGTCGGGGCGGGGCAGCGCGCCGCCGGGCGTCAGGCGGTTGAAGCCCTGGATGGCGTTGGCGACCTCGGGCGCGCAATTGGCGCCCTGCACGGCCACGGGCCAGATCAGCACCTTGCGCGGGAAACGGTCGCGCAGCCGGTGCAGGATGTCGCGGATCACTGCGCCCGAAGGCGAGGTGACGACGCCGATGATCTGCGGAAGGAAGGGCAGGGGTTTCTTGCGCTCGGGCGCGAAAAGGCCCTCAGACTCGAGCTGTTTCTTGCGTTTTTCCAGCAGCGCCATCAGCGCGCCTTGCCCGGCTACGGCCACCTCGTCGACGTTGAGGTTGTATTTCGACTGCGCGCCGAATGCGGTGAGGCGGCCCGTGACGACGACTTCGAGCCCCTCTTCCGGCACCACCGACAGGCCCGCGATCTGGCCTTTCCAGGTGGTGCAGGCCAGCACGCTCCGGTCGTCCTTGATGTCATAGTACAAATGCCCCGAGCGCGCCTTGAACACGCGCCCGACCTCGCCCCGTACGCGGATTCGGCCAAATGTGCCTTCCAGCGTGCGTTTCACCTCGCCCGAGATCTCGGACACGGAGTATTCGGGGGTATTCTGGCCGGGAATCGGATCGTCAAGCAGGTCGGACATTTCAGCGCCTTGTTTCGATTGCCCGAGCAGCTTAGAACGCCGCGCAGGCAAGGCCAAGCAGATCGGAGACTTTCATGAACATCCTCATTCTCGGGAGCGGCGGGCGCGAACACAGCCTGGCCTGGGCGGTGATGCAAAACCCCAAATGCGACCGCCTGATCGTGGCGCCGGGCAATGCCGGGATCGCGCAGATCGCCGATTGCGCGGCACTGGATATCGAGAATGGCGGCGCGGTGGTCAGTTTCGCCGAGGAAAACGCGATTGATTTCGTGATCATCGGCCCCGAGGCGCCCCTGGCCGCCGGGGTGGCCGACCGGCTGCGCGAGGCGGGCATTCTGGTGTTCGGCCCCTCGGCCGAGGCGGCGCGGCTGGAGGCCTCGAAGAGTTTCACCAAAGAAATCTGCGATGCGGCCGGTGCGCCCACTGCGGCCTATGCCCGGTTCACCGAGGCCGAGCCCGCCAAGGCCTATATCCGTCAGCAGGGCGCGCCGATCGTGGTCAAGGCCGACGGTCTGGCCGCTGGCAAGGGCGTGATCGTGGCGATGGACGAGGCGACCGCGCTGGAGGCCGTGGACGACATGTTCGGCGGCGCCTTCGGCGGGGCCGGGGCCGAGGTGGTGATCGAGGAATTCATGGACGGCGAAGAAGCCTCGCTGTTCGTGCTGTGTGACGGCGAGAACATCCTGTCGGTCGGCACTGCGCAGGACCACAAGCGCGTGGGCGAGGGCGATACCGGCCTGAACACCGGCGGCATGGGCGCCTATTCTCCGGCTCCGGTTCTGAGCTCTGAGATTGAGGAGCGGGCGATGGAACAGATCGTGCGCCCGACGATGGCCGAGATGGCCCGGCGCGGCACGCCGTTTCAAGGGGTGCTGTACGCCGGGCTGATGATCAAGGACGGGCAGCCGAGGCTGGTGGAATACAACGTGCGCTTTGGCGACCCGGAATGTCAGGTGCTGATGATGCGGTTGGGGGCACAGGCGCTGGACCTGATGCATGCGGCAGCCGAGGGACGGCTGGGCGAGGCGCGGGTCAACTGGGCCGACGATCACGCCTTGACCGTGGTGATGGCCGCGCAGGGCTATCCTGGGGCATATGAAAAAGGCAGCGTGATCAACGGGCTGGATGACTTGCCCGAGGACAGTAGCCATATGGTTTTTCACGCAGGCACCAAAGCGCAGGACGGGCAGGTCATGGCCTCAGGAGGGCGGGTTCTGAACGTGACGGCGCGTGGAGCAACACTTCAGGAGGCGCGGGACAATGCTTATGCGATGGTCGAGGCCATCGATTGGCCGGGCGGCTTCTATCGTCGCGATATCGGGTGGCGGGCGCTTTGACGGTTTGAGGGTCCGCAGGTAAAGGGGGCTCGGTCGACGGCCTCACCTCGGGATTTCTTGACAATATGAATCCCCGGGTCAGCAGTTCAGCGCGCTCACAAGGGCTTGTCGGTTTTTCAACGGGCCAAGATCTTGAGATTTCCAGCCGCCATCGTAGCGGACAGCAATGATCCGGCGCCAATCGCTGCTGGCGACGATCAACTCAGGCTGGCCGTTGCAGGTACGAAGGCCGCCTGAAATGAAATCCTCTCCGATCCGGTGATTGGTCAGGCCGGGGAGCGCAGCGATTTCCGTCAGTCGGCCGTCCGAGAAGCGCCAGATGCGCAGGGTCTTGGCCAGGTGGGGGCGGTCGACATAGGCAATTTCGATATTTCCGTCGCCATCCAGGTCTGCTGCTCCGACAGGGGCCAGCCAGCGGAAACGGGTGCCGATATGCGGTGTCGCCGTCATGCGGCCCTGCGGGCCGTAGATGGCAAGGCGCGCGCCCTGTCGTGCGTCACTCTCCACCGCAATGACTTCTGGAAGACCGTCGCCCGTGACGTCGATCACGCGGGGCGCGAGGTCTTCGAAGACCAGATGATCGGGCAGCGTGAAGCTGCGGCGTTTGCCATCTGAAAACGTGAGTTCAATCGAACCCCATTCGATCTGGTCACCCAGAACGCCGTGGGGATAGCGGGTGGTCGGATCCGTGTAGCGGGCGGTCGTTATGGTTTCGGCAGCCAAGGCAGGACCCGCCAGCCACAGGCATGCAGCCATAAGCGCGCCGCGCACGCGGCATGGCCAAAAGCGCACCGCCGGACGCGGCGCTTTGAAGCCGCAGCGCATGCCGCCGGACGAGCGGGGCATGCGCCGTCGCATCAGATCTGCTTTTCCGGCATCTGGACGACCAGCCCGTCCAGTTCGTCCGTCACCTTGATCTGGCAGGTCAGTCGCGAACGGGCCGGGTCGGGCTCGTAGGCGAAGTCCAGCATGTCTTCTTCCATGTCGTCCTTGGCAGGCAGTTTCTCGACCCAATCGGGATGGATGTAGACGTGACAGGTCGAGCAGGCGCAAGCGCCGCCGCAATCGGCCTCGATGCCGGGAATGTTGTTGTCACGGGCGCCTTCCATGACGGTCAGGCCGTTGGCGACCTCGACTGTGTGTTCGTTGCCGCCATGCTCGACATAGGTGATCTTTGCCATTGCTCGCGTCTTCCTTCTGCGGTGTTCAGGTTCCTCATTAGTCAAGGGATTTAGGTCTTTCCAGTGCCATTTGCGACCAATCGGGGCGTGATCGGGCAAACGGTCCGTCATTGTCGCCCAAATTCCACGCGTTCGCGCCGCAACCGAGTGGTTTGACCGGTTTATTCCATCAAAGGTTGAGGCTCGGATAGCGGTTTCGATTGTTGCGTGCATGGATTTGTGTTCTGGTCGTGTGACCGTGATTTGATAAGGGAGTGAGCAGATGCCGTTGACGGTTCAGGACGCAAAGATTGTGGTTGGGATGAACGAGCGGGGCGATGCCGAGCATGACATTGCCGCGTGGTTTGGCGAAAGCCAGGCGAAAATCGTGGAGGTGATCGACGGGATCAGCCATGGTGCATTGGCAGCAGCGAATGACGATGAGCTTCATCCGGTCGGAGCACCGGGCCCCAAGGCTCTGCGGTTGCGCAGTGACGTTTTGCGGGCGCTGGATGCGTTGGACGGGGATGACCTGGCCAAGGCCAAGGCGGTTCTGCGGGAAGGTTTGGCCACGTTCAACGCGCATGACGCCAAGTGACCCTTGTCTGCGCTGCGGTCGCGCGTAGCGCATGACCTTTCTGGCTGTGGTTTCGGTCCCCTGCATCTGGACATTCAGGGCATTTGTTCTATTTTTGTTCTTATGCGTATCGCATCGACACCACAGCCCAGTTCGGGCCGCCCATGGCCCAGACCACCGGCTTGCCTTCCAGCCGACCGACTGGACGACCCGCCCGAGGGTGCGCGGGTTGCTGTGGCGGGATTGGTGATCCTGCGGCAGCGGCCTGGTACGGCCAAAGGGGTGATCTTCATCACGCTCGAAGACGAGACCGGCATCGTGAACGTGATTGTCTGGCGCAAGATCTATGAGCGGTTCCGCCGAGCGGTGATCTCGGGGCGGTTGCTGCGGGTAACCGGGCGGATGCAGCGGGCCCATGCGGTGACCCATGTGATCGCGGAAGAGATCGAGGACATATCGGGCATGCTGGACCTGCTGGTGCGGGGTGACGGGGCGGATGCCTACCGGCCCCAGCCGACTGCAGAGCAGAATGAGTTCGCCAAAACGCGCAATTTCGGCTAGTCTTTTGCATCATGCGGTTGCCGGGGGGGGGAGCGCAGATGTCAACAAATTCGGCTGGTTTCGTGGGCAATATTCCAAGTCATTACGACGCGGGGTTGGGCCCGAATATCTTCACTGACTACGCAGACAGACTTGCCGCCCGTTGCGCCGAAGAGCCGGTGGCCAAGGCCATTGAACTGGCCGCGGGTACGGGGATCCTGAGCCGCAAGCTGTGCGATGTGCTGCCGAGCGAGGCCCAAGTTCTGATCTCGGACCTGAACGCGCCCATGCTGGAGGTTGCAAAGGCCAAATTCTCGGCGGCGGACAACGTCGAGTTCGCGGTCGTCAACGCGATGGATCTACCGTTCGAAGACGGCGCGTTCGACCTGATTACCTGCCAGTTCGGGGTCATGTTCTTTCCCGACAAACCCGCTTCGTTCCATGAGGCGGCGCGGGTGCTCAGACCGGGTGGGCGCTATGTTTTCAACGTGTGGAGCCCGATGTCCGAAAACCCGTTCTCGCAAGTCGCGCACGATGTGGGGGCGCATTTCTTTCCGCAGGATCCGCCGGGATTCTACAAGGTACCGTTTCACTATGGTGACCCCGAGGCTGTCCGGGCTGATCTGAGGGCCGCAAGCTGGACGGATATCGAACACGAAACGATCCGGTTGACGAAGACCATCGTCAACCCGGAAGCCTTTGCCCACGCTCTGGTTTTTGGCAACCCGTTGGTCGATGAAGTACGAGAGCGCGGCGGTGTGGAACCCGCGGACGTGGCGGCGCGGATGTTCTCTGAATTGAAGCGCGTCTTTGGTCCGCAGGGCATGACGATGCCACTGTCAGCGACCACGTTCGTCTGTCGAAGGACCTGACGGTAGGTCACGCACACTCCGACCAAGATCAGAAAATACCCAATGAAGATCAGGCCAACAGTGCTTGACCGTTCTTGAAGTGACGCGAAATCAGACCGCGCTGCTTGTGACCCTTTGGGATCAGGGCGGCTGGCCGCGGTTCAAAGCCGGGGTCCTTAAGCTCGGGGAACAGGGCCAATATCTCGTTGCGAGCCGCCTCGGGGATGGATTTCAGCGCTTCGGGACCGGCGAACAGGCTTTCGCTTGGGGTGTCGTTGGCAAAGATGACCTGATGCGCGTCGAAAAGAAGGTGGAAATAGCGAACGGATTCCGTGGCACAGACCCGGTCAATGCCGTCCAGCGGCAGCAGCGACTTGGCCGAAACCAGCACCTCGTTGGTGTTGAACATGCGTTGCGCGATCTTTGACCGCACCAGAATGCGGTGCTGGGGTGAAACGGTCAGGTCCTGCGTTGGCAGCCCTGCGCCGAGCGCGTCGGCGGAAATCCGGATGGGAACCAGTTTTGGATTGGCGGAGAGGTCGACGCTGTCCAGCTCTCGGCGCCCGATCCAGCGGATCGGTTCATAGCTGCCGGCGTAGGTCAGAACCAGATCTCCGACCGACAAGTCTTCGATCCTTGTTGTCCCGCCCTTGGTGGTGATCAGTGTGCCGGCGGAAAAGCATGGGACATTCGAAATCGGCGATGCCTGACCATCACTGCTGCCGGCAACCTCATAGGTCGTACCGGGCGTTGGCAAGACAGGACCGCTGATGCCGACATTCACACCGTCGATGCGAATGACCCAGAGCGTGTCGCCGGAAGTTGTCATAAAAACCGAACTCAAGCTCGACCTGATCGCCGGGCTGAAAGGTCTGTCCGTTGATCGTCACCGCCTGGCTCAATACCTGGTCGTTGTTGGCCGTACTGGGCGACGACCCGTCTCCGGGCGTGTCGATGTAACCGTCCGAGAACAGCTGGCTGGCCGTGCCGTCGTCATCCTGAACGTTGATCACGGTCAGTGCGGCACCGGCATTCAAGGAAAAGGTCGTTCCGACAGGATAGCCGACTGTGTTGTTCGTCGATGCGCCGGTCCGTTGGTCGAACCCGTAAATCGGAACCCTGAAATTGAATGTCGCCAAACCTTAACTCCTTGTTACCGCTTGTAGTTACAGAACGGTCAACGCGCAATTCAACTGTCGTCAGGGTCTTGATGCAGAAAGAGGTGCGATTCGCACCTAATTGCCTGAAATTTCAGCATTTGGTGAACGCTACCGTTTGAACAAAACGTTCTGCGCGTCTTTGCTGCGATGATCTCCGCGCAGCTCGGCATGCAGGGCACGTCCCGCCTGAACTCCGGGGCGGGCTCCCACGGTTTCCAGCCACCGGGCAAAGTGGGGCTTGTCCTCCAGCGTCTGCTGCTGACCCTCCCACAGGCTCGCCCAGCCCCAAATCGACATATCGGCGATCGAATAGAAGTCGCCGGCAACATACTCGTTGTCGGCAAGGCGCCGGTCCAGAACGCCGTACAGGCGCGCAACCTCGGTGCGATAGCGGTCCTTGGCATAGGGCAGGTCCTGCGGCGGGTCCAACTGGGGGGCATATTTCAGAAAGTGGTGTGCCTGACCGGCCATCGGTCCGACGCCACCCATCTGCCACATCAGCCATTCCTCGACCGCGATCCGGTCACGCTCGGTCGACCCGTAGAACTGGCCGGTCTTGCGGGCAAGGTACATCAGGATCGCGCCGCTTTCGAAAACCGAGATCGGTGCGCCATCCGGGCCGTCTGGGTCGACGATCGCAGGCATCCGGTTGTTGGGCGAGAAATTCAGAAACTCGGGCGCGAACTGATCGCCTTTGCCGATGTTTATGAGGTGGGTCTGGTAGGGCAGCCTCATCTCTTCAAGGGCAATGGATACTTTCCAGCCATTTGGCGTGGGCCAGAAATACAGATCGATCGGGTGTGTCATGGGGCCTCCGTGTTGCGGGACGATCATGAGCCATTCGCTGCAAAGGGCAAGTGCGCGGTGGATGTCGCGGCTTGACGCCCGCGCGCCCGAGGCGTATGCGCAATCCAGAAACCACGTGGCGATTTGTTACCGGATTGCGGGCCACGCTAAACAACACCGCTAAAAGGTCAGGATGAAAGACCCCTTTCGCTTGACCGCGTCTGGGGTTTTTTTGATTTGCCCTCGGGTTTCGGGGCCGAAAGGTAAAGACATGAGCGAAAGCTGGAACAAACGCACCCAAGCCGTCCACGGCGGTATCCGTCGCAGCCAGTACAACGAAGTCAGCGAGGCGATTTTCCTGACGCAGGGGTTCGTCTACGACACCGCCGAGCAGGCCGAAGCTCGGTTCATCGAGACTGGCCCGGACGAGTTCATCTATGCCCGTTATGGCAACCCGACGGTTGCGATGTTCGAACAGCGCATCGCTGCGCTTGAGGGGGCCGAGGATGGTTTTGCGACGGCGTCCGGTATGGCGGCCGTGAACGGGGCGCTGACCTCGATGCTGAAGGCGGGCGATCACGTGGTTTCGGCCAAGGCCCTGTTCGGGTCGTGCCTGTACATTCTGGAGAATATCCTGACCCGCTATGGTGTCGAGGTGACCTTTGTCGACGGTACGGACATGGACCAATGGAAGGCCGCGATCCGGCCCGACACCAAGGCCGTGTTCTTCGAATCCATGTCGAACCCCACGCTCGAAGTCATCGACATTCGCGCGGTGGCAGAACTGGCCCATGCGGTGGGGGCCACAGTGATCGTCGACAACGTGTTCTCGACCCCGGTGTTCTCGCAAGCGATCGCGCAGGGCGCGGATGTGGTGGTTTACTCGGCCACCAAGCATATCGACGGGCAGGGACGCGCGCTGGGCGGCGTGATCCTGGGCGCCAAGGAGTTCATTCGCGGAACGGTCGAGCCGTACCTCAAACACACGGGCGGCGCACTCAGCCCGTTCAACGCCTGGATCATGCTCAAGGGGCTGGAAACGTTGGCCCTGCGAGTCAATGCCCAGGCCGAGACGGCGCAGAAACTGGCCGACGCGCTGGAAGGCCATGAGGCGCTGGAACGGATCATGTATCCGGGCCTGACATCTCATGCCCAGAACGCTCTGGTGCAGAGCCAGCTGGGGGGCAAGGGCGGTACGGTCCTGTCGCTGGACATCAAGGGGGGCAAGGACGCGGCCTTCCGGTTCCTGAACGCGCTGACGATCCCGGTGATTTCGAACAATCTGGGCGACGCCAAGTCCATCGCAACCCACCCCGCGACGACCACGCACCAGCGGTTGAGCGATGTGCAGAAAGTCGAATTGGGGATCACGCCCGGTTTGATCCGCTTTTCTGTCGGGCTCGAGGATGCCGACGATCTGCTGGAAGATATCCGGCAGGCATTGTCGGCTGCTGCGGTGTGACGGCGCACACGCCCCGTTGAACACATCGGCATCCGCGCAATGTCGTCCGGATAAAAGGGCGCAATCCGTTCGGAAATGGCGGTTTTGCGATGGTTTTTTCGATCCGGGCTGCTATCTCAACCGTATTGGGTTACACTGCGGTTTCCGCCGCAGCCAGAGATGGCCTGACGACACACCGAGGATACGCAGCCAATGAACATTCATTCGCGCGACATTGACGAAAAACCTGATCGGGACGAGGCCGCTGAGGCTCTCAAGGTCCTGCGGAAATGGGCAAAGGGCGCCAGCGAGGCCGAGATCAGCCAGCTTGATCCAGCCGTGGCGCGCTTGGTGCCCGGGTTGATGCCGGACAACTACCCTTCGATGTCACGTGAATACCCCGAAGACTTCAAAGTCGACGAAGCCTACAAATCTGCTTTGCCCGATCTCCAGAACGGCCCGTCCAGCCTGATCCGCGGTGCGAAACAGCAGATCCAGCATGTGGGCATCTCGAATTTCCGTCTGCCGATCCGGTTTCACAGCAAGAACGGTCCGGACCTGACGCTGGAAACCTCGGTTACGGGCACCGTCAGCCTCGAAGCCGAGAAAAAGGGCATCAACATGTCCCGGATCATGCGGTCCTTCTACAAGCATGCCGAGCGTACGTTCAGTTTCGAGGTGATGGAATCTGCGCTGAGCGATTATCTGACCGACCTCGACAGTTTCGATGCAAGGCTTCAGATGCGCTTCTCCTATCCCGATCGGGTCAAAAGCCTGCGTTCGGGTCTTGAGGGATATCAGTATTACGACATCGCGCTTGAACTGGTCGAACAGGGCGGCGTGCGTCAGAAGATCATGCATCTCGACTATGTCTATTCTTCGACCTGCCCATGCTCGCTGGAACTCAGCGAACACGCCCGGTCGGTGCGCGGACAGCTTGCGACGCCGCATTCACAGCGTTCCGTGGCGCGCATTTCGGTCGTGGTCGATTGTGACGCCGATTGCCTGTGGTTCGAGGATCTGATCGCCCTGTGCCGCCGTGCCGTCCCCACCGAAACCCAGGTGATGGTCAAGCGCGAAGACGAACAGGCCTTTGCTGAGCTGAACGCCGCCAACCCCATCTTTGTCGAAGACGCCGCGCGTCTGTTCTGTGCCGAGCTGCTGGCCGATCATCACGTGGGTGACTTCCGCGTCGTCGCCAGCCATCAGGAAAGTCTGCACAGCCACGATGCGGTGTCGATTCTGACCGAGGGGCCGACATTTGCATCCACCAGCTTGGACCCGCGCCTGTTCACGACGCTGTTCCACGTCGGCTGACCCAAAAAACGCCGCGAAAACCGGCGTATATTGGGCGGTAGGCGCCTTTTTGCCGCAATGCAGCGGAAAATGCTGCATACGCGCGACTATTTGCATACATTGAAGATGAATGCAGCTGTGGCGCGCCATGTCAGTTGTGGCGCACCACCCCGAAGGGAAGCCGGGACGTGTTACGCCTTGGACTGCAATACACCTTCGTCCGTCCGCGCGATCGGAACGGCAAGGGCTTTTCTACCTCGGAAATCGGGCTGCTTCATTGCTACAGGAGAGACTTGGAATGAATCCCATTGCCCAACAGCTTGAGCTGCAGGCTGCCGCCGTGCGTCTGGCCGGCTATGCCGTGACCAGCCAGATGAAAATGATGCAGGCATTTGCTCAAACCGTGTTCCCGATCCCGGTTGCGTCGGTCACCGAACCAACGAAGCCGGCCGTGAAGTCGGCCAAGAAACCGGTGGCGCGAACCACGGCCAAACCCGCCGCGAAGAAGGCGAAACCTGTGGTCCGGGTCAAGGCCAAGACGGTCGCAAAGCCGGCTCCGAAGCCGAAGGCGCCCGCAAAAGCCGCACCGAAACCGGTCACGAAGGCCACAGCCAAGCCCAAAACGCCGCCTGCAACGGCTCAAAAACCGTCGCAGCCCGTCGCAACGGCCACCCCTGCACAGCGCGTCACTCCGGTCGCATCGGAGAAACCCGCAACGGCCGTGACGCCCAAGGCCAAGCCCACCGAGGCAAAACCTGCGCCTTCAACCGAAGAAGCCAAGGCCAAAAAGCCCGTAGCGGCTGCAACAACCAAACCCGCCGAGGCACCGAAACCGGCCACGCGCCGCACGCGTGCGCCGTCCAAGCCACCGGCCATGCCGCCCGTGGCTGAAAAAATGGACGACTGATCACAGATCATCTGCTTGACACTTTCGGGCCGGCGCGCCAACGCTGCCCGTCATGATGGATCTTCGCCCGGTCGGATATGTGATTGGCTTGCTGGTCGCCATACTTGGGGCGACCATGCTGTTGCCGATGCTTGCGGACATCATCGAGGGTCGGGGCGAGTGGAACGTTTTCTTTGAAAGCGGCGTCATCACGATCCTGACCGGCGTGGTTCTGGCCATGAGCTGCTCGAACGGTGTGGGCGAGGGGCTGACCATCCGTCAGACCTTTTTGCTGACCACCGGCGTCTGGGTCGCGCTGCCGCTCTTCGGGGCAATCCCCTTCGTGTTCGGTGAGACCGAGCTTCGATTTGTCGATGCCTATTTCGAAGCCATGTCCGGGTTAACCACCACCGGGTCGACAGTCATTTCCGGGTTGGATGATTTGCCGCGTGGCCTGCTTTTGTGGCGCGGTTTGCTGCAATGGCTGGGCGGGATCGGCATCATTGTCGTGGCCATGGTTTTCCTACCCGAGCTCAAGGTCGGCGGTATGCAGATCTTCCGCTCGGAAGGATTTGAAACCATGGGGAAAATCCTTCCTCGCGCGCAAGAGATCGCGGGCCAGATTTCGCTGATCTATGTTTTCCTGACCGTAGCCTGCGCCCTGGTTTATGCCGGTTTGGGTATGAACTTTTTCGACGCGGTTGTTCACGCGTTCACAACCATGTCCACCGGCGGGTTCTCGAACTATGACGCTTCGTTCGGTACGTTCTCGGGGCCCGCGGAATACGCCGCGTCCGTATTCATGATCCTCGCTGCTCTGCCGTTCGTGCGGTATGTGCAGTTCGTCAACGGCCGGACAGGCTCGATCCTGGAAGACAGCCAGATCAGGGCCTTTCTGGCCACGATTGCCGTTCTGGTGGTGATCATGGCGGTCTTTCTGACATCGGTCTTTCCGCACCACTGGGAACAGGCGGTGCGCGAGTCGCTGTTCAACATCACCTCGATCATTTCCGGCACCGGCTACGCCAGTGTCGATTACATGACCTGGGGCAGTTTTCCGATCATGATGTTTTTCATGATCGGCCTGATCGGTGGTTGCGCCGGTTCTACGGCCTGCTCCATCAAGATCTTCCGCTATCAGTTGCTGATTGCGTCCATCAAGGCTCAGATCAGTCGGATCCGGTCGCCGCACGGGGTGTTCGTGCCCAAATATGATGGCCGCGCCATCAGCCGCGATGTCCTGACATCGGTCATGAGCTTTTTCATGTTCTTCGCGCTGTCGCTGGGGGCGTTGTCCTGGGCGCTGGCGCTGACTGGTCTGGATTTCATCACAGCGGTATCCGGTGCAGCGACGGCGCTTGCAAATGTCGGCCCCGGTTTGGGTGATCAGATCGGCCCCGCAGGGAATTTTGCCGGGCTGAACGACACGGCCAAGTGGTTGTTGACCTTCGGAATGCTGACCGGCCGGCTGGAGCTGATGGCCGTGTATGTCCTGTTCACCATTCGGTTCTGGAGAGGCTGATGAAAAGACCATTGGGCGCCCAAATCTCGCACATGCTCAAGGATCGGGGGGTCGAAGTCATTTTCGGCATTCCCGGTGTGCACAATCAGGAAATGTACCGTGGAATCGAAGAAGCGGGCATTACTCATGTGCTGGCGCGGCATGAGCAGGGCGCGGGCTTCATGGCTGACGGTTATGCAAGGGCGACGGGCAAGCCCGGCGTGGCCTACGTTATCACCGGTCCTGGCCTGTGCAACGTCATGACGCCGATGGGGCAGGGCTATACCGACTCGGTTCCGATGCTGGTTCTGTCGTCCTGTCTGAGCGAAACGCAGGCGCAGCGTGGCCAGTTGCACCAGATGAAAGACCAGCGCGCGGCCGCTGAATGCGTGACCGACTGGTCCTGCCAGGCAAACGACGCGCAATCGGCCTATGGCCTGATCGAACGCGCCTTTGAGGAGTTCGCGCTGAAACGCCCGCGCCCCAAGCATATCCAGGTCCCGATCGCGCAGTTGGAGGCCGAGGCCGACCCCGCTCCTTTTCCGAACCAGGACGCGGAGCGGGTCAAGGCTCTGGCGCCGGACATTGGGCCGGTTCTGTCACTGCTGAACATCGCGCGGCGGCCGCTGTTCATACTGGGTGGTGGGTCGCGGTCGAACCTGTGGCGCCAGATTCTGTCCCAGCTTGGTGCGGCCTGTTTCACCACTTACGCGGGGCGTGGGTTGGTCGGCACCGGCTATGCCCTTGATTTCGGAGCGACCTTGCCGCGACCCGGCAGTGCCGAGGTGATTGGGTCGGCCGATCTGGTCATCGCGGTCGGTGCCGAATTGGGTGAGGTCGACCTTTGGCGCGACCGGTTGGGCCACAAGGCGACCTTGGTGCGGGTTGACCTCGACCCCGAGGTGCTGGCCGACCGGCACCGGGCGTCGGTCAAGCTGCAGGCCGACGGCGAAAGTTTTGCCCATGCACTGTGGTCCGCGACCCAAGACTGCAAACCGGCCACCGGCTGGTCGCCGGAAGAGGTGGCCGAAGCCCGAGCACGCTGGCGCGCCGAGGTCGACGCGGAAAGACCGGGTATCGTGCCGGTTGCCGACGCCTTGCGTGCAGCGATGCCCGCCGACACCATGATCTATTCCGACATGACCCAGTTCGCCTATGCCGCGAAAGAGGTCTGGGACATGGCGCGCCCATACCACTGGCACCACCCGACCGGGTTCGGCACCCTGGGCTATGCACTGCCGGCCGGGATCGGCGGCGCGGTTGCGCGGCGCGGAAAGCCAACTGCCGTGATCGCGGGTGACTACGGGTTCCACTATACGATGCAGGAACTGGGTGCGGCGGTCGAGCTGGGGTTGTCGCTGCCCATCATCCTTTGGGACAACGGTAAGCTGAAAGAGATCGAGGACAGCATGGTCGGCAGCCAGATTGCTCCGAATGCGGTCGTCGCGCGCAACCCTGATTTCTGCAAGCTGGCCGAGGCTTTCGGTGCGCGGTCAGCCGCTCCGAACTCGCTGCCGGAAATGCAGGCTGCCGTTCGTGCGGCCCTTGACGCGCCCGTGCCGACCCTTGTGCACGTCACGCCCGATATCTTGAAGGGATAAAAAAGGCGCCGCAATGTCCTGCGGCGCCTTCAAATTCTGTTCGTGGCTTTCGGTCAGCCCCAGCAGTTCACCAGCACGGTCATGCCGGTCGCGCGGCGGTTCAACTCGTCAGGTGAAACCTGGCCGGTTTCCTGCGCGGTCTGGGCCGTTGCCCCGGCCTTTGACAGGATCTCGTGAAGGCGATCGGCCGCGGCAGCCAGGCTGACATCGCGGGGCAGGGTGCGCCCCTCGGTCTGCGCAGGCAGCAGCATTCCGACCACGTTGCCGTGATCATCGAATACCGGGCCGCCTGCGTCTCCGGGTTGTGCGGTCAGGCTCAGGCGGGTCACGCCGGCCTCTCCGTTCAGCCCACGGATATCGGCGATCTTGCCGTAGGTCAGGGTCGGAGCCCCCAAAGCGCCCTCATATGAGTATCCCGCGACGGCCACTTCGGATTGCAGGCGAGGCTGGGCTTCATTCAAGGCCGCAACGGCCATCGGTGCCAGCGTCTTGTTGGGGCGCAGGACCGCAACGCCCAGTTCGGGATCGCTCCACGCGGTTTGCAGTTCCTGACCGTCTTCAAGGGTGACGCGGGTGCAGTTCTGCACCGCCTCGGCCACGGTCAGGACCAGACCGTTGGGATCGGCGAAAAAGCCCGATCGCGACAACCTTGGTTTTCTGAGTTGCAGACCGGACATCAAGTCGATGCTTTGCTCGGCATTGGCGCCAGCCGCAGCATCAAGAACACCATCGGTGGTTTCAAAGCTGGCGGTCATTGCGGCCAGAACCCGGGCGCGGCGTGCGTCATCGCCTTCGGGCCAAACAAGGGTGAAGCCTTTGATCTTGCCGTCGCTCAGATTGGCCTGTGTATAGGATACGATCCCGTTGCCACGGCCTTCGATGGTAAACCTGTCGCCACGCAGCTCACGCGGGCCGTTCAGCGGCACGATCTCGAGCGATTGCATCGCCTCGAACAGCGCGCGCAAAGTGGTTTTGCTGCCCTCCTGGCTGATCAAAACGACCCGTGCGTCCAGATCCCCGCTGGAATTGAAATGCGCGAACGGCGCCTCGTATCGGTCGAAGGCAATTACCCCAAGCGGCAGATCGACGGAAATCCCGGCGCGATCATCAACGTGACGGGCCATGCCGACGCTGATTAGCGGGGCGTTGTAGTCATCCATCAGGGCCTTGCGCTGTGCCGTCGTCAGGACGCCGGTCGGTTCAAAGCCGTTGAACCGCTGCCATTCCGCCATCGACCGGCGTGTACCTTGGCCGAATGCCCCGTCAATGGTCGAACTGTAGAACCCGGCAGCCTGCAATGCGGTTTGCAGGTCTTTTCGTTCCTGTCCGCTCAGCAGCCGCTCGGACTGCAGGGCCTGTGATCTCGTCTCGTCCGAAGGTTGCGGCGTCAGACCGGCCTGAGGCTGCTCTGGCTGCGGCTCAGGCTGAACGGGCGCTGTTATTGCGCCGCGGTTCAGGACGTTGGCGCCAATTGGCCAGAACTGCTGCCCAAGGGCGCCTGAAAAGGTGATGAAACTGTCTGAGGGGATCTGCCGTTCGGCCCGGTAGACGCGCAGCACCTGCTCGGCGTCGGCCCGCAGATAGGGGCCGATCACGATGGCGTACCAACCGCTGTTCAGGCGGAACCCGTTCACGTCGGGCAGGGCATTGGCATAGACTTGCGCCCGGTCCTGCGCCTCGCGCAGCGATGGCTGCGCTTCGACCTGAACCCAGACGCCTGCGTCAGCCCCCTGTTGAGCATACGCAGCGCGCAGGCCGACTGTAATCAGTAAAAGAATTGCAACGAATATGCGTGTCATTTTCTGCCCGTTTTATGCAGTGTTTTGGCTTTGCCTCAACTTACGCGATTCAGGGGTGAAAACGCTATGCCCACGATACGGGGAATTTCTGGTGTGGCGGCACAGTGACAGCAGGCGGGCATTGGCCCGTTGACGCCCCTTGGCCCCTTGCATAGGAAGGGCAAAACCGACCGGAACCGGGCAAATCCGCGCCCAAAGGGAATGTCATGACCGAACCGTCCAGCGCACCACGTTCATTTCAGGAAATCATCCTGCGGCTTCAGAACTACTGGGCCTCGAAGGGCTGTGCCATCCTGCAGCCATACGACATGGAAGTCGGTGCCGGTACCTTCCACCCTGCAACCACCCTGCGGGCTCTGGGGTCCAAACCCTGGGCTGCGGCCTACGTTCAGCCGTCGCGCCGTCCGACCGATGGGCGCTATGGTGAAAACCCCAACCGCTTGCAGCATTACTATCAGTACCAGGTGCTGATCAAACCCAGCCCTCCGGACCTGCAGGAGCTGTATCTGGGCAGCCTTCAGGCCATAGGCATCGACATGGACCTGCACGACATCCGTTTCGTCGAGGATGACTGGGAAAGCCCGACCTTGGGCGCATGGGGCCTGGGATGGGAGGTCTGGTGCGACGGCATGGAAGTCAGCCAGTTTACCTATTTCCAGCAGGTCGGCGGCCATGACTGCGCGCCGGTCTCGGGCGAGCTGACATATGGTCTGGAACGGCTGGCGATGTATGTGCTGGGCATCGACCACGTAATGGACATGCCCTTCAACGACCCGCAATCACCCAGCCCGCTGACATATGGCGACATCTTCAAGCAAACCGAAGAGGAATACGCCCGTTGGAACTTTGATGTGGCCAACACCGAGGTTTTGCTGCGCCACTTCGAAGAGGCCGAGGAAGAATGCGCCGCGATTCTGAGCCAGGAAAACGTTGACCCCAAAACGGGCAAGCGGATCATCATGGCGCATCCTGCTTATGACCAGTGCATCAAGGCCAGCCATATCTTCAACCTCCTGGACGCGCGCGGCGTGATTTCGGTGACCGAGCGGCAGGCCTATATCGGGCGGGTGCGCGCGCTAGCGAAGCAATGCGCCGATGCCTTCGTGCAGACCGAGGCCGCAGGTTTTGAGGCCTGATGGCCCGTCGCACCCCACAGGAGGATCGCGCATGACCGGGAAAATGCTGGCAATTCTGTTGGTCGCTTGCGCCGTCGTTGCTGGCGTCAGCATGTATTACCTGCAGGTCTACGGCTACTACTACGAGGTCGAACCCTCACCCGGTCAGGATGTTGTTCTGACCGAAACCGCGACCGGCCAACCGGTGCCAATTGCCTACAGCGCGTTTCAGGCGATCGACGCCGACAGCTCTCCGATCCGGTATCGGGCTTGTTTCCATACAGATCTGAAGCCGGAACAGCTGGCCGTCCGCTACATGAGCGCCGAAAAGGCCGAGCCGCTGACGGCCCCGGGTTGGTTCGACTGTTATGATGCGGCTACTCTGGCCGAGGCGTTGGCGAACGGATCCGCCCGCGCTTTCATAGGGGTCAAGAACATCCACTACGGCGTTGATCGGATCGTCGCGGTGACGCAGGACGGCTCGGGCTTTGCCTGGCATGCCCTGAACAACTGCGGCGAAAAGGCCTATGACGGAACGGTTGTCGGCGAAGAGTGCCCGCCCCGACCGGAAAACTGAGTGGGCGGGATGGGGTTCATCGTTGAAATCCCCGGATTTCTGACGGCAACGCTGGGCTTTGCCGTCTACCTGATGGGCGCCGAGATCAACGCCCGCACAGAGGTTCTGCGCCGATTCAACATTCCCGAACCCGTCACCGGAGGTCTGTTGGCCTCGTTGGTGGTTCTGACGCTGTATCTGCTGTTCGGGATGGAACTGGAGTTCGACCTGACCGCGCGGGATTTCCTGCTGGTGCTGTTCTTTACCGGGATCGGCCTGAACGCCCGGCTGTCCGATCTGATCGCGGGCGGAAAGCCTCTGGTGCTGCTGCTGATCCTGACGTTGCTGACGATCGTGGCGCAGAACCTGATCGGCGCGGCGGGGGCGGCGGCCTTCGGCTATCCGGCGCAGTCCGGCGTTCTGTTCGGCTCGGCTGCCCTGATCGGCGGCCACGGCACCGCCATCGCCTGGGCGCCCGAGGTCGCGCAGGTCACCGGGCTTGAGGGCGCGACCGAGCTGGGCGTTGCAGTTGCGACCTTGGGCTTGGTCCTGGCGGCGCTGGTCGGTGGCCCCATCGCGCGTCTGTTGATCGAAGGACGCGACCTGTCGCCAAACCGCCCGGACGAGGAACATACCATCGGCGTGCCCGACGAGCCGTCAGACGCGGCCGCGAAGATCGACCACCTGACGGTGATGCGGGTGCTGCTGTACCTGAACATGGCCATCATCGCGGGCTATGCTCTGTCCGAGGTGATCCTGGCCGCGGGTTTGAAACTGCCGCTGTTCGTGCCCTGCCTGATCATGGGTATCGTGATCGGCAACCTGCGCCCGCTGCTGGCCCCGCGCGCCGCGCCGGTGTCGCGCACGCCGTCGCTGGCGCTGATCTCGGAATTCGCACTGGGCGCGTTTCTGGCCATGTCGCTGATGAGCCTGCAGCTGTGGACCATCGCCGATTTGGGCCTGTCCATCGTGGTGATCATGACGGCGCAGACGTTGTTTGCGGTGGCCTTCGTGATCTGGGTTCTGTTCCCGGTCATGGGCGCCAACTACCGCGCGGCCGTGCTGGCGGCGGGGTTCGGCGGCTTCGCGCTGGGCGCGACACCGACCGCAATTGCCAATATGACCGCCGTAACCAAGCGATACGGGCCTTCGCCTATTGCCTTTATCGTGCTCCCCCTTGTATCCGCATTCTTCGTGGATATCGCCAATGCCATCGTCATCCAGACGATCGTCTATTTCTAAGGATCGAAAATGCCCGACCTGCTGATCGAACTGTTTTCCGAGGAAATCCCCGCGCGCATGCAGACCCGCGCCGGCGAAGATCTGAAAAAACGGATCACCGATGGTCTGGTCGAGGCCGGTCTGACCTATGCCCATGCCCACGCCCTGACCACGCCGCGCCGCCTGACGCTGGCGATCGAGGGGCTGCTGGCGGAAAGCCCCACCATCCGCGAGGAGCGCAAGGGCCCCAAGGTCGGCGCGCCGGACAAGGCGATCGATGGCTTCTTGCGTGGCGCAGGGATCAGCCGCGACCAGCTCGAGGAACGGGACACGCCCAAAGGTGCGGTCTATTTCGCCACCATCGAGAAACCGGGCCGCCCGGCGGCCGAGATCGTGGCCGAGGTTTTGGCCGACACGATCCGCAACTTCCCCTGGCCGAAATCCATGCGCTGGGGCAGTGGGGCCCTGCGCTGGGTGCGGCCGCTGCATTCGATCCTGTGCATCCTTGGCGATGAAGCCGGCGCGCAGGTCGTACCGATGGAGATCGACGGGATCTCCACCGGCGACACCACCGAGGGCCACCGCTTCATGGCGCCGGGCCGGTTTGCCGTGACCGGGTTCGAGGATTACGCCGCCAAGCTGAAGCGCGCCTTTGTCGTGCTGTCGCCCGAGGAACGGGCCGAGCACATCTGGAACGACGCACAGAACATGGCCTTTGCCGCCGGTCTGGAAGTGGTCGAGGACAAGGGCTTGCTGGCCGAGGTGGCCGGGCTGGTCGAATGGCCGGTGGTGCTGATGGGGCAGATCGACGATGAATTCCTCGACCTGCCGCCCGAGGTACTGCAGACCTCGATGAAAGAGCACCAGAAATTCTTCTCGGTCCGCAATCCCAAGACGGGGCGGATCGAGCGGTTCATCACCGTGGCCAACCGCGAGACCACCGACAATGGCGCGACCATTCTGGCCGGCAACCAGAAGGTGCTGTCGGCGCGTCTGGCCGATGCGAAATTCTTCTGGGAGAATGACCTGCGCGTCGCCAAGGCCGACATCACGCAATGGACCCGCGCGCTTGAGAACGTGACCTTCCACAACAAGCTGGGCACCCAGGCGCAGCGGATCGACCGCATTGCCGCACTGGCCCGCGAACTGGCCCCGGTGACGGGCGCCGACCCGGATCAGGCCGAGAAGGCCGCGCGGCTGGCCAAGGCCGATCTGAGTTCGGAAATGGTCTATGAATTCCCGGAACTTCAGGGGCTTATGGGGCGGTATTACATCGAAGCCGCCGGTGAAGACGCCGCCGTGGCCGCCGTGGCGCAGGAGCATTACTCGCCTCTGGGCCCGTCGGATGACGTGCCGACTGCGCCGCTGTCGGTGACCGTGGCGCTGGCCGACAAGCTGGACACGCTGACCGGGTTCTGGGCGATAGACGAAAAGCCCACCGGCTCGAAAGACCCGTTTGCGCTGCGACGGGCGGCGTTGGGGGTTATTCAGTTGATTCTGGAGAACGGTATCAGAATGAATATTGCTGAATATGTCATTCCCTCTGCGCTTATCCGGAACCGAATTGGGGCAATTCGTTCGAATAGAGCTTATTCTCTGAAAGTAATTCGCGCCTCAATGCAGCATATGTCAGAGAAATTTGTATCTCGGTACAGAGGGGATTTGGATAATCAGCGTTTTTCGGGCGAGCGTTACTTGGCGATGTTAGAAGATGCTCTGACGGAGGAAGGGCTAAAACAGCTCAACGCAAAAGAACTGCGGCCTGTTGGTGCCAACCTCCTCTCCTTCTTCCACGACCGCCTCAAAGTCTTCCTGCGTGACGAAGGCATTCGCCACGACGTGATCGACGCCTGTATCGCGATGGACGGCAATGACGACCTGAACCTGCTGGTCAAACGCGCCCGCGCGTTGAATGTGGTGATCGCGACCGAAGATGGCGAGAATCTGGTGCAGGGCTTCAAGCGCGCCAACAACATACTGACCCAGGCCGAGGAGAAGGACGGGGTCGAGTACTCGTTCGGTGCCGATCTGAAATTCGCCGAGACCGACAGCGAAAAGGCCCTGTTCGCCGCGCTGGATCAAGCACAAGCCAAGATTGCTCCGGCACTCAAGGCCGAGGATTTCCCGGCGGCGATGGCTGCCATGGCCGCGCTGCGCGGGCCGATCGACGCGTTCTTCGAGGACGTCCAGGTCAATTCCGACAATGCCGTGCTGCGCCGCAACCGCCTGAATCTGCTGAGCCAGATCCGCCAGATCTGCTCCAGCGTCGCGGACCTGACCAAGATCGAAGGCTGACCTAGAGGGCGCGCTCTGGCGCGCCCACAAGGCCCTTGCGCGGAAGGCTGGGGCGCTTATGCTGCGGTGAAACCAAAAGGTGCCGCAGTGCAGAATAATCCGCATACCACGCTCATCACTCCTGACGCTCCTGTCGCCGCCGACACCCATGGCGGCCGGGCGAAATGTCTGCAGCGCCTTGTGCGGTTGGACCTTCCCGTACCGCGTACGGTGGCCCTGTCCTTCGATCAGGTGCGTCGGATCGCTGACGGCGATATCCCGGCAATCGAAGCCATACTTGAACAGTTCGACGCATCGGCGTTGCTGTGCGTTCGCCCCAGTTCCGAGGACCCTGACTGGGGTGGCCCCGGCGCGGTTCTGAACATCGGGATCAACGATGCCCGTTTCGTGGAATTGTCCGACAAGATGGGCCCCGAGGCCGCCGCCGCATTGTATCTGCGGTTCGTCCAAAGCTACGCGATCCACGTCGCGCGCCTGGACGCAGACGTTTTCGACGACATCGAAGCCGATGGTCGCGAAGGCCTGCGCCAGACCCTGCGCGCGTATGAGGACGAAACCGACGAAGCGTTCCCCCAGGACCGGGGCGAGCAGTTGCTGGCGGTCCTGCGCTCGATGGCGCGGGCGTGGGATGGAACGTCCGCCCGCCTGTTGCGGCAGGCCAAGGGCGCTCCGGCGGATGCAGGGCTGGGCCTTGTCATCCAGGAGATGATCCCGGGCGTCGGCCAGGGCGAATGCGGATCGGGTGTGTTGCAGCTGGTGGATTCCTCGACCGGCATGCCGCAGATCACAGGCCGCTACCTGAGCCAAAGCCAGGGGCGTGATGCGCTGGGCGAGGGGGTTGCCGCCCTGTACCTTGAAAAAGACCCGCGCGGGCAAGCGCTCGAGGATGTTGCGCCTCAGGCCTTTGCCGACCTGAAGGCCCATGCGGCGTTGATGCGGCGCAAATTGCGCGAAGAGATGCAGGTCGAATTCGTGATCGAAAACGGCAAGGTGCATATTCTGGACGGGGTCCGCGTTCAGCGCAGCGCCCGCGCCGCCATGCGGATCGCCGTTCGATTGGCCGAGGATGGCATCATCACCCAGCAGGAAGCCGTCATGCGGATCGATCCGCATTCGTTGAATGAGTTGCTGCACCGTCAGGTTCATCCCGAGGCCAAGCGTGACGTGCTGACCACGGGCATCGGGGCCAGTCCCGGAGCGGCCACCGGCCGGATCGTGTTCACTTCGGCCGAGGCACAGGCCAGCGCCGCACGCGGTGAGCCCTGCATTCTGGTGCGCCGTGAAACCTCGCCCGAGGATGTGCGCGGCATGCACGCCGCGGTCGCAGTACTGACCGAAAAAGGTGGCATGACCAGCCATGCGGCCGTGATCGGGCGCGGCCTGGGGCTGCCCTGTATCGTCGGCGCGTCCGAGATGCGGTTTCAGACCAAGAAAAAGCAGCTTTCCGTTCCGGACGGCCGCGTTTTCACCACTGGCGACATTCTGACGATTGACGGAAGCTCGGGCCAGGTGTTGGCAGGCGAGCCGGCGATGCTTGAAGCTGCTCTGGATGACTGTTTTCAGACATTGATGAGTTGGGCCGACGCCGAGCGTGACATATCAATTCGTGCCAATGCCGACACACCTGCCGACGCGCAGGCTGCGCGGAATTTCCAGGCGCAGGGGATCGGGTTGTGCCGAACCGAGCATATGTTTTTTGACCCCGGTCGCCTGATCGTGATGCGCGAGATGATTTTCGCTCAGACTTCATCGGGGCGCGCGGCGGTTCTGGAACGGTTGCTTCCGATGCAACGCGATGATTTTGTGCAGCTTTTCCGGATCATGGAAGGCCAGCCCGTCTGCATCCGATTGTTTGATCCGCCTCTGCACGAGTTTCTGCCGACCACACGCAGCGGGCAGCGCGAACTGGCCGAAGCGCTGGACCTTCCGGTTTCGGATGTCGAGCGTCGGGTGGACGAAATGAGCGAGTACAACCCCATGCTGGGGTTGCGGGGCGTGCGCCTTGGTATCACGGTGCCCGAGATCTATGACATGCAAGCCCGCGCGATCTTCGAGGCGACGCTCGAAGCCAGCAAAAATGGCGCGCCGGTAGTGCCCGAGGTCATGATCCCGCTGGTTTCGGCCAAGCGCGAGGTCGAACTGATCAAGGCGCGGGTGGACACGGTTGCCGCAGCCGTCGCGGCCGAGCGAGGTCAGGAGTTTGAATACCGGTTGGGTGTGATGGTCGAAACGCCCCGGGCCTGTTTGCGTGCCGAGGAAATCGCTCCTCATGCCTCGTTCCTGAGTTTCGGCACCAATGACCTGACACAGATGACCTATGGTCTGTCGCGCGACGACGCGGGACGCTTCATGTCGGCCTATGTCCGGCAGGGGGTGTTCACCGAGGATCCGTTCCATGTTCTGGACGCCGATGGGGTCGGCGAACTGCTCAAGCTGGGCTCGGAGCGGGGGCGTACAGCTCGGCCCGATGTCACGCTTTCGGTCTGTGGTGAACATGGCGGCAACCCCGAATCAATCGCCCTTTGTCGGGATTTGGGGTTCGATTATGTGTCCTGTTCACCCTTCCGAGTCCCGGTCGCTCGGCTGGCTGCCGCTCAGTTGGCGATTTCGTCAAAACTTGGGGGTTGACAGGCCGTCAAAGCCCTAGGAATAGTGGTTTTGGGATGGACCTGTGGCTGATAAATTTTGGCCCCGCGGGCAAGATTTTTCTTGCTTTTTCCTCAGAACTGGACCTTTCGCGCCTTCTGCGTTAAGACCCCGTCGCGCCCGCCGGGGGAGGGTATGGCGCGTGAAGTGCCTGTGCGAGGTTATCTGATGCTACGATATATACTGGCTGTTGCCATTGCGGCGGCAACCGTGATGCCGAGTGCGTCCGTTGCCGAGAGGGAAGCCACCGAGACTGCCAAGCGCGAACTGGTGTCGCGCAACGAGGTGCCGGGACAAAGCTTTCGCGACTATCTGAAGCTGTTCCAACCTAGGAAAGAGGTCCAACCGGTTGAGATTTCCTACACCAAGGGCTGGCTGGACCAACAGCCCAAAGCCAGCGGTGGCGAAGATCTGAAATGCTTGGCCGAGGCCCTGTATTTCGAAGCGCGCGGAGAGAGCGTGCGCGGCCAATTCGCGGTTGCCGAGGTGATTTTGAACCGGGTGGAAAGCACCCGTTTCCCGAACACCGTCTGCGGCGTGATCCGTCAGGGAACAGGCAAGAAATATCAGTGCCAGTTCACCTATACCTGTGACGGCCGCAAGGAAGTCATTCACGAGAAGAAAGCCTATGAGCGCGTGGCCAAAGTTGCCAAGGCGGCGATCGAGGGGGTCAGCGACCCGCTGACGTCGGGGGCCACGCATTACCACACCAAGGCGGTGCGCCCGTCGTGGTCGCGCGTTTACAAGGAAACTGCGCGCATCGGTGTGCATATCTTCTACCGCCACAACTACCGCACTGCGAGCAACTAGCGCGCATTGACGCACCCGCGCTGGAACGTTGATGGCGCGGGTGAAACCAAGGGCTATATTGCGGTCAAGGAGATCCGCAATGAATCTGAGCCGCCGAAGCCTTTTGAAATCTGCCGCCGCGCTTGCGGTGTTTCCAACGCTGGCGCGCTCCGCGCCGCTGACCCTGACTGCGCGCGAGGGCGCTCAGTTGATTGCCCCTCCGGGGTATCCGGAAACCGATATCTGGGGCTTTGATGGGTCGGTGCCAGGCAGCCCAATCCATCTGAAGCAAGGCGAGCGGGTTCAGCGCCGCTTGGTGAACGAATTACCGCAAGCCACCTCGGTTCATTGGCATGGTATCCGCATCGACAACGCTATGGATGGCGTGCCGGGTCTTACTCAGGAAGCGGTTCCAAGCGGCGCGACCTTCGACTATGATTTCATCGTGCCGGACGCCGGAACCTATTGGTATCATGCGCATAACAAGTCAGTCGAACAGGTGGCCCGTGGCCTGTATGGCCCTTTGATCGTGCACGAGTCCGAAGCGCCGGATGTGGGGCAGGATCTGGTGCTGATGCTCGATGACTGGCGACTTGATCCGGAAACGGCCCAGATTACCCAAGACTTCGACAACGGTCATGACCTCAGCCATGCTGGTCGGCTGGGAAACCTCACTACCGTCAATGGAGCATTCGACCCATCCTTTCCTGTTCAACAAAACCAACGCCTGCGTCTGAGGTTGGTCAACGCCGCGAATGCGCGTGTCTTCACCGTGGGCCTCGACGGAATGTCCGGATGGATCGTCGCGCTGGATGGAATGCCTTTGGCCGAGCCGATCCCGATTGAGGACACGTTCCCGCTGGCCCCGGCACAACGTGCGGATTTGTTGGTGGATGTGCTGGCTGCGGATGCGGAAACGGCTAGCCTGTTCAGTCAGGAACGTGACGGCGCCTTTGGTTTGGCCCGATTTTCTGTGGCAGGGCAGGCGGCTTCCACTCCCCGGTCGGGAGTTCGGCCATTGCCGCCGAACCCGCTTCCGGAATTGACGGATATCAACAACGTACCGCGGCACGAGATGAGGCTGCAGGGCGGTGCCATGCGCTGGCTTGAAAGCGCGCGGATTGGCGAGACCCAGCTCTCGGGCCGGGAGCTGGCTCAGCTGGGCCGGTTCTGGGCGTTGAACGGTTATGCCGAACGCCCCGAGGACCCGTTTCTGGATGCGTCCTTGGGAAGCGTTCACCGGATCGCCTTCGTGAACGAAACGGTATTCCCGCACGCGATGCACCTGCATGGCCACCACTTTCGGCTGATCTTGCCGGACGGAAGTCTTGGGCCATGGCGCGACACGGTTCTGGTCGAACGCGGCGAGACTCGCGAGATCGCGCTGGTCACCGACAACCCGGGCAACTGGCTGCTGCATTGCCATATGCTTGGACACGCCGCATCGGGTATGATGAGTTGGTACCGCGTCACCTGACGCCGCATTCGGCGGCTGGAATGGCGTTTGCTTGAATGCTATAGCCGCGCGGAACCACTAAATTGGGCAAACCTGTCCAAGCTGCCCGAAAAGGCCCGTGCCATGAGTACTGAAATCCGCCTTGCCTTTGCGCACCCGTCCGAACGGTCCGAGGCGACTGCGCCACGCGGGCCGCTGGATCGTATCTCGTTGCGCGACCACATTGTCGAGGTCGAGATCGGCGCCTTTCAGGCCGAACGGGGCACCACCCAGCGCATCTGTTTCAACATTGTGGTCGAAGTGCGTCCGCTGACCGAAAACATCGACGATGATGTCGATCGCATCCTGTCCTATGACCGGGTGACCGAGGCCATCGCCTATGAACTGGCGGCCGAGCGTCTGAACTTGCTCGAAACGCTGGCGGATCGAATAGCCGAGCGGATCCTGCTTGAACCTCAGGCGGTAAGAGCTTTTGTACGCATTGAAAAACTGGATCGCGGTCCGGGTGCTTTGGGCGTCGAAATCGTTCGTGGCAAGGATGCCGTCCATCACGATGTCATCGAAGAAGAGCGCCCACATCCCCGGCTGGTCTTTCTGTCGAACGCAGCGATTGAGTCCGAAAATTTGTCGGGCTGGATCGACCAGTTGGAAAACCGGCAGCGACCGCTGATTCTTTGCGTGGGCGCCTCCGATCTGCCGGTGCCGCAGACCGGCCATGCCATGACCCAGCGCCGGATCGACCTGCTGGCGATCGAGCAGAACGCTTGGGTGCTGGCCGCGCGTGATCATCGCTGCGTCGTCGTCTCGACCCGGACCGAACTGGACTGGGCCATGAAGAACGGTCAGATCTGTGTCTGGGCACCGTCCAAGATCGTGCTGGATGCGGTCGATGGGCCTTCGGCGGCGCCGTCCGATGCGGTGGCCTTGGCCGCCTGGTTCGCCGCCACCTTTGAGGCCAGCGAAATGCTGGTCCTTGGCGGCGAACTGCCCGAGTCGCCCAAAACGCCGCTTCGGGCGGTTCCGGTGGAGCAGGCGCAACTGTGACCAGCTACTATCGCCCATTGGTGCAACACGGGCCTGTGCGCCCGGACGGGGCCTTGCTGCTGGCGGGGCAGGACCTGTGGTTCACCCATGCCGAATGTCTGCAGCGTGACGCGGCACCCCGGATCGTTGCGGCTGCCGATATCCCTGAAACGTGGCTAGACCGGCTGACGCAACCGCGCGCCGCGATTGCCGGACTGGATATGGCGCAGCCGCAGATCATGGGCATTCTGAACGCCACGCCCGACAGCTTTTCCGACGGTGGCAAGCACAGCACCCCCGACGCCGCGTGTGCAGCAGCCCGGGAAATGGTCGCGCACGGTGCGACCATTCTGGACATCGGTGGTGAATCCACTCGCCCCGGTGCGGATTTTGTGCCCGAGGACGAAGAGATCGCCCGCACCCAGCCCTTGATCCGCGCGATCCGGGCTGAGACACCGGCGCTGATCTCGATCGACACGCGCAAATCCGCCGTGGCCAGGGCCGCAGTCGAGGCCGGGGCAGGGCTGATCAACGATGTTTCAGGCTTTACCTTCGATCCCGCGCTTGGGGCTTTCTGCGCTGAAATCAATGCGCCGGTCTGCGTGATGCACATGCAGGGCGACCCGGCCACGATGCAGGACAACCCGACCTATGACGACGTTCTGCTGGACGTCTACGATTTCCTGTCCGGGCAGGTGGCCCGGCTGGAAGGCCTCGGGCTGGATCGGGGCCGGATCATCGTTGATCCAGGCATCGGTTTCGGCAAGACCGAGGGACACAACCTGACCCTGCTGCGCAATCTCAGCCTGTTTCACGGGTTGGGCTGCCCGATCCTGCTGGGTGTGTCACGCAAGGGCTTCATCGGCCGGATCGGTGCGGAACCGCGCAAGGATGCCCGCGCGCCGGGATCAATCGCCGTTGCGTTGGCAGGATTGTCGCAAGGTGTGCAGATCATCCGGGTGCATGACGTGGCCGAGACCGCTCAGGCCTTGCGCCTGTGGGCCGCTGTCCGGTAATCGGGTCGCAGGCAGGACTTTGTGGAGTAACAGGTATGCGCAAGCTGTTCGGAACCGACGGGGTGCGGGGCACCGCCAACACCTACCCGATGACGGCCGAGATGGCGTTGCGGATCGGCGCGGCCGTGGGGCGGTACTTCCGCCGGGATGGCTCGGGCGTTCACCGGGTGGTGATTGGCAAGGATACGCGCCTGTCGGGCTATATGCTGGAAAACGCGCTGACGGCGGGTCTGACGTCAACCGGCATGAACGTGCTGCTGCTGGGGCCGGTGCCGACACCGGCGGTCGGGCTGATGACCCGGTCGATGCGGGCCGATCTGGGTGTGATGATCTCGGCCAGCCACAACCCGGCCGAGGATAACGGGATCAAGTTCTTCGGACCCGATGGGTTCAAACTGTCCGATCAGGCCGAGTTGGAGATCGAACAGCTGATCGAAGCGGGTGTCAAACCCGCGCAGGCGCAGAATATCGGGCGTGCCCGGCGTGTCGATGACGCGCGGTTCCGCTATGGCGAGCGGGTCAAGTCATCTCTGCCGCGCGAGCTGCGTTTGGATGGCCTCAAGGTGGTGATCGACTGCGCCAACGGCGCCGCGCACCGCACCGCACCCGAGGTCCTGTGGGAACTGGGGGCCGAGGTGATCCCTGTTGGAACTGCGCCCAACGGCAAGAACATCAATCTGGGTTGCGGCTCGACCCAGCCGCGCGTTGCGGCCGAGGCCGTCGTGGCGCATGGGGCGGATGTGGGCATTTGCCTCGACGGCGATGCCGACCGGGTGGTGATCGTGGATGAGACCGGGCAGGTCGCCGATGGTGATCAACTCATGGCCCTTCTGGCTACCGCCTGGGCCACTTCCGAACGGCTGAAAGGCGGTGCGCTTGTTGCGACCGTCATGTCGAACCTGGGGCTGGAACGGTTCCTGGGCGCGCGCGGGCTGCGGCTGGAACGGACGGCGGTCGGTGACCGCTATGTGGTCGAGCGTATGCGGGACGGCGGGTTCAACCTTGGCGGCGAGCAATCCGGCCATATCGTCATGAGCGACTATGCCACCACGGGTGACGGCCTGATGGCGGGGCTGCATTTCCTGGCCGAGATGGTGAATTCGGGGCGCAAAGCCTCGGATCTGGCGCAACAGTTCGAGACGGTGCCGCAACTGTTGAAGAACGTGCGCTATGGCGAAGGTCAGGCCCCGCTGGAAGCGGAAACAGTCAAGGCCGCGATTGCCGATGCCGAGGCGCGGCTGAACGGGCAGGGGCGGTTGTTGATCCGCAAGTCGGGCACCGAGCCCCTGATCCGTGTAATGGCGGAATGCGAGGACGACACCCTTTTGGCGCAGGTCGTTGATGGGATCGTGGCCGAGGTCGAAGCCGCCGCGCGTCAGTAGCCCAACAGCAACTTGCGCAGACTGAACCATTGGCTGATGGCCATTCCGGTCAGGATCAGCGCCAGCGCGATGTAAAACCGTAGCGGCAGCGCCTCGGACAGGATCCATGCGCCGAAGATCATCGACCAGACCGGCACCTGATAGTTCACCAGCGTCATGAAGACCGAACCGGCGCTGCGAATGATCGACACCCGCAGCAGGGTCGCAAAGGCCGTTGGCACAAGCCCCAGCACGATCAAGGCAAGCGTGGGGCGCAGACCCTGCGGGGCGGGCACGCCCTCGGTCGTCAACATGATCGGCAGCAAGATCACCGCGCCCACCACCAATGTCAGTGCGGCCAGTACCACCGGGTCGATCGGCGGGCAGCGCCGGGTCAGGATCGACGCCACCGAATAGCAGAACGCCGCCCCGATGCAGGCCAGTTGGGCCAGCGGCTCGGCCCCGCTGCCCAGTTGCGCAAGCCCCGGGCCGATAAGCACCAGCGCTCCGGTGAAGCCCAACGATACCCCCACGAAACGACGTGCGTTCAGGGGTTCATCCGAAAAGAAATGCGCCAGCGGAAGAACCATCAGCGGAATTGCGGCCATGGACAGCCCTGCAAAGGCCGAGGGTACATATTGCTGCCCCCAGCTGAGCAGCACGAAAGGCAGCGCGGTGGACAGGATGCCGATCAGGATCACCGACCACGCCAGACTCGGTGTCAGGCTGGGGATGCGCCGCCCGGTCAGCCCCATCAAGGCCAACAGCATCACCGCGCCCAGCGTCGTCCGCGCCGTGGCCACCGTGATCGGGCCATAGCCGTCCAACGCCATCGCGACGACCATGAAGGTGCCGCCCCAGATCAGGCCCAGGGCAATGACGCCGCTCCAGTCGCGTATGTTGGGTTGAGGCACCATCGCTGGCCGTTCGTCCATTCTGTATGAAAAGGGCGGCCACCGGGGCCGCCCTTGGGTCCAAGCCGTTAAGGCTTAGTTCTTTTCCTGATCGACCAACTTGCCGGCCGAAATCCAGGGCATCATGCCCCGCAGCTTTTTGCCGACTTCTTCGATCTGGTGTTCGTCATTGGCCCGGCGCGAGGCCTTGATCGTGGGCTGACCGACCTGGTTTTCCAGCATGAAGTCGCGCACGAACTTGCCCTGCTGGATGTCGTTCAGAACCTCTTTCATCGCCTTCTTGGTCTGCTCATAGGGCAGGATGCGGGGGCCAGTGACGTATTGACCGTATTCCGCAGTGTTCGAGATCGAGTAGTCCATGTTGGCGATGCCGCCTTCATAGATCAGGTCCACGATCAGCTTCACCTCGTGCAGACACTCGAAATAGGCCATCTCGGGCGCATAACCGGCCTCAACCAGGGTTTCAAAGCCGCAGCGGATCAGTTCGACCAGACCACCGCACAGAACGGCCTGCTCACCGAACAGGTCGGTTTCGCATTCCTCGCGGAAGTTGGTCTCGATGATGCCCGAACGACCGCCGCCGATGGCCGAGCAGTAGGACAAGCCGATTTCCAGCGCCTTGCCGGTCGCGTCGGTGTGGACCGCCACCAGGCAGGGCACGCCGCCGCCTTTGACATATTCGCCGCGCACGGTGTGGCCGGGGCCTTTGGGGGCCATCATGATGACGTCCACGCCCTCTTTCGGCTCGATCAGGCCGAAATGCACGTTCAGGCCGTGGGCAAAGGCGATTGCCGCGCCGGGCTTGATGTTGTCATGCACATATTTCTTGTAGGTCTCGGCCTGAAGCTCGTCGGGCATGGTGAACATGATGACGTCGCACCAGGCTGCGGCCTCGGCAATGCCCATCACCTGCAGGCCTTCGGCTTCGGCTTTCTTGGCCGAGGGCGAGCCTTCGCGCAGGGCGACGACCAGGTTCTTGGCGCCTGAGTCGCGCAGGTTCAGCGCGTGGGCGTGGCCTTGGGAACCGTAGCCCAGAATGGCCACTTTCTTGTCCTTGATCAGGTTGATGTCGCAATCGCGATCGTAATAGACGCGCATTTTGCCGGTCCTTTCTGTTTCGATTGCTGCGTTTCTATCTGCGGTGATTGCTATTGGCGAGAGCGATGACATTGGATATTGACGACAGAAGCGAAGAATAATTCTCAGAAACCGAAAAAACTAAAAAAGTCATGCTTGACGACATCGACCGCCGTATCCTGCGCCATTTTCAGGTCGACCCGAGCCTGAGCACCGCCGAACTGGCCGAGCGGTGCCGGATCAGCAATGGCGTGTGCTGGCGGCGGATCGAGAAGATGCAGGCCGTCGGGATCATTCAGGGGCAGGAGGCCGTGATTGACTGGTCCGCTATGGGCTATGCGGTCGAGGTGTCGCTGCGGGTGACCCTGGACAAGACCCAGCCGCGCGCCTTCGACGAATTCACCGAAGCCGGCCGCAAGGTGCCCGAGGTGATCGAGATCCAGACCTTTCTGGGGAGGGTGGATGTCCGCCTGTCCGTCATCGCGCGGGACATGGCGCATTATCAGCAGGTCTATCGCGACCGTATCCTGACCCTGCCGCATATCGCCGATATCGAGGCCCTGATGCACATCGCGCGGGTCAAGCGGGACGAGGTGCTGCCGGTATGATCGAACTGGATGAACTGGACCGCAAACTGCTGCGCGCCTTGGCGCAGGACGCCACACAGAGCGCAGGTGCGCTGGGGCGGCGTTTCGGTCTGTCGCAGCCTGCCACCTGGCGCCGGATCCGGCGGCTGGAGCAGGCGGGCATCATCAAAGGGCGCAGGCTGCGCCTGAACGCCGAGGCACTGGGGTTCGGTGTCACCGTATTTCTGGGCGTCAAGCTGGCCCGCAAAGGGCAGGTCAGCCTCGAGGATTTCGAACGCGCCGTCAGCGCCATTCCCGAAGTCCAAACCGTGGAACACGTACTGGGCCTGTATGACTACCGACTGCGCGTGGTCGCGCGCGACCTGGCGGACTTTGAACGGGTCCTGCGTCGGCGCATCATGACCCTGCCGGGGGCCGGGGATGTCGAAGCAAATGTACTGCTGAGCGAAGAACGCCTGTCCGGGCCGATTGGGTAGCGGTCAGTAGCGGGTACGGATGCAATAGCCTGGATGGTGGGTCAGGCGGGCAAACGAAACCGGCTGTCCGTCTTTCCATGTCGTGCGCTCAAGCTGAATCATCGCGGCCCCGGTCGTCGTTCCCATATAATCTGCCAAGTGGCTGTCGGCGGAAATGGCGTAGAGTGCAAGCTCGGCGTCAATGAAGGGGTTCGCATTCAACAGCCATTCATGCGGCCCGACTTCTTCCAGATTGGCATCTTCAACCTCGGGGACGGCCGAAATGTTGATCCAGCGTTCTTCGTGCTGAAACGGGCGGTTGTCGGCATAGTGCATGCACACCAGATGCAGGATCTGCGATTGCGGCGGCAGACCCAGTTGCGAGCTGAGCCAGCCCGGGCTCTTGTCGATGCTGCGCTCGACCAGGGCATAGCGGTAGGTCTGGTTCTGGTCTTCGACCATCTGACGGGCCAGCGACAGTTCCAGCTTGGCCTGTTTGCTGGGTGATTTCTTGACCCGCGTTCCGCTCTTGCGCTTACGCTCGACGAACCCTTGCTCTGCCAGTTCGCGCAGCGCACGGTTGACGGTTGCACGCGCGCAGTTGAACTCTTCGGCAAGCTGGGTTTCGGTCGGCAGCAAGGAACCTTGGGGCCAGACCCGTGTCTCGATCCGCCGCTTCACTTCGTCCCGAACGAATTGAAAACTGATCCGCTTTTGAACGTTCACGGTCTAAAATATCCTTTCAAGCTCAAGATGTGCGTATCTGTTCAGAAACACGTCAAGGTGTAAAGAGAGAGGTGACACTAATTGGCGTCAATTCGGCCTATCAGGCTGCTGAGACGGGTGTGCAGCCGAGCTTCTGACCGTTGACTTAGGGGGAGCGCATGAGGGTCAATGAGCACTTTACCAACAGATGCAAAGCCTTCAGAAAGTGAGCAACCCAGAAAAGGAGACAACATGCCTGCATTGTTGAATACAGTCGATCCGGACGGGCTCGAAGAATTCTCGGTCGTGTTCACCGACCGCTCGCTCAATCACATGTCGCAAGCGTTCCAGCGGGTGATGCGCGACATCTCAGGGATGCTGCGTGAGGTCTATGGTGCGGACGGCGTGGCCGTGGTGCCGGGCGGCGGAACTTATGCGATGGAGGCCGTGGCCCGACAGTTCGCCCGCGGCGCCAACGTGCTGGTGGTACGCAACGGCTGGTTTTCGTATCGTTGGAGCCAGATCATCGAAACCGGGGGGCTGACGGCCTCGGCCACCGTTTTGAAGGCTCGTCAAACGGGGAATTCCAGCCCGTCGCCCTTTGCGCCGGCGCCGATCGACGAGGTGGTCGAAACCATTCGCAGCCAGCGACCCAGCGTGGTGTTTGCGCCGCATGTGGAAACCTCGGCCGGGGTCATTCTGCCGGATGACTATGTCACCGCGATGGCCGCTGCCGCGCACGAGGTCGGCGCGTTAATGGTGCTCGACTGCATCGCCTCGGGCTGTGCCTGGATCGACATGAAGGCCACCGGCGTGGACGTTCTGATCTCGGCCCCGCAAAAAGGTTGGAGCGCCTCGCCCAGTGCCGGTCTGGTCATGCTGTCCGACCGCGCCGAAGCGCGGCTGGCCGAGACCACCTCGGACAGTTTCGCGCTGGACCTGAAGAAATGGCGCCAGATCATGCAGGCCTATGAGGGCGGCGGCCATGCCTATCACGCCACCATGCCCACCGATGCGCTGCGGGCGTTCCGTGATACGATGCAGGAGACCCGTGACTATGGGTTCGACAAGCTGCGCTTAGCGCAATGGCGGCTGGGAAATGCGGTGCGGGCGATGCTGCGCGACAAGGGGGTCGTTTCGGTCGCGGCCGAAGGCTTTGGCGCGCCGGGGGTGGTGGTCAGCTATACCGACGATCCCGAGGTGCAGAACGGCAGGAAATTCGCCGCGCTGGGCATGCAAATCGCCGCCGGGGTGCCGCTGCAATGTGACGAGCCCGAGGGGTTCAGCACCTTCCGCCTGGGCCTGTTCGGGTTGGACAAGCTGTATGATGTCGACGAAACGGTGGCCCGGCTGAAGCGGGTTCTGGATCAGGTGCTGTAGGCCGGTACGGGCCTCAGCGCACGCCGAGGCCCATCTGCATCAACGTCTTGCGCACCACCGGCATCGAATAAAGCGCGTTCAGCCCGGCAGCGCGCGCATCGCGCAACGGCCGTGCCTCGACCATCGAGGCGCGGTTCAGCAGGTCGATCCCCTTGACGCGCAGTTCGATCTCGGCATGGCGGGCCTTGTGATAGGCGTCGAGCATCTGGGTATCTCCCAAACCCTCGGGTCGGGCCTGGGCCAGGTCCAGAAGGCTGCGCAGATCCCCCAGTGACATGTTCAGCCCCTGCGCGCCGATCGGGGGCACCACATGGGCGGCCTCGGCCATCAGGGCCACGCGCTGGGCCGACAGACGCTCGGCCGATTGGCTGATGATCGGCCAGATTGTCCGGCGCGAGGCCAGTTTCAGCGGTCCGAACAGGCCACAGGACCGCTCGGTCATTGCGGCCTCGAATTCTGCCTCTGGCAGGTTCAGCAGGTCGACAGCACGCGGGCCGCGCTCCATCCACACGATCGCCGACGAGGGTTGACCCTGCCAATCGGGCAGGGGGACCAGCGTGAACGGCCCGCCGGACCGGTGGATCTCGGTCGAGACGTTTTCATGGGCGATCGGATGCGTCACCGCAAAGGCCAGTGCCTTTTGCCCGTATCGTGTGGTTTGGACCTTGATCCCCGCAGCCTCGCGCATGGGCGAGTTGCGGCCATCGGCGGCGATCACCAGCTTGGTGCGGATGCGCGTGCCGTCCGACAGGCCCACACGGGCCTCGGCGGTGCGGGTGAACAGGCTGACGGTGCCGGTGCCGGGGCGGAAATCGACATTCGGCAGTTCGTGCAGCCGGGCCACCATCTCGCGCCGCAGCAGCCAGTTGGGCAGGTTCCAGCCAAAGGGTTGATCCGAGATATCGGCGGCGTTGAAATCGCGCACAACGCGCGGCTCGGGGATGTCGCCGCCTGCGTCCACGATGCGCATGATCTGCAGGGGCGCGGCGTGGGGTTCCAGCCGGTCCCACAACCCGCAGTGCTGCAGTAGGCCGTGCGCCGGTTGCAGAAACGCAGTGGTGCGCAGGTCGGACCCGTCGGCGTCGCGGTCGGTGACGGGCGGGGTCGGGTCCACGCAGATCACGTCGAACCCTGCGGCGCCAAATACGGCCGCCGCGGTCAGCCCGGCGATGCCGCCGCCGGAAATCAGGATGTCACAACTGTCGGTCATCGCGTCACTCTCCGTTGCCTGCGGACCCTAGTGCGGTTCTAGGGCCTGCGCCAAGTGACATCCTGTCCCGTGGTCTAGCCGCGTGAAATCAGGACCAGAATCAGGAACATCACCGGCACCATCGCCAGGGCCGGCAGATACAGGCCCGGCAGGCCGAACAACAGGGCCGAACAGCCCCACATGCTGACCAGCGCCGCAACGGTATAGCCGAGATCCTCGGGCTTGCCATTGGCCGCATCGCGGGCCAGCCAGCCAAACAGGGGAATTGCAAAAAGCAGGCGCTGCCAAAAGGGCAGGCGGCCGGGCATCTCGATCGCGGTCATCGGGGTCTCCAGTTCTGTTCGTCGCTGAGCCTGATGTAGGAACGACTTTGCACCCGCAGAATGCGCGGATCGTCGCAGTTTCAGGCTGCGCGCAGGCGCATTTCGTCGCAGTCTCGGGTGGTTCAGATCAGGCGGGCGAGAAAGGCGGTCAGGTCATCGGTGTGGTGGTGGATGTGATCCGCCTCATGAGGATCGGGGGCAACATGCACCGTACGCATGCCCATGTCATGCGGGGCCTTCAGGTTGCGAGGCTCGTCTTCGAACATCGCGGCGCGGTCGGGGTGGATGCCGTCGCGGGAAAAGACCGTTTCAAACGCGGCCTTGTCCGGTTTGGGCCGATACCCCGCATGTTCGACCCCATAGATCGCGTCGAACAGCCCGTCCAATCCGCGTGAGGCCAGAACCCGCTCGGCATAGGGCGCGCTGCCGTTGGTGTAGACGATGCGCCGCCCCGGCAGAGCCCGGATATGCGCGGCCAGCGCAGGGTCGGGCTCCATGTGGCTCAGGTCGACCTGATGAACCGCGTGCAGATAGGGCTCGGGGTCCAGGTCATGTTCGGCCATCAGCCCGGCCAGCGTGGTGCCGTGTTCGCGCCAATAGTGCTGGCGCAGCCGGTCGGCCTCGACCCGGTCGACGCGCAGGGCTTCGACCACGTATTCGGTCATCAGCACCTCGATCTGGTCGAACAGGCGCATCTGTGGCGGATACAGGGTATTGTCCAGATCGAACACCCATTGGGTGACATGTGAAAATGCAGGCTTGACCATAGGCTTGGGTTTAGGCCGCGGCCACCGGGTTTTCAATGGCGCACTTGATTGCAGACCCATGGCCCGGATAGACAGGTCCGAACGAGGAGAGACCCGACCAAATGAACCAGTCCCGACAGCCCCAGACCGATGCCTACAGCTTGATCCTCGAAGCGATCGACGTGGGGGTGTACAAACCCGGCGACCGGCTGGTGGAAAGCGAATTGGCCGAGCGGTTCGGCGTGTCGCGCACCCCGATCCGCGAGGCGCTGCAGCGGCTCGAGACGCAGTCGCTGTTGGAACGTGACGGGCGGTCGCTGATCGTGGCCTCGCTGGACCACAACCAGATGGCCGAGCTGTATGTCGTTCGACGTGAATTGGAAGGGCTGGCGGCCCGACTGGCCGCGCGCCATGCCACGGATGAGGAAATCAAAGTCCTGCAGGATATGGTCGAAGCCGATGACGCGCTTGTGGATGATCCCGTGGCGCTGTCCCGGGCCAACCGGCGGTTCCACGAGCAGATCCACCTTGCGTCGCACAACCGCTACCTTGTGCAGCAATTGGACCTTGTCCATCGCACCATGGCTCTGATGGCAACGACTTCATTGGCCGCGCAGGGCCGCGGTGAGATCGCTCAGAGTGAGCATAAGGGGATCGTCGAGGCAATCGCGGCTCATGACGAAGAAGCCGCCGATCGAGCCCTGAAGGAACATATCTCGGTCGCGTTCATGACCCGGCTGAAGCAGGATGCAATCCGGCGCGAGAAATAGCTGCCTCGTCTGGCTGCACTTCTTCGCTGGCCTGCCCGTGCTGGGTCTTGTCCCAGAAGAACGGTCTGACCGCCAGTTCCCACAGCGCCTTGTAGGCTGCTGCCACGCCCAAGGGGTAGTAGAGTGCCATGGTCGGGACCCACGGCAGCAGGAAACGGCGACCGCCGGCCACCACGCCCAAGCCTCCAACTAGGATGTTCGCGGCCTCGGCGGTCAGGAACAGGTAGACACAGGCGTGCAAGATTTGCGGTGCCAATACAGCTTCGAAAGGGTTCGTCAGCCCCAAAAAGGTCAGCCAGAAGACCCAAAGCACCGGGGCGAGCAGGAATTGTCCGACCGTCCCCAGGAAAAAGGCTTGGACACCCAGAAAGCGCCACATCCCCAGATCGCGCATCAATGCCAGGGGCGAGCGCATGTGGACAAGGTACGTGACCATGAACCCTTTGAGCCAGCGCGAGCGTTGCTTCACCCAAGGCCAGGCGCGGAAATTGGCCTCTTCATACGTGGCGGTTTTCACTATTTCGGTGCGATAGCCCGCGCGGCTGAGCCGAACCCCCAAATCCGCGTCCTCGGTCACGTTGTGAGCGTCCCAGCCTCCCAATTCCAACAGCTTGTCCCTGCGGAAGAAGAACGTCGTTCCACCCAGCGGCACCACAAGACCCAACCGCGCGATTCCGGGCAGGATCACGCGGAACCAACCGCTGTATTCGATGGTGAAGCAACGCGAGCGCCAGTTGGTGCGCGGGTTGTAGTAGTCCAGAACACCCTGCAGGCAGACCACATCATCGGGCGCGCGGGCGAATTGCTCCACCACGGTCTCGATTTGGTCTGGCAGAGGCGCATCCTCGGCATCCCAGACGCCCAAAATCTCTCCTCGGCAGAAATCCAGCGCATAGTTCATCGCCCTTGGCTTGGTGGTCAGGTTGCCAAGATCGGGCACCTCCAGCGTTCGGATCCAGCTGGGCAGGGTGGTCTGCGCAAGCGCTGACCGGGTGACGTCATCATGCTCTTCCAAGACCAGAATCACGTCCAACAGCGCCTTTGGATAGGTCAGGCGTTTCAGCCGTTGGATCAGCGCACCAGCGATTTCCCGTTCCTTGTGCAGCGGTACCAGGATGGACACGCAGGGCAGGCGCTGTTGCGCAAGCAGACAGTCTGGTTTCTCGGCCTTTTTGGGGAAGAGATACGATATCAACCCGGCCAGCCGAAGAATCAGGAACAGGATCAGCGTTGAAACTGCTGCCCAGAACAGCAGGGATAGCCCGGCATTCGGTTGCAGACCCAAGCCCACAAGCGCAGCCAGCGCCAAGAGGGTAGGCAGGAGACGTGAACTCGCAGTCCATGAGCGGCAGCTTTGCGATAGCGGCGCCCGTGTTTCCGCCGCCTCGGCCAAAGGTTTTGCGTAGTGTCGGGCAATGGCTTGGTCGATGTTATCGGGTGCGGCCAGAACCGGCAGGACGGTCTGGGCGCAATCTGCCAACCCGGACCTTATTTCATCAAAGCGGTCTGGGTAGGCTGTCGCGACCAAAAGCACGGGTCCGACTCGCAGCCACGGAATGGCGTTGTGCGTCAGCCAGAACTGCATCGGGCGCAGCGCGCAAAGGTCAGCGGGTGGCGGCGTGTTTTCCAGATCGGCGATCTGCAGCCCATGTTGTTGGCCCAGCGCCAACAACACATCGCTGCGCGAGGCCATATGCTCGCCAACCAGAATTTCGCCCAGAGGAGCGTCCTGCCGCTCCTGCAGTTTCAGGGCGTGATCCAGTTGAGCGGGGGTGATCACCCCCAAGTCGATCAGGCAAGTGCCCAAAGGTTTGCGGGGGCCAATGCCGGAAACCGGGGTCGCAGGCCCGTGACCCAGAAAATTCAATTCAACCATAAGAAAACCCTGCCCGAGATGTCGGGTCAGAGTTGCTCAATCAAGGTTAATTCCGGGTTAACGTTGACGCGGTCCGCAAACCTGCGGGATTAAGCGCGCACTTTTCGGTCTGCCATGGCCGCGGCAAACCGTTCAAACAGGTAAAAGCTGTCTTGCGGGCCGGGCGAGGCTTCGGGGTGATACTGAACCGAATACACCGGGCGATCGGACATGCGGATGCCGCAGTTCGAGCCATCGAACAGCGACCGGTGGGTTTCAACCACCCCGGCAGGCAACGATTGGGCGTCGACCGCAAAGCCATGGTTCATCGAGGTGATCTCGACCTTGCCGGTTTCCAGGTCCTTGACCGGGTGGTTGGCGCCGTGGTGTCCGTGGTTCATCTTGATGGTCTTGCCGCCCAAAGCCAATGCAAGCATCTGGTGACCAAGGCAGATCCCGAAAAGCGGCAGATCCGTGGTTTCAAGTATTTCCTTGATCATCGGCACCGCATAAGTGCCGGTGGCAGCCGGGTCTCCGGGACCGTTGGACAGAAATACGCCATCGGGGTCGTGCGCCAGCACCTCAGCCGCGGTTGCGGTTGCGGGCAGGACCGTCACGTCACAACCGGCCGAGGCCAGGCAACGCAGGATGTTCCGTTTTGCGCCGTAGTCCAGCGCGACGACCTTGTGCAACGGCGCTTCCTGACGCTGGTAGCCGTCCGGCCAGGCCCAGCGCATCTCGTCCCAGCGGTAGCTTTGGGCGCAGGTCACATCCTTGGCCAGATCCATGCCCTCCAGACCGGCGAAACCACGCGCCGCTGCTACCAGGGCTTCGATGTCGAAGTTGCCCTGCGGGTCATGGGCCAGCGCGACATGCGGAGCGCCTTGCTGGCGGATCGCACGGGTCAGCCGGCGGGTATCGACCCCACCGATGGCAATCCGGCCACGGCGTGCCAGCCAGTCGGTCAGCCGCTCGGCCGAGCGCCAGTTCGACGGCTCGGTCGGGTCCCACTTGACCACCATGCCCGCGGCCACCGGATCGGCGGTTTCGTCATCGTCGGGATTTACGCCGACATTGCCGATATGAGGGAAAGTGAAAGTCACGATCTGCCCGGCATAGGACGGGTCGGTCATGATTTCCTGATACCCGGTCATCGCGGTGTTGAAACACAGCTCGGCCTTGGTTTGCCCCGTGGCGCCGAACCCGGTTCCGAAGAAGAGCGTTCCGTCGGCCAGAGCCAGACATGCGGTGGGCTTGGACGTGGCTTGATGGGCCATGGCGCGACTCTCCTATCGGGTAAATCGGCGCATAACTAAGGGGGTTGGTGCCTCGGGTCAACCCTGTTCAAATTTTGGGCTATTGTTGTTTTTCAATGATTTAGCCTTATCTGTCTGCTGTTGTGCCTCGGATTTTGTTTAGATATGTTCGGGGTTCCGTTGCCATGGGGATGGACAGAACAGATGGATATGCGAACTCGGGTGACCACTGCCCTGAAGCAAGCAATGAAGGACAAGGATGCCGAGCGTCTGTCGACGCTGCGGCTGGTCAATGCCGCGATCAAGGATCGGGACATCGCGCTGCGCGCGGCCGGAAACGAAGAGGCCAAGGGCTGCGATGACGCGGATGTTCTTGAGATTCTTGGGAAAATGAGCAAGCAGCGCAAGGAAAGCGCGCGGGCCTATGAGGAAGGCGGTCGTTTGGACCTGGCCGAGCGCGAACTGCGCGAGGTGAAGATCATCGAGGAATTCCTGCCCAAGCAGTTGGATGATGATGAGGTCGCAAAGGCCATCCAGACGGCGATCACCGCGACCGGTGCCGGGTCGATCCGGGACATGGGCAAGGTCATGGGCGAGCTCAAGGCCAACTACACAGGCCAGATGGACTTTGGAAAGGTGGGGCCGCTGGTCAAAGACCACCTGTGCGCCGCGTCGAACGGCGACTGCTGACGCACTTTATTCGGGTGCCGGTTCGCGCAGCCGTTTTACCAGATCATCATACAAGGCAATGCGTTCCTCCTCTGAGAGGAACGCGCCAATCTCGACCACCCGACCTTCACCCGACAGGGTCACATAATTCGGGACGGGTCCGCCGGCCTTGTGCATTTCCGGACGGGCCCAGTATCGATTGCAACTCCATTCCTGCTGGCCGGTCCGGGCGCTGTGATGGATCAGGCGTGCTTGGGTTCCGGTAAGGGTCAGTACCTCAAACACGTTTCGGGACCGATAGTTTGACTGGATCGCAAGCCATAGGCCCGCCACCGTCAACAGAAGGAACGGCAAAAGCCCCCACAGCAGCACCGATCCCAGAACTGCAAGCAGGGGTATTAGTCCAAACAGGAAAACCGATAGCACGACGGCCATCGCGCCGCGCGGTGGCAGGGAATTGTGCGGCCAAAGGCGCAATTCCTGTTCCGAGTTCGAGCTGACGTTCCAATGGTAGGGCATATTGCAAAAATAGCGCCTGCTGATCCGGTGTCGATTGCCAATTTCAAACGACGTGTCCGACCCTTGCCCAGGACAACGCGTCCTCAAGCCGGTCGTCGCCCCAGAACACTTCGCCTCGCGTGACAAAGCTGGGCGCGCCGAATACGCCGAGGCCCACCGCCGTTTCGGTTTCAGTTTTCAACGCGGTTTCGATTTCGGGGCTGCGCGCGCGGGCTAGGACTGGCAACGGGTCCAGCTGGCAGCGGAACAGAGCTTCGGACATGGCGTTTTCACTGCCGGCTTCGATACCGTCCTCAAACCAGATCCTGTAAAGGTTTTGGGTAAAGCTCTTGCCCCATCCTTCCCGGATTCCCTGCAGCGCGACCTGGTTGGCCAATTCGAGGTTCGAAATCGGATAGGGGGCCGGCAGCTTGGCGTGGATATGGTACTTGGCTGCGCGGCGTTCGATGTCGCGCCACATGTACGCCGACTTGACGGGTTTGCCCGCAAACGGAATGTTCTTCTGTTCAGACATGACCGCGCGCACGTCGAAAGGGCGCCAGTTAACCTGCGCCTGATGTTCTGCGCACCAGTCGTCCAGACGCATGATGGTCAGGAAACTGTAAGTGCTGCCGATGGAGTACCAGAAATCAATATCGGGCATGGTGACCTCGGAGATTGGCCGGACATTCGGCGCGCCAAGGATACCCGATTTTCAACGATATTGCGACCGCCCGCGGAATGCGATGGCCGGTAGAGCGCGAACAGAAAAAGAAAAACCCCGCCGTGAAGGCGGGGTTTCCTGTTTTCGGGAAGGGATCAATGCGCGTGGCCCTTGTCCCAGTCTTCCTGCTTGGGCAGCTGCTCGAACGTGTGTTCGGGCGGCGGCGAGGGCAGGGTCCATTCCAGCGTATCCGCGTATTCGTTCCACGGGTTCGGGCGTGTTTCCTTGGCGCCACGGAACAGGGCGTAGAACACGATCCCGAAGAACAGCAGAAACGAAGCGAACGAGACGAACGCACCGATCGAAGACACGAAGTTCCACTGAGCGAAGGCTTCGGGATAGTCGATATACCGGCGCGGCATGCCCTGACGGCCCAGGAAGTGCTGCGGGAAGAAGGTCAGGTTTGCACCGATGAAGAACATCCAGAAGTGCACCTTGCCCCAGAACTCCGAGTACTGCCGGCCCGTCATCTTCGAGAAGTAGAAGTACACGCCTGCAAAGATTGCGAAGACTGCGCCCAGGCTCATCACGTAGTGGAAGTGCGCGACGACATAGTAGGTGTCGTGGTAGGCACGGTCGATACCGGCCTGCGACAGAACCACACCGGTCACACCGCCGACGGTGAACAGGAACAGGAAGCCGAAGGCGAACAGCATCGGCGTCTTGAACTCGATCGAGCCGCCCCACATGGTGGCGATCCACGAGAACACCTTGACCCCCGTCGGAACCGCGATGACCATCGTGGCCAGCATGAAGTAGGCCTGCTGGCGCAGCGACATGCCGACGGTGTACATGTGGTGTGCCCACACGACAAAGCCCAGCGCGCCGATTGCGATGATCGCCCAGACCATCGGCAGATAGCCAAAGATCGGCTTGCGCGAGAAAGTGGCGATCACGTGGCTGATGATGCCGAAGCCTGGCAGGATCACGATGTACACTTCGGGGTGTCCGAAGAACCACAGGATATGCTGGTACAGGATCGGGTCACCGCCACCGGCCGGATCAAAGAAGGTGAAGCCGAAATTGCGGTCCATCAGCAGCATGGTGATCGCGCCCGCCAGAACCGGCAGCGACAGCAGAATCAGCCACGAGGTGACGAAGATCGACCAGCTGAACAGCGGCACCTTGAACAGGGTCATGCCCGGGGCACGCATGTTCAGGAAGGTGGTGATCATGTTGATCGCGCCGAGGATCGAGGAGGCGCCCGATACGTGCACGGCAAAGATCGCCAAGTCCATGGACATGCCGCCTTCGGTCGTCGACAGCGGCGGGTACAGAACCCAGCCCACGCCCGAGCCGGCCTGATCGTTGCCGCCGGGGGCCAGCAGCGACGCGATGCCCAGCGAGGTGCCGGCGACATACAGCCAGAAGGACAGGTTGTTCATCCGCGGGAACGCCATGTCCGGCGCACCGATCTGCAACGGCATGAAATAGTTGCCAAAACCGCCGAACAGGGCGGGAATGACCACAAAGAACATCATCAGGACACCGTGATAGGTGATCATCACGTTCCAAAGGTGTCCGTTGGGCGTGCAGGGGTCGGCCATGAAGCCTTCCAGGCACATGTACTGAACGCCCGGATGCATCAGTTCAAGCCGCATGTAGATGGTCATCGCGACCGAGATGAACCCGGCAAAGGCCGAGAAGATCAGGTAAAGGATCCCGATATCCTTGTGGTTGGTCGACATGAACCACCGGGTAAAGAACCCGCGCTGGTCTTCATGATCGTGACCATGAATGGCTGCGTCTGCCATTTAGGTGCCTCCTGTTGCAAATAGACCGCGCAGCCGGACCTCTCCGGCGCGCGGGATTCCTGCTGGTTTTAGAATGCAAGGGGGCGGCCTTCAATGGCCGAGTTTGATCTGGATCAAGAATAATTGTCGCGGGGCAGGAGGACACCCGCGCGATATCGGCCTTGGATGACCGGTATCTGGGGATGATCGGGCGAATTGCAAGGACAGGGGCTGTCCAAGGGCGGAATCACGCCTTGACCCGCTGCGGGCTTGGCCGCAGAACAGCACGCAGCCCCTTTGTCGGAGACCCACCATGACCGCTTATGATCCCGAAAACATCTTTGCCAAGATCCTGCGGGGCGAGATCCCCTCGACCCGCGTCTACGAGGATGAGGACACGCTGGCTTTCATGGATATCATGCCGCGTGCGGACGGGCACCTTCTGGTGATCCCGAAAACGCCTTGCCGCAACATGCTGGATGCCACACCCGAGCAATTGGCCGCAGTCATGACCACGGTTCAGAAACTGGCGCGTGCGGTCATGCGCGCCTTTGACGCCGAAGGGGTGACCATCCAGCAGTTCAACGAGGCGGCCGGAGGGCAGGAGGTGTTTCACCTGCATTTCCATGTCCTGCCCCGGCACGAGGGCGTCTCTCTGCGCCCGCCCGGAAAGATGGGCGATTTCGACGAGATCGCCAAACACGCCGAGCGCATCAGGGCTGCGCTGGCGTGACGGGTGGAGGCGCCTGATGCGTCCCTGAACAGGCATCGTGATCCCCAAACGCCTGCAAGACTGAGCAGACGTGGTCGTGCTGCCCGTCGCAGGCGGCCGCGATCCGGGCAAGCTCGGTCTCGAGCCGGCGCAGCTTTGCAATCCGATCCTGCAGGTCCGCCAGTTGCCGCTCGGCGATTTCGTGTGCCCGGTTCAGATCGGCGCCTTGGGCGCCTTCCAATGACAGCAGGGCCTCGACATCGGCCAGTGGCAGTCCAAGATCGCGCATGTGTTTGACAAAGTGCAGCCGCTCGAGCGCGGCGCGGTCATAGCGCCTTTGGTTGCCAGCGCTCCGTTCCGGCGGTGGCAGCAGGCCCCTTTCTTCGTAAAACCGGATCGTGGCGACTTTGACGCCTGTGCGCCGTGACAAATCCCCGATCGAGAACATTTTCCGCAATCCCCCTTGAACCTCTAGTCACTAGAGGAATTAGGTATGGACCATGACCCAGACAAGGACACGACATCATGGCGCATGATCATTCCCACGCCGGACACAAACACCACGCCCAAATCGACGCCGATGCCGGAGACGCGCGGGTGGCATGGGCCATCGCGGTCAACATGTTTCTGACGCTGGCACAGGTGGTCGGCGGAATCTTTTCGGGGTCGCTGGCGCTCATCGCTGACGCGCTGCACAATTTTTCCGACGCGATTGCACTGATCATCGCGTTCTTTGCCCGCAAGATCGCGCGACGCCCAGCCGACCCGCGCATGAGCTTCGGATACGGTCGGGCCGAAGTGGTCGCGGCGCTGGTCAACTATACCACACTGATCGTCATCGCCGCGTACCTGATGTACGAAGGGGTTGCCCGGTTCTTTCAGCCCGAGCCGATTGACGGCTGGCTTCTAGTCTGGATAGCCATGCTGGCGTTGGTGGTGGATCTGATCACCGCGCTTTTGACCTATAGCATGGCCAAAACCAGCATGAATATCCGCGCGGCTTTTTTGCACAACGTTGCTGATGCGCTGGGATCGGTTGCAGTGATCGTGGCCGGGGTGGCTGTGATCCTGTTCAACTGGACCTGGGTCGACCCGGCCGTCACCATTCTGATTTCGCTGTACATCCTTTGGCATGTCCAAAGCGAAATCGGAGGAACGATCCGTGTTCTCATGCTTGGCGCGCCGCCCGATCTGGACCCCGAGGAGGTCGCTTCGGCCATTGAGGCAACGGACGGCGTGCGCGAGGTTCACCATGTCCACTTGTGGAGCATGCAGGAAAACCAGCCCGCTCTTACCGCGCATCTGGTGGTCGAAGACTGCGCCTGGTCGCAGGCTGAACAGGTGCGCGGTCTGGTGAAACAGGCAATGCGCGACAGTTTTGGGATCGGCCACCTGACGCTTGAGGTGGAAATGGCCGCTCGGTCCTGCCCAAAGACCATGCGGTTCGGCCATGCCGCGGACCAATCAGGCGAAAACTGAGGCCCCAAAAACGAGAATTGCCGTTCCGATATGGGGTCGGAACGGCAGACTCGTAACCAAACACTTGATCGATTTTCGCGGGCTGGCCGCGATCACCGGTTAACATACCACTCACTCTTGAACGGTATATTCATGATACCTCAAACTGCGGCTGTTGTGTGGAAGGAAGAAGGAGATTCCCTAAATTTTAAGGCAATTCGCGGCAATCTTCGGAAATTTGCGACCATATTGAGAAACAGAGGAACCCTGCATCGAGGATTGTCGTTCCGCAGGGTCAGATTCTGCGATTCGAGACCATGGTCGATGCGAGGGGGTCAGGCCGCCTCGGGGCCGAAAGCCTCAGTAAAGGTTTTGCGCAGAGCCACATCGACATCGGCCATTGTCACCGGCAATCCCAGATCCACCAACGAAGTCACGCCGAACTCCCGGATGCCGCAGGGAACGATGCCCGAAAAATGCTCCAGGTCCGGTTCCACGTTTATCGAGATGCCGTGGAAGCTGATCCATTTCCGCAAGCGGATGCCGATCGCAGCGATCTTGTCCTCGGCCGGTTCGCCACTGACGGTCAGCGGCTTGTCCTTGCGCGGCACCCACACACCGACACGGCCTTCGCGGATTTCTCCGTGGACGTTGAACTCGGCCAGTGCCGAGATCACCCAGGTTTCCAGCTGTTTGACAAAGCGGCGGACATCATGGCCGCGTTTTCCGACATCCAGCATGACATAAACGACCCGCTGGCCGGGTCCGTGATAGGTGTATTCGCCCCCGCGCTTGCTGGCATAGACCGGAAATCGATCCGGGTCGGTCAGATCTTGGGGTTTGGCCGATGTTCCGGCCGTATAAAGCGGCGGATGCTCCAAGAACCAGATGCACTCGTCCGCAGTTCCGGCCGCAATCTCGGCCACCCGCGCCTCCATGAAGGCGACGGCGGTGTCATAGTCTGTCAGTCCGTCGGTGATCTTCCATTCCATGCGCGCCTCATAGCCGTCCTGCAGTCAGAGCGAAAGAGTTTAGGCGGCCTCGGCCAGGCATCGCTGCAGGACCTGAGCGTAAGTCTCGGTGCCCTGCGCACCCGTCAGCAGGTACTTGCCGCCAAAAACCATTGCCGGAACTCCGGTGATGCCTCGGCTGGTCCAGAATTGTTGCTTTTGCCTTACCGGGTCTGCATGCGTGCCCGATTCCAACGCCGCGCGGGCGGCGTCTGGGTCGAGGCCAGCCGTCTGAGCGGCATCCAGCAACACCTCAACTTTCGAAACATCCCGCTGATCTGTGAAATAGGCCTTGAACAAGGCCAGCTTCAGCGGGTGTTGCCTGCCTTGCGTTTCGGCCCAGTCCAGAAGTTGATGCGCAGCAAAGGTGTTCACTATCCGGCTGTCATCATTGAAATTGAACGTGAAGCTCAAATCTGCACCCAGCGCGGTCAAGCGGTCTCGGGCCTGCTGGCTCTGCTCGGCGGTCGAGCTGTACTTCTCCATGATGTGCTCTCGCAGGTTCTGGCCGTCCGGCCCCATAGTGGGGTTCAGTTCGAATGGGTGCCACCGGAGCTGCGCCAGCACGTTCTCCTGCTCCAGCGCCATATCAAGCTGACGAAACCCGACGATGCACCACGGGCATACGACATCGGATACGATGTCGACTTGGATGACGGGGCGAGGATCGGGGGTGGGCATCGTATGCTCCTGCTGCAATGTGGCATCGGGTTTCATGACCCCACAGATATGGTTGCGGGCCGGGAATTCCAATGCGGTTGCTTTTGCCTCTTCACATCCTTTTGCCAAGCGTCTATACGCCGCCTACCAAGTCACAGGCAGTGCGGCCGTGGCGGAATTGGTAGACGCGCAGCGTTGAGGTCGCTGTGGGGTAACACCCGTGGAAGTTCGAGTCTTCTCGGCCGCACCATTTTCTTCCTTGTCAATTCACCCGTCGTTCCGTTTTGGGCGAGGGGCGGCATTGTGGCTAATCGCGAATTCTTGCGAGCGGTTTCAACGCGCCAAAAACGGGCACTTGATTTCGCCGTTAATTCGAATATCCATGAACTATGGAAAGAGTGATTCCCGACCGCCTGTCCACCTTGGGTCATCCGTCTCGGTTGGCCGTTTTTCGGTTGTTGATGCGCCGGTATCCCGATCGCATACCCGCGACCGAGATTGCCATCGCGTTGGACCTCAAGCCGAATACGCTGTCCAACTACGTGAATGCGCTGATGCAGGCGGGACTTGTGACGCAGGAAAGGGTCGGGACGTCCTTACGCTACTCGGTGGATATGGACGCCGTGCGGGAGACGTTCGATTATCTTCTGCTGGATTGCTGCCGTGGGCGCCCGGAACTCTGCGCGCCCAGTCCGCTCAACGGCGTTGACGCGCATGCGGCCAATGCCGCGCGTACCTACAACGTTTTGTTCATATGCACCGGGAATTCCGCGCGCTCGATTTTCGCCGAGGCCCTTTTGAAGCAGCTTGGCGGCGACCGGTTCCACGTGTTTTCCGCCGGTACACGTCCTCAGTCCCAGTTGAACCCAGCGGCGCTTGAGGTGCTGCGGCAGAATGGGCACGACATCTCGGACCTGCGCGCCAAGAATGTAGGCGAGTTCCAGGCCCCGGGCGCGCCGAAATTCGATTTCGTGTTCACCGTATGCAATCAGGCTGCGAACGAAGATTGCCCCGCCTGGCCCGGGCAGCCGATCAGCGCGCATTGGGGTATGCCCGATCCGGTGAAGGCCGAGGGGACAGAGGCCCAAAAAAGCCTTGCCTTCCAGCAGGCCTACGGCGCGTTGCGCAACCGGATCCTGACCTTTTCCTCGCTGCCGTTCGAAACCCTTGACCGCATGTCCCTTCAGAAGGCCGTGGATGACATCGGCCAGATCCATACCGGAGAAATCGCATGACCGTCTATGCTCTCAACGGCCTTGGCCGCATCGGCAAGCTGGCCCTGAAACCCCTGCTTGAGAAAGGCGCGCAGATCGCCTGGATCAACGACGCGGTGGGGGACCCCGCGATGCACGCGCATCTTCTGGAGTTCGACACCGTGCATGGCCGCTGGGACGCCGAGTTTCGCCATGATGAAAGCTCGGTCACCATCGACGGCGTTCGGTTGCCCTTCATCGGAACCCGCAACCTGTCTGATCTGCCGCTTGAAGGCGTCGACGTCGTCATCGACTGCACCGGGGTCTTCAAAACCGAGGCCAAGCTGGCCCCATACTTTGACGCCGGAGTGAAGAAAGTGGTGGTCTCGGCGCCGGTCAAGGATGGTGATGCGGCCAATATCGTCTTCGGCGTGAACGAGGGCACCTATGATCCGGCGCGCCACCGCATCGTGACCGCGGCCAGTTGCACCACGAACTGCCTGGCCCCGGTGGTCAAGGTGATCCACGAGAGCCTGGGCATCCGGCACGGCTCGATCACCACGATTCATGACGTGACCAACACGCAGACGATCGTGGACCGTCCGGCCAAGGACCTGCGCCGTGCGCGCTCGGCGCTGAACTCGCTGATCCCCACGACCACTGGCAGCGCCACGGCGATCACCCTGATCTATCCCGAGCTGACGGGGCGGCTGAACGGGCATGCGGTGCGGGTGCCGCTGCTGAATGCCTCGCTGACCGATTACGTGTTCGAGGTCGAACGCGAAACGACGGCCGAAGAGGTGAACGTCATGTTCAAGGCCGCGGCCGAGGGGCCTCTGGCCGGCATTCTGGGCTATGAGGAGCGTCCTCTGGTCTCGACCGACTATACCAATGACACCCGGTCCAGCATCGTGGATGCACCGTCGACCATGGTGGTGAACGGAACGCAGGTAAAGGTCTATGCTTGGTACGACAACGAGATGGGCTACGCGCACCGTCTGGTGGATGTCGCGATGATGGTCGGGGCATCGCTTTGACAAGCGCTTCCCAGCGTCCGGACGGGTTGTCGGCCTATATGGCCGTCACGGCTGCCTATTGGGCCTTCATGCTGACCGACGGCGCCCTGCGGATGCTGGTGCTGCTGCATTTTCACACGCTGGGCTTTTCACCGGTTCAGCTGGCCTATCTGTTCGTGCTGTACGAGATCGCCGGGATGGTCACCAATCTGGCCGCCGGGTGGATCGCCGCGCGGTTCGGGCTGACCGCGACCCTGTATGCGGGGCTGACGATACAGGTGCTGGCATTGCTGGCGTTGGCGCAGTTGGATCCGGGCTGGACCATCGGTGTGTCTGTCGCCTTCGTGATGGTCGTGCAGGGCGCCAGCGGGGTGGCCAAGGACCTGACCAAGATGTCGTCGAAATCGGCGGTCAAGCTGTTGGCCCCCGCCGAAGACGGAGGGCTGTTCCGCTGGGTCGCGGTGCTGACCGGGTCGAAGAATGCGGTGAAGGGGCTGGGGTTTCTGCTGGGGGCGGCCTTGTTGGCCGGGTTCGGCTTTACCGGCGCCGTGCTGGGCATGGCGGGGGTCTTGTTCCTGATCCTGGTGGCGGTGCTGCTGGCGATGCCGCCGGGGCTGCCCAAAGGCCGCAAAGGTGCGAAATTTTCCGAGGTCTTCTCAAAATCGGCCAATGTGAACTGGCTGTCCGCGGCGCGGGTCTTCCTGTTCGGTGCGCGCGACGTCTGGTTTGTTGTCGGCATCCCGATCTATTTCTACGCCGTGCTGTCGGATGGCAGCGAAGCGGGCAACCGCTCGGCCTTTTTTCTGATCGGCGGGTTCATGGCCTTGTGGATCATTCTGTACGGCATTGTTCAGGCCGCCGCCCCGCGTCTGCTGCGGGCAGGGGCGCGGGATGAGGCCGATCTGGTCGCAGCGGCGCGCAGCTGGGCCTGGGGGCTGGCCTGCGTGCCGGCCGTCCTGACGGTGGCCGCGCTGATGTCCACTGGACCCGCGCCGTGGCTGACGCTGACGCTGGTGGGTGGCCTGCTGGCCTTTGGCGCGGTCTTTGCGGTGAATTCCTCGCTGCATTCCTATCTGATCCTGGCCTTCACCCAGGCCGAGCGTGTGACGATGGATGTGGGCTTCTACTACATGGCCAATGCGGGCGGGCGGCTGTTGGGTACGCTGCTGTCTGGCCTGACCTATCAACGGGGCGGGTTGCCCTTGCTGCTGGGGACGGCGGCCGCCATGGTCGCGCTGTCCGCCCTGGCGGCGGGGCGCTTGCAGCCCCAGACAACTTCGGAGATCTCTGCATGAGCGTATTTGAACGGTATCTGTCCCTGTGGATCGCGCTGGCCATGGCCGCCGGGATCGCCATTGGCTCATTCGCGCCGGGTTTGGTCCAGGCCATCGCGGCGGCCGAGGTGGCCAGTGTCAACCTTGTGGTGGCGGTACTGATCTGGGCCATGGTCTATCCGATGATGGTGGGGGTGGACCCAAGCAGCCTGCGCGACGTGGTAAAACAACCCAAGGGGCTGGCGATCACCCTGGTGGTCAACTGGCTGATCAAGCCCTTCACCATGGCCGCGCTGGGCGTGCTGTTCTTCGAATACGTCTTCGCCGACCTGATCGCGCCCGCCGATGCCCAGCAATACATCGCGGGGCTGATCCTGCTGGGTGCCGCGCCCTGTACGGCAATGGTGTTCGTCTGGTCGCATCTGACCAAGGGGGACGAGAACTATACCCTGCTGCAGGTGTCGGTGAATGACATCGTCATGGTCTTCGCCTTCGCTCCGATCGTGGCTTTCCTGCTGGGCGTGACCGACATTTCGGTTCCGTGGCAGACGCTGGTCCTGTCGGTTGTCCTGTTCGTGGCGCTGCCCTTGGCGGCGGGTGTCTGGACGCGCAACCGGCTGGGCTCGGCCGAGCGGATCGAGGCGTTCCGCGACCGGGTCAAGCCTTGGGGCGTTGTCGGACTGATCACGACCGTCGTCATCCTGTTCGGCCTGCAGGGGCAGGTGATACTGGACCGGCCCGCGGTCATCGCGCTGATCGCCGTACCGATCCTGATCCAGTCTTACGGGATCTTTGCGGTGGCTTATGCGGCGGCCTTTGCCCTGCGCGTGCCGCACCGGATTGCGGCGCCCTGCGCACTGATCGGCACGTCGAACTTTTTTGAACTGGCGGTGGCCGTCGCCATCAGCCTGTTCGGCCTGAATTCGGGGGCGGCTCTGGCCACGGTGGTGGGTGTTCTGGTCGAGGTGCCGGTGATGCTGTCGCTGGTGGCTTTCGCCAACCGGACGCGCGGCAGTTTTGCCCAGCGTTCGGAACAATCTCCAACGGACGTCCGGGCCTAGCAATCCGACAGTGGAAATCTGGCGTCAAACAGTGGTAGACGCCTAGCGCGGACCCAGCTTGGCCGGTCGCCGCACTTTTGTCTGGGCCACAAAAAGGAACGTGCACTGATGGCTGGGTCTCAATCTCGGGCACTTGCTGATCGCAGCGAAGTCACTCGCGCTGCGCGCTTGTCGGTTGCGCCGATGATGGATTGGACCGATCGGCACTGTCGGTATCTGCACCGTTTGCTCAGTGCTGAAACGCTTTTGTACACGGAAATGGTGACGGCCCCTGCTCTGGTACGGGGTGGAGCGCTGCATCTTCTGGACCATAGCCCCGAGGAACATCCCGTCGCTTTGCAATTGGGTGGATCTGACCCGCAGGAGCTGGCTCAGGCGGCCGCATTGGGGGCTGAGGCCGGATATGACGAGATCAACCTGAACTGCGGCTGCCCGTCGGATCGGGTTCAATCAGGAACGTTTGGGGCCGTCTTGATGAAAGAGGCGGGTCGGGTCGCCGATTGCTTGGCCGCCATGCGGGATGCTGTTGACGTCGATGTCACGGTCAAGTGTCGGATCGGCGTGGATGACCAAAACCCCGAGGACATATTGCCTAACTTTCTGGATCGGATTCGCGCCGCCGGCTGTCGGCGCGTGACGATCCACGCCCGCAAGGCTTGGCTTCAGGGGCTTAGCCCCAAAGAAAACAGGGAAATACCGCCGCTGGACTACGATCTGGTTCACCGGATGAAAGCCGATTTTCCGGATCTCCACATCTCGATCAACGGAGGCATCACGACACTGGCCGAAGCCCAAGTGCATCTGGACGCCGGACTGGACGGGGTGATGATCGGCCGGGCTGCTTATCATCAGCCAACCGATATTCTGGCCGATGCCGACCCGCTGATCTACGGGTCGGGGCAAAAGGCGGATCCGGTTGAAGTCGTGATGAAAATGCTGCCCTATATCGATCGGCATCTTGCCGGCGGGGGGCGGTTGCACCAGATCACCCGACATATGCTGGGATTGTTCGCAGGACGCCCGGGTGCTCGTGGTTGGAGGCGCGCTTTGTCCGAAGGCGCGGTCAAAGACCATGCCGGACCCGAGGTGGTTCTGGGCGCGCTGTCCCGCGTGACACCGGATGCCGAGGCGGCGCAGGTAGTTTAAGACGGCCCAAGGGCCGGGGACCAAGGGGGACGGATGCCCGATACGATGTTGCTGGCCCAGATGCTGGGCCTTTTGCTTGTGATCGGCGCGCTGGCCGGTGTTTTGGCTGGCCTTTTGGGAGTCGGTGGCGGGATCGTTCTGGTGCCGGCCTTCTTCTACGCTTTTCAAACGCTGGGATATGGTGGCCCGCAGCTGATGCAGCTGTGTCTTGCGACGTCACTTGCCACGATCATCGTGACTTCGGTTCGTTCGGTGCTGAGTCACAACAAGAAAGGCGCCGTCGATTGGGATATTCTACGCGGTTGGGGTCCGGGTATCGCAGTCGGTGCGATTGTTGGCGTACTGGTCGCCTCGGCCCTGCGCACGGAAGCGTTGCAGGCGCTGTTCGGTATCCTTGGAATGGTGATTGGCGCTTATCTGGGACTTGGCAAGTCCGAATGGCGATTGGGTGATGCCATGCCCGGCGGGCTGAAGCGGTTGGTGATTTCGCCGTTGGTCGGGTTTCTGTCGGTGCTGATGGGAATTGGCGGCGGCAGCTTTGGGGTGCCTCTGATGAGCCTCTACAACACACCGATCCATCGGGCCGTTGCGACGGCCGCGGGGTTTGGCGTGATCATCGCCGTACCCTCGGTACTGGGCTTTCTGTTTCTGCCGATCGCAGCTGAACACCGTCCGCCGCTGACAATCGGCGCCGTCAATCTTGTGGCCTTTGGTGTGGTTGTTGCGATGACGATGATCACCGCGCCCTGGGGGGTGAAACTGGCCCATGCGATGGACCCCAAGCCGCTCAAACGGGTGTTTGCCGTGTTCCTCACGCTGGTGGCCCTGAATATGCTGCGCAAGGCAGTAGGGTGGTAAGGCATTTCTGGTCGCGGGGTTGGGAAGTATTCCCCTACGACCAGCCCATAGCAGACTGGGTGGCCCACGCCCTACCACTGGCGCAGCAGGCCGCCAGTGACCCAGCCCACCGGCAGTGGTTGGATTGCGAAGGCACCTGGTTCATCGGCGTCGATGCTCTGCCCAATGACGGGGCAGGGCGTGTCGTCGCCTCAGCTCCGTTGAGCGGGCAGGCTGTCGCGTTTCTGGTTGAACACTATGGTTCGATCGAATTGCACAAGGGGCAGGTCTCGGTCGTCTATCCCGGCTATCCGCGCCCGCGCAGGGGCGAGAACGAGGCGGCGGCCCGATACCGGGCCAAGCGCGACGCGGCGCATGTGGATGGCCTGAAACCCGGCGGCCCGGACCGTCGGCGCAAGATCGACGAACCTCACGCATGGGTCCTGGGTATCCCACTGACACAGGCGAGCGCAGATGCTGCGCCTCTGGTTGTTTGGGATGGCAGCCACAGGATCATGGGCGCGGCATTCCGGGCTGCGTTGGCCGGTGTTCCTCGCGCTCAGTGGGCGCAGACCGATATCACCGAGGCCTATCAGGCTGCTCGTCGCGAAGTGTTCGAAACCTGCCCGCGTATCGAAGTGTCGGCTTCGCCCGGCGAAACCTACGTGTTGCATCGCCATTGCCTGCATGGGGTCGCGCCTTGGGGGGCAGGGGCAACGGCGGGGCCGGACGGACGGATGATTGCCTATTTCCGGCCCGAGCTGCCGGGCGGTGTGGCCGAATGGATCGAATCCCCGTAACCTTCTGCCATTCTTTGGCTTTGGAGGCTCAAAATGATTACGGTCCACAAGAATTCCGACGGTGCATTGATCGAAATCGAATTGTCGGGCGAAGTAACAAGCGCCGATTACACAAGCACTCTGGTTCCCGCAATCGAGGCTGCGCTGGCGGAACATGACGCCGTCCGCCTCCTGGTAATCGTCGGCCCCGAGTTCAAAGGCTATGATCTGGGCGCTGCTTGGGAAGATACCAAGCTGGGCCTAAGCCATTGGCGCGGCTTCGATCGCGCCGCGGTCGTCGCAGACAAGGGCTGGGTCCAGACCAGCGTGCGTCTGGCTGCGCCGCTTATGCCCTGTCCGGTACAGGTATTCGAGCTGGCCGAGCTGGAAGAAGCGCGCCGCTGGATCCGTGAATCCCTGGGCGTGATCCACATTGTGGATTTGGGCGGGCCATGCGTGCAGGTCAGCCTGATGGGTAAGCTGGATCCCGAGGAATACGAAAAGGCCGAAGCCGATCTGGATGCCATCCTGGGCGACCGGGATGCGCTCCGGTTGCTGATCGATCTGAGGGAGTTTGATGGCTGGCAAGGGCTGACCGCTCTGGCCGCGCATTTCCGTCTGGCCCGCGGTCACGTTGGAATGCTGGATCGGGCAGCCATCGTCGGCGACAAGGCATGGCAGAACATCGCGCAGCGCGTGGGTGGCCACATTCTGGGTACACGTACCCAGTTTTTCCCGTCCGAAGAGATTGAAAACGCCAAAGCGTGGCTGGCTGCCGGATGACGATGGCGCGCTGCCCGAATGATTGGGCCGCGCTGCGCGTCCGGGGCAAATCCTGGATTGACACCTGACGCTGTCGCGGGCCGGTCCAACTTGTTACGTTACGTCCTTTTCGCCCAGCCGCGGGGCGCGAAGGCATTGTAACTGTTGAGTCTCTCCGGCTAATTTGTCTAATTGGTAAAAAAATTGAAGCGCGACGGCAGGTTTTCCCCCTTTCTCAAAAGCCTGACTCCGGTATGCGCAAATCGTCGCTGCGGGCCGCCACTCACTCACGCATAGTCATACGGCTCGACCCCCCTTTTCCCGAGCTTTCGACCGGCCCGCAGCGACGCAGATTTATTCGGGAAGGCTCGTATGCGGCTGATCAAGTTTTTGAAAAGAAAATCCATGACCAGCGCGGCTGTCGAAGTTGATTTTCAGGAATCCAGTCTTCGGCGGTCGCAGACCAGCAAGTCGGAAATCACCCGTTTGTTCCGCAGTGAATTGAAGGCCGGGCAACGGTCCGGTGTAAAGACATGCGCAGACTCTGCGAAAGATGAAGAAGACGGTCGGAAGACCGACAAAGCCCTTTGATTGTCAGGATTTGTCCAGACGGGCCGCGCGACCACCCCGTCTCTTGGCCAAGCGAGGCTTGCGGGCAGGCAGGTCATTCATGATTTCGGCGCGTTCCGAACTGTCCATTTTCGACCAGCGCGTGATTTCGTCAATGGTGCGATAGCAGCCGGTGCAGATCCGCTCGGTCGGATGCACGACGCAGATCTGGACACAGGGGCTTTCGACCTCGTTCCTTTTCCAAATCATGTTCGTCATCGCCGGTCTCCGGGCTCGTTAAAGAAAGCGCAGCCTGTCCAGCGCTCCTTGCAGGATATAACCCGCCGCGACGTGGTCGATAACCTGTCCGCGACGTTTTCGTGTCGTATCCGCCTCCAAAAGTGCCTTTTCTGCCGCAACTGTGCTCAGACGCTCGTCCCAGAACCCGATCGGGATGTCGGTCAGTTGGGACAGGTTGCGGGCAAACGCGCGGGTTGATTGGCACCTTGGACCCTCGGATCCGTCCATATTCATGGGCAGGCCAAGAACGATCCCTCCGATCTCGCGGTCGGCAGCGATTTCCAGAAGGCGGGCAGAGTCCAGCTTGAATTTCTTGCGGCGCACGGTCTCAAGTGGGCTGGCCACACCGCGCATGCGGTCGGAAACAGCCACGCCGATCGTCTTTTCGCCCAGATCCAGTCCCATCAACGCCTGCATCGGGGGCAGTGCGGCTGCGAAATCCTCGAACACGTCCTGGATCATTGCGACAGGCCAGCCTGCTGCGCGGCCGAGTTGATCAGTTCAAGCGCGGCAGGGTCTTCGGCAAACTTGGTCGCGGCTTCATCGCGGATCGCGGCGGCCTGCTCGGTTTCTCCCAGCACCCCCAACGCCGAGATCAATCGGGCCCATTCCTGCGGAGAACCACCTTCGGTCGCCAGCCTGTCCGACAATCCGTCAACCATGCCGCGGATCATCTCCTGACGCTCCTCGGGCGTCAATTCCGCCGCAGCTTCCATATCCGACTGGCTGGGGCCGGCACCTGCCGGAGCAGCTGCCATTTCGGGCGCGTTGAAGACGCCGGCGCGCCAGGCAAGTTCGTCGATCTGGGCGCGAATGGCGTTGGCCCAAGGCGCGCCCGGCGGCGACGTGCGCAGCGTGTCCATCCAGACGCGATAGGCCTGGTCCGGCCGTCCGATCTGAAGCAGCATCTGTCCCCAGTAATAGCGCGCCGGTCCCGATTGTGGGTCGCGTTCCAGTGCCTGTCGCAAGGCCGCTTCGGCTTCGGGAGAGACATAGCCCCCTGCCGCCAGGATCAGCATTTCTGCCAGGTTCGAATAGGCGTCCGCCGGAGCCTCATCCCCCATCAACTCGATTGCACGGCGTTGGGCTGCATAACCGGCCTGAAAATTGCCCGCGTTGGTTTCGTGCTGCGCCAATAGAATGTGACCCTGAAGATCGTCCGGTCGGTCGGCCACGGTCGTGCGCAGCTGGTTCAGAAGGTTGGCATAGCTGTCTTCAAGCTGAGGCGCTTCGACGGGTGGGGCCATCTGCTCGGCCTCTTCCTGGCCGGGTCTGTTCTCACGCAGTTCGGCGGCCATTTCCATGCGCGCTGAAAGCGGCTGATCAGGGTATCCGGCAGCACCCAGTTGGCGGTACAAAGCAAACGCTCCGCCGATCAGAACCAGGGCAACGAACCCGATGGCGGCCAACCGAACAGTGGTCGACGGCCCGGTCGTCGCGTCACCGGTACGGATTTGCGCGTCGGCGGCCAGGATACGGCGCGAAATCTCGGTCCGAACCCGCTCGGCGTCGGCTTTGGCGATCACTCCGCGGGCCAGATCGCGGTCAACGCTGGCCAGCTGCTCCTTGTAGACCCGCAAATCGTAAGTCGCCGGATGTTCCTGTCGCCGGCGGGTTCGGGTCAGGCCAAAGGCCAGGAATGCGGTGATCGACAGCGCAAAGAGCAGAAGCAGAACCCAGAATGTCATGATCTCTCCGGAATTGTTGCCCTCACTTAGACCTGCGCGCGCCCGGAAAAAAGGGACAAATGGCCGCGAATGGCCTACATGTCGCAATAGTGCGATATTGCGGCGCTGTACGGCAGGGGTAATCTGTCGCCGCACGGCATATCTTCGGCCAATCACGAACCGGACGGATTCGCTCATGAAACACTATTCAGCCTTTGCCGTAGCGCGAGAGTCGCTGCGCTATCACACCGGATGGGAGCGCGCCTGGCGTTCGCCAGAACCCAAGAAACGGTATGACGTGATCATCGTCGGTGCCGGCGGGCACGGTTTGGCGACGGCGTATTATCTGGGCAAGAACTACGGTATCCAGAACGTCGCAGTGATCGAAAAGGGCTGGCTGGGCGGCGGCAATACCGGGCGGAACACGACCATCATCCGCTCGAACTATCTGCAGGACCCGTCGGCGGCGATCTACGAAAAATCGCGCAGCTTGTACGAGGATCTGAGCCAGGATCTGAACTACAACGTGATGTTCAGCCCGCGCGGCGTGATGATGCTGGCGCAAACCCAGCACGAGGTGCGCGGCTATCAGCGTACGGCGCATGCCAACGCGCTGCAGGGGGTCAAGACCGAATGGATCGAGCCCGAGCGCGTAAAGCAGCTGGTCCCGATCATCAACATCGACGGCCCGCGCTATCCGGTCCTTGGTGCGCTGTGGCAAGAGCGCGGAGGCACCGCACGCCACGATGCGGTGGCCTGGGGCTATGCGCGTGCCTGTTCGAATATGGGCATGGACATCATCCAGCAGTGTGAGGTCACGGGCGTCCGGTCTGAAAACGGTCGCGTCACAGGGGTCGAGACGACCAAGGGCGCCATCGAATGTGACAAGTTGGGCATCGTGGTCGCGGGTCACTCGGGCCAACTGGCCGAGATGGCGGGCTTCCGCCTGCCGGTCGAGGCGCTGGCCCTACAGGCGCTGGTGTCCGAGCCGATCAAGCCCTGCATGGACGTGGTGGTGATGGCCAACACAGTGCACGGCTACATGTCGCAATCCGACAAGGGCGAGATGGTGATCGGCGGTGGCACCGACGGGTTCAACAACTACACCCAGCGCGGTTCGTTCCACCATATCGAGGAAACCGTCCGCGCGCTGGTCGAAACCTTCCCGATGATCTCGCGGCTAAAGATGCTGCGGCAATGGGGCGGGATCGTCGACATGACCGGCGACCGTTCCCCCATCCTGTCCAAGACGCCCCTGGGCGGTTGTTTCATTAACTGCGGTTGGGGGACCGGCGGGTTCAAGGCCATCCCGGGCTCGGGCTGGGGCATGGCGCAGCTGATGGCCACCGGGCATTCCCCGTTGACCGAGGCGTTCTCGCTGGACCGGTTCAAAGAGGGCCGCTTCATCGACGAAAGCGTTGCCGCCGGGGTCGCGCACTGATGTCAGTCGCCCCAATGTGCCCCGTGAATGGTCTCAGAACTTTTCGGGCTGTCGGATTTTGGCTTGATGGCCTTCTTTTCCTCAGACCGGAAAATGAAAAACGCGATCAGCCCAAAGACGGCAAGCGTGCCTGCAACGGTCAGAATTATGGTCAAAACATCCATACCCTCGACTTGGGCGTGTGGTCGAAAGAATTCAAGCAAGGAGTAGCCACATGCTGATCCTGAAATGCCCTTATTGCGGCGTCGACGCCGAAGAGACCGAACTGACCGCCGGAGGCGAAGCGCATCTGAAACGCTTCGGTCCCGGGTCTTCTGACGACGATTTCCATGACTATCTGTTCATGCGCGAAAACCCCAAGGGCGTGCATTTTGAACGCTGGCGCCACAGCAACGGCTGTGGCAAGTGGTTCCATGCCGCGCGCTGCACCGCGACGCTCGAGGTGTTCGGCACCTATTCGGCCCAGGTCACCGAGCCGCCGCAGGAGATCCGCGATGCGATTTCGGCCAAACGGCCGGGTTGGACGTGGAGAGAGTTCTCCTGATGCTTCGTCTTTTCAAGAACACATCCGCCGGAGGTCTTGGTGCCTCCACCTGCGAAAGGTCCGCAACATGAGCACCCGTCTCGCAAATCAAGGTCGCCTGATCGACAGATCGAAACCGGTCACGTTTTCATTCAACGGTAGCGCGATGCAGGGCTATCAGGGCGACACGCTGGCCTCGGCCCTGCTGGCCAACGATCAGATGATGGTCGGCCGGTCGTTCAAATACCACCGTCCGCGCGGCGTCGTGGCCAGCGGCGCTGAGGAGCCCAACGCGCTGGTGGGTCTGGGGCAGGGCAACCGGTTCGAGCCGAACCAGCGCGCCACTACGACCGAGCTGTTCAACGGCCTGACCGCGATCTCGCAGAACCACTGGCCCAGCCTGGAATATGACATCGGCGCGGTGAACACGGCTCTGGCGCGGTTCCTGCCGGCGGGGTTCTACTACAAGACGTTCATCCACCCCAAGCCGTTCTGGAAACATGTGTACGAGCCGTTCATCCGCCAGTCCGCCGGTCTGGGCAAGGCGCCCGATAAGGACAGCCGCGACGCGGATACCTATGAACACTTCTATGCCTTCACCGACATATTGGTGATCGGCGGCGGTGTTGCGGGCCTGCAGGCGGCCAAAGCCGCCGCGCAATCGGGCGCCAAGGTCATGCTGATCGAGCAGACCGCCTATTGGGGGGGGCGCGCGCCTGTCGACGGCGGCACCGTCAACGACGAGCCTGTGGATAAGTTCGTGGAACAATTGGTTTCCGAACTCGAAACAATGGACAACGTCACCATGCGGTCGCGCTGCATGGGGGCTGGGGTCTATGATCACGGTTACGTGCTGGGATACGAGCGTCTGAACGACCACAAACCGGGCACCCAGGGCCCGCGCCACCGCCTTTGGCGCATACGCGCCAAACAGGTCGCTACGGCGACCGGTGCGATCGAGCGCCCGCTGTCCTTTGCCGGCAATGACGTGCCGGGGGTGATGTTGGCCTCGGCCATGCGCGACTATGTGGTCAACTGGGGCGTGACCCCGGGCGAGCGCGTGATCGTCGCCACCAACAATGACGACGCCTACCGCACCGCGATCATCCTGAAACAGGCTGGCGTGGATGTGTTGCGCGTCGTCGATGCCCGTCCCTCGGCCGGGCCGCTGGCGGACGAGGCGCGCAGCCTCGGTATCCGGGTCGATCCCGGCAAGGCCATCGCCAAGGTCAAGGGCGGCAAGCGGGTCAAGAAGGTCGCGATCTGCAACCAGGAAGGCATCGGCGGCGCTCGGGAAGAGGTCGAATGCGATGCGGTCGCCATGTCGGGCGGCTGGTCTCCGGTGGTGCACATGTGGTCCCATTGCGGTGGCAAGCTGATCTGGGACGAAGCCAACGCCCATTTCCGCCCCGACCCCGACCGTCCGCCGCTGGGCGCGGATGGCGCAGGCTTTGTTGTGGCCGCAGGCTCGGCAAGCGGGCCGATGGCGCTGGGCGAGGTTCTGGCCGATGCCCACGCCGCGGGCAAGTCCGCGGCCAAGGCAGCCGGGTTCAAGCCGAAGAACACCAAGGCACCGCAGGGCGAGGCCGAGACCGAAGCGCCCATGCAGGCCGTTTGGCTGATGCCCGCCAAGGCCGACGTGCAGCTGCGCATGAAGTCGTGGCTGGACTTCCAGAACGACGTGAAGGTCTCGGATGTGCAACTGGCCGCGCGCGAGGGCTATGAAAGCGTCGAGCACACCAAGCGTTATACCACGCTGGGCATGGCGACGGATCAGGGTAAGCTGAGCAATATCAACGGCCTGGCGATCCTTGCTGATGCGCTGGAGTCGGAGATTCCCAAGGTCGGCACCACCACTTTCCGCCCGCCTTATACGCCCATCTCGATGGGAGCCATTGCGGGCGAGGCGCGCGGCGAGGTGTTCCAGCCGATCCGCCGCACGCCCATGCATGACTGGCATGACCGGAATGGTGCCGATTGGGAGCCGGTGGGCCACTGGCGCCGCCCTTACGCCTATGTCCGAGCCGGGGAACCCGTGCATGACGCGGTGAACCGCGAGGTCAAGAACACCCGTGAAAACCTCGGGCTGTTGGATGCCTCGACCCTGGGCAAGCTGATCGTCAAGGGTCCGGACGCGGGCAAGTTTCTGGACATGATGTACACCAACATGATGTCCACGCTGAAGGTCGGCAAATGCCGCTATGGCCTGATGTGCTCGGAAAACGGCTTCCTGATCGACGACGGCGTCGTCGCCCGCATCGACGAGGACACCTGGCTGTGCCACACCACCACCGGCGGTGCCGAACGCATCCATGCCCATATGGAGGAGTGGCTGCAGACCGAATGGTGGGACTGGAAGGTCTATGTCGCCAACGTGACCGAGCAATACGCCCAGGTCGCCGTGGTGGGCCCCAACGCCCGCAAGGTACTGGAGAAGCTCGGCGGCATGGATGTCAGCCGCGAGGCGCTGCCCTTCATGGAGTGGCGCGACGGCCAGATCGGCGGCTTTGATTGCCGCGCCTACCGCATCTCGTTCTCGGGCGAGCTGTCCTATGAAATCGCGGTGCCCGCCAGCCAGGGGCAGGCGTTCTGGGACGCTCTGATGGAAGCCGGGAAAGAGTTCGGCGTGATGCCTTATGGCACGGAATGTCTGCACATTCTGCGGGCCGAGAAGGGCTTCATCATGATCGGGGACGAGACCGACGGCACCGTGATCCCGCAGGATCTGGGGCTGCACTGGGCGATCTCAAAAAAGAAAGAGGATTTCCTGGGCAAGCGGGCGCAGGAACGCTCTCACATGACCGACCCGGACCGCTGGAAACTGGTGGGTCTGGAAACTGTGGATGGATCGGTTCTGCCCGACGGCGCCTATGCGGTGGGCGAGGGCGTGAATGCCAACGGCCAGCGCAACGTGATCGGGCGCGTGACCTCGACTTATTACTCGGCCAATCTGGGCCAGGGTATCGCCATGGGGCTGGTCAAGAACGGGCCGAACCGCATGGGCGACGTGATCGAGTTCCCGGGCACCGACGACAAAATCTACAAGGCAAAGATCGTGGACCCTGTGTTCTACGACAAGGACGGGGAGAAGCAGAATGTCTGAACCCATCAGCGCACTAAACCACGCCAGCTTTGACGGCATCGCCCGGATCGAGGAATGCGGCCTGCAGGGGATGATAACCCTGCGCGGCGATCTGTCCGACAAGCTGGTGACCAAGGCGGTCAAGGATGCCACCGGCCAGAAGATGCCCGGCCAGCGCGAGGCTTTCGTCGATGGCGAAAACGGCGTCTGCTGGATGTCGCCGGACGAGTTGCTGGTGCTTGTTCCCTACGCCGAGGTCGAGGCCAAACTGGCCGCCATGCAGGACGCGCTGAGCGGTGTGCATGCCTTGGCGGTCAACGTCTCGGACGCGCGGGCGGTGTTCCGGGTCTCGGGATCGACCGCGCGTGAGGTGCTGGGCAAGGTTGCGCCCGTCGATTTCTCGTCCGATGCTTTCCAGCCCGGTCAGATCCGGCGCACGCGCCTGGCGCAGGTTGCGGGGGCGTTCTGGATGGACGACGAGGAAACCTTCCGCGTGGTGTGCTTCCGATCAGTTGCGGATTACGTGTTCAAGCTGCTGAAGGTTGCGGCGCAGCCCGGCAGCGAGGTCGGATACTACTGAACCCGACCCCACCTTGGCAGACAGAAAAAGCCCCGGACATTACCGGGGCTTTTCATTATTTGACGACCTCGCATCTGCCGGTTCCGTAAGGTTTGTTCGATGCCCCGACATTCACGAAACTGCCGCTCACCTTCAGCCCACCGTCTGTTGCCGAATTCGCCTGATAGCGCATGCGAATGGCCTGACCTTCGGTACTTTTGAGTGTCACATTCCAGATCATCCGATAGCCCTTGGCCCCACGATCCCGAAGCTGCGCGTTGGTCCAGTCATGGTAGTTGCTGGCGGCTTGGGCCGTGCCGGCCTCGGGGTCGATTTGAAAGGCATATTCGGGTGCAACCCAGCCGTGGCTATCCTTTTTCGTGATCGTGCACTTGTAAGCCGTGGGGGATGCGGCAGCCGCCTGTGCCGTCAGAACCGCGGCGAGGAATAGAATAAGTCGCAAGTCAATTTTCCTGTAATTTCAATGATCAATACAGGAAAATGAACACCGAGTCGTTGGGCGTGCAAGGCCAAACTTTCGTTTGGGTAGAGTTTCCGGTACGGAACTCTATTCCGTGAACAGGACGCTGCGGTACTGGGTCAAAGCGCTCGGGCCCAGCAAGTCCTGGGCCGAGATTGGGCGCCCGGCTTCATCGTGCATGTTCGAGTAGAAAGACAACGTCGCAAGCAGGGCTTCGACCCGTTCGGCGCGGTTGTTTTGGTCCAGCAGGGGCGCGTGCAGCGACAGATACAGGGCTGGCTTCTGCTCCCGCAGCCAGTCGGCGAGCGTCGGAAGAACCGCAAACTCCGCCCCTTCGATGTCCATTTTGACCAGCGAAATGCCTGTCAGGTCCGTCGCTGTGGCGAACTGGTCCCAGGCGATGGTCAGGGCATCGGTTCCATGCGCGCCGTCATGCAGGAGCGAGCTGGTGGAGTCGCCGCGCTCGCCCCTGACTGAAGCCATGCGCGCCACACCGAACCGGTCGGACAAGGCCACGCCAAAGGCCGAGACGTTGCCGATGTCGTTCAGGTCGAGGTTCCAGACCAGATGGCGAAAGGCGGTGGGGTCGGGTTCGAAACACCAGACATGTCGGGCCTTGCGCGCGCCATAGAGAACCGTCGGGCCGATCCAGGCGCCGATGTCCAGATAGTCGCGGTCGGGCGACAGGTGCTGGTCCAGGACCGCGAAAGTCTCGGGCTCCCACGCGCCGCTTGAGGCCTTGCGCCAGAATTTCGAATGGTAGGGGTCCAGCCGGAACACCTCGCCATTCAGGTTGCCTGCACAATGACCGCGGGCACGGTAGAACATCTTGCGCGCCTGCGTCAGCATCGCGGACCTCCGGGTTTTCTGCGCTCGGGCCTTGACCTGCGGCGGTTGCCAAAGCATTTAACCTTGGGAACGCAACACAAATTTACAGGGGGCCGAGATGGCTTTTGAACTTCCTGATCTTCCTTATGCACATGACGCGCTGGCAGCCAAGGGCATGTCGGCTGAAACGCTGGAATATCACCATGATCTGCACCACAAGGCCTATGTCGACAACGGCAACAAGCTGATCGCCGGGACCGAGTGGGACGGCAAGTCGCTGGAAGAGATCATCGTCGGCACCTATGACAAGTCGGCCGTCGCACAGAACGGTATCTTCAACAACATCAGCCAGCTTTGGAACCACAACCAGTTTTGGGAAATGATGGGTCCGGGCGAGTCCAAGATGCCGGGCGAGCTGGAAAAGGCGTTGGTTGAAAGCTTCGGTTCGGTCGAGGAGTTCAAATCGCAGTTCAGCGCGGCCGGTGCCGGTCAGTTCGGTTCGGGCTGGGCGTGGCTGGTCAAGAATGCCGACGGTTCGCTGGCGGTTACCAAAACCGAAAACGGTGTGAACCCGCTGTGCTTCGGCCAGACGGCGCTTCTGGGTTGCGACGTGTGGGAGCACTCCTACTACATTGACTTCCGCAACAAGCGTCCGGCCTACCTGTCGAACTTCCTCGACAACCTGGTAAACTGGGAAAACGTTGCATCGCGGATGTAACTCTTGACCCGACGAGGGTTTATCAAGGGCCTGCTGGCGGTGACGCTGGCAGGCCTTGTTGTTTCGCTGTACGGGTTCTTTATCGAACCGGCTATGCGGCTGCGGGTTCGCAAATGGAAGCTTCAGCGCGCGGACTGGACGGCGCCTCCGCTGCGGATCGCGGTCATCGCCGACCTTCACGCGGGCGAGCCATTCGTTACCCTAAAGCGTATCAAGCAGGTCGTAAGGCGCACAAATGCGCTGGATGCCGATCTGGTCTTGCTGCTGGGGGATTTCACCGCCAGCCACAGGATGGTTTCAAAACCTGTCGCGATGGCGGACATCACCGCGGTTCTTGCCGGGCTGACCGCGCGCCACGGGGTTTTCGCGGTTCTGGGAAACCATGACTGGTGGGATGATACCGCCGCTCAACGCCGGGGCAGTGGGCCCAACTTATATGCCGATACACTGGCCGCGAGTGGCATCCCGGTCCTGTCCAATTCTGCGCAGAAACTGGATGGTCCGGGGATCTGGCTGGCGGGCCTCGAAGACCAACTGGCCATCGTGGAGGGCAATGGGCGATACCGCGGCCTGGACGATCTGTCCGGCACGTTGCGGCAGATTACCGATGACGCGCCCGTCATCCTGATGGCGCATGAACCGGACATATTTCCCCAAGTGCCAGATCGCGTTGCCTTGACGCTGTCCGGTCACACGCATGGTGGGCAAATCAGACTGTTTGGGTGGTCGCCCGTGGTGCCTTCGCGGTTTGGCAATCGCTATGCCTACGGCCCGGTGCGCGAAGGTGGGAAGGATCTGGTAGTTTCCGGCGGCATCGGGTGCTCGATCCTTCCGGTCCGGTTTGGTGTTACACCCGAGATTACGCTTGTCGAGATTTCGGCCTGATCTGTGCCTCGGGTGGAAACTTGCCGATACGTCAACTTTTGCACGCATGCGCCGTTGCAAGACGCCAAAGAGTGATTAGCTGTTAGTTGCGGGAGGAGAGAACCGCCAAAACCAAAACAATGAGGGAATAGCTGCCAAATTGTGCCGTCGGTGCAAGATGTTGGCTGTTCTTATTCGGGCGGGGGACGGCCACGAAAACCACAACGGGAGATCGCAATGGTCGCACTTGCACAGGGTACTTGGGTCATCATCGCCGACGGGGAAAAAGCACTGTTCACTGAAAACGTGACGGATGCCGAGAACCCCAATCTGGTGGTCGTATCGGTTGAGGAACATGATCATCTCGCCGCGCGGAGCAAGCCTTCGGATCGGGCGGGACGGCGAAATGATACCGGGCCGAACCAGAAATCTGCGGTGGAGGAAGACACCTGGCGCACTCACGCCAAATCCCTGTTCGTCCAGGATGTGGCCAACCTGCTCAACAAAAAAGGGCTGAAGGGCGCGTACAAGCGGCTTGTTCTGGTTGCCAGCCCACAGGTCCTGGGCCTGCTGCGCCGGCGCCTTCACAGCGAAGTTCTGGCCAAAGTCGTAGCCGAAGTCGACAAGACCCTGACCAATCATCCACTGCACAAGGTCGAAAAGGTGCTGCAACGCCAACTGCGCACCTCGACCGCCTGATCTAGCTAGTTCGGGACTCACGGGCGGGGAAGCCGCCCGTGACGCCTATTATTTCAATAACTTGCGCAATTCGTCCATCGCGGACTCGGCGTCGTCGACCCAGGTAATGAAACGGGCCAAGGAGGCATCCGCAAAACCTGCGTCGATCACCTGATCCAAAAGCGTGTGAAGCGCGTCCCAGTATCCGTCCACATTCATCACCAGAATGGGTTTGTCATGCAGGCCCAACTGGCGCCAGGTCAGTGCCTCGAACAACTCGTCCAACGACCCGGGTCCGCCGGGCAGCACGACCACGGCATCCGCATTCATGATCATGACTTTCTTGCGCTCGTGCATCGTTTCGGTGACCACGAAACGCGTCAGATCTGTTTTTCCCACTTCCCGCCGGAGCAGATGAACCGGTATCACGCCGAAGGTTTCGCCTCCGGCCGCTTGCGTGGCCCGGGCGACTTCGCCCATCAGGCCCACGTCACCCGCACCGTAGACCAGCCGCCAGCCTTCGGCGGCCAGCAGCCGTCCAAAGGTGCCTGCGGCCTTTGTGTAGGCCGAATTCGCGCCATTGCGTGACCCGCAATACACACAGATCGATTTCTGGGACATCAAACAGCGACTCCGGGGTTGTGTCAGAGGTTTTGACCCGTGATAGCGGGATTGGTAAATTGGCTCAACCGTTCGGCGGAAAGCTTTTGAGTCAAGGCATTTGCGCTGCGGAGTGAAGGAAAAAACATGGACGCCAAATCGGGAAGCGGTAGGTCGGGTGCATTCGTCTGGGGTATCCTTGCGGGTATCTTGGCTGTGATTGGCGCCGGGGGCTTGTATCTTTCGGGTGTCTTCGGTCCTGCGCCGCAGTCTGAACAATCCACTACGGAAGAGGCCGTCGCCGCAAACGCCAGCGAAGAGACGACTGAGCCAGCCGCCGCACCGGCACCAAGCCCAGATGCAGAGGACTCGCAGGTCGTTGCGGAACCTGACAACGCGGACGAGGTTCAGACCTCGACCGAGACCGAAGAAGCAACCGCGGCGGAAGCCGAGGAGAATACTGCGACCGACGAGCAGACTGCGCAGGACGCGACGGTTGAAGAACAGCCGGCAGAGGCTGCTCCCACACCCGTGGCTAACGCGGCCGCAATTGCTCCGACGCTCGACCAGATATTCGTGGAGCCCGACGGCAATGCGCTGCTGTCCGGCAAAGGCGACCCGGGCAGTCAAATTCGTATCCTGCTGGATGGCGAGCCGATCCACAGCTTCACGGTCGATGGCAGCGGCCAGTTCGCCGAGTTCGTCACCATCCCCTTCAGCGAGGCCGCGCGAGGTCTGGTTCTTGAAGCCGGTGACGGCACCCGGTCTGCGCAATCAGATGACTATCTGATTGCCGCGTTGCCCAAGCCGCCTGCGCCACCCGCTACGGACGAGCAAGTCGCCAGCACGGACACCGAAGCGCAGGACGAAACGGCGGAACAGCCGTCTGCGGCCGCAGTCGCAGAGGACACCGAGGTCGCGCAAGCGGACGAGACCGTTGCCGGCGCGCAGGACGAAGAAGCAACCTCACCCGAGGCCACGACCGAGACTCAATCCAGCGAAAGCCAGCAGGTGGCCGTTTTGCGGTCCGGTGAGGAAGGGGTTGAGCTTGTCCAGTCGCCGTCGTCCGAAGACACGTCGCCCGAGCAGGTTGCGCTTGATACGATCGGCTATTCCGACGCTGGCGATGTCCAATTGTCCGGCCGTGTGTCCGAGGGTGCTGCGGTTCGGCTCTATCTGAACAACAAGCTGGTGGCCGATATCACGCCAGGGCAGGACGGTGATTGGCGCGGGGAAATCCAAGAAGTCGATCCCGGTGTCTATACGCTGCGCGTTGACGAAGTCGACACGGACGGAACGGTGCTGAGCCGTCTGGAAACGCCGTTCAAGCGCGAGCCGGTTGAAGTTCTGCAGGCGGCCGAGGCGCAGGATGCGGTGCCGGGCGCCGACCAGAGCACGCCGATCCGGTCCGTTACCGTGCAGAAGGGCGATACCCTGTGGGCCATCTCGCGAGAGCGTTTTGGCGACGGTGTTCTGTATGTTCGCCTGTTCGATGCGAACCGCGACCTGATCCGCGACCCCGACCTGATTTATCCAGGCCAGGTCTTCACCATCCCGGAATAAAGGCTTAGGTCTTGCGGGGCCGGGTTCTCGCCCGGCCTCGAAACTTTCCGGGTCAGACATGAGAAGACTTGCGCCTATGCATTCCGCAGACATGCCACAGATGGACGAACGCAAGTCGGGTTGGCTGACCATCCGAAAAGTGGCTCCGTACCTATGGCCCGAAGATGAGCCGTGGGTCAAACGGCGGGTGGTCTTCGCGATGGCCATGCTGGTTTTAGCCAAGTTGATCGCGGTCTATACGCCGATCCTGTACAAGGGCGCGGTTGACGCGTTGGCGGGCGAGGGCGTGCCGCCGCTCGCGCTGGGCGCCGTAGGGCTGACCGTGGCCTATGGCGTGGCGCGGATGATGACGGTGGGGTTCCAGCAGTTGCGCGATGCGCTGTTCGCGCCGGTGGGGCAACGCGCGCTGCGAGCGCTGGCGCTGGAAACATTCCAGCACATCCACCAGCTGTCGATGCGCTACCATGTGACCCGCCGGACGGGCGGCCTCAGCCGGATCATCGAGCGCGGGGTCAAGGGCGTGGAGTTCCTGCTGCGCTTTCTGCTGTTTTCGATCGGCCCGCTGATCCTTGAACTGCTGCTGGTGGCGGTGGTTTTGATGTGGCTGTTCGACGTCTGGTATCTGGTCGTGGTGGCCGTCACAATCGCGCTGTACATCTGGTTCACCTTCACGGTCACCGAATGGCGCGTGAAGCTGCGGCGCGAGATGAATGATCAGGACACCGAGGCCAACCAGCGCGCCATCGACAGCCTGCTGAATTTCGAAACCGTCAAGTATTTCAACGCCGAGCGGCGCGAAGCTGAACGATATGACGTGTCGATGAAGGCCTATGCGCAGGCCGCGTTGAAAACGGCATATTCGCTGGCCTTCCTGAACTTCGGTCAGTCCTTCCTGATCACCTGTGGCCTGATCGGAGTGATGGTTCTGGCCGCGATCGGCGTTCAGAACGGGCAGTTGACGGTGGGCGATTTCGTGATGGTCAACGCCTACATGATCCAGATCACCGTGCCGCTGAACTTCCTGGGCACCGTCTATCGCGAGATCCGGCAAGCTCTGGTTGATATGGGGCAGATGTTCCAGCTGCTGGAGCAGCCGGCCGAAGTGGTGGACAAGCCCGACGCCAAACCGCTGCAGATCACCGAAGGCCGGGTCGAACTGGACGATGTGCATTTCGGCTATGACCCGGACCGCGAGATCCTGCGCGGTGTCTCTCTGGTGGTGCCAGGGGGGCAGACCGTGGCCATCGTGGGCGCGACCGGCTCGGGCAAATCCACCATTGGGCGGTTGCTGTTCCGGTTCTACGACGTGACCCAAGGCGCGTTGCGGATCGACGGGCAGGATGTGCGCGACGTGACGCAGGAAAGCCTACACGCCGCCATCGGTGTGGTGCCGCAGGATACGGTGCTGTTCAACGATACGATCCGGTACAACATCGCCTATGGCCGCGAGGGGGCCTCGCAGGCCGAGATCGAAGCCGCCGCAAAGGCCGCCCAGATCCACGACTTCATCACCTCTCTGCCCGAGGGGTACGAAACCAAGGTGGGTGAGCGTGGCCTGAAGCTGTCGGGCGGCGAGAAGCAGCGCGTGGGCATTGCGCGGACGCTTTTGAAGAACCCGCCGATCCTGCTGTTGGACGAGGCCACCAGCGCGCTGGATACCGACACCGAGCAGGACATCAAGGATGCCCTGGCCCGCGCCGGCGAGGGGCGCACGGTGATTACCATCGCCCACCGCCTGAGCACGATTGCCGAGGCTGACCAGATCGTCGTTCTCGAAAAGGGCGAGATCATCGAGCGGGGCACCCACGACGAGTTGTTGCGCCGTGAAGGGCGTTATGCCCAGCTGTGGAACCGCCAGCAATCGGATACGCAGGCGGCCTGAAACCTCCGCGGCTAAGATCTCAAACGAAAACGGGCCGGCAGTACCGGCCCGTTTCTTGTGTTACTCCGCCGCTTTCAGCGGATGCCCCGGTGTGTCGCCCGGGCTTTCCTCGGCATCGGCAACCTCATCTTCGGTCCAGACGATTTCCGTCGCCTGCATCCGGCGGGCCGAGTCTCCGATCGCCATGTCCTGCGCGATCTGGCTGGAATGGCCGGCGGTCACGCGGGCCAACAGCTTGCCCAGCCACACGGCATAGGTGGTCACCCAAACCCGCAAGGCCAGGAACGAGGGCGTCACGATCAGCGTCAGAACCGTGGCGATGCCAAGCCCGAACACCACTGCAGTCGCCAGCTGTTTCCACCACAGCGCGGTGGGGCTGTCGATGGAATAGCCGCCGTTGATGAAGTCCAGCGACAGGCCGAACATCATCGGTGTCAGGCCCGCCATCGTGGTCAGGGTGGTCAGCAGAACCGGACGAATCCGCGCCTCGGCCGTGCGCACGATGGCGTCGATCCGGGGCATGTAGCGGCTGTATTCCTGATAGGTGTCGATCAGAACGATGTTGTTGTTCACCACGATCCCCGCCAGTGCCACGATGCCCGTCCCGGTCATGATGATCGAGAAGGGCTGTTGCATCACCATCATCCCGATCAGCACGCCGGTGGTGGACAGAACCACCGCCAGCAGCACCAGCACCGAGTTGTAGAACGAGTTGAACTGCGCCAGCAGGATCACGAACATCAGACCCAGCGCCGCCAGAAAGGCGCTGGAGAGGAAGGCCTGGCTCTCGGCTTGGTCCTCCTGGTCTCCGGTCCATTCCCAAGTGATCGTGTTAGCAAAGGGCTGAGTGTCCAGCCACTCGGTCAGTACCGCGATCCGCTCGTTCGGGTTGATCAGAGTCAGGCGGGCGTCGCCGTCATCAATAGCGGCCTGCACCTCCTGGAGGGTTTCGGCGCCGGTCAACTGAACCAGAGAATAGGCCGTACCATCGGCACCGTTGACCGTCGCACCTTCAGGTTCCGAGCCTTCGGTCACTTCGCGCACCACGGCCAGCCGCTGTTCTCCGTCCGGGGTGGCGATCACCACTTTGCTCAGGCTGGGTTCCACATCGGCCTTGACGTCGTAATAGCGCTCTTGATCCACGCGGTTGATTTCGGCCAGCTTTGCCACCGGTTTGCGGGTGATGAAGTTCGACAAGGGCACTAACCCGTCCGGTGTACGCACCTTGAGCGTATCCAACGTGGACAGGACCCGATCCTGATCGGGCAGGCGGACGCGGATCTCGATCTCTTCATCCACGCTTTCGGGGCGCATTTCGCCCAGCAGGATGCCACGGGTCACCAACTGCACCATCGCGCCCACGGTTGCCACGTCGGCCCCGAACCGGCCGGCCTTGGCCACGTCGACGTCGATCTGCCAATCGATGCCCGGCAAGGGCAGGGTGTCCTCGATCTTGATCAGGCCCGGGGTGTTTTCGAACACTTCGCGCGCGGTCAGCGTGGCGCCGGTCAGGTCGTCCCAGTTGTCGCCCTTGATCCGCAGGTGCACGGGCTTGGCCGAGGCCGGACCTTGTTCCAGCGGCAGGATCTCGACAACGAAACCCGGCAGCTTGGCCAGTTCGGCGTTCAACTGCTCGATCACGAAATCGCCGTCATATTCTGGTGCAACTGTTTGCTTCTCGAACAATCCGCCTGCGACAGGTTCTGACACGTTCGGGCGATCCTCCCACGGGATGATCTCGAACTGCACGCGGCCCACCGTGTCCGCCGGAGCCTGCGCCCCGCCGTTGTTCTGGTTCAGGCCGCCTTCACCGGCGAACGAGAACACGTTGATCACCGCCGGATGCTGGCTGATCACCTGTTCGGCCTCAAAGACCAGCGCGTCCTTTTCGGCCAGCGACAGGTTGCCCCGTGCGCGGACATAGGCGGTGGCCTGTTCCGGCTCGCTTTCGACGAAGAATTCAACACCGCGGTTGTTCTGACCGTACATGGTCATCACCGTCATCACCGCAAAGCCTACCGCCACGATCGAGACGATCGGCATGATCGGATTGCCGACCAGGAACTTGATGACATAGCCGAAGGGCGTATGTTCCTTGGCCGTGTGGACACGTTCGTCCGGCTTGCGCTCGATCCGGGCTGCGCTCAGCGTGACCGATCCGGCGAAGGCGCCGAACAGGAACAGAACCGCGCCCAGCAAGAACCCACCGCCTGCGCCTTCCGGCAATAGATACGTGGGGTTCAGCAGCTGCATTGCGCCCAGGAAGATCATGTAGACCGACGGCGGAACCAAGACGGCACGCACCCACCACGGCGTCCGCGCGCGCAACCAATCCGAGCTGCGGTCGAACACGCGGCTCAACCGGCCCGAGACACCGCCCATCACCGGCAGGTAGATCAGCGCCACGATCAGCGAGGCCGACAGAACGAAGATCAGCGTGACCGGCAGCATCCCCATGAATTCACCCGGAATGCCCGGCCAGAACAGCATGGGCAGAAAGGCGCACAGCGTCGTAGCGGTTGACGAGACGATGGGCCAGAACATCCGCTGGGCTGCCTCGACATAGGCGTGCATCGGGCCGACGCCTTCCTTGATGCGTTTGTCGGCATACTCCACGACCACGATGGCGCCATCGACCAGCATCCCCACGGCCAGGATCAGGCCGAACATGACGATGTTCGAGATGCTGACCCCCATGATGGCCAGGAATGCGAAACACAGCAGGAACGAGGTCGGAATCGCGAAGCCCACCAGGAGTGCCGCACGTGTACCCAGCGAAGCCAGTACCACGATCATCACAAGCGCGATGGCTGTCAGGACCGAACCTTCCAGCTGGCTGACCATCGAGCCGACGATGCGGCTCTGGTCATTCGACGTGCCGACATTCACGGCAGCCTGCAGCTCGGCCGGCCACTTGGTCTCGGCCTTGGCGACGGTCTCTTTAACCTGCGCCACGGTGTCGATCAGGTTGAAACCCTTGCGTTTGACGACCTGCAGCGCCACGGTCGGTTCGCCGTTGAACCGGGCGGTCCCTTCGCGGTCTTCGAAGGTGTAGTTGATCTCGGCCAGTTCGCCCAAGGTCACGACCCGGTCGCCATTGACCTTGATCGGCAGTCCGTAGACATCCTGTGCGGTCTTGAAGGACGAAGGAATCTTGACCGAAAACGCACCCTGTTCGGTTTCGACCTCACCAGCGGCGATCAGCTGGTTGTTGTTCTGCACGACGTTGATCAGCTCGGCCGCGGTGACGTTGTACGCCTCAAGCCGCAGCGGATCGATGACCACTTCCAGCATTTCATCGCGGTTGCCGGCGATCCCGGCCTCAAGGACCGAATCCAGCGCCTCGAGCTCGTCCTGGAGATCCTTGGCGACCCGCGCCATCGTGCGTTCGGGCACGGCACCCGACAGGTTCACGATGACGATCGGGAATTCCGAGAAGTTGATCTCGGTCAGCGTGTATTGCTCGGCGCCTTCGGGGAAGTCGGCCTGCGCACTGTTCATCGCGTCGCGCACGTCAGCGGTAATGGCTGTCTTGTCCCAGCCAAAGTCGAACTCAAGCGCGATCCCGGCATAGCCCTCGGCGGCGGTGGCGGTCATCTCCTTCAGGCCGTCCAGATCCGCAAGCTCGGTTTCCATCGGCTTGATCAGCAGGTTTTCACTGTCTTCGGCCGAAATGCCCGGAAACTGAACCGACACGAACAGGGCCGGAATCTCGATGTCCGGCTCGCCTTCTTTGGGCAGGCTGACATAGGCAAACCCGCCGATGATCAGCGAGATGGCAATGAATGCCAGAACCATTCGGGCCCTGTCGGCGGCCCAGCTGACTATGCCAGTCATTGGGAAACGTCCTTGTAGGTGGGCGCTACGACCACACCGGCGGTCACGAACTCTTGTCCGACCACGATGATGTCTACGGTTTCCGCAAGACCGCCGACCTATACACCGTCGGCCGTGTCACGCAACAGGCGGATGGGTACGAAATCGACCACATTACCGGCTCCGACCGTCCGAACGCCCAGCTGACCTTCATTGTTCAGCGTCAACGCCGATTGCGGCAGCAGGTGAGCCTTGGCGCCTTCGGCCGCGATGCGGATACTTGCGGTCTGCCCGTCCCGGATCAGAAGCTCGGGGTTCGGAACGGTGATTTCCACCTCGAATGTGCGGGTGGTGTCGTCCGCCGAACGGCTGAGGAAGGTCACACGGCCCTCGACCTGCAATCCGGTCACCAATTGTGCCTGCGCCGGAGCGCCGACGGTGACACGGTTCACTTCGGTTTCGGGAACAAAGCCGACCAGCTTGATCGGATCAAGCTGGATCACGGTTGCGCACAGCGATCCGGGCTGCATCAGGCTGCCCAATTCGGCGGCATCGCTTTCCAGAAGGCCCTGAAACGGGGCCTCGATGGTGATGCGATCCAATTCCAGTTCGGCAGCCGAAACCGCCGCTTCCGCAGCCTCGATGCCCGCCTCCGTAGCCTTCAACTCGGCCTCGGCCGCCTTGATACCGGCCTTTGCGGTACTCATCTCGGCCTCAGCCGCGATCCGCCGGGTTTCGGAGCCGAAGCCAGTTTCCGACAGTTTGCGGGCTGCAATCAGGTTTATTTCGGCCTCGGCAACGCGCGCATGCGCTTCCTCCAGCCGTGCTTCGGCTTCGGGCACACGGCTTTCCGCCTCCAGCTTGGCCGCCTTGGCTTGGGCAAGCTGTGCCGGGCGTGAGCCGGGATCCAATTCGCACAGCAGATCGCCGGCCTCGACGAAGGTGCCCTTACGCTTGGGTTCCGAAATGACGGTCGACGTGGTTTCGGCCAGAACTTCGACCTGACGGATTGCTTTGGTTTCACCGCGCAGCAGAACGGCGCTGTCGATTTCGCGCGCAGTGGAGCGCAACGCAACAACCCCAACGGCCTGCACGGCGGAGGCGTCGCTTGCCTCAGCGCCAGCGTCAGACTGGCTCGCAGCATCTTCGCGACCGGCAAATGCAAACAGGGCATCGCGCTCGAAAACCACGAAATACAATGCAACGATGACCAATACGGCGTTGACGAGGGATATCAATCGCATGCCGTCATTCTCCTTAAAATATTATGTCCGCACAAATGCCGGTGGGCACGCAATGACATGGGGGCGTGCGTGCGCGAAGTCCATACTGAACTGAATAGTTTGGTTTGATTTTTTTCGCAAGAGCGCCCTGACGCTGAGCAATTGTGCATTTCGGGTACTTGGCTTGCTGATGGCGCCGGGGTATGACATGGCGCCAGAAAGCTGAATGCAACGCCCGGGGGCAGGAATGAGCGACGTCGACAGTTTCATTGATGAGGTCACCGAAGAGGTGCGCCGCGACCGGCTTTACCTGCAGCTGCGTCGATGGGGCTGGGTCGGTGTTCTGGCCGTTGTTCTGATCGTGGGCGGTGCGGCTTTCAATGAATACCGCAAGGCGCGCGACGCCAGTCAGGCCCAGAAGCTGGGCGACGATATTCTGGCCGCGATGCAGCTGAACGACGCTTCCGCACGTGCGGATGCGTTGGCGCAGGTCACGGCCAATTCGGCCGGCGAGCAGGCTGTTTTGGGCTTTCTCCTCTCGGGCGCATTGTCCGAGTCGGGATCGGCCGAAGAGGCGGTTGAACAGCTGAATGCGATTGCAGTTCAGGGTGACCTGCCGGAAATCTACCGCTCGATCGCTGCCTTCAAGGCCCTGTTGTTGCAGTCCGAAACCATGCCCGCCGCCGAGCGCCGGCAACAGTTCGAGGCGCTGGCCGCTCCGGGCGCGCCGCTGCGTCTGCTGGCAGAAGAACAACTGGCCCTGATCGACCTCACCGATGGCGACACTCAGGACGCGCTGGAACGTCTGCAGGCCATCCGTCAGGATGCAGAGGTCAGTGCCGACATCCAGCAGCGTGCAACCCAATTGATCGTCGCGCTGGGCGGAACGCCCGAACCGATCACCGCACCGCAGGGTTGATACGCGGCCCATTTCAGTGAACCAATACAGGCGAGTTCGGAGTTTCATGGCAAAAAGACTATTTTCCCGATTTGGTTTGCCGGTCGCAGCCCTGGCGCTGACGGCGCTGAGCGCCTGCGAGGAACCCGAAGTGATCCTGCCGGGCGAGCGTGAAGACATCCGCCCGGCCCAGGATCTGGAAACCGTTCAGACAACCGGTGCCAAACCGATCAGCCTGCCGGCCGCAAAGCGCAATGCCGAATGGTCACAAAGCCCGGGCACCGCGGCTTTCCGTACCACCAACGCGGCGCTCAGCCCCGCGCCGCAGCGCATCTGGTCAACCTCGATCGGGGCCGGCGACGGGCGCAAGCAAAGGATCACCGCTGATCCGGTTGTCGCAGGTGGCCTGATCTACACCCTGGACGCGGCGGCAACCGTTTCCGCGGTTTCTCCTCAGGGGCAACTGGTCTGGAGCACAAACCTGGTCCCTGCCACGGATGGCGAAGAGCAGGCGACCGGGGGCGGCATCGCCTATGCAGACAATACCTTGTACGTTTCGTCCGGTTTCGGCCGTCTGACCGCTCTGGATGCGCGCACCGGTGGTATTCGCTGGCAAAAGAAACTGAACGCGACCGGTAGCGGAGCACCGCTGGTTTCTGGCGGCCTGCTTTACCTTGTGGCGGGGGATCAGACCGGCTGGGCGGTTGATGCAAAGGACGGGCGCATTGCCTGGCAGATCGAGGGCACGCCCAGCGTCGGCAATGTCCTGGGGGCTCCGGCGCCGGTATTGGCGAACGAGTTCGCAGTCTTTGCGTTTGGGTCCGGTGATGTGGCGGCCGCTTTCCGAAAAGGCGGAATCCGTCGCTGGAACGCGTCGGTCGCCGGCGGCCGCAGGGGGCGGGCCGCAGCGCAGATCGTGGATGTGACGGGCGGCCCGATCGTATCCGGAAACTCGATCTACATCGGCAACCACTCAGGACGCACGGTCGCCTTCGACGCCAGCTCGGGCGAACGGATCTGGACCGCTTTCGAAGGCGCGGTCGATACCGTCTGGCCGGTCGGCAACAGCGTATTCCTGATCAGCGACCGCAGCCAGTTGGTGCGGTTGGACGTGTCAGACGGGTCTGTGGTCTGGGCCATCGACCTGCCGGGCTTCGTCAAGGACAAGCCCAACCGTCGCGGACCGATCTTTGCGCATTACGGCCCCATCATGGCGGGTGGACGCATCGTCATCGGCTCGAACGACGGTTATCTGCGGTTCTACAACCCCGTGGACGGCACGCTTGTGCATCAGGTCGAGGTTCCGGGCGGGGCGACAACGGCACCGGTGGTTGCGAACCAGACCCTCTACGTGGTTTCGACCAAAGGGCAACTGCACGCTTTCCGTTGACGACAAGATGCGTTAAACGGCGCGTCTGAGTCTTGAAAGTTGAGTATCATGTCTTTGACCCTCGCCATCGTGGGGCGCCCCAATGTGGGCAAATCCACCCTGTTCAATCGCCTTGTGGGCAAGCGCCTTGCGCTGGTGGACGACCAGCCCGGCGTTACCCGCGATCTGCGTGAGGGCGAAGGGCGGCTGGGTGACCTGCGCTTTACCGTGATCGACACGGCCGGGCTGGAGGATGCCACCGACGACAGCCTGCAGGGCCGGATGCGGCGCCTGACCGAGCGTGCCGTAGACATGGCCGATGTCTGCCTGTTCATGATCGACGCCCGTGTGGGCCTGACCCCGACCGACGAGATGTTTGCCGAGATTCTGCGCAAGCGCTCCAAGCATGTGATCCTGGCGGCCAACAAGGCCGAGGGGGCGGCGGCGGATGCCGGTGTTCTCGAGGCCTACAACCTGGGTCTGGGCGAGCCGATCCGTCTGTCGGGCGAGCATGGCGAAGGCATGACCGACCTTTACGCGGCGTTGATGCCTTTGGCCGACGCCATGGCAGAAAAGCAGCCAGAGGACGTTCCGCAAACGGATATCGATCTGGACGAGGATGGGGAAACCGAGGGCGAAACCCCTGCAATTACGCCGGACAAGCCGTTGCAGGTGGCCGTTGTTGGGCGTCCGAATGCGGGCAAGTCCACACTGATCAACAAGATCCTGGGTGAAGATCGTCTTCTGACCGGTCCCGAGGCCGGCATTACCCGTGACGCCATCAGTCTGAAGTTGGACTGGGGTGGCACCCCCATGCGCATCTTTGACACCGCCGGTATGCGCAAGAAGGCCAAGGTACAGGAAAAGCTCGAGAAACTCTCGGTGTCGGACGGCCTGCGCGCCGTCAAGTTCGCCGAAGTCGTGGTTGTCCTGCTGGATGCGGCGATCCCGTTCGAGCAGCAGGACCTGCGCATTGCCGATCTGGCCGAGCGTGAAGGACGTGCCGTGGTGATCGCGGTGAACAAGTGGGATGTCGAGGATAACAAGCAGGAGAAGTTGCGCGAGCTCAAAACCTCGTTCGAACGCCTGCTTCCCCAACTGCGCGGCGCGCCTCTTGTGACCGTGTCGGCCAAGACGGGCAGGGGGTTGGAGCGGCTGCGTGATGCGATCCTGCGCGCCCACGATGTGTGGAACCGTCGGGTTCCCACCGCGGCCTTGAACCGCTGGCTGACCGCCATGTTGGAGCAGCACCCACCGCCAGCCCCCCAGGGGCGCAGGATCAAGCTGCGCTATATGACTCAGGCAAAGACGCGCCCGCCGGGTTTTGTCGTCATGTGCTCGCACCCGGACAAGATGCCGGAAAGCTACTCGCGGTATCTGGTCAACGGTCTGCGCGAGGATTTCGACATGCCCGGAACCCCGATCCGGCTGACGCTGCGCGGCCAGGGGGACAAGAACCCCTACAAGGGGCGCCGCAAGAAAAATGCGGGTGCGCTGGCCAAACATCTCAAGGGCAAGGCGTAACTGCGCCAATTTTCAGCATTTTCGGGCTTGGGGCGTGACAGCCCCCAAGCATCGCGCTAGCATTCGCATGCGTGCATTCATTTCGCGCGCGGTTTGCGCGTGCCTGTGACGTGCAAAATTTCGCAAGGACTATTGAACCGGACCATCGTGGGGAGCGGGCTGGATGGACCTGAGAGAATATACGAGACAGTACGCGGTGCAGGACAACCGGCTGGCCGCGCTCAGCTATTTCGGGACGTTCGTGGTGTATTTCGCATCGCTGACGCTGGCGATCGTCTATGTGGATCAGTGGTTCATCATGATCCCGGCCGGGATCGTGTTCGCCTTTTCGGCAGTGCGTCTCTATGTTCTTCAGCATGATTGCGGTCATCATTCGCTGTTCGAAACCCGACGGCAGAATGAATGGGCTGGCCACGTGCTGTCGCCGTTCACCTTCGCTCCTTTCGAAGTGATGAAACAGAACCACAATCTGCATCACGCAGGCATCGGCAATCTCGAACATCGGGAGACCGGTGAAATCAACACGATGACCTTGCGGGAATGGAATGAAGCGGATTGGAAAACCCGTCTGTTCTACAGGCTTTACCGCAATCCCTTCATCTTGGTGCCGGTCGGGGCCCTGTTCACGTATTTCATCCGCTATCGCTGGCCCAAAAACACGGTGCGGTTCGGTGTCCGCGGGGTCGTGCTGCACAACCTGTCCATCGTGGTTTTCCTAGGTTTGTTGTATTGGGTTGCTGGCATGACAGGCGTACTCGTCTGGCTGGCCTTTTCGTTTCTCGGCGGAATGCTGGGTGTGTTTCTGGTGTATCTTCAGCACAACTTCGAGGACACCTACTGGGATCGCCGCCCGGATCTGGACCCGCAACTGGCGGCGCTTCAGGGTTCGTCAGCGCTGGATTTCGGATGGTGGTTCGACAATGCGGTCGCCTGCATCACGCTGCATGACATCCACCATTTCAATGCGCGCATTCCGTCCTACCGGCTGCGCGCCTGTCACTACAACTTGCCACCCGAATACACACCCCGCCGGATCAAATTTCCCGAGGCGGTGGCCGCGCTGAACCTGAAGCTGTGGGATGAAGATGCCAAGCGGCTGGTTCCCTTTCCGCGACAGGGTGAAACCGGTGAGCTGGCACGGGGCAGTTAAAGGCGGTTCTCCAAAGGTTGTGCAGACCGAGGCCTTGTCTTGCCGCCTACCGGACGTAGTTTTTAAGTTGGATCGTTTAGGAGTTTTGGAATGACAGCGGTGACCAAGATTCGCGGCATCGGAGAAGCACTTGGCCGCGCTCTCAACGACAATGGCTTCAAGACGGCCGAGGACCTGGCTAGGGCCAAGCCGGCTGTGCTGGTCGCCGTTCCCGGTATCGGAGCGCGCCGGGCGCCCGGATTGATCGCCGCCGCCAAACAGGCCACCTCCGGCGCTGCACTCGTGGCCAAGACCCGACCACCGAAGGCCCCAACGCGCCAGACGGCGCAATCTCGGACCTCAGCTGCTGCGCGCAAGGCCGACGCAGAGGCCAAGGTGGCAGCCGAGAAAGCCGAAGCAGAGGCCAAGGCCCGGAAGAAGGCCAAGGCCAAAGCCAAGGCCGAAAAGGCAGCAAAGAAAAAGAAAGAGATGGAAGCGGCGATCTCGAAGGCGAAGGAAAAGATAAAATCCAAGGCCAAGTCGAAAAAAGACAAGAAGTCCAAGAAGGCAAAAGAGAAGGCCGACGGTAAGTCCAAGAAAGACAAAAAGGACAAGAAGGCCAAGAAAAAGGCAAAGAATTAGTCACTTCCTTGCCTTGATCTGAAGCAATGCGGTCGCGGCTGGGGTGACCGCCAAAGGTTACGCCAGCGTGCCGTCAGCCTGCAGGGTCAGCTTGCCGCCAAGATACGGCGAAAGAACCTCGGGCAAGGTCACGGTGCCATCGGCGTTCTGGCCGTTTTCCAGAACCGCAATCAAACAGCGACCTACAGCCAGGCCCGATCCGTTCAGCGTGTGCACGAATTCAGGTTTGCCCCCACCTTCAGGCCGGAAGCGCGCATTCATGCGACGGGCCTGGAAATCTCCGCAGGTCGAAACCGAGCTGATCTCGCGATAGGTGTTCTGGCCGGGCAGCCAGGCCTCGATGTCGAAGGTCCGGCGCGCGCCAAACCCCATGTCGCCGGTGCACAAGACGACGGTACGATAAGGAATGCCCAGCTTTTCCAGGATGCCTTCGGCACAGCGCAGCATGCGCTGCTGTTCGTCGTCCGATTTGTCGGGATGCGTGACCGAAACCATTTCGACCTTTTCGAACTGGTGCTGGCGCAGCATGCCGCGCGTGTCCTTGCCGGCCGAGCCCGCCTCGGAGCGGAAGCACAGCGAATGTGCCGTGTAGCGGCGCGGCAGATAGCTTTCCTCGATGACGCAATTGTTGACGATGTTGGTCAGCGACACCTCGGAGGTCGGGATCAGCCACCACCCCTCGCGGGTTTGGTAGCTGTCTTCGCCGAACTTCGGCAGCTGGCCGGTGCCCTGCATCATCTCGGAGAGCACCAGAACCGGGCCGTTCACTTCGGTCAGACCGTTCTCGTTGGTATGCGTATCCAGCATGAACTGCGCGAGCGCCCGGTGAATGCGCGCCACACCGCCCGACAGCAGCACGAAACGAGATCCTGCCAGCTTGGCCGCGGTTTCGAAATCCATGCCGTTCTGAACCGAGGCGATCTCGAAGTGTTCTTTCGGTTCAAAGTCATAGTCCCGCGGCGTGCCCCAGCGTTTGACTTCGACATTGTCATTCTCGTCTTTGCCGTCGGGTACGTCCTCGGCCGGCAAGTTCGGGATGCGAACCAACTGGTCAGTCAGAAGGGCGTCGATATCCTTGGCCTCGGTCTGCATACGGGCGATTTCGGCTTTTTTCTCGGCCACAAGTCCCCGGAGACGCTGGAACTCGGCTTCGTCGCCGCGCGCCTTGGCTGCGCCGACTTCCTTGCTGGCCGTGTTCTGTTCGGCCTGCGCCGTTTCGGCTGCCAGGATCTTGGCCCGACGGCTTTCATCCAGGCGCAGCAGGTCTGACGATACCGGAGCTTCCCCCCGGCGCGCGAGCGCGGCGTCGAAAGCTGCTGGGTTTTCGCGAATTGCGCGGATGTCGTGCATAGGTCAGATCCTTGGCAAGTGAATCACTAGGGCCGCTTATGCACCATCTGACGGGCAGGGTGTAGCACCGGGTTGGAAAATCGGCCTAGTTGTCCGTGTCTTCAACCGCTTCATGTGCCAGTCGACCGTCCCATGGATGGTTCGGGATCTTCGGCTCGGGAGGGTCGGCAACGTAAGATGGCGTCATGATCTGAACGCCGTTCTCGTTGAACACCTCCACGATGTTGCGGTGCAGGTCGGACTTGATCCGCGGGATCGAGTTGCCACGGGTCGTGTAGGCGTTGATCTGGTAGTTGATCGCGTAATCGGCCAGCGCGGTCCACAGGACAAATGGCTCGGGGCGGGCGCGAAGGCCATCGGTACGGCGGGCTGCCTCGATCAGCATGGCTTCGACCTTTTCGGGGGGCTCTTCATAGCCGATCCCGACCGTCGTGTGCAAAAGCAGGCCCTTGCCGTCGGTCTGCTTGGAAAAATTGACCACGTCCGAGTTCATCAATTGGGCGTTGGGAATCGAGATCAGCTCGTTCTTGATGGACTTCAGGTGGGTTTCCATAAGTTTGATCTGCACGACATCACCGATGTGGTCACCGATCTGGATGCGGTCACCGATCGACGTCGACCGGCGATAGATTACGAACAGTCCAGCCAGCATGTTGCTGACAACCGAGTTCGCGCCCAGCGAGAGCATTGCACCAACCAGGATGGTCAGCCCCTGAAAGGCCGCCGAGTCCGAGCCCGGGATGTACGGAACCGCAAAGACAAGGGCGATCAGGATCACCACGACACGCGCGATGTTGAACGTGGGATTGACCCAATGTTTCTCGAAATCGCCCATGTCGAAAGTGCCGGCCTCGACCGCGTCGAAGAACACCCGCATGCCCTTGATGATGTACATCGTCACCCAAGCGATCAACGCCAGCATGATCATGTTCGGGATGTAGCTGAGAATACCCCGGAAAATCAGCAGAACCGGTTCGGTCAGGTAGGTCAGTAGCAGCTGCGCAAAGTACCGCGACTCGGCAAATGCCAGCAGGACGAACGACAGATAGTAATAGAAACCCAGAAAGAAGATGATCAGCAGGCCAAAATTCAGCCCGTATCGGATCAGTGCGGCAATCGCCTCGGCCTGTACACTTTTCGCGGTGGCTTCCTCCACGTCCCTAAGGTATCGCCGGACAAAGATCAGCGTGCGTCGCCGAATGCGCCTGTGCAGCCACAGGATCACCAGGACGAAGACGATGAACCCCAACGTCCACGCCGCCGCTTCGATCGCACCGGACACACGTGCCTCGTCCGTGCGGTTTGCCCGGTAAGCCATGATCGCGTCCCGGATGGCGTCGCCATGCAAGACCGTCAGGACGCTCAGTTCCATTTGCTCCAGCTCGGCATCGGCCTCGGTGACGATGGTGACCATCTGACCGTCCGCCAGAATGCGGGTGCCTATCTCGGTGTCCTGATAGGTGATGTCGACATCCGTGGCATCCGAGGATTCGGCGACCTTGATGATCGCGTCCTGAATGTTCTCGGCCCTTTCCGGCGCGGGCAGGGCGCTGGAGCCTCGAATGTGGAACAAGGTGTCGCCGTCAACGATGACCGGAGCCATGAAGGTCTCGGCGGCGGCGCTGTCGGCTTCGGGTCCGTCCTGCGGGGCATCCTGCGCCATGACAGGCACCGAAAAGGCCCAAGCCGCAAACAGCATGGACAGCAAAACACCCAATGGAAATGGGGCCTTGACGATACTCCGCATGGGTCCTCCCTGACTTTGACTATACCCAAAGCCCCGCACCATCCTAGTGGATATCTGCGGCGTAATTCATCATCTTCGGGGATCGTGACACTGTTGCACGGCATGCCAAGTCGGCCATCGCTTGCAAAGGTTGATTTCAAGGCATAGTTTCCCGGCAAATTCGCGGTGCTCACTCCGCGACCTCAAGAAAAAAGGAATGTCCCATGGAAGGTGGCGCAATCGCCCAGTTTCTCCCGCTCATCCTGATCTTCGCGATCATGTACTTCCTGCTGATCCGTCCGCAGCAGAAGAAGATGAAGGAACATCAGGCCATGGTCGAGGCAGTGCGCCGCGGCGATCAGGTCGTCACTCAGGGTGGCCTCATCGGCAAAGTGTCGAAGGTCAAGGAAGGCGAAAACGAGATCGAGGTCGAGATCGCGGACGGCGTCCGGGTTCGTGTGGTCAAGTCGACCATCGCTCAGGTGCTGAACAAGACCGAACCGGCGAAGTAACTTCGCGTCGCAACTTCCTGAAAAGGCAGGGTAATGCTGCAAATTGATACCTGGAAACGGGTCCTGATCTGGCTGGTCTGCGTGGTTGGCCTGCTGATGGCCCTGCCGAACGCGTTTTACACGCGGGTCGAACAATCGAACGACGCCAAGGCCGCCATCGAACTGGGCATCGACACGCCCGAGATGCAGGCGCAAGCGGGGCAATGGCCCGATTGGCTGCCGTCGTCATTGGTCAACCTGGGGCTTGATCTTCGCGGTGGGGCGCATCTGTTGGCCGAAGTTCAGGTTGGCGATGTCTACGAGACGCGGATGGAGGCCATGTGGCCCGAAGTTCGTGATGCCCTGCGGGACGAACGGGCGACGGTCGGAACCATCCGCCGTCAACCCTCGGCCCCGGATGAGATTCGCGTTCGCATCAGCCAGCCGGACGGGATGCCAAGCGCTCTGGAAGCGGTGCGCGGGCTGGCCCGTCAGGTGCAGACGCTGACCGGCGTCGGTGCCACGGATATCGAAGTCAGCGCCGACGGCGACACCCTGATCGTCAAGCTGTCCGAGGCGGAAAAACTGGCCTCGGATGATCGCACGGTGCGTCAGGCTCTGGAAATCGTGCGCCGCCGGATCGACGAGGTTGGCACTCGTGAGCCGACCATCCAGCGTCAAGGCACCGACCGGATCCTGATTCAGGTGCCCGGGATCGGCAGTGCCAGCGAGTTGAAGGACATCATCGGTACCACGGCGCAACTGACCTTCAATCCGGTCGTGGCCCGCGGCACCGATCCGGACGTCGTGCCCGGCGTCGGTGAAGAGGTCGTGCCGTCGATCGACGAAAACGGCGTGTACTACACCATCGAATCCGCACCCGTCGTGACGGGCGAGGAATTGGTCGACGCACAGCCTTCATTCGATCAGAACGGACGCCCGGCGGTCAGCTTCCGGTTCAACACATCCGGCGCCCGCAAATTCGGCGATTACACCCGTGACAATATCGGTGCTCCGTTTGCGATCGTGCTGGATGACGAGGTGATCTCGGCTCCGGTGATCCAAAGCCATATCCCCGGCGGTTCCGGCATCATCACCGGCAACTTCACCGTCGAAGAAAGCACGAACCTTGCTGTTCTGCTGCGTGCAGGCGCGCTGCCGGCGGGACTTGAGTTCCTCGAAGAACGTACGATCGGCCCCGAACTGGGCCAGGACAGCATCGACGCGGGTAAGGTCGCCACCACAGTCGCTTTTGCAGCGGTCTTGATCTTCATGGCGCTCAGCTATGGTCTTTTCGGCATCTTCGCCAACATCGCTTTGCTTATTAACGTCGGGCTGATCTTTGGGCTGTTGTCACTGATTGGCGCGACACTGACGTTGCCGGGCATTGCCGGGATCGTGTTGACGGTCGGTATGGCGGTGGATGCCAATGTGCTGATCTTCGAACGTATTCGAGAAGAGCTGAAATCGGCCAAAGGCCCCGCTCGGGCAATCGACCTGGGCTATGAAAAGGCCCTGTCGGCCATTCTGGATGCCAACATCACGACCTTCATCACCGCCGTTATCCTGTTCGCCATCGGCAGTGGCCCGGTTCGCGGCTTTGCCATCACGCTTGGCCTGGGCATTTTGACGTCGGTCTTCACCGCGATCTTCGTGACGCGACTGATGATCATCATGTGGTTCGAACGGCGCCGCCCGAAAACGATCGAGGTTTGACATGAGACTGAAACTCGTACCCGAAAACACCTCGTTCGATTTCTTCAGCCGCTGGAAGGTCTGGCTGGGCATTTCGGGCCTGATGATGGTCATCGCATTCGCTTCGTTCATGCTCCAAGGTTTGAACTTCGGGATCGACTTCCGGGGCGGTACCACGATCCGGACCCAGAGCACGCAGGAATTGGATGTCGGTGTTTACCGCGACGCCATTGCGCCGCTGGGCCTCGGGGATGTCACCATCACCGAAATCTTCGACCCGACATTCGGGCCTGATGAGAACGTGGCCATGATCCGCATTCAAGCGCAGGACGGTGCCGAATCTGTCACGGCCGAAACCATCGCGGCAGTCGAAGGCGCCTTGCAGGCTGTAATCCCAGATATCCAGTTCGTTTCGGTGGAATCCGTGGGCCCGAAAGTATCGGGCGAGCTGATCCAAACAGCCGTGATTGCTGTGGTTCTGGCGATCGGAGCGGTGCTGGTCTACATCTGGCTGCGGTTCGAATGGCAGTTCGCGCTGGGGGCGGTCGCCGCGCTGGTGCATGACGTGTTGCTGACGATCGGTATTTTTTCCGAGCTGCAGATCCGCTTCGACCTCGCGATTATCGCCGCGCTTCTGACAATCGTCGGTTACTCGCTGAACGATACCGTGGTCGTATTCGACCGGGTGCGTGAGAACCTGCGTAAATACAAGAAGAAGGACCTGAAAGAGGTGCTGAACCTCTCGATCAATGAAACGCTCAGCCGAACCGTCATGACCTCGGTCACCACGTTGCTGGCGCTTGTCTCGCTGTATGTGCTCGGCGGTGACGTGATCCGCGGGTTCGTCTTCGCGATGATCTGGGGCGTGATCGTAGGGACCTATTCGTCGGTTTTCGTGGCCTCGACCATCCTGCTGTGGCTGGGGGTCAAACGCGATTGGTCCAAGCCATCGAACACGGCCGGCAACCAGTTTGCCAATATTGATGCCTGATGTGTTCGGCCAATCCCCAACGGGATTGGCCGTCATCATTTTTGCAGCCCTCGCGGGTGGAATCGTTCGAGGGTTTTCCGGGTTCGGCACCGCGCTGATCTTTCTGCCGCTGTCGACGCCTTATCTTGGTCCGTTCGGGGCTTTGATCGCGTTGACCTGCATGGATGTCTTCGGGCCACTTCCCAATCTGCGCCGCGCCTGGGTTGATGTCGACAAACGCGATCTCGTGCGACTTGTCGTCGGGTGTGCACTTTTGCTGCCGGTCGGACTGTCGATATTGACCCGAGTCCAGCCTGAGGTTTTTCGCTACGCCGTCAGCCTCGTGACCCTGTTCATGCTGGTCGTGCTGATTTCGGGGCTGCGGTACAACGGCGAAGTCCGGCGCAACATGGTAACTGCCATCGGCGCTGCGGCCGGCTTTTTGGGGGGCGTTGCAGGCATCCCGGGTCCGGCGGTAATCCTGTTCTACATGTCTCGCCCGTTGCCTGTGGCAGTTGTTCGGGCCACGATCCTGCTGTTCCTTCTGGCCTTTGATTTTCTGATCTTCGGATATCTCGCTGCGTTCGGGCAATTGACCTGGTCAACGGTTGGGTTGGGGCTGGCGCTTGCCGTTCCGAATCTGGCAGGAAATTGGCTGGGCGGCTGGATGTTTCAGCCTGCCAGGGAACGGGTCTACCGCGTGATCGCGTATGCAGTCATCGCTGCTGCGGCCTTGTCGGGCTTGCCGCTTTGGGGATAGAAGATCACATGCGTCTGAACGAGATCACATATACCAACGCAGTTCCGATTGATGGCTATGGGCCGGGATTTTTTCGGATAGGCGGCGAGGTTCACGAAGGCAGTGTTCTGACAGGCCCCGGAGGGACCGGACCTTGGGGCGGTTTTGCGGACAGCGAGAGCCTTCTAGGGCTGGCCAATCAGGTTGACGTTCTGTTCATCGGCACCGGCGCTGATCTTTCTCACATACCATCTGATTTGCGGTCGACCCTCGAAGAGGCCGGCATCGGGGTCGAGATCATGAACTCGCCCGCCGCCTGCCGCACCTACAACGTGCTTTTGTCCGAGGGGCGCCGCATCGCTCTGGCCCTGTTGCCGGTCTGACCGCTTCATCTGGCCCCTCACATCCCGCCCCGCCAAAAGGCCCTGCGGCAAATCCGTCCTTTTTCCCCCGCAACCAATCGGATAAGCGGGTCTCATGACACTGACCGTGACCGACCTTGCCATCGCCCGAGGGGGTGTGCCCGTGCTCGAAGGCCTCAGTTTCGCGCTGCCCCCGGGCAAGGCGCTGATCCTGCGCGGCCCGAACGGGATCGGCAAGACCACCCTTCTGCGCACGCTGGCCGGTCTGCAACCGCCGCTCTCGGGCCGGATCGAGGGGGCCGAAGACCGGATCGCCTATGCCGCCCATTCCGACGGGCTGAAACCCACCCTGACCGTGACCGAGAACCTGACCTTCTGGGCCTCGGTCTTTGGCACGCGTGACACACAGCCGGCGCTGGAGGCCTTCGCCCTGAACGAACTGGCCGATCGTCACGCAGGCAACCTGTCGGCGGGCCAGAAACGCCGGCTGGGTCTGGCCCGAATGCTGGTGACCGGCCGCCCGATCTGGATGCTGGACGAACCCACCGTGTCACTGGACACGACCGCCGTGGCAATGTTCGCCGATGCAGTGCGGACGCATCTGGGGCAGGGCGGCTCGGCCCTGATTGCCACCCATATCGACCTGGGCCTTGATGGTGAGGTCCTGGATGTCGGCCTCAACAAGGCGCGCCCCAAGGCGCTGGATGACTTCGACGGAGGCTTTCTGTGATCGCCCTGCTGTTGCGCGACCTGAAACTGTCCTTCCGCGCGGGCGGAGGGTTCGGCCTCGGGCTGGCCTTCTTCCTGATCGTCACCGTTCTGGTGCCGTTTTCGGTGGGTCCGCAATCCTCGCTGTTGGCGACAATCGCGCCGGGGGTGCTGTGGCTGGGCGCATTGCTGGCCTGCCTGCTGTCGCTGGATCGCCTGCTGGCACTGGATTGGGAGGACGGGTCGCTCGATCTGCTGGCCACCGCGCCGCTGCCGTTGGAATCGGTGGTCACGATCAAGGCGCTGGCGCATTGGATCACCACCGGCCTGCCGCTGGTGCTGGCCGCGCCGGTGCTGGGTGTGCTGCTGAACCTGCCCGGCCCCGGTTTCGGCTGGTTGGTCGTCTCGCTGCTGATCGGCACGCCCGCGCTCAGCGTGATCGGCACTTTCGGCGCAGCCCTGACCGTTGGGCTCAAACGCGGAGGCCTGCTGCTGTCGCTGCTGGTGCTGCCGCTTTACGTGCCCACGCTGATCTTCGGGGCCGAGGTCGCGCGCCGTGGTGCCACCGGGATGGAGGTCCAGACCCCGCTGCTGATGCTGGCCGGGATCACCGCCGCCACGGTCGCCCTTCTGCCTTTTGCCAGCGCGGCGGTGCTGCGCATCAACCTCAGATGATTGGGGCACGTTGACCGATGTCAATTGAGAACGCCCCCGACTCGGACTAGATAAGGCCCATGTCGATAGCAGCCAAAGCCAACGCCCTGTGGGAATACGCCAACCCGCGCAAGTTCCTCGCCACCAGCGAGCGGGTCCTGCCGTTCTTCTGGATCAGCTCGGCCCTGTTTCTGGTCGTCGGGCTGGTGTGGGGGTTCTTCTTCACGCCGGATGACTACAAGCAGGGGTCGACCGTCAAGATCATCTATCTACACGTGCCATCGGCGCTGATGGCCATCAATTGCTGGCTGATGATGCTGGTCACCTCGCTGGTCTGGCTGGTGCGCCGGCACCATGTCAGTGCCCTTGCCGCACGCGCCGCAGCGCCGATCGGCATCGTGATGACCCTGATCGCGCTGGCCACCGGCGCCATTTGGGGGCAGCCGATGTGGGGCACCTGGTGGGCCTGGGATCCGCGCCTGACCTCGTTCCTGATCCTGTTCCTGTTCTATCTGGGCTACATCGCCCTGTGGGAGGCGATCGAAGACCCCGACACGGCGGCGGACCTGACCTCGGTCCTGTGCATCGTGGGCTCGGTCTTTGCCATTCTCAGCCGCTATGCGGTGAATTTCTGGAACCAAGGCCTGCATCAGGGCGCATCGGTGATGCGCGCAGGTGCGATCACCGGCACGGACACCACCGAGAAGGTCAGCAACGTGTTCTTCTACCCGCTGCTGACCTGCATCATCGGCTTCGTGCTGCTGTTCATCGCGCTAGTCCTGTACCGAACCGGCACCGAAATCCGCGCGCGGCGCATCAAGGCGCTGCTGGCACGGGAAAGGGTAAACGGATGATGCCTGATCTGGGAAAATACGCCGAAACGGTTCTGTCCTCCTACGCGGCCTCGATCGCCCTGCTGGTGGCGCTGGTGGTTTTCAGCATCCTGCGTGGCCGCAAGGTCCGGGCCGAGATGGAAAAGATCGAACAGAGGATGTCGCGCAATGGCTAAGATCTCGCCGTTGATGATTGCTCCGCCGCTGATCTTCGGTGCCTTCGCCGTGCTGGCGGCCATCGGCATGTTCCGCGAAGACCCCAACGCGCTGCCCTCGGCCCGCGAAGGCCAGCCCGCGCCGCCCGTTGTCCTGGCCGAGTTTCCAGGCAAACAGGGGTTCGACGACGCAACCCTGCGCGACGGCCAGGTCAAGCTGGTGAACTATTGGGCCAGCTGGTGTGCTCCCTGCCGCGCCGAGCATCCGAACCTCGAGAAACTGGCGCAGGAAGGTATTCCGGTCTACGGCATCAACTACAAAGACAAACTGGCCAACGCCGACGCTTTCCTTAGCGAACTGGGTGATCCTTATGCCGCCATCGGGCGCGATGAAAATGGCCGCATGGGATTGGATTGGGGCGTCTACGGCGTGCCCGAGACCTATGTGATCGATGGTGACGGCACGATCATCCTGCGGTTTGCCGGTCCGATCACCCAGCGCGTGATCGAGAGCACTATCCGACCCGCATTGGAAAAAGCCGCGGCGCAGTAACGCCGGGGTTAAAGGCGATACCCGCCAGAGACGGTCAGCACCTCTCCGGTGATGAAGGACGCGTCTTCGGATGCGAGAAAGCGAACTGCGCGCGCTATGTCCTCGGGTATCCCAACACGCCCCAGCGCCGTGTTCTGAACGAATAGGTCGGTCAGATCGTCGGGTCTTGGGGCTTCGGGGATGTTGATCGCTCCGGGTGCCACCGCGTTGACGCGAATGCCGTCTGGGCCAAGTTCTTTCGCCATGGCGCGGGTCCACAGGTTCAGCGCGGCCTTGCTGGCCCCATAGGTAGCGGCGTCGCGTGGCGGGAGTTCGGCGTTGACTGACGAGATACTGACGATCGACGCTCCCCGCTGCAGGTGAGGCAACGCGGCGGCCAGCAGCGCGGCCGGTACCAGCAGGTTGAGATCAAGAATAGCCCTGTGGTCCTTTTGGCTGAAGCTGTCCTTCGGCGTGGCCTGAACCAACCCGGCATTGTTGATGATCACATCCAGCCGGCCGAACCTGTCGATGACGCGGCGCACCACGTCTTCGGGCTGACCTTCTTGCGTGAGATCGCTTTGCAGGGTCAGGGCCGGTCGGTCATCGGGCAAGGGCTGCGGTTCGGTCTTGTGCCACGTCAGGGCGAGGCGATGATCCACGGCCAGATCAACCGCGATGGCCCGGCCAATTCCGCGAGCACCACCAGTTATCAAGGCAACTTTTTCCATGCCCCCAGCAGACCGCTTATCTGCACGGAACACAACGCGATAGTGGCCAGACCTGAATCGAAAAAGGGCGCCCGTTCGGGGCGCCCTTGCGTTCTTGGCTTTGTGCCGGCTTAGCTGGCCTTGGCCAGGTTCCGCAGCACATAGTGCAGCACGCCGCCGTTTTCGATGTATTCGATCTCGGGCGCGGTATCGATGCGGCACTTGAGCGTAATGGTCTTCTCGGTCCCGTCTGCGTAGGTGATGGTGCAGGGCACCTCTTGCAGCGGCTGGATCGTGTCCAGACCGTGGATCGAGAAGGTCTCGTCGCCTTTCAAGCCCAGCGTCTTGCGGTTGTCGCCCGCGGTGAACTCGAACGGGATGACGCCCATGCCCACCAGGTTCGAGCGGTGGATACGCTCGAAGCTTTCTGCGATCACGGCTTTGACGCCCAGCAGCGCGGTGCCCTTGGCCGCCCAGTCCCGCGAGGAACCGGCGCCGTACTGTTCGCCACCGATCACGACCAGCGGAGTGCCTTCTGCCTGATAGGCCATCGATGCGTCATAGATCGAGGTCTGCTGACCATCCGGGCCTTTGGTGTAACCACCCTCGACGCCGTCCAGCATCTCGTTCTTGATGCGGATGTTGGCGAAGGTGCCGCGCATCATGACCTCGTGGTTGCCACGGCGCGATCCGTACGAGTTGAACTCGCGCGGTTGCACCTGGCGCTCCAGCAGGTATTTGCCCGCGGGGCTGGTGGTTGCAAACGAACCAGCCGGCGAGATGTGGTCGGTGGTGACCATGTCGCCCAGAATGGCCAGAACCTTGGCGCCTTCGATGTTCGAGATGGTGCCCGGCTGTGCCCCCATACCCTGGAAGTAGGGCGGGTTCTGGATGTAGGTCGACGTCGGCGGCCAGTCATAGGTCTCGGCATCGGTGGTTTCGACCGATTGCCATTTCTCGTCGCCCTTGAAGACATCGGCGTATTTCGACTGGAATGCCTCGCGGGTTACGGTTGCCTCGACCAGTTCGGCGATCTCTTTCTGGGTCGGCCAGATGTCCTTCATGTAGACGTCGTTGCCGTCCTTGTCCTGACCGATCGGTTCCGAGGTCAGGTCGATGTCCAGCGTACCGGCCAGCGCATAGACCACCACCAGCGGCGGCGAAGCCAGGTAGTTGGCGCGCACGTCCGGCGAGATCCGGCCTTCGAAGTTGCGGTTGCCCGACAGGACCGAGGTCGCCACAAGGTCGCCCTCGGCGATGGCTTCCGAGATCTCTTTCTGGATCGGGCCCGAGTTGCCGATGCAGGTGGTGCAGCCGTAACCAACGAGGTTGAAGCCGACCTTGTCCAGATCTTCCTGCAGGCCAGCGGCCTCAAGATATGCGGATACGACCTGCGATCCTGGGGCCAGCGAGGTTTTCACCCACGGTTTGCGGTCCAGGCCCAAAGCCGCCGCCTTGCGTGCGACAAGGCCCGCACCGATCATCACATAGGGGTTCGAGGTGTTGGTGCACGACGTAATCGAAGCGATCACGACTTTGCCCGATTCCATGGTGTAGTCTTCGCCTTTGACCGGCACTTCCTTGCCCATCGGGCGCTTGAAAGTGTTTTCCATCTCCTGGCGGAAGGCGGCCTTGGCGTTGGTCAGCGGCACATAATCCTGCGGACGCTTGGGGCCCGAGATCGCGGGAACGATCGTGCTCATGTCCAGGGACAACGTGTCGGTGTAGACCGGAGCATAGTCCGCCCCACGCCAGAATCCGTTTTCCTTGGCATAGGCTTCGACCAGCGCGATGCGGTCCTCGTCACGGCCGGTGTTGCGCAGGTAGCGCAGGGTTTCGTTGTCGATCGGGAAGAAACCGCAGGTCGCGCCGTATTCCGGCGCCATGTTGGCGATGGTTGCGCGGTCGGCCAGCGGCAGACGGTCCAGGCCTTCGCCGTAGAATTCAACGAACTTGCCCACCACGCCCTTGGCGCGCAGCATCTCGACGACCTTCAGAACCAGGTCGGTTCCGGTGGTGCCTTCGACCATCTCGCCGGTCAGTTCGAACCCGATTACTTCGGGGATCAGCATCGAGATCGGCTGACCCAGCATCGCGGCCTCGGCCTCGATCCCGCCAACGCCCCAGCCCAGAACGGCCATGCCGTTGACCATGGTGGTGTGGCTGTCGGTGCCGACCAGCGTGTCGGGATATGCGACTTCTTCGCCGTTCTGGTCGGTGTCGGTCCAGACGGTCTGGGCCAGGTATTCCAGGTTCACCTGGTGGCAGATGCCGGTGCCCGGCGGTACCACGCGGAAGTTGTTGAACGCGCTCTGGCCCCATTTCAGGAACTGGTAGCGCTCCATGTTGCGCTCATATTCGCGGTCCACGTTCATCTGGAAGGCGCGCGGGTTGCCGAACTCGTCGATCATGACCGAGTGGTCGATGACCAGGTCAACGGGGTTCAGCGGGTTGATCTTCTGGGCGTCGCCCCCCAGCGCCTTGATGCCGTCGCGCATCGCGGCCAAGTCGACAACGGCCGGAACGCCGGTGAAGTCCTGCATCAGCACGCGGGCAGGGCGGTAAGCGATCTCGCGCGGGTTCTTCCCGTTGTTGGCACCCCATTCGGCAAAGGCCTTGATGTCATCGACCGAGACCGAGAAACCGCCGTCCTCGAACCGCAGCATGTTTTCCAGCACCACTTTCAGCGCGGCGGGAAGCTTGGAGAAATCGCCCAAGCCGGCCTCTTGCGCGGCGGGGATGGAGTAATACGAGATGGACTTGCCATTCACGCTCAGGCTGCGGCGTGTCTTGGCGGTATCCTGTCCGACTTTGATGGGCATCTGTGGCCTCCCTCTCAAATGACGTGGAATTGGGATTCGCTGAGCGGTATCTGCATCACCATGGCCTGCGGTTCAAGGTCCAACAGGGCGGGTGCGGCAATTTTTGTATACCATTGCACACATTTTTGCGGATTGCCGCCGAAACCTGTCTCAAGAAACCTTGATTGGCGCTTGATCCGGTGGCGGAGTACACCGGTGCTTGCAGGCCCCTCAAACCGAGAGTGAAATGAATAGATCAGCCCTGACCACAGTTCTTGCGTCCGTATTCCTGTCGGCGTCTTCGGCCTGGGCGGACAGTCCGGTGGTGGTCGAATTGTTTACCTCGCAGGGGTGTTCGTCCTGTCCGCCGGCAGATGCGATCATGCACGATCTCGCCATGCGCGACGACGTGATCGGCTTGGCGCTGCACGTGGACTATTGGGACTACATCGGTTGGAAGGACGAGTATGCCGATCCGGCGCATACGGACCGTCAACGAGCGTATGCGCGGCGCGGCGGCCGTTCGATGATCTATACCCCTCAGATGGTGATCAACGGACAGCAGGATGTCGTTGGCGCTAAATCCCGTGACTTGAACCGTTTGATCGACGCGCATTTGACCGCTGCGCCCACCGCGTCGGTTTCGGCGCAGAGGTCCGGGAACATGGTAACGGTCCGCGTTGCTCCGGTCGATCTCGCCGCTGCGAAAAACTATGACGTGGTGGTCGTGCAATACACGCCCTTGCGCCACGCGTCGATTCGACGGGGCGAGCTGGCCGGACACGATCTGGACTACGCGAATGTCGTTGAGGAATGGCACGAAGCGGGCCGATGGAACGGGTCGGCTGAACAGGATTTTCAGATCGAACTGTCTTCGGACCTGCCCGCGGTGGTTCTGATTCAGGGCACCGGCAGTGGCCCGATCATCGCCTCAACAAGGGTGAAGTAGAGGGCGGCTCAGGGCATGTCCTGAGGCTGCACACCCAGCCCATTCCAGGCTTTCCACCGTCGGTGAATCCAGAACCATTGGCCCATGTGTTTCCGCACCATGCCTTCGAGGTCATCGTTGATGAATTGGGTCATGGTCTTGGGGTCCGTATGCGGCACCGGATCATGCAAAACGATCTCGAAATCGATACCGTTGGCTTGGCGCACCGCGTAACAAGGAATGAGAACGGCATCGTATTTCATCGCCAATTCCGCGTTCAAAACCGACGTGACTGCGGGTTTGCCAAAAAACGTCAATTCTTCACCGCCATGGGCGTGCAGGTCCGATACGATGGCGATGATGCCGCCCTTTTTCAGGGACCGAACCATTTCCACCATGCCGCGCCGACCTTGTTCGAACATCGGCTCGCCGGTTTTGTGGAAGGCGTCGACATACATCTCGTTGAAATACGGATTGGCCATGCGGCGGTACAGGCAGCCAATCGGCTTGCCGCTGCGCGCCTGCAAAGCGATCCGCGCAGCAAGGTAGTGGCCGAAATGTGCGGTGATCATCATCACCGGCCGACCTTCGGCCACCGCTTGTTCAAATGCGGCGATTCCTGAACCTGATACTTTTGCGTTCTTCTGCCGTTCAGTGAAATCCTCGGGCGAGAAGTGTTCCATGATCGCGCGGCCTGCGTTGTCGGGCACCGCACGGCAAATGCGTTTGACTTCGGCTTCAGGCAGGTCAGGGCAGGTCAGTTTCAGGTTGCTTCGCACACGTTTGGTGAACCCAACCGCCGGGGCCAACCCGCGCACGATCGCCCCCATCGTCGCAATGCGCCGTTCATAGGGCAAAAGGCGCATTGCGCCGATCATGCCTTTCAGGAACAGGTTGGCGACATAGTATTGACCAAGCTCAAAGCGGCTTAGTTCCGACTTTTCGACGGGCATCGGGGGATCTCACCGGGTGTTGTGAATTGCGGATTCAGACATACAGCCGGCGCGCAACAACCACAAGCATTGTCCCGAGCCCTGGTTCTACGGCATCCGAGCCAGCGGCGGGCAGCCCTTAGTCCTCGTTGCCATCGGCGTCCGCTTCGACCAAGGTGATTGTGCCTGCGTCCACGAGTGTGCGGATCGCACCGACAATCTGGGTCATGGCCTCCTCTGCTTCGGCCTGCTTGACCTTGCCGCGTTCAGCAATTTCCTCGCGCAGGTTGTCGGCCATCCGTGCGGATATGTTGGACAGCAGATGGTCGACCGAGGCCTTGTCATCCTCGGTTCTTGCGCCAGCCAGAGCGGCTATCAGAATTGGCTGATCGACTTCGCGCAGGATGGCAGGCACATCCCGTGCAGCGATGCGCGTTGCGATGTGGGCAAAGGTGAAGATGGACTTTCGAACAGCGCTGGCGAACTCAGAATCCTCCTCATCGAGCGCGTCCAGAAGCCCGTCACGCGTGGATGGGGGGGATTGGTTCAAGATCGCCCCGACGCGCGTGTCGGGTGAATCGGTGAAGGCCGGAACTGGGCGTTGATCCAATAGCGCGGCCAGTGACCAGCCGATCCGCTCCACCGCCTCGGGCGTCACGTTGGCGGTTTTTGACACGGCATAGGTTATCCGTCTGGCCACCGGCCCGGGCAATTGCGCCAACAACTGTGCTGCTTTCGCCGTATCAAGCTTGGATAGCATGACGGCTGCAACTTCGGTGCTTTCGGCCTGAGCCATACGCGCAAGGTCTTCGGCAGGGGTGTCACGCAGGCGCAGCCATGGATCGCCGACCTGGCGCACACCCGCGACCTTGCGCAGCCGGGCGGCGGTCGCCGGGGCAATCTTGCCATTTACTGCGTCAAGCGCCCCAGCCAAGCCGTGCGGGAAGGCAAGTCCGACGCTGTCCAGCGCATCTGCGAATTCTTGCGCGACCGCAGCGAGGGTTACACGGTCAACCAGCCCCATCCGGCCCAGTTGGAGGGTCAGCCGTTCCTGCAGTTCGTCGGGCAACTCCTCCAACGGAAGATCGGCCCCCTCGTTCAACAGCAGGCGTACGATGATGGCGGCCTTCTGACCGGGCGTGAGTTGGCGAGGTATGACGCGAGGGGCGTCATCCGTCTGTTTCTCGGCCGGAGCAGAATTGCCCGGCGCGGTCTGTACCAAAGCATGTGAATCTTGCATCTGCCTGCGGTGTCAATTTTTGTTCCGCAGGCAGACTAGCGAGAGTCGAGTAAAGAAAGACTGAACCTAGTAGCTGTAAGTCAGCCCCGTGCGGATCGCCTCGCGCAGAGACGCTTCGGCCCAGGTGCCTTCGCCTCCGCGTGCCTTGATCTCGCGCCATTGCGCGATGGCCAGTTCGGTTTTCCCTTCGGTGACATATCCCTGACCCATGTAGCTGCGGGCCAGAATGTTGTCAGGATTGGTTTTGATTGCGCGTTGGTAATAGGTGTTGGCCAGCTCGGCTTCGCCCATTTTGCGGTAGGTGAAGCCCCAATACGTCAAAACGCGATCATCGTCTTGATCCATGACCCGCAACACGTTCTGCGCATTTTCGAACTGGCCGTCATAAGCAAGCTCGCGCACGGCCTGATACAATTGCTCTTCGCTGAAATTGGTCTTGTTCGGTTTGACGCACCGGCCGGCTGCTTCGTCATAGACGCGGCCGAATAGGCATTTCTTGGTGGTATTCGTCGGTTTTGGGGGGCTGCTGTCACCGCCGGCGGCACTGACCGCGGGGGCAAAGGCAAAGGTCTGAAGGGCTAGTGCCGTGGCCATCAAAAGGCGCATTGTCCTACTCCGTTCCAAGGGCTGCTCGCAAGAAGCATAGTGCGTTCTTCAAAAAAGCTAACAGCCAATGGCTCGCTTTTATTCACAAGTAGGACAAGAAATCAGCTGCTGGCGTTTTTCACGCAGCTTTCCGAGGCCGAATCCCAAGTCGTACCGGGCGCACAGGATTGCGATTGCTTGCTGTGGCCTTGGCATGCGAAAGCGGACGAGGCGGACAGGGCAAGGGCCAGTGCGCAGAGGGTCGTGCGGATCATGGTGGGCTCTCCTTGAACGGAAATTGCCCACTCAGCATAGCCGATTTCGGACGCTTCCGCAAAAGACAGGGGCCCGGATCACGCTGTGCGACCCGGGCCCGGGCAAAAGCCGTTCCTGCGTCGAGGGTTACTCGCCGAACACCCGCTCGAAGATCGTGTCGACATGTTTGGTGTGATAACCAAGGTCGAATTTTTCTTCGATCTCTTCCTTGCTCAACGCTGCGGTCACGTCCGGATCGGCCAGCAGTTCGGTTTTGAAGTCCTTGCCTTCTTCCCAGACCTTCATCGCGTTGCGCTGCACCAGGCGATAGGCGTCCTCGCGGCTGACGCCGGCTTGAGTCAGGGCCAGCAGCACGCGCTGGCTCATGACCAGACCGCGGAACTTGTTCATGTTGGCCAGCATGTTGTCCGGATAGACCACCAGCTTGTCGATCACGCCGGTCAGGCGCGACAGGGCGAAATCCAGGGTCACGGTGGCGTCGGGGCCGATGTTGCGCTCGACCGAGCTGTGGCTGATGTCGCGCTCGTGCCACAGGGCCACGTTTTCCATCGCCGGGATCACGGTCATGCGCACCAGCCGGGCCAGGCCGGTCAGGTTTTCGGTCAGCACCGGGTTGCGCTTGTGCGGCATCGCCGACGAGCCCTTCTGGCCTTTGGAAAAGAACTCCTCGGCCTCCAGAACCTCGGTGCGCTGCATGTGGCGGATTTCGATGGCGATGTTCTCGATGCTGCTGGCGATCACGCCCAGTGTGGCAAAGAAGGCCGCGTGGCGATCGCGCGGGATGACCTGCGTGCTGATCGGCTCGGGCACCAGGCCCAGCTTTTCGCAGACATGCTCTTCGACGCGGGGGTCGATATTGGCGAAGGTGCCGACCGCGCCGCTGATGGCGCCGGTGGCGATCTCGGCGCGGGCGTCGCGCATCCGCGACAGGTTGCGGTCCATCTCGGCGTAGAAGCGCGCGAAGGTCAGGCCCATGGTGGTGGGTTCGGCATGAATGCCGTGGCTGCGGCCGATGCGGACAGTGTCCTTGTGCTCGTAGGCGCGGCGCTTGAGCGCGGCCAGCAAGCCTTCGAGATCGGCGATCAGGATGTCGGCGGCGCGGGTCAGTTGCACGTTGAAGCAGGTATCCAGCACGTCCGAGCTGGTCATGCCCTGGTGGACAAAGCGGGCCTCATCGCTGCCGACATGCTCGGCCAGATGGGTCAGAAAGGCGATGACGTCATGCTTGGTCACGGCCTCGATCTCGTCGATGCGGGCCACGTCGAATTCCACGTCCTTGGCCTTCCAGACGGCCTCGGCGTTTTCGCGCGGGATGACGCCCAGATCGGCCATCGCGTCGCAGGCATGGGCCTCGATCTCGTACCAGATGCGGAACTTGGTCTCGGGCGACCAGACGGCAACCATTTCGGGGCGGGAATAGCGGGGAATCATGGGCGGCGGCACCTTTTTCGGTTGGCAATGGGTGTTGGCGCGGGTGATAGACTCGCCGGACCGTTGGGACAAGGCAGGAGACGCGGGATGAGACGGTTTGCCCTGATTTTGTTGGTTTGGCCCGGAATTCTGGCGGCCGACACGTTCCTACCGCTGACGGGCGCGCAGATTCTTGACGCTCTGTCGGGCCGGACGCTGGCTTATGACAACGGAGCCACACAGGTCTTCGAGCCGTCTATGGCCACGCAGTATTTCTCGGGTCGACCCAGCTCGGGGCGCTGGGCGGTGCGGGATGACAGATACTGTTCGATCTGGCCACCGTCTGACTTTTGGGCCTGTTACGATGTTCAGTCGGACGGTACGCGGATCCGATTTGTGGGAGAGGCCGGCGATGCGACAGTCGGCGTATTTGCAGACTAGGCGGCAATACAGGTCAGGCGGGCCCCTGAGCAAAACTCTTTAAAAACTGGACAAGCGCGGGTTGCATCGCTCATCCTTGGGACGATGACACCAACAAATAGAGATATCAGCTTGTTTAAGAAAAACCTTTTTGCCATCGGCGCGGCTTTTTGGGTCGGCATGACGGGTGCGGGGCTGAGCGATACGCCGGTCACCTACACCGAAGGGGGGCGTGCGCTGTTTCAGTTCGATGTCCCGGATTTCTGGATGCTGCGCACGGGCGGCCCACGCGATCTTGAGGATACACAACTGGGCGATACCCGGTCCGTAAGCCGGGTGATGGCTGCGCGCCCGGTCACAGATGACTCGGTCTGGATCGGGTTCGTTTCGCCGTTCGGCGTTGCCAGCATCGAGGACGGGGTCCGTTACTTGCAGGATGTCGACAAGTTTCTGGTGAAAAACCCAGAGGTGACAAGTGATGCGAACATGCGCATCGGCGGTTTGCCGGCCCGGGTCATTCGCGGCACCGGCACCCGTGACGGGCGCGGGATCAACTTCACCGCGACGGTGATCGACCTGCCGCGAAACCGTGTTGCGGTTGTGGTGACCATCCTGCGCGACGGTGCAGATCCTGGCTATGTCGAGGATCTGAATGCCATCTTCGCGTCATTCCGGTCAGTGCAGTGAGGGCGTGAAAATGGCAGGAACCTTTTTGAAGCGATCCGTCATCGTTCTGGGGCTTGGGGCCGGGGGTTTCACCCTCTCGGGCTGTGAAGGCGTCACGGTCGGTGTAGGATACGGATATGACCCGTTCTATGACTCGATGCTGTGGAACGACTATTACCGCAACGTGAATGTCGACATTGACGTGGACCGCCCACCGCCGCCGGGTAAACCGCCAGGTGGGAAACCGCCGCCCAAACCCAAGCCGCCAATTGCGAAACCGCCCGCGCGGCCGAAACCTCCGATCGCCAAGCCGCCGGCGCGTCCTCGACCGCCCGTGGCCCGCCCACCAGCGGCACGGCCCCCGATCCACAGGCCTGCGCCTCGGCGATAGGTCGTCCGGAACCGGTATCGGTTCACGCCGGAGCCGTAACAGGTTCCGGCGGCAGCAGTTCGGTGGTGATATGCGCCGAATTTTCAAGCGTGCGGTGCACAGGGCATTTGTCGGCGATCTCAAGAAGCTTGGTCCGCTGGTCATTGTCCAGCGGTCCGTCCAGTCGGATCTTGCGGCGGAACTGGTCGACCTTTCCATCCCCCGCCAACCCCGCGTCCTGCGCGTGCACCTTGTTGTGACATACATCCACGCTGATCCCGGTCAGGGGCCATTGCTTGCGTCGCGCATACATGCGGATGGTCATAGAAGTGCACGCCCCAAGCCCGGCAGAAACGAAGCCATAAGGCGACATGCCGCGATCGGTCCCGCCGTAAGAGGCCGGCTCATCTGCCACGGCATGATGGCTTGGACCTGATTGAATGTCCTGAAGAAATCCGCCCGGGTCCACTTCGGTCACGCGCACCACGCCTTCGGGCGCGCCCGGCGGCGGGGCGGGCGGCGACAGCGGGACATAGCGCGATACCCAGGCCGCGATGACGTCGGCGGCGTATTCTGCATCCTTCGAACGTGTGATCAGGTGGTCTGCGTCGTCCAGCGTGACAAAGCTTTTGGGGTGCTTGGCGGCCAGAAAGATCGTGCTGGCATTGTCGATGCTGACTGTTTCGTCACGCGGCGCATGCAGGATCAGCAGCGCGGCCTTCAACTCAGCAATCGAGGGCGTCAGTTCGGATTCAGAGATGTCGCGCACAAACTCTCGGCCGATGCGGATGGGACGCCCACCCAGCAGAACCTCGGCGCTGCCATCCTGTTCGATCTGGCCCTGCGCGTATTCGAAGTGATGAGCCACATGGCCGGGGTCGGCCGGGGCGCCGATCGTGACCACCGCCTTTACCGAGGGTATACCGGCCCGCGCCCGCAAGACCGCGGCCCCGCCCAAAGAATGCCCGACAAGCAGGTCAGGCGCCATGTTCCGACCCGCAAGAAACTGCGCAGCGGCGATCAGATCCTCAACGTTCGAAGTGAACGTCGTGTTGGCGAACTCGCCTTCGGAATGGCCAAGGCCCGTGAAGTCGAACCGGAGAACGGCAAATCCCATCGCGGCCAGCCGCGCGCTGATGCGCCGGGCCGCGGGAATGTCCTTGGAGCAGGTAAAGCAATGCGCAAAAAGCGCAGTTGCCAGCACCGGCCCATCGGGGAGATCCAGCCGAGCAGCCAGTTTGCCACCATCGTGACCGGAAAATGTGACGCGTTCTGTTGGCATGTCGGGTCCTCAGGCTGTGATGCTAGGCGCAATACTGTGAACAAGGCAGTGCAGTCTCAACCCTTGTGACAGGACCGTCACGGGAAGGTGAGGGCGCAGGCGGTGATCGTGAGGCGCCCTTTGTCAGGTCGTTGATCACAATCTGTGAAGTCGGAGCGAACAACAATTCGTTTTAATAATGATTCAGAAGCTCCCATGTTCGGCCTAACCGAAACAGAGGATCAAGGAGCGCGGAGATGACACATTCGACAAACGTAGCGCATTTCGAAGTTGCACAGGTCGGTACGGCGGTTGCCGTCTTTCTGGCCACGGCCATCGGATTTGCCGCCGGACTGCACTGGCCCCAAGACACGTTTTCGCCGGGCGCATCGGCAGAGCCGGTGCTTGAGGATTGGCACGGAAATGTGCGTCGCTCTCACTGGGCGGATTGAGGCCTAGTCGAGCCCCATGAGGGCGGAATCGAACGGGTAGCGGGTCAGGTTTTCGTAGCCATCTTCGGTGATCAAAACCTGATCCTCTAGCTTGATCGAGAAATCGCCGCCGACTTCGCCCACGGCGGCCTCGACGCACAGCACCATGCCGGGTTCCAGCGGATAATCATATGAGCCTGGCACTGCCTTGTCGGGATAGGCCACCAACGGCCATTCATCACACAGGCCCACGCCATGCATCAGGCAGCCGTATTTCTGCGCCTGGAACTTGTCGTCCAGCCTGTGGCAGTTGGCAGTCAGGTCGGGGATCATAACGCCGGGCTTCAGCATCTCCATGTTGGTCATGATGTGCTCGTGCGCGTGCTGCATGGCATAGACCATGTCGGGGCGGGGTTTTTGATCCCCAATCCACCAGGTGCGCGAGATGTCGACGCAAATGCCGTAGCTGCCGATCAGATCGGTATCAAAGGCGATGATCTCGTTCTTCTGAGTAATCCGCGGCCCGCATTCCTGAAACCACGGGTTGGTACGCTGGCCTGAGGCCAGCAGACGGGTTTCGATCCACTCGCCGCCGCGCTTGATGTTCTCGGCGTGCAGAACGGCCCAGATGTCATCTTCGGAGGTCTTGCCGTCGCCCACATGGGCGCGGGCGAACTTCTCCATCTCGGCCACGGCGGTTTCACAGGCGTGGCTGGCGCAGCGCATGGCCAGGATCTCGTCAGGGCCCTTGATGGCGCGGGTTTTTTCGGTGACCTCTTCGCCCTCCATGATCTCGAAGCCCTGCGCCTCGAGCGCGCGGAGGCCGTGCAGCATGATCTTGTCCACCGCCAGCCGGGTGTGGCCGGGGGCGTGGTCCTGCATCAGCACGCGCACCTCGTTGGCGAACACGTCCGCCTGTACGTCCACCTTGTCGCCCCGGTCGAAATAGAACAGGTCCGCGCCCGAGCGCTGCTCGCGCACCAGCGGGTTGAATTTCGACAGGAAGGGCGAGTTCTTGTAGTCCCAGATCACCATGTAGCCATCGGCGCACAGCAGCACCGCCCGGAACGGGTTGTGCGTGTTCCAAAGCTGCATGTTGGTGCTGTCGGTCGCATAGCGGATGTTGAGCGGGTCGAACATCAACAGCCCGCCATAGCCCCGGTCGACGATCGCCTGGGTCAGCCGCTTCCAGCGATAGTCGCGCATGCGGTTCAGGTTGGGCAGTTGCAACCCGGCGGCGGCCCATTCGCTGAATGCAAGTTGGGTGGGGCCGATCTCGATCCGGTCATTGTCGTTCGGCGTGCCGTCGCCCAGCGTCGCGCCGCGGCTGGGGTCGATCTTGCGGGTGTCTCGGTAGTGGTGGTTCACGGCGCGCCTCCCTGCTTGCCGGTTCAGCCTGAAGGGGCAGGGCGGCCCCGTCTGGGTGAATTGCGACGATTTGCCAGTCGCTTTTTGACCGACATGGCCTGTTTTGAGTGCTAACCCAACGCCATGACAGTCATTCTGCAACAGACACTGCCCTACGATCCGACCCAACAGCGCCCGCTGCCGGGGATCGCGCCGACCACGATGGAGGACTGGCTGCATCGCGATGATGCCTTTGCCGCGCAGATGCGCCACCGCCAACAACTGCTTGAAACCCGCCGTGACTACGTTCTGGCGCTGGACGCGCAGGCGCACCCAGCCGCCGTCGAACTGCTGGATCTGGTCTTGGCGCAGGCCTATCCCGAGGCGACCGACACCGCGCAGCGTCCGGACGGGGTCGCCGTGCCGATTGACCGCGACACCCCTTTGGATACGCTTTGCCTTCTGGCACAGGAGGATTTCTGCATCCTGCAGAAACAGGGCGACGAGCATGTACTGACCGGGGCCATCCTGTGCTTTCCCGCCAGCTGGCGCCTGTCCGAGAAATTCATGCGACCGTTGATCGACATTCACGAGCCGGTCGACAGCTATGATCCCAACATCGCGCGTCGGGTACAGCGCTTGTTCGACGGGATTCAGGTCGGCCGCCCTTTGTGGCGGTTCAACGCGCTGTGGTATGACGATCCCGAACTGCACCAGCCCCGAAGCGCCAGCGCCCCGCGCGAGATCCGTGACAGCGGTACCACCCGTTATCTACGCAGCGAGCGGCAAACGCTTTTGCGGTTGCCCGAGACACGGGCCGTGGTGTTCTCGATCCACACCTATGTCGTGTCGGTCGAGTATCTGCCAGAAATGGAAAACCCCGCCTGATGGCGGGGCCTCCAAGGAGGGTCTTCTGGTAATTCAGTTACAGTCCGATCGCATTGGCGACATCGGCAAACGCGCCACTTGAGTTCAGCGACACGATGGCGACCGTATAGGCCAGGACCTGAGTGTTCAGGCGAAAGTCTTCGCCCCGGATGAGGTTTACAGCGGCCATCGACAGAGCGATCGGCGCCGACAGGCTGGCCACGGCACCGGTCAGGGCCCAGCTGGTCAGTCGCAATGCGTCACTGGGCCGGTCTTCATCGCCATCCGTCGCGGCCGGCGCATCGGAAACGGGTGCGTCGGCCTCGTCGGAACGGAAGGCGATGCTGAGCAATTGCTCATCGGTCAATTGAATCGGGCGCGGCGGCTTTGCCGGTGCTTTGACGGCCTCCTGGTCATCAGTTGCAGCGGGCTCAAGGCCCGCGAAAGGTCCGCTGACCGCCTCGAACGCCTCGCGGCGGTTCCGCTGCTTGCGTGGCATCAACGAGTCAAACGCGCCCATGAACTGTTCGATCGTCAAAACGGTTTTCGGCGACAGCCATTCCACTCGTTGCGTCGAGCAGATGTCGACCATCCGATACAGCATGACGACAAGCATCAATTCGGAGATCTCGGGGTCATCCACCAGGCCGGAAACAGGCGAGACCGAGATCACCAATCGGTTGCGCGGTCGTGCCGCCGATGGGCGCACCATGGTCTTCAGACCAACCGTACGGTCCAGACGCCCATAGCGGTCGCTGGTCTCCCGGGGTTCGGACTCGAGGGTCAAACGGACAAGGTACTGGCTGGACACGATGGTTGCCTCGGTCTGGCTCAGAAGGGTCTTACGTTCCACAAGATGCCCGTAGTCCTCAAGAGTTGCCACCACGATATGGCCGAACCGCTCCAACGCGCCGTTCGTGTCGCCGTTGAATTGCAGGCCGCCGTGGTATCTGTGCTTCGTGGTCACAGTCTTGCCCTCTGCCGTACGAATACTGAACCAACACTCTAGTTGGTGATGAGGGTCAAATTTTGACCATATTGCAAAAAAATGAATTTTTGCGACGATTGATTACGCTTTGGAAACCAAGAAATTAGAGCTTTCCGCCCGACACTGTGGCAGCAATGTGGCGGAATTGAGTGCGGCGGTCAGGTTGCTGACAAAGCCTCAGTTGTCGATTCGAGCGGCCATGATCGCAATTGATTTTTGGTAAACCGATGCGGCATTCCATTGCTGGATCACCGCAAAATTCGGTTCGCCGGGTTGATAGCCCCGGCCGGGTTTCCACCCTTTCTGCCGAAGAAAATTTGCGGTTGAGGCCAACGCATCCGTCATGTTGTAGAAGTCCACGCGCCCGTCACCCGTGGCGTCCACGCCATAGGTCAGAGCATTGCCGGGCAGAAACTGGGTGTGGCCCAACTCGCCATGTTTTGCCCCTTTTGTTGCCACCGTGATCGCCCCCTGATCGACCAGTTTCAGCGCTCCGATGGCATGGGGAACAAAGAAGTCGGACCGGCGACAATCGTAGGCCAATGTTGTGATTGCGGAAACAACCTGGCTGTCGCCCATGAAGTTTCCGAACCCGGTTTCCATGCCGTGAATGGCAATCAGAACGCCGGCCGGGACACCGTACTGACGCTCCAGCGCCGCGTAGAATTCCGGGTTTCGGGCCTTTCGCTTGCGGCCCTGGGCCACGATCGTATCCGCCCCTCGAACCTTCATGAACTTGTCGAGGGAGTATTTGAAGCTTTTCTGCCCCCGATCCGCGGCGATGGTTCGCGTGGCGTATTGGGTTTGCGCCAGAGCCTGCAGCCCTTTTTTCTTTACTCCGGCTTTGCGCGCCTGCTTGGCAAAATCGGCCTTCCAGGCTTCAAAACCAGCGCCTGTGTTCCCGCAGGGAGCGGACTGCGCCGCAATGGGTGCACTCAGTGCAATGAAAACGGACAGGACCGTAAGGCGCATGGGGACCTCCTGGAAATCAGGGCAGGGTGGGTGCGATAACGTACAGGGCTTTCAGGGCCTCGCTGGGTTCAATCCCGGGCAGCGCGGCGCGAAAGATCTCTTCCATCGTGCCTTGGGCATACATCTGCGACAGGATCTCATCGACCATCAGGCGAAAGTCATCATCGCCCCGCGCAAGGGCCAGGCCTTGCTTTTCAATCGTCAGAATCTCTTGCGAGATTTTGAAGTCGTCCTTCAGTCCAGCTGCCAGATAATTCACCAAAAGGATGGATTGGTCGGCGAAATAGGCGTCGATCTCTCCGTCCCTCAAAGCCTTGATCCCGTCGGGATGTGAGGCGAACCGAACGAGCTTTGCCTCGATCCCCGCTGATCCGAACGAGTTGAACACGGCTTCTTCGGTGGTCGTGCTGCTGCGCATGCCGACTTTCTTGCCGGAAAGCGATGCCATCGTGGTTTCCGCATCTATCGGCAGCAAAACCGATGTTCCGTCTACGAAGATCGGGATCGAAAAATCTACGGTTTCCCGCCGCGACAGTGTGATTGTCGCCGCGCCGCATAGCAGGTCGATCTGGCCAGAGGCGACCATGTCAAAGCGCGTATCCGACTGCACCGGAATGAACTGTGCGGTTAGGTCATCCGCACCAAGTCGGCTGGCGATAGCTCGGGCAACCTGGTCGCAGACCATCACGGACAACCCGTCGGGTCGCTCCTTGTCGTTGATGAACGAAAGCGGGGCAGCATCTGTACGAAACCCAAATCGGATTTCGCGCGTTTCTTTGATCCGGTCGATCGTCTGCGCAGCAGCGCCTGAAACAAGAAGTGCAGCAGAGAGGGTCAGGGCGAGAAGGCGCATGAAAAATCCTGATAATTGAATTGATCTTCAGCCTAGCGGCAAAGGCGCCTGTCACAAAGGGAAATATGGGGGCCTTGCACCACTGAAAAGGGGCGCCCGACAGGACGCCCCCAAGGTCTTTTCATTGGACTTCCGACCGGGGTCAGCAGCTGTAGTACATGCCGTATTCGACCGGGTGCGGAGTGTGCTCGTAGGTTTCGACCTCTTCCATCTTCAGTGCGATGTAGCCGTCGATCTGGTCCTTGGTGAACACGTCGCCCTGCAGCAGGAAGTCGTGATCGGCCGCCAGACATTCCAGCGCCTCGCGCAGGCTGCCGCAGACGGTCGGGATACCGGCCAGTTCTTCGGCGGGCAGATCGTACAGGTTCTTGTCCATGGCTTCGCCCGGATCGATCTTGTTCTTGATGCCGTCCAGGCCGGCCATCAGCAGTGCCGCAAACGCCAGGTAGGGGTTTGCCGACGGATCGGGGAAGCGGGCCTCGACGCGCTTGGCCTTCGGCGATTCAGTCCACGGGATACGGACGCAACCCGAACGGTTGCGGGCCGAATAGGCGCGCAGAACCGGCGCTTCGAAGCCCGGGATCAGGCGCTTGTAGCTGTTGGTCGACGGGTTGGTGAAGGCGTTCAGGGTCTTGGCGTGCTTGAGGATGCCGCCGATGAACCACAGGGCTTCGTCCGACAGATCGGCATATTTGTCGCCTGCAAACAGCGGCTTGCCGTCCTTCCAGATCGACATGTTGACGTGCATGCCGGTGCCGTTGTCACCCGCGATCGGCTTCGGCATGAAGGTGGCCGATTTGCCGTAGGCGTGCGCGACGTTGTGGATGACGTACTTGTATTTCTGCAGCTCGTCGGCCTGCTTGGTCAGGCTGTCGAAGATCAGGCCCAGCTCGTGCTGGCACGAGGCCACTTCGTGGTGGTGCTTGTCGACCTTCATGCCCAGACGCTTCATGGTCGACAGCATTTCCGAACGCAGGTCCTGCGCCTCGTCGATCGGGTTGACCGGGAAGTAGCCACCCTTAACGCCCGGACGATGGCCCATGTTGCCCATCTCGTATTCGGTGTCGGTGTTCCAGGATGCATCGGTTGCATCAACTTCGTAGGACACCTTGTTGATGCTGTTCGAGAAACGGACATCGTCGAACAGGAAGAACTCGGCCTCGGGGCCCATGTAGGCCACGTCGCCAACGCCCGAAGACTTCAGGTAGGCTTCGGCCTTCTGCGCGGTGCCGCGCGGGTCACGCTCATAGGCTTCGCCGGTATCGGGTTCCACGACCGAGCAGTGCAGGCAGATTGTCTTTTCCGCATAGAATGGATCGACATAAGCGCTTTCGGTATCGGGCATCAGTTTCATGTCCGATGCTTCGATCGACTTCCAGCCGGCGATGGACGAGCCGTCGAACATGAAGCCTTCCTCAAGGAAGTCTTCGTCGACCTGGTCGGCCATGACGGTCACGTGCTGAAGCTTGCCACGCGGATCGGTGAAGCGGATGTCGACATACTCGGCACCCTCGTCTTTGATCAGCTGAAGAACTGCGTCCTTGCTCATTACTATGTTCCTCTAGATTGCAGAATTGGTTTTACAGCGCGTCCGAGCCGGTCTCGCCGGTCCGGATGCGAATGGCTTGTTCAACGGACGAGACAAAGATCTTGCCGTCCCCGATCTTGTCGGTCTTGGCGGCCGACACGATGGCTTCGATGGCCGCATCGACCTGATCGGCATCCAGAACGACCTCGACTTTGACCTTGGGCAGAAAGTCCACCACATATTCCGCGCCGCGGTACAGTTCGGTGTGTCCTTTCTGGCGGCCGAAGCCCTTGACTTCGATCACGCTGAGGCCCTGGACACCAACGTCCTGCAGGGCCTCTTTCACTTCGTCCAATTTGAACGGCTTGATGATCGCTTCGATCTTTTTCATCCGGGCTCACCTCGCATGGTTGTCAGAATGGCAGTGATCACGTCTAAGATCGGGCAGCAATGCGATTGCCGAATTGACCGTCTGCTGGTGAAGGGATTCTGGGTGACGGGCCAAATTTTAGGCAAGTTGCACAAAAAGTAATCAGATTTGAATCGCGAGAGGGTTTCGGATGCCAAAACTGCTGACTTCGTCCCAGATGAGGGCGGCTGAACGCGCCGCAATCGAATCCGGCCTTGTCACCGGCTTGGAACTGATGGAGCGCGCAGGTCGTGGTGTGGTCGAGGCCGTCTTTGAAACATGGCCTGACCTCGCGGCCGGGTCCGGGCGGGCCGTGGTGTTGTGCGGGCCGGGCAACAATGGCGGCGACGGTTTTGTAGTTGCGCGCATTTTGAAAGAGTGGGGGTGGACCGTGGACCTCTTCCTGTTGGGCGACCCCGAGAAATTGCCTGCCGACGCGCGGGCGAATTATGAGCGCTGGTGCGTGATGGGTTCGTGCCATAGGCTGTCCGATGACGCGCTCGAAGCCTACGCCGCGGCCCGCTCAGATACTGTTCTGGCGGTTGATGCCTTGTTTGGAACCGGGCTAACGAGACCCGTAGCGGGACTGCCCCGCACAATGCGTAAATTGGGCCAATGGAAAGCGTCACAGTCGGAAGGTGGTTGCCCCCGTGTCGTCTGTGTGGACATTCCCAGCGGCCTATGTGCGGACAGTGGTCGGCGTCTGGTGTCAGAGGGAGTTGCCCCCGAAGATTGCGCCGCTTCGGCCAACCTGACGGTGACGTTTCATACCGCAAAGCCGGGCCATTATCTGGCCGAAGGACCAGAGTGCTGTGGCAGGATGTCCGTTGTCGATATCGGTCTGCCGGCTCTGTCAGTTGAAGAAACGCCAGATCAACGGCCGAGCGTGTTGTTGGGCCCCGAAAATCTGCCTGATCTGCGGAAATCGGCTTTCGATCACAAATACGGCCACGGTCATGCGCTGATCCTGACAGGCGACACTGGTAAAACTGGTGCTGCGCGATTGGCTGCGCGCGGAGCGTTGCGCGTGGGCGCTGGTCTTGTCACGCTGGGTGTCCCTCCCGCCGCACTGCAGGAAGTCGCCAGCCAAGTCACCGCGGTCATGATTGAGCAGATCGCAGGCGCGGATGGGCTGGCCATTGCATTGCGGGACCAACGCCTGAACGCGCTGTGCCTGGGGCCCGGATTGGGCCTGGACAAGGCCCGATCGCTGGTCCCCGTGGCATTGGAGGCCGGAAAGGCAATCGTGCTGGATGCTGACGCTCTTTCGGCATTTTCTGAAGATCCAGCGTCACTGATGGCGATCCTGCATGAAAACTGCGTCCTAACACCTCACGGCGGTGAATTCGCCCGTCTGTTCCCCGACATCTCGGCCAAGCTTTCCGTGCACCCCAAGGATGGACCAGCTTTCGCAAAGGCTGATGCCGTGCGCGAGGCGGCCGGCAGGGCAGGGTGCGTGGTTCTTTTCAAGGGACCGGACACTGTGATTGCGGGTCCGGACGGTCAGTGCTCGATCCATTCAGCCCAAAATGATCGGGCCGCGCCGTGGCTGGCGACTGCAGGCGCGGGCGATGTGTTGGCGGGTTTTTTGACAGGGCTGCTGGCACGTGGATTGCACCCGCTGAAAGCCGCCGAAACCGCCGTCTGGCTTCACGTGGAGTGCGCGCGCGCTTTTGGCCCGGGATTGATCGCGGAAGACCTTCCCGAGCAACTGCCCGGTGTGCTCAAGCGTCTTCAGGTATGAAGTTCTTGCGTGTTCCCAAGGCGCAAGGCTAAAATATCGGCGGGTTTTTGCTGTCAAGACCGCGCAAATGCATAGCGAGTGTTTGCCAAACGCATGGCCGGATGGCAGAATTCTCTTGCGGGCCGTCTGAAGCCTGCACGCGTTTGTTGTTAAAATATTGATAACACGGACATTTTGCTTTGCTGCCACTCTGTCTTTGTGGCGGATTTGCAATGATCGAGCTGAATGGCGTAGGGGCCTCTGGAACCGGACAGTTCCACTGAACATCTGGGCAGTACCTGAAACCCGAACCTTTCATGGTGAGTGCTATGACATTGAATATCAAACTCTCCTCAGTCGTCGCTGTTCTGGCAGCCACCACGGCCATCCCCGCCGCGGCAGAGCTGAAATACGAGAACAACAGCGGTGGCTATGTTCTGCTATATGGGCAGTTCAACCCGGCAATCATCTCGGTTGACGACGGCCAAGAGACCGATACCCGCCTGCTGGACAACGACCTGTCCAACAGCCGCGTCGGCCTGAGCCTGATGCAGCCGTTTGGCCAGAACGAATTCACCTTCCGCTTTGAAACCGCGCTGGGTCTGCCGAACTCCAGTGAGTGGAACCAGCTGGGTACCGATTTCAGTGGCTGGACCCGGGAAGACATTCGTCACGTGGATTTTGCGCTGAAAGGTGGCTGGGGTAAATTCTCGGCCGGTCAGGGCAGCATGGCGTCTGACGGTGCAGCGGAAACTGACCTGTCTTATGTCGGCACCGCGCTGTATTCGTTCACCAACGATGAAAACTCGGGCTTCTTCTACCGCGGAACCGACGGAACCCTCAGCGACATCACCATCGGCGACTCCAGCAGCAACTTTGACGGCGCGCGCCGTGGCCGCGTGCGGTATGACACGCCGGACTTCAGCGGCTTTTCGGCAAGCTTCGCCTATGGTCAGAACATCCTGTCCAGCAGTGATGACGACGACTATTACGATGTTGCACTGAACTACAACAACACCTTTGCCGGTGGAGTAGAGTTCGCGGCAAGCGTGGCCTATGCGGTGCGTGATTTCGACGATGGTTCGGGCGACCGTGAAGACACGATCGGCTCGGCATCGGTACTGCTGCCCAGCGGCTTCAGCTTCACCGCTGCTGCCGGTACCCGAAACAACGTGTCGGGCGAAAGCGATCCCAACTTTTGGTACACCAAGATCGCCTATGAGGATAATTGGGTGTCCTGGGGCAAGACCGGTATCGGCATCGACTACTATGATGGTTCCGATTTCAACACGGACGGGTCCAGCACCGAGTCCTGGGGTATCGCAGTGGTGCAGCGCATCGACAGCATCAACACCGATGCCTACCTGAAGTATCGCAACCACGACTTCAACGACGGGACGTCGTTTGACAAGAACGAAGCTTGGGTCCTGGGGGCCCGCTGGAAGTTCTGATCCTGATGTTGTTGTGAATTCATGGCGCCCCGGCTCTGTCCGGGGCGTTTTTTGTGGGGCAGGGTGGCAAAACAAGGCCAATCGGGCACCTTGCCCCTTGCCCTTCGGCGGCTAGGCAAATAGAAGGCGTCAAATTTGCCCGGCGCGCCCGTTTTGCGCGCCCCGAATCCTATGGGGACTACCAGAATGCAGGTTACCGAGACGCTGAACGAGGGTCTGAAACGCGGCTACAACATCGTTGTCACCGCCGCCGAGCTGGACGAGAAGGTCAATGAGAAACTGATCGAAGCTCAGCCGGAAATCGAGATGAAAGGCTTCCGCAAGGGCAAGGTTCCCATGGCACTGCTGAAAAAGCAGTTTGGCCAGCGCCTGTTGGGCGAAGCAATGCAGGAAACCATCGACGGTGCGATGAACAAGCACTTCGAAGACAGTGGTGATCGTCCGGCGCTTCAGCCTCAGGTCAAGATGACCAACGAAGACTGGAAAGAAGGCGACGACGTTCACGTCGAAATGTCCTATGAAGCTCTGCCGGAAATCCCCGAAGTTGATCTGAAATCGGTCGAGCTGGAAAAGCTGGTCGTCAAGGCGGACGACGCAGCCGTGGAAGAAGCCCTGCAGAACCTGGCTGAAACCGCTCAGGATTTCAAAGCCCGCCGCAAGGGATCAAAGGCGAAGGAAGGCGATCAGGTCGTCATCGATTTCGTCGGAAAAGTTGACGGCGAGGCCTTCGAAGGCGGTTCGGCCGAGGATTACCCGCTGGTGCTGGGCTCGAACAGCTTCATCCCCGGTTTCGAGGATCAGCTGGTTGGCGTGAAGGCCGAGGAAGTCAAGGACGTCACCGTTACCTTCCCCGAAGAATACGGTGCCGAGCACCTGGCCGGCAAAGAGGCCGTGTTTACCTGCACCATCAAAGAGGTGAAGGAACCTGTTGCCGCCGAGATCAACGACGAACTGGCACAGAAGTTTGGCGCTGAGGATCTGGCTGCGTTGAAGGCGCAGATTGCCGAGCGTCTGGAAGCCGAATACGCGGGTGCGTCGCGCGCGGTGATGAAGCGCGCGCTGCTTGATGCGCTGGACGAGAAAGTGTCGTTCGACCTGCCGCCGACCCTGGTCGAAGCCGAAGCCAAGCAGATCGCGCATCAGCTGTGGCATGAAGAAAACCCCGAGGTGACCGATCACAACCACGATGAGATCGAGCCGACCGAAGAGCACAACAAACTGGCCGAGCGCCGCGTGCGTCTGGGCTTGTTGTTGGCCGAGCTGGGCCAGAAGGCTGAAGTCGAAGTCACCGACGCTGAGATGACCCAGGCGATCATGAACCAGGCTCGCCAGTACCCGGGTCAGGAGCGTCAGTTCTTCGAGTTCGTTCAGCAGAACGCTCAGATGCAGCAGCAACTGCGCGCGCCGATCTTTGAGGACAAGGTTGTGGACTACGTGGTCGAGCTGGCCAAAGTGACCGAAAAGGAAGTCAGCAAGGAAGAGCTGCAGAAGGCAATCGAAGCCCTCGAAGAGGAATAAGCCGCGTTTTCAGGTCGGTCCGGGTGCCGCCGCACCCGGCCGCCGGTCAAACGGCGATTGCTTGAACATAAAGAAGTGAAATCAGGCCCTCTTCGGAGGGCCTTTTTTGTTGCTGCCGAGAACCGGAACGTATGCGTCAGCGGCGGATCGGTTGCCAAAATTAGAGCGGAGCCGCCTGGAATGAGACGGCTCCGCATGGGTGGCTTTTGGACTTATGAGGTGAGGGGGTCAGGCCTCATGAGCAAAAGCACGGGGGGTTTGCAACAGAGCGGTTTTCTGCTCTGGGGTAAATCGGTCCGACAGGCTCTCGATCAATTTGAGTACGGCCTGGACCTCTTCTTTCGTCGTCGCAGCATGCATCTGCTCGACGAAGTATTTCTCAAGATCGGTCAGTGGCTGGTGGTCAAGATTGGCGGCACCGGCCTGTGCAAGCTTGGCTTGCTGACCCGAATTGAACAGTTCGAGCGCCTGATCGTCGGTCAGGAACACGTCGTAGTCGATGCTCGAATACTCGCGGATCGATTGGATGCGCTCGTCCGAACAATCCATAAGGGCGGCCATTGCGACCACTTTGCCCATCGGCTTGGCCGTTCCGACATAGTCGTACGGAGCATTTCCGGACCGTTGCAGCACCCGGTTCATAACCGGATCAATGACCGCGACCGAGTCGAGCACTCCAGCTTCCTGAGCGTATTCGAATGACCCAATCATGACCTCGCTGGTCACGTAGGATACAGAATTCTTGGCACGTCCCCGGCCGAGCCGTTTCGTGTCGACGCAGAACCGCGTGGCTTCCCAGACCTGAGCGCTGCGGATCGGCGGCTCGCCATCAAGGATCGAGCTGAAAACATCGGCCAGCATGTGCGGGCCGGTCGTCTGCAAGAGGCGCATGCACCCAACGACGTCCCCCTCGTCGTTGATGCTGACCACGTGTGCAGGATTGAGCGAGTCGAACTGATCGAATTCGCGCCCGTCCTGGATGTTCACTTCCCAGCCCAAGCGATCCCCGAACACGCGTGCTCGCAGCTTGAACATCTCATCCAAGACGTCTTTGAACTTATGCTGGTTGATGCCATCAATAACGATGATCATTCCATCCCCCTACAGTTTGGTTACCGTAAGGAGCAGATTAACCAAGTTTCGAAACAAGACTATTGGGGATATCCCGTATTTTTCTGCCTTAATTGTTAACCGGGGTAAATTAACCCCAGACCAATGGCACGGCCGATCGCCTGGGCGGTCGTTAGTGCGCCCAGTTTCTCTCGCCCGGAACGCATGTGTACCTCGACCGTCCGGTGCGAAATGCACAGAATGTCCCCGATATCCTGCTGGGACTTGCCCTCGGCGACCCATTGCAGAATTTCTTTTTCGCGCGAGGAAAGTGTCGGAAGGTATAGAGCCTTGGCCAAAAGGCCAGACTGCATGACTGTGTCATGTGCGTGAACCGCGGCCATCTGCAGGTCGCCCATCACGTGCTTTTTAAGCTTCTTCCATTCCTCGTCCGTGCAATCCTTGGTCACGCTGAGCAAGCCAGTTTCGCCATAAGGTCCCCGAACCGGAACCGTCAGGCCGCGGTCGGTGATCCCGAAATCATGAGCGTCGCGGAACACCGCGTTGAACTTGTCGTCGTGATTGAAGCGGCCCCAGTCCACCGGCGCGATGCTGAGCGCCGACTGATATAGGGTGGGATCAAGGTGATGGTAGCCTTGCGTGGCGTAGTGGATCTTCCACTCGTCCGGGTAGTTCGCGTAACCTTGGACGTCACCATTCACGGGATGGGTCGTCGCATAGGACGCATAGTCGAACCCAAGTTCGTTGCAGACAGAATTGATGATGTCGTAAGCCGACCGTTCATCATGATCAATTGTGGCCAAGTCAATAAGTTTCACTCGTCCAACCTTTGTCCCTACGGCATTTCCCCCGAAAAATGCCGTATCTGCCCGTATCACAGCCTACGTTGCGTCAATCTGAATAGATTGCGCAACCCATTTGTACATATCACATGGAGTTATTGAGTACTAATGGCAACAGACAACCTCCGGATTATTTCGTCCTGTGAGGTATTCTCGGTCAAATTGAATGCTGTATAGATCGGTGTCGATTGCCCCGTTCAAGCTATTCGGACCGCAAGCCAGTTTCAACCAGCATTCCGCGAGCCTTGGCTTCGGGGTAGTACCCCTTTGCATAGAGGAAGATCGCGCGCTGCTGGTCGCCGTCGGCCAACATCCATGCGCCGCGAAGATACTTGCCCGCATACTCCAGGTTGGTGTCAGCATCCAGAAGACCTTTGGCGTCGCCCTTGTAGCCCATCGAACGAGCGGTGGCAGGAAGGATCTGCAACAGGCCGTAATATGGCCGGTTCGTTGCCCAGGGGCGATGCGTGCTTTCGCGGATCGCCAGCTTATGGACCAACTCTCGCGGAAGTTCGTAGTGATCAGCCCATTTGTTGATCGATTCGCGCAATTCGGGCGTTTCGTTGGGGTGGAGCGGCGGCTCGAATGCCTGTTCCTTCGTCGCTTTGCTAGATGGGTCGCTGCAGGCGGCAATCGGGGCAGCCAGAAGCACTGAAAGCAATATTCGACGCAGGACCTTTGCCATGCAACTTCTCCGGGTTGTTACGCGGCTGGATGATACGAAAGTGGCCCCGGGTCGCAAGTCCGGCGCGCTGCGGCGGCCAAAAATTGCCAGTAAAAAGAAAAAGGCCGCGCAATGCAGCGCGGCCTTTAAGATCAACAGACCTGATTGGATCAGGCTTTGGGTTCGTCTTCTTCGGTCGAAGCATCGGCGGCAACCAATTCTTCGTCTTCCGAAGCGGCCGAGCCGATGTCGTCGAACAGCTCCGCGATTTCAAAATCTGCGGCAGCCTCTTCTTCAGCGGCCAGTTCCTGGATCGACTTGCCCGATGCCTGAAGTTCGGCTTCTTCTTCCGAGCGGGCAACGTTCAGTTTGATTTCGACCTCGACTTCGGGGTGCAGCTTGACGGAAACCGTGTGCAGACCCAGCTCTTTGATCGGCGAGACCAGAACGACCTGCTTCTTGTCAACGGTGAAGCCAGCAGCGGTTGCGGCATCGGCTGCGTCACGCGGGGTGACCGAGCCATACAGCGCGCCAGCGTCCGATGCCGAGCGAATCACGATGAACTGCTGACCGTCCAGCTTTTCAGCCAGAGCTTCAGCTTCTTTCTTGGTTTCCAGGTTGCGGGCTTCCAGCTGTGCTTTCTGGGCTTCGAACGAGGCGATGTTGGCCTCGGACGCGCTCAACGCTTTGCCTTGCGGCAGCAGGAAATTGCGGGCGTAGCCGGGCTTGACGTCGACGACATCGCCCATCTGACCCAGTTTCGCAACGCGTTCCAGAAGGATAACTTGCATATCAGTCTCTCCTTACTTCACGGCGTAGGGCAGCAGGGCGAGGAAGCGGGCGCGCTTGATGGCGCGGGCCAGTTCACGCTGCTTCTTTGCCGAAACGGCGGTGATGCGCGAAGGCACGATCTTGCCACGCTCGGAAATATAGCGCTGCAGCAGACGGGTGTCTTTGTAGTCGATCTTCGGCGCGTTCTCGCCCGAGAACGGGCAGACCTTGCGGCGGCGGAAAAACGGTTTTGCGGCCATGGTTTGGTGTCCTTTCCTCAGGCGTTGATCAACGGCGCTCGCGGCGGCCATCGCGCTCATCGCGCTTCTGCATCTGGACCGAGGGGCCCTCGGGATGTTCGTCGACCTTGATGGTCAGAACGCGCATCACGTCTTCATGCAGGCGCATCAGGCGCTCCATTTCCTGAACGGCGCCCGACGGTGCGTCGGTCTTCAGGAAGGCATAGTGGCCCTTGCGGTTTTTGTTGATCTTGTAGGCCATCGTTTTGACGCCCCAGTACTCGCTGTCGACGATCTTGCCGCCGTTGTCAGCCAGTACGGTGCCAAAGTGTTCGATCAGGCCCTCGGCCTGCGCGTTGGACAGATCCTGACGCGCGATCATTACATGCTCATACAGTGGCATGTTCACTCCTGTTTATATCAAGGCGCATTTCATAGGCGGGGCCAGCAACCCTTCGCGACCCTGCCACGAGAGGCTGCGCGGTTCATGCGTATTGCGAAGGATGGCCCCGTATACACGTTTCTGGATGGGGGGCAAGCCCTACCATGAATGCCTTTCTCACGCCGCCCAATTACCTTTGGGCTGCCCAAATCCTGACGCTTTTCGGCTTGAGGTTGTTTGCAAGCCCGGCGTTACCCGGGGGGTCTCAAGAAACTTGGACAGGGCAAAAGCGATGGCCGTCATGAACACGAACACATTTCAACAGTCCGCAGCCGGCGCAGCATACGACAAATCCGTGCCCGTGCTTATTTCCTTTGCACCGAATTGGAAGGCCCGGTTGGTCCTGTTCCGTGTGCTGGGTGCATTTCTGATCGTATCGGCCTTTTCGATGTGGCTGATGCCGGGTTCGGTCATCGGGGCCGACGTCTGGACCATCAAGCTGGCCGCGTCTCTGATGTTCCTGATCCTCGGGGTGAGCCTGCTGACCATCGAGGTTCTGGATCCGCGCCCCGACGCATATTTCGACCCGATCCGCCGCGAGGTTCGGGTGCTGCAGAAGAACGAAAACGGGCGTCCGCAGACCGTACTGCGCCGCAGCTACGATACTTTGGGCGGAGCCCGGTTCGTGGACGACCAGGTTGAACTCTTTGAAGTCGATGGCAGCCTTCTGATGAAGCTGCCGCTGGAATCGGCGGATGTCAGCCGAGCGCTGAAAGGGCAACTCAGCGGAAGCGTAACAATTTTCGCCTGAATTTTATTCTGTTCATTGAGGAACAGAATTTGTGAGAGAATGAAGGTTGTGTGCCGCCCATGGGCGGCACATCTTTGTTTTGGAGCAACCCAACCGGTTTGCGCTTTGAAAACTTTCGGAGATTGTCATGAAATCCACCCTTATTGCAGCAGCACTTGCCACGGCGGCGACCTCGGCCATCGCGGCCCCGGAAAAATACGTTCTGGACCCGAGCCACAGCCAGGTTGTTTTCAGCTACAACCATCTTGGCTTTTCGACCACCACCGGCATGTTCTCGGGTTTCGAGGGCGAAATCATGTTTGATCAGGAAGATCCTGCAGCGTCGAGCGTGACGGTTTCGATGCCCGTGGTCGAGATGATCACCGGCTGGAAGCCCCGTGAAGATCATTTCATGTCCGAAGATTTCTTCGCGGCGACCGCCGAGGAAATGGTGACATTTACCTCGACCTCGATCGAGGTGACGGGTGAGAACACCGCAAAGATCACCGGGGACCTGACCTTGAATGGTGTGACCAAGCCAGTGGTTCTGGACGCCAAGCTGAATCAGGTCGGCGAGCATCCGATGGCGGGCAAGCCTTGGGCCGGGTTCGATGCCACCACCACCCTGGTACGCAGCGATTTTGAACTGGGCAAGTTCGCGCCTTTCGTCGGAGACGAAGTTGCCATCGCGATTTCGATCGAGGCGCAGAAGGCCGACTGAGCCGGACTTCAGCAATAGAGAAACCGCCGGTGGCCGATGCCCCGGCGGTTTTTTCGTGTCGTCGGCTTACTGAGCGTTGCGTGTTGCCGTCAACTCGACCGAAACGGTGACGGCGAAGGCCAGCGAATCCTCTTTCGGCATCGATTGGCCAACCCCGAAGTCGAGGCGGTTGAGGTCCACCGTGCCGGACATTTTGGCAGTCTCGCCTTGGATGTCCAAAGAGAAGGGCAATACAACGTCCAGTGTTTGATCGCGGATGGTCAGCGGTCCCCTTGCTTCATACCCCGTTTCGGTTTTGTAGATCTCGGCATCGAACTTGGCCGTCGGGAATTGCGCCTTGTCGAAAAAATCAGCCCCCATGGCCTGATCGGTCACGGTACCCAGGCTCAAAGATCCGATGGAGACCGTGACCTCTACCGACCCGGCCGGACCGGGTTCGACGGGGTCGTCAAAGGTGATTGCGGCGGTCCAGTCTGAAAACTGACCGGTAACCGGGTTGCCCAGTTGTGTGATCGTGATGGCAAGCGTGCCTTCTTCCACCTGCCAATCCGATTGAACGGCCGCCAACTCGGCCGTTGCAACCTCGGCATCAGGCTTGTCTGAAAAACTGCCGGTCAGCAGGCCGGCTGACAGAACGCCAACCCATACAAGCCCAGCAGCTGCGGCGGGAATCATCGAGTGCTTCTGTTCCGGCGGAACCGGCGCAGCGGACGCCCCGGGCAACATTCGCCGCAGGGTGCTGTCCTTGTCGATGACGTGGTGTTTCAATGCTCCGGCGATGTGCAGGGCCAAAGCTGCGACGAGAACCAGCATGAAAAGCCAGTGCAGCGTTGCCATCACCTCGGCCAGATGCTCGGACTTCGGCACCAGTGGCAGGTTCTGCCCAAATGGCCAAAGGATGGGCGCGAAGCCTTCGGTAGCAGCGTGGTCAATCCAACCCGACAGAGGAACCAGAACCAAGGACCCGTACAGCAGCCAATGGACCGTTTCAGCCGCAAAGGCCTCGGGCTTGTTGTCGGCGTTCAGCAGTCCGGGCTTGGTTTGGGTGAGCGACCAGAGAATGCGTGCCAGCGCAACGAAGAAGACGGTGATCCCAACGGTTTTGTGCAGGGAAAACAGCCGTGCGGCTTGGGCAAGATCGGCCTCGGTGGTGGGGATGGTCGGGTCATAGATTGCATGGGCGAGGTTGTTGGCGAACCACCCCAACGGCAAGGCGGTGAAGATCAACAATGCGGTCAGCCAGTGGAATGTCTTGGTCACGCTGCCATAGCTGACATTGGTGTTGGTTAGGGACATTGATCTTGCGCTCCGGGTTTTCTGCTGTGGCCAAGGTAACCGTGTGACGCACATAGACAATAGCGTGTGGCGCACAGACCCGGTGCCGTCACGCAGAGTGCAGGCAGTGCTTGTGCCGGAACCTCACTCGGTTTACACCCCGGCGCAACCTAACGTCATCCAAGAGGTTGCAATGACACTTGCGTTCGTTTTTCCGGGGCAGGGCGCCCAGACCATCGGCATGGGCAAGGCGCTGGCCGACGCTTTTCCGGCCGCCAAGGCCGTGTTTGACGAGGTGGACGAAGCGCTGGGCGAAAGCCTCAGCAGCCTGATCTGGGATGGCGACATCGAGACCCTGACTCTGACGCAGAACGCGCAGCCGGCGTTGATGGCCACATCGATGGCGGCGATGCGCGCGCTTGAGGCCGAAGGGGTCGATGTGACAAGGGCCGCCTTCGTGGCCGGTCATTCGCTGGGCGAATACTCGGCCCTTGCCGCAGCCGGCGCGCTGAGTGTCGCGGACACTGCTCGCCTGCTGCGCACCCGCGGTCAAGCCATGCAGAGCGCCGTTCCGGTGGGCGAGGGCGCGATGGCCGCGATCCTGGGACTGGACCTCGACGCCGTTCGCGCCGTGGCCGAAGAGGCCGCACAGGGCGAGGTGTGCCAGGCTGCCAATGACAATGACCCTACGCAGGTCGTGGTTTCAGGTGCCAAAGCCGCCGTTGAACGCGCCGCTGAAATCGCCAAGGAAAAGGGCGCGAAGCGCGCTGTGATGCTGCCGGTCAGCGCTCCGTTCCATTGTGCCCTGATGCAGCCTGCCGCCGACGTGATGGCCGAAGCTCTGGCGGGTGTCGAAATCAAGGCGCCGGCGGTTCCACTGGTTGCCAATGTCCGCGCCGAGGCGGTGACCGATCCCGACCTGATCCGGCAATTGCTGGTCGAGCAGGTCACCGGTTCGGTCCGGTGGCGCGAATCCGTTCAGTACATGGTGGCGCAGGGTGTGACCGAAGCGTGGGAGATCGGTGCGGGCAAGGCTCTGTCGGGCATGATCCGCAAGATCGACCGAGCCGTGGCCTGTTCCGCGGTTGGTACGCCGGAAGACGTTCAAAAAGCGCGGCAGGCAGGCGATTAACTCAAAGCTGGTCCGACAGGACACTCGAAAAGGATACCGGTATGTTTGATTTGACTGGAAAATGCGCCCTTATCACCGGGGCTTCGGGCGGGATCGGGGGCGAGATTGCACGCACCTTGCACGCCGCAGGGGCTACTGTTGGTCTGTCCGGCACGCGCGTCGAACCGCTGCAAAAGCTGGCGGATGAACTGGGCGAGCGCGCTCATGTCCTGCCGTGCAATCTGGGTGATCCCGAGGCCGTGGCCGCGTTGCCGAAACAGGCCGCCGATGCCATGGGGTCCGTTGATATTCTGGTCAACAACGCAGGCATCACCCGCGACAACATCTTCATGCGTATGTCTGACGAGGAATGGCAGAGCGTGATCGACGTGAACCTGACCGCCACCGCCAAGCTGTGCAAAGGCGTTCTTCGCGGCATGATGAAGGCGCGCTGGGGCCGCATCATCAACATCTCGTCCGTTGTCGGTGCAACCGGCAACCCGGGGCAGGTGAACTATGCCGCGTCCAAGGCGGGCATGGTTGGCATGACCAAATCGCTGGCCTATGAGGTCGCGAGCCGTGGCATCACCGCCAATGCCGTCGCGCCGGGTTTCATCACGACCGCGATGACCGACAAGCTGACCGATGAGCAGAAATCAGGCATCCTGACGCAGGTTCCCGCCGGTCGGATGGGCGAGCCATCTGAAATTGCGGCGGCCGTTCTGTACCTTGCAAGCCCCGAAGCGGGCTATGTTACCGGAACCACCTTGCATGTGAACGGCGGCATGGCCATGTTGTAGGCGCAGCCAGAGGCAGATGCGAAAGCGTTTGCCTCTTGCGTCGTCTGTGCTATAGGCGGCGCATGTAATCAGGGGTCGGTCGTTCAGGTCGGCCTTCTACTTTCCCGGAGACCCGGGACCCAAACCGCCCGGATCGGGCAAACCAAGGCCACCCCGAGCGGGCAAGGGCAGAACCGGGCAGACCGCCCTGAAATGGAATGAGGAATAGACATGAGCGACGTCGCAGATCGCGTTAAAAAGATCGTTGTTGAGCACCTGGGTGTTGAAGAGGACAAAGTCACCGAGAACGCGTCCTTCATCGACGATCTGGGCGCGGACAGCCTGGACACCGTTGAGCTGGTCATGGCTTTTGAAGAAGAGTTCGGCATCGAGATCCCCGATGATGCAGCCGAGACCATCCAAACCTTCGGCGACGCCGTGAAGTTCATCAGCGAAGCTTCCTGATCGCTTTGAATTTGACCGAAAACGGCGCTTCCGGGCAACGGAAGCGCCGTTTTTTTTTGCCCGCTCGAATTCCCGCTTGCCTCGTGGAAAATCGGTTTGCACTGTTTGCGATGAGGCAACAAAACACCGGGTAAGGGCATGAAAAGATCCGCCCCGATGATCAACACCGCGCGCCTGATGATGTGCGCAATGCGCCCCGAGGACTTTGAACGGTTCGCGGAGATTTGGCGCGACCCCTGCGTGGTACGTCATATCGGCGGCAAACCCCGCACCCGGGGCGAGGCGTGGGACGCGTTCCTGCGCAATGCGGGACACTGGCAGATGGCTGGATTCGGTCAATGGGCCGTGTTCTTGCAGGCGAATCGCAAATTGATAGGTCAGGCCGGGTTCTTTTACGGCAACCGCTGTCTGGGCGAGGATTTCGACACCTTCCCCGAGGCCGGTTGGGTGTTGGCGCCCGAGGCGCATGGCCTGGGATACGGGCACGAGGCCGTTCAGGCCGCGCATGACTGGTTCGACCGGATCATGCCCGGGCCGTTGGTGTCGATGATTGACGCGGATCATGAGGCCTCGCAAAAGTTGGCGGCCAAGCTTGGGTATAAATTGCTTCGCGAGACAGAGTATCGGGACAGCCCGGTGAAACTGTTTCGACGCGACGGCCCTCCGGCCCGGAACTGAAACGCTTCTTTTTTCGCGGTGACGCAAACGGATCGTCGTTTGCCGAAACTGAGAAACGCGAACCTGCGCGCGACCAGTATGCTATTGTGGATATCCGGAACGATTGAGCGGAGGAGTGTGCTCATGAGGGTTTATCCTACAATGGAATTGCAGAACGGCCGCTGTGTCACGCTGGACAAGGGCCGTCTGGACGAACCGATGATCTGGCATGTCGATCCGGTGGAAACGGCCCAAGGCTGGGCCGCCGCAGGTGCCGAGTGGATGCACCTGACCGATTTCGATGCGATCGAGGGGCGGGACACGAACTCTGCGCTGGTCGAACAGATCATCCGCAGCGCCGAGCTGCCTGTTCAGTTGGCGGGCGGGTTCCGCTCGCGCGAGCAGATCGAGCGTTGGATCGACAAAGGGGCAGGCCGCATCGTGATCGGCACCCTGGCGGCGCGTGATCCCCATCTGTTCAAAGAGTTGGCCAAGCTATACCCGGACCAAATCGTATTGGCCGTGGACGTATGGCAGGGCTACGTGATGACGGACGGCTGGCGCACCCAAAGCGCGTTCACCCCGGAGGCTTTCATCGAAGCGTTTGCCGATGCTCCACTGGCTGCCATTCTGGTCACCGATATCGATAGCGACATGGTGGATGTCGAGGCGCAGCTGGGCCTGATTTCGGGGCTGGCCGCGCATTCGCGCACACCGGTGATCGCCAGCGGCGTCGTGCGCAGCAGCGACGACATCTCGCGTCTGGCGTATATTCCCAATATCTCGGGTGCGTTGGTCGGACGGGCGCTGTTCCGCAAGACGGTCGACCTGTCCGAGGCATTGGCAGTGGCCAAAACCGCCCATGAACCAGTGGCACAGTTCCAGTAACGCAGCCTGATCCGTCCGAGCCGCCCCTGACAGGTCGTCGGGGGCGGCTCGTGTGATTCTGCTCTGGCCGGGCGCGGCGTGCGGCGCGGAGGCAGGCGGCAAGCTGCCGGTGCGGAATACGCTGTTGCTCTTGCCCCCGGACCCCGGGCCGGGGTATGAGCGTTTCTCAAACAGGAAGCAGGCAAGAGGCATTTCATGCGCAGAGTCGTTGTAACCGGTCTGGGATTGGTCACTCCACTGGCCAGCGGGGTCGAGGAAACCTGGTCGCGGCTGCTGGCCGGAGAGTCGGGTGCCGGCCCGATCACCTTGTTCGATGCCGAAGCTGCAGGGGTCACCACGACCTATGCCTGCGAGGTGCCTCGCGGTGACGGGACCAACGGGACTTTCAACCCCGATGACTGGATGCCGCCCAAGGAACAGCGCAAGATCGAGGACTTCATCCTGTATTCGATCGCCGCAGCCGAGATGGCCTGCAAGGACGCGAACTGGCTGCCCGAGGACGAGGAAGAACGTCTGCGCACCGGCGTTCTGATCGGGTCGGGCATCGGTGGTCTGGGCTCAATCGCGGAAACCGCCAACCTGATCCGCGACAAGGGTCCGCGCCGCGTTTCGCCGTTCTTCATCCCGGGCGCGCTGATCAACCTGGCGTCGGGTCAGGTCTCGATCCGCTTTGGCTTCAAAGGTCCGAACCACTCCGTGGTGACCGCCTGTTCGACCGGTGCTCACGCGATCGGCGATGCCAGCCGGATCATACGGTCGGGCGATGCCGACGTGATGATCGCCGGTGGCGGCGAGGGCTGCATCTGCGAGATCGGGATTGCCGGTTTCAACGCCTGCAAGGCGCTGTCGACCAAATATGCCGACAACCCAAAGGCCGCGAGCCGCCCCTATGACGTCGACCGCGACGGTTTCGTGATGGGCGAGGGCGCTGGGATCGTGGTTCTGGAGGAATACGAGCACGCCGTGGCCCGCGGCGCCAAGATCTATGCCGAGGTTCTGGGCTATGGCATGTCGGGCGATGCCTATCACATCACAGCGCCGGCCGAGGATGGCGACGGGGCGGAACGCTCGATGAAGGCGGCACTGCGCAGCGCAGGGCTCGAGCCGAAGGATCTGGACTATATCAACGCGCATGGCACATCGACCATGGCCGACACGATCGAGCTGGGGGCCGTTGAACGGCTGCTGGGCGAACATGCCAGCAAGGCGACGATGAGTTCGACCAAATCGGCCACAGGACACCTGCTGGGGGCCGCGGGCGCGATCGAGGCGATCTTCTCGATCCTTGCGATCCGCGATCAGGTGGCCCCGCCGACGATCAACCTAGACAACCCGGCGGTGGAAACGCCGATCGACCTTGCGCCGAATGCCAAGCGCGAGCGGGAAATCAACGTGGCGCTGTCGAATTCATTCGGCTTCGGTGGCACCAATGCCAGCGTGATTTTCGGGAAAGCATCGTAAATGTGGCGGGCTCTGGCATCCAATGCGCTGACCTTTCTTGTGGTCGCCATGTTTCTTCTTGGCGGTCTGATCCTTTGGGGGCAGTCGCAGTACAAGGCCGAGGGCCCGCTCGATACCGCCATTTGCCTTCGGGTGAAGGGTGGTTCGAACATGAACAAAGTCAGCCGTGATCTTGAAGATCAGGGCGCGATCAGCAGCGCAACCATCTTCCGTATGGCGGCAGACTACACCGACAAGTCGCAGCAGCTGAAAGCGGGTAGTTTCCTGATCCCCGAAGGCGCTTCGATGGCGGAAATCATCGACGAAGTCACCCGCAGCGGCGCCAGCACATGCGGAACCGAGGTCGAGTACCGCATCGGTGTGACCCGCACTCAGACGCGGGTTCGCGAGCTGGACCCTGCAACATTGAATTTCGTCGAAGTCGCGTCATTTGTCGTTGGTGAGGACGAAGTCCCTGAAGTCTATCAGGAAAAGCGTAACCAAGCCGATACGCGATACCGCGTGTCCTTGGCCGAAGGTGTCACCAGTTGGCAGGTCGTTGAGGGGCTGAAGGCGGTGGATGCCCTGACCGGAGAGGTCTCGGAAATTCCGCCTGAAGGCATGTTGGCCCCGGACAGCTACGAAATCTCACCGGGTGATGAGCGAACGGCTTTGCTGCAAAAGATGCAGGACCGACAGCAAGAGCGGATTGCGCGGGTTTGGGAGACGCGTCAAGACGGTTTGCCCCTGTCCAGCCCCGAAGAAATGCTGATCCTCGCCTCGATCATCGAGAAGGAGACAGGCATTCCGGAAGAGCGCGGTCAGGTTGCCAGCGTCTTTGTGAACCGCCTGAAGCAAGGCATGAAGCTGCAGACAGATCCCACGGTGATCTACGGCGTGACCAAGGGTCAGGGCACGCTGGGCCGAGGCCTTCGCCGCAGCGAGCTTCGGCGGAATACGCCGTGGAACACGTATTTGATCGATGGGTTGCCGCCCACACCGATTGCCAACCCGGGTCTGGCCAGCTTGCAAGCTGCCGTGGCGCCAGACGAGACCGATTTCGTGTTCTTCGTCGCAGATGGAACCGGCGGCCATGCCTTCGCCAAGACGCTGCAGGAACACAACCGAAACGTTGCCAAATGGCGTGAGATCGAAGCCGAGCGGAACAATTCGGGTAACTGATCCGCTCGCTGGTCGAGAGCAGAGCCGGCATAAATCAGGCGGACAACCCGCCTGAGAAATAAAAAGTCAAAATCCTGGAAAAAAACTGCGCGCATGGAGACATGCGCGCAGTTTTTTATGCGGCCGATTTGCGGCGCGGACGGCGCCGACGGTTGGCGGGGCCATTTGTGCCCTGCGGTTTCGGGCCACGGCGTCGATTGCGCTGGCGATTGCCGGGCTTGGCGGCCTCTGCGGCTTCGGGTGCCGCTCCGCTGGCGACCGGGATCTCGATCTTCATCAATTTCTGAATCTGACGCAGCAGATCAAATTCATCTGGTGCACAGAAGGCGATGGCTTCGCCTTCGCGGCCGGCCCGAGCGGTGCGGCCAATGCGGTGCACATAGTTGTCAGGAACGTCCGGCAGGTCATAGTTGATGACATAGGCCACCCCGGGAATGTCGATGCCACGGGCTGCCACGTCGGTGGCAACCAGAACTGTGATCTCGCCGGCGCGGAAGGCCTTGATGGCGCGATCCCGCTGGCCCTGGCTCTTGTTGCCATGGATCGATGCTGCGTTGTAGCCGTCGGCCACCAACCCTTTCATCAGCTTTTCCGCACCATGCTTGGTCCGGGAGAACACAAGCGTCAGGGCGTCGGTATCACGCGAAAGGATCTCGCGCAGCTTGGCGGGTTTTCCCGGCTTTTCAACGAAATGCACCGACTGGGTGATCTTGTCGGCCGCCTTGCCCGGAGGCGAGACCTGTACCCGTTGCGGGTTGGTCAGGTAGGCGCGGCTGAGTTCCTCCATCTGCTTCGGCATGGTGGCCGAGAACAGCATGGTCTGGCGCGGAGTGCCCAGTTGCGGCGCGATTTTGCGCAGAGCGTGGATGAAGCCGAGGTCCAGCATCTGGTCGGCCTCATCCAGAACTAGGTGCCGAACCGAGCCGAGATCGACCGCGCCACGTTCCATCAGGTCGATCAAACGACCGGGGGTCGCGACAAGAATATCGGTCCCACGCGACAGGAACATGATCTGTTTGTTGATCGACTGTCCGCCAACAACTGTGGCCACGCGCAGTTTCGTCTTTTTGGTAAGCGTGCGGAGGCTTTCAGCGATCTGGTTCACCAGTTCGCGGGTTGGGGCGAGGATCAGGGCCTTGGCAGTCTTCGGCGCCGGTTTGCCGGGCTGCGCCAGAAGGTGGTCGATCAGCGGCAGGCCAAAGGCCAGCGTCTTGCCGGTGCCGGTCTGGGCAAGGCCCAGAATGTCATGTCCTTCCAAGGCCAACGGGATGGCCTGGTTCTGGATCGGTGTGGGTTGAGTGAAATTTGCGCGCTCGAGCGCGTCGTTCAGTGCCGGCGCGAGGCCGAGCATGTCGAAATCGAACAAGTCGTCTTCCTTTGTGATCCGCGTCGGCATTGGCCGTGCGCGAAAAAGAATAGCTGGCCGTGCGGATTGCACGACCGGCAGGGAGTGTGCGCAGCCTCAGGATTTGCGGGCGAGTCCCGCAACATCCGGCTTTTGCGTCAAGAACCCTGCGTGAATGGGAACTGGGAAAATTGGGCGCTATCTCGGACCTCGGTTCGGTCCGCGTGCTCACGCGGCAGCGCTGTGGCGTAGATGAGCGCTGCTGAGGCGAATGTCAAGCCGACACCGGCAGTCAAGGCTGCCGGTGTCCTATTCGTTGCAAATGGATGGTCAACCACGGGGCGGCGGGGCGGCGGCCGCCAGCGCTTTTTCGACTGCCTGTGCGGTGGAGGGGTGACCGGCCTTGGACAGGCACGAAGCAATTAAACCCGCGTCAGGGCGCTCGGGGCGCTTGCCGGGCTTGGGACGATCGCCCAAGCAGTTTTGGAGCGCAGATTGCGGAACGCCAATCTCGCTGGCGATCTTGCCAAGATCAGGTCCGCGGTGCCCTGTCTGAGCCTGCGCCACTGTGCCGAAGAGCATCAGGCCTCCCAAACAGATTACCGAGACATAGCTGAGGGGATGGTACATTTTTTGTCCTTCAGTAATTTTCCGTATGCTTGCGGTTCTTGGCGTTGATGCAGATTGCGTGTGCAATCAGTTTTTGAAACGCACGACGGGAGTTACTCCGTCGCGGAAGTCTTGCCGATCAGAGAATTGGTTGCTATTCCTGAGCTGGATTAGGATTTTGTTAACATTGACAGTGCGTTATTTGTTGCGCGCTGTTGCGTCGGAGCTTGACTGAGCGCCCAATTTCGCGTATAAGTTGTGTCATGCTAGAAGAAGTGGGCGACGGCCCCGGGGCGACCCGGCGGCCGTTTTTTATTTCTCTCGTGCGGAGATCACTCACGCATGAGGTCACAGGCAAACATGACTTTGATTACCCCGGAAGAGCGGATGTCCCGGACGGCCGAGCTGTTGCAGTCGTTGGAGGTGTCCATTCGCGGTTTGCGGCAAGCGGCGGAAGACCTGCGCAAGCGGATCGAGACCGGGGAGGATGCAGACCTGGCGAGTTCAGCCAGACAACTCGGGCAGCTAGAGGGGCTGATCCGAAGTTGCCAGAAAGTGGAGACAAGCTTTGTCGAACAATGTCACAGACAGGCGGGAATTGCCCAAGGGGGGTATGCGCTCGACTTGGAGCGGGCCCGATCTGAGATCGGGTGCCGATTGGCTCGCCTCCGCGCCTGCTGCGGTGCGGGACAGATTCCTGAGTGAGATCGGGGAGGGGGGGCTGTGTGCCCTCCCTTTCCTGTTCGAGTTCTGGGCGCTGCCGCATCAACTGCCGCCCGAGGGTGATTGGAGGTCCTGGGCCATTATGGGCGGGCGCGGCGCGGGCAAGACGCGGGCCGGGGCCGAGTGGGTGCGGTCGATGGTCGAAGGGGCCAAGCCGTTTGATAAGGGCGAGGCCCGGCGCGTGGTGCTGGTGGGCGAGACCTTTGACCAGGTGCGCGACGTGATGATCTTTGGCGACAGCGGGATCATGCAGTGCTCGCCGCCTGACCGGCGGCCGAAGTGGAAGGCATCGGAACGCAAGCTGGTCTGGCCCAACGGGGCCGAGGCGCAGGCCTTTTCGGCGCATGACCCCGAGGGGCTGCGGGGGCCGCAGTTCGATGCGGCTTGGGTGGATGAGCTGGCCAAGTGGAAAAAGGCAGGCGAGACCTGGGACATGCTGCAATTCGCGTTGCGGCTGGGCGAGCGGCCGCGGGTCTGTGTGACCACGACGCCGCGCAACGTGAAGGCACTGAGGGATCTGCTGGCGGCGCCGTCAACGGTGATGACCCATGCGCCGACGGAGGCGAACCGGGCCAACCTGGCGGAGTCATTTCTGGAGGAGGTGCGCGCGCTTTATGCGGGCACACGGCTGGGGCGGCAGGAGTTGGACGGGGTGCTGCTGGCCGATGCCGAGGGGGCACTGTGGACCGGTTCGATGCTGGATGCGGCGCGGGTCAAGGCGGTGCCCGAACTGGACCGCGTGGTAGTAGCGCTGGACCCGGCGGTGACGGGCGGGTCGGGCGCGGATGCCTGCGGGATCGTGGTGGTCGGCGCACAGCTGCAGGGGCCGCCCGAGGACTGGCGCGCCTATGTGCTGGCCGACCGGACTGTGCAGGGCGCTGGCCCAGCGGGCTGGGCGCGGGCGGCGATCGAGGCGATGGATGAATTTGGGGCCGAGCGGCTGGTGGCCGAGGTCAACCAAGGCGGGCAGTTGGTGGAGGAGGTGGTGCGGCAGGTGGACCCTCTGGTCCCGTTCCGGGCGGTGCGGGCCTCGCGCGGGAAGGTGGCGCGGGCCGAGCCGGTTGCGGCGCTGTATGAGCAGGGGCGGGTGCGCCATGTGGCCGGGCTGGAGGCGCTTGAGGAGCAGATGTGCCAGATGACCGCGCGCGGGTATGAGGGGCAGGGCTCGCCGGACCGGGTCGATGCGCTGGTCTGGGCGTTGCATGAGCTGGTGGTGGGGCCGGCGGCGGCATATCGGAGGCCGAAGGTGCGGGTTCTGTGATCAGCCCTCGGGCTTTTCGAACTTTGCGAAGGCCTCGGCATAGTCGGGGTGCCATCGCGAGAGGGCGGGGCGGTTGTGGATGATGTCCTCGGCAGCCCATTGAACCCGGCGGCGGTCGCGTTCCGCATCGACGTCGTTGTCGGGGCAGAGGATGTAGAAATCGCCCTGGGCCATGCGGTCGAGGAAATAGTCAACGGTCTGCTCGCTGGTCCAGGCGGCGGCCGGTTTTTCGGGCAGGAATGACGCGACCATGCCGGTATAGGTAAAGCCCGGAACGAAGAGATGCGCGGTGATCGGTGCGCCGGCCTCGCGCAGCTCGTGCGCGAGCTGTTCGGTCAGCGTTTTGACGGCGGCCTTGGACACGTTGTAGCCGGGGTTGCCCGGCGGGGAGGTGATCCCCTGTTTTGACCCGGTGTTGATGACGACGGCCGGGCGGTCAACCTCGATCATGCGAGGCAGGAAGGCGTGGATGCCGCGCAGGACCCCCAGAAAGTTCACGTCGAGAAGCTTCCGCCAGTTGTCGAATGACTCCCATGTTTTCGTCGGCAGGCTGATCCCTGCATTGTTCATCAAGACGGCAACCTGCCCGGCGGCAAAAGCTGTGTCGGCCAGGTTTTCCATGTCGGCTTGCGAGGTGACATCCGTCGGCACCGCGGTGATGTTTACTGCGTCAAGACCTGCCTTCAGGTCTTCCGTTGTTGCGTCGAGCGCCTGTCCCGGAAGATCGGCCAGTATGACGTTTAGCCCGGCTTGGGCAAAACGCTGTGCCGCGACGCGACCGACTCCGCTGGCGGCGCCGGTCACGACAGCGATCCCTCCGGTCTTCACTGCGCTTTCATACATGGCTGGTCCCTCGTGATGCTCAAATGCAGAGGATAGCGCATTTCCGTCGGATGCCGAGGTTTATCCTGCGGGCACACGTTCCGAAGCCGTTGCGCAACCGCCGTACGCCCCATTCCCGAGGCTTAAAGATCTTTCCGTCATAACTACTTTCAACAAGCCGGGCAGAGCGGCGGCAGAAAGGAGCATCTGGACATGGTATTCGATTTCTTGCGTCGTGGATCGGCTGAGAAAGCCCCCGAGGCAAAAGCAAGCGCAGCCGGGCCGGTGGTGGCCTGGCAGACCGGTGGGCGCGTAGCCTGGAGCCCGCGGGACACCGTCTCGCTGACGCGCACGGGGTTCTCGGGCAACCCGGTGGGGTTCCGGTCGGTCAAGCTGATTGCCGAGGCCGCGGCGGCGCTGCCCCTGGTTCTGCAGGATGATGCGCAGCGGTACGAGACGCACCCGGTTCTGCGCCTGATGCGCCGTCCGAACGCGGCGCAGGGCAAGGCCGAGCTGCTGGAGGCGCTGTTCGGGCAGCTGCTGCTGTCGGGCAACGCCTATGTCGAGGCGGTGCAGGCCGAGGGTGTGCTGCCGGTTGAGCTGCATGTGCCGCGCTCGGACCGGATGAGCGTGGTGCCGGGGGCGGATGGCTGGCCCAGGGCCTATGACTACACCGCCGGGGGCAAGACGCACCGGTTCCCGGCCGAAGCCATCTGCCACATCAAGTCGTTCCATCCGCAGGATGACCATTACGGCTTCTCGCCCTTGCAGGCGGCGGCGATGGCGATCGACGTGCACAACAGCGCCTCGCGCTGGTCGAAATCGCTGTTGGACAATGCCGCGCGGCCCTCGGGGGCGCTGGTGTGGAAGGGCGGCGACGGGCAGGGCGCGATGGCCGAGGAACAGTTCCGCCGCCTGAGCGACGAGATCGAGGCGAACTATCGCGGGGCGCGCAACGCCGGGCGTCCGATGGTTCTGGAAGGGGGGCTGGATTGGAAGCCGATGGGCTTTTCCCCCTCGGACATGGAGTTTCAGAAGACCAAGGAAGCCGCCGCCCGCGAGATCGCGCTGGCCTTCGGTGTCCCGCCGATGCTGCTGGGGATCCAGGGGGACGCGACCTATTCGAACTATCAGGAGGCCAACCGGGCGTTCTATCGCCTGACCGTTCTGCCCCTGGTGACGCGGGTGGCGGCGGCGTTGTCGGACTGGTTGTCGGGCTTTACCGGCGAAGATCTGGTGCTGAAGCCCGATCTGGACCAGGTGCCGGCGCTGGCGACGGAGCGTGACGCGCAATGGGCGCGGGTGGCCAATGCCGATTTCCTGACGGATGCCGAAAAGCGTGCTCTGCTGGGCCTGCCGGCGCTGGCGGAGACGGCGGATGGCTGACACGCCGGGATACCCGCCCTTTGACTGCGCGCCGGGCCTGCGTCTGGCCGCGCACGAGAGGGTGGCCGAGATCCAGCATGCGCATCTGTGCAGGCGACTGGATCAGATCGAGGAAATGATGGAACGGCTGGAGCGGCGGTTGTGGCTGACGGTCTATGGCGTGGCGGCGGTGATCCTGGCGCAGGCGTTCCAGTCTTTCCTGACGGTGGCGCCATGAATTCAGTGGCTTACGAGGAGTTGTTCATGGATTTGGAACGCAAGTTCGCGCGGTTCGGCGATGGGCTGTCGGTGACCGAAGACGCGGTGATCGAGGGCTATGCCAGCCTGTTCGGCCAGGTCGATCAGGGCCGCGACGTGGTGCAGAAAGGTGCCTATGCCGCGTCGCTGGCCGGGCTTAAGGCGGCCGGTCAGCGGGTCAAGATGTTGTGGCAGCACGACCCGGCCCAGCCCATCGGCGTGTGGGACGAGGTGCGCGAGGATGAGCGCGGCCTGTGGGTCAAGGGGCGGTTGCTGGAGAGCACCCAGAAGGGGCGCGAAGCGGCCGAGCTGATCCGCGCGGGTGCGCTGGACGGGCTGTCGATCGGCTATCGCACCAAGCGGGCCGTGAAGGATGACAAGGGCCGGCGGCTCTTGACGGAACTGGAGCTGTGGGAGGTGTCGCTGGTGACCTTCCCGATGCTGCCCAGTGCGCGGGTGGCGGCAAAGGGGACGGACCCCGATGCCGAGGACACCTGGCGCAGTATTGCCGAGGTGTTCGAGAACGCCCGGCAGGAGCTGGCGCGACCCTAGCGCGCCTCAACCCCCACCCAGAAAGGAAGTGCTGATGAGCAAGACCGAGACCGCGGCCTTGACCGGAGAGGGTGTGCCCCTGGTTCAGGAGGTGAAGCAGGCGATGGCTGGCTTCGCAAGAGAATTCAAGGGCCTGAAGGCTGAAGTTCAACACAAACTGCAACAGACAGAAGAGCGACTGACCATGCTGGATCGTAAATCAACCATCGCGGCGCGCCCGCATCTTGCGGCCTCGACCCTGGAGGAGGCGCCGCACCAGAAGGCCTTTGATGCTTATGTGCGCTCGGGCGATGACGATGCCCTGCGCGGGCTGGAGATCGAGGCCAAGTCGCTGTCGACGGCCGTCAACAGCGATGGCGGCTACCTTGTCGATCCGCAGACCGCCGAGATGATCAAGTCGGTGCTGAAATCCACCGCGTCGATCCGTTCGATCGCGTCGGTCGTGAATGTCGAGGCGAATTCGTTCGACGTGCTGATCGATCATACCGATGTGGGCGCAGGCTGGGCTGCCGAGAACGCCACCGCCGCCGAGACCGGCACCCCGTCGATCGACCGCATCTCGATCCCGCTGCACGAGCTAAGCGCGCTGCCCAAGGCCTCGCAGCGGCTGCTGGATGACAGCGCATTCGACGTCGAGGGGTGGCTGGCCGGCCGTATCGCTGACAAGTTCGCCCGCGCCGAGGCGGCGGCTTTCATCAACGGTGACGGCATCGACAAGCCCAAGGGCATCCTGAGCCATCCGGCGGTGGACAATGATGTCTGGACCTGGGGCAACCTGGGCTACGTGCCCACCGGTGTCGCGGGCGGCATCGACGCGGATGCGATCGTGGACGTGGTCTATGCGCTGGGCGCGCAGTACCGCGTGAACGGCACCTTCGTGATGAACTCAAAAACCGCCGGCGTGATCCGCAAGCTGAAGGATGCCGACGGCCGCTTCCTGTGGTCGGACGGCCTAGCCGCGGGTGAGCCCGCGCGCCTGATGGGCTATGCCGTGCTGATCGCCGAGGACATGCCCGATCCGGGCACCGACAGCTTCTCGATCGCCTTCGGTGACTTCTCGGCCGGCTACACCATCGCCGAGCGCCCCGACCTGCGCGTGCTGCGCGACCCGTTCAGCGCCAAGCCGCATGTCCTGTTCTATGCCACCAAGCGCGTGGGCGGCGACATCAGCGACTTTGCCGCGATCAAGCTGGTGAAACTCGGCACCGCCTAAGTGGTGACGGATCCGGGGGGCCGGTGGGCCGGTCCCTCGGGCGGCGGGCGCGGGCCGGGGTGAGATCCCCCGCGTTGTCTAGCTGCTCCCCTCCGTCCGAGCAACGTGGGGCGGCGCGTGCCCGCCATTTTCCAAGGATGCGGCCCCCGGAGGGGTCCGAGATTGCGGAGTGAATGGATGATGTTGATCGAAGAAACCGCCATCGCGGATGCGGCGCTGCCGGTGGATCAATTCAAGGCGCATCTGCGGCTGGGCACGGGATTTGCCGAGACCGGCCTGCAGGACGACGTGTTGAAAGGGTTCCTGAGGGCGGCGATGGCCGCGATCGAGGCGCGCACGGGCAAGGTGCTGATATCGCGCAGTTTCACCTGGACCCTGAGCCGCTGGCGCAACGACGTGGGCGAGGTTCTGCCGGTCGCGCCGGTGACGAGCATCGACGCGGTGACGCTGACCGACGCGCGGGGCACCCAGCAGGTGGTGGCGCCCGGGACTTACCGCCTGGAGCGCGACAACCAGCGCCCCTGCCTGCGCCCGATGGGGGCTTGCCTGCCCGCCATTCCCACCGGTGGAGAGGTGACCATCGCGCTGACGGCCGGGATGGCGGCGGACTGGGGCGGGCTGCCGGCGGATCTGGGGCAGGCGGTGCTGCTGCTGGCGGCGCATTACTACGAGTATCGTGACGAGACCAGCTTGAGCGACGGCTGCATGCCCTTCGGCGTGACCAGCCTGATCCAGCGCTATCGCATGGTGCGCTTCGGCGCGGGGGTGATGCAATGAGCGCGCCCCGTCTAAACCGGCAGCTGGTGCTGGAGGCGCCGGTGCGGGTGGCCGACGGTGCGGGGGGCTATGCCCAGACATGGACGCCGCTGGGCACGCTGTGGGCCGAGGTGACTGCCCGGGCCGGAACCGAGCGCGCGATCGCGAATGTTCCGGTGTCGCGCGTGAGTTACCGCATCGTCATGCGCGGCGCGCCCGAGGGGTCGTCGATGCGCCCGGCGCCCGATCAGAGGTTTCGCGAGGGCAATCGGCGCTTCGTGATCCGCGCCGTGGCCGAATACGACGCGGCCGGGCGATATCTGACCTGTTTCGCGGATGAGGAGGTGGCGGCATGAGCTATGGCGTTTCGGCGGCGCTGCAGGCGGCGGTGTTCCAGCAATTGGTGGCGGATGCCCAGGTGGGCACGCTGAGCGGTGGCGCGATTTATGACGCGGTGCCTTCGGGGACGGTTCCGCAGACCTACGTGACGCTTGGCCCCGAGGAGGTGCGCGAGGCTTCGGACAAGACGGGGCAGGGCACTTTGCATCGTTTCACGGTGTCGGTGGTGTCCGAGGCGGCCGGGTTCGGCGCGGCCAAGACGCTGGCCGGGGCCGTGTGCGACGCGCTGGACGGCGCCCCGCTGACGTTGGATCGGGGGCGGCTGGTGGGGCTGTGGTTCGAGCGGGCCTCGGCCCGGCGCACCGGGACCGGTGGCGCGATCCGGCAGATCGACCTGAGATTCCGCGCCCGCGTGGAAGACAACTAAGCAATCAATGGAGAGAGAAAATGGGTGCCCAGAACGGTAAGGACCTGCTGGTCAAAGTGGACATGAACGGCACGGGTCTGTTCCAGACCATCGCGGGGCTGCGGGCCACGCGGATCAGTTTCAACGCAGAAAGCGTGGATGTCACTTCGTTGGAAAGCCAGGGCGGCTGGCGCGAGCTGCTATCGGGGGCGGGGGTCAAGTCGGCCTCGATTTCCGGATCGGGCGTGTTCAAGAACGCCGGCACGGATGAACGCGCGCGGCAGCTGTTCTTTGACGGTGAAACGCCCGCCTTCCAGGTGATCATTCCCGATTTCGGCATCGTCGAAGGACCGTTCCAGGTGACCGGGATCGAGTATTCGGGCTCGCACAATGGCGAGGCGACCTATGAGATGAGCCTGGCCAGCGCCGGCGCCCTGACCTTTACGGCGCTGTGATGGTCAATCCGTGGACAGGCGAGGTGGCGCTGGTGGTCTATGGCCAGCGCCGGGTGCTGAAGCTGACGCTGGGCGCGTTGGCCGAGCTGGAGCAGGAGCTGGGTGCCGGGTCACTGGTCGAACTGGTGCAGCGGTTCGAGAGCGGCGCTTACTCGAGTGGCGACGTGCTGGGGCTGATCGTTGCGGGGCTGCGCGGAGGCGGCACGGATGTGACCCGCGCCGACATGTTGCGGGCCGAGATCGAGGGCGGCCCGATGGCCGCGGCGCGGGCGGCGGCCGAACTGCTGGCGCGGGCCTTCATGGTGCCGGGTGAGTCATGAGCGGCTTTGACTGGCCCGGCCTGATGCGGGCCGGGCTGCACGGGCTGCGGCTGACGCCGGATCAGTTCTGGCGTCTGACCCCGGCCGAACTGCGGCTGATGCTGGGGCAGGGCCGCGGGATGCCGGCGATGAACCGGGCGCGGCTGGACAAGTTGCTGGCCGCCTGGCCGGACAAGATACAAGGAGAGCGTGATGACGGATCGGGACGGGTTTGACGACCTGCAGGAGCGCGGCGAGGCGCTGGGCGACGCCCTGGGCGATGCCGCCACGATGGCGGCGGCCTTCGACGCCCAGATGAAGCGGATCAGCGCCGCTTTTGAGGAGACCGGCAAGGATGTCGCCACCCTGGAACGCGGCATGTCGAGCGGGCTTCGCAAGGCCTTCGACGGCGTGGTTATGGACGGAATGAACCTGTCGGATGCGCTGGACGTGCTCAAGAACTCGATGATCCGCACGGCCTATTCGGCGGCGATCAAGCCGGTGACGGATCATTTCGGCGGCATGCTGGCCAATACGGTCGGCGGCCTGGTTCAGGGGCTGCTGCCCTTTGCCGATGGCGGCAGTTTCGCGCAGGGGCGCGTCATGCCTTTTGCCAATGGCGGCGTGGTCACCGGGCCCACCACCTTTCCGATGCGCGGTGCGACCGGGTTGATGGGCGAGGCCGGCCCCGAGGCGATCATGCCGCTGGCGCGCGGACCCGACGGCAAGTTGGGCGTGCGCAACTCGGGCGGCGGAGGGGCGGTGAACGTGGTGATGAATATCACCACGCCCGACGTGCAGGGCTTCCGCCGCAGCCAGGGCCAGATCGCCGCCCAGATGAGCCGTGCCATGGGGCGCGGCAATCGCAACCGGTAGTTTAGGGAGCAGGACATGAATTTCCACGAAGTTAGATTTCCCGCCAGCCTGAGTTTCGGCTCGGTCGGTGGACCCGAGCGGCGCACGGATATTGTGACGCTGGCCAACGGGTTCGAGGAACGCAACACGCCCTGGGCACATTCGCGGCGGCGCTATGATGCCGGATTGGGGATGCGGTCGCTGGACGACATCCAGACGCTGATCGCCTTCTTCGAGGCGCGTCAGGGTCAGATGTACGGGTTCCGCTGGAAGGACTGGTCGGACTACAAGTCCTGCGCCGCATCCGTCGGGGTCGACAAGGGGGACCAGGTGATCGGGCAAGGCGACGGGGTCACGACCGAATTCCAACTGGTCAAGACCTTTGCCTCGGGAGGGGTCAGCTATGTCAGGCCCATCGTCAAGCCGGTGCAGGGTACGGTCAAGATTGGGCTGGATCAGGACGAGGCTCGCGAAGGCGTCGATTTCGAGGTGGACCTCAATAGCGGTCTGGTCCAATTCGCGGTCCCGCCGGCCGAGGGGGTCGAGGTGACCGCAGGGTTCGAGTTCGACGTGCCGGTGCGGTTTGACACCGACAGGATCCAGGTCAGCGTGGCCAGCTTTCAGGCAGGCGACGTGCCCAATGTTCCTGTTGTGGAGGTGCGGGTTTGATGAGCGGCGACAAGCAGGCATTGCTGACCCATCTTCAGTCCGGTTTAACTACGGTCTGCCGCTGTTGGGCGATCACCCGAACCGATGGCATGTCCTTCGGGTTCACCGACCATGACCGCGAATTGGCCTTTGACGGGCTGGTGTTCAAGGCAAGCACCGGTCTCACAGCCTCGGCCATCGAACAGGCGACGGGCCTGTCGATCGACAATTCCGAGGCCATGGGGGCGCTGTCTGATGCGGCCGTGCGCGACGAGGATATCGAAGACGGCCGCTTTGACGGTGCCGATGTCCGAGCATGGCTGGTCAACTGGGCCGCGCCGGAACAGCGCATGTTGCAGTTCCGTGGCTCAATCGGCGAGCTGCGCCGCGCTGGGGGCGCGTTTCACGCCGAGTTGCGCGGGCTGACCGATCTTCTGAACCGACCCTTGGGGCGGATCTACCAAAAACCCTGTACGGCCGTTTTGGGTGACAAAGCCTGCGGCTTCGACAGGTTGACGCCCGGCTACTGGGCCGAGGCCGAGATTGCGGAGATCGACGAAGGTCCGATCCTCAGACTGCAGGGTGCCGAGGCGTTTGAGGACGGCTGGTTCGAACGTGGCCGCGTCGATGTGCTGACCGGCCGCTCTCAGGGTCTTTGGGCTTCGGTGAAGACGGACCGAAGCATCAAGATCGGGCGGGAATTGCACCTTTGGACCGCTCTGGGCTCGGGTCTGGCCGCCGGTGACCGTGTGCGGGTGCTGGCGGGCTGCGACAAGCGGATGGAGACCTGTCGGTTGAAATTCAACAACATCATAAATTTCCAGGGTTTTCCGGATCTGCCGAGCGAAGACTGGGTGATGGCCGTGCCGAAACAGGGCAACGCGAACAATGGAGGCAGCAGGCGGTGATGGTGACGGCGCAGGATATCGTGGACGAAGCGCGAGGCTGGCTGGGAACGCCCTATGTGCATCAGGCCTCGGTCAAGGGAGCGGGAACCGATTGCTTGGGATTGCTGCGCGGCGTCTGGCGATCCGTCATCGGCCACGAGCCCGAGGCGGTGCCTACCTACAGCATGGACTGGTCCGAACCGCAGGGCGAAGAGCGCATGTGGGCGGCTGCGCGGCGCAATCTGGTCGAACGTCCGCGCAACTTTCTGGCCCCTGGATGCGTGCTGCTGTTCCGGATGCGCGATGCCGGTGTGGCCAAACACTTTGGTATCGTGAGTGAAGCGGGCGCCGTGCCACGCTTCATCCATGCCTATTCCGGACATGGCGTTGTCGAAAACGCACTGAGCGACCCCTGGCGCCGCCGGGTGGTCGCCTGCTTTGAATTTCCTTTGGAGGGCAACTGATGGCGACGATAGTTTTATCTGCGGCGGGGGCTGCGCTGGGCGGGTCCATCGGTGGAACCGTTGCTGGGCTGTCAACGGTCATCGTGGGCCGGGCAGTCGGCGCGACGCTCGGGCGGGTTATCGACCAGCGATTGATGAGCCAGTCGGTCATGGGTGCCGGAAGCGAGGTGGTCGAGTCTGGCCGGCTGGACCGGTTCAGACTTACGGAAACAGGCGAGGGCGCGCCGTTGTCCACCGTGTTCGGCCGAATGCGGGTCGGTGGGCAGGTGATCTGGGCGTCGGATTTCCTTGAGACCCGCAAAACCACGACGTCTACGCAGTCTGCTGGCGGCAAAGGAACGCCAAAACCAGCCGAAGTCACCACGACCACCCATAGCTACAGCTACTCGATATCACTGGCGATTGCTGTCGGCGTCGGAGAGATCGCGGTCATCGCGCGGATATGGGCCGATGGGGAAGAGCTTGAGCGCAACAGTCTGAACATGCGGGTTTATTCCGGTAGCCAGGATCAGCTGCCGGATCCATTGATCGAAACGATCGAAGGTGCCGGAACGGTTCCGGCCTATCGCGGCACTGCGTATGTTGTGATTGAAGACCTGCCGCTGGCGCAATTTGGCAATCGCGTTCCCCAGTTCTCTTTCGAGGTTGTTCGGCCTGATCAGAAATCCGCACCAGACTACGAATCCGAATTGCAACAGATTGTCCGGGCCGTGGCCCTGATGCCTGGCACCGGGGAATACACGCTGGCCAGCACGCAGGTAAACTATTCCAAAGGGTCGGGCCAAAGCTGGGCCGCCAACGTCAATTCGCCCTCGGGCGAGCCCGATCTGGTGGCCTCGGTGCGTGCCCTGAACAAAGAACTTCCGGGCTGCAAGGCTGCGTCGCTGGTGGTCTCTTGGTTCGGAGATGACTTGCGTTGCGGCGCTTGCAGCGTTCGACCCAAGGTGATCCGCGACGACGTGGACGGCGCCAACATGCCGTGGAAAGTCTCTGGGCTAAAGCGCAAATCGGCCCAGGTCGTGCAACATGTGGACGGGCGACCCGTCTATGGCGGTACCCCGGCCGATGCGTCGGTGGTTCAGGCCATTCAACACCTCAAGGGCTCCGGCAGCCGGGTAATGTTCTATCCTTTCATCCTGATGGATCAGATGCAGGGTAATGGTCTTCCAGACCCATGGTCGGATGCCGGCGATCAGCCGCATCTGCCGTGGCGCGGCCGGATCACGCTGGACGTGGCTCCGGGGCGCCCCGGGTCCTTGGACGGAACCGCAGGTGCGGACGCTCAGGTGGCAAACTTTTTTGGTGCAGCCCAAGCCTCGGATTTCATCATCGGTAATGGCACTGTCACCTATACCGGACCGGAAGAATGGAGCATGCGCCGTTTCATTCTTCACTACGCGGCGTTGTGCAAGGCAGCAGGCGGGGTCGAGGCGTTCTGCATCGGCTCGGAAATGCGTGGCCTTACCCAGATACGCGGCGCGTCCGGGTTCGCGGCCGTTGCTCAGCTGAAGGCATTGGCGGCGGAAGCGCGGCAGATACTGGGGCCAGACACCAAGATAGGCTACGCCGCGGATTGGACGGAATATTTCGGGTACCAGCCTGCCGATGGCAGCGGTGACCGATACTTCCATCTGGACCCTCTGTGGGCAGACGAAAACATCGATTTCGTCGGGATCGACAACTACATGCCGGTCTCGGACTGGCGGGATGGCAACGAGCATCTGGATGCGCTGGATGGTGCTAGGTCAATCTACGACCTGGATTATTTGCGCGGCAACATCGAAGGCGGTGAAGGATACGACTGGTACTATCCAACACCCGAAGAACAGGACGCGCAGATAAGGTATCCGATCGAGGACGGCGAACATGCAGAGCCATGGGTGTGGCGATACAAAGACATCCGCAACTGGTGGTCGAACTTGCACCACGAACGGATCGGAGGAGTGCGCAAAGCTGACCCGACCGATTGGGTTCCGGGATCAAAGCCGATCTGGTTCACGGAATTGGGTTGTGCGGCCATAGACAAGGGAACGAACCAGCCCAACAAGTTTTTGGATCCGAAATCCTCGGAATCCGATCTGCCCAAATACTCGAACGGTCAACGCGACGATTTCATTCAGGTTCAGTATTTGAAGGCAGTTCTTGGATATTGGGCCGATCCGCAGATCAACCCGGTTTCGGACATCTACGATGGTCCGATGGTGGACGTTTCGAACGCCTATGTATGGGCGTGGGACGCGAGACCTTACCCGACATTCCCGAACCTGCGTTCGCAGTGGAGCGACGGCGAAAACTACGCCCGTGGTCATTGGTTGAACGGACGTTCTGGTGCCAGGACACTGGCCTCGGTGGTGGCCGAGATTTGTCAGGCTGCAGGCGTCTCCGATTTTGATGTGTCTGCGCTGGACGGAGTTGTCCGTGGATACGTGATCGAAGATGTTTCGGACGCGCGGGCGGCCCTTCAGCCACTGATGCTGCGCTACGGATTTGATGCGATCGAGCGGGACGGTGTCCTGACATTCCGCATGAGGGCCGGGCGCCAGGCATTTGATCTGTCGCTGGATCAGGTCGCGGAAAGCCCCGAGGTCGATGGCAGGGTCCAGTACCAGCGCGAAGCCGAGGCCGAAATGGCCGGCCGCGTGCGTCTGCGCTTTGTTCAGTCGGATGCGGACCACGATGTGGTAGCGGAGGAGGCCGTGCTGCCCGATGATCGGACCCATTCTGTAGCCGTGAACGAAATGCCTCTGTCGATGACCCGCGCCGAAGGACGGCAGACGGTCGAACGGTGGCTGGCCGAGGCCCGCGTCGCGCGCAATACCGCGCGCTTCGCGCTGCCGCCGTCGCAGATGCATCTGGGCGCCGGCGACATTGTTCGACTTCCATCCTGGAATGGGGGAGCCGGTGCGCTGTATCGCATAGACAGGTTGGAACAGGCTGACATCCAGCTGGCAGATGCCGTGCGGATCGAGCCCGGGGTCTATTCGCCGTCCGATATGGCGGATGATGGGTTTGTCTCTCAACCCTTTGTGGCCCCAGTCCCGGTTCTTCCGATTTTTCTGGATCTGCCACTCATTACCGGCGCCGAGGAGCCGCACGCGCCTTATCTGGCCGTCACGGCCGATCCCTGGCAAGGCAGCGTCGCCGTCTATTCTTCGGACGCCGACGAGGGCTACGCGTTGCGCGATCTGGTGACTGGTCAGGCTGTGATCGGGTTCACCGAATCCGCCTTGCCGTCCGCGAGCGCAGGGGTATGGGATGAAGGTGCGCCGCTGCGCGTGCGCAGTGTCGATGGCGTCTTGCAGTCGCGGTCGCGTGACTCGCTTCTGACCGGCGCCAACTTGGCGGCGATCGGAGACGGCACGCGCGGAAATTGGGAAGTGTTTCAATTCGCGGATGCCGCCCTGCAGGAACCCGGTGTTTATGACCTGTCTGGCCGCCTGCGCGGTCAATTGGGTACGGACGCAATCATGCCCGAAATCTGGCCGGAGGGTTCCGTGTTCGTGTTGCTCGACGAGAGGGTTCTTCAGACCAGCCTGCTGCGGACCGAACGCCGAATTGCGCGGCACTACCGGATCGGGCCCGCAACTCGCGGATACGACGACGATTCTTATGTCCATAAGGTCGAGGCCTTTGATGGAAACGGTCTGCGACCCTACGCTCCAGTTCATCTGAAGGTCGAAAGACACGGGGGCGATGACCTGTTCACTTGGGTGCGCCGAACCCGGCTCGACGGCGACGATTGGGACGTGCTGGACGTGCCGCTGGGCGAGGAGTCCGAGACTTATCTGATCCGGATTCGGTCAGGTGGCGCACTTGTTCGGGAAGAGATCGCCACGACGCCAAGTTGGACCTATTCCGCGGCGGCACAGTCTTCGGACGGGGTCACGGGCCTCTACGAGGTCGAGGTGGCGCAGGTTTCGGCCAGCTACGGGCCGGGCGCGGCCGCGCGGCTGAGTGTGGGGTAGGGAGACCATGCGCCCTGTTTTGCACGGCGATGTCAGTTCTGCGGCGCGGGTTTTGCTGACCGTGCCGCAAGCCCAGCGTGAGCGGCTGTGCGCGCGCATGATCGCCGAGGCCGAGTTGGCTGACCGTCACGTGGCCGCGACGGGTCGTTTGCATCCTGTTCACGGGAACGGAGGATTGATGGCAGCGGCACGCAGCCGCCCGTTGGCAGATGAGCCAAGCTTCAGCGACACCGAGTATTGCCGGTGTTTCGAGACGGTACTGCGCCAACTTATCCGGTTTCAACTCAACCGGCCGCGCAGCTGACGCACTTGCTGGCGGCCGGGTCCAGGTCCAGGCGTCTGCGCGGAATGTCGTCACCGCAGTCCTCGCAATACCCGAATTCGCCCTCGGCCATTCGGTCGAGGGCGGCTCTCAGCCGTCGGGCTTCGAGATCTCGTCGCGTTTGTTGCGCCTTGGCCATGGCTTGATTCTGCAGCGCATCCATTCGGCTGAGCCGCCCGACCGCCTGCTGGTCAAGCTCGACCACGGATTGAGCGTCCTGACCGGCCAGGGAATTGCGTTCCAATTCCTCTAGCCGGGACAGGATAAGTGTTTCAAATTCCCTGAGTTCGGACCGGTTCATTTTCTGTTGTGTTGCACATCAAGGGTTTGCGTTTGGCCTTTTTGGGCCTAGATGGCTATTCTAGGCGCAGCAGAGGATCAAAAGCCATGTTTGAAACGCGCACCCAAGTAACGTCAGTTGACCCCGTCTGGGACCGGATCACGGCCGAAGCACAGGCCGCCGTCGAAAAAGAGCCTTTGATGGGCGGACTGGTGCATGCCTGTATCCTGCACCACAAATCTCTGGAACGTGCGTTGTCCTATCGGATCTCGGCCAAGCTGTGCTCGAACGAGATGTCGATGATGGTTCTGCGTGAAATCGTCGAAGAGGCATATGCCGATGACAAGGCGCTGATGAATGCAGCCCGCGCGGATCTGATGGCCGTGTACGAGCGCGACCCGGCCTGCCATCGTCTGCTGCAGCCGATTCTGTATTTCAAAGGCTACCAAGCCATGCAGGCCTATCGCGTGGCACACTGGCTGTGGCAGAAGGGCCGGCACGATCTGGCCTATTTCTTCCAGATGCGCAGTTCGGAAATCTTCGGGATCGACATTCACCCCGCCGCGAAGATCGGCAAGGGGATCATGATCGACCACGCGCACTCCATCGTGATCGGTGAAACTGCGGTCGTGGGCGACAACGTCTCGATGCTGCATTCGGTGACTCTTGGCGGGACCGGCAAGGAAGAAGAGGATCGTCATCCCAAAATCGAGGATGGCGTTCTAATCGGGGCCGGGGCCAAGGTTCTGGGCAACATCCGCGTGGGTCATTGCAGCCGCATTGCCGCCGGTTCGGTGGTGCTGCAGGATGTGCCGCCCTGCAAGACCGTAGCGGGTATCCCCGCCAAGATCGTGGGTGAGGCGGGGTGCGACCAGCCCTCGATCTCGATGGATCACATGCTGGGCAAGGATCAGTAAGCCTGTTCTCAGGTACGAAAAAAGCCGCCTCGGGGTCCGAGGCGGCTTTTTTGATTTTTGTGACTTGGATCAGGCCAGCATGACCATGGGGTTTTCGAGGTTGTCCACGATGGCTTGCAGGAGCTGTGCCCCAAGCGCGCCGTCGATCACCCGGTGATCGACCGACATGGTAACCGACATCACGGTCGCCACGGTCAGCTCCCCATCCTCGCCCACGACTGGCTTCTTGGCGCCGGTGCCGACGGCCAGGATGCCCGCATGCGGCGGGTTCACGATGGCGTCGAAATTGTCGATGCCATACATGCCCAGGTTCGAAACCGCGAAGGTGCCGCCCTGATACTCATGCGGGGCCAGCTTGCGCTCGCGCGCGCGCGCGGCTAGGTCCTTCATTTCGGTCGACAGGGCCGACAGAGATTTGGTGTCGGCGTCTTGCAGGACCGGGGTGAACAGGCCGCCTTCGATCGCCACGGCCACGGCCACGTCCGAGGGTTTCAGCTGCAGCACCCGGTCGCCCGCCCAGACGGCGTTGCACTCGGGCACTTGCTGCAGCGCGTTGGCGACGGCCTTGATGATGAAGTCGTTGACGCTCAGCTTTACGCCACGGGCTTCCAGCTGCTTGTTCAACTGGCTGCGGAATTTCAGCAGCGCGTCCAGCTTGATATCGCGGCGCAGGTAGAAATGCGGGATAGTCTGCTTGGCCTCGGCCAGACGGGCGGCGATGGTCTTGCGCATGCCGTCCAACATGACCTCCTCGTACTCGCGGCCCTCGTACATGCGAGCCACCATGTCGGCCGAGGGGCCTGCAGGAGCAGCGGCAGTGGCCGGCGCCGCGCTTGCCGAAGCAGCCGGTGCCGGTGCCGCTGCCGGAGCGGTTGCGCCTTCGACATCTGCTTTGACGATGCGGCCATGCGGGCCCGAGCCCTTGATCTGTGCTAGATCCAGACCCTTTTGGGCGGCAATGCGACGGGCCAGCGGAGAAGCAAAGATGCGACCGCCATCTGCCTTGACCGGAGCCGCAGGTGCCGAAGCGGGGGCGGGCGCCTCGGACGCCGCAGGTGCGGCGGCCTCGTTGCCCGCGTCGGCTGCGGGTGCAGCCTCGGGCGCTTTGGCGGCGGCGGCGATGTCATCGGCGCTTTCGCCCTCTTCCAGCAGCACGGCGATGGGGGTGTTGACCTTGACCCCTTCGGTGCCCTCAGGAACCAAGATCTTGCCGACGATACCTTCATCGACGGCTTCGAACTCCATCGTGGCCTTGTCGGTCTCGATCTCGGCCAGCAGGTCGCCGGAGGAGACGGTGTCGCCTTCCTTGACCAGCCATTTGGCAAGCGTGCCTTCCTCCATGGTCGGCGATAGGGCGGGCATCAGAATTTCGGTGGGCATCTGTCAGTCGCTCCTTACCGATAGGTCACTTGTTTGACGGCGGCGATCACCTCGTCGGTGGTAATCAGCGCCAGCTTTTCCAGGTTCGCCGCATAGGGCATGGGCACATCCTTGCCGGTCAGCGTGATGACGGGCGCGTCTAGATAGTCGAACGCTTCCTGCATGACCACGGAACTGATGTAGCTGCCGACTGAGCCTTGCGGCCAGCCTTCTTCCACGGTGACCAGACGGTTTGTTTTCATCACCGAGTTGATGATCGCGCCAGTGTCCATCGGGCGGATGGTGCGCAGGTCGATCACCTCGGCGCTGATGCCGTCCTCGGCCAGCTTGTCGGCGGCTTCCAATGCGTATTGCATGCCGATGCCAAAGCTGACGATGGTCACATCGGTGCCTTCGCGCCAGATGCGGGCCTTGCCCAGCGGCACGGTCAGGTCATCGACCTGCGGCACGTCGAACGAGCGGCCATAGAGGATTTCGTTTTCCAGGAACACGACCGGGTTGGGATCGCGGATGGCCGATTTCAGCAGACCTTTGGCGTCGGCTGCCGAATAGGGCATCACCACCTTCAGGCCCGGGATCTGCATGTACCAAGCGGCATAGTCCTGAGAGTGCTGGGCCGCCACGCGCGCGGCGGCGCCGTTGGGGCCTCGGAACACGATCGGACAGCCCATCTGACCGCCGGACATATACAGCGTCTTGGCGGCAGAGTTGATGATCTGGTCGATCGCCTGCATGGCGAAGTTGAATGTCATGAACTCGACGATCGGCTTCAGGCCGCCAAAGGCGGAACCCACGGCAATGCCGGTAAATCCATGCTCGGTGATCGGCGTGTCGATCACGCGTTTTGCGCCGAATTCGTCCAGCAGGCCTTGGCTCACCTTGTAGGCGCCCTGGTATTCACCGACTTCTTCGCCCATCAGGTAGACGTCTTCGTCCGAGCGCATTTCCTCGGCCATCGCGTCGCGCAGAGCCTCACGGACCGTCATCGATTTCATCTCGGCATCTGCCGGCCAGTCCGGCGACAGGTCCACGGTAGGCGCGGCCGGTGCAGCAGGGGCAGGAGCGGGGGCCTCGACCGCCGCCGGGGCGGCTTCGGCCTCCGCTGCGGCTGCGGGTGCAGCCGTGGTCACGGCCGAGGCGTCTTCGCCCTCTTCGACCAGGATCGCGATCGGGGTGTTGACCTTTACGCCTTCGGTGCCCTCGGCAATCAGGATTTTGCCGACGATGCCTTCATCGACGGCTTCGAACTCCATCGTGGCCTTGTCGGTTTCGATCTCGGCCAGAATGTCGCCAGAGCTTACGGTGTCGCCTTCCTTGACCAGCCACTTGGCCAGTGTGCCTTCCTCCATGGTCGGCGAAAGGGCGGGCATGAGAATTTCGGTTGCCATGTCTTATTCGTCCTCTCAGGCGTAAATGTCGGTCCAGAGCTCGTCCAGCGACGGCTCGGGGCTTTCCTTGGCGAACTCGGCGGCCTGGTTGACGACCTCCTTGATTTCCTTGTCGATCGCCTTCAGGTCATCCTCGGTGGCGTGCTTGCCGGTCAGCAGCAGCTCGCGCACGTGTTCAATCGGGTCGCTCTGCTCGCGCACCTTCTGAACCTCTTCGCGGGTGCGGTACTTGGCGGGATCCGACATCGAGTGTCCGCGGTAGCGGTAGGTCTTGACCTCGAGGATGTACGGGCCCTTCCCGGCCCGGCAGTGCGCCACGGCCTTTTCACCGGCCTCTTTCACCGCCAGAACGTCCATGCCGTTGACAATTTCGCCGGGAATGCCGAACGCCTCGCCGCGGTGATAGATGTCCTTGGTCGAAGTTGAGCGCGCTTGCGCCGTGCCCATCGCGTACTGGTTGTTCTCGATCACGAAGACCACCGGCAATTGCCAAATGGCCGCCATGTTGAAGGTTTCATAGACTTGACCCTGGTTCGCTGCGCCGTCACCGAAATAGGTAAAGGTCACGCGGCCGTTGTCTTTGTACTTGTCTGCAAAGGCCAGGCCTGCACCCAGCGGAACCTGTGCGCCGACGATGCCATGGCCACCGTAGAAATGCTTTTCTTTCGAGAACATGTGCATCGAGCCGCCCTTGCCCTTGGACAGGCCGCCTTCGCGTCCGGTCAATTCAGCCATGACGCCGCCCGGATCCATCCCGCAGGCCAGCATGTGGCCGTGGTCGCGGTAGGAGGTGATGCGCTTGTCGCCATCCTCGGCCGCAGCTTCGAGCCCCACGACGACGGCTTCCTGACCGATGTAGAGGTGGCAGAAACCGCCGATCAGACCCATGCCGTACAGTTGACCGGCCTTTTCCTCGAATCGGCGGATCAACAGCATCTCGCGGTAGTAGGTTTTGAGTTCTTCCGCAGAAACATTTGGTTTCTTTGTGGTTTTTCGCACAGCCATCGTGGCGACCTCTCCCTTCCGGCAAGATAGTTTAGCGTTAAACTATCTCATAAAGCATTTCGCGCTTTCTGGCGAGCGGAAATGTGACGCAGCGTCCTGGACGGGGTGGGGTATCTGTTTCTACCCGAAATCCGGCAGGTTTTCGCCTTTTGGTTCAACGTATGCACGGGTAGTATGCCTCCATTGGCAGGCAATTTTTGACAGGCGCCGGAGACAGATTGGAATGATGATCCTTAGAGAGCCGAAGCTGGTTTTCATCAAAACGAAGAAAACCGCCGGATCATCCATCGAAATTGCACTGAGCGCGAAGCTGCAGGACGGAGATTTCGCAACACCGTTCGGCAAGGAAGCCGAACTTCAACGTCCGGGGAAGCAATACATCGTCCGCCGGTCGGTTAAGCTTTTGCGGGACAGAGCCAAAGGCGAAGTGCAAGCCCGGTATCCCCACAATGGGATCGGCGTGGTCAATCGGTATCTGTCCGATATTGCGGAGGGCTGCAGCAGCATTTGCGTTGAGAGAAATCCCTGGGACAAGGCTGTCTCAGCGTTCTATTTCTGGATGCATCAGCGCAGAACACAGATCAACGACGCAAATGCACTGTTCCTGAGCTTTTGCCGGACTCGCCTGAAGTTCTTCTCTGACTTCCATCTTTAATCTGAGGGCGGGGAGATCGCGGTTGATCGGGTGTTGCGATACGAAAGCCTGGACAGCGATCTGGCGCAGGTGCTGGATGACTTCGGCCTTGGCGATGTCAGCCTCGGCGACAAGCGTTTGAATTCCGGCATTCGAAAGTCAAAGCAGTTCGATGTTTTCTACGGTGAAAACTGGGACGGCGAAGCCGTGGACTTGGTGGCTAACCTGTTCCGACGGGAAATCGACGCTTTCGGGTATCAGTTGCCGACTGCAGAGGAACCCGGGGCGGTCGGGCAAACAGCTAGTTAGCGGATGACGATTTCATCAGCCCGGATCATTCCCAAAACGGTTCGGGCCTGCTGATCCAGCAGGTCGAGATCAAGGTAGGTGTCTGAAAGGCGTCGGGTCAGGTTTTCCATCCGAGCGATGTCGGCGTTCAGCGCCGCAAGGTCGCGTGACAGAGCGTCCCGTTCCGCTGAAATCTCGATCCGTCGGAACAGGCCGTAGTCGCCCTGAACGGCAGCAAAGGTGAAATAGACACCCAGCATGAAGGCCACCGAGAAGAATGCGACTGCGCCCAGACCGGGCCGATTGGAACGGGACACTCTGTTGACCGCCGTATGAATACTGCCTCAAAAACGTGCCCTTTGCGGGCATCTGTCGGCACTATGTCACAGGTGATTCGGGTTGTGAATCCCCCGATTCGCACTTTTTGCAATTCGACGAAAAAAGTGATGCTCGAAGAGCCATAACCGCGTAGGTATCCGCTCAACGCAAAGCGGTCAGTTCCTGATTTCGATTCAGGGTCTGTTCTTCCATGCAAGACCAATAGAACATTTGCGCGGCACTGCCATCGCTTTTGAGTTCGGGGTCACAAGTTGCGTCCCTGCGTTTCAACCAAGCGCGCTGTTCGTTCAACAAAGCCTCGCCGTTTCCGCGCCTGTCCGCCGCTGATTTGACCTCTTTCCAAAGGCGGTTCAGTTCTTTATCGGCGATTTCCCATTTCTCTTTGGCACAGAAAGTGGCGTCGATCTGAGTTTGCCCGGCACAATGGGACTGCGCGCCAGAAACACTGGGCAAGAGGATAACAGCAAACGTGGCAACGGCTTTCATGGCCCATCTCCCGGTCTGTGAGAGAATACCACGAATGCCGATCGCCAACTAGAATGGGGTTATTGGGCCAGCGCTGCCACACCGGGCAGGGTTTTGCCCTCCATCCATTCCAGGAACGCACCGCCGGCGGTCGAGATGTAGGTGAAGTCCTGCGCGGCACCTGAGGCGTTGAGGGCTGCAACCGTATCGCCGCCACCGGCGACCGACACAAGTTTGCCCGCCCGCGTCAGTTCTGCGGCTTTCAATGCAGCGGCATTTGTCGCTGCGTCGAAGGGTTCCAGTTCGAACGCCCCCAATGGGCCGTTCCAGATCAGAGTCTTGCTCTGTTCGAAGATGGTGCAGATTGCGGCGACGCTGTCCGGCCCGGCGTCCAGGATCATCGAATCTGCGGGGCACTTGTTCGCTGGGACGACCTTGTGTGGGGCGTGTGCTTCGAATTTCTCGGCAACGACAACATCGCTGGGCAGGACGATCCGGCAGCCTGCCTTGTCTGCTTTTGACATGATTTCGGCTGCAGTATCGGTCATCGCGTGCTCGGCCAACGATTTGCCAACGTCCAGCCCTTTGGCCAACAGAAAGGTGTTGGCCATGCCGCCGCCGATGATCAGGTTGTCGACCTTCTCGATCAGGTTGCCCAGTAGATCCAGCTTGGTTGATACCTTGGCCCCACCGACCACGGCGGTCACCGGACGCTGAGGATTGCCCAGAGAGGCTTCGAGTGCGCTGAGCTCTGCCTGCATCAGGCGCCCGGCGCAGGAGGGCAAAAGGCGCGCCAGTGCCTCGGTCGAACTGTGCGCCCGATGAGCCGCCGAGAAAGCGTCGTTGCAGTAGATGTCTCCCATCTTGGCCATACCTTCGGCCAAGGTCATGCTGTTCTGGGTCTCCTCGGCGTGAAAGCGGGTGTTCTCCAGCAGCAAGACCTCGCCGTCACCTTGGTTTGCCGCGGCGATTTCAGCCTCGTATCCGACGCAATCCTCTCCGAAGCGGACCTTGGTTCCAAAGGCGGCTTCCAGCGCGGGCACCAGCTGTTTCAGCGACAGGTTCTGCCGACGCTCACCGCCGGGCCGGCCGAAATGGGCCAGCAGGATGGGTTTGCCGCCAGCGGCCAGAATGTCGCGCACCGTGGGCACGATCCGCTGGATCCGCGTGTCATCGGTCACGGCGCCATCCAGAACCGGGACGTTGATGTCTACGCGCACAAGAACGCGTTTGCCCTGCAAATCCATGTCGTCCAGAGTTTTCCAGCCCATCGTGTCATCCTCGCCGTTGTCACCACGCGTAAGCGGTTCTTTTCCTGCATTTTGCCCTCAGGTCAATGCGTCACTTGGCTTTCGCGCGTCCGGCGCATAGGTATTTGCGCAAATCAATTCCACAGGAGGGCCCCATGGCCGAGATCAAGGATCCCGAAAACACCATCATCATCGAGCTGAAGGACGGTAACGTCGTCATCGAACTGCTGCCGGACGTGGCGCCTCAGCACAGCGAGCGCATGAAGGAACTGGCGCGCGCGGGCGAGTATGACAACGTGGCCTTTCACCGGGTGATCGACGGCTTCATGGCGCAGACCGGCGACGTGCAGCACGGCGACATGGAAGACGGCTTCAACATCCGCATGGCAGGCACTGGCGGGTCGTCCTTGCCGAACCTTCCGGCCGAGTTTTCCAAGTTGCCGCATGACCGGGGCACCCTGGGTGCCGCTCGTTCGGCCAACCCGAACTCGGCCAACTCGCAGTTCTTCATCAACTTCAAGGACAACCACTTCCTCAACGGTCAATACACCGTTTACGGCCGCGTGATCGAGGGGATGGAGCATGTCGATGCCATCACCCGCGGCGAGCCGCCTGCGAACCCCGACCGCATGATCAGCGTCAAGGTGGCCGCCGATGTATAAGCTGGCCGCCGTTTTTACCTTGTTGGCCAGCCCCGCGCTGGCCGCAGGCCTGCAGATCGAAGTCGAGGGCGAGGCCAACGGCACGATCACCATCGACCTGTTCGAGGACGTCGCGCCCAAGCATGTCGAGCAGATCACCGCTCTGGCCGCCGAAGGCAAGTATGACGGGGTGGTGTTCCACCGCGTGATCGAGGGGTTCATGGCACAGACCGGGGACGTGGAATACGGTAAACTGGGCAGCGACATGCGTCGTGCCGGCACCGGCGGTTCAAGCCGTCCGGACCTACCAGCCGAGTTTTCCGAAGTCCCTTACGAGCGCGGCATTGTCGGAATGGCTCGCGCAAGCAATCCGAACAGCGCAAATTCGCAGTTCTTCATCATGTTCGAACCGGCCCCGACCCTGAATGGCCAGTACACGGTGGTGGGCAAGGTGACCGACGGCATGGATGTTGTTGATGCGATCAAACGCGGCACAGGCCCGAACGGCGCGGTGGTCGGCCAACCGGACGTCATGACCAAGGTGACCGTCACCGAATGATCCCTAGACCCGGCGCGGATTGCGCGCCGGGTTGTCCGCGCACGGCGCTTCACGTCCCTGTGTAAGGGGCTTGGCCTGGCCGCACTGCCTGACGCACGATGGCAGCTAGCCAAAGGTGCCTCATGCGATGCCGTCTGTTTGCCCTTCTGCTGTTCTGCGCAACCGCGGTGTCCGCGGACCCGAACCTGTGGCGCGACGAATGGCCCAAAACCGATTTTTCGGTCACCTCGATCGGTGACTGGTCTGAAGTCCGGTCCGGCGGACCGCCGAAAGACGGCATCCCGGCCATCGACAAGCCCGAGTTTGTCCCAGCTACGGCGGAAACCGGGCTGGGGCTGACCGAGGCCGTGATCACGGTGGAACTGCCCGGTACGCGCCCGCGCGCCTATCCCCTGCGTTACCTGATCTGGCATGAAATCGTGAATGATCGGATCGGTAACCGTCCAGTCGCGGTTACCTATTGTCCACTGTGCAATTCGGGGCTGGTTTTTGATCGGCGTATCCCGGGACGGGTTCTCAGTTTCGGCGTGTCCGGCAAGCTGCGAAATTCGGACATGATCATGTATGACCGCGAAACCGAAAGCTGGTGGCAGCAAGCCACCGGCGAGGCGATTGTGGGCCAGTTTACCGGTGCTCAGTTGACAGCGCTGCCAGCGTGGATGGAAGGGTGGGATCAGTTCCGCAAGCGCAATCCCGACGGTCTGGTGATGGCCGAGCCGAATTTTGCGCGGGACTACGGGCGCAACCCTTATCGAGGGTATGACAGCGCGCGCAGACCGTTCCTGTATGACGGCGCGCTGCCTCCGCATGGTATTCAACCGCTCGAACGGGTGGTGCGTGTCGGAGAGCGGGCCTGGCCTCTGACGCGATTGCGTGCGGCTGGGCGATTGTCAGAAGCAGGCGTTGTCATCGTTTGGTCGGCGGGGCAGGCTTCGGCTCTGGACGCCGGGCGCGTCGACAAGGGACGCGACATAGGATCGATCCGCGTCACGGATGGTGCCGGACGGGATGTCGTTCATGATGTGATGTTCGCGTTTGCCTTCCACGCCTTCTGGCCCGACGGTATCTGGATGACAGGGCGCTGACCCGCGCGCCGCGCGATCAATTCACCTGTCTGGCAACGCTCCGGGTCCAGCCGCTCAGGCCGCGTCGGATGCGGGCCAGAAGACCGTATTCGTTCACGTGCTTTTTGTAGGCTCGGTAGGACGGCGCGCGTGACAGGCAGCGCTCTTCGTGCCAGGCCCGTGCGAAATAGATCAGGTTCACACCCAGGAGGGCCAGACAGTTGGCCAGGCCTGCCCAGAAGTCGACCGCGATGAACGGGATCGAAATCATCCACCAGGTGATGTTCTTGCTGATGTAGGACGGGTGTTTGCTGATGTTGTAGGGAAAGTCGCAGGCCAGCCCGCGATAGGTCAGGTTCGAGAACCGCAGACCCATGCGCGCGGCGGTCAGGCAATAGACCGCCAGGAAGAACAGGATGGTGCCGCCCCACAATCCGTAGAGGACAGGGTAATCCCACAGCCAGACACCCCAGGCGAAGCCATCCTCGACATAGTTGAAATAGCTGCGTGACAGCAGTTGCCAGAACGGGGCATAGCAGATCACGCAGACCAGCCATCCGCTCACCGTCGTCTCGGTCCAGCGGATATGAGAGGTCAGAAGCCGGGTGGCAGTGGCATAGCCGATGGTGACGATTGTCAGGTCCAGAAAGAAGGCAAAGCGGTAGAGATATGCATAGGCCTGCTGAAAATCCTGCGCATCCCACAGCGAACGGGTCTGCAGAAAGCTCCAGTCATAGACCAGATAGCAGAACATCAGTGGCAGAAAGAATCCTTTGACGCCCAGCCCAAGAAGAAAGGATTTCAACTCGCGGGCCCCGGTGGATTGGCGACCAAAAGACAAAACCACACGTCCCAGATGCCACATGCCGTCGCGAGGATGCCGCATCGAGAAATGAACCGCCGTGACAACGGAAAGGACAATCGCAAGGATCAGCGGCCAGTAGTCGCCGAACAGCGAAAAGAACGGCTGATACCATTCATCCCGGTAGAGGTCGGCGGTGGAGTAGAACAGCGCAAGCAGCGCGAGACTGGCCGACAGACCAATAAGTTTGATCCAGAAATCAGCCAGATACGCCGGGTCTTTGAAGTTTTCCGGGTTGTAGACCAAGCCGCTGCCCGGCTTGCGATGAATTCGTGCTATGAAAATCTCGGATAGGGCCAGAATGGCAAAGATCGTCAGAGCGAACAGAACAGTCTGATCCCGATCAGAGACCGCGCCGAGGTCTGGCCAGAAATAATGAACCAGCGGAATACTGGCCATAGCAATCCATGCGGTGGATGCGGGAATTGCGGAAGCGGGGCGCCGGAACTTTGGCCAGGAAATCATGATCAGGTCTTTCACAGAGTTATGCGAATTCTGGCGGTTCGTTCCGGAAATTCAACCACCCTGATCCGACCGGTCGAATTCTTGCCGCGGGTGTGGCCCTCGCAACCGGAAAACAGGGTCACCTCCCGGCGTGGGCCGGGAGGGGTTTTGCATTAGTAGGACGAGTTCCTATTCGTCCGAGGCCATCATCTTCCAGATCGCGGCCCCCAAAGCGCCACCGATCAGTGGGGCGACCCAGAACAGCCACAGCTGCGCCAATGCGGGTCCATCGGCAAACAGCGCCACCCCGGTCGAGCGGGCCGGATTCACCGACGTATTGGTGACCGGGATCGAAATCAGGTGGATCAGCGTCAGCCCAAGGCCGATGGCAATGGGCGCAAATCCGGCTGGAGCCTTTTCGGATGTCGCGCCCAGAATGATGATAAGGAAGAAGGCGGTCAAAACGATCTCTATCACCAGCGCCGACATCATCGAAAACCCTTCGGGCGAGGCCTCACCATACCCGTTCGAAGCAAAACTGCCAACGCCTTCGAAGCCGGGTGCGCCGCTCACGATCACGTACAGAACGGCTGCGGCCAGTATCGCCCCAAGCACCTGCACAGCCCAGTAGGGCAGCAGATCCTTGGACGGGAAACGCCCACCGATCATCAGCCCGAGGCTGACGGCGGGGTTGAAGTGACCACCCGATATGTGGCCGACCGCAAAGGCCATGGTCAGGACCGTCAGGCCGAAGGCGAACGACACGCCCAGCCATCCGATGCCCACATCGGCGACCCCGGCAGCCAGCACCGCGCTGCCACAACCGCCGAGAACCAGCCAGAACGTGCCGAAGAATTCGGCCATCAGTTTTGCTCGCATGATAAAACCTCCCAATTTCAACGAGGTGAAGTTTAATTCAAAAAACACCTTTTGTGAAAATGTATCGCGCGTGCAGGGCTTTGCGGCCCTGATAGGGGGCCGGATTGTTGCCTGATGGGCATAGAAAAACGCCGCGGACAGGGGCCGCGGCGTTCTTGGAGCTCGGTACTCGGAGCGGTTTACTGGCTGACTTCAGCCGCCGGATTGGCTCCGGTTTTGCCGCTGCGTCCTGGGTTCAGCGGATCGTCCTGACGCTGAACCGAGCCTTCGAAATGCGCGCCGCTTTCGATGGCGATGGTCTTGTGGATGATGTCGCCCTCAACCCGAGCGGTCGAGGTCAGACGTACTTTCAGACCACGCACGCGACCCACGATGCGGCCGTTCACGACCACGTCGTCCGCGGTCACTTCGCCTTTGATGGTCGCGGTTTCGCCGATGGTCAGCAGATGCGCGCGGATATCGCCTTCGATGGTGCCTTCGACCTGGATGTCACCGGTGGTCTTGATGTTGCCGGTGATATGCAGGTCCGACGACAGAACCGATGCCGGCGGCTTGGGCTTGGGCGCGGTGCTTGCGGCCTTCTGTTCGGTCGGGGCAGGGGTCGCCTGAGGCGCCGGGGCTGCCGGCTTGGCCGTTTCGGATGCCTTGGGTGCGGGCTCGTTGATTTTGCTTTTAGAAAACATTGTTCGCAGCCTTGATGAAGTCCATTGGGTTTACAGGTTTTCCGTTCACGCGCACCTCGTAGTGCAGATGCGTTCCGGTCGACCGTCCGGAATTACCCATATCAGCAATGTGATCCCCGCGCGAGACCCTTTGGCCGACCTTCACGCGGATCTTCGAGTTATGGGCATAAAGTGTCTCAACCCCGAAGGCGTGCTTTATCTTGATCAGACGGCCATAGCCGGATTGCCAGCCCGCATGGGTCACGACACCGTCGGCGGTGGCGAAGATATCCGTGCCCGTCGGGGCCGCAAAGTCGGTGCCCTTGTGCATCCGGCGCCCGCCGGTTTTGGGGTCGCGGCGATAACCATATCCGCTGGTGAACCGGAACGCCGATTTGACCGGTGTGGCAAACGGGGCCTTTTCGGCCGCTATGCGATACAGATTCAGCTGGTCCATCTGCTGCAGAAGCTGATTTGCGCGCACCTCATCTGCCGAAAGCTCTTCGCCGCGGGTACTGAAGGAAATCGGCGTCAGCGGCCCACCCATGCCGCTGTAGCCGCGCCGCACTTCGTCAAGCATCCGGTCGGTGGGCATTCCGGCCTCGCGGAACATCTTGTCCAGCGGTTCGACCGAGATCACCATGGCTTCTTCCAGCTGGCGGAAGATCTCGTCATTGCGCTCCTGCATCAGCAGGATTTCCAGCTCAAGCTCATCGCGCTGGTCCAGCGCCGCCTGTGCATCCGTGGCGATCTGGTCCCGCTGCTGTGCTGTCCGGGTCAGGGCGTCGGCCATGAATTCGATCTGTGCCGGAGCGGCAGAGGCGAACATCGCAACCGATGCGCCATCGGATTTCGCCTGAAGCTCGGCGAGCTGGGCCCGGGCTTCCTCACGCTGCTTCATGGTCGACCGCAGGGTGGTCTGAATGACCTCGATGCCGGTTTCCAGCTCGCGTCGACGGTTTTCGGATTCCAGCAGTTCCGACTGCATCGCCGAGATCTGCTGAAGCGCCGAGTTGAACCGGGCGTGTGCGGCCAGTGCTTCCTGAGCCCGCGCGTCGCGTTCCTGCGACAGAATGTTCAGCCGTTCCTGGTATGTCGCCTGATCGCGTTTGGCCTGTTCACGGAAATTGCCCGACCCGATGCTGTCCATCAGAAGGATCGCCGTGGCGACCGCCGTCCAGCCGACCATGATCGAAACGCCAAGTGCGGCCACGATCTGCGTCTCCGAGCTGAGCCGGATGAAGCGTGTGTCATTGTCGGATTTCAAGAAGACCCGGCGTTCCGGGAAGTGCCGTTCGAGCAGTGAGTGTAGTTTGATTGCCAGACGTGTTCTCACGCGCCTTACCTCTCATCCCCAATGTCGGGACCGGTCGTGAGTGGATCGCCGCCCCTTGGGCCGATTGCTTAAAGGGCCGGTCCCGGTTGGGCAAGTTTGTTAACCGATTGGTCGACAATTACGGTGTTTTCCCGCACGTCATCGGCAGAAAATTGCCGAAAGCGGCGCGACTCCGTCAGCGTTTCGCGTCTCCCGGGGCCGGCAGATCCTCGGTCAAAGGCCAGTAGAAATCGGGCGGCAGGCCGGCTTCGGCCCGCTTTTCCTCGTTGAAGGGCGGCTTGAGCGCGCCATGGAAATAGCGCCGGACCAGTTGATGGAACACGTCCTTGGGGTCGGCATTCTCGCGGCCGCACAGAAAGTGGAACCATTTCGAGCCATAGGCCACATGCCCGACCTCTTCGGCGTAGATCACCTCAAGCGCGGCCACGGCCTGATCGGCCTTTGCCTTGCGGAAGATGTCGATCATGCCCGGTGTCACGTCGAGGCCGCGAGCCTCGAGCACCATCGGCACCACCGCCAGCCGGCCCATCAGGTCTTCGGCGGTGTCCTCGGCCGCACGCCACATCCCGGCATGGGCGGGCAGGGCGCCGTAGTGGCTGCCCATCGCTTCCAGGCAGTCGCAGACCATTTCGAAATGGCGCGATTCCTCCTCGGCGCATTTGACCCAGTCGTCGTAGAATCCGATCGGCATCGGCACATGTCCAAACCGGGCGATGACGTCCCAGTGCAGGTCCACGGCATTCAACTCGATATGGGCCACAGCGTGCAGCAGCGCGATGCGTCCAGCCTCCGAGCCGGGGCGACGGCGCGGCACGTCGCGTGGCGACAGCAGCTCGGGCTTGTCAGGACGCGACGGATGCAGCGGTGGCGTGGCTGTTCCGACTTCGATCGCGGGGGCGTCGCCGCTGCGCGCTGCAAACCAGTCGGCGGCATAGCGTTTTGAGAGGGCGGTCTTGGACCGCCCATCCGCAGTGGTCAGAACCTCGGTTGCCATCTGGGTCAGGGTTTTGGCCACGGTAATCCTCGGGTTGGATGAAAACTGCCGCCTCTTAGACCGGATGGCCCGCAGCGTCAAAGCGCGCGTACGGCCTCCAGCACCTCATCCACATGGCCGGGAACTTTGACCTTGCGCCAGACGCGGGCGATCTTTCCGTCGGCGTCGATCAGGAAGGTCGAGCGCTCGATCCCCATCGACTTCTTGCCATACATGTTTTTTTCGACCCAGACGCCGTAATCCTCGCACACGGTCGAACCTTCGTCGGACAGCAGCGGAGTGGTCAGCCCGTGCTTGGCGACGAACTTGTCATGCTTGGCAACGCTGTCGCGAGAGATGCCGAAAACCTGTGCGCCGGCGTCGGCAAAGGATTGAAGCTGCTCCGAGAAACCGATGGATTCCTTGGTGCAGCCCGGCGTATCATCGCGGGGATAAAAGAACAGAACAACGGGACGACCTCGCAGGTCCGACAGGGTGACCGTGCCGCCGCCATCGCGGGGCAAGGTGAAATCGGGGGCGATGTCTGCAACGTCAGGCATTTTGAACTCCGGTCAGGATTTGTAGGTGATGCCGCGTATCATAGGGCGGCTCGGGCAGGTTGAAAGACGTGGACGGCAAATTGGCGCAAGACGAACAGGACGAGGCTGAGAAGGGCGGGAAACCGCTGCGCCGCCGATCCCGTCGGCGGACAGCCGGGCTGTGGGCCTTGCGCGGGGTGTTCCTGCTGGTGTTTCTGGCCGTCCTGTCCGGGGTCATGGTGTTTGGCCATCGGATCCACGCGCCGGAATGGCTGCGCGACCGGGTCGAAACGCGGCTGGAAAACGCATTGGGCGGCCTGCAGATCCGGTTCGGCGACGTCAGCTTTATCATCAACAAGGAATGGCGCCCGCGTCTGCGGCTCAGCGATGTTTCGATCAGCGACGCCGAGGGGCGCCAGATCGCACAGGTCTCGAGCATGCAGGCCAGCCTGGCGATGCGCCCGCTGCTGCGCGGCCATGTCCGGCCCAAGCGGATCACCCTCAACGGCGCGCAGATCGCATTGACCCGAGCCGAGGACGGATCGCTCTCGCTGACCGTCGGTTCCGGCAGCGCGCCTGTGCAGAATGCGCCAACCTTGGCCGAATTGATCGAACAGTCCGATCAGGTCTTCCTGTCACCGGTCCTGTCGTCCCTGACTTCGGTCGAGCTTGACGCCATTACGCTGGATTACCGCGACTTGCGCCTTGGGCGGTCCTGGGTTCTGGACGGCGGGCATATTCTGGCGACGCGGAGCGAAGGCGCCTTGCGCCTGGCGACCGGGTTCTCGGTGTTGGCGGGCCGTGACTATGTCAGCATGATCGAAGCGAACTACACCAGCACGCTCGGCTCACCCGAGGCGCAGTTCGGGATTTCGATCACCGATCTTCCGGCGACCGACGTGGCGGCGCAATCCCCGGCACTGGCCTGGTTGCAGGTATTGGACACGCCGATCTCGGGCGCATTGCGCGGCAGTATCGACGGGGCCGGCGCGCTCGGGCCGGTATTTGCAACCTTGAACCTTGGGGCCGGGGCCGTTCAGCCCAACCCCGAGACCCGACCGGTTCCGTTCGACTCGGCCCGCACGTATTTCACCTATGACCCGGCGCAGCAGGTTCTGGATTTCAACGAGGTTTCCGTGGTGTCGGGCTGGGGCAGCGTACAGGGCGAGGGCAAAGCCTATCTGAAGGGTGTAGAGGCCGGCGCGCTGGAAAGCATGGCGGTGCAGTTCCGTCTGAACGGTATCCGGGTGAACCCAGCCGACCTGTTCGTTGATGCGCTAGAGGTCAAGCAGGCCGATCTGGACTTTCAAGTGCGCCTGAACCCCTTCCGGCTGCAGCTGGGGCAGGTCGTGGTCGAGGATGGCGAAGACCTATTGCGCGCTTCGGGCGAGCTTGTGGGCCTGCCGGAGGGGTGGAGCGTGGATCTGAACGCGCGGCTGGGGCACATGGCATCAGACAAGCTGCTGCATTACTGGCCGCCCCGATTGGCTCCGAAGCCGCGCAAATGGGTGACCGAGAACCTGTACGAAGGCAATCTGTCGGACATGGACTTCGTTCTGAGGCTGCGGCCCGGAGACTCCAAGCCCGAACTGTATCTTGATTTCGATTTCGATGATGCGCTGGTTCGGTTTGCCAAGACCTTGCCGCCGATCCAAGGCGGGCGTGGGCAGGCCACGCTGATTGGCCGTCGATTCACGGTGACCGCCCGCAAGGGCGTGGTGATCGCCGATGACGGTGGCGCGGTTGATGCCTCTGGGACGTCGTTCATCATCCCGGATACAGACATCAAAAAGAATACACCGGGCATTGTGCGTGTTCAGGCCAGTGGCAGTGTGACCTCGGCCTTGTCGTTGCTTGACCGGGCGCCGCTGCAATTGCTGACCAAGGCAAACCTTCCGGTCGATCTGGCTTCGGGCAGCGTGCGACTGGGCGGCACTCTGTCTCTGCCCTTGATCAAGGGGTTGAAATTCGAGGACACGCAATTTCACTTTCTGGGAGAATTGATTGATCTGGATACGGAAAAACTGGTTCCGGGCTTCCGCATCAGCGCCGCCAAACTGCGCCTGAGCGGGGATCAGACCCAGGTGGCCATAGACGGAGACGGTCTGTTCGGTGAGGTGCCGATACAGGCGACTTGGCGACAGCCGATCGGCGGCAAGACAGCACAACGCAGCACGCTCAGCGGGCAGATCGAACTGTCCCCGCGGCTGATGGATGAACTGAAGGCCGGATTGCCGTCCGGTATGCTGACCGGGCAAGGCGTGGCGGAGATCAGTCTTGGAATTGGAGGGGGAGAGCCGACAAAGCTGACCGCGACCTCTGATCTGGTCGGCGTCGGAATGGCAATTCCCGAACTGGGTTGGCAAAAATCCGCAGCCACTGCCGGCACGTTGGCCACCGAGGCGGCGCTGGGCGATCAACTGCGAGTGGACAGCCTGCGGATTGATGCCGCCGGATTGCGCGCGGTGGCTTCGATCTCGATCGCGAATGGCGCTTTGGATCGGGTTCAGTTCAGTTCTTTTGAACTGGGCGATTGGTTGGCTGTTCCGGCCGAGTTGATCGGCCGTGGTGCCGCGGCGCCGGATATCCGCGTTTTGGGCGGCGTTCTCAACCTGGGCAAAGCGACGTTCGGCAGCGGCAGCGGCGGCGGCGCGTCATCGGGTCGAGGTCCGAACCTTGACGTGGCGCTGGACCGGCTGCAGGTGACCGAGGAAGTGGCCCTGACCGGTTTGAAGGGCAATTTCGAAACGACCGGAGGGTTGAAGGGTGGATTTTCCGCTCAGGTCAACGGAGGCGCCCCGGTCCAGGGGCAGGTTGTGCCCAGCGGATCGCGCAGTGCGGTCAGCCTGCAATCCGTGGACGCCGGTGCGGTACTGCGGTCTGCCGGTTTGTTGACCCAGGCCAGAGGAGGAAAGCTGCAACTCCGGTTGAATCCGGTGGCTGGCCCGGGCAACTACGATCTGACCCTGAAAATCACGGACACGCGGATCCAGGATGCTCCGGCCATGGCGGCGTTGCTGAATGCCATCAGTCTGGTCGGTCTACTGACCGAGATGGCCGGGCAGGGGATCTACTTCTCATCAATCGACAGCGAGATGCGGATCACGCCGACCGAGGTCAAGATTCTCAGCGGCAGTGCGGTTGGACCGTCGATGGGGCTGTCCTTCGACGGGACTGTGGATACCGAACGAAAGTTCCTGAACCTGCGCGGCGCGATCTCTCCGATCTATATGGTGAACGCGATTGGCAGCGTCCTGACCAAGAAGGGCGAGGGCGTATTCGCGTTCAACTATACGCTGGTGGGCCCGATCTCGGCCCCGCAAGTGTCCGTGAACCCGCTGTCCGGTCTGGCGCCACTGTTTCTGCGCAACTTGCTACGAGAACCTGCCCCAACCGTTTCCGACGGCCCCAACGCAACGCCTGTCGCACCGGACGGACCCAGCCCGTCGGTGGGAAGCCGGGGCGAGGACCGCTGACGCAGAGTGTGGCCGAATCTGTTCGGGCGATGTATGGCGCGGCCATGAAGCTGAGTGATTTCGATTTCTACCTGCCTGATGACCTGATTGCCACGCGGCCCGCCAGTCCGCGGTCTTCGGCGCGCCTGCTGGTGGCACAGGGTGACGCGATCTCGGATGATCGGGTGTTCAACCTGCCCGACTGGCTTAGCCCCGGTGATCGGCTGGTGCTTAACGACACGCGCGTCATCCCGGCCCGGCTGAGCGGCCGGCGTCATCGCGACAGCGCCCAGGGTCCGGTCTCGGCCGCGATCGAGGCCACCTTGCTGGAGCCCAGCGCCGACGGGACCTGGGGTGCATTACTGAAACCGCTCAAGAAGATCCGGGTGGGCGAAGAAATTGTGTTCTCCGACGACCTCAGCGCGGTTCTGGAAGGGGTCGCTGACGGCCAGGCCCATCTGCGCTTCAATCTGAAGGGCGATGATTTCGACCAGGCGCTCGAGCAGGCCGGAGCAATGCCTTTGCCCCCCTACATCGCGGCCAAACGGCCCGCGGACGAGCGTGACAAGACTGATTATCAGACCGTTTGGGCGCGGCAGGCCGGGGCTGTGGCGGCACCGACCGCCTCTCTGCACTTTGACGAGCCATTGTTGCAGGCCCTTGCGGATCGGGGAGTCGAGTTCACCCATGTTACCCTGCACGTCGGGGCCGGAACGTTCCTGCCGGTCAAGGTCGAGGATGTGACGACCCACAAGATGCACGCCGAATGGGGACAGGTCAGCCCGCAGGCCGCAGCCGAGATTCAGGCGACCAAAGCCTCGGGTGGTCGCGTCATCCCGGTCGGCACCACCGCCTTGCGACTGATCGAAAGTGCCGCGCGCGATGGATCGATCCAGCCTTGGGAGGGGGAGACCGACATCTTCATCTACCCCGGCTTCCAGTTTCAGGTCACCGACGCGCTGATGACCAATTTCCATCTGCCGAAATCGACGCTTCTGATGCTGGTTTCGGCGCTGATGGGACGGGACAGGATGCTGAGGGTCTATGATCATGCGATCAAAAGTGGCTATCGCTTCTTTTCCTATGGTGACGCGTCGCTTTTGATCCCTTAGAGGGCGGGATCGCGGGATCGAATCTGGTGAATGTCGTAGACAAGCGCGACCGGGACATCGTTTGATCCTTTAACGAAAGCCATTGTTCAGCGGATTTGGAGTGCAAACATGCTTCAGGTACTTGCCAGCGCGTGGGCGCTTCTACTCGGAATGGGTCTGCTGATGATCGGCAACGGCCTGCAGGGCACCCTGTTGGGTGTCCGGGGCGAGATCGAAGGGTTTTCGACCCTGCAGATGTCATTTGTCATGTCCGCGTATTTCGTGGGCTTTCTGGGCGGATCCCGACTTGCACCCGAGATGATACGGCGGGTCGGGCACGTGCGGGTCTTCGCGGCGCTGGCGTCCTTCATCTCTGCCGTGATGATCAGCTATCCGATGCTGACCGATCCGATCGCGTGGTCGCTGGGTCGTGTGGTGATCGGGTTCTGCTTTTCCGGCGTGTACGTGACCGCCGAAAGCTGGCTGAACAACGCCGCGAGCAACGAAAACCGTGGCCAGGCATTGTCGCTTTACATGATCGTCCAGATGATCGGCATTGTAAGCGCGCAGGCACTGATGCTTGCGGGTGACCCGGCCGGGTACGAAACCTTTGTGATTGCCTCGATCCTGGTTTCCGTTTCCTTTGCTCCGATCCTGTTGTCGATTTCTCCGACCCCGGCTTTTGATACGACCAAGCCGATGACGCTCAGGCAGCTGATGGACACGTCGCCCTTGGGCTGTGTCGGCATGTTTCTGTTGGGTGGCATCTTCTCGGCTCAGTTCGGCATGGCCGCGGTTTATGGCGCGCGGGCAGGGCTGACACTGGTCGAGATTTCAACCTTCGTGGCGTCATTCTACATCGGCGCGTTGGTTCTGCAGTATCCGTTGGGCTGGTTTTCGGACCGTATGGACCGGCGCCTGTTGATCCTGCTGGTGTCGGTCGTGGGCGGCATCAGTGCGGCGGTGGGCATGGTTTTCGGGGTCGACTTCCCGGTTTTGCTGGCTGCGGCCTTTGTCATCGGCGGCATGTCCAATCCACTGTATTCCCTGCTGATCGCCTACACCAACGACTACCTCGAACACGAAGATATGGCAGCCGCGTCCGGCGGGCTGATTTTCATCAACGGGCTTGGCGCAATTGCCGGCCCGCTGATCACCGGTTGGTTGATGGGGGATGCCGTGTTCGGGCCGTCCGGCTTCTTCCTGTTCATTGCCGCACTACTGTTTGCCATGGCGGTCTATGCGGTCTACCGGATGACCCAGCGGGCCTCGGTGCCCGTGGACGAGACCGGCACCATGTCGCCCCTGTACCCGACGGCATCGCCGGTCGCACTGGAAGTTGCGCAAGAAGTCGCGATCGAAGCGGCGCAGGACGAAGAGGAAGAACACCAACCTGCCTGACCGCCGGATTTGTGTCGTCAATGTTGCAATATGTTACTGTAACAGGTCTGTAAAACCGACTTATATGACGTTACGTCCCTCGGGGGGGAACAGACGGAGTCAAGGGCAATGGTTGGTCCTGAAGAAGTACTGAGTTTCTGGTTGGATGAAGTAGGCCCCGAGGGGTGGTACCGCGAAGATGAAGCGCTAGATGCGCAGATACGGGACCGCTTCCTTGAGACATGGCAAGCCGCGTGCGGGGGTAAGTTCTCTCTTTGGTTGACATATCCCAGCGGATCGCTGGCCTATATCATCCTCATGGATCAGTTTCCGCGCAACATGTTCCGAGGCAGCGGCAAAGCCTTCTCATCCGACAAGGCGGCACTGGCAGCAGCGAAATGTGCCGTCGACAAGGAATGGGATCTGAAGATCGACGAGCCAGCCCGACAGTTCTTCTACCTGCCGATGATGCACTCAGAGAATCTGTGCGATCAGGAGCGTTGTGTGCGCCTGATGTGCCAGCGCATGCCGGAACATGGTGCAAGCAATCTGCTGCATGCCCGCGCCCATCGTGAGGTGATCCGCAAGTTCGGGCGTTTCCCGTACCGCAACGCGGCGCTTGCCCGTGAGACTACGGCACCCGAAGCCGCATATGTCAGCGGCGGTGGATACGGCACAACGGTGCGTGAGTTGCAGGCGGCGGGCTAGGCCGCCTCTCCACATCCGCGCAATTCGATCAGCCTGGCCGTTGTGGCATCGACGGCCGTGGTGATTGCGTAATCAATCAGTAGCTGAGGATTTTCGACCAGTTCGTTGAGGCGAGCCTGCGTGGTTTCCAGCTTGGCCTGAACCTCGTCCAATCGCACCAGCGCCTGCTGAAGCTTCTGCTTCAACTCCGGCTCATCATCTCCCAGGATGCGAATACCGGACAGATCAGCGCGCAGACTTGCAAGATCCTCTCGGACGCCCTGCGCCTGTTCACGCAGCGGCTGAACGATTTGCAGGCTTTCTCTGAAGTTGTCCTGAATATTCTCGACGCTTCGCGCCAGCTTCCAACCAAGGAACAGACACAGAGCCACAAGGATCAGTGTGGCGTTCAAAAGGGCAAGCAACAAATCTTTGAGAGTCTTGGCCATGATTGGTTTCCCTAAAATCTGCAGATCCGAAATTCGAACATGGTTGCAGGTCTTTTCTAGCCTTCAAGGGACGCGGGGTATAGGCTGAATACCGCGCGCTCTTGTTTTGATGACCCTGCGTCACATATGTCGCGGGGCAGCATATTGATGCGTTCGAAAAAATAGTTTAACGGTAAACTAGTTTTCAATCGACCTGCGCCGAGAGGTAAACATGGCTGCACAATCCTTTGATCTGATCGTAATCGGTGCGGGCCCCGGCGGCTATGTGGCTGCCATTCGTGCGGCCCAACTGGGCCTCAAGACCGCCGTGGTCGAGCGCGAGCATCTGGGCGGCATCTGCCTGAACTGGGGCTGCATCCCGACCAAGGCCTTGCTGCGGTCGGCCGAAGTGTTCCACCTGATGGAGCGCGCCAAGGATTTCGGTCTGAGTGCGGACAAGATCGGTTATGATCTGGACGCGGTCGTCAAACGCTCGCGCGGGGTTGCCAAGCAGCTGACCAGCGGCGTCGGTCATCTGCTGAAGAAGAACAAAGTCACCGTCGTGATGGGCGAGGCGACAATCCCGTCGAAAGGCAAGGTGACGGTCAAGACCGACAAGGGCACCGAGGAGCTGACGGCGAAGAACATCATCTTGGCCACCGGTGCCCGGGCGCGCGAGTTGCCGGGCCTGGAGGCAGACGGCGATCTGGTCTGGACCTACAAACATGCGCTGCAACCGGCCCGGATGCCGAAAAAGCTGCTTGTTATCGGGTCCGGAGCGATTGGGATCGAGTTTGCCAGCTTCTACAATACGTTGGGCGCAGACACGACCGTGGTCGAAGTGATGGATCGGGTCTTGCCGGTCGAAGATGCCGAGATCAGCGCGTTCGCCAAGAAATCCTTTGTCAAACAGGGCATGAAGATCATGGAGAAATCCATGGTCAAGCAGCTGGATCGCGGCAAAGGCAAGGTGACGGCTCATATCGAAACCGGCGGCAAGGTCGAAAAGCACGACTTCGATACTGTCATCTCCGCCGTTGGGATCGTCGGAAATGTCGAGAACCTCGGGCTTGAGGCGCTGGGCGTCAAAATTGACCGCACCCATGTGGTGACGGATGCATACTGCCGGACCGGGGTCGATGGCCTCTATGCAATCGGCGACATCGCCGGGGCGCCTTGGCTTGCGCACAAGGCCAGCCACGAAGGCGTGATGGTCGCAGAACTCATCGCTGGCAAACATGCCCATCCCGTGAAACCGGAGAGCATCGCTGGATGTACCTATTGTCATCCCCAGGTCGCGTCGGTTGGCTATACCGAGGCCAAGGCCAAGGAGCTTGGCTTTGATGTCAAGGTGGGCCGCTTCCCGTTCATCGGCAATGGCAAGGCAATTGCATTGGGCGAGCCGGAAGGCATGATAAAAACCGTATTCGACGCGAAAACCGGCGAGTTGCTGGGCGCCCATATGGTTGGTGCGGAAGTGACCGAACTGATTCAGGGCTATGTCGTCGGTCGCCAGTTGGAGACCACCGAAGAAGACCTGATGAATACAGTCTTTCCGCACCCGACCTTGTCGGAAATGATGCATGAATCGGTTTTGGACGCCTACGGGCGCGTGATCCACATGTAAAACGGTCTGTCCGCGGGCTGCGGCTTATGGGGGCGGTGCCCCCGGCCGCGTTGCCCGCGACACGCCGGGATACCGCCGGCCGGATGAAGTTCGCATCCGCGCTTCACCCGGCTCGGAGTATCCCGGAGCGCAAGGCAGCGCCTTGCGATATTCGCGGCTATCGGCTCAGAGCGTCCAGAATTCGGGCCCACGAGCGGATCCCTTTGTGAAAGCTCTTCACGTCGTATTTTTCATTGGGCGAATGGATTGCGTCATCGTCGTTGGCATAGCCGACCAACATTGAATCCAGACCCAGGACCGTATTGAAATACCCCACCACCGGGATCGATCCTCCCATGCCGGTGAAAACGGCTTCGCGCCCCCATTCGTCGGACAGTGCGGCGCGTGCCGCTTCGAATTCCGGGCGATCCAGGTTCATGACCGACGCAGGGGAGCCCTCGAGATCATTGTCCCAGACGACTTTGGCGTCAGGAGAGAGCCGGTATTCAACATGCTTACGGATCTTGTCGCGCAGTTTGTCCGGGTCCATTTCACCGACCAGGCGACATGTGATCTTGCAATGGGCCTGGCTGGGGATCACCGTTTTCGAACCGGCGCCGTTGTAGCCGCCCCACAACCCGTTGATCTCCAGCGTCGGTCGCGCCCACTGCTGTTCAAGGGTCGAGTACCCATTCTCACCATGAGGTTGCGTGTAACCCACCGAGTTGAGGTATTCGGCCTCGTCGAAACCACAGTTCTCCCACTGGCGCAGCTGTTCGGCGGGGACTTCGTGGACTCCTTCGTAGAAACCTTCCACAGCGACCCGTCCGGTTTCCTCATCGTAGAACGAGGCAACGATCCGCGAGATTTCCCGCAGCGGGTTCAAGCCGGGGCCGCCGTAATGGCCGGAATGCAGGTCGATGCGCGGACCGATGATGGTGAATTCGTCCTTGAGCATGCCGCGCAGTTGCGATGCGATCGAGGGCACCCCGCGTGATACCATCGAGGTGTCGCAGACCAGCGCCAGATCGGCCTTCAACTCTTCCGTGTTGGCCTCGAGAAATGGGACCAGCGAAGGTGAACCGGATTCCTCTTCGCCTTCGAAGAAAAACGTGATGCGGCAAGGCAGCTTGCCGTTGACCGCCTTCCAGGCGCGGCAGGCTTCGACAAAAGTCATCAACTGGCCCTTGTCATCCGAAGAGCCCCGTCCGCGGATGACCTGACCGTGTTCTGTCTCTTCCAGCGCCGGGTCGAACGGGTCACGGTTCCACAGGTCCAAGGGATCAACGGGCTGCACATCGTAGTGGCCGTAGAACAGCACGTGCGGGGCGTCCGCATCGTCGCCGACATGGCCCACGACCATCGGGTGGCCCGGGGTGGGGTGCTTTTTCGCATCGATCCCGATGCTTTTGAGGTCGTCGACCAACCAGTCGGCTGCCTTGTCCACGTCTTTCTTGAAGGCCGGATCGGTGGAAATCGACGGGATTCGCAGAAACTCCATCAGCCGCTCGATGGAGGCTGAGAGGTCAGAGTCGATTTTGCTCAGAGTGGCGTCAAGCGACATGGGTGTACTCCTGAATGGATGAGATATTGCGGCGGACCCTAACAGCGCTGGCAGCGCCGTCCAGCCCGTAGCGGCGGGAAAACGCGCGTCTGATCGGAAACATTCTGCGCGAAACGGGACGTAACCTGCGTCGTTTCCTCGCGCCTTATGGTCTCAACTTTACTTGTCGCTGCGGGTTCAAGGCGATAATTGATGCAAATCAAAGTTGCGACCCCTGTCTGGGCGTTAGGCAGGAAACCTGAAAATAGGCGCGGATGCGGCCGAAAAATCGGTTATGATACGCATCGGAACACAGCCTTGCCGTGCAATCACCCTGCGGCGGGGTCACGAAGGAGGGTCCTTTGGACTACACTGCTCAGCTCGACTCAGCGATTGCCAGGCTGCACGACGAAGGCCGTTACCGGACCTTCATCGACATCGAACGCCGCAACGGACATTTTCCCCATGCCGTGCGTACGCGTCCGGACGGGTCACAGCAGAACATCACCGTCTGGTGCGGCAACGACTATCTTGGCATGGGGCAGCACCCCGTCGTGCTGGCGGCGATGCACGAGGCGATCGACGCAGCCGGAGCGGGCTCTGGCGGGACGCGCAACATCTCGGGGACGACCGTCTACCACAAGCGGCTCGAGGCCGAGCTGGCCGATCTGCACGGCAAGGAAGCGGCCCTGCTGTTCACCAGCGCTTATATTGCAAATGACGCCACGCTAAGCACGTTGCCCAAGCTGTTTCCCGGGCTGATCATCTATTCCGACGAACTGAACCACGCTTCGATGATCGAAGGCGTGCGCCGCAATGGCGGGGCCAAGCGGATATTCCGCCACAATGACGTTGAGCACCTGCGCGAGCTGCTGCAAGCCGACGACCCGGCGGCGCCGAAGCTGATTGCGTTTGAGTCGGTCTACTCGATGGATGGCGACTTCGGTCCGGTCGAACAGATCTGCGACCTAGCCGACGAATTCGGCGCGCTGACCTATATCGACGAAGTGCACGCGGTTGGGATGTACGGCCCGCGCGGCGGCGGTGTGACTGAGAGAGACCGCCTGGCGCATCGGATCGACATCATCAATGGCACTTTGGCCAAAGCCTACGGCGTGATGGGTGGGTATATCGCAGCAAGCGCGAAGATGTGCGATGCGGTCCGTTCATATGCGCCGGGCTTCATCTTCACCACCTCGCTGCCACCATCGGTCGCCGCCGGTGCTGCGGCCTCGGTGGCGTATCTCAAGACAGCGCCCGAACTGCGTGAGCAGCATCAGACCCGAGCCAAGATCCTCAAGCTGCGACTGAAGGGTCTGGGCTTGCCGCTGATCGATCACGGCAGCCACATCGTTCCGGTGATCGTGGGCAACCCGGTGCACACCAAAAAGCTCAGCGACATGCTGCTGGACGACTACGGGATCTACGTGCAGCCGATCAATTTCCCAACCGTTCCTCGGGGGACGGAACGTCTGCGCTTTACGCCTTCGCCGGTTCATGGACCCAACGAGATGAACCGTCTGGTCCAGGCCATGGACGAACTTTGGTCACATTGTGCGCTAAATCGCGCCGAACTTGCTGGTTAACCTAACGCCGACATGTGCAACTTGTTTGCCGCGTGTTAAGCTTACGCTAACAAAAGTAGCGGACGAATCGTTATGGGGATGATTCGCCGTTAGCGTGAAACACGCGATGGGCAGAATGGGGCAGCAGGAATGATTGGGCGCAGAACACAGCGCAATTCCGAAGAAGACGTGGACGTCAGGCCCAAGGGGTTCGACGACTACGAAGTACGGCTTGGAGACGTGATGCGCGGTGAGCGCGCGACGATGGGCAAGTCTCTTCTCGACGTACAGCGCGAACTGCGGATCAAGGCCAACTACATCGCTGCCATCGAGAATGCCGATCCCGACGCATTCGACACACCCGGCTTCATTGCCGGGTACGTGCGTTCTTACGCCCGCTATCTGGGGATGAACCCTGACGACACTTTCGCCGCGTTCTGCAAGGAAAGCGGGTTCGAAGTGGCACATGGAATGTCCGCACAGGCATCCGTGGTCAAAAAATCGGTCGGGGACCTTCCGAACCGTGGCCCGATGGGGCGCGATCCGTTCATTTCGCCGAACACGCCCTACATTCCCGGCCGCGAGTCCGTGTTCAGCCAGATCGAGCCGCGTGCCGTAGGCTCGTCGCTTGTCCTCCTCGCGCTGATTGCCGGGATTGGGTACGGCGGTTGGTCGGTTCTGAACAAGATTCAGCAGGTTCAGGTCTCGCCCGTCGAACAGGCCCCGGTCGTGCTGTCCGATCTTGACCCGCTGTCGGCCATCCGGACCGAGTCCGGAACGACCGAGGTTGCGGCCGCTGAAATTCCCAGCCCCGAAGCGCTGGACCGTCTTTACCGCCCCCAAGCACTGGATGTACCGGTGATGGTTGCGCGGGATGCCCCGATTTCCACACTCGATCCGCGGACCGTAGGAACTTTCCGTCCGCCCGAAGTCCCGGAAATCGCGCTGGCCGAAATTCATACTGTTGAAAGAACTGCCGCGACCCTTCCGCAGGTGGTCGAGAAGGTCGACACGTCGCTGAAAATCGTCGCGGTCGAACCGGCCTGGATGCGGGTCACCGCAGCGGATGGCAGCGTGATCTTCGAAGGCACGTTGGGAACCGTCGAAAACGGCAAGAGCTTTGAGGTTCCCCTGACGGAAGAGCCACCGCAACTGCGGGCCGGTGCGTCGGGCAACGTGTATTTCTCGATGAACGGCGAGCTCTATGGGCCGGCCGGTGCACCGGGAACCGTCGCCAAGGGTGTGGTTCTGTCCAAGGACGCGGTGGCCGAGACTTATGCCGTGGCGGATCTTGAGGCTGAGCAAAACATTGCGCTCAAACAGCTGGTGGCCGAGCTTCAGACACAATCCGCCGAGGCGCCGGCAGAGTGATCTTACCATTGCGGCGGGCTTGCCCCCGGACTATCTAAAGGCCAGACCCCAGGCTGACGCGGATCCGTTTTCATGTCTCTGAACCATGTGCGCCCTTGGCGCGACATCTATCGCCGCAAATCCCGCCAGATCATGGTTGGCAATGTCCCGGTAGGTGGCGACGCGCCGATTGCCGTTCAGACTATGACCAACACGCTGACGACCGATGTCGCCGCAACCGTGGCGCAGGTACAAGCTGCGGCAGAGGCGGGGGCTGATATCGTGCGCGTTTCGGTCCCGGACGAGGCGTCGTCGAAGGCGTTGAAAGAGATCGTGCGCGAAAGCCCGGTGCCGATCGTGGCGGATATCCATTTCCACTATCGCCGCGGCATCGAAGCCGCCGAGGCCGGTGCCGCCTGCCTGCGCATCAATCCCGGAAATATCGGCGACGAGAAGCGGGTGAAAGAGGTCATCAAGGCCGCACGCGACCATAATTGCTCGATCCGCATCGGCGTGAACGCGGGCAGCCTGGAAAAACACCTGCTGGAGAAATACGGCGAGCCGTGCCCCGAGGCGATGGTGGAAAGCGGGCTGGAACATATCCGCATTCTGCAGGACAACGATTTCCACGAATTCAAGATCAGCGTGAAGGCCAGCGACGTGTTCCTGTCGGCCGCGGCCTATCAGGGCATCGCCGAGGCCACCGACGCCCCGATCCATCTGGGCATCACCGAGGCCGGTGGGCTGGTAAGCGGTACGATCAAATCGGCCATCGGGCTGGGCAACCTGCTGTGGATGGGGATCGGCGACACGATCCGCGTCAGCCTGTCCGCCGATCCGGTCGAAGAGGTGAAAGTCGGGTTCGAAATCCTCAAATCTCTTGGCCTGCGCCATCGGGGCGTGAACATCATATCGTGCCCCTCCTGCGCGCGGCAGGGGTTCGACGTGATCAAGACGGTTGAGACGCTGGAAAAGCGGCTGGAACACATCAAGACGCCCATGAGCCTGTCGATCATCGGCTGCGTCGTGAACGGCCCCGGCGAGGCCCTGATGACCGATGTCGGTTTTACCGGTGGCGGCGCAGGCTCGGGCATGGTGTATCTGGCGGGCAAGGCCAGCCACAAGATGTCGAACGAACAGATGATCGACCACATCGTCGAGCAGGTGGAAAACAAGGCGGCTGAGCTGGACGCTGCTGCAGAAGCTGCGGAGTAGTACTTTAACTTCGATCCGGAACTAATTCTTCATAAGCCATTTTTAGGACCATTTTCTCGGTATCAATCGCGATACCAACTGACATGGACCGGAGTTCGATTCTTTGAAACCAATGCCTTTCGTGACGGCGTTTGCTGTCGTCCTTCTTTCTGCGTGCAGCAGCCCCTCTACCGGGTCGGACAAACGCCCAGGTTTCTTTAGTGTTCCAGTTCCGCAGTCTGCACCGGGGACGCAACTTGGGTATATGTCGGTGCATGTGTCCGGTTTCGGAAATGACGGAGTGACGACTCGCGCAGACGTCCGGCTCAGCCCGGGTGGAACCGGCAAGCCGCGGGGCCGTTTGACCCCGATCATGAATGTCGACCCGCAGCTGGCGTCTCGGGTCGCGGTATCTTTCAAAACCGGTCAGGATGCCCAGGCGGCCTATGATTTGGCAAAACAGATCGCCCGGGCGACCTACTGCCCAACCGGCCCAATTTCTGAAAACACCGGTATTCGCAAATACGACAATCCCCAGGACCTGCAGGCAATTCTGGCTGAAAGCAAACGGCAGGGGCGTGACGTCATTCCATCAGGCATTCGTGGCAAATCCGTGCCGGCGACCCAATTCAGAAAAACTGGAACTCCGACTTGGGTCGTGTCGATGAAATGCGACGCCCCGTATCCATACGACTAGGGCGTCGTTTCAACGGGGCGGCGATCAGGCCGCCCCAGCTGCTTCAGCCGCGTTCAGCCCGCACACCGTCAGCGATCTGTTTCATCTGATCTGCAGGCAGGAAGCCCCGCAGCATCTCGGTGCCCAGAACAAAGGATGGGGTGCCCGAAATCCGCATGCGCTGTGCCAGTGCCCGCGTCTTGGCAATTTCTTCGGTCACTTCGTCGCTGTCCATCGCCGCAAGGATGGCGTCACTGTCCAGTCCCAGCCCGTCCGAGATACGGCGCAGCGTCACCTCGGAAGGCTCGCCCGTGAATTCCAGCAGGGCGTCATGGACTTGCTTGTACGCGTCATCCCCGGCGACCTGCTTGGTGGCGATGGCAAAGCGCGACGAAAGAACAGACGCATCGCCCAGAATTGGGAATTCCTTAATGATCAGGCGGATGTTGCCATCCTCGGCCAGCAGCGCGTCCACTTCGGGGACCGCGCGGCGGCAGTATCCGCAGCGGTAGTCCATGAACTCGACCAGGGTGATGTCGCCGTCCGGGTTGCCACCGACCCAGCTATAGCCGTCATTGAACAGCTCGTCGGCGTTTTCTGCGATCAATTGCTGGTCGGCCTGTGCTTCGGCGGCAGCGTTGCGCTGCTCCAGTATGTTGATCGCCTCGAGAATGACTTCGGGATTTTCCAAGAGGTATTCCCGCACTTGCGCTCCGAACTCTGCTCTTTCGGATTCGGTCATCGAGGACAGATCCAGCGCATTGGCCGGACCGGCAATCAGGGAAAGCCCCAGAAGGGCAGGTGCTGCGTGTCTGAGGATCATTTCCGGTTCCTTTTCGATTTCTCAGCTTGTTCTGCGGCAATCAGCACATCCTGTGCCCGTTGCCAACCCGTCGAGCCTTCGGGCAACTGACCGATGGCTCGTCTTGCGTGAATTCCGGCATCCAGCAGACGCCCCTCAAGAGCGAAACGTTCGGCAGTGACGGCAGATGCCATACCGTTGTTGCCGACCTTTGAATAGGCCATTCCCAGATCCTGCATCAGGCGGCCGTTCCGGTAGTCGCGGGCGCGTGCGCTTTCCAACACCTGCAGGGCCTTTTTCGTCTGTCCGTCAGCAAGCAGCGCGCGCCCGTAGCCTGCCATGATCAATGCGTCGGTCGGAGCCAGCTCGGACGCCTTGGCATAGGCCGTGACCGCCTCCGAGACCCGAAGGTTCTCCAAAAGGATCTGCCCCTTCAGTTCGTGATAGAACGGATCGTCAGGGCGGATCGCCAGCGCACCATCAATGGCCGCCCGCGCAGCCGAAAGGTTGCGGTTCTGATGATGGGCGGCGGCCTCGCGCATCAGGCGAATATCCTGCGCCGTTTCTTCCTTGGCCCGCCGCAGGGTCCAGCCGGGAGAGCGCAGAAACGCGGACAGCTTGCCCTTGACTCGCGCAAACCAGTAGTCGGCATTCGGGTTAGACTTCGCCCGATCCCCGAACTGGTACAGAAATTCCTCGGCAGCGCGCAGGCGTTCACGGCTGGTCGGGTGCGAGCGCATATAGGGGTCCTGATTGATCTCGCTCAGCAATTCCTGGCCTGCGAATTTGCGGTGCAATTCGACCATGCCGATGGGAGAAATCTCGGCCCAACGCAGGTAGCTGGCGGCGCTGCGATCCGCCGAGGATTCTTCGGCCCGCGTGTGGCCCAGAAAACTGCGGATTGCGGCCCCTTGGGTGCCGGCGGCAATGCCCGCGGCGGCCTCTCCGCCGCCCGCAGCGGCGGCAATCAGAGCCAGCGCGGTGCCAAAACCGGCCGCGCGTTGAGCCGCCCGAAGGTTCTCGGCCCGGCGGGCAAGGTGCCCGTTGGCAATATGGGCCGCCTCATGCGCGATCACGGCCTGCAGCATCTCGGGGCTGTCGACCGTCAGGATCAGTCCGTGGTTCAGGTAGATCGTGTTGTAGTCGATGACGAACGCGTTGAACGTCCCGTCCTTGACGACCATCACCCGCACGCGGTTGGTGTTCAGGCCGGCGGCGCGCAAGATCGGAAAGGCCAGTTCGCGCAGCCCGTGTTCGATATCGGGGTCGCGGATCAGGCTTTGCGCGTGGCTTTGTGCGACGGTTGCGATCCACAGCGCCACCGCCAGCAGAAATGCCGGGATTGACGCCAGCCGGGATCCGCGTTCAAAAGCCATGGTCGCAACATGGGAGATGGGCATGCGAAACTCAACCCGGTCGGGCGTTGATCCCTTCATCGTGATGGACGTGATGGAGGCCGCGCGCCGCGCCGAAGAGGCCGGGCGCCACATCATCCACATGGAGGTCGGCCAACCCGGAACCGGCGCCCCGCAAGGCGCGCTGGAGGCGCTGGCCGACGCGATGCGGCAAGGCCCGCTGGGCTATACCGTCGCGCTGGGTCTGCCGGCGCTGCGGCAACGCATCGCACGGATGTACGGCGAATGGTACGACGTCGACCTGAACCCCGATCGGGTGGTGATCACTCCCGGATCCTCGGGCGGATTCCTGCTGGCCTTCACCGCGCTGTTCGACAGCGGTGACCGGGTGGGGATCGGCGCGCCGGGATATCCGTCCTATCGGCAGATTCTGCGGGCGCTGGGTCTGGTGCCGGTCGATCTGCCGACCGCACCGGAAAACCGCCTGCAACCGGTGCCACGGGATTTTGCCGGGCTCGACCTGCAGGGGCTGATGGTGGCCTCGCCCGCGAACCCGACCGGAACCATGCTGGACCACGCCGCCATGGGCGCGCTGATCGAGGCCGCGCGGGGGCAGGGGGCATCGTTCATCAGCGACGAAATCTATCACGGGTTGGAATACGAGGCCAAGGCGGTCACTGCGCTGGAATTGACCGACGAGTGTTATGTCATCAACTCGTTCTCCAAGTATTTCTCGATGACTGGCTGGCGTGTCGGCTGGATGGTGGTGCCCGAAGATCAGGTGCGCGTGGTCGAGCGCATCGCCCAGAACATGTTCATCTGCGCGCCCCATGCCAGCCAGGTCGCCGCGCTGGCCGCGATGGATTGCGAGGAGGAGTTGCAGGGCAACCTCGCCGTCTATCGCCGCAACCGCGACCTGATGCTGAAGGGCCTGCCCGAGGCCGGGTTCACCAACATCGCGCCACCCGACGGGGCGTTCTATGTCTATGCCGATGTCTCGGACCTGACCGACGACAGCCGCGCCTTTGCCGCCGAGATCCTGGACAAAGCCGGCGTCGCCGCGACGCCGGGGCTGGATTTCGACCCGGTACGCGGCCACACGACTCTGCGCTTTTCCTACGCCCAGTCGACCGAAGACATCGAGCAGGGCCTGGAACGGCTGCGCAGCTTTATGGCGGATCGCCGGACGGCGCAGAAGTCGGCCTGAGGCGTTCACAAAGCGGCCACGCTGCGATAGGCTCCTGCCAAACGATCTCGGGAAAACTTGAGGCCATGAGCAGGATCTTCTTCGTATGTGCGCTGATTTGGGCGCTGGCCGGAGCCGTTTGGGCGCAGGAATTCAACGCCTTGGCGCGGGTCCTGCCCGAGCAGAGCCGGATCACTGACGGCAAGGGTGCGGGGGTGACGCTTGAGCTGGGGCTCAGTCAGGGCGTCCCGTATCGCGTTTTCACGCTTCAAGACCCTTACCGTATGGTCATCGATTTCCAGGAGGTCGACTGGAGCGGCCTTGATCGGGCCAAGCTGTTGCAGACCCGTCGGATCAGCGGGGTCCAGTTCGGCGCCTATGTGCCCGGATGGTCCCGGATGGTGCTGGATTTGGGGGCGCCCTTGGCCGTCGATAAGGCGGCCATGCGCGTGGACCCCGACAGCGGGGCCGCGGTTCTGACGCTGAATCTGAAAGGTACGGATTTCGACAATTTTGCCGCCAGCGCGGGTGCGCCGCGCAATCCGGGCTGGGATTTGCCTGCGCCTGCCGTCACGCCCCCGGTCGTGCCGCGAGATGGCGAAAGACCGCTGCGCGTGATGCTGGACCCGGGGCATGGTGGCATCGACCCCGGCGCGGAATCGGGTGGCGTTAACGAAAAAACCCTGATGCTCACGTTTGCGCGCGAACTGCGGGAACACTTGCTGCGCGCTGGCGGATACGAGGTCGTGATGACCCGGGTGGACGATCACTTCGTGTCGCTCGAACGCCGAATATCTCTGGCCCATCGGGCAAGCGCCGATGTGTTCATTTCGTTGCACGCGGATGCATTGTCCGAAGGGCAGGCTCATGGGGCCACTGTCTATTTCCTCTCCGATGAGGCCTCGGACGTGGCCAGCCAGAAACTGGCAGAACGGCACGACCGCAGCGACCTGATCGCGGGTATCGACCTGAGCGGCTCGGACGACCAGATTGCTGACGTTTTGCTGGACATGGCACGGCAGGAGACCCAGCCGCGCTCGGAAGCTTTGGCCCATGCGCTTGCGCACGGCATGGGGCAGCAGGGCGGCCCCATGAATCGGCGCCCGATCCGCAGTGCGTCGTTTTCCGTCCTCAAGGCTGCCGACATTCCCTCGGTTCTGGTCGAGATCGGATTCATCTCCAGCCCCAGAGACTTGAAAAACCTCGTAAATCCCGAGTGGCGCATCGGAATGGCGCAAGGAATTCACCAAGGTCTTGAAGCCTGGCGCCAGCAGGATCTGATCCGCCGCGGCTTGATTGGGCAGTGACCCTGCGGCGCAAAGTGGCTAGAATGCGCCCGTGTGTTTTGACCCTTGGGTGCAGCGACACTATATAGGCGTCACCGCGAACAAAAGGCAGCAACGTGATCCGGTTCATTCTTTCGATTTTCGGGGCGGTTTTCAGCCTCGTCACCTTGGGTATTTTCATGGTCGCGCTGGTGATTGGCGCGGTCTTCTGGATGTATGGCCGCGACCTGCCCAGCCACGAGTCGCTGGCCCAGTACAAACCGCCCACCATCAGCCGTATCTATTCGGGCAAGGGTCAACTGATCGACGAATTCGCGCAGGAGCGCCGCCTGTTCACCCCGTCCGAAGAAATCCCGGACCTCGTGAAGCACGCGTTTATCTCGGCGGAAGACAAGAACTTCTATTCGCATCAGGGGTACGACCCGCGCGGGATCATCGCAGCCGGGATCGAGGCGGTCCAATCCAAGGGTGAGACGCTGCGCGGCGCGTCGACCATCACCCAGCAGGTGATGAAGAACTTCCTGCTGTCCGGCGACCGGCGGGTCGAACGCAAGATTCAGGAAATCATCCTCGCGACCAGATTGGAAAAAACGCTGAACAAGGAACAGATCCTTGAGCTGTATCTCAACGAGATCTTCCTTGGCCAAAACTCCTACGGCGTGACCGCCGCTGCGCAGACGTATTTCAACAAGACTTTGCAGGAACTGGCCCCGCATGAGGCCGCGACGCTGGCTGCGATGCCCAAGGCGCCTTCGGACTATCACCCGGTGCGCCAGAAACAGCGTCTGTTGGATCGCCGCAACTACGTGCTGCGCGAGATGTATCAGAACGGATATATCGATCAGGCAACCTATGAGACTGAAGTGGCGCAACCGCTGCGTTCGGTTCAGAACGGTGATTTCGAAAGCTTCCGCACCGCACTGCCACCGCGCGACTATTTCACCGACGAAATCCGCCGCCAGCTGAGCGAGGACTTCGGCGAGGGTGAGTTCTTTACCGGTGGTTTCACCGTCCGGGCCTCGGTTGACGAGGAGATGCAGGTTGAAGCCGCACGCGCCCTGCGCGAGGCGCTTCAGAAATATGACCAGTCGCGCGGCAAGTGGCGCGGCACGGGTGAAACCATCCCCGAGGAAAAACTGGCAGACGAAGCGCAGTGGCGCGAAGCTCTGGCGATCATGGAAATTCCGCGGGACGTGGTGCTGCCCACGCAATGGTACCCCGCGGTGGTGCTGGATGTGGCCGATCAGCAGTTGACGGTAGGGATCGAGAACGGTCCGGCTGACGGCATCATCCCGCGCAGCGACATCAAATGGATGCAGGGTGACTTCAAGGCAAACTTCAAACGCGGCGACGTGATCCTGGTCGTTGCCGGGGAAGAGGGCCAGTGGTCCGCCCGTCAAGTTCCCGAGGTCCAAGGCGGCTTCGTGGCGATGGATGTGAACTCGGGCCGCGTTCTGGCGATGCAGGGCGGGTTCTCGTACCAGGACTCGGTGTTCAACCGGGCAACCCAGGCGCAGCGCCAACCGGGATCGGCCTTCAAGCCTTTCGTCTATGCGGCAGCACTGGACAGTGGCTACAGCCCAGCGACCATCGTCGTAGACGCCCCGATCGAGGTGAACACACCGCAGGGCTTGTGGACCCCGAAGAACTCGACCAACAAATTCTACGGGCCGACGCCCCTGCGCACCGGGATCGAGCAGTCGCGAAACCTGATGACCATCCGACTGGCGCAAGAGGTTTCGATGCCGGTGGTTGCGGGATACGCGGAGCGGTTCGGTGTGTATGACAACATGGGTCCCTACCTGGCCAATGCGCTGGGGGCCGAGGAGACGACGCTCTACAAGATGGTGGCGGCCTATGCGATGTTCGCCAACGGCGGCGAGCGGGTCGAACCGACTCTGGTCGACCGGATCCAGGACCGGTTCGGCAAAACGATCTATCGGCATGATGACCGGCAGTGCCTGGATTGCAACTCCAGCTGGCTGGAGCCCGACGCCTCACCCACGATCGTGACCGACCGAGAGCAGGTGATGGATGCAATCACGGCATATCAGCTGACGTCGATGATGAAGGGCGTGGTTGATCGCGGCACCGCGTCTCGTGTGGTCAATCTGCCGGTTCCGACGGCTGGCAAGACCGGTACGACCAACGAATCCAAGGACGCCTGGTTCATCGGCTTCACCTCGAACATCGTTGCCGGGTGCTACATCGGGTATGATCGCCCGCGCCCGATGGGGCGGGGTGCTTACGGCGGCACGCTGTGCGGTCCGGTCTTCCAGAGCTTTATGGAAAAGGCCGTCGAGAAATACGGCGGCGGTCCGTTCGAAGTGCCGCCGGGTGGGCACTTCATCAAGATCGACCGTTTCAGCGGTGCCCGTCTGCCGGATGACGCATCGGGTGACTATGTGGTGGCCGAGTATTTCCGTGATGGCGTCGACGGGTTCATCGACCGTGTCTATGACGGTGGTTTTGCGATGGGGTCCGATCTGCCGTTGTTCGAAGAAGTGACCAATGGCGGGCGCCAGGTCCAGACCTCGACCGGGCAGACCATCATCGTGGGGCCCAAGGCCAGCCAGGGCGATCTTCAGGGCGGCGGACTTTACTGATCTGCAGCGCTTAGAAACAGGCGCAGCAGATCGGCCTCCGGGTCACTCTCGACCGATCCGCCGGACCGCCAGCATATGGACAGGGCGCATTTGGCCGCCGCCCATCGGGCCAGACGCGCCCGCGAAACATTCATCGCCGCGGCGTACAGATTCAGGCACGCGGAAATCTGCCCATCTTCGCGCACAAGGTCCGGCATGCCTTTCGGGTGCCGCAGCGCATTTGCCAGTTCGAACGCCGGATCTCCGACATAACCCTTGGCATCGACCACGCGCGGGCCGGATGCAGTCAGGATGACATTGTCGGGGTGCAGGTCTCCATGCAGGGGGAGATGCACGGGCTGCGTCTGCAGCAAATCCTGAGCCAAAGCTATGGCGCGCCGCATATCGGTTTGCAGGGGCCGCGTACATTGATCGGCAAATCCGACGTCAAAAAGCGGTGCAAACACTTGCTCCAAAGGCCTCAGCCCGCTCACTTCGACAATCGGATCAGCATGCAGGTTCCGCGCCGTTTCAGCCAGTAGTGTCAGGGCGTCGGCCACGTTGCCTGCCCGTGCAAGATCGCCGAGGGTCGGACCCTCGAGCCACTCCATCATGACCGCCCGGCGGCCCTCGGCCAGGATCGCGACGGCGCCCCGGTTGCGCCAGGCAGCCAGCAGGCGGCATCCCGGCGCCTCGTTGCCCCGATCGGCACGGCGATAGAGTTTGAGCGCAACTTCAGACCCGTCCTCACGTTTGGCCCGCCAGACACGCGCCGCGCCGGTATCCACCACCAGCCGCGGGTCGGCCAGATGCCATTTCTTCAGGAACTGCTCCGGTCCGTGCTGCATTTGCCTTTCGGGTCATCTTGTGGTGGCCTGAACCTCTTGCTATCACGCAGGCCTGATTGAGCAAGTTGGGACCTGACCATGCGCGCCGAAATCCAGAACATCGTGGCCGAGATCCAAAAATCGCTGGAGCTGCTGGCCCAGCGTATGGACTATGAAACCGCGCCGCACCGGCTGGAGGAGTTCAACGCCCGCGTCGAGGATCCCAACCTGTGGGACAACCCCGAAAACGCGCAGAAGCTGATGCGCGAACGGCAGGTTCTGGTCGATGCGATCGAGACCTACGAGTCGATCAAGACTGATCTGAACGACAACATCGAACTGATCGAACTGGGCGAGATGGAGGGCGACGAAGAGGTCGTCAAGGATGCCGAAGAGGCCCTGAAGAAACTGCGCGACAAGGCGGCCGAAAAAGAGCTCGAGGCGCTTCTGGACGGCGAGGCCGACGCCAACGACACCTTCCTTGAAATCAACGCGGGCGCCGGGGGCACCGAAAGCTGCGACTGGGCCTCGATGCTGGCGCGGATGTATGTCCGCTGGGCCGAGAAAAAGGGCTACAAGGTCGAGCTGCAGTCGGAAACTCCGGGCGAAGAGGCGGGGATCAAGTCGGCGGCCTACAAGATCTCGGGCCATAACGCCTATGGCTGGCTGAAGTCCGAAAGCGGCGTGCACCGGCTGGTCCGCATCTCGCCCTATGACTCGGCGGCTAAGCGGCACACGTCGTTCAGCTCGGTCTGGGTCTATCCGGTGGTGGACGACAATATCGAGATCGAAGTGAACCCGGCCGATATCCGCGTCGATACCTACCGGTCCTCGGGGGCGGGCGGTCAGCACGTCAACACCACCGACTCGGCGGTGCGGATCACCCACATCCCGACCGGCATCGTGGTGACCAGTTCGGAAAAATCGCAGCACCAGAACCGCGACATCGCCATGAAGGCGCTGAAATCGCGCCTGTACCAGATGGAACTGGACCGCCGCAACGCCGAGATCAACGCCGCGCACGAAGCCAAGGGCGATGCCGGCTGGGGCAACCAGATCCGGTCCTATGTCCTGCAGCCCTATCAGATGGTCAAAGACCTGCGCACCAGCTACGAGACGTCGGACACCAAAGGGGTCCTGGACGGTGATCTGGATGCATTCATGGCAGCCACTCTGGCCCTCAAGGTCTCGGGCAAAAGCCGGGCCGAGGCGCAGTCGGACGACTGATGCCGCGCAGTTGAACTGCGTGGAAAAGATATATCCAAAACACCGGGTTTAAATGCACACATGGGGTCGCTAGGCTGAGCGCAAGCAAAGCCCGGACGTAACCCCATGAACCTAAGCGATACTTCAGCCGCTGATCTTCTCGAGAAACTCGCGACAGGGCATTTGTCAGCCGCTGAGTTGATGCGCGCGACGCTCGACCGGATTGCCCAGGTGAACGGGCAGGTCAATGCAATCGTCGCGCTGCAGGACGAGGATGTGCTTATGGCACAAGCCCGGGCCGCCGACGAAAAGTCGGGCCGCGGGTCGCTTCATGGGCTTCCGATTGCCGTCAAAGACCTGGTCAATGTGGCTGGCATCGCGTCGACCCAGGGGTCGCCGGTTTTTCGCAATCACGTCCCAGCCGTCGACGACCTGATCGCAGCACGGTTGCGGGCTGCCGGGGCTATCCTGATCGGAAAGACGAACACACCGGAGTTCGGGTTGGGCTCGCACACCTTCAATCCGGTCTATGGCGCAACCCGGAACCCATACGATCCGGCCCGATCCTGCGGTGGGTCGTCGGGTGGCGCAGCGGTGGCCTTGGCCACTGGGATGGTCGCGCTGGCGGATGGGTCGGACATGATGGGCAGCCTGCGCAATCCGGCCGCGTGGAACAACGTGTACGGTTTCCGGCCCAGCTGGGGCCGGGTTCCCTCGGAACCACAGGGTGATTTGTTCCTGCACCAGCTCTCGACCTTGGGACCGATGGCCCGCAGCCCGCAGGATATCGGACTATTGCTGGATGTGATCTCTGGCCCCGATCCGAGGCAGCCTTTGAGCGTTCCCTGCGAACCCGTCACCCCATTGTCTGTCGAAAGCCTGGAGGGGATGCGGATCGGATGGCTGGGCGATTGGGGCGGCGCATTCCCGACTGAGGAAGGGATTTTGACCCAATGCAGCAACGAGTTGGCGATTTTTGAGGGACTTGGCGCAACCGTCGAGGACGTACCGCCGCCCTTCGATGCCGAACGCCTGTGGAACAGCTGGATCACCCTGCGGTCGTGGAGCGTAGCAGCAAGTCTGCTGCCCTTGGCCGACCGAAAAGACGCCCTGAAGGACACCGCGCAATGGGAGCTGGAGCGAGGTCTGGCCCTGACAGCGATGGAGGTCCATGCAGCCAGCGTCACCCGTTCGGATTGGTACCGTCGGGCGGTTGAACTGTTCGCCGAGTATGATGCGCTGGTGTTGCCGGCAGCTCAGGTGTGGCCGTTCCCTGTGAATCAGCCGTATCCGCGCAGCATTGGTGGGGTCGCGATGGACACCTATCATCGCTGGATGCAGGTGGTCACACCGGTCAGCCTGATTGGTCTGCCCTGCCTTTCGATACCGGCGGGGTTTGGCCCCGGAGGACTGCCGATGGGAATGCAACTGTTCGGGCCGCGCGGCAGCGACGCGCAACTGCTGGCTTTGGGGGCCGCCTATCACGCCGTGACGCATTGGCCGCAAAAACGCCCGGCCATGGCCTGAGGGCAAGGGGAGGAGAAACGGAACATGGAAAAGCCATTCGGAGTGCCAACGCTGAAACCGGCGGATATCGGCATGTTGCGCACGGCGCTGCATCGCGCCTGGCAGGATTATCGCCGCGCACCGGTCTTTGGCCTGCTGTTCGGCGGCTTCTACGTTCTGGTCGGGTGGTTGATGGCCTGGGTAACCGTGCAAACGGGCACCTCGTTCTGGCTGGTGCTGGCTGCCATCGGCTTTCCGCTGATCGGGCCATTCGCCGCCGTGGGTTTGTACGAGGTATCGCACCGGCTCGAGCGGAATGAGCCTTTGGACTATGGCGCCATCTTCGGTGTCGTGATCCAGCAGAGCCGCCGTCAGTTGCCGTCGATCTGCGCGATCATCGTCGTGATGTTTCTGTTCTGGTTCTTTCTCGGCCACATGATCTTTGCGCTGTTCATGGGGCTGTCGACAATGACAAACGTGTCGTCATCGCTTGAGGTATTTCTGACACCCAACGGTCTGGCCATGCTGGCTGTCGGCACTGCTGTAGGCGCGATCTTTGCCATCCTGCTTTACATGATCACCGTGTTGTCGATCCCGATGCTGCTGGACCGGGAGCTCGACTTCGTCACTGCCATGATCTCGAGCTATGCATATGTCAGCGTGAACAAGCGGGTCATGCTGGGCTGGGGTGCTTTCATTGCGGTCACGACCTTTGTCGCCATGGTGCCCTGGTTTTTGGGATTGCTGATCGTGTTGCCTCTGTTCGGTCATGCCAGCTGGCACCTGTATCGGCAGATCACCGAAGACGACGCAGCGGCGGGGCCGGTCGCCGAGCCGGCCCAAGCCTAGGTTCTCGGGGTCAGGAATCGGGCACTTCGCGGCCCATGTCGACCAGCATCTGACGCAGACGTCCCGCGCCGGGCAGGTTGGCTTCAAGCGCATGGACATAGGCGTGGGTCAAAAAAAAGCTCCGGGCGTCGTCGTCCTGCTGGCTGGCGGCGGCCAATTCGTACAATTCAGCCAAAGCCGTGATGTCACCCGCCGCATGCGCCTGCAGAAGGCGGGTGTGCAGGTCGGTCATTCAGCGGCCAGTTCGTTGCGATGTGCCATCAGACGCTGCGCCACCCAGTCGTGGAACAGATGGGTCGGCCCGTCCATCGCCGGCGAGAAATGTCCGCCGTCAAACCCCGGCGCCGCGCGGCCACGCTGCATCCCTTCTACGACGAACACATCCTCTTCAAAGACCACTTTCCACTGCTCGGCATTGCGGGCGCGCAGATCCGCATCGGTATCCGGCGCCGAATAGAACAGGTGGATGTGCTCCGAGGTCCGGTTCTGGGCCTCGGGCCGCAGAATGATGGCGAAGGCGTGGTCCCGGTGCACGCCCAACAGCACGTTGGGGAAGGCGGCGATGTATTCGGCTGCGGTGTCCCATTTCTCGCTGAGGCCGTCGAAATCGGGAAAAACCCGACCGTCCTCAGTTTTCAGTTGCCGATAGACCAAGGTTCCCTGACCGGAATAAAGGCCGGGCTCCTGGATGTGATAGTGATCCTCAAGCCGCGAGTAACTGTTCAACCCGGGATGCACCCACGGCAGGTGATAGCTTTCACAGTAGTTCTCGACCGCCAGTTTCCAGTTGCAATTGACGTCCAACCGAAAGGAACTTTCCGGGCCGCCGTGGTACAGCGGTTTGTCGAACTCGGCCCAACGCTCGATCAGCCTGGCGTTGGCATCCTCGAACGCCGGCGCGTCGCCCGAGACGTTGATCCACACCACGTCGCGCCAGATATGGCTGCGCACCTCGATCAGGCCAAGTTCCGATTTGCTGACCGCGTCATGTGCGTTCTGGCCCGGGCCGCCCACATGCGGCGTGGCGACCAGCCGGCCTTCGGTGGAATAGCACCAGCTGTGATAGGGGCAGCGAATGGCGCCTTCGATCTTGCGGGGCTCTTCGACCAGGATCATGCCGCGGTGACGGCAGATATTCTGAAACACACGGACCGTACCGGAACGGTCACGCAGCAACAGGAGCGGAATACCCATGAACTCCAGCGGAACCGCGTCCCCGGGCTCGGGGACATCGGCGGTGACCGCGAGACCGGCCCAGCCATCCAGCAGCAGGGCGCGAGTTTCTTCGGCGTGCAGGGCAGGGTCCGTATAATGTGCGTTGGGCAGGCCCAGAGCGGTTTCAATGCTCTGACGAACAGCCGACAGTTCGGTTGGGGTGCTGGCCATCTGGTTCTCCTCGCTTCTCCACCAGCCTAGGCATCCGGGGCCAGCCCTCGCTTACACTTCTGCGACTCCGGCTTTTCTAACAACGACATGCACGGGAGTTTGGGCGGTTTCCTATGTCCGGCGCGCCAGTCTTGCTGCCTCCAGCGTTGCCCGGAAATCGTGGCCCAGATGGCGGATTTCCAATCTGTAGATGTGCGGAGTAGCCGCAGAGTGCTCCATGCACGAACCGATCCATACGCCGTTGCCATCGGTCATGTCTTTGCGGATTACGATCGTCTTGCTGTCACGACCAGCCTCGCGCGACAACACTGCGTAGATATTGGGCCCGGCGCAGGCGGCGAAGCCACGAAGCTCACGGCTCGTGGCGGAACGCGTGCCTGCCATTGCCGGCGGCAGGAAGCCGCGCAGGACAGCACATTGATGCAGGTGCCGGGTTTGAACCAGCCAATGATGGGCGCGTGGATCGTCTTCGCCGCCATGTTGCGTCACAAGATAGACGCCGCTTGGAAACGCGTCCTCGGTCAAGGCTGCCAGTCCGGGCCGAAGGAACTGGACCACGCTTTCAGGCAGGTCACAGCGCCGGGGCGCGGGGATTTCCTCAAGCGGTTTCAGCAGAATGCGGGCATCCACGTCAAAGAACCGGCAGATCCGGTCCAGAACGTCCGGGCGTGGAAAGCTCTCGCCAGAAAGATACCGGTTGAACTGCGTGCGGTTGACGCCCAGCTGTCTGCACAGCTCGGCGACCGAAGGATAGCGGTCGGCAAGTTGCCTGAGATTCGCCCCCAGCATGCTGCGCAGCTCGGCGGGCGTGCGAGTGTCTACGGCCATGTCTCACTCTGGTTTGCAACGGTTCGGGAAACACGACCGGAGCGGCCAGAAAGGCCGATCGCCAGTCAAGAAATCGTAAAATTGACCCCATGGAACACGCAGTTTGCGTGTTCTGGTCGAAGCGTAACGCGCTCAGGCGCGAACGCAATAGGCATTAAGCCCATTTGTATGGTCTTTTTCCTGTCAGTGCTCAGTTGTGCACCTGTGGAAACGATCTGACAACGCAAAACGCCCCGTCGATCGGGGTGACGGGGCGTTTTGATGGGTTCGCGAAAAATCAGTTGCCGCGCAGCAGGGCCGCGACGCCTGTCCGTGCAACCTCGACAGAGCCCAGCGGGCGCATCAGATCGGCAAATGCATCGATCTTGTCCGGCGCGCCGGTGATTTCGAAGATGAACGAATTCAACGTGCTGTCCACGACATTGGCCCGGAAAATGTCGGCAAGACGCAACGCCTCGACCCGCTTGTCGCCTTCGCCGACGACCTTGATGATCGCCAGTTCCCGCTCGACCGAAGGGCCTTCGACTGTCAGGTCATGCACGTCATGCACCGGGACGATGCGGCCCAGCTGAGCCTTGATCTGTTCGATCACCTGCGGGGTACCAGTGGTGACGATCGTGATGCGGCTGAGGTGTCCGGTATGGTCGACCTCGGCCACGGTCAGGCTTTCGATGTTGTAGCCGCGCCCCGAGAACAGCCCGATGACCCGGGCTAGAACCCCCGGTTCGTTTTCGACCAGAACAGCAATCGTGTGGCGTTCCTGCACGTCCGAGAAGGTCGGGCGCAGGTTGTAGGCCGAGTGGCGGGTGGAACCTTTTCGGATCTTGAGTGCAGTCATTGGAAGACCTCATCGTTGGCAGAGGAATAGTCTGGCGCCCGTAGCCGTTGAACAACGGCGCCGATGCAGACCAGACAGGAAAGATACAAAAGCGGTGCAAAAAGCAGGCGGATCGAGATGTCGGCCTCGCCGCGGAACAGAAAGGCGAAGAAAGCGGGGGCGGCACCCAGCCACATCGCTCCGGCCAGCACCAGGCCCCATGGGCTGTTCGTCAATACACCTGCGCGCAAAAGGAATAGTCCCGCAGCGGCGATCAGCGCAGATTCGTAGAACCACAGGTATGGGGTGGACAGCATGACCGCCAGCGCAAGCACAGCGGCGCGCAGGTCAAAACCGATGCGGGGGCTGCGCCACGTGATCGTGACCATGATGGCCGCGCAGGCTGTGATCGTCCACTGAACGGCCAAGGCGACGGGCTCGGGCAGCCCAAAGCTGGCGAGCGTCGAATAGGGGCTGAGCATCAGATTGTTTTCGACGATGGTTTCACGCACCACCGAAAAGTGGACCGCCATCATGTTGCGCATTTCCAGCCAGTATTCCGGACCGTAGAGCGCGGTTGCCAATCCCGAGATAACCAGAGTCGTGACGCCGGCCGAAATGATGGTCGGCCACGCCCGGCACGCCAGCAAAGCAAAGGGAATCAGGATGCCCAGCTGAGGTTTGAGCGTCAGAAGGCCGATAAAAAAGCCGGCAAGAACCAAACGTTGGTTCTTGAGCGCTGCAAGTGCCGCCAGCAAACCGGCCATCCACAGGGCTGCGGTCTGCCCCATGAACAGGGTCGGCAATATCGCGGGTGGCAGCGCAAATGCGAACCAGACCGGTGTGATGCCTTCCGCGAACGGCCGGGCGGCGAATATCATCGCGACGATCGACGCGATCGAGAAGACCAGCCAGGCAATGGGGAAGGGAAGGGCGCCCAAGGGTTGCAGCGTTGCAAGAAACGCCGGCGGGTAAGACCAGGGCATCCAGTCATCTTCCTTGATGACGTTGTGCATGGCGGTCAGGCTGTCGACACTGAAAGCCGACAGAGGCTCACCCAGATGGGCCAGACGTCCGGCGGCCCAAAAGACCCGAAAGTCGATCGGAAAGCCGGCGCTGCCATTGGCCGCGATCTCGCTCCAGCTGAGGCCGAGCCAGATGACAAAGACCCCAAGCACCAGCGCAGGGACAAGAATGCCCAACTGCCAGCCGCGACGCCCCGCAAAAATCTGCAGGTTCTCGCGTGGAGATGTCTGAGTGGGGATGCCGGGCATGTTCCGTCCTGTCCTGTGAGCGTCCATCAGGGCCAACAGCGTGGCCCTGTGTCCGCAAGCAATATCAAACCAGCACCGCGCCGCCAGCCTGAATGACACCCTTCGTTTCGGCCTCGCCCAGCAGCATCTCGTTATGGGCCTTGCCCGACGGGATCATGGGGAAGCAGTTCTCGTGCTTTTCCACCAGACAGTCAAAGATCACCGGACCGTCGTAATTGATCATCTCCATGATCGCGTCATCCAGATCGGCGGGGTCTTTGCAGATGATCCCCTTGGCCCCGAAGGCCTCGGCCAGCTTGACGAAATCGGGCAGGGCCTCGGACCACGAATGCGAGTAGCGTTCGCCGTGCAGCAGTTCCTGCCACTGGCGCACCATGCCCAGGCGTTCGTTGTTCAGGATAAACTGTTTCACCGGCAGGCGGTATTGGACGGCGGTGCCCATCTCCTGCATGTTCATCAGCCAACTGGCCTCGCCCGCGACGTTGATCACCAGCGCGTCCGGGTGTGCCATCTGCACCCCGATCGAAGCCGGGAAGCCATAGCCCATGGTGCCCAGCCCGCCCGAGGTCATCCAGCGGTTGGGGTCTTCGAACCCAAGGAATTGCGCGGCCCACATCTGGTGCTGGCCCACCTCGGTACAGACATAGCGATCGTGGTCCTTGGTCAGCGCCTCGAGCCGTTCCAGCGCGTATTGGGGTTTTATCGCCTTTTCGCTGTTGGTGTAGGCAAGGCAGTTGACCTTGCGCCAGTCCGAGATCTGGGCCTGCCACTTGGCGATCGCTTCGGTGTTGGTTTTGCGACCACGCGCCTTCCAGACCTTCAGCACGTCTTCCAGAACATGCGCCACGTCCCCCACGATGGGGATGTCCACCCGGATCACCTTGTTGATCGAGGACGGGTCGATGTCGATATGCGCCTTTTTCGACTTGGGCGAGAAGGCGTCGATACGCCCCGTGATCCGATCGTCGAACCTGGCGCCGACATTGATCATCAGATCACAGTCATGCATGGCCATGTTCGCCTCGTACAGACCGTGCATGCCCAACATCCCGACCCAGTTCTTGCCCGATGCCGGATAGGCGCCCAGGCCCATCAGGGTCGAGGTGATGGGGAACCCGGTCGCGTCGACCAGCTCGCGCAGCAGTTGGCTGGCAGCGGGGCCTGAGTTGATCACGCCGCCGCCGGTGTAGAACACGGGCCGCTTGGCGGTTTCGATGGCGGCGACCAGTTCGGTGATTTCTTCGATGTCGCCCTTGAGCGCCGGTTGATAATGCGAGGTCGATGGTTTCGGCGCGGTGTATTTTCCGGTGGCAAACTGGACGTCTTTGGGAATGTCGATCAACACAGGACCGGGACGGCCCGCGGTGGCGACATGAAACGCCTCGTGCATGGTTTCCGCCAACGAGTTGGTGTCTTTGACCAGCCAATTGTGCTTGGTGCAGGGCCGGGTGATGCCCACCGTGTCCGCCTCTTGGAACGCATCCGAGCCGATCATGAACGTCGGCACCTGACCGGTCAGAACCACGATCGGGATCGAATCCAGAAGCGCGTCGGTCAGGCCGGTCACCGCGTTGGTCGCGCCGGGCCCCGAGGTCACCAGTGCGACACCGGGTTTGCCGGTTGAACGGGCATAGCCCTCGGCGGCATGTATCGCGCCCTGTTCATGCCGCACCAGGATGTGACGGATGTCATTTTGCAGAAAGATCTCGTCATAGATCGGTAGCACGGCGCCGCCGGGGTATCCGAATACCGTGTCCACGCCCTGATCCTTGAGGGCCTGGACCACCATCTTTGCGCCGGTCATCTCACGTGTCATCTGCTTTGCTCCGTTCGCGACATGTGTCTTGCGTTTGACAAAAAAAAGCCCCCGAAGTTTCGGAGGCGCATGGGTTCGATTATGGTTTACCGTTACCGGCCCATGCGCGTGGTTCCTACGATTACTACTAGCGTTCTCATCGCCAGAGGCTCCTTTTTGCGTGGGGCAGACATTATGGGCGGCGCGAAGGGGCGTCAACAGGCAATCTGGCCAATTTCCTGACTCTGATGTCGAATTTTGCGACATTTTGTTGCGCAGATTGCCGCATGTGGGGAAATTTCCGGAAATACTGGCCGAGTTTTGCCGAGTTCCGAGCGGTGGTCGAGGTCAGAATGCGTCAGAGCGATGTCTGAAACGGGCATGATGCGGGGGCCGGGCTGGGTCAGGCTGGGGCTGCGAACAAGTCAGGGAGGACGGCATGCTGATGGATCTGGTGGACCTCGGGCGCTATCCGATAGATCGTCCGAATTCGGCGGCCTATGATCGGTTGATCGATGACATTCGTCGTGACCTCGACAAAGATGGTTGCGCAGTTTTACCCGGATTTGTCCACGAAGACGGGTTGGGTCAGTTGCTGACCGAAGCCGAAGCCGTCGCGCCGAGTGCGCATCGCAGTTTCAACCGGACCAACGCCTATTTCACCAAGGACGATCCCCGCTTTGGTATCGCCCACCCGATCCGTCAGTTCTATGACCGGTCGAACGCCTTTGTTCCGGCCGACAATTTCCCGTCTACCGGTCCCCTGCGCAGAATCTACGAGTTCGAAGGATTTCTGCCCTTCATACGCGAAGCTCTGAATGAACCCGCGGATCGGTTCTTTCGCTACGATGATCCATTGGCGGATGTGATCATCAACGTGGTCGAAGAGGGGCAGGGCTTTCCGTGGCATTTCGACACGAACAACTACACGGTTACTCTGGCGATCCAGAATGGCGAGCAAGGCGGCGCCTTTGAATACGCGCCGAACCTGCGCACCGCTGAGGAGGAGAACTTTGACAAGGTGGCCTCGGTTCTAGACGGCAATATGGGAATGGTACGCCAGTTGGAGCTCAATCCCGGTGATCTGCAGATCTTTCGGGGGCGCTATTCCTTGCATCGCGTGGCGCCAGTGTCGGGTGCACGGCCGCGCTACGTGGGGATATTCTCCTTTGTCGAGGCCGAAGGCATGTGTGGCGGGGTCGAGCGTACACGGCAGCTCTACGGCCGTGTGCTGCCGTGTCATCGCGACAGGGAGGGGGTGCGAAACGATGAGCTTCTGGACTGACCCGTGATAGGGTGGAGCAGTCAGATCCTGCCAGGGAGTGCAAGGTGCCACGTATTGTTCAGCTGACCCCCTTTGTCCTGTGTTCCTCGCTGAGCCGGCAAATTGCATTCTACTGCGATCGTCTGGGTTTCGCGTGTGGGTTCACGCAAGACAACTATGCTTTTCTCAGGCTTGGCCCGGTTGCAATTCGCCTGCTGGAATGCCCGCCGCGCGCGGATGGCCTGCCGCTGGGCCACGAGCAATCCTTCTATGTTGATGTCGAGGATATAGACGACTTGTACGAAAGCCTGCGTCCCAAACTCGAGGACCTCCCTGAAGGGCGGGTTCGTGCGCCATTCGATCAGCCATATCAACAGCGAGAGTTTCACGTTCTGGATGAGGACGGCACGCTGATCTTTTTCGGCGAAGGAATCCGTTGAAGCGCGGAAGCTGCGCTGATGGCGCGGCCGTCAGAAGGCCACGCCGGTTCCTTGCAGAACGCCATGTTCCAGCGCGTATCGGGTCAGGCCGGCAGTCGATGAGATGCCCAGCTTGCGCTTGATGTTTTTGCGATGGGTTTCGACCGTGCGAACCGAAATATCCAGCGCCAGCGCGACTTCCTTGTTCGACTTGCCCTGCGCCAATTCCAGAAGGATCGTCTGCTCGCGTCCGGTGAGCGCTTCGCGCGCCGCATCCTCTTTCGGTTCCAGCGATCCGATCGCCCCGGTGCACAGATAGCGCTCTCCACGCATGACCGCGTCTATGGCCTGCTTGATTTCGTCCGTCGGCACATCCTTGAGAACATAGCCCTTGGCCCCGTGGCTCAATGCGGTCGAGATGTATTCCGGGCTGTCATGCATCGACAGAATGAGGATGCGGGTGTCGGGCAGCCGTTCGAGGATCAGCTCCGTGGCGCTGAGCCCCCCGAGCCCCGGCATGTTCAGATCCATCAGGATGACATCGGGCTGCAGGCGCGCGGCCTGATCCACCGCGTCTCGGCCATTGCCCAACGTGCCGACGACCTTGATGTCGTCAAAACTCTCGAGGATCGACTGGATGCCCTCGGCGACCATGGGGTGATCGTCGACGATAAGGACTCGGATCGTTTCGGTCATCAGGAACCGGCCTTTCCTTTGGGTGTCGCGTCTTCCTGCGGCGGCAACAGGTGGCTCAGCGGCAGGCTGACTTCGATCACTGTACCACTTTGTGCGCCGCGTGATGACAGGATACGCAGGGATCCGTCAAGCTGTTCTATGCGCTCTTGCATGTTGCGCAGCCCGATCCCAGTGCTGACCCGGCCCGGTCGTGACCGAAGGCCACGGCCGTTGTCGGTGATGCGCATGGTCGCGCCCTTCTTGTGGCCGCGCAGGTCGATCGTGACGCGGGTTGCGCCAGAATGGCGTTCGATATTCGTCAGCGCCTCTTGCGCGATACGGTAGAGGGCGATCTTGCTGTCCTGGTCCAGACGATTGCGGAACACGACGGTCGAAAACTCGGTCTCGATCCCGGTCCGTTCGCGGAAATCATCGGTCAGCGCCTTCAGGGCCGGGCCAAGGCCCAAGTCATCCAATACGCCGGGCCGCAGGTCGCGACTGATGCGACGCACTTCGGTAATCGCGGTGCCCAGGTTGTCTATGCCCTTGTCCAGCGGCGCACGTGCGCCGTCATGATCGCCCTTGGACAGGCGCCGCCGGGCATTGTCCAGCGCATAGCGTACCCCGACCAGGATCTGGCTGATCCCGTCATGCAGCTCACGCGCAACGCGGCCGCGCTCTTCCTCCTGAGCGTCGATGACCCGCTTGGTCAGTTCCTTCAGCTTGGCATCCGCAAGCCGGCGTTCGCGGATGTTCAACAGCATCCCCGAGGCGAAGACGATCAGAACCGCCGCCAGAACGATACCGCCGATATACAGGAAAGTGCGTTGCACCCGCGCTTCGACCTCGGCGCGGGCATTGGCTACGGTTGCGACGATGTCGTCGATGAATACACCGGTTCCCACGGCCCAGCGCCAATCCTGCAGGCCGACGACATAGGCGATCATCATCGCCTCTTCGCCGGTCGAGGGCTTCTGCCACATGAAACTGTGCCATCCGGCACCCTGCCGGGCCAGGCGGATGAACTCGTCGACGACCGGAACACCCTCGCTGTCCGTCAGGCCTTCCCAGTTCTGATTGATGAACTCAGTCTGGCGCGGGCTGACAAGGTTGTTGCCGTCATAATCGTATACGAAGAAGAACCCGTCCTTTCCGTAGATCATCGCCGACAGGATCTGGGTTACCAGATTCTGGGCAACCTTGTCATCCGGAGACGCGCGTCCGTAGATATAAGCGAACCCGTTTCGGGCCTGTGTCACGTAATTGCGCAGCTCTTCCTTCTTGGCCTCGATCAGCCGACGTTCCAACGCCTTGATCTCGCGTTCAGCCGTCGCGCGGGCTTCGTAGGCCACCATGACCGCGATCGCGGCCACGGCCACGACCAGCGGAATGGCCGCAACCAGCGACAGCTTCTGAGCGTAGGTCAGTGAAAGCAGAGCGCGGAGTTTCCCCATGGTCGAATCGATACGCAAGCGGGGGTGAAATTGCAAAGAGATTGGGCATTCCGGCGCTCGAAACGCCCAGGACTCGCGGTTTGCGGGTCAAAATGAGCCCCTCAATTGCGCGTTCCGCAGAAAAAACCATCCGATCTACGTAGTAATAGGTATTCCTTTTCAAACGGCCTTCATTAGGGTGACGCTACCGTAAACGACTGGCTCGGGCGCTGCCCGAGTCGTGACTATGAAGGGGAGGATTACTCTTATGGATCGTCGTAAGTTTCTAAAGACGTCGGCACTGGGCGGCTCGGCCGCAGCGGCAACCGCATTGGCGGCACCCGCCTATGCGCAGGGCAAGCGCACGCTGACCATGGTTACCTCGTGGGGCCGCGGTCTGGCTGGCGTGTTCGACAGCGCGCAGCGTTGCGCCGACAGCATCACCGCAATGTCCGACGGCAACCTGACGGTTGACATCAAGGCAGCGGGCGAACTGGTGGGCGCGTTCGAAGTGTTCGACGCCGTCTCGTCGGGTCAGGCTGACATGTACCATGCCGCCGACTATTACTTTGTCGGTCAGCACCCGGGCTACGCGTTCTTCACGGCCGTTCCGTTCGGTATGACCGCGCAGGAACTTGTGAACTGGTACTATTTCGATGGCGGCATGGAGCTGCATGACGAACTGGGCCAGATCTTCGGCCTGAAATCGTTCCTGGCAGGCAACACCGGTGCGCAGGCCGGCGGCTGGTACTCGAAAGAGATCAACAGCCCCGAAGACTTCAATGGCCTGAAGTTCCGCATGCCGGGTCTGGGCGGCAAGGCGCTGGGCAAGCTGGGCGCATCGGTTCAGAACATCCCGGGTTCGGAAGTGTATCAGGCGCTGTCCTCGGGTGCCATCGACGGCACCGAGTGGATCGGTCCCTGGGCGGACGAAAAGGCCGGTTTCCAGGAGATCACCAAGATCTACTACACCGCCGGTTTCCACGAGCCGGGCGCAGGCCTGTCGCTGGCCACCAACCGCGACGTGTTCGAAAGCCTCTCGCCGGCGCACCAGAAGATCATCGAGATCGCTGCCGGCGAAGCGCACCAGTGGAACCTGGCACAGTTCCTGGCCAACAACGGCGCGGCGCTGCAGCGTCTGCAGGCCGGCGGCGTAAAGGTCATGGAATTCCCCGACAGTGTCTGGGATGCCTTCGGACAAGCCAGCCAGGAAGTTCTGGCCGAGAACATGAGCGACGAGCTGTTCAAGAAGATCCACGACAGCGCGATGGCATCGATGAAAGCCTCGTCGTCGTGGCTGAACATGTCGTCGGGCGTCTACACCGCTCAGCGCGACCGCGTTCTGGGCTAACTGGCCGTCTGGCAATCAAACGGTTTCCCCGCCACGTGCGGGGAAACCTTTCCTGTTGCAGATGCGCGGATCGCACGGTTTTCCGCTATAATCAGCGTCGCAACCAACGGGACCTGGGGACATTATGCAGGACGAAAACGGTATCTCGTTCTTCGGCGCCCTGTGGAACGGACTGGTCTGGTTCGTTCAGAGCATCGCCGAAGCCTTCTATAATTTCGGATACGCCATCACGCATCCGCAGTTGTGGCTGAACTGGTCGGACAAAGAAGCGATCATGCGCTTTGTCTACTACGGCGGGTCGGTCGAGTTCTTTTTCGTGGTCTTCACGATCTTCCTCGTGCTGACCGCTATCGGGCTTTACTTCCGTGGCTTCATGTGGGGCATGGTGCGCGTTTTGGAAGGGTTCGCCAACACGACCGGGCGTTTCTTTGCCTGGGCGGGCCTGCTGATGGTGATCCAGCAAATCGTCATCGTATTCATGCAGCGTGTGTTCGCGCGGCCTGACATGGCGTTTGGTCTGGGTATCCCGTTCCAGATGGATATCAGCTGGTACGCCGAAGAGCTGAAGCTGTACAACGCGCTCGTCGTCTGCCTGTGCTGCACCTACACCTTCGTGCAGGGCGGCCACGTCCGCGTGGACCTCGTATATGCCGGTATCTCGCACCGGGCCAAGCGCGTGGTCGACATGCTGGGTTCGATCCTGTTCATGATGCCCATCGCCGTGCTGACCTGGATGTATGGCTGGTACTTCATGTGGCGTCACCTGATCGTGCCGAAGCCCTCGGCCAGCGACACGCTGGACAGGCTGGTGATGAAATCCCGCGCGCTGCGCTGGAACGTCGAAACCATCGGCTTCAGCCCCAACGGCTTCAATGCCTACTTCCTGTTCAAGATCCTGCTTGTGGCCTTTGCCGCGATGGTATTCCTGCACGCGATCGCGTTCTTCTACCGGTCCTATCTCGAATATGTCGAAGGCCCGGAAAGCGCTGGAAAATACCTCGACAAGGACAGCCTTGGCGAGGGTGAAGAAGCCTACGAAGGCACACATTAAGGACGGAGACCAAGACAATGCTATTCGGACTTGATGGCGTCGAGATAGGCCTCATTATCGTATTCCTCTGCCTGTTCGGCGGGATTCTCAGCGGCTTTCCGGTGGCGTTTGCCATCGGCGGGGCCGGCATCATCTCTTTCGGGATCATCGCCGCGCTGGACAGCGCCGGATTGTTGATCCACCAGGCGATCGACACAAGCTCGCAAGCCTATCGGGACATCGTGAACTCGGGCGTGAAACCCGATGTGATATCCGTGTTCCGATACCCGGACCTGCCAAGGATCGCCGAGCCGGTCTTTGTTCAGGGTTGGGAAACCGCGTTGGACCGCAACGTGTCCTTCATCGTGAACCGCATCAACGAACGGGTTCTGGCCGGTCAGTCGATCGAGACTCTGCTGGCGGTGCTGATGTTCGTGCTGATGGGCATCACGCTGGAACGCTCGAAAATCGCCAACGATCTGCTGACCACGATGGCGCGCGTCTTTGGCCCGCTGCCGGGTGGTCTGGCGGTGTCGATCGTGGTTGTGGGGGCATTCCTTGCGGCCTCGACCGGGATTGTCGGCGCGACCGTGGTGACGATGGGCCTGCTGGCCCTGCCGACCATGCTGCGCAACAATTACTCGCCAGAACTGGCGACGGGTGTGATCGCAGCCTCGGGTACGCTGGGGCAGATCATTCCGCCCTCGATCGTGATCGTTCTGCTGGGCACGCTGGCGGGTGACTTGTATTCGACGGCGCAAGAGACCCGCGCAGTCGAAGCGGGCTGTACCGACGCGCTGACCTATCTGGGCGAGCCTGCCGTGGTTTCGGTGGGGACGCTGTTCCAGGCGGCGCTGCTGCCGGGGATCATGCTGGCGCTGCTCTATGCGCTTTATGCCTTTGGCTACGCGCTGCTCAACCCGCACAAGGCACCTGCGGTCGAACTGTCAGGCGGCAGCGGCGAGACCATCACCCGCTCGGAAGGCCTGACCTGGCTGCTGGGTGCCCCGGTCGCACTGATCGTGGGCGCGGTTCTGCTGGGCAGCGCCGGTGTCATCGGCAGCCAGAACATCACCGTTTCCGGCTTCTCGGATATCGGTGAGGCAGCCTCGTTGCGCACCAATGTGTCCGAAGAGTGCAAGGCCTCGATGATAGACCTGCATGGTCAGGCGGCTTGGGACAAGGCCGTGGCCGAGCAGGAAGCCATCGATGCTGCCGGCGGCGCAACCGAGGCGCAACGGCTGAGTGAAGAAGAACTGGCCTCGGCCCGTGAAGCCAAGATTGCGGCTGCCGCCCCGATCGGCACCGGTGTTGCGGTCATGGTCGTACTGCTGGGTCTGACGCTGGTTCTGGGCCGCGGCATTGCGCCTTCGCAATCGCCGCAGCCGCTGATCGTGGGTGCAATCGGGCTGATCCTGATGCTGCTGGTCGATGTGCTGATGATTGCGCCGACCACTTCGTCGGGGGCGACCTTCCTGCTGCTGGCGCTGCCTTTCGGGCTTGCCATGTATGGCTGCAAGGAAGCGGCGGCGCGCTGTGCGACCAATGATCTGATCCGCGTGGTATTCCCGCCGCTGGTTCTGATCATCGCGGTTTTGGGATCGATCCTGGGTGGTGTGACCAACCCGACTCCGGCCGCAGCGCTGGGGGCAGGCGGGGCCATCATGCTGGCGGCCTATCGCAAACTGCAAGATCAGGGGCGGTCGGGCAAAGTGATCATCTGGTCCACCTTCGCCGTCATCATCTGCCTTCTGCTGGGTGTCAACTTTGACCTCCGCGTGAACCAAGGCGATGTAAGCGTCGAGACCTGGATTGCGTTCATTCTGGCCTATGCCACCTACCTCTATGCGCTGTTCGGCCTGCTGTTCGCCTGCTGGGTGCTGTATGCCAGCGGCGTTCTGACACCGGTGGTGCGGGAGACCGCCAAGGTGACCTCGATGGTCTTCACCATCCTGATCGGCTCGCAGCTGCTGAACCTGGTGGTGATCTCGTTCGGCGGGGAACACTACATCCAGCAGTTCCTCAAGAGCTTTGACAACGAGTTCACGGTCTTCCTGATCGTGATGCTGGTGCTGTTCATCCTCGGCTTCGTGCTGGACTTCCTCGAGATCATCTACATCGTGATCCCGATCGTGGGTCCGGTGATCTATGGCGGGTCGTTCGACCCGAAATGGGTGACGATCATGGTGGCGGTGAACCTGCAGACCTCGTTCCTGACGCCGCCATTTGGCTTTGCGCTATTCTATCTGCGCGGCGTGGCGCCGAAAGAGGTAACGACGGGCCATATCTACCGCGGGATCATCCCCTTCGTGCTGATCCAGGTGGTTGGCATCGGAATCCTGTGGTTCTTCCCGTCGATCGTGACGATCGTGCCGGACCTGATCCCGAACTGATCGGTGATGGCGTTGTCAAACTGAAAAGGGGGCCGCGAGGCCCCCTTTGCTTTGGTCCCGGCTGACGCCGGTTGTCAGGTGAACTGGATCAGGTCCCAACGGTTCCCGAACGGATCCTGCCAGACGGCAACGATGCCATAGGGTTCGTGGCGGGGCTCTTCCTCGAACCGGACCCCGTTGGCCAGCATGTCTGCGTGATCGCGGGCGAAATCATCGGTTCTGAGGAAAAACCCGACACGACCACCGGTCTGATTACCGATTGCGGCCCTTTGGCTGTCTCCGTCCGCCTTGGCCAACAGCAGAGCAGCCCCATCGCTGCCGGGGGGCGTAACCAAAACCCATCGTTTGCCTTCGCCCAAATCGATGTCCTGGGTCAGCCGGAACCGAAGCGTCTTGGTGTAGAACGCGATCGCGTCATCATAGTCCGGCACCACCAGGGTGACGGCGTGCAAACCTTGCTGCATCAGAATTCAACCTTTGGTGGGGTGGCGATCGGGAAGTTGGATATTCGCGACCTGCTCGGCAATCGGAGCAGTCGAAAGCGGGTGATGCGTTGAGTCGGTGAACGCCTCCGGGTCGTCCACACGCTGCCACCCGCCTTTGACATAGACCTCGAGCCCGGCGAATTTCACCTTGTAGCCCATCTTGGGGCTGCCGGGGACCCAATAGCCCAGATAAACATAGGGCAGCCCGGCCTCGCGCGCGATGTCGATATGATCGAGGATCATATAGGTTCCCAGTGAGCTTTGCGGCTGGTTCGGATCATAGAAGGAATAGACCATGCTCAACCCGTCATCCAGAACATCGGTCAGGCTGACGGCGATCAGGTTTCCGGTCTTGGGGTCGGTATATTCAACGACGCGGCTGCGGATCGGAGTCTCCTCGATCATCGCTGCGAATTCGAACACGTCCATATCCGCCATGCCGCCATCAGCGTGCCGTGTGTCCAGGTACCGCCGAAACAGCTCGTACTGGTCGTCGGTGGCCCAAGGTGAGGTCGCGCGTCGCTGAAGATGCGCATTGCGCCGCGCCGCGCGTTTCTGGCTTTTGGTCGGAGAAAATGCCGAGACGTCGATCCGGGCCGACAGGCAGGCCGCACAATCGGTGCAGGAAGGCCTATAAAGTACGTTTTGAGACCGGCGAAAACCCTGCTGCGACAGAGAGTTGTTCAGCTGATCCGCGCCTTCGCCCTGAAGGGCGGTGAACAGCTTACGCTCGATCCTGCCCTCGAGATAAGGGCAGGGCTGTGGTGCAGTCACATAGAACTGCGGCGCAATCGGCAGCGTGTGTCGCATGAAGGCCCCGTGTTTCCTCGGGGCCGATGATAGCAACCGTTTCTGGGGTCGCCAAGTCCCAGAAACGGGCCGTGTCAGGCGCGCTGGTTCAGCATTACGGTGCCGAGGAAGGCATCGGTCAGGCCCTGGTTGCGGGCACTGGTAAGCATCATGATGACCGAGATGATCTGCAGGATCGGAAACGCCATGCTGACAAAGTAACCGGCTGTATGCGCGACGGCCTTGCCGGTATCCATACGTTCGCCAAATGCGTCGCGCAGCTCAATCCCCATAAAGCGCATGCCCAGCGTGGCAGACCCGTTTGCGATGGTGACGACTCGGTAGATGAAACTGACGACCGCATAGATCAGCGCGATGACGAACAGGCCCATGCCGAAGGTCAGCAGAATGGCAACCGTGCACAGCAGCGAAATGAAGGCGATATCGAACAGCCACGCAAAAAAGCGTTTGATCGCCACGGATTTGTAGAAGTCCGGCTGACGATCCGGGTCGGGCAGATGAGACATGAAGGAATTTCCAGTCGGTTGTTGAGGTTTGCCCTGTCCCACAGAGAGGGGGCAGGGCGGTAGGGTATCAGGCGGTTTCGTCCTTGTCGTCCGCCGTATTCTCCTGAGCGCGTTCGTTCATGAACTGGTCGAACTCGGCCTTGTCCTTGGCTTCGCGCAGGCGGTGCAGGAAGGCTTCGAAATCCTGTTGTTCCCGTTCCAGGCGGGCCAGCGTGTCGGCCTTGTAGGCGTCGAATGCGCTGTTGCCCGAGGGCTTCATCGCGCTCATGTGGCTGTGCCAGGAATGGCGGCGGCTGCAGGATTTGCTGAACATGCGTTTGCTCCAGATCATATAGGCCAGAAGGGACAGGCCGACGGGCCAGAAGAAGATGAAACCAAGGACCATGGCAGCGATCCAGGCGCCTTTGCCCTTGTCGTCAAGCCAGGCCTCTGCACGGTGCAACCATCCCGGGTTGCGGGGGACGGCGTGTTCGGACAATGCGGTCATTTGGGCTCTCCAGGTTGATGTAAATTGTGTTCACATTGGTCTAGATGGGGTGGCCCGGCCCGGATGCAAGGGGTGATGTGAAAAAGATTTACATTTAGTGCCCCGGTTGACGGCAGTTCTGATCCTGCGCAACGTGCGGGCATGAACACGCACAACGACAAGCCCGCCCCGACGCTTGAAGAAATCCTGAACCTGGAGCAGCAGGTCTGGACCGCTTTGATCGAGGGTGATGCGCAGGCGGACCGGGCGTTGCTGAGCGCCGATTTTCTGGGCGTCTACCCATCCGGTTTTGCCAATCGCGACGATCATGTGGGTCAGTTCGCAGACAACCCGACCATGGAGTCATATGAGTTGAGCGCGGCGCAACTGCGCGTTTTGACATCGGATATCGTCCTGTTGTCCTACCGGGCGGACTATCAGCGGCCGGGTGCGTCCGCGCGCGAGGCGATGCTGATCTCATCGTTGTGGGAACGCCGGGATGATGGCTGGATCAATACCTTCAGCCAGGACACTCCAGTCGAGGTTACCTGACCGGAATTCGCCCATGACCGACAATCTTACCATCCAACGCGTCCCGCGTCCCTACGACCCCGAATTGGGGCGAGAAGCCTGCGCCGCAGTGCCGGATCTGACCGCTGATCAATCCGAACTGGTGACCGGTGCCGCAGGCAGCAGCCCGTACCTCAAGAGCTTGATCGACCGTGAACGCAATTGGTTGGCCCCGGCGCTGGATCGGCCGCAGCACGCTCTTGCGCAGATCATGGACGACGCGCGCGCGCTGGCTCCTGACCAGTTGAAACCGGGCCTGAGGCAGGCCAAGCATCGGCTTGCCTTGCTGACGGCCCTCGCCGACCTGTCCGGAGCCTGGAACCTCGAGCAGGTCACCGGCGCGCTGACCGACTTCGCGGCGCTTGCCGTGGACATCGCGGCCAAGGCCGAGATCGCGGCGCTGATCCGGCGCAAGAAGCTGCCCGGCATGACCGAAGACGACGTCGAGACCGCCGCCGGGATGGTGATCCTGGCGATGGGCAAGATGGGCGCGCACGAGCTGAACTACAGCTCGGATATCGACCTGATCGTGCTGTTCGACGAAACCCGGTACGATCCCGACGATTTCTATGAGGCGCGGCAGGGCATGGTGCGGGCCACGCGCAATTTCTGCGCTACGCTCAGCGACAAGACGGCCGATGGGTACGTGTTCCGCACCGATCTGCGCCTGCGCCCGGATCCCGCGGTCACCCCCGTCTGCATGGCGACCGAGGCGGCCGAGCGCTATTACGAAAGCCTGGGTCGCACATGGGAGCGTGCAGCCTATATCAAGGCCCGCCCTTGCGCCGGCGACATCGCCGCCGGGCAGCGGTTTCTGGAAACCCTGCGGCCCTTTGTCTGGCGCCGCCATCTGGATTTCGCCGCCATCCAGGACGCTCACGACATGCGCCTGCGCATACGCGAGAACAAGGGCACCGGGGGGGCTCTGACGATCCCCGGCCATGACATGAAGCTGGGGCAGGGCGGCATTCGCGAAATCGAGTTCTTTACCCAGACGCGGCAGTTGATTGCCGGGGGCCGCGACCCCGACCTGCGCGTGCGCGGCACGGTGCCGGGACTGGCCGCGCTGGCAGCCAAGGACTGGGTACCGCAGGACGTGGCCGACAAGTTGACCGACCATTACCGCGCACATCGCGAGGTCGAGCACCGCATCCAGATGGTGCATGACGCGCAGACCCACAAGGTGCCGCAGTCGTCCGACGGGATCGAGCGCATCGCCTGCCTGATGGGCACCACCAGCGCCGACCTGACAGCCGATCTGACACGCCGCCTGACCGAGGTGCACGAGCTGACCGAGGGCTTTTTCGCGCCCGGCGCCGGCCCCGCGCCGACCGCAGCGCCCCCGGTCGAGTTCGACGCCGGCGTTCTGGCCCGATGGACAACCTATCCCGCGCTGCGTTCGCAACGGGGCGCGCGCATTTTCGAGCGGCTCAAACCCGAATTGCTGGCCCGGCTGGCCAAGACCGCCCGCCCCGACGAGGCGCTGCTGGCGCTGGATGGGTTTCTGGCCGGCTTGCCCGCCGGTGTGCAGCTGTTTTCGCTGTTCGAAGCCAACCCGCATCTGATCGACCTGCTGGTCGACATCGTCGGAACCTCGCATGCACTGGCCGCGCATCTGTCGCGCAATGCCCAGGTGTTCGACGCGGTGATCGGTGGCAGCTTCTTTGCCGAGTGGCCCGGTCAGTCCGCCTTGCAGGCTGAACTGTCCAACGCGCTGGCGGCTGAGTCGGACTATGAAACGCAGCTGGATCTGGCGCGGCGCTGGTGCAAGGAATGGCATTTCCGTATCGGTGTGCACCACCTGCGCGGTCTGATCGACGGGTTGCAGGCGGGGCGGCAATACGCGGACCTCGCGCAGGTTGTCATCGCCGCGATCTTACCCTGCGTAGAGCGACAGTTTGCGCAGAAACACGGCTCCCCCCCAGGGCGTGGCGCTGTGGTGCTGGGCATGGGGTCGTTGGGGGCCGCTCGGCTGAACTCGCAATCCGATCTGGACATGATCGTGATCTACGACCCGCAAGCGGTGGACATATCCGACGGCCCCAAGCCACTGGCCACACGCACCTACTACGCGCGCCTTACACAGGCGCTGATTACCGCCCTGTCGGCACCGATGGCGCAAGGACGGTTGTACGAGGTCGACATGCGACTGCGGCCGTCCGGCAATCAGGGGCCAGTCGCCACAAGCTGGGCCAGCTTCACTCATTACCAACAAGAGGAAGCCTGGGTTTGGGAGCATCTGGCCCTGACCCGCGCGCGCGCAGTTGCAGGCAACACGGATCTGGCCGACGATTTCGAAGCTTTCCGCACGCAGTTCCTGTCTCGCCCGCGCGACAAGGATCAGGTCCTGCGCGAAGTGTCCGACATGCGCGCACGCCTCGCGGCCGCGAAATCTCCCGCCGGTGTCTGGGATGTCAAGAATGGCCCCGGCCGTCTGCTGGATATCGAACTGATGGCCGAAACCGGCGCACTGTTGTCCGGCGCGCCACGGCGCGACGTCGACTCGGGCCTGGACGGAGCGGTCGCTGCGGGTCTCTTGGATGTCGCTCAGGCGCAGGTGTTGAAGGACGCATATGATCTATGCTGGTCGGTGCAATGCGCGGCGCGGCTACTGTCGGGCAAGGTGATCGAGGCCGACAAGATCGGGCAGGGGGGCACGGCCTTTCTGTGCCGGGCGACCGGGTTCGAGCAGGTCGAGCAGTTACAGTCCGCCTTGCAGGACAGCTATGCTGCCGCAGCCGAAGTTATCGGCGCGGTGATCGAGGAGAGTGCGGATGGCGCGCAGTGACGACCCGAACGACCCCAAGGGCCTGATCCGCGAGGCCTATCGCATCGACGGAATCACGCTGCCCGAGTGTCGCAGCATCTTTTTGGACTGGGCGCTCAGCCTGCCGGACGGGCGCGACCAGAAGCAGGCGCTGACCGAGTTGCATGCTGTCTATACCGCACAGGATGCCGACCATCCCATGACACAGGTTCTGCGCGAAGGGCTGGACACCGCGCAGGCTCCGCGCCGGCGCGGCGGCTGGCGGGCGCGCCAACGCTGACGGATCGCCAGAGGGGCTTTTCTGCCCGCGCAATCGCGACTATGAGGGCGCCATGACCCATGCCGACATGCCCGACCGCCCCAGAATCCGTTTGAAACCTAAAGCCAACGCGCGCGGTCTGCGCCACGGCTTTCCCTGGGTCTATGCCAATGACATCGTCACCGACCGGCGCACCCGCAAGATCGCGCCGGGTGCGCTGGCCGTGCTTGAGGATGACAAACGCGCCCCGATCGCGTTGGTGGCAGTGAACCCGGATTCCAAGATCATGTGCCGGGTGTTGGATCGCGACCTGTCGGCGCAGCTGGATGCCGGGTGGTTCGAAACCCGCCTGCGCCGCGCGCTCGACCTACGCGAACGGCTGTTCGATGCGCCGTTCTACCGGCTGGTCCATGCCGAGGCCGACGGTTTTCCTGGTGTCATCATCGATCGGTTCGGCGACGCTTGCGTGATCCAGCCCAACGCCGCCTGGGCCGAAGCGCACCTGGACCTTCTGACCGACGCGCTCGTCGCGGAGACGGGGGTGACGACTGTGCTCAAGAACGCCTCGGGCCGCACCCGCGGGCTGGAAGGTCTGGATGACGTGAGCCAGACCCTGCGCGGCACCGCGCCCGATGCCCCGCTGCCCGTTCCGATGAACGGCGCAACTTACATGGCCGACCTGACCGGGGGCCAGAAAACCGGGCTGTTCTACGACCAGCGCCCCAACCACGCCTTTGCCGCCCGGCTGGCGGGGCCCGGCGCGCATGTGCTGGATGTGTTCAGCCACGTGGGCGGGTTTGGTCTGGCCATGCTGGCCGGTGGCGCCGACCACGCGCTATCGGTCGATGGCTCGGCCGCCGCGTTGACTCTGGCCAAGCAGGGCGCCGTCGCCTCGGGCTTTGGCGACCGCTTTGAAACCCGACAGGGCGATGCCTTCGACGTCTTGACCCAGCTGGGCGAAGACGGTGCGCAGTTCGACGTGGCCATCTGCGATCCGCCGGCCTTTGCGCCGTCGAAACAGGCGCTGGATGCCGGGCTGCGGGCCTATGAGCGGATCGCCCGCCTGGCCGCGCCGCTTGTCAAACCGGGCGGTTATCTGGGCCTGTGTTCGTGCTCGCACGCCGCCGACCTGACCCGTTTCCGCGAGGCCTGCGCCCGCGGCATCGGCCGGGCCGGGCGTCAGGCGCAGATGATCCACACCGGCTTTGCCGGTCCCGACCATCCGCAACTGCCGCAGCTGGCCGAGAGCGGTTATCTGAAATCCGTGTTCTACCGGCTGTGAAGGCGGTTCTCGACACCTGCGTCATCTACCCGACGGTGATGCGCGAGATGCTGCTGGGCGTGGCGGCGCGGGGCCACTTCACCCCGCTCTGGTCGGCTCGCATCCTCGAGGAATGGGCCCGCGCCGCCCGCAAACTTGGCCCCGAGGGCGAGGCGCAGGCCCGGGCCGAAATCGCCTTGGTGCAGGCACATTGGCCGCAGGCCGAACGCCCCGAGGCGCCCGGTCTCGAACAGCGCCTCTGGCTTCCCGATCCGGCCGATACGCATGTGCTGGCCACCGCCGTCGCCGCTTCGGCCGATACGATCATCACCGTTAATGCCAAAGACTTTCCAAGGAATATTCTGGCGGAAGAGGGCCTTGCCCGCATCGACCCCGACAGCTTCCTTCACGGCATCTGGCAGAATGATCCGACCAGTGTCGAACAGGTGGCTCAATCGATCCTGACCGAAGCCAACCGCCTGTCGGGCGACCGATGGACTCTGCGCGCATTGATGAAAAAAGCCCGCCTGCCGCGTCTCGGCAAGGCTCTGGCGGCCTGACCGCTTCATCTGGCCCAAAATATCCCGGAGAGCGCGAGAGTGTGGCCTCTCGCACCCTGACCCTCAGCCACGCTCCCAACGCTGTTCAAGGGCCTCCAGCGCGGCAATCCGCTCGTCCGTCTTGGGATGGCTCATCAGCCAGGCCGGAACCACGCCTGCCCGCTGCTGGGTCAGATCCTCAAGCTTGTGAAACAGGGATTTCTGCGGTCCGATCCCGATCCCGGCCTTGGTCAGCAGGGCGGCTGCGTATTCGTCCGCCTCATACTCGTCCGCCCGCGACAGGCGCGAGGCCAGCAGCGCGGTCAGCGCATTTGCGATCCACGCGCCGATGAAGGGAATGAACCGGTTGAGCAGCATCATCAGCGCCGCCCGCATCGCGTTCTGACCGGAAAAGTCGATCATCCGCCGCCGGGCGTGGCCCAGCGCCACATGGCCCAGTTCATGCGCTATGACGCTGGCCATCTCCTCGGCTGAGACCTCGCCGTTGCGGAACTTGCGATAGAAGCCTCGGGTGATGAAAATGCGCCCGTCCGGTGCGGCCAGCCCGTTCACCGGGTCGATTTCATAGATATAGACCGGCACGCGCGCCACATCCAAGGCGGCGGCCAGGCGGTCGGTCATACGCTTCAACTCGGGATCAGCCAGTTCGGTCGACTTCGCATCCAGCTCGCGATGGGTGCGCCAGACGGAAATCCGATACATCACAATGGCATAGGCGATCGCCAGCAGAATTGGGGTCAGACGCAACATATCTCAGATATGGGCGGATCGGGATGCGGGGGCAAGTCGTTCCTCATCACTTTCGGGCAACATGGGCGACCTGGGGCAGTTCGTGAGACGGAAATCGCGCGGCGTCAGATCGCAGTTTCCATATTTCAAAGGTTGAAATGAAGGCAAAAGCCTTCTAGGGCACGGCGCACGCTGTGCGAGCGCGCGCTATTCAAGAGGGACAAATGGCCAACAATGATTTAGAAGCCCGGCACCTTGAAACACTGGATCGTGACCTGCGGAGGTTTTCCCGCCTCGAGGTTGCAACGGCGCAGGTCGGGCGGCCGTTCGTCGGATCGGGCATCGCCTTCGTGTTCATCGTGATCGCCGGGATCACGGCTGCATTGTTGTTCGGACAGGCCAGCAACACGATGATCGTCGTGATCGCGGCCATGTTCGGAGCCTACATGGCGCTCAACATCGGGGCGAACGATGTGGCCAACAACATGGCCCCGGCGGTGGGCGCGAACACCCTGACCATGGGCGGCGCCATCGCGATTGCAGCAATTTTCGAAAGCGCCGGCGCCCTGATCGCGGGTGGAGACGTGGTCTCGACCATCGCTAAGGGCATCATCAATACCGAAAGCATGGGAACGGCAACCGTCTTCATCTGGGCCATGATGGCCGCGCTGTTGTCTGCTGCGCTTTGGATCAACCTGGCCACCTGGGTCGGCGCTCCGGTCTCGACCACGCATTCGGTCGTGGGGGGCGTCATGGGGGCAGGGATCGCGGCGGCGGGGTTCGGCGCGGTCAGCTGGGTCAAGATGAGCCAGATCGCTGCAAGCTGGGTCATCTCGCCGCTTCTGGGCGGCATCATCGCCGCCGGGTTCCTGTGGTTCATCAAGGCGCGGATCATCTACCAGGACGACAAGATCGCCGCTGCGCGCAAATGGGTTCCGGTTCTGGTCGGCATCATGGCCGGGGCGTTTGCCTCGTACCTTGCGCTGAAGGGCCTGAAACATCTGTTCAAGATCAACCTGCAGACGGCTCTTGTGATCGGTCTGGTCAGCGGAGTGCTGATCTGGATGGTGACGATCCCGGTCATTCGCCGTCAGGCCGAGGGGCTGGAGAACCGCAACAAGTCGCTGAAGATCCTGTTCGGCATCCCGCTGATCATTTCAGCGGCGCTGCTCAGCTTTGCGCATGGGGCCAATGACGTGGCCAATGCCGTCGGGCCTCTGGCCGCCATCGTTCAGGCTTCGGCAATGGGTGATTTCACCCATGCGGTGAGCATTCCGCCCTGGGTCATGATCATCGGCGCCTTCGGTATCTCGTTCGGCCTGTTCCTGTTCGGGCCCAAGCTGATCCGGGTTGTCGGCAGCCAGATCACCAAGCTGAACCCGATGCGCGCCTATTGCGTGGCGCTGTCGGCGGCGATCACCGTGATCGTGGCCAGCTGGCTTGGCCTGCCGGTCAGTTCGACCCACATCGCCGTGGGCGCAGTGTTCGGTGTCGGGTTCTTCCGGGAATGGGACGCCGAGCGACGCCTGATCAAGGCACGCGGCGCCGTGCCGGAACGCCCGGTGCTTGCCCCCGAAGAGCGCCGCCGCCGCAAGCTGGTGCGTCGGTCGCACTTCCTGACGATCATCGCGGCCTGGGTGATCACCGTGCCTGCAGCGGCCCTGCTTTCGGGTCTACTGTTCTTGGGGATTCAGGCAATCGCCGGATAAAAACAAAACCGGGCTGGCGCTATCGCGTCAGCTCGCGCATGCCGCGTTCCAACCCGGCCAGCGTCATCGGCACCATCCGGTCTTCGAAGATCTCGCGGATCATGCCGATGGAATGGGTGTATTCCCAGTATTTCTCGGGCACCGGGTTGATCCACAGGTTTGACGTCCACTGTTCGCGCGCGCGCTGCAGCCAGACCTGACCGGCCTCGGCGTTCCAGTGCTCGTTTGCGCCGCCGGGATAGGCGATCTCGTAAGGCGACATCGACGCGTCACCTACGAAGATGCACTTGTAGTCGGGGCCGTAGGTCCGCAGCACCTCATGCGTGGGGGTCTGCGCATCCCACCGGCGGCGATTGTCGCGCCAGACGCCTTCGTACAGGCAATTGTGGAAATAGAAATATTCCAGGTGCTTGAACTCGGCCCGCGCGGCCGAGAACAATTCCTCGACCACCTTGATATGCGGGTCCATCGAGCCGCCCACATCGAGAAACAGCAGCACTTTCACCGCATTGTGCCGTTCGGGCCGGGTCTTGACGTCCAGGTATCCGTGCTCGGCCGTGGCGCGGATGGTGCCGTCCAGGTCCAGCTCTTCGGCGGCCCCCTCGCGGGCCCAGCGGCGCAGGCGTTTCAGCGCGACCTTGATGTTGCGGGTGCCCAGTTCGACCGTGTCGTCCAGATTGCGGAACTCGCGCTTGTCCCAGACCTTGACCGCGCGCTGGTGGCGGCTTTCCTTCTGGCCGATGCGCACGCCCTCGGGGTTGTATCCATAGGCGCCGAAGGGCGATGTGCCCGCCGTTCCGATCCACTTGTTGCCGCCCTGGTGGCGGCCCTGCTGATCCTTCAGCCGCTCGCGCAGCGTCTCCATCAGCTTGTCGAAACCGCCAAGCGCTTCGATCTCAGCCTTTTCCTCGTCTGACAGGTGCTTCTCGGCCATCTTGGCCAGCCACTCGGCCGGGATGTCCACGGCCTCGAGCACCTGATCGAAGGTGATCTCGGACAGCCCTTCGAAGCTGGCGGCAAAGGCGCGATCGAACTTGTCGATGTTGCGCTCGTCCTTCACCATCGAGACACGGGCGAGGTAGTAGAACGCCTCGATGTCGTAGGTGGCCAGCCCCTTTTTCATCCCCTCCAGAAAAGTCAGGTATTCCCGCAACGAGACGGGGATGCCTGCTTTTCTGAGGTTGTCGAAAAAGGGGATGAACATCGGCTCAGCCTATCACCCGCACTAGAACAAGCGAAATGGCCAGTCCCGCCAATGCAAATGCAATGCCGTAGCCGGCCGCATACTGGGCGATATCCGCGCCGCTGCCATTGCGTTTTCGTGCCGTCAGCGCGCCCAGAGCCGCCCCCAGGACCGCCATTCCCACAACCACTAGCATGTGTTAGTCATCCGTCTTTTGCGATGTTATGGGGCCCCCAGTGCGACGTCCTGCATCAACGAGCTGACCACCAATTCCGAGCCAAACCCGTAGCGCGCCCACCCCAGACTGTCCAGCCTGACGGAGCGTGCCTGTTCGGGTTTGCCGGCCTGCTTCAAGGCCTCGGCCTTCAGCAGCAGCAGCGTCGCCAACATCGAGGCGTTTTCGGCCCGCGTCATCGTCGCGATGGCCCGGTCGAGGTCCGGCAGGGCTGCGGGGCCGCGCCCTTGGGTCAGGGCATAGGCCGCCGTCTGAACCGAGATATGCGCGCGCTGAAGCTCGGTTCCGGGGGTCGCGCGAAGGTATTGCAGGGCGATGGCGTATTCGCGCTGCGCTTCCTCGGGGGCGTCGAATTCACCCAAACGGGCCTTCAGATAATGGGGGTACGCCCGGCGGTGATCGGTCCAACCTTGCTCTCGGCCGATCCGCATCGCGCGGTCGATGGCCCGCATTTGCCGCGGCGAGGCCCGGCCCTTGCCGACCGCCAGTTGCACGGCGTCGATCCATTCACGCGGGGTTTCCGAGATTGGCTGGACGGGCAGGTCGGCACCGCGCGGGTTCAGGCGGGCGATGACCCCGGGTATGACCTGCGCCACCTGTTCCCGGGTCATTCCGGTCTGTAGTTCCGGCGCATAGGTCGCGCGCAGGATCAGCATATCGAACCCGGTCAGGACAGTGTGGAAATTATCGTCGTTGAAGACTGAATCCGGCAGGCGGTACATGTCGTTCAGAGGCCCGATCGCCTGTGCAAGCTCTTCGTGAAGGCAATCCCGCATTTCCTGGGGGCTGACATCGTTGGGAATGAAGATCGCCAATCGCTCGCGGCTGCGCAGTGCGCGCCAACTGCTTTTGGTCTTGCGCTTGTCGCGATTGTATTCCTCGAGGCTGGACGCGTTGGGCACGACGAAACACGCGGCCTGCGGCAGCAGCCGCTGGATCTGGCGCTGGGTCACTGCTTCGATCGTGATGTTGGCCTGCCCATCGTTGACCTGGCGGATGTCGATCCGGGCTTCGCGCTGCAGTCTGGTCAGCAGACGCGTCAGGTCGGATTGCATCGTGGGGGCAGGGGCGCCCGTCAGCCGAACTGTGATCGGACCCTCGAACCGCGTGAACACCGGCAGGGCAGTGCCACTTTCCAGCGAGAAATGCAGCTCCACGAAATCCGCCGCGATGTTCGTATTCGACCGGGCCGGCGGGAAAGGACGTGGCGTGCCGAAAGCCTGAGTCACCGGTGCCGCGGCCTCGGTCACCTTGATTTCATCGGGCAACTCAATCCGGTCGACCGAACTGCAGCCGGCAAGGACAAAGCCAAGAAATATGCCAGCCAGACGTTTCATGGACGCCGATACTTGAGGAAAGGCGTCAGTTGGCCGACGCGGTCATAAAGCTGGCGCGCCGTATGGTTGAACTCTTGCGTCAACCAATAGACATCGGGCGCGCCTTTTCGATCGGCTTCGGCATATACGGCCTCGATCAACGCCCGACCGACACCGGTGCCGCGTACATGCGGGCTGGCATAGAGATCCTGCAGATAACAGACGTTTTCGATCTTCCAGGCATGGCGGTGAAACAGGAAGTGGGTCAGCCCGATCAATTCGCCGTCCAACTCGGCCACAAGGCATGAAAAGTCCTGCGGATCATCCCCCAGCAGGCGCGCAAACGTGCTGTCGTAGACCTCGTCGGGCAATACCGTTTCGTAGAATTCAAGATACGCCCGCCACAACAAGTCCCAGCTCGGCCGGTCTTCGGGCTTGAGGGGACGAATGCGCGGCGCTTGGGTCAATTCGGGTGGTCCTGCTCTACAGCGTGCTCGGTGTCGTGTTCTTTGATCTTTGTTGCAGCAATGCTGGCATCAGGCTTGCCGCAAGGCAAGCCGTGATCACCAAGTATTCATGAATGGGCGGGCTTCAGCGCTTGGCGCGCGCCATGAAGGCCAGCCGTTCGAACAGATGCACGTCCTGCTCGTTCTTCAGCAGGGCGCCGTGCAGCTTGGGCAGGGCATTGACCCCGTCGCGCTTCAGGTCTTCGGCATCCAGATCCTCGGCCAGGAGCAGCTTGAGCCAGTCCAGCACCTCGGAGGTCGAGGGTTTTTTCTTTAGCCCCTGCGTTTCGCGGATTTCGTAGAACTGGGTCAGGGCGGTGGTCAGCAACGCCTCTTTGATGCCGGGGTGATGCACTTCGACGATGCGGCGCATCGTGGCTTCGTCGGGGAAACGGATATAGTGGAAGAAACAGCGGCGCAGGAAGGCGTCGGGCAGTTCCTTTTCATTGTTCGAGGTGATGATCACGATGGGGCGGTGTTTGGCCCGGATCGTTTCGCCGGTCTCGTAGACGTGGAACTCCATCTTGTCGAGTTCCTGCAGCAGGTCGTTGGGGAACTCGATATCGGCCTTGTCGATCTCGTCGATCAGCAGCACGACCTTTTCATCGGCGTCGAAGGCCTGCCACAGCTTGCCTTTGCGAATATAGTTCGACACGTCGTGCACACGTTCGTCGCCCAGCTGGCTGTCGCGAAGACGGCTGACGGCGTCATATGCGTAGAGACCCTGCTGCGCGCGGGTGGTCGACTTGACGTTCCACTCGATCATCCTGAGACCCAGCGCGCCGGCGACCTGTTTGGCCAGTTCGGTTTTGCCCGTGCCGGGCTCACCCTTGACCAGCAGCGGTCGTTCCAGCGTGACGGCTGCGTTTACGGCAATGGTCAGGTCGTCGGTGGCAACGTATTCGGCTGTGCCTTTGAAACGTGCGGTCATGGGGCCCTCGTATGATGGTCGCAGCAACAGGAGACGGGAACCGGGTTACCTAGGGCGGGGCCGAATGACAAGCCGGGCCGCAGCGTCGCGGGCTGCCAACGGCGCGCGCGAGGGACGAATCGCACCGATTCCATCATCCGCTCGCGGGTGTTCTGCCGCAAAATAGTCTTTTCGCTTTCACAGAATGGCAACGATTTGGTGCCCAAAGTCTCATGTTTATACCGGTTCTCATAACGGCGCGTCGGGGTTGCGTTTGGATAGTGACATTCCCCGTCCCGTCAGTTAAACGCTGCGCAGAAGGGGGTGCCAAATGTCAGGCGACACGACCGCAAAAGACGTTTCTGGCCATACCGAGGGAGCCAATATGAAGCAGGAAGTTTTTCTGCCGGAGGACTATCGTCCGGCCGAAGATGAACCTTTCATGAATGAACGCCAGCTTGAGTATTTCCGCCGCAAGCTGCTGAACTGGAAAAACGAACTTTTGGCAGGCAGCCGGGATACGATCGAGGGGCTGCAGGACAGCACCCGTAATATTCCCGACGTTGCAGACCGCGCCAGCGAGGAAACCGACCGTGCGCTGGAACTGCGCACCCGGGACCGACAGCGCAAACTGGTTGCCAAGATCGACGCCGCTCTGCGCCGGATCGACGAGGGCGAATACGGTTACTGCGAAAAGACCGGTGACCCGATCTCGCTCAAGCGTCTGGATGCGCGTCCGATCGCGACCATGACGCTGGAAGCGCAAGAGCGTCACGAGCGTCGCGAAAAAGTTCACCGCGACGATTGATCGCTGGGTTCTTTCAAAAAAGACAAGCGCCGGGGCCTGTGGCTCCGGCTTTTTTGCGTTAAGCCCGTGCCATGAAGATCGACGGTTTGCAAATCGGTGTCATCGGCGGCGGGATCGGCGGAATGGCCGCTGCGCTGGCCTTGCAGCAACGCGGTGCACGGGTGACCGTTCTCGAGCAGGCCGAGGCCTTGACCGAGGTCGGGGCCGGTCTGCAAATCAGCGCCAACGGCATGGCGGTCCTGCATGCGCTGGGTGTTGTGGATGATCCCGGTCGGGTCGCACAACTCTCTCACGGCACTGTTCTGCGCGATTTCCGGCGGGGCCGCGTCGTCAGCCGTCTTCCGGCACCCGCGGCCGGACCTACGTGGTATTTCCACCGTGCTGACCTTCTGGAAACGTTGCAAAAGGCGGCCGAGCGCGCAGGGGTGTCGATCAGGCTGAATGCCCGCGTCACCAATGTTCGGAAGCATCCGGCCGAAGCCGAGGTTGCACTGCAGGATGGCACCCGGCTGCGCGCGGAATTCGCCGTTGCAGCGGATGGCGGGCGCAGCGGTATCCGGCCCATCCTGAACGGAACCGAAGCGCCCGCGTTCACGCATCAGGTGGCTTGGCGGGCAACGGTGCCCTGGATCAACCACGAAGCCGAGCCCATGGCATCGCTGACAATGGGCCCCGGGCGTCATGTCGTGACCTATCCGCTGCGAAAGCAGTCCATGTTGAACATCGTGGCGGTCGAAGAGCGGTCCGATTGGCGGGAGGAGGGCTGGCGTCTGCGCGGTGACCCCGAGGACCTGCGGGCGCGTTTTGCCGATTTCGGCGGTCCTGCAGGTGCCGCGCTTGCGCAGGTGCAAGATGTTCACCTGTGGGCTTTGTTTCTGCGCCCGGTGGCACAGAAATGGCAGAATGGTCGCGTTGCCCTTTTGGGGGACGCCGCGCATCCCACATTGCCGTTTATGGCTCAAGGGGCGTGCCTCGCCCTTGAGGATGCTTGGATCCTGGCCCGATCTTTTGACGAACAGTCGGGTGTCCGCCGCGCACTCGAAGCCTATGAAAGCACGAGGAAATCCCGCGCGCGCAAGGTGGTCGCAGCTGCCGGTGCCAACGCGCGGAACTTTCATTTGCGCGGTCCCGCACGACTGGCGGCGCAGGCGGCCTTGGCCCTGATCGGTCCGCGCCTGACGCGTCGATACGACTGGATCTACGATTACGACCCGACGGCCTGACGAGTCAGGTGTCGAGGTCCACCCAAACAGGGACGTGATCGGACGGTTTTTCATGTCCGCGCACTGCGGCGTCGATCTGGCAATCGCGCATCAGGTCCGCCGCTTGTGGTGTCAGAAGGAAGTGGTCAATGCGAATGCCGTCATTCCGGTTCCACGCGCCGGCCTGATAATCCCAGAACGAATAGTGGCCCGGACCTTGCGTCCGCGCACGGAATGCTTCGGTGAAGCCAAGGTTAAGAACCTTGCGAAACGCCGCGCGGCTTTCCGGCCGAAACAGGGCGTCTTCGCGCCAGGCCTCCGGACGTTTCGCGTCCTCGGCTTGCGGAATGATGTTGTAGTCCCCTGCCATGAGGGCCGGCTCTTCCGTGGCCAGAAGATCGCGGGCGCGCTCGTACAGCCGCTCCATCCACGCAAGCTTGTAGTCGAATTTCGGCCCCGGAGCAGGGTTCCCGTTGGGAAGATAAAACCCGCAAATCCGCAGCGCCCGCTTGCCGATGACGGTTGCTTCGATCCATCGCGCCTGCTCGTCCTCTTCATCCCCAGGCAGCCCGCGCGAGACGTCTTCGAGCGGATACTTGGAAAGTATCGCCACGCCATTGAAGCTTTTCTGACCATGGGTTTCGACGTTGTACCCGCGTTCCTCAAAGATCTCGCGGGGAAAGTTTTCGTCGACGGATTTGATTTCCTGCAGCAGGACCACATCGGGCTGGGCTTCGTCCAACCAGCGGGGCAGAGCCTCGGCCCGCGCCTTGATGCCGTTGATGTTGAATGTTGCGATTTTCATCCCGGTCCCTCCGAAGCTCTGCCGAAACCTATCGCCCAGAACGGATGCCATCACAAGGTGTCAGTCAGGTCTGCCGCGGGTGCCGGGGCGTACGGGGACCGATGACGCCATGACGAACTGGCCCATTTGGCACGGGGCCCAACACGGTAAACCGCGCCCTAAGGCCTGATCGCGGGACGGCGGGCGCTCCTGCAGATCATAGAGATATTCAGAGGACGGGGCCGCAACGCCCCCACGATTGATCACATCGAAAAAGACGTGCCGCACCCACAGGAAGAGGTTGCGTTGGGGTTGTCGATCACGAACCGGGCGCCGATCAGTTCCTGCGTGAAATCAATCGTCGCATTTTCCAGGAACGGCAAAGAAATTTCGTCGACGACAACCTTCTGGCCTTTGCCTTCCAGTACCAGATCATCGTCCTTGGGCTCGTCCAAGGCGATTTCGTACTGAAAGCCTGAACACCCTCCGCCTTCAACGGCTATGCGCAGGGCCTTGCCGTTGTCGGCGGCGCCGATCTCGGCAAGCCTCTCGAAGGCGCGTTCTGTGACTCTCGGAGGCAGATTCATGCCATGCTCCAAAGGTTTATTTCCTCGTTAGTCTACAATATAGAAACCCCGGAGACAGGCGACAAGGACAAGACCATTGGAGCGAGCAGGATTTGCTGCCGATCCGGGCCGGGCGCGCGGGCGGCTGGTGCCAGAGGAAGAAAGCAGTTTCCGGTCGTGCTTTCAGCGGGACCGGGACAGGATCATACACGCCAGCGCGTTCCGACGTCTTAAGCACAAGACACAGGTTTTTGTCGAGCATGAGGGCGACAGCTATCGCACGCGCCTGACCCATTCGATCGAGGTGGCGCAGGTCGCGCGCACGATCTCGGGGGCATTGGGGCTGAACCCCGAACTGACCGAGGCCGTGGCCCTGGCGCATGATCTGGGCCACACGCCGTTTGGCCATACCGGCGAGGACGCTCTGCATGCGCTGATGGCGCCCTACGGGGGCTTCGACCACAACGCCCAGGCGATCCGCATCGTCACCAAGCTGGAACAGCATTACGCGGATTTCGACGGGTGCAACCTGACATGGGAATGCCTTGAGGGCATCGCCAAGCACAACGGCCCGGTTACGGGCGAGCTGCCCTGGGCGCTGGCCGAGTGCAATGCCGATTTTGACCTTGAACTGCACACCCATGCCAGCGCAGAGGCGCAGGTTGCGGCACTGTCCGACGACATCGCCTACAACAATCATGACCTGTTCGACGGCCTGCGGGCCGGACTTTTTACCGACGACGAGATCGCCCAATTGCCGATTGTCCGGGAGTGTTATGCCGAGGTGGATCGCAAGTATCCCGGGTTGGATTTCTACCGGCGTCGTCACGAGGCGCTGAGGCGGGTGTTCGGCGTGATGGTTTCGGATGTAATCGACACCTCGCGCGAGGTTTTGGAGAGATCGGGCGCGCAAACAGTCGAAGATGTTCGTCACCTCGGGGCTCCTGTCATCCGCTTCTCGGATGATCTTTGGGCGCAGCTCAACGATATCCGGGCGTTTCTGTTCACCCGCATGTACCGGGCGCCCAGCGTCATGGAGGTGCGCGCCAAGGTCAGTCGCGTAGTCGAGGAGCTGTTCCCGATCTATCTGAGCGACCCGCGCCAGATGCCTCGGCATTGGCATTCGGATATCGAAGCGGCGCCGGACGAGACCGCGCTGGCCCGGATCGTATCAGACTATATTGCGGGCATGACCGATCGGTTTGCCTTGCAGGATCATGCCCGCCTGACCGGCACGCAGCCCCCGCAGGTTTAGGGCTGCATGCTGCGAATGCTGGTTTGGACCGCTTGCCCGCATTGACCTTGCCGCCTTGCGTGGTAAACCGCTGCGCAAGCAAAAGGACATCCGAAATGAACCTGTTCTCCGAGATCCGCGGCCTTGTTCTGGACGCGCTGACGCAGATGCAGTCCGAAGGCGCGCTGCCCGAGGGGCTGAGCTTTGACAACGTTGCGGTCGAACCCCCGCGCGACGCCGCCCATGGAGACATGGCGACCAATGCCGCGATGGTGTTGGCCAAGCCGGCCAAGATGAAGCCGCGTGACATTGCCGACGCGCTGGCCGCGAAACTGGCCGCCGATGAGCGGATCACGAGTGCCGAGGTTGCAGGTCCGGGCTTTCTCAACCTGCGGCTCGCTGCGTCGGTCTGGCAGGGCGTTCTGGGTGCGGTGCTGGAACAGGGCACGGATTATGGTCGCTCGACTATGGGGCAGGGGTTGAAGGTGAACGTGGAATACGTCTCGGCCAACCCCACGGGACCGCTGCATGTGGGCCACACACGTGGCGCAGTGTTCGGCGACGCGCTGGCCAGCCTGTTGGCCTATTCCGGCCACGACGTGACCCGTGAATACTATATCAACGATGGCGGCGCGCAGGTCGATGTTCTGGCCCGGTCCGCGTTCGAGCGGTACCGCGAGGCCAACGGCCTGAGCCCGGAGATCGCCGAAGGCCTGTACCCGGGCGACTACCTGATACCGATCGGCGAGGCGTTGAAGGAAAAATACGGCGACAGCTTGCTGGACAAGCCTGAAAGCGAATGGCTGGCCGAGGTCCGCGTTTTTGCAACCGACGCGATGATGGATCTGATCCGCGCCGACCTGAAGGCGCTGGGCGTCGAGATGGACGTGTTCTTCTCGGAGAAGTCGCTGTACGGAACCGGCAAGATCGAGGCCGCACTGAAGTCGCTCAGCGACAAGGGTCTTATCTATGAAGGCGTTCTTGAGCCGCCCAAAGGTAAAACCCCCGAAGACTGGGAGCCGCGCGAGCAGACCCTGTTCAAGTCCACCGCGCATGGCGACGATGTGGACCGCCCTGTCAAAAAATCCGACGGCAGCTGGACCTATTTTGCTCCGGACATCGCTTATCACTACGACAAGGTGAGCCGCGGATTTGACGCTCTGATCGACGTGTTCGGTGCAGATCACGGTGGCTACGTCAAGCGGATGAAGGCCGCCGTTTCGGCCTTGTCGGACGGCAAGGTGCCGCTGGACATCAAGCTGACCCAGTTGGTGAAACTGTGGAAAAACGGTGAGCCGTTCAAGATGTCCAAGCGGGCCGGCAATTTCGTCACGCTGCGTGATGTGGTTGACCAGGTTGGCCCGGACGTGACCCGGTTTGTGATGCTGACCCGCAAGAACGATGCGCCGCTGGACTTCGACTTCGACAAGGTGCTTGAGCAAAGCCGCGAGAACCCCGTGTTCTACGTGCAATACGCCCATGCCCGGGTCATGAGCGTGCTGCGCCGGGCCGCCGAAGCGGGCGTTGCCGCGGACGATGCAACTCTCAAAGCTGCTGATCTGAGCAAGATCGACCACGCGGCCGAGCTGGGTGTTGCCAAAAAGCTGGCCGAATGGCCACGGCTGGTCGAGATCGCTGCGCGTACCAACGAACCGCATCGGGTTGCCTTCTATCTGTATGAACTTTCAGGGGATTTCCACGCATTGTGGAACAAGGGCAACGAAGAAATGTCGCTACGCTTCCTGCAAGATGGTGACGCGGCAACAAGCCAGGCAAAAATCGCACTGGCCCGGGCCGTTTCTGTTGTGATTTCAGCAGGCTTGGGTATTCTTGGTGTCACGCCGGCGCAGGAGATGCGGTAACCAACACTGCCCGAACCGCCGGCCCGAGGTAGGCAAGAAATGACCCGCGCGCCCCAATTTCAGGCGCGAAACGGGCAGTGAGGCGGATATGACCAGTTACGATTTCTCGGGGCAGACCAGCCCCGAGCACGCGCATTACTCGAATCAGTTCCACCCCGAAGATGGGTATGAATATCCCGACGATATGATGGATCAGGCTGAGGGTGCGCCGGCTGGCGCGGGCCTTGGGCGGGTGGTCAACCTGCTGGGCGCTGCCGCGTCTCTGGCGCTTGTCGCTGGTGTCGCGATCTGGGGGTACAAGCTGGTCATGCGCGATGTGAGCGGCGTACCGGTCGTACGCGCGGCCGAGGGGCCGATGCGGGTGCAGCCGGAAGCTCCGGGCGGCACCCCCGCCGATCACCAGGGACTTGCGGTCAATGCCGTTGCGGCGGTCGGGACCGCCGCGCCTCCGGCCGACCGGCTGATCCTTGCGCCGCGCCCCATTTCTCTGACGGATGAAGACGTGGCGATGGGTGAGCTGAAGCCGACCCCTGCCGTGCATGTTGTCGAACAAGAAATCTCGAACCAGGAAGCGGCCGAACTGCGCCAAGGCGCGGTTGACGCCGTGGTGGCCGAACTGTCCGGCGCGCCTGCCGCTGAGGCACCGCAGACCGAAGAGGGCGTGCAGCTTGCATCCCTGAACTTGGACGATGACGAGCCAGCCATTGATCCGGCCGATCTTGCCGCTCAGCTGCCCGATCCCGAAATCGCGGCCCTGCCGGGCGTGCGCCGGTCTCTGCGTCCGCTCCGCCGCCCGGCGCGCGCAGCTTCGGCTGTACAGCCTGCAGTCAGTGAAGACGCGATCAACGCCGCGGTCAAAGCTGCTGTAGGGTTGGATGTCGACCCGAACACCTTGACCAAAGGTACCCGGCTGGCGCAGCTGGGTGCGTTTGAAAGCCCCGAGGTCGCGCAGGCCGAATGGGACAGGCTGTATCGTCGGTTTGGTGAATATATGGACGGGAAGCAGAGGGTTATCCAGAAAACCTCAAGCGGAGGCCGCACGTTTTACCGTCTGCGGGTCCTGGGGTTCGATGACCTGAGCGACTCGCGCCAGTTCTGCGCCGCCCTGGTCGCACAGGACGCTGACTGTATCCCGGTTGCCGTGCGGTGAGGTTTGGCGCCACGATCACGGATGCGGCCGGGCTGCGATTGACACCCGAAGAAAAGGCGTTGTTTCGCCAGATGAACCCGTTTGGGTTCATTCTGTTTGCCCGCAATATCGAAACTGCGGATCAGGTCCGTGCCTTGTGTGACGACTTTCGCGAGGCCGTCGGTCGAAACTGTCCGATCACCATCGACCAAGAGGGCGGACGGGTCCAACGTTTGCGCGCGCCACTTGCGCGGCAATGGATGCCCCCATTGGATCATGCGGAGCGTGCCGGCGACCATGCCGAGCGAGCCATGTACCTTCGGTATCGCCTGATCGCGCATGAACTGTATTCCATGGGGATCGATAGCAACTGCGCACCGATGGTGGATCTGGCGCGTCCGGACACCCACGCATTTTTGCGCAACCGGTGCTACGGTAGCGATGCTGCTACGGTCGCAAAAATCGGCCGGGCCGTTGCGCAGGGTCATTTGGACGGTGGCGTGTTGCCCATCGTCAAGCATATTCCCGGCCACGGGCGGGCGACCTTGGACAGCCATTTCGATCTGCCACACGTCAATGCGCCGTTGGTCGATCTGTTGCAGACCGATTTTGCCCCGTTTCGCGCCTTGAACGACCTGCCGATGGGCATGACAGCCCATTTGGTCTTTGAGCAGCTCGATGAACGACCGGCAACGATCTCTCCGCAGATGATGGCTGTGATCCGGGATCAGATCGGGTTTGATGGCCTGATCATGACCGACGACATCTCGATGAAGGCGCTCAGCGGGTCTTTGGCCGACCTGTCACGTCAGGCGCTGGCCGCAGGATGCGATGTTGTGCTGCACTGCAACGGCTCGCTTGCCGACAGGGCGACGGTCATGGAAGCTGCGGGCGAGATGTCCGAGGCGGCACAAGCCCGCGCAGACAAGGCGCTGGCACAGCGGCAATCGCCCGAGGAACTTGACATCCGTGCCGCCGAGACGGAACTATCCCGTCTGATGGGCGGGCAGGTATATGACGGATAACCTTTTCAGCGAAGACCCGGTTTCGGTCGCCGATCGGCTGGCCGCAGAGGCGCTGATCGTGGACGTCGACGGGTTTGAAGGCCCGCTGGACGTTCTGCTGACCCTGTCGCGGACGCAAAAGGTCGATCTGCGCAAGATCTCGGTTCTGGCGCTGGCGCAGCAATATCTGGCCTTTGTCGAACGGGCCCGCGCCCTGCGGATCGAACTGGCCGCCGACTACCTGGTGATGGCCGCGTGGCTGGCCTTTCTGAAATCCCGGCTGTTGTTGCCGCCCGACCCCGACGAAGAGGGGCCGACGGGCGAGGAACTGGCCGCTCACCTGGCCTTTCAGCTGGAACGCCTGCAGGCGATGCGCGACGCGGCGGCGCGCCTGATGGCGCGCGACCAACTCGGGCGCGATTTCTTCAGGCGCGGGCAGGGCGAGGATGTCACCCGCATCCGCACGGTCACTTATTCCGCGACCTTGCTGGACCTGATGCAGGGCTATGCCCGCATCCGCACCCGCGACGAGTTCCGGCCCTTCGTGATGGACCGCGACGCCGTTTTCACGATGGAGCAGGCGCTGGAACGGATGCGCCCGCTGATCGGATTTGCCGGAACCTGGACCGACATGGAAACCTACCTGCCCGACGGATGGGACGTTGACCCGGTGCGGCGGCGCTCGGCGACGGCGGCGACGTTTGCGGCCTCGCTGGAACTGGTCAAGGAAGGACATATGGAGATCAAGCAAAGCGAGACCTTTGCTCCGATCCAACTGCGCAGAAGGACTGACAAACGTGACTGACGCCCCCGAAGACGACGGCACCGGCACCCTGTTCGAAGCGCCTCCGCTGGCTGAGCAGGAGCGTATGGTCGAGGCGGTACTGTTCGCCAGCGCTGAGCCGGTGACAGTGGCCGATCTTGAGGCGCGGATGCCGCATGGATGCGACGCCGCGCAAGCGCTGGAACTGCTGCAGAAACGTTATGAAGGGCGCGGAGTCCGCGTGGTCAAAGTGGGCGAGGCGTGGGCCATTCGCACGGCCCCCGATCTGGGCTTCCTGATGCAGAAGGAAACGGTCGAGACCCGCAAGCTGAGCCGAGCCGCCATCGAGACCCTGGCGATCGTGGCCTATCATCAGCCCTGCACCCGCGCCGAGATCGAAGAAATCCGCGGCGTGTCCGTGTCGCGGGGCACCATCGACCAACTGCTGGAGATGGAGTGGATTCGGCTGGGCCGTCGCCGCATGACGCCGGGCCGCCCGGTGACCTTTGTCGTCACGCCTCAGTTCCTGGACCATTTCGGTCTGGAAAGCGCGCGTGACTTGCCGGGCCTTAAGGAGCTGCGCGCTGCTGGCTTGCTGGAAAACCGGCCACCGCCGGGGGCGATGCCGATCGGCGAGGCCAACGAAGATGAAACGGGTGACGAAGATCAGTCCGAACTGTTCGAGGAAGATTGATTGCGTCGCCCATTTGTCGGCGCATATCGCCGTTAGGTTCGGCGCAGAGGAACGGAGACCGAAATGAACGCAAACCGCATCATCGACATGATCGTTCGGCAAGTCATGCGCAGGCTGGTCACGCGTGGTGTCGACAAAGGTTTTGACCTTGCCGATCGTGCGACCCGCAAGCCGGGCCAACAGAGCCAGGCGCGCGATCCTCAGACCGACCGGCGCATGGCGCAAAGTGCAGGCGGACAGAGCCCGAGCATGAAACAGGCCAAGCAGCTGACCCGCCAGATGCGGCGGTTCATGCGGTTCTGAGGTTTACTGTACGGACTTGAAATGCTTCGACAATTTCAGGCCTTGGCCCTGATAGTTCGAAGCAATTCCTGCGCCGTACAGCTGTGTCGGCATCTCGGCCATGCGCTCATAGACCAGCCGCCCGACGACCTGTCCATGCTCCAGTACGAAGGGCGCTTCGTGACAGCGAACTTCCAGAACTCCACGTGACCCGGCGCCTCCGGCTTCGGCATGACCGAAGCCCGGATCGAAAAAGCCCGCGTAGTGCACCCGGAATTCGCCCACCATCGCCAGATAGGGCGCCATTTCGGCCGCGTACATCGGTGGGATGTGAACTGCCTCTCGGCTGACCAGGATATAGAATGCGCCCGGATCCAGAATGATCCGCCCGTCCTTGGTACGCACCTCTTCCCAGTATTCCTGTGGGTCGTATTCGCCGATCCGGTCAAGGTCGATCACGCCGGTATGCGGTTTCGCGCGATAGCCAACAAGGTCAGTGTTGGGCAGGCGCAGGTCGACCGAAAACCCCAGACCGTCCTGAATGACGGCCGGACCATCGACCAATGGTGATTCCGCATGCAGAGCGGTCAGGTCTGCATCGGACAAAACCGCCTGGCCTTGCCGGAAACGGATCTGGTTCAGCCGCATGCCCGGACGCACCAGAACAGAAAAGGACCGCGGGCAGATTTCGGCGTAGAGGGGCCCCGAATAGCCTGCGGGCACCCGGTCGAACTCGGTTCCGCCGTCGGTGATGGTACGGGTCAGAAGGTCCAGACGCCCGGTCGAGCTTTTGGCGTTGGCGACAGCGGTCACGTCACCGGGCAGGGACAACGCTTCCATCAGGGGCACAAGGTAGACGCAACCTTTTTCGAGAACGGCGCCGTCGGTGATGTCGATCCGGTGCATTTCGAACTCGGCCAGCCGTTCGGACACCGAACGGCTTTCGCCCGCCAGAAATGACGCACGGACGCGGTAAGCAACTGTTCCCAAACGAAGATCAAGGCTGGCGGGCTGGATCTGAGCGGGCAGAATGGCCGGCTCGGCGGAGATCTCACCGCGCGCGATCATCGCCTCGATTTGCTGGTTCGGGCATACACCTGTCATTCCGATCCCCCCTGGTGCCAGAGCGGGATCTGGCCTGTCTGCCATAAACGTCGGTGTGATTTGGTCGGGCTAGCAGGACTCGAACCTGCGACCTTCCGTCCCCCAGACGGACGCGCTACCAGGCTGCGCCATAGCCCGACGTTGGGCTGTTCATAATGATTTTCCCGGCAGGGGCAAGAGGAAAACATTGCCTTTCTTCTTATCCCGCCTTTTGACCTTCGACCCGGCTGAGCCATGCCCTGAGGTCCCTCGCGATCGGGGCGATCTGGCGCAGCGCCTCAGCGTCAAAATCCGTAGTCTGCCAAGCTTTGGAGGCGATGCCGCCGAACAGCGGGGCAGGGCTGATGCCATCGTCCCCGTTGACCGCAGTGGGCGCGGGCGCCGGCTCGGGGTCTGGGGAACTGGGTGTTTCCTGAGGCTCTGGCGATCCGGGACCATCAGTGCCGGCCTGCAGATCGAGGTCGATTTGCTGACCGGTCGATTTGGGCGGAAAGGACACCACCACGTCCTGTGGCGTCTGTGGTGATTCTGCCCTGACATCGATGTCGGGTGACAGCGCCGCCACATGGGCCACGCCCTGTTCCCTCAGGATGCGTTGAACGCCTTTTATCGTGATGCCGTCCTCGTGCAGCAGCTTCTTGATGCCGCCCAGCAGGCGCATGTCGTTGGGGCGGTAGTAACGGCGACCGCCAGCCCGTTTAACCGGTTTGACCTGTGCAAACCGGCTTTCCCAGAATCGCAGGACATGGGCCTGAACACCGAGCCAATCCGCAACTTCACTGATGGTGCGAAACGCGTCGGGTGACTTGCTCATATCCTCCTGGCCCCGGGTTTACTTGCGATTCCCGGCGGCGACGCGATCCTTCATCAGATGCGACGGGCGGAAAGTCAGCACGCGGCGCGGCTGGATCGGAACCTCTTCACCGGTTTTCGGGTTGCGTCCAATACGGGCTGATTTGTCACGAACGCTGAAAGTGCCGAAGGACGAAATCTTGACCTGTTCGCCACGCACCAGCGCGTCCGACATGTGGTTCAGAATGCTTTCGACAAGCTGTGCACTTTCGTTGCGTGACAGCCCAACTTCGCGAAACACGGCTTCGCTCAGATCCATTCGCGTCAGTGTATTATCGCCCATGACATTTCCCCTATTGATTTTCGAGCATAGGGGTAGCGCAAATTCGCTGTCAATATCAATGAATTGCGGGCGGCTGTGTAAGCCGGATTGCGCCGGTTACCAGCGCAGGACCACCGAGCCCCATGCCAAACCGCCGCCAATCGCCTCGGTCACGATCAAATCACCTTGCTTGATCTGGCCCCGTTCCTTGCCCACCGACAGGGCCAGGGGAATCGAGGCGGCCGATGTGTTTCCGTGGTCCTGAACGGTCACCACAACGTGATCCATGGGCAGGCCCATCTTCTTTGCGGTGCCCTGAATGATGCGGATATTGGCCTGATGCGGCACGATCCAGTCGACGTCCTGGCTGTTCAGTCCGGCGCGTTCCAGGGCGGTTTCGGCCGTGGCGGTGAGCTTTTCGACCGCATGGCGGAACACCTGGTTGCCCTGCATCCGAAGATGGCCCGTCGATTGCGTCGACACCCCGCCGTCCACGTACAGAAGGTCCTTGTAACGTCCATCCGAATGCAGATCCGTGGACAAGATACCTCGATCATCGCTTGTTCCGGCACCGTCCTGCGCCTCGAGCACGAGAGCACCGGCCCCATCCCCGAACAACACGCAAGTCGATCTGTCGGTCCAGTCCATGATCCGCGAAAAAGTTTCGGCGCCGATCACCAGCACCCGCTTGGCCTGACCCGAAAGGATCAGGGCGTTGGCGTTGCTCAGCGCAAACACGAAACCGGCGCAGACGGCCTGAACATCAAAGGCAAACCCCCGGGTCATGCCCAGATTGGCTTGAACCATGGTTGCGGCCGACGGGAACGTCAGATCCGCGGTCGAGGTCGCCAGTACGATTGCGTCAATGTCATCAGCTGTAAGGCCGGCGTCCTGCAAAGCGGCTTTGGCCGCATAGGTTGCCAGATCGGACGTGGTTTCATCTTCGGCCGCAAAGTGCCGACGCTCGATACCGGAACGGGTGCGAATCCATTCATCGGTCGTATCAAGCGTCTTTTCGAATTCGGAGTTCGGAACCACCCGCTTGGGCAGGTAATGCCCGACACCTACAACGACTGAACGGCCTGCCATCTGGGGTACTGCCTTCTTTGTTCTTATTTGGTCTGCAGCGCAGATTGCGCCGCATCTTGTTCAAGCTCAGCCGTGGATGCAACCCGTGCTGCCAATTTTTCCGCAAAGCCGGACTTGGCCAGGGTGAAAGCCAGCTTGATCGCGGCCGACATGCCGGTGGCGTCGGCGCCTCCGTGGGATTTTATGACAGTGCCGTTCAGGCCAAGAAAGACCCCGCCGTTGACGCGGCGCGGGTCGATGCGTTTCTTCAATCGCTGCAGCGAGGTGATGGCCAGAACCGAGGCCAGGCGGGATAGGGGCGAATACTTGAAGGCCTCGCGCAGCAGGTCACCGATCAGGCTGGCCGTGCCTTCGCCGGTCTTGATGGCGACGTTTCCGGTAAACCCATCCGTTACAATGACATCCGCCTTGTCGCCGGGAATGTCGCTGCCTTCCACGAAGCCCACGAAATCAAAGTTTGCCTGATCCGCGAAGTCGGTGATCAGGGCATGGGCTTCCTTGAGTTCGGCGCGGCCCTTGTGCTCTTCGGTGCCAACGTTCAGCAGCCCGATACGCGGGCGGGTCAGTTCCATGCCGTTGCGCGCATAAGAGGCGCCCATCAATGCGAACTGCAGCAGATCCTTGGCGTCGGCCCGCACATCCGCGCCCACGTCCAGCATGACGTTGAAGCCCTGAGGGTTGCGGGATGGCCACAGAATCGCGATGGCGGGGCGGTTCACCCCGGGCAGTTTGCGCAGCCGCATCATCGACAGCGCCATCAGCGCGCCGGTATTGCCGCAGGAGACGGCACCATGGGCCTCGCCCTGACGCACCGATTCCAGCGCCGACCACATCGAGGTGTTCTTGCCGCTGCGCACCACCTGGCTGGGCTTGTCCTGCATCGTGACCACGTCCGGGCAATCACGAAAAACGACGCGTCCGTCGAGGACACGCCGTTTCGATACAAGCTTGCTCAGCACATCTTTCGGGCCGTGCAGAAGAAATCCGACCTCGGGGTTCTTCTTTGCTGACTTCGCGATTCCAGCCACGACCACGCCGGGACCTGAATCCCCGCCCATTGCGTCAACCGAGATGATGATCTTTCCGGTCTGCGTGGGCTGCGCTGTCATGCCAGAACCTGCGTTCAATCAGGCTTAGGCCGCGTCTTCGTCCAGGTCGATGTCGTCGGCCTGAGCGACGACTTCACGATCGTCATAGTGGCCGCATGCTGCGCAAACGTGGTGCGGGCGCTTCAGCTCGCCGCAGTTCGCGCATTCGTTCGGGTTTGCAGCAACCAGAGCGTCGTGTGCGCGGCGGTTGTTGCGACGCGACTTGGAAACTTTGTTCTGTTGGACGGCCATGGTCTCAACCTTTGTCTACTAAGGGCCAGCAGATTCGCTGCAGGCCGGGTTTCATTCTTCGTTTTCTCGTGGTGTGACGTGCGTTTAGGGAACAAGCCCCGCGATGTCCAACCCAAATTCCGATGAGCGCGCGAAAATACTGCGATTCTCGACATGTTCAAGCGATTTTTCTGAGCGCCTGCTATGACAGGAAATCGATCCCCTGTCACTCGTCTTTTTTAAGTGCGTCACGCAGGGACGCCAGCCCGGCAAAGGGTTTGGCATCCTCGTCGGTCATCGCCTGTTTGCCCGGTTCGGTATAGTTCGCGTCGCCCAGATGTGCGCCGTCTTTCCGGGGGTATTGGGGCAACGCAAGGGACAGCGCCTCGCGCATCACCTGGTCCAGATCGATTTCCGGGCCCAAGGCTTCGGTCTCGTCATCTTCGGGCATTTCGAACTCGGGTTCGTCCGGTTCGGTCCAATTGGCCAGGAAAATGCGCCGCACCGGGGCCTCGATCCGGGTCGTGACCGGGTCCAGCGTCACCACGCAGGGCTGAATGACGGTCGCGCCCAGCTTGGCGGTCAACACCCAATCACGCTTGCCCTGCGCGCGCAGCTCGCCGACAAAACTCAGCTTGCGCAGCCCGAGCAGGCCCAACGCATCACGAATTTCCTCGAGTTGCCGGGCAGAGGGGCGCAATTCGAACGCGGTCGGGCTGTTTTGAGGCAGATCGGCGACGCGCAATGTTGAGAGGTCGGACATTGTGACCCTTTCCTGTGTTGAACCGGGGCATGGGTTTCTGTAATCGGATAGAAGCCGCAAGGGACCAAGGCAAGAGGGTGAACATGTTGAAAGTACTGAACAGGCTGAAACCGGCGTCCAGGGCGGTTGCCTGCACGCTTGTTCTGGCCACCGCTGTTGCCTGTACCCCGGTCTACAAGAAACACGGCTATATCCCCACCCCGGAAGAGCTGGCCGAGATCAAGGTTGGCGTCGATACCCGCGACACGGTTCTGGAAAAGGCTGGCGCGCCCAGCTCGTCAGGTGTGTTGAAGGATTCGGGTTTCTATTATGTGGCGTCGCGCGTACGCCACTATGGCCCCAAACGCCCCGAGGTCGTCTCGCGTGAATTGGTAGCGATCAGCTTTGACCAGCGTGGCGTCGTCCGCAATATCGAGAAATTCGGTCTCGAAGACGGCTATGTCATCGTGCTGGATCGCCGTGTGACGGACTCCAGTGTTCAGGACAAAGGCTTCCTGCGGCAGCTGCTGGGCAACATCGGCCAATTCAGCCCGTCGAACATCCCGGGAGCCAGCTAATTTCCGGCCGCCGGTTGAAAGCTTCACACGGCGGTCACACTATTGGTGCATGGGATCAGGCAGATCGCAATCGGTGAGAAACCGTGGAGGATGCGACCATGGCCGATGATATTTTGCTGGACAAGGGCCGCTACCGCGCGCGCCTGGCGCGGTGTCCCGAGGACGTGCGGGCGGCCCAGAAGCTTCGTACACTTGCATTCCGAACAGCCGAGACGGATCGGGACGACTTCGACGTTACCTGCGCCCATGTTCTGGTCGAGGATTCGCAGGCAGGCGACCAGTTGGTCTGCTGTTTCCGGATGCTGGTCATGGACAGCGGCAGCGAAATCAGCCGCAGTTATTCGGCCCAGTTCTATGACCTTTCCGCTTTGCAGAGCTTTGATGGACGCATGGTGGAAATGGGGCGGTTCTGCATCCATCCCGATTGGACGGATCCAGATATCCTGAGGGTGGCCTGGGGCGCGATGACGGCCTTCGTCGACCGCAACGGCGTCCAGTTGCTGTTCGGATGCTCGTCCTTCGCAGGGACTGAGACTGCGGAATATCTGGATGCCTTCGCGATGCTTAAACATCGCCACCTTGCGCCCACGCGCTGGTTGCCGCGGGTCAAGGCGCCGGACGTGTTCCGCTTTGCCGCGCGGCTGCGGCGCCGCCCGGATGCCAGAAAGGCCATGCTGCGCATGCCGCCGTTGCTGCGTACCTATCTTTTGATGGGTGGTTGGGTCAGCGATCATGCGGTGGTGGACCGCCAGCTGAACACGCTGCATGTCTTCACCGGTGTCGAGATCGGCGCGATTCCCGCGGCGCGGAAACGCCTCTTGCGGATGATCGCGGGCTGAAGCCGCGCTGCTGTCAAAAGGTGAGGCTGGGGCGTTGACGCCCAATGCCTGCCGGTTTAGCTGGCGCTTATGGCACGTATTCCTTTGTTGCAGATGTCCGGTATCTCGCTGACCTTCGGGGGCGAGCCGGTGTTTTCCGACCTGGACCTGGTGGTTCAGCCCGGCGACCGCGTTGCGCTGGTCGGGCGGAACGGCTCGGGCAAATCCACCCTGATGAAGGTCATGGCCGGTCTGGTCGAACCGGACCGGGGCGAGATCGTGGTGCCGCCCGGCAAATCCGTCGACTACATGGAGCAGGACCCGACGATGGAGGGCTTTGCCACGCTGGGCGATTATGCGGCCAGCGGGCTGGAACCAGGTGAACTGTACAAGGTGGAGCGAGCCGGCGAGGGGCTGAAATTCGATCCCTCGCGCGCGGTTCAGACCGCCTCGGGCGGTGAAAGGCGGCGCGCGGCTCTGGCCAAGCTGATGGCCGAGGCCCCCGACCTGATGCTGCTGGACGAGCCGACCAACCATCTGGACATCGAGGCCATCGGCTGGCTGGAGCGTGAACTGGGCGCGACACGGGCGGCCTTTGTCCTGATCTCGCATGACCGCGCGTTCCTGCGGGCGCTGACCCGGGCAACACTGTGGATCGACCGCGGTGAGGTGCGCCGGCAGGAGCAGGGGTTCGAGGCCTTCGAGGCCTGGCGCGACAAGATCTGGGAAGAGGAAGATCAGCAACGCCACAAGCTGGACCGGCTGATCAAGTCCGAATCCCGCTGGGCTGTCGAAGGGATCAGCGCCCGCCGCAAGCGCAACCAGGGCCGGGTGCGGGCGCTGCAGGCCTTGCGGGCCGAACGCGCCGCGCAGATCAAGCGTCAGGGGTCGGCGGCCATGTCCTTGGACTCCGGTCCGAAATCGGGGCGCAAGGTGATCGAGGCACGCGGTCTCAGCAAGGCATTCGACGGCAAGCCCATCGTGCGCAACCTGGACCTGCTGGTACAGCGCGGCGACCGGGTGGCCTTTGTCGGTCCGAACGGCGTTGGCAAGACTACCGTTCTGAAGATGCTGCTGGGCGAGGTCGCGCCGGATGAAGGCACCGTGAGCCTGGGCACCAATCTGGAAATCGCGGTCTTCGACCAGACCCGCGCGCAGCTGGACCACGAGATGACCCTGTGGGACAGCCTGACCGGCGACCCCGAGATGCGCGTCTCGGGCAAGGCCGATCAGGTGATGGTGCGCGGCCAGCCCAAGCATGTGGTCGGCTATCTCAAGGAATTCCTGTTCGACGAACGGCAGGCCAGAGCGGCCGTCAAGTCCTTGTCGGGCGGCGAAAAAGCGCGGTTGCTGCTGGCCAAGCTGATGGCGAAACCGTCGAACCTGTTGGTGCTGGACGAACCGACCAACGACCTAGATGTCGAGACGCTGGACCTGTTGCAGGAACTGCTGGACGACTATGACGGCACGGTGCTGCTGGTCAGTCACGACCGGGATTTCCTGGATCGTGTGGCGACCACCACCATAGCGATGGAGGGCAACGGCCGCGCGACCGTCTATGCGGGCGGCTGGTCGGATTATGTCGCGCAGCGCGGCGATCTGGTCGAGAAAAAGTCCGAGAAATCAAAAGAGAACAAGCCGAAGGTCAAGCAGGAAGCCAAGCCGAAAGCCGGCCTGTCCTTTTCCGAAAAGCACCGGCTGGAGAAGCTGCCCGCCGAGATCGCGCGGCTGGAAGCCGAGATCGCCAAGCTGGAGGAACTGATGTCGGACCCCCAGCTGTTCACCCGCGAGCCGGTGAAATTCCAGAAGGCGACCGAAGCCCTTGTCGAGCGGCAGGAGAAGCTGGCCGCCGCTGAGGAGGAATGGCTGGAACTGGAAGAGAAGGCCGAGGCGGGCTGAGCCAATTCGTCTGTTTTGTACCGGCCCCGGGACGGAGGTCTTCCGTTTTGTACGAAACGAAAATGGCCGGCCCGGACGAAGATCGACCGGGCCGGAAATCGTCAGTGACGGTCAGCGCATCCGCAGGGCGCCGTCGATGCGAATGACTTCGCCGTTCAGATAGCCAATCTCGACGATGAATCCGGCCAGCCGGCCATATTCGCGCGGGTCGCCCAGGCGGGCGGGGTTCGGAACGTCGGTGGCCAGCTGCTGCTGCACCTCTTCGGGCAGGCCGGCCAGCATCGGCGTCATGAAGATGCCCGGTGCAATGGTCATCACCCGGATCCCGGTCGAGGCCAGGTCGCGCGCCATCGGCAGGGTCATGCCCACGACACCGCCCTTGGACGCCGCATAGGCCGCCTGACCTTTCTGTCCGTCAAACGCGGCAATCGAGGCGGTGTTGATGATCACGCCACGCGCGCCATCCGACTCGGGCGCGTTCTTGGCCATCTCGGCGGCGGCCAGACGCGACACGTTGAAGGTGCCCACCAGGTTGATGTCGATTGTGCGCTGAAAGGCGTCCAGCGGATGCGGGCCGTCCTTGCCGACGGTTTTGATGCCATAGGCGATGCCGGCACAGTTCACGCAGGCGGTGATCTTGCCCATCTTCTCCATCGCCAGCGCAATGGCCGCGGCCACCGAGTTCTCGTCCGTCACGTCGGTCTGGGCGAAATGTCCGCCGATCTCGGTCGCGACCTGCGCGCCATGCTCGGCATCGCGGTCGAGGATGGTGACCTGCGCGCCGTTCTCGGCAAAGTAACGGGCGGTGGCCTCTCCGAGGCCCGAGGCGCCGCCGGTGATGACGGCAGCGGTGGTGGACAATTGCATGGCGGGCTCCTCCCCAGTGATCTGAACGTTCGTTCAAATAATCCGAGATGGCACGTCCTGTCCAGTCGGCAGTGAATCAGTCCAGCCGGCTGCGCTGCTGCATCGGGGTGACGCCGAAGGCGGCGCGGTACACGCGTGAAAAATGGCCCGGGCTTTCAAAGCCGCATGCAAAGGCCACGTCGGTGACCGAGGATTCGGTCTGCAACAACAGGTTGCGCGCGCGGTCCAGCCGCAGTTCCATAAAGTATTTCTTGGGCGAGGCGTTGAGGTATTTGCCGAAGAGCCGTTCCAGCTGGCGGGTCGAGATGCCGATCTGTTCGGCGATCACCGCCGGCGAGATCGGGTCGTTGATGCGGTCGGCCATGATCTGGATCGCCTTGGCCAGATGCGCGTTGCGCATGCCGTTGCGCGATTGCAGCGACACACGCTGATCGGCGGTCGCGTTGCGCACGGCGTTGTAGACCATCTGGTCGGCCACCGCGATCGACAGGTCCTGCCCGTGGTCGCGCTCGATCAGGTGCAGCATCAGGTCGGCCGTTGCGGTGCCGCCCGAGGCGGTCATGTGCTTTTCATCGGCCACGAAGACGCTGCGCACCAGATTCACGTCCGGGAAAGCCTCCATGAAGGCGTCGTGATATTCCCAATGGATCGCCGCCTGCATCCCGTTCAGGAACCCGGCCTCGGCCAGCAGCCACGCACCCGAACACAGCGCCCCGATGGCCGTGCCGCGCGCCCGTTCGCGGCGCAGCGCGGCCAGCAGGGGTCGGCTGACGTGATCGCGCATGTGAATGCCCGACAAAACAAAGATCTGGTCGCATTTCGGCAGGTCCGCCAACCCGCCATGCACCAGTGTCACGGACCCGTTCGAACACACCGCCTGCGCGCCGTCCTCCGAGGCGAAGGACCAGCGGTACAGTTCCTCGCCGCTGACCCAGTTGGCGATCCGCAGCGGCTCGACCGCGCAGGAGAAGGCCAGGTGCGAGAACTCGGGAACGAGGATGAAACAGAAATGTTGCGGGCGGGTCATGCGCTCAGTCTATCACGGGCGGTCAGACTGATTGTGTACAAGTTGCATTTTATCGGGCAAGAGCAGAGGCGACATCCTGGGTGTCGCGATTCGACCAAAGCGAAGGTTGGGGATGAAAGACGACACGAAAAGCCGCAAGGCGGCGCTGGCCGCGCATCTGAAGGCGGCGGTGATGACGCTGAAACTGCGCCCTGGCGATGATCTGGACGAGGCGCAGCTGTCCGAGGCGTTCGGCCTGTCGCGCACGCCACTGCGCGAAGTGTTCCGGCATCTGGCCGGGCTGGGCTATCTTGAACTGCGTGAAAACCGGGGCGCGCGGGTGTCGCAGATGTCCTATGCCACGCTGCGCGATTTCTTCCTGGTGGCGCCGATGATCTATGGCGCGGTGCTTCGGCTGGCGGCGCAGAACGCGACAGGTGACCAGATCGATCGGTTGAAGGCGGCGCAGGCGGCGTTTCGGGAAACGTTGCGGGCGAGCTCGGCCGAAGATCGCGCGCTGGCCAACAACCAGTTCCACGAGATCACTGGCGAGATGGCGGCGAATGTGTACCTGCTGCCGTCGTTTCAGCGGCTGCTGATCGACCATGCGCGTATTGGCATGACCTTCTACCGCCCGGGTCAGGCCGGGATGGGCGAAAGCCTGGCTCTGGCCTGCGACCAGCATGACGCCATCATTGCCGCGATCGAGGCGCGCGACGAGGCGGCGGCGGGGCAGCTGGCGGCCGATCACTGGGCGCTGTCGCGCGATCAGATCGAGCTGTTCGTGACGCCGGCCGGTCTGGACCTGCCGCTGGGCTCGGTCGAACGCGGATAGAAAAACGGCCGCCCGAAGGCGGCCGTCGTGTTCGGGGGCAGGCGGTTCAGCCCAGCTGCACCAGCGCGTGCCGCTTCTTGCCCGCGCTCAGCTTGATGGGCGAGGAAAGGGCCGCTGCGTCGATCATGAGCCCCGCATCGGTCAGCGGTGCGTCGTCCAGACGGGCGCCGTTTTCGGAGATCAGGCGCTTGGCCTCTTTGCCCGATTTCGCCAGGCCCGACTTCACGATCAGCTGCACGATCGATATGCCGTCGCCCAGATCTTCGGCGGTCAGAGTCAGGGTAGGCAGGTCGCCGCCCACACCGCCCTTTTCGAACACTTCGCGCGCGGTGGCCTCGGCCTTGGCCGCGGCCTCGGGCCCGTGCAGCAGTGTCGTCACCTCGTTGGCCAGACGGATCTTGGCCTCGTTGATCTCGGACCCTTGCAGCGCGCCCATGCGGTCGCATTCGTCCACCGGAAGTTCGGTGAAGATCTTCAGGAAGCGGCCCACGTCGGCGTCAGTAGTGTTGCGCCAGAACTGCCAGAACTCGTAGGGCGACAGCATGTCGCCGTTCAGCCAGATGGCGCCGCCCTGGCTTTTGCCCATCTTGCGCCCGTCGCTGGTGGTCAGCAGGGGCGTGGTCAGGCCATAGATCTCATGATCCAGCACGCGTCGGGTCAGGTCGATGCCATTGACGATGTTGCCCCACTGGTCCGATCCACCCATCTGCAGGATGCAGCTGTAACGACGGTTCAGCTCCAGAAAGTCATAGGCCTGCAGGATCATGTAGTTGAACTCGAGGAACGACAGGGATTGCTCCCGGTCCAGCCGCGATTTCACCGATTCAAAGGATAGCATCCGGTTGACCGAGAAATGCCGCCCGATGTCCCGCAGGAAATCGAGGTAGTTCAGGTCGTCCAGCCATTCGGCATTGTTCAGCATCAGCGCGCCGGTGCCGCTGTCGTCATAAGACAGGTACTTGTCGAACACCTTCTGCATGCCGGCGATGTTGGCGTCGATTTGCTTGGGGCCCAGCAGGGGGCGTTCGTCCGAGCGGAAAGACGGATCGCCCACCTTGGTGGTGCCGCCCCCCATCAGGGTGATCGGCTTGTGCCCCAGCTTCTGGAACCAGCGCAGAACCATGATGTTCATCAGATGCCCGACATGCAGGGATTGGGCGGTGGCGTCATACCCGATATAGGCAGTCTGGACCCCGCTTGTCAGAGCATCGTCAAGGCCCTGATAATCGGTGCAGTCGGCCAGAAAGCCGCGCTCGATCATCGTGGCGATGAAATCCGATTTGGGGTGATACGTCATGTCTTGCCTCGGGGTTGAATTGCGGGGCACGTTATAGGCGGCGAACGAGAGAAGGAAAAGGCCATGAATAAGGCCCGAGGCAAAGTTGGGGCAGTGCGGGCACTGGGGGCCATGTCGGGCACCTCGCTCGATGGGGTCGACGCGGCGGTGGTGGAAACCGACGGGCGGCAGATCCTGCGGTTCGGCGACAGCGCGTACAGGCCCTATACCGAGGACGAGCGCAAGCTGCTGCGCGCCGCGCTGGGAAAATGGAGCGGACCCGAAGTGCACGCCGCCGAAGACCTGGTGACCCGCGCCCATGCCGAGCTGCTGTCGGAATTCGAGGACGTGGACCTGATCGGCTTTCACGGCCAGACTCTTGCGCACGAGCCGCGGGGAAAGGGCACGTTGCAGGTGGGCGATGGCGAGGGGCTGGCGGTCGCGCTGGGTGTGCCAGTGGTTTGGGATTTCCGCAGCGATGACGTGGCCATGGGCGGCGAGGGCGCGCCGCTAGCGCCGTTCTTCCACTTTGCCTGCGCAAAATACGTCGGGGCCACGGCGCCCGTGTGCTTTCTGAATCTGGGTGGTGTCGGCAACCTGACCTATGTGGACCCGTCCTTTGACGGGCCCGAGGCGCCCGGCGCGCTGCTGGCCTTTGACACCGGCCCGGCCAATGCGCCGATCGACGATCTGGTGCAGGCGCGCCTGGGTCTGCCGATGGACCGCGACGGCGCGCTGGCCCGGCAGGGCACGGTCGAGACCGGAGCGCTGGAGCTGTTCCTGGCCGAGCCCTATTTCAACCGACTGCCGCCCAAATCTCTGGACCGCAACGATTTCGCCGAGATGATCGGCCTGGTGAGGGAATTGAGCGACGCTGACGCCGTCGCCACCCTGACAGGCATGAGTGCGGCGGCGGTGGTGCAGGGGATGGAGCATTGCCCCAGACCGCCCGCGCGGGTGCTGGTCACCGGCGGCGGGCGCAGGAACCCGGTCTTGATGGAGATGCTGCGCGTGGCGCTGGACTGCCCGGTCGATCCTGTCGAGGCCGTGGGGCTGGATGGCGACATGCTTGAGGCGCAGGCCTTTGCCTATCTGGCGGTGCGCGTGGCGCGGGGGATGCCGACCTCTTGCCCCGGCACCACCGGGGTCAAGGCGTTGGTTGGCGGGGGAACGGTCAGCCGGGTGTCGCAGGGCGCACCGCGCTGAAACGCGGCGAAAAATGATCCTGCCAAGGCGCTCGGGCGTAATTGTAGCAGTAGCCACAAAAACGCCGGAGATGAAGATGATCGGTTCCCTTGTCAAAAATGCGGCCGGGTGTGCCGTCGCGTTCATGCTCGCAGTGCCCGCCATGGCCGACGTGCAGGTTGAGTTCGTCGAGGGAGCGCCAAAGGACCGCTTCGTTCTTCGCAACGCCAGCGATTGCAGCCTGTCTGCTGCAACGGTGCGTCTGGATTTGTCCTCGTCGCAGGGCGGGCTGATCTTTGATGTCACCGGTGCGGGGGCAGGGGTTGAAGTATTTCAGCCCTTTGAAATGGTTTCGGGGTCCGAGTTTCTGAACGGGTTGCCTCAGGTTCAGGACGGGCAGTCAATGGTCGATCTGGACATCCGTGCCATGCCGCCCGGTGCGGAAATCGCCTTTACGATCGACGTGGATGACACGGGCGGCGGACGCGAGATCACCGTGTCGGGGGCCGAGATTCAGGGCGCGACGGTCTCTCTGGAAAGCGCGAAGAACCCGCAGCGTGGTGTCTTTTCGTCGGCGGCCCGCGCGGCTATACCGGTCGGGACCTGCTGAGCGGCAGTGCACCTGCGGATGGAACCGGCATGACCAAGACCCTGACACGTATCGCATTTCTGGTTCTGGTAATGGGAGGCGGCATACTGATCGGTACTCTGACGGGGCCGGGGGAGTGGTATGCAAACCTGAACAAACCGGTCTTCAACCCGCCGGGCTGGGTGTTCGGCCCGGTCTGGACGGTTCTGTACGTGCTGATCGCGATGGCGGGATGGCGGCAGTTCGAACGCGACCGGGGATCGCCCGCGATGCGCCTGTGGTGGGCGCAGCTGGGCCTGAACTTCTTGTGGTCGCCCGCATTCTTCGTGCTGCACCAACCTTGGCTGGCATTGGTCGTGATCCTGTCGCTGCTGGTGGTGATTGTTCTGTTCATCACACGTGTCCGCCCGGTGGATCGCGTTTCGGCATGGGCCTTCGTGCCCTATCTGGCATGGGTGGCGTTTGCGACTGTTTTGAACCTGTCGATCGCGGTCCTGAACTGACGCCAGCGGTGGTCAGAGCATCCACTCGACCGGCAGCCATCTGACGACGGCGGCAAGGCCGCGCTGGAACCGAGAGGTGTTGGGGTCGGTTTCAAAGGTCGTGGTCGTCCCGTCCTTGGTCTGCTGAACCCAGACCAGCCCACCGTCATCGTCCATCTCGACGCGATAGGCAAATTCCGGCGTGTCCAGTTGCCGGGCCAGATCTGTCGCGATCGTGGGGCTCTCGATCAGCAGCCCCATCTCGGTGTTCAGCCGGGCCGAACGCGGGTCCAGATTGTATGAGCCGATGAAGATCCGTTTGCCATCCGAGCCAAAAACCTTTGCATGCAGGCCCGAGGCGGAGCCTGCAAGAATTTCGGGCAGGCTGCGTTCCTTGTGCTCGTCGCGCAACGCGCGCAGCTCCAGCAACTGAACCCCGCTTGCCAGCAGGTCGTCGCGATAGGCCATGTAGGCGGCATGAACCGGCATCACATCGGTCGCATCCAGTGAATTGGTCAGGACCCGGACTTTGACCCCGGATGACGCCAACCGTTCGAGCAGCTCGGCCCCGCGGGGACCGGGAATGAAATAGGCCGAGACCAGATCCAGCGAAGTCTCGGAGTTTTCGGCTAAGGCGATGAGACGCTCGACCATGAGGTTCTCGTCCTCGACCTCTCCAAGCCCCTTGGCCGGGTCATCGACAAAAAGTTCGACCGCGCTCCATTCGAACGGTAGATCGCGGGCGGCGATGCGGTCGGCCAGTTCATTGTCGCGGATCGCCTTTTGGTATCCGGCCCCGGCCGCGGTCTGGCGCGCGGCCTCGGCCAGTGCTTTCAGGCTTGGGGCGGTCGCAGCGGGCAGGAACAACGCGGCATCATAGGCCGAGCCGCTGTTCCAGTAGGCATCGAACGACTCGGCCACCTCGTCCACGATCGGACCGATCGCGATGGTATCGACATCCAGATAATGCGTCCCGGCCCCGTAGTCGAAATAGATGTCGCCGATGTTTCGGCCCCCGACAATCGTGGCCACACCGTCCACCGTCATGGACTTATTGTGCATGCGGCGGTTCAACCGGCCGAAATCGAACACATAGGACAGCAGCTTGGGATTGCGCAGCGTGAACGGGTTGAAGATGCGGACATGGGCCGTTGGCATGGCATCCAGTTCAGCCAAAAGCGGGTCCAGCCCCGAGATGCCGTTGTCATCGACCAGAAGGCGCACGCGCACGCCCCGTTCCGCCGCCGCACGCAATTCGTCCAGCAACATCAGGCCGGTCACGTCATCCTGCCAGATATAGTATTGGGCATCTATGGACGAGACCGCCTCACGCGCGAGGATGGCGCGGGCGGCAAATGCGGTATGCCCCTGACCGAGGGGGCGGACGCCGTCCAGTCCGGGGTTGCGCTGCATCGCCGGCTCGATGGCTTGGCCCAGCGGACCAGTCCAATCCGCCGGCTGGCGGTATGTCTGCTCCGAGAAATTGGTCTCGGGCAGAGGAAAGGCCAACCGCAGCCCAAGCACGCCCAGGCCGAGGATCACGGCCACGGTCACCAAAGTCTTGATCAGCCGCATCGCGCCCTCGTCCTTGCTCAATCATACACACGCGAACCTTGCCGCATCGGGCAGGGCAAGTTCAAGCATGGTTCGGCAGGGCTTGAGGTTTAACCCCGGGGAATGTCGAACTCCGGCGGCGCCAATTCGAACCCGTCGAACTGGAACCCGGGCGAGACGACGCAGCTGACCAGCGTGTGGTCCCCGGTGCTGCGGGCGGCCTGCCAATGCCCGGCGGGTACGATGACCTGTGGCGCGCCCGCGCTCAGGTCGGGGGACAGCATGTGATCGCTTGCAGGTCCGGTATCGGTTTCGCTGATCGACAGGATCAGTGGCGCTCCGGCGTGAAACAGCCAGATCTCGGTCGCATCAACCCGGTGCCAGTGGCTGACCTCGCCCCGTTTCAGCAGGAAATAGATGCAAGTCGCGGTGGGGCGGCCTGTGTTGTCCGCGCGCCAGGTCTCGGCATACCAGCCGCCTTCGGGGTGGGGCTGCAGTTGCAGGTGGTCGATGATCTGGTCGGCGGTCATGGCGGGCCTTTCACGGCGATGGGATTTGGTGCTGGCAATACTGCGCACAGATCATATGTTTGCGCCATGACCCTGACGATCCCCTTCGACAATTCCTATGCCCGGCTGCCCGGCGCCTTTTATGCGCGCCAGTCGCCCGAACCCGTGCGCGCGCCGCGGCTGGTGGCCTTCAATGACGATCTGGCGCGGGTGCTGGGCATCTCGCCCGGTGACGCGCAGGACATGGCCGAGGTTTTTGCGGGCAATACGCTGCCGGACGGGGCCGAGCCGCTGGCGCAGCTGTATTCAGGCCACCAGTTCGGCAATTACAACCCGCAGCTGGGCGATGGGCGCGCGGTGCTGCTGGGCGAGGTGGTGGGCACGGACGGGATCCGCCGCGACATTCAGCTCAAGGGCTCGGGGCGCACACCGTTTTCGCGGCAGGGGGACGGGCGGGCCTGGCTGGGGCCGGTTCTGCGCGAATATGTCGTGTCCGAGGCGATGCATGCGCTGGGCATTCCCACCACGCGGGCGCTGGCGGCGGTGGAAACCGATGAGGTCGTGCTGCGCGAGGGCCCGATGCCCGGCGCGGTACTGACCCGCGTGGCGCAAAGCCATCTGCGGGTGGGTACGTTCCAGGTGTTCGCCGCACGCGGCCAGATCGCCGACCTGCAGCGGCTGACCGACTATGCCATCGCGCGCCACTACCCGGACGCCGTCGGGCCGATGGGCCTGCTGCGCGCTGTGCGTGACGCGCAGGCCGCGCTGATCGCGCAGTGGATGGCGGTGGGCTTCATCCACGGGGTGATGAACACCGATAACTGCGCCATTTCGGGCGAAACCATCGACTATGGCCCCTGCGCCTTCATGGACAGCTATCATCCGAACACCGTCTACAGTTCGATCGACCGGATGGGGCGCTATGCCTATTCCAACCAGCCCGAGATCGCGGTGTGGAACCTGGCGCAGCTGGCGACGGCGCTGATCCAGCAGATCGAGGACAAGCAGGCCGCCGTGGAAGAGGCGACCGAGATCGTACATGCCATGCCCGATTTGATGCAGAAGCACTGGCTGCGCCGGTTCCGGGCCAAGATCGGCCTGACCACCGAGGAGGACGGCGACCTTGCGCTGATCTCGGACCTGCTGACGCGGATGGCGCAGAATCAGGCCGATTTCACCAATACCTTCCGCGCGCTGGGCAGCGATGCGGCGCGGGACCAGTTCACCGATCCGGCGGCTTTCGACAGCTGGGCCGAGGGGTGGTGCGCGCGACTGACGCGCGAGGCGGACCCGGCCGCGGTGATGCACGCGGCCAACCCCGCCTTCATCCCGCGCAACCACCGGGTCGAACAGATGATCCAGGCCGCCGTTCAGGGCGACTATGCCCCGTTCCACCGGCTGAACGCAGTGCTGGCCCGGCCCTATGACGACCAGCCCGACGCCGCCGACCTGAGGCGCCCGCCCACGCAGGACGAGGTGGTGCATGCCACCTTTTGCGGCACCTGAGCGGGTTTCGGCAACTGTGCTGAACTATCGGCTTGCGTCCGGGCGCGATCCTGCGAATCCTGACGGGGTACAACCGTAGAAAACCGATGACCACTTTGCCCAAGCTGCGCCTTGCCAGCTACAACATCCAGAAATGCGTCGGGCTGGACCTGCGCCGCCAGCCGCAGCGCATCCTGCAGGTGCTGGACCGGCTGGGCGCCGATATCGTGGTGCTGCAAGAGGCCGACAAGCGCCTGCCGCCGCGCCCGGCGGCGCTGCCGCATTTCATGCTGGACGAAGCTGGGTGGAAGATCGTCGATCTGGGCGGTGCGGGTAGTCTGGGCTGGCATGGCAACGCGGTGATCTGGCGGGGCGACCGCATTCAGGTGCGCCGCGCCGCGCATCACGACCTGCCGGGGCTGGAGCCGCGCGGGGCGGTCCGGGTCGAGTTCGACACCCATATTGGGCCTTTGCGGGTGATGGGGATGCATCTGGGACTGTTCTCGGCGTGGCGTCGGCAGCAGATCGTCCATCTGCGGCAGGATGAGCGCGCTCTGGAGCAGATGCCTACGGTCTGGGCCGGGGATTTCAACGAATGGTCACGCCAGCCCGTGCTGGACCACCTGGCCCCCGGCATGCGGTTCCTGCCGCCGGTGCCCAGCTTTCCTGCCGCGCAGCCGCTGGGGGCGCTGGACCGGATCGCGCTGGGCGGCGGGCTCGAGGCGCTGGCCCACGGTGTTCACGGGGAAAGGCCCGCGCATATCGCCTCGGACCACCTGCCGGTCTGGGCCGATCTGCGGTTGTCGGGCTGAAGCGCAGCGGGCGCAAATCGCAGTGGCGAAATCCGCGCGGACGTACTAAGACAGAAACCCGAACGGATTCTGGGGGATGACATGGCGGACACGATCATCGCGCGTTGCGAAGCCAAAGGCCTGCGCATGACCGGCCAGCGTCGGACCATCGCGCAGGTGCTGCAGGACAGTGATGATCATCCCGATGTCGAGGAATTGTACGCTCGCGCCTCGGCGCTGGATGCGGGCATTTCGATCGCAACCGTCTATCGCACCGTCAAGCTTTTCGAAGAGGCCGGCATCCTCGAACGGCTGGAATTCGGCGACGGGCGCGCGCGCTATGAGGACGCCGAACGCGACCACCACGATCATCTGATCGACATGAACTCGGGCGAAGTGATCGAATTCGTGGACCCCGAGATCGAAGCCCTGCAGGAAAAGATCGCCTCGAAGCTGGGCTATCGTCTGAAAGGTCATCGGTTGGAATTGTACGGAGTTCCGCTGGACAAGGACTGACCCAGCCGGGACACATCACCAAAAGCGATTGGTCATCTAAAATCTATTCATGATTCGAAGCCCTCTTCGCGCTTGCCACAGGGACGCGATCCGGGTCTTCTGCGTTGCGACGCGGCAATAAAGCCGCCCGAAATCAATAGGCAACGACATGAACAACGCGAACGGCATCCTGCTGGTCATCGGCGCTATGGCCGCCTTCACGCTTGAGGACATGTTCATCAAGCATCTGTCGGTCACCGTGCCGACCGGTCAGGTCATGATCGTGCTGGGGCTGTTCTGCGCACTTGTATTTGCCGCCATGGCCATCATCACGCGCAAACCGATCTTTGACTCGGCCGCTTGGCAACCGCTGTTCGTGATCCGCGCGTGCACCGAGGCGGTCGGGGCGCTGAGCTTTGTCACCGCATTGTCCCTTGTCGACCTGTCGACCGTTGCGGCCGTGTTCCAGGCGATGCCGCTGGTGGTCACGATGGGGGCCGCACTTTTCCTGCGAGAGCAAGTCGGCTGGCGCCGTTGGAGCGCAATCGGCGTCGGGTTCATCGGCGTTCTGATGATCATCCGCCCCGGTCTGGACGGGTTTCGGCCGGAGGCTCTGTTTGTGGTGGCCAGCGTCATTGCGATTGCCGCGCGGGACCTGATCACCCGCCGGCTGGACGCGCGGGTGGCCTCGGCCGTGGTGGCGCTGCAGGCCTATGCGGCGGTCGCGATTGCCGGCGGCGTGCTGATGCTGACCTCGGCGCAGCCTTTGGCGCCGCTACAGATGGGGCAGATCGGACCCTATGTCGGTGCCGTTGGCTTCGGTGTTCTAGGCTATCTGGGGATCGTGACCGCAATGCGCGTGGGCGAGGCCTCGGCCCTGACGCCGTTCCGCTATACGCGGCTGCTGTTCTCGATTCTGGCCGGGATGTGGATGTTCGGTGAACGGCCGGACCTGATGACCATGATCGGCGCGTCTCTGATCATCGGGTCGGGCATGTACACGTTCATCCGCGAACGGCGCATCGCGCGGTCCATGGCCCCGGCGGTCTGCTGACCTGTTGGCGCAAACACGCCGCTGTTGGCGCTAAAGGCCGGAAAATATGCGTGTTAGCGATAACGGACCCGGTTTACTTTTCCCCGCGTGCTGGTATGAGGCATGCAACCGAACGCATTTTCAGGGACCGGTATCATGAGCACCATCATCGACATCCACGCACGCGAAATCCTGGACAGCCGGGGCAACCCCACCGTCGAGGTGGACGTGGTTCTGGAAGACGGCACCATGGGCCGGGCGGCAGTGCCTTCGGGCGCATCGACCGGCGCCTATGAGGCGGTTGAAAAGCGCGATGGCGACAAGTCCCGTTACATGGGTAAGGGCGTGCTTGAAGCCGTGGCCGCCGTGAATGGCGAGATCGCCGAAGAGCTGGTGGGCTTTGACGCGACCGAGCAGGTGGCGATCGACGCCGCGATGATCGAGCTGGACGGCACCCCCAACAAGGCCCGCCTGGGTGCGAACGCAATTCTGGGCGTCTCGCTGGCGGTGGCCAAGGCGGCCGCGGATTTCACCACCCAGCCGCTTTATCGCTACGTGGGTGGTACCTCGGCGCGCGTCCTGCCGGTGCCGATGATGAACATTATCAATGGCGGCGAACATGCCGACAACCCGATCGACATTCAGGAATTCATGATCATGCCCGTGGCCGCCAGCAACATCCGCGAGGCCGTGCGCATGGGTTCGGAAGTGTTCCACACCCTGAAAAAGGAACTGTCGGCCGCCGGGCTGGCCACTGGCGTCGGCGACGAGGGCGGGTTTGCCCCGAACATCGCCTCGACCCGCGAGGCGCTGGATTTCATCCTCAAGTCGATCGAGAAGGCGGGCTACAAGCCGGGTGACGAGATTTATCTGGCGCTGGACTGCGCCGCGACCGAATATTTTAAGGACGGAAAATACGTTCTGGCGGGCGAGGGCAAGACGCTCAGCAGCGACGAGAACGTGGCCTATCTGGCAGCCCTAGTGAAGGACTACCCGATCATCTCGATCGAGGATGGCATGTCCGAGGATGACTGGGACGGCTGGAAGGCGCTGACCGACGAGCTGGACGGCAAGGTGCAGCTGGTAGGTGACGACCTGTTCGTGACCAACCCCGCGCGTCTGGCCGAAGGGATCGAGAAGGGCTGCGCCAACTCGATGCTGGTCAAGGTGAACCAGATCGGTTCGCTGACCGAGACCCTGCGCGCCGTGGATATGGCGCACCGCGCCCGCTATACCAACGTGATGTCGCACCGCTCGGGCGAGACCGAGGACGCCACCATCGCCGATCTGGCCGTGGCCACCAACTGCGGTCAGATCAAAACCGGCTCGCTGGCGCGGTCGGACCGGCTGGCCAAGTACAACCAGCTGATCCGCATCGAGGAAACGCTGGGCGAGGTCGCCGAATACGCGGGGCGTTCGATCCTTCGCAAGTAATGCACAAGCTGCTAGGCTGACCCCCGACATTGGCCGGGGGTCCGTCATGCTAAGTATCGTTGAACCTAAAACGCCGGACCAGTTCGATGCTGTCCGGCGTTTGTGTTGGGATTATCACGCCTACCTGCTGACGCTGGATGAACGGTCGCGACAGGTCGTGAACACGTTCTATCCACCCGAGAAATATGCAGCTGTTCTGTCCGCCATCGAAATCGAGCATATGCCTCCCAAGGGCGGGACCCGGCTGGCGATGCTGGACGGGCTGGCGGTCGGCTGCGGGATGTTTCAGACGATCGGTCCGGGTATCGCCGAGATCAAGCGCGTGTTCGTGACCGATGACGCTCGGGGCACTGGTGCGGGGTGTGCGATCATGCAGGCGCTGATTGCCCAGTGCCGCAAAGACGGGTTCGAGATGATCCGGATGGACACCGGAAAACCGCTGGAAGCGGCGACTCGGCTGTATCTGTCGCTGGGGTTCAAGCTGCGCGATGCCTATTCGGATATACCCGAGATCGCCCAGGGCCAGCTGTTGTTCTTCGAAATGTCACTGACGGGTGACTCTTCCGAATCCGATGGAATTGCAGGGTAATTTCCCATTACCCCAGGGTTTGATTCAGGCAGGAAGAAAAAATGCAAGCATAAATGTGATTATGTGTGAACTTGTTCCTACAAGTGCGAGGTTGTCGGGCGTAGCTTGACGGTACAGCAGAAAAGGAGAACGTGATGTCCGCTTCAAGAATCCTTCTCGTTATTTCCGTGCTTTCCGTCGGGGTTCTGGCGGCCTGCGCAGGGCCTGACACCTACCCGATCACCGGCGAGCCGGTGTCGCAGAACGATCCGGTGCAAGAGATGTACTACAATCCCGGGCTGATCTTCCGCGGCGAGTCACGCTAGAGCTTTTTGCTCATCAACATGTAACGGTCGCGCGGTTTGAAACCGGTCCGAAGGTAGAGTTTCTGCGCGGCCTCGTTGGTTCGATCCACTTCCAGATGCAGGGCCGTGAGGCCGGCACCGGCCAGCGCTTTGGGCAAGTCCAATAGAACCTCGGTGGCAATTCCGCGGCCGCGAATTGCAGGCCGGATGTAGATTTCGTCCACGAACCCGTCCATCCCCCCGAACTCGACCGACCAACCGAAGGTCAGGATGATGTAGCCCAGCGGCGCGCGCGACGGGCCGATCAGATAGATGCAGCCATGCGGGATGCCTTCCAGCAGCGGCGTCAGCGCATCGCGCCTTTGGTCGGGGTCCTGTTCGATCCCGGCCTCAGAGTGAAAGGCCGCGACCAGGCCCATCAGGCGATCAAGGTCCTCGGGGCGGGCAAGGCGCAGAGCGGCACTCATAGCCGCGCCAGCCGTTCGGTCAGCAAGGCAAAGAACCCGTCGGCGTCCACGTCGCCGATGAACAGCGTGTTGGGCTTGCGGTCGGTGACGCCCCACCAGTCGGCGACGGTCATGCCAAGTGTGAGGTCCGACTGGGTTTCGATCTCGACGTTGACGTGTCGGCCCGAGAACAATTCGGGGCGGATCAGATAGGCGGTCACGCAGGGATCGTGCAGGGGCGCGCCCTCGCTGCCGTATTTTTCCTTGTCAAAACGTTCGAAGAAATCGGTCATCTCGGCCACTGCGATTCCAACCTTGGTTCCAAGGGCGCGGAAGGCGTCGTTGCGCGGTTTGGTAACCAGCGCCTTGTGCGTCACGTCCAGCGGCATCACCACGATCGGAACGCCGGATTTGAACACGATATCAGCGGCCTCGGGGTCGACATGAATGTTGAATTCGGCGGTGGGTGTGATGTTTCCGACTTCGAAGTAAGCGCCACCCATCAGCACGATTTCCTGTACGCGCCCGATGATGTCGGGGGCCTTCTGGAAGGCTGTGGCGATGTTTGTCAGCGGCCCCAGCGGGCAGAGGGTGACGGTGCCGGAATCCTGCGCGCGCAGTGTGTCGATGATGAAATCGACGCCATGCCCCTCGGCCAACGGCATCTGCGGATCAGGCAGGACGGGGCCGTCCAGCCCGGTCTTGCCATGCACGTGCTCGGCGGTGATCAGCGGGCGATTCAGCGGGCGGTCGCACCCGGCAAAGACCGGAATGTCCGTGCGCCCGGCCATTTCGCAGACGATGCGCGCATTCTTTGCAGTCAGCTCCAGCGGCACGTTTCCGGCGACGGCGGTGATGCCCAGAACCTCGATCTCGTCGGGGCTGGCCAGGGCCAGAAGGATGGCGACGGCATCGTCCTGTCCGGGGTCGGTGTCGATGATGATCTCGCGCGCGGTCATGGGGCCTCCGGGGTCTTGAAGGGCGGACACTGGCAAGCGCGGCCCGGCTTGTCCAGCGGTTTCAGGCGTCGCTTGCGGCCTTGAGCGGCGGGAGTTTGCCATTTGCCCGGTGTTCTTCGGTTTTCACCGCGTCCCACAGGGCGTCCATCTCTTCCAGCGTGCTGTCTGACGGCGTCTTGCCACGTGCGGCCAGCCGGGCTTCGACCTGTTCGAACCGGCGGGTGAACTTGGCGTTGGTGCGGCGCAGCGCGGCCTCGGGCTCGATGCCCAGATGGCGGCCGAGATTGACGATCACGAACAGCAGGTCGCCGAATTCGTCCTCGAGCGCGTCGGCGTCCATCTGGTTGCGCGCCTCTGTCAGTTCGGCGGCTTCTTCGGTGATCTTGTCCAGCACATGGCTGACATCGGGCCAGTCAAACCCCACCCGAGCGGCGCGTTTCTGCAGCTTGTAGGCGCGCAGCAAGGCGGGCAGGTTGGCGGCGACACCGTCCAGCGCGCCTTTCTGTTCCTTTCCGGCGCGCTCGGCGGCCTTGATCGCCTCCCAGTCGCGGGTCTGTTGTTCGGCAGACTTGTCGCGGGATTCGTCGCCGAAGACATGCGGGTGGCGGGCCACCATCTTGTCGGACATGGTGCGCACCACGTCCTGAAAAGTGAAATGCCCGGCCTCTTCGGCCATCTGCGCGTGAAAGACCGACTGGAACAGCAGATCTCCTAGCTCGCCCTTGAGCTCGTCCCAGGCCTGGCGTTCGATGGCGTCGGCGACCTCATAGGCCTCTTCGATCGTGTAGGGGGCGATGGTGGCGAAATCCTGTTCGATGTCCCACGGGCAGCCGGTTACCGGGTCGCGCAGGCGGCGCATGATCTCCAGCAGCCGCTCGATTCCGGCGTCGGTATCGTGGATCAGTGGATTTTCAGCCATTGCGAAGCCCCTTGTTCCGGTGTCAGATGCATCCATCCCGCAGCTTGGATCAGGAGTCCACCCCCGATGCCCGTCGTCAACCGCATTGCCGATTACGCCGCCGACATGGCCGAATGGCGCCAGCACCTGCACACGATCCCGGAACTGGAGTTCGACTGCCACGAGACCGCCGCCTTCGTGGCCGAGCGGCTGCGTGAATTCGGCGTGGACGAATTGCACGAAGGGATCGCGCAGACAGGGATCGTGGCGATCATCACCGGGCAGGGCGATGGCCCCACGATCGGGCTGCGCGCCGACATGGATGCGCTGCCGATCGCTGAAGAAACGGGTGTGGACTATGCCTCGAAGACACCGGGCATGATGCATGCTTGCGGGCATGACGGGCACACCACTATGCTGCTGGGCGCGGCGCGGTACCTGGCCGAGACGCGGAATTTCCGGGGCCGGGTGGCGTTGCTGTTCCAACCCGCCGAGGAAGAGGGCGGTGGTGCCGATATCATGGTCAAAGAGGGTGTGATGGACCGGTTCGACATCGCTCAGGTCTATGCCCTGCACAACGCGCCGGGCTTTGCCGAGGGCGCGTTCTATACTACGCCCGGGCCGATCATGGCGGCGGTCGATACGTTCGACATCCACATTCAGGGCGTCGGTGGCCACGGTGCCATGCCGCACGAGACGCGCGACCCGGTCATGGCCGCCTGCGGAATCGCCCAGGCGATCCAGACCATCGTCAGCCGCAACCACTATGCGCTGGACGATCTGGTGATCTCGGTCACCCAGATCCACACCGGGACCGTGAACAATGTGATCCCCGACACCGCCTATCTGAACGGCACCGTCCGCACTTTCGATCCGGCGGTGCAGCAGATGGTGATGACTCGTCTTGAAGAAATCGTGCAGGGGCAGGCGGCATCCTACGGGGTCACGGCGACTCTGGACTATGTCGTGGGCTATCCGGCCACGGTCAACGATGCGGACAAGACCGGTTTCGCCGCCGAGGTTGCGCGCGAGGTCTCGGGCGCCGATCGGGTGATCGCCGAAGCCGGGCGCGAGATGGGGGCCGAAGACTTCTCGTACATGCTGCAGGAACGTCCGGGCGCCTATCTGTTCCTGGGGCAGGGCGACGGGCCGGGGTTGCACCACCCCAAGTACAATTTCAACGACGAGATCGCACCGGTGGGTGCCTCGTTCTTTGCGCGCATCGTCGAAAAGGCGCAGCCGTTGACCTGACGGTCCGGTCGATATCAGGAAGGAAACGGGCCAAAATGGCATTGGAAGACGCGAAAAATCAGGTCGATGAGGCCTTTACCAACCCCGACCTGAAGGGGTTGAGCTTTGAAAACACCTTTGGCGGGGCCACGTCCTTTCTGCGGCGGCTGTACACCAAGGACCTGACCGGCGCCGATATCGCGGTGACCGGCGTGCCGTTCGATCAGGCGGTGACCAACCGCCCCGGCACCCGTCTGGGCCCGCGCGCGATCCGCGAGGCCAGCGCGCTGCAATCACCCGATGCGCCTTATGGCTGGCCCTTCGATGCGCTCAGCGAGCTGGCGATCATCGACTATGGCGACATGGCCTATGACTATGCCAACATCCCGGCCTTTCCCGACACGCTGACCGATCATATCCGCACCATTCTGGCGGCGGATGTGGCCTCGGTCACGCTGGGGGGCGACCACTATATCAGCTTTCCGATCCTCAAGGCCTATGCCGAGAAATACGGCCCGATGTCGCTGTTGCAGTTCGACGCCCATACCGACACCTGGGCCGATGACGACATGAGCCGGGTGGACCACGGCACCATGTTCTACAAGGCGGTGAAGTCGGGAATCGTGGACCCGAAGCGCTCGGTTCAGGTGGGGATCCGCACCACCAACGAGGACACGCTGGGCGTCAACATCATCGATGCGCGCGAGGTCTATGAATCCGGCCCCGCCACCGTGGCGCAGAAGATCAAGGGCATTTTGGGCGACAGCCCGGTCTATCTGAGCTTTGACATCGACGGGCTGGACCCGGCCTTTGCCCCCGGAACCGGCACGCCGGTCTGGGGTGGGCTCAGCTCGATCCAGGCGCAGATCATTCTGCGCGACATCGCCGGGATCAACATCAAGGGCGGCGACGTGGTCGAGGTGTCTCCGCCGTATGATACGTCCGGTGCAACGGCGATTGCGGGGGCGCATGTGGCGACCCAGATTATCTGCCTGCTGGGATGGACCAAACTGGCAAAAGACGGGCGGCTTTAACCATTGGTTAGCCATGGTTTTGCTATGGCCGGTATCAGGTGAACCAAAGGGACAAGGGGCGCGCACGCCATGAGCCAATACAACCAACCCATCAGCGGCAATGATTTGGCGCGGTTTTCGGGCCCGAACACCTTCATGCGGTTGCCCGCGGCCGATACGCTGGCGGGGCTGGACGTGGCGGTGCTGGGCGTGCCTATGGACATCGGAACCTCATGGCGGTCCGGCACCCGGTTCGGCCCCAAGCAGATCCGCGCTGAAAGCGCGATGATCCGGCCCTACAACATGGCCACCTTCGCCGCGCCTTTCGACAGCCTCCAGATCGCTGATATCGGAGATCTGGCGATCAACACCTTCTCGCTGGCCGACAGCCTTCGGATCATCAAGGAAAGCTATGACGCGATCCTGGCGCAGGGCGTGATCCCGGTGGCGATGGGGGGCGATCATTCGATCACCCTGCCGATTCTGCGGGCCGTTGCCGCGAAACACGGCCCCGTTGCCCTGGTCCATGTGGACGCCCATGCCGACGTCAATGACGAGATGTTCGGTGAGCGCGAGACCCACGGAACCGTCTTCCGCCGCGCGTATGAAGAGGGGCTGATCGTGCCCGACAAGACCTTTCAGGTCGGTATCCGCGGCTCGGGCTATGCGGCCAGCGATTTCACCGAGGCCAAGGGCTGGGGGTTCCGGCAGTTTCCTGCGTGGGAGTTGTGGCAACAAAACCTGACTCAAATCGGAGCGTTGATCCGCAAGGAAATCGGCGAACACCCGGTCTATGTCACCTACGACATCGACAGCCTGGACCCAGCCTACGCCCCCGGCACCGGCACGCCCGAGATCGGCGGGCTGACCACGCCGCAGGCGCTGCAGCTGATCCACGCGCTTGGGGGCATGAACGTGGTGGGCTGCGACCTCGTCGAGGTCTCACCGCCCTATGATCCGTCGGGCAACACTGCGCTGACGGCGGCCAACCTGCTGTTCGAGCTGCTGTGCATCCTGCCCGGTGTGACGTCACGGTAAGCGGGGCCGGCAGGTCTTGCCAGGTACCGGCGGGCGGCTAGGGTTCTGCCGGAAGGTCTGATTGGAATGAAACGCATGGTTCTTTGGTTGATCGTCGCCGCGGTTGTCGGGCTTGGCCTCTATGTGCGGCTGGCACCGGCCGATCCCGCGCGCTGGCATGTGCCAGTCGCGGCCGAGGCAGATCGTGACCTGCCCGGAGGCGTGATCCGCGCGGTGCAGACCGGGCCGGACGGCCTCGCGCGGCTGGACAAGATGGCGCGGTCGACGCCGCGTACGACGGTGCTGGCCGGATCGGTGGATGAGGGCCTGATCACCTATGTGTCCCGCAGCCGGGTGTTCGGCTTTCCCGACTACACTACCGCCCAGCAGGACGGCGACACGTTGCGCATCTATGGACGGTTACGATTTGGCCGACGGGATTTCGACGTCAACCGCACCCGGGTCGACGGTTGGCTGGCGGCTCTGCAGTCCTGAAGACAGGCACCCCTCGGACACCTCGCGCCACATCGGCACGTTCAGCGACATCTGGCACTGGGCCATGAACATGCGGCCATCGACCTGCAGGCAGACCATCTCGCCCAGTTCGACGCGGCTGCCGGACGTGTCGGTGCAATAGCAATCCTGCACCTTGCCACCGGGGCCGATGACATCGGCCAAACCGGGCGTTGCGCAGACAATCAGCAGGGCAATGATCCGTTTCATGGGCATAGCTTAGCACAAGCCGGGGCCTTGACCAAAGCCGTCGGATGATAGACACCGCCCCAATGATCCCCGAAGAACGTCTTGAACAGATCACCCAGCGATTCCAGTACCTCGAAGCGGCCATGTCCGATGGCGCTTCGGGCGGCGATATCGCGGCTTTGGCCAAGGAATATTCCGACCTCAAGCCGGTGGTCGAACAAATCGCAGCCTGGCGCCAGCTGCGGGTCGATCTGGCCGAGGCCGAGGCGATGCTGGACGACCCCGACATGAAAGAGCTGGCCGAGGAGGAGATCCCGCAGCTCAAGGCGCGCATCCCCGAGGCCGAGCATGCGCTGCAACTGGCGCTGCTGCCCAAGGACGCGGCCGATGCGCGGCCGGCGATGCTGGAGATCCGCCCAGGCACCGGCGGCGACGAGGCGGCGCTGTTCGCGGGCGACCTGCTGCGGATGTATCAGCGCTATGCCGAGGCCCGCGGCTGGCAATTCGAGATCATCGAGGAACAGCAGACCGAACTGGGCGGCATCAAAGAAGTGGTGGCCCATATCAAGGGTGACAACGTCTTTGCCCGGCTGAAATACGAATCCGGCGTGCACCGCGTACAGCGTGTACCCGAAACCGAGAGCGGCGGGCGCATCCACACCTCGGCGGCGACTGTGGCGGTTCTGCCCGAGGCCGAGGACGTGGATATCCAGATCGACCCGAATGACATTCGCATCGACACGATGCGCAGCTCGGGCGCAGGCGGGCAGCACGTGAACACCACCGACTCGGCCGTGCGGATCACCCACCTGCCGACAGGGATCGTGGTGACCAGTTCCGAGAAGTCGCAGCACCGCAACCGCGAGATCGCGATGCAGGTGCTCAAGACGCGTCTCTATGACCTCGAACGTCAGCGGATCGACAGCGAACGCTCGGCCGACCGGGCCAGCCAGGTGGGGTCGGGCGACCGCTCCGAGCGCATCCGTACCTATAATTTCCCGCAGGGCCGGATGACCGATCACCGGATCAACCTGACGCTCTACAAGCTCGACCAGATCATGCAGGGCGATCTGGACGAGGTGATCGACGCGCTGACCGCCGACGATCAGGCCCGCCTGTTGGCGGAGATGGCGCAATGATCGCGGCGCTGACAGCGGCACAGGCCATGGTGGCCGCCACCGCGCGCCTGCGGGCCGCAGGCGTGGACGACCCGGCGCGGGACGCCCGGGTTCTGCTGGCCCATGCCGCCCGGATCGAGGCCAGCCGCGTGACCCTGATCGCGCCCGAAGAGCTCTCGCCCGAGATCGCCGAACGGTATGAGCAACTGGTGTCGCTGCGCGCGATCCGGGTGCCTGTTTCCCATCTGCTGGGCGAGCGCGAATTCTACGGCCGACGCTTCCGCGTCAGCCGCGACGTGCTGGACCCGCGACCCGAAACCGAAGCGCTGATCGAAGCGGCCCTGAGCCAGCCGTTTGACCGCGTGCTGGATCTGGGCGTTGGCTCGGGCTGCATCCTGATCACCTTGCTGGCGGAGCGCACCAGCGCAACCGGGCTGGGTGTCGATCTGAGCGAGGCCGCCTGTCTGCAGGCCAGCGCCAATGCGGTGGCCCACGGGGTGCAGGATCGGGCGGAAATCCAACGCTCGGACTGGTTTGAGAACATTGGTGGCCATTTCGACCTGATCGTTTCCAATCCGCCCTATATCGCGCTGGATGAGATGGATGGCCTGTCGCCCGAAGTGCGCGAGCACGAGCCGCGTCTGGCTTTGACGGATGAAGCGGACGGGCTGGACGCCTATCGCCGGATTGCGGCCGGCGCCCCTGATCACCTTGTGCCCGGCGGACGGCTTCTGGTGGAAATCGGCCCGACACAGGCGCAGGCGGTCGGCGCGTTGTTCGACGCGGCGGGGCTGGCGGATATCCGTGTCGTTCCTGATCTGGACGGGCGGGACCGGGTGGTGGGCGCCAGAATGCCGGGCTAGCCGCGGATTCTGAGGCCGATTTACGCCGGTCGGGGTAAAAAACCCGGCATTTGGTGTATTAACCCCTTGTCTGCGCCGTCAGGACATGCTTACTCAGAGTAGTCAGCGCGGTTGACGCCCCTTCGGCGCACCCCTGACGCCAAGCCCAAAAAAGTCGACATCCCGTGACGGCACAGGCCACAGAGCAGCGCAGAATACGGGTGGATCGACAGTGCAAGACAAGGCTGACGTACAGTAAGATGAGATCCTCCAAATCCCGCTCGCGGGCAAAGAACAACCGCAATCGTCCCTCTGGTGGAAACGTCGTTAACCGGGTTTTCGACAGCTCGGGGCCCGAGGGCAAGGTGCGCGGCACGCCGCAGCAGATCATTGACAAGTACAACCAGCTGGCGCGCGATGCACAGCTGGCCAATGACCGCGTCGCTGCCGAAAACTTTCAGCAACATGCCGAGCATTACCTGCGCCTGCTGAGCGAGGCGCAACGCGAAATGGAAGCGCGTCGGGAAGAACAGGAACGCCAGAACCGCGAGCGTCAGGCCGAGCGCGACCGGGAGCGGGCGGAACGGCAGGAACGTGAAGCCGCACGCCAGGCGGACCCGGCCGAGGCTCCGCAGCCGGACATCGTCGATCTGAACGCCGATTCGGATACTCCTGAATCCGGGCTTGTCGAGACGCCCGAAAGCACGGGCGCCAAGGCCGAAGCGGCCGAGCGCAAGGACAAACCGGCCCGGAGACCGCGCGCCCGCAAGCCCAAGGCCGTAGAAGAGCAGGCCCCCCAAGGCGGCGGCGATGCACCAGAGGCTGCCGAATAAGCCATAGCGGTTGCGCACAGAGTTCAAAGGCCCCGGTCAGAGATGTCCGGGGCCGTTTTCGTTCGGGATCAGGTTTTTTGTATCTCACGCGCCAGCGCGCAGAACGCTTCGAGTGATATCTGCTCGGCACGGTCGGTGGGCTTGATGCCGGCGGCGTTCAGGCGGTCCTCGATATCGGGGGCCATCCCCTTGAGCGACGCGCGCAGCATCTTGCGGCGTTGATTGAACGCAGCGGCCACGACACGTGACAGAATACCGGCATCGGCCGGAAAGCGGGGTTCGGGCAGGGCGGTCAGGTGGACCACGGCGCTGCTGACCTTGGGCGGCGGCGTGAACGCACCGGGGGGCAGGGACATGGCGATGCGCGCCTCGGCCCGCCACTGGGCCAGGATCGCCAGCCGCCCATAAGCCTTGGTGCCGGGCTGCGCCACGATGCGCTCGGCCACCTCGCGCTGGAACATCAGGGTCAGGCTCTGCCAGAAGGGTGGCCATTCCGGCGGGGTCAGCCAGCGCACCAGCAGTTCCGTGCCCACATTGTAGGGCAGATTGGCCGCCACGCGGATGGGCGGGTTCAGATGTTCAAGCGGATCGATTTCAAGAGCGTCGCCATTGATGACCTCGAGCCGCCCGGGATAGGCAGCGGCGATTTCCTGAAGCGCGGCGATGCAGCGGATATCTTTTTCCACCGCCACCACCTTGCGCGCACCTTCGGCCAGCAAACCGCGGGTCAGGCCTCCGGGGCCGGGGCCGATCTCCAGCACGTCGCATTGGCTCAGGTCGCCGGCCTGCCGGGCGATCTTGGCCGTCAGGTTGAGATCGAGCAGGAAGTTCTGACCCAGCGACTTGCGCGCCGAGAGCTGGTGCTTGGCGATGACCTCGCGCAGCGGGGGGAGGGTGTCGATTGCGCTCATGATCCGGTTACCGTGGCGCGAGGGGCAGGCGGTGCGCCAGAGAATTTTTGCCTCCGGCGGGGATATTTGGCGCCAGATGAAGGATCAAGTGCTTTGTGCCATGCGTTGGGCGAGTTTCAGCGCCTCGATCAGGCTGGTGGGGTTTGCGATGCCCTGTCCGGCGATGTCGAGCGCGGTGCCATGGTCGGGCGAGGTGCGGATGAAGGGCAGGCCCAGGGTCACGTTCACGCCACGGTCGAAGTCGAGGGTCTTGATCGGGATCAGCGCCTGATCGTGATACATGGCGATGGCGGCGTCATAGCGGGCGCGTGCGGCGGCGTGGAACATCGTGTCTGCCGGGTGCGGGCCGGTGACGGTGTAGCCCTCGGGGGTGAGATCGGCCAGCAGAGGGGCGATCCAGTCCAGTTCCTCGCGGCCCATCTTGCCACCCTCGCCGGCATGGGGGTTGAGCCCGGCCACCGCGATGCGAGGATGCGGGATGCCGAATTGGCGGCGCAGGCCGTCGGCGGTGATTGCGATCGTGTCGCGCAGCAGGTCGGGCGTGAGACGCGAGGGCACCTGTGACAGTGGGATGTGGATCGTGGCGGGTACCACGCGGAGTTGCTCGCTGGCTAGCATCATCACCACGCGGGAACGGCCTGCCAGCGCCGCCAGAAATTCGGTATGGCCAGGATAGGCGAAATCGGCGCCGTCGATCAGGGCCTTCTTGTGGATCGGTGCCGTGCAGAGGGCCGAGGCCGCGCCCGATTGCACCAGTGACACGCCGGTTTCGATGGCGTCTATCACCGAAGGCGCATTGGCTGGATCGGGGTGGCCGGGCAGGTTCGGGGCCGGAAAGGTCAGCGGCAACACCGGCAGCGCCTCTGCGCAGATGTCAGCCACTTGGGCCGGGTCTACGATCTCGGTCGTGGGGATGTCGTCGGGCAGGTGACCGGCGTCGCCGATGTAAAAGAATGGGCAGCTGTCGCGCAATGCGGTCCAAGCCTTGGCGGCGATCTCCGGACCGATGCCCGAAGGTTCTCCGCAGCTGAGCGCGATGGGCGCGGTCATTGCTCGATGATGGTGGCGTCGGCGCGCAGTTGTTCGACGAGGCTGTTGGCGAATGCCTGCAGGCGTTGCTGCGTCAGCGCGTTGGCCACGTCCTCGCGCGACGTGTCCTCACCCAGATCGCGCGTCCGATTGCACAGCATGAGAAACACCAGCGTCTGGCCATTGTTTCGGGTCAGAGTGGTCGACACCTCGTTGGGGTCCAGCTTTGCGAGTTCCAGCGCGATGTCGCGCGGGATTTCGGAGGGACTTGCCGAGACCCGGTCGAGTACCTCAGGCGGTTGCCCCTTGGCGATGCCGTACAGGTCGTCACAGGTATCCACCGTTTCCTTCAGTTCAGCGGCTCTTTGCAACGTATCGGGGCTGAGTCCGCCAGGCAGGTAATAGGCCGCATAGTCGATCTTGGAGAACCGCGGCGTGCTGGCGGCCACTTCTCGCAGGCCGCGCATCTGAAACAGGGCTACGGCGTTGGGCAGGCTCAGCGGCGCCGTGACCTCGCCATTCTTCAGGCCAAGGATAACCGGTTGCAGCGCCGGAGGCAGGTTGGTGACGTTCAACCAGTCCAGGCGTCCGCCATTTTCGCGTGTCGGCGCTGCCGAGTACTGCGTGGCGGCGGCTGAAAACGCATCGATGGTTTCGACACGGGCGATCTCGTCGGCCAACGCCTCGGCCTGTGCCAAGGTCTGCGCATTCACGGGGATGATGATTTCGGACAGCAAAACCTGGAGACCGCCACCGCCGGTCTGACCCATTGCACGGTCAATCTCGTCGTCCGTCGGACGGGCCTGAGAGATAAAGCGGGCGCTGACATAGTCGCGCCATGCCAGCTGACTGGATACGTAATCCCGCACGGTTTCCCGGTCGATGCCTGCGTCGGCCAGTGCCTTCAGGAACTGATCCGGGGTCAGCTGACCACGCGAAGCGAATTCGTCGATCGCAACCTGAATGTCTTCTGGTGTGGGCTGGATGCCGGCTTCGCGCATGGCCTGTTTGCGCAGGCGCTCGTCGATCAGCGCCTTGCGGACTTCGGCCTCCGAGCTGCCCGGGATACCCAGAATTTCGAGAAACCGCTGGCGCTGATCCAGTTCGTACCAAGTGACGATATCCTGATTCACGCGGATAGCCGGTGAAAACAAGCTTTGCGCGGGGGCTTGCTGAGGCGCAACTGCCAGCATGGCGACCGCGAGGCCGGGCGCAAATGCCGTCAGCCAACGGGAACGAAAGAACCTGGAAAAACCTGAAATCAGCTGCATTTTCTTTTATACTTCTTGCCCCCGCCTTCAACGGCGTATCCTGTCAGTGCAACGGTAAAGCCGAATTCCGTCGAAGGCTCAATACTTGATGTCGAAGTATATCGCCGGCTGACGGACATGTTAACCTGCACACATTCATTTTCATACGTCACACCCAAGCCCAGCCGCAGCGGTTCGGATTCTGCCAGATCATAGCGGGCCAGGGCGTTGGCTCTCCAGTTTTCATCCAGTCGTTGACGTGCGGTCAACCGTATCTCGGATGTCTCCATGTCAAGGTTTTCGGCCGGGTCCGGCTTCTGCCAGATATAGCTTCCGCCCAGTTGGGTCCCCTCGTTCGCCCAGGTTCCGCGCAATTCAGCCTTGGTAAAGCTGAAATCGCCATCCATCAATCCACGTGCGGCCAGCGTCAGGCCATTGTTCGTCTTGATCTGCCCTGCCAGCAGCAGGTCGGACGAAGTTCCCTGGAGGCCGGACGTAGCCGTGAAGTTCGGATCGGCGGTCGAGCGGAAGACCTGGCCGACCGTGGCCAATGCCCGCCAACCGCCCGGGGCATACCGCGCCCAGTTCACGCCCACGACCGCGGTCGTGCCGTCTTCGCGTCGATCCTCGGCCGGAAAGCGCGACAGGGACAACAGGTTGCCCTGGTCAAATTCCTGGAAGGTGCTTTCGTCATCGGGCACATCGGTGTCCGAAACATGGGTCCAGCCAAACTGCGCGATCGGCTCCAAAAACTGGGTCGCGCCAGAGGCTTCGCGCCGGGTCATCGGGTAGCGCAGCGTCAAAGCCGCGCGCGGGGTCGACCGGGTGATCTGGTCGGGGTATGCGCTGTCGTTGCGAATGTCGAACGTGTCGACCGAAGCCCCCAGTTCCGCATCCGCCCGCAGCCCGGAGGCAAAGGTCCAGCTGCGCAGCCACTGGGCGTCGAATGTGGCGCGCGCCACATCGCGCCCGATGATATCCTCGTCGCTGGTCCGGGTGTGGGTGTGGGTGACGAAGCCCAACCGCACCTCGCCGCCGACAGCGGACGCGGGGAAATAGCGTTTCTGGTAGAACAGATCGAAGACCTGCGACGGGATCTCATCCTGTTCCTCGCTGTCGCGCAGGGTCTTGTAGTGAATGAAGCTGGTCCGAAACGCCGTGTCGCGTTTGATGCGCTCAAGCGCGATCTCGCTGCGCAGACGGTCATAGTCAGGCAGCCCGTAATCCGCCAGGTATGAGTCGTCCGATGCAGTCTGGACGTCGAAGGTCAGCCGGAAGTCGTTCGGAAGATTGAACCAGCCATTTGCAAAGAAATAGCCCCGATCCTGCTCCTGCTGGACATCGTCGCGGGTATAGGCCCCTTCGAACTGGATGCGGCCGTTCTTGAAGGCCTGCCGGTAACGATAACCAAGCGTCGCGGTCTTGGACGACAGGTAGGGGGTCAGCGTCAGATCCCTGTGATCGCCCAGTTTGAAGAAATACGGCATCTTGACGCCGGTACCCAACTGCGAGGTCGTGCGGATTGACGGCACCAGAAATCCGGTTGCCCGGTCCAGTGTCGGGTCCGGCAGCCTCAGGGTTGGAAAGTAGAAAACCGGCACATCCAGAATGCGGAACTGGGCGCCCTCGAAGTACAACTGCCGTTCGAGCTGATCATGCGTGACCTTGCGTGCCCGGATCTGCCAGAGGGGCGGCCGACCGTCGGCGCAGACATGGCAGGAGGTGGCCGAGACCTTGCTGAACTGCGTGTATCGTCCTGCCGCGCGGGTCGCCTGAACCGACGCGATCTGCACCTGCTGGTCGAACACCAGCCGTGCGCCGGTCAACAACCCGTTCTGGATGCCGTCATCCAGCTGCGCTGAGTCCGCAAGGACGGTCGAGCGTCCGCCCTGATCGATCCGGATCGGACCTTCCAGCGTCAGCTCGCCCGACTCGCGGTCGAACACCACGCGCTGTGCGGACAGTTTGACGTCGCCCTGAAAGGCTTCGACATTGCCCTCGGCCACCAGTTTGCGATCCGGGGTGATGAAGATCCTGTCAGCCACCAGCAAGGCAGGCTGATCCTGTTGTTGTGCCGTGTCAGGCGCGGGCGTTCTGGTCTCCGAGGTCTGGGCCAATGCCAGCCCCGGACCGGAAAAGAACACGGCACTGGACAAAAGAAGGGGCAGAAGGCGCCGCATCAACCGTCCTCCGCGTGCAGCAGAAGGCCGAGCGACAGCAATATGGCCGCAAACGGCGGTGCCCAGGCCGCAATCACAATTGGCAATTGGCCGTTCTCTCCCAAAATCTGAGCGAAATTGCGCACGAAATATACGCCGAACCCCAGAAGAACAGCCGTCAGCACGGCGACGCCGGTGCCGCCGAACCGCACGTGCCGCATGGTGAAGGCCGCGCCGATCAACACCATCGAAATAAGGAAGAATGGGCGCGCCAGCTGCACCTGCAGCCAAACCTCGTATTGCTTGGTTGAAAAGCCCGCCTCGCGCAGGTCGCGGATCAGTTGGGGCAGGTCATAGACCGAGACGCTGTCCTGTTGGCCCAAGGTTTCAAGGATGCGCTGACGGGTCAGCGAAGTGGGCAACCGCAGGGTCTCATGCGTGACGGCGTGGGTCTCGGGGTTGGTGTCGCTGGACAGGGGCCATTCCTTGGTGTTACGCAGGATCCAGACCCCGTCGTCGAGGCGAGCGCCGTCGGCGATGATCTGACGGGACGGAAGACCTTCGGGCGAAAACGTGATGATGGTCACGTCGATCAATTCAAGCTCGGCGTCGTTGGTCGATGCGCGGGCATGAATCACCGATTGGCCCTGCGGTGAGCCCTGACGCAGCCAAAGCCCGTCGCGGCTGATCGACAGGGCGGAACTGCCACCGTTTTTGTATAGATCCGAGAAATGCCGGTACTGCTCGGACGTGGCCGCCGCAATCGGGTTCAGCAGGGCCACCGCCAGAAATCCGATTATCAGCGCCAGAAGGACCGGTGCCACCAGCGCGCGGATACCCGAGCGGCCGATCGCCCGGGTCACCACCAACTCCGAGCTGCGTGCGAGGCCGACAAACAGGGCAATGGTCGACAGGATCATCAACAGCGGCAGCATCTCGCTTATCGCAGCGGGTGTGTTCAACAGCGTCAGCTGCAGAACCTGGCCAAATGACAGGTCGGCGTCATTGAACCGACGGGCCTGTTCGATCAGGTCGATCAGGATCATCAGTGTCAGGAAGATGGCCCCAATCACCAGAAAGCTCTGCAAAAAGCGGCGGGCGAAGTACCGGTCCAGAATCACGGCCGCATCCCCGGCACGGGGCGTCCAGCAGGCCTGTTGCCAGAATCGCCAAGGCACAAAAACATGCGCGACGGCCTATGCCTGCCGAATGATGCCAAGTTTTCTCCCCCGAGCCTGCCGGTCATTTTGGCGCGACCTTAATGCAATTGGCGGGCGGGGAAAACTGCTATCTGGTCAATGGCGGCGGCGCGGGCTAGGTCTGTGGGCAGAGTTTTTCAGGAGCAAGAAATGAGCAGTCTGGTACCGATCCGTTTTCAAGCCTTCGAACTGGACCTGATGGCACAGGCCCAAGGCCGGGTGGCCATTCTCATACCGACCGATGGCAAGATGAACCCCGCCGCGCGTCGCGCAAACCGACTGACCCGTGGTGCCGTGGCCCGGCTGGTGGAAAGCGACCGTTTCGCCAAGGTCAAGACTGGCGACGTGATCTCGTTGGCTTGGCCCGGCGGGATGGAGGCAGAGGCATTGGACATTCTGGTCCTGCCACGCCGCCCCGAGCCGGACGAAGCCCGCAAGGGCGGTGCCGCGCTGGCCAAGCTGGCAGGTGGCAAGGACCTGCTGGTCATGGCGGGCAACCAAATGCGGACCGAGGAATTGGCCCTGGGCATTGCCCTGCGCAGCTATGATTTCGACGCGCACAAAACCAAGGACGATGACGCAAAGGGCGCGGTGACCATCTGCCACGCCAAGCCCGACGACGCCGAGGCCGCCTTCGTGCCGCTCTATGCGGTCGCCGATGGTGTGCGCATGACCCGCGACCTGACGAACGAACCGGCCAACATCCTGACAACGACCGAATTTGCCAACCGTCTGAAAGAGATGGAGGAGTTGGGCCTGAAGGTCGAGGTGCTGGACGAAGACAAACTGGCCGAGTTGGGCATGAGGACCCTGCTGAGCGTCGGGCAAGGGTCGGACAGCCCCTCGAAAGTCGTCGTGATGCAGTGGAATGGCGGCGATGCCGATGACGCGCCGCTGGCTCTGGTCGGCAAAGGGGTCGTTTTCGACACCGGCGGTATTTCGATCAAACCGGCCGCGGGCATGGAAGAGATGACCATGGACATGGGCGGCGCAGGCGTCGTTGCAGGCACCATGCGTGCATTGGCCAAGCGTAAAGCCAAGGCCAATGTCGTGGGCCTGGTCGGGCTGGTCGAGAACATGCCCTCGGGCAGTGCCACGCGGCCGGGCGACGTCGTCAAGTCGATGAAGGGCGATACGGTCGAGATCATCAACACCGACGCCGAGGGGCGTCTGGTGCTGTGTGACGTCATGTGGTACGCGCAGGAGCGGTTCAATCCGGTCGGCATGATCGATCTGGCCACCTTGACTGGCGCGATCATCATCGGACTGGGACATGAAAACGCAGGCGTGTTTTCCAACAACGACACCTTCTGCGACGCGTTCCTGAAGGCCGCCCGGGCCGAGGATGAAGGCGCGTGGCGTATGCCGCTGGGGCAGGCTTATGACGATCTGCTGAAGTCGCGCATCGCGGACATGAAGAACGTGGGCGGCCGGCCGGCCGGTTCGATCACCGCAGCACAGTTCCTTCAGCGTTTCGTCAAGGAAGAAACACCCTGGATCCATTTGGATATCGCGGGCGTGGCCTCGGTTGCGGCGGAAACGTCCTATGCGCCCAAGGGCGCAACGGGTTGGGGCGTCCGTGCGCTCAGCCGTTTCGTGCAGGACAATTTCGAGTAGGTCGATGGGCGCCGTCTACTTCTACCACCTGACCCGCCATCCACTTGAGCAGACCTTGCCGGTGTTGCTGGCCAAGGCACGGCAGGCCGGGTGGCGGATTGCGGTGCGGGGCACTGACCCTGCGCGGCTGGACTGGCTGGACGAAAGGCTTTGGCTGGGTCCCGAAGACGCGTTTCTGCCGCATGGTCAGGCAGGTGGGCCGCATGACGCGGTTCAGCCGATCCTGCTGACTACCGAGGCGGACGCTGCCAATAACCCGTCTTGCCTGATGGCGGTGGACGGGGCCGAAGTGACGCCGGATGAGGTGACCGCCTCGGAGCGGGTTTGCATCCTGTTCGATGGCAACGATCCAAGCGCGGTGGATCATGCGCGCGGTCAATGGAAGACGCTGACCGCGGCGGGTTGCGCGGCGCAGTATTGGTCGGAGGAATCCGGCCGCTGGGAGAAAAAGGCCGAATCCGGCTGACTCGGGACCGAAATCAGATTGCAGGCGTGGCGATCCGCGCGACAGGAGATTGATTGATGAAAATGAAACCGTTGGGCCGCACGGGCATCCAGGTCTCGGACCTGTGCCTCGGAACCATGACATTCGGTACGCAGACCCCCGAGGCGGATGCGCATCGTCAGATCGACACGGCGCTGGCGGCCGGGATCAATTTCCTTGATGCCGCCGAGATGTATCCGGTCAACCCGATCACCAAGGAGACCGTGGGCAAGACCGAGCAGATCATCGGCAACTGGAATGCGGCCCATCCGGCCCGTCGCGGCAGTTATGTTCTGGCGACCAAGCATTCGGGCGCCGGCTTCACCCATGCGCGGGACGGAGCACCGATCTCGGCCAGCACGATCCCCGGGGCCATCGAGGGATCGTTGCGGCGTCTGCAGACCGACTACATCGACCTGTACCAATTCCACTGGCCCAACCGCGGAAGTTACATGTTCCGGCAGAATTGGGACTATGACCCGTCGGGCGGTGATCGGCAGGACGTTCTGGACAATATGCGCGAATGCCTCGAGGCGCTGCAGTCGCAGGTGGACAAGGGCAATATCCGCGCCTTCGGCCTGTCGAACGAAAGCGCCTGGGGCACCGCCCAGTGGCTGCGCCTGTCGGACGAGATGGGGGCTCCACGGGTGGCCTCGATCCAGAACGAGTATTCCCTGCTGTGCCGCCTTTATGACACCGACATGGCCGAGCTGAGCGCCTATGAGGATGTGGGTCTTCTGGCTTTCTCGCCGCTGGCCGCCGGATTTCTGACCGGCAAGTATCAGAGCGGGGCGGTGCCCGAGGGATCGCGCATGTCGATCGTGCCGCAGATGGGCGGGCGCAAGGGCGACCGGGTGTTCGACGCGGTCGAAGCCTATCTGGCGATTGCCGCGAAACACGGGCTGGACCCGGTGCACATGGCGCTGGCCTGGTGCCAGGCGCGGCCGTTCATGACCTCGGTCATCTTCGGCGCGACCACGCAGGCGCAGCTGGAACGGATCCTGGAGGGGCGGGATGTCGTGCTGTCCGATGAGGTTATGGCCGAGATCAACGCGGCCCATCGCGCGCATCCGATGCCGTACTGAGGGATGGGGGCGCTGCCCCCGTCGCCGTGGCCAACTCCCCCCAAATCTATGACCAGATGAAGCTCGCCCGTCAGTGATGGGTGGGCTGGGTGCGGTCCTGCCTGAGGTCGCGGGCGGATAGTCCATGCGCCGTGCGGAAAGCGCGCGCAAAGCTGGATTGTGACGTGAACCCCGTGGCCAGTGCCACATCCATCAGCGCCATGTCGGTGTCGGTGACCAGTCGGCGGGCCTCGGCCAGGCGCAGTTGCAGGTAGTGGTCCTGTGGCGTGGTGTTCAGACGCAGGCGGAATTGCTGCTGCAGGGTGCGCGGGCTGGTTCCCAGGGCCCTTGCGATCTCGGCCAGGGGCAGCGGGTCGTCCAGCGCGGCCTGCATGATCGCGTTGGCGCGGGCGGTCAGGGCGTTGTGGCGGTGTGGCGCCCCGGTACGGCTCTGTGGTCTGCCGGGTTCGGGGGCGCCTTCGTAGAGGAACAGGCCCGACACACGGGCCGCGAAGCCGGCGCCGTGGCGTGCCGCGATGATGTGCAGCATCATCTCGACCGCGGGGATCGCACCGCCCGAGGTCAGGCGGTTGCCGGACACGGTGTACCGGTCGGGGCGCACGTCGACTTCGGGGAAACGGGTGGCGAAGGTCTCGAGATCCTCCCAGTGGGTGGTGGCGGCGTGGCCGTCAAGCAGCCCCGCCTCGGCCAGCAGCCAGGGGCCTCCGTCGATGCCCGCCATAGTGGCGCCGGTATTGGCGATGCGGCGCAGTCCGGCCAGCAGGCTGGGGGTGGCGTGGCGCACCAGATTGAACCCCGCGATCACGATCATCAGGTCACAGTGGTCGAGACGCGCCAGCGGGATGCCCGGCACTTGCAGCGCGCTGGTCAGCATCGCCGGCTCGGGCGTGGCGGTCACGTAGTCCCAGTCGAAGGCCGGGCGGTCGGCCAGCCGGTTGGCGGCGCGCATCGGGTCCACCGCCGAGGCGAAGCTGAGCGTGTTGCACTCGTCCAGCACCAGTACTGCGGTTTTCAGCGCGCGGTGCTCCGGCTGGAGGATGTTTTTTGCGGATTTCATCAAGTCTGATTCGCATTCTGGCAAGTTGTCTGGTCAAGGCTGCGCCAGAGTCGGGGCCAGACGCAAATCGGAATCCGGGGACAAGCCTGGGGAAAACCCATGGCGAAGCCGGGTATAACTTGGGGATAACACCATGCCTTTGGAAATGAACCGCGAAGTCTTCATCACTTGTGCCGTGACCGGCTCGGGTGGAACGCAGGATCGCAGCCCACATGTGCCGCGTTCACCCAAGCAGATCGCCGACAGCGCCATCGCGGCGGCCAAGGCCGGGGCGGCAGTGGTGCATTGCCATGTGCGCGACCCCGAAACCGGCGCGCCCAGCCGCCGTCTGGACCTGTATCGCGAGGTGACGGACCGCATCCGCGACGCCGAGGTGGACGTGGTTCTGAACCTGACCGCCGGCATGGGTGGCGACATCGTGTTCGGCGGGGTCGAAGCCCCGTTTCCCGTGGCCGAAGGTACCGACATGATCGGTGCCTCAGAACGGGTGGCCCATGTGGCCGAGTGTCTGCCCGAAATCTGCACGCTGGATTGCGGTACCATGAACTTTGCCGAGGCCGACTATGTCATGACCAACACGCCCGGCGCCTTGCGCGCGATGGGGCAGATGATGACCGACCTGGGCGTGAAGCCCGAGATCGAGGCCTTTGACACCGGCCATCTGTGGTTCGCCAAGCAACTGGTGAAAGAGGGCGTTCTGGCCCCGAATGCGCTGGTGCAGCTGTGCATGGGCGTGCCCTGGGGCGCGCCGGATGACCTGAACACCTTCATGGCGATGGTGAACAATGTGCCCGACGACTGGACCTTCAGCGCGTTCTCGCTGGGGCGGCATCAGATGGCCTATGTGGCGGCCTCGGTTCTGGCGGGCGGCAACGTGCGCGTGGGGCTCGAGGACAACCTGTGGCTGGACAAGGGGGTGCTGGCCGAAAACTGGCAACTGGTCGAACGCGCGGGCACCATCATCGAGAACATGGGCGCGCGGGTGATCGGTGCGCAGGAAGTGCGTGAGAAGCTGGGATTGGTCAAACGGGCGCCTGTCGCGACCTGACGGGCGGGGCGACCCTCAGAAGTTTTATCGAATAACGGTGGCCCTTGGTGCGGCCGGGACGTTCGGGGCGAAGGAGAGAAGATGAAAACGGCAGCGATCATCGGTGGTGGCGTGATCGGCGGCGGATGGGCCGCGCGGTTTCTGCTGAATGGTTGGAACGTGCGGGTGTTCGACCCGGACCCGGAGGCCGAGCGAAAGATCGGCGAGGTCCTGGACAACGCCCGGCGGTCGTTGCCCGGGCTGAGCGATGTGCCGCTGCCGCCCGAAGGCGCGCTGAGTTTTCATGACGACATGGCCGACGCGGTGCAGGAGGCCACTTGGATACAGGAGAGCGTGCCCGAGCGGCTGGACCTGAAGCTGAAGGTTTACAAGGGGCTGCAAGAAGCCTGCGATCCCGGGGCGATCATCGGGTCCTCGACCAGCGGGTTCAAACCGTCCGAGCTACAGGAAGGCGCGCTGCGGCCCCAACAGATCGTGGTGACGCACCCGTTCAACCCGGTCTATCTGCTGCCGCTGGTCGAACTGGTACCCTCGGCCGCCAACCCGCCGGAACTGGTCGCGCAGGCCAAGGATGTGTTGCGCTCGGTCGGTTTTTTCCCGCTGCAGGTCCGCAAGGAGATCGACGCGCATATCGCCGACCGGTTCCTCGAAGCCGTCTGGCGCGAGGCGCTGTGGCTGGTCAAGGACGGCGTGGCCACGACCGAGGAGGTGGACGAGGCGATCCGCATGGGCTTTGGCATCCGCTGGGCGCAGATGGGCCTGTTCGAGACCTATCGCGTGGCCGGGGGCGAGGCCGGGATGCGGCATTTCATGGCCCAGTTCGGCCCGGCGCTGAAATGGCCCTGGACCAAGCTGATGGACGTGCCCGAGTTCACCGACGATTTGGTCGATATGATCGCCGACCAGTCGGACACGCAATCGGGGATGCACTCGATCCGCGAGCTGGAGCGCATTCGCGACAACAATCTGGTGGGCATGATGCGCGCGTTGAAGGCGCGTGACTGGGGCGCGGGGGCGGTGCTGAACCAGCATGACGCGCTGCTAAAGCCAGGTGCCCTGCCGACGCTGGATCAGGCGGATCTGAGCCAGCCGATCCTGACACTGGCCCGCGCGGTGCCGCTGGACTGGACCGACTACAACGGCCACATGAACGAGGCGCGGTATCTTGAGGCCTTTGCCGCTGCGACGGACCGTTTCATGGAGATCATCGGCTGCGATGCCGACTACATCGCTTCGGGCGGAAGCTATTTCACCGCTGAAAACCACATCCGGTATCTGGACGAGGCCCATGCCGGGGCGAAAATCGAGGTGCGCACGCAGATGCTGTTGGGGCAGGGCAAGAAGCTGCACCTGTTCCACAGCATGTACGAGGGCGACAAACTGCTCGCCACGGGCGAGAGCTTTCTGCTGCATGTCAGCCTTGAAACCCGTCGGCCCTGTGCGCCGTCGCCGCAGATCGAGGCGGCCATGGCCCGCATCGCCGAAGCGCAGGCCGGGTTGCCCTATCCCGAGGGCGCAGGGGCGGCCATCCGCAAACCGGCATGACGGGGCGGGTTGTGATCACCGCCGGGGCCTCGGGCGTGGGGCGCGCGATGGCCGAGGCGTTCGACGCCGCCGGCGCTCAGGTCTGGGTGGCGGATGTGGACGCCGAGGCGCTTCAGACCTGCCCGGATCACTGGGGGCGGTCGCAGGTCGATGTCTCTGCTGAGGCCGCCGTTTCAGCCCTGTTCGACGAGATCGCGGCGCAGTGGGGCGGTTTGGACGTTCTGTGCGCGAATGCGGGTGTCGCGGGGCCGACTGCATTGATCGAGGATGTTGCGCTAAGTGATTGGCAAAAATGTATTTCCGTCAATCTAGACGGAGCCTTTCTGTGCGCGAAATACGCGGCGCCGATGCTCAAACGGCAGGGGCACGGCGCGGTGCTGATCACATCCTCGACCGCGGGGCAGTACGGCTATCCCAACCGCGCGCCCTATGCAGCGGCGAAATGGGCGGTGATCGGGCTGGGCAAGACCCTGGCGATGGAGCTGGGGCCGCACGGCGTGCGCTGCAACGTCATCTGCCCCGGCGCGGTGGAGGGCCCGCGGATGGAGGGCGTGCTGCAGCGCGAAGCGGCCGCCAAGGGCATGACCCGCGATCAGGTCTATCGGGGCTATGCGGCGGGTACTTCGATGGGCCGCTTCGTCGAAGCGCGTGACATTGCCGCAATGGCGGTGTTCCTGGCCTCGGATGCGGCGCGGCTGGTGTCGGGGCAGGTCATCGCCGTCGATGGGCACACCGTGAACCCCGACCCCAAGCTCTAGCCCTGGTTTGGGCCGCGCATCTGGCGGATCGAGGCGCGGACGGCCTGCCAGTTCTGTGCCTCTTCCACGTTTCCGGCGGCTTCGAATTCGCGGGCTTTCTGGGCGGCTTCGGCCTCGGCCTTGTCGCCATGCGCCGAGTAGAGGGCGCGCGCGTACTGAGCGGTTTTGAGAGCGTCCATTCCTGATATCCTCCTTTGGGTCGGATCGTTCGGATTTTCGCGCATCTCAATATAGGCGATCGGTCGGGAAATTGCACCCGTGGACTGGCGTCACCCTGCCGCTATTGCCGCGCGCAGTTGGCGAAGATGGGTCGGGAAATGCCGGGCGGTCAGATCAGCTTCGCGGACCAAGGTATCGAAATGGCGCGAAAAAACCTCGATTCGGTCCCGGTCGCGAAAGGCCATGTAATGGCTGCCGGCATAGAACACGCAGAGCAGCGGACCAAAGATGGTGACCGGCGCGGAATAAAGCCGTTTGGCATCGAACAGGTAGATGCGCATACGCGGGTAAAGCTGCTCGCACAGCTCCAGCATGTGGTCGATCTGGTCCAGCCGAACATTCAGGGGCAGCCCGTCATGATAGCCGGTACCATGGGCAAAGCTGTGAATCTCGTACAGTGGCATGGCGATTTCATAGTCTGACTGAGCACCGCGCATCCAGGTCAGTCGGTCCTCGGAGGCGCCGATGGCCTGGTCGGCGGTTCGGCCCAGATGCGGCGCGTATTCCCATTCCAGCACGGCGCGGGTTTTCAGCATGTCGGGCAGGGTGGCCGGAACATAGCGGATTTTGTAGCCGGCGGCCTCCTGATGCCATTCAAAGATGCGCTCGTCGACCAGGGCGCGGGGTGCCTCGGTCATGGTCAGAGAACTGGCCAGCAGCTCGGCCGCGCTCTCGGGTCGGTTCGAGAGGCTGAGCAGCCAATCCGCCGACACCCCCAGAGCCGAGGCGCAGCTGCCCACGACATGGGCGTTGGGCAGGCGTGCGCCCGTATCGGTCAGCAACTGGGAAACGGTTGAGCGATCGACCCCGATGGTGCGCGCCAGCGCGCTTTGGCTCATCTTCCGCTGGTCCATTGCGCGGGCCAGGCGCAGGCGGAACTGCGCGGCGCGGTCGCGTTTGTCGAAATTTTCCTGCATGTGGTGATAAATATCACGAACGCTGAGATTTGTTAATCATATTCGGAATTCTCGACAGGGCCACTGGCAGGTAACGCTTGTGTGAAAACCCAAAAGACTGGGGACCGGAATGGAAACGCGGCGAAGATCTGTCGTGAAGGCAATCATTTGGAATGCGATGGGCCTTGCGGTCATGACCGTGGTGGGGCTGATCGCCACCGGCTCGGCCGCCGTCGGAGGCGTATTGGCGGTGGTGAACACGGCCATCGGGCTGACGCTCTACGTGATTTACGAACGCATATGGGCCGGAATTTCCTGGGGGCGGCATGGCTGAGGCGACCACCCCCAAATCCCCGGAATGGCCGACCTTTGCCCTGATCGTTGCCTGCTATGGCCTTTGGCTGATTGCGATTTTCGGCGTCGCGGCGTGGTCGCTCTGGCTGGCGGTGCCGATGATGGGAGTCGTCGCGGCGCTGCATTCTTCGCTGACGCATGAAGCGCTGCACGGCCATCCGTTCCGCGCAAAGTGGCTGAACGAGGTGCTGATGGCGCTGCCGCTGACACTGTTCATCCCCTACAACCGCTTCCGCGATCTGCATCTGGCGCACCATCAGGATGCCAACCTGACAGACCCCTATGACGATCCGGAGTCCAACTATCTGGACCCGGCTGTCTGGGCTAGGTTGCCTCGGTGGCAGCGGTGGGTCTATCAGGCGAACAACACGCTGTTGGGGCGTATGGTGCTGGGCCCGATCATCGGCCAGCTGGCCTTTCTGCGCGACGACTGGCGGGGCGCAGTGCGCGGGGACCGCGACATCTGGCTGGCCTGGGCCTTGCATCTGTCGGGCGTGGCGGTGGTTCTGTGGATCGTGGCACACTCGGCCATGCCGGTCTGGGCCTTTGTCCTGGCGGCCTATCTGGGGCTGGCGCTGGTCAAGATCCGCACCTTTTTGGAACACCGCGCGCACGAGAAATCGCGCGCCCGCACGGTGATCGTCGAAGACCGCGGACCGCTTGCCTTTCTGTTTCTGAACAACAACCTGCACGTCGTTCATCACATGAACCCGGCGGCGCCATGGTATCGGCTGCCAGCGCTCTATCGCCGTGGGAAAGAGCGGTATCTGGCCTGCAATGAGGCCTATGTCTATCGCTCGTACGGACATGTTTTCCGGCAGTATTTCTGGCGTGCCAAGGATCCTGTAGAACATCCGCTCTGGCCAAAACCCTGATTTGACGACAGAAGGGAAGCCATGAGTTTGTGGATTCCCGTAACCTTGGCCGCCGCCACCTTTCAGACGGTGCGCTTCATGCTGCAGAAATCGCTGAGCAGCGTGAAGCTGTCGGCGACCGGCGCGACCTTTGCGCGCTTTGCCTATTCGATGCCTCTGGTGCTGCTGGGTCTGGTGGTGGCGATGCGTCTCAGCGGTCTGCCGCTGCCTGCGCTGCCGCCTCTGTTCTGGCTCTATGCCGCCATCGGTGGGGTGTCCCAAATCCTCGCCACGATCTGCGTCGTGGCGCTGTTCAAACAGCGCAACTTTGCCGTTGGCATCACCTTCAAGAAAACCGAGGTGATCCAGACCGCAATCGTCGGTTTCGTCGTGCTGGGCGACCGGGTTTCGGCCGGTGCCTTCGGGGCCATCCTGCTGGGGCTTCTGGCGGTTCTGCTGTTGTCGAAAACGCCGGGCGGCAGTGGGGCGTGGTGGCGTCACCTGACCAACCGCGCCTCGCAATTGGGGTTGGGATCGGGTGTCTTGTTCGCCTTTTCCGCGGTCAGTTATCGCGGCGCATCGCTGCAACTGGGCGATGGCGAGGCCTGGTTTCGGGCGCTGGTGACGCTGGCAGTCGTAGTCTCGATCCAGTTCCTGTCGATGGCGCTGTGGCTGGTTTGGCGCGACCGGGCCGAGCTGCGCGCGGTATGGGACACGCGGCGCACCGGCATCTTCGTCGGGCTGACCAGCCTGGGCGGGTCGTTCTGCTGGTTCTGGGCCTTCAGCCTGCAGAACGCGGCCTACGTCAAGGCGCTGGGGCAGGTGGAGCTGATTTTCAGCCTCATGGCCTCGGTCCTGGTCTTCCGCGAGACGGTGACGCGGCGCGAGATTATGGGGATGGTCCTGCTGGGTCTCTCGATCCTGATCCTGGTCGCCGCGATCTGAGATGCAAAAAGGCGCGCGGAGGTCCGTGCGCCTTCTGATCTTTTTGCCATGCAGGCGAGTCAGCCCGCGCGGCGTTCGTCAAAGCTGAGAGCGATAAAGCTGGGCAGGTGATCGCCCATGCCGACGACGGCTGGTCCGCCATCGTCGCGGCGTCCACGGCTTTTGCCGCGTTGGCCCTTTTCTCGTGCCGGCTTGTCCTTGGGGGCTGTTTCCCTGGGCGTAGCGTCCTTGGCGGGCTTGTCCTTCCCGGTGTCCTTGGCCTCGGATTTGTGCTCGCCCTTGCGGGTCGACGCGCGCGATCTCTTCTCGGGCTTCTTGTCCTCGTCCCCGGCCGGTTCGGCCTGAACCGGGTTGTCCAGACGTGGGATTTCCTTCTGGATCAGCTTCTGGATCGCTTCCAGCGCTTTTTCATCGCGGGCCGTGCACAGAGTGATGGCCTTGCCTTCGCGCCCGGCGCGGCCGGTACGGCCGATGCGGTGAACGTAATCCTCGGGGTGGCTGGGCACATCGAAGTTGAACACATGGCTGACCGACGGAACGTCCAGTCCCCGCGCGGCGACATCGGACGCCACGAGGAAACGCAGCGTTCCTTCGCGGAAGCCCTCAAGGGTCCTGGTGCGCACGGACTGGTCCAGATCGCCGTGGATCGCGGCCGCGTCATAGCCGTATTTCTTCAGCGATTTCGCGGTGATATCCACGTCGGTTTTGCGGTTGCAGAAGACGATGGCGTTGGTGCATTTGTCACCTTCGGCATCGATCAGTGCGCGCAGGACCTTGCGCTTGGTGCTGCCCTCACGGTCACGGCGGCCGCCTTTGACCATTACGACGCCCTGTTCGATGGTCTCGGACGCGGTGGCCTGACGGGCCACTTCGATCCGGGCCGGGGCCGACAGGAACGTGTCGGTGATCCGCTCGATTTCGGGCGCCATGGTGGCCGAGAAAAACAGCGTCTGCCGGGTAAAGGGCGTCAGCGAGAAGATGCGTTCGATATCGGGAATGAACCCCATGTCCAGCATCCGGTCAGCCTCGTCCACGACCATGATCTGCACGCCGGTCAGCAGCAGCTTGCCACGTTCGAAATGGTCCAGCAGACGGCCGGGTGTGGCGATCAGCACGTCCACGCCGCGGTCGATCAGGGCATCCTGTTCCTTGAAGCTGACGCCGCCGATCAGCAGCGCCTTGGTCAGCTTTAGATGCTTGGTATAGGTGTCGAAGTTTTCGGCCACCTGCGCCGCCAGTTCGCGCGTCGGGCATAGCACTAGGCTGCGCGGCATTCGCGCCCGCGCACGACCGCGCGCCAACAGGGTGATCATGGGCAAGACGAAACTGGCCGTCTTGCCGGTTCCGGTCTGGGCGATGCCCAGAACGTCACGTCCCTCCAAGGCTGGCGGGATGGCGCCTTCCTGGATCGGGGTCGGGGTTTCGTAGCCGGCTTCCTCAATAGCTTTGAGGACCTTGGGGTTCAGATTCAGATCGGTGAATTTCGTCATGTATGTCCGGTTCATGCGGACACTGACCTGGCCCGCGCGTATGAAAAATGCCGGGCCCGGATGGCCATGCGCACCATGCGCGTTTCGGCTTGGATGCGGACATAACAAAAAGGTGTGGCAGGGTCAAATGAAGACAGTTTCATCTGTACCGCTACATCGCGTCACTGGCGATTTCGTGCAACAATTCAGAAGCTTCCGGGAAAGTGTTTCTGCAGCTTTTCCTCAAGATCAAGCGGTCGGTGCTTGATCAGACCCCGTTCCTGCAGGCGCGCGCGGACCTGCGGGTCGGTGGCGCTGAGTTCGTCGAAGAACTTGCGCAGACCTTTCTCGCCTTCTTCGGCCTCGATCCAACTGAGCAGTTCGTTCATGTTCAGCCCACCCCGATCGCGATGTACGTTCGGAGCCATGCCGGGCTGGTACGACCCACGCTCCAGTCGAAACCGATAGTGTGACCACCAATGCTCCCAATCCGTGGCATGGCGGTGGCACAGGTCGATCTGCGGCATTTCGGTCCTGCAGGGCAAGATGACCTTGTTCTGAAACAGGTTGTGGATGCGATAATTGAGGTTCTCCATCCCCGTTCGCACGAACAGCTTGCCCTGTACGTGACTCAGAAAGCCGCCCAGAACGAAGGCGCCGTAGTTTGGATAGATCGTTTCGACAAGCGCTTCGCGTTCGGGGCCCTGGGGGATGAACGCTTTGTAGAGATCGTCGCCGCAGGCCAGGGCCTCGATCGGACGAACCCGAACCGCGTGCACCGTTTCGGGCACTTCGCCCAGCAAGTTCGCGATGGGGGCCGTGGGCCACAGGAACTCGTCCACATCGATATGCGCCAGCCAATCGAGACCGGTGTGGCGATAGGTAAAGGTCGCATGAACGGTCTGGCGGACCTGGTGGCGCTCGGGCTTGTCCCGTTTGCGCGCCGCCCAGAACGCATCGTCGCAGATGCGGACGGTCACCTTGGGGTGGCGGCGCAGGGGGCGAAAAGCCCGCCGGTTGGGCTCATCAAGGTAGAGGTAGAGGTGATCCGCGCCCAGATCCAGGTGGTAGGCCGCAAAACTCAGAATGTCGCGGGCCGATCCACGCACCGTCGAGACGATGCCCCAGCTCGGCCCGGCTGCGGTCATGCGATGACGGCCGCTGTTGCTTTGGCGGGGGGCGGGGTCAGCATCAGGTCATCATTTCCTTGGTCGCGGTAAGCGTCAGTTTGGGATAATCGCGCACCACGCGGTCGATGTCCCATTGCAGGCGGGTGAGATAGACGATGTCGCCATCGTGGTCGAGGGCAATGTGCTGCTTGTTCGCATTTACGAACTTCTCGACCTCAGCCTTGTCGCCCGACACCCAGCGCGCACTGGTGAATTGCGAGGCCTCGAACCGCACCGGCAGGCCGTATTCCAGCTCGATCCGGCTGGCCAGCACCTCGAACTGCAGCGCGCCCACCACGCCGACGATAAAGCCCGAGCCGATCGAGGGTTTGAACACCTTCGCCGCGCCTTCCTCGGCAAACTGCATCAGCGCCTTTTCCAGGTGCTTGGCCTTCATCGGATCGCCCGCGCGCACGCCCTGCAACAGCTCGGGCGCGAAGGATGGAATTCCGGTTACGCGGATCGCCTCGCCCTCGGTCAGAGTGTCACCGATGCGCAGCTGGCCGTGGTTGGGGATGCCGATGATATCGCCGGCCCATGCCTCGTCGGCCAGTTCCCGGTCAGAGGCCAGAAACAGAACTGGGTTCGTGATCGCCATGGGCTTCTTGCTGCGCACATGGGTCAGCTTCATGCCGCGCTTGAAGTGGCCGCTGGCCATGCGGACAAAGGCCACCCGGTCGCGGTGCTTGGGGTCCATGTTGGCCTGCACCTTGAAGACAAAGCCCGCCACCTTTTTCTCGTCCGGCGAAATCTGGCGCGGTTCGGCCGATTGCACCTGCGGCTGCGGTCCATAGGCACCGATACCTTCCATCAGTTCCTTGACGCCGAACGAGTTGATGGCCGAGCCGAACCAGATCGGGGTCATGTGGCCTTCAAGCACCGCCTGCGGGTCCAGCGCAGGCAGCAATTCGCGCGCCATCTCGACCTCTTCCAGCAGCTTGTCCAGCAGTTCTGCGGGCACATGCTCGGCCAGTTTGGGGTCGTCCAGCCCGTTGATCTCGATGCTTTCGGCCACCTTGTTGCGGTCGGCGCGGTCCATGAGTTCCAACCGGTCACGCAGCATGTCGTAGCAGCCGATGAAATCGCGCCCCACGCCGATGGGCCAGCTGGCCGGGGTCACGTCGATGGCCAGCATTTCCTGGATCTCGTCGATGATTTCGAACGTATCGCGGCTCTCACGGTCCATCTTGTTGCAGAAGGTCAGGATCGGCAGATCGCGCAGGCGGCAGACCTCGAACAGCTTCTGCGTCTGGCTTTCCACACCTTTGGCCCCGTCAATCACCATGACCGCGGCGTCAACGGCGGTCAGCGTGCGATAGGTGTCCTCGGAAAAGTCCGAGTGGCCGGGTGTGTCCACCAGGTTGAACCGGTAGGGGCCATAGTCAAACGACATGGCCGAGGCCGAGACCGAGATACCCCGGTCCTTTTCCATTTGCATGAAGTCCGAGCGCGTACGCCGTGCCTCGCCCTTGGCGCGCACCTGTCCGGCCATCTGGATAGCACCCCCATACAGAAGGAACTTTTCGGTCAAAGTCGTCTTGCCCGCATCCGGGTGCGAGATGATGGCAAAGGTCCGGCGCCGAGCGATCTCGGGCGGCAGGGTGGGTTGGTTCGAGGCGGTATCAAGCATGAAGGCGCGTATAGGCGGGGAATCCTGCCGAGGCAAGACAAAGGGGGTGGTTCGAATCGGGTGGATATGCCAATAAGAACATATAGTGAACAAATAATGGAGTGGATCAATGAATTTGAAAGAAATCGCCCAAGAACTGGTGGCAGGTTGCCGCGAAAACCGCGCCAAGGAGAATCTGGAGAAGTTGTATGCAGCCGATGCCGTCTCGGTCGAGGCGATGGACATGCAGGGCATGGGCCGCGAGACCCACGGCATCGAGGGCATCCGCGGCAAGCATGATTGGTGGGAAAGCGCGCACGAGGTCTCGGGCGCGTCAGTCAGCGACCCGTTCTTGCATGGCGAAAACAGCTTTGCCGTGATTTTTGAAGTGCAGGGCAAGGTGAAGGAAAGCGGTGAAGCTTTCGACATGCGCGAGGTCGGAGTCTATCACGTTGTCAACGGCAAGATCGTGCGGGAAGAGTTCTTCTACTGATTTGCCGACGCCAATCTGGTCTTCCCTGTCTGGCCGGTGCTAGACATGCGGGTAACAACTGACTGGGGGGATCACATGGATCTGGGACTACAAGGAAAACGCGCGCTGGTCTGCGCCAGCAGTAAGGGCTTGGGGCTGGGCTGCGCCGAGGCGCTGGCCGCCGAGGGTGTCGATTTGGTGATGAACGCACGTGGGCCTGACGCGCTGGAGGCGCAGGCCGATCGGTTGCACGCCGATTACGGTGTCGAGGTGCAGACAGTCGCTTGCGACGTGACCACGCCCGAAGGCCAAGCGCAGGTGATCGAGGCCGCGCAGGGCGTTGATATCCTTGTGACAAACGCTGGTGGCCCGCCGCCGGGCCTGTGGTCCGACTGGGACCGCGAGGATTTCATCAAGGCGCTGGATGCCAACATGCTGACGCCGATCGCCTTCATGAAGGCGCTGTTGCCGTCGATGATGGACAAGGGGTGGGGCCGGGTGGTGAACATCACCTCGCAATCGGTGCGGGCGCCCATCGCGGTGCTGGGCTTGTCGAACGCGGCGCGCACCGGGCTGACCGGCTATGTGGCCGGAACCGCGCGGCAGGTGGCGCCCTATGGCGTGACCATCAACAACCTGTTGCCCGGCATTCATGCCACCGACCGGGCGGACTCGCTGGATGCCGGGGTTTCGGCACAGAAGGGCATCTCGCTGGACGAGGCAAGGGCCGAGCGCGCGGCCACGATTCCGGCGCGGCGCTATGGCACGCGGCAGGAATTCGGCGCGACCTGCGCGTTTCTGTGCTCGCAACATGCCGGGTTCATCGTAGGGCAGAACATCCTGCTGGATGGTGGCGCAACCAACCTGACGATGTGATCGTGGCGCAGGGGTTTTCGCTGAAGGATCAGCTGTTCAACGCGGAAAAGACCCGTTACCTTGCCGGCCTGTTCACGCAGGCCGACGCCGGGTTTGACGGCGACGCATTCGTGGCGCGGGTCATGTCGCGCCTGCCGGAGCTGGAGCTGAAGCAGCGGATCGCGTGGATTGCCGATTGTTTGCAGACGGCCTTTCCCGGCGCGCTGCCCGACGTGGCACCGGTGATCCTGCGCGCCTTGCCGCCGCCTCTGGACCCATCCCTGAGCGATGATGATTTCGGTGACTTCATCATTGCCCCATTGGGTGAGTGGGTGGCGCAGGTCGGCGCGGACCATCCCGACGTGGCGCTGGATGTGTTTGCAGAGATCACTCAGCGATTTTCGATGGAATGGGCGATCCGGCCTTTTCTGAACAGTCATCCCAATCTGGTGCTGGATCGGATGCAGGACTGGTGCGGGCATTCCAGCTATCACGTCCGGCGGCTCGTCTCCGAAGGCACGCGCCCGCGGCTGCCCTGGGGGCAGGCGGTCGGGCTGGATCTGACGGACCCGCTGCCGCTGCTGGATCGGTTACACTCGGATCCGACGCGTTATGTCATACGGTCGGTGGCGAACCATCTCAACGACATCACCAAGAAAGACCCCGACTTGGCATTGAACCGCCTGAAGGCGTGGCATGCCTCGGGCGCGCAAGACAGCGACGAGATGCGGTGGATCACCGCACATGCGCTGCGCGGGCTGGTCAAGTCCGGCCATGGCGGGGCGATGGCGCTGCTGGGTTATGATCCCGACGCACCACTGGAGGTGAATGTTGAGGTGATTGGCGAGGCCCGCATCGGCGGGGTTCTGGAGTTCGCCGTCTCGGTATCAGGGCCCGATGATCATCCGGTCTTGATTGACTATATCGTGCATTTTCAGCGACCTGGCGGGAAAATCTCACCTAAGGTTCACAAGCTCAAGCAGGCCAGTCTGTCAGATGGCCGCCTGCGGCTGAGCAAGCGTCACAAGCTCAAGGGCGACGCCACCACGTTTCGACTGGTTCCGGGGCCGCACAGGCTTGAGATTCAGGTCAACGGCAGGGTTCGCGCGGGCGTGCCGTTCGAGCTGCTGGCCTAGCGCCTCTCTTGCGCCCGATGGGCGGGGTTGTTATCCCGGCGCAAGCCCGATGAAATTGATCGGGAAAAGGTAATTGGGGTCCGTCGGTGGCAATCAACACAGCTCCTCCGCGATTGGAAATCCGCAATCTGGTCTGCCGGTTCGGCGGGCGCACGGTGGTGGATGATGTCTCGCTGACCGTTCAGGCGGGGCAGGTGACCTGTCTGCTGGGTCCGTCGGGCTGCGGCAAATCCACTACGTTGCGGATGATTGCTGGCGTCGAAATGCAGGACTCGGGCGAAATCTACGTCGATGGCAAGCTGGTCTGTGACACGGTGTTCCGAGTCCCGCCGGAACGTCGCGAGATCGGACTGATGTTCCAGGATTTCGCTTTGTTTCCGCACCTCAGCGTGGCCGACAACGTTGCCTTTGGCCTGAAAGGGGCCAAAGAGCAAAAACGGGAACGTGTCGAAGAGTTGCTGAGAAAGGTCGACCTGATCCGCCATATCGACGGGTTTCCGCATCAACTGTCAGGGGGCGAGCAGCAGCGGGTCGCGCTGGCCCGAGCGTTGGCGCCGCGTCCGCGGATCATGCTGATGGACGAGCCGTTTTCTGGCCTCGACAACCGTCTGCGCGACGGCATCCGCGACGAGACCCTCGCCATCCTCAAGGAAGAGGACGCCGCCGTGTTGCTGGTCACGCACGAGCCCGAAGAGGCGATGCGCATGGCCGACGAAATTGCACTGATGCGCCGCGGCAAGATCGTGCAGCAGGGCGCGCCCTACAATGTCTACACCCGACCCGTAGACAAGGCTGCTGTGGCATTTTTTAGTGATGTCAATGTGTTGCAGTCCCAGGTGAATGGAGCATTGGCGCAAACGCCATTTGGTCAATTCCTGGCGCCGGGTGTTCCTGATGGCACCGACGTCGAAATCGTTTTCCGCCCTCAGCACGTGCGGCTGGACTTTGATCGCAACGGCAAGGGGCCGCTGCCGACGGCGACCGATGGCGTTGCGGCCCGCGGCGTGGTCGAGCGCGCTCGCTTTCTGGGCAACGAAAGCCTGATCGAGTTTCGGATGGACTATGACGGCTCGATCCTCAAGGCGACCGTCCCGAACGTGTTCGTGCCCAATCCGGGCCGGGTGATGTGGTTGACCATCCGGCGGGATCGCTGCTTCGTTTTTCCAGCCTAGACGCCGCAACCGGTCGATTTCCCGGCGAGTGGTGCGCGAATGCCGCAGAATGCGCCGGGGCATCGCTTGCCGCATCCTTTGGGGCCGTCTATCAAGGGCGAAACGCGGGGGCACAGGCAGGCAATGCGCATACTTCTGACAAATGACGACGGGATCAACGCCCCGGGCCTAATCGCGCTCGAGGCGATTGCCGCGGATGTGGCCGGCCCGGATGGTGAGGTCTGGATCGTGGCTCCGGCTTTCGAACAGTCGGGGGTCGGGCATTGCATCAGCTATACCCATCCCATGATGGTCGCCAAACTGGGCGAGCGTCGTTTCGCGGCCGAAGGGTCGCCGGCCGACTGCGTGCTGGCCGGGCTGCATGACGTGATGAAGGACGCGCGACCTGATCTGGTTCTTTCTGGCGTGAACCGGGGCAACAATTCGGCCGAGAACACTTTGTATTCTGGCACGATCGGCGGCGCGATGGAGGCGGCACTCCAGGGCATTCCGGCGATCGCCTTGTCGCAGTATTTTGGTCCGCGCAATCTTGGGCTGGACGACCCGTTCGAGGCCGCCACGCGGTTCGGAGCGGACTTGGTACGACGCATTCTTGAGGCCGATCCGCCCGCGCAGGAAGACTACCGCCTGTTTTACAACGTGAATTTTCCTCCGGTGCCTGCCGATGAAGTTCTTGGTACCCGCGTCGCGCGTCAGGGATTCCGACGCGACACGCATTTTGGGGTGGAACCGCACAGCTCGCCCTCGGGCCGCCGTTTCCTGTGGATCAAAGGGGGCTATCAGCACAACCCGACGGCTCCGGGAACGGATGCGGCGGCGAACTTGGACGGCTATATCTCGGTCACGCCGATGCGGGCCGACCTGACCGCCGATGATGCGCTGGAGGCGTTGAAGACGATCGAATGACCGGACTGGACCCCGAAACCAAGATGCAGTTCCTGTTCGCCCTGCGGTCGCGCGGGGTGACGGATGCGCGTGTTCTTGACGCGATGGAGCAGATCGACCGCGGCAAGTTCGTGCGGGGCCTGTTCGCCGAGCGTGCCTACGAGGACACACCACTGCCGATTGCATGCGGCCAGACGATCAGCCAGCCCTCGGTCGTGGGTCTGATGACGCAGGCGCTGCAGGTCACGCCGCGCGACAAGGTGCTCGAGGTGGGGACGGGTTCGGGGTATCAGGCTGCAGTGCTATCCAAACTGGCGCGGCGGGTCTACACCGTGGAACGCCACAAGCGTCTGGTACGCGAAACCGGTGAGCTGTTTCGCGAGTTGGGTCTGACGAATATCACGGCGATGCTGTCGGATGGATCTTTCGGGTTGCCCGAACAGGCTCCTTTTGACCGCATCATCGTCACCGCCGCAGCCGAGGACCCGCCGGGCCCGCTCTTGGCGCAGCTCAAAATCGGCGGTATCATGGTCTTGCCCGTTGGGCAGTCGGATGCGGTTCAGACCCTGATACGGGTCACCAGAACCGAGACCGGGCTGGAATATGACGAACTGTTGCCTGTTCGGTTCGTGCCCTTGCTGGAAGGGCTTGGAAAGGACGAGGCGTAACGTAGGTTTAGGAATTGGGCGCCAGAACCCCGGCAAACAGGGGCAGGTGTTGAGGACAGTGATATGAGAGCAGTTTCCAAGTCAGTCTTGGGTCGTGGAACAACGGCGATGGTTGCCGCGCTGGTGCTTGCCGGTTGCGAAGGCCCGCTGGATTACGACCTGCGCGGTCAGGTCGGCGGTTTTTCGACCACTCCGGCCGCACAATCAGCCACCACGAACCGGCCGGCGCCGGACAGCCGTGGCGTGATCACCTATCCGACATATCAGGTTGCCGTCGCGCAACGGGGTGACAACGTCGCCGCCGTGGCTGCGCGGGTTGGTCTGCCCGAGGCCGAGCTGGCCCGGTTCAACGGTCTCAAGCCCACCGACCAGCTGCGCGAAGGCGAAGTGCTGGCCTTGCCACGGTCCGTCGGCGCCGGAGCGGGGAATGTCGATATCGCCTCGATTGCCACGACCGCAATTGATCAGGCGCCGGACACGGGCGGCGTGCGGGTCACGAACCTTGAGCCGGCCAAACCGGCGCCCGTCACCTCAACGGACGAGCCGATCCGGCACAAGGTCAAGCGGGGTGAGACGGCTTATACCATTTCGCGCCTGTATCAGGTTCCGGTCGATGCGCTGGCTGAATGGAACGGTTTGGGTTCGGACTTCGCCGTGCGCGAAGGGCAGTTTCTGCTGATCCCCGTCAAAAATCAGGCTGCACCGCGCCAAGCTGCCGCCGCAGCGCCCACGGCGACCACCGAACCGGGGCAGGGATCGCCCACCCCGACGCCGCCCAGTGCAACGCAGCCGCTGCCGGACGAAAAAGTTGCGCCGTTGACGCCCGCTCCGGACGTGACGGCCGAGGCCCCGACGAATTCCAGCTCGTCAGCCTTGGCTCTGCCGGTAACCGGCAAGATCATTCGCCCGTATGCCAAGGGCAAGAACGAAGGGATCGACATCGCCGGTTCGCCCGGAGCATCGGTAAAGGCGGCCGAAGCTGGTACCGTGGCGGCCATCACGGCGGATGCGGATCAGATCCCGATCATCGTCGTCAAGCACACCAACGATTTGCTGACGGTCTACGCGAATGTCGAGAACATCTCGGTCAAGAAAGGCGACCGGGTCAGCCGCGGCCAGAGCATTGCCAAGCTGCGCGGGGGTGAGAATGCCTATGTGCACTTCGAGGTGCGCAAAGGGTTCGAATCCGTCGACCCCGAAACCTATCTGCGCTGAGGCTCAGAGTGCGGTTCCAAGTAGCCTTGGGTGAAAAACGGGATCAGGCGGTCGGGTCGTAGTCGGCCAGCCGCTTTCCGGGCTCGTCGGCAAAGATCTCGGGCAGCGGTGTGACGCTTTCGATCAGGTCGATGCGGAACACGCGGAAGGCCTCGCGCAGCTCGCACCAAGCGGTCAGGGTCCAGACCCGTCCCCAGTATTCCATGTGCAGGGGGCGGATCGTGCGTTCGGTCAGGGTTCCGTCGATGCGCCGGTAGGTCAGCCGCAGTTTCTGGCGCGATTTGATGGCCGCCCGGATCGGCGCCATATGCGCCAGCCCGCGCGCGGCGTCGGCAAATGGATAGACGGCGAATTTCCACGCATCGGCCTCGGCCACCACCTGGGTGGGCAGCACCGCGTCGATCTTGGCGGCCAGCGAGTCGGCGGCGGCCTTCAGGTCGGGGTCGGCGGCCTCGGCCACGATCGCCATGCCGAGGTTCAGGGCCTCAAGTTCGGCCGGGGTGAGGTTCAGCGGGGGCAGGGTGATCTGCTCGCGCACCATGTAACCCACGCCGCGTTCGCCCTCGACCGGGACGCCCGACGCCACCAGCGTATCCATGTCGCGATAGATCGTGCGGACCGACACTTCGAGCCGGTCCGCGATGTCCTGCGCGCGGTGCAGTTTGCCGTCGCGCAGGATCTGGATGATGTCGAACAGGCGGTCAGTGCGGCGCATGACACGCCGTCCGGACCGCGATCAGGCGGTCATGTTCCATAGCACTTTCTCGTGACGCATCTGGATGCTGGCGGGGTCGATGGCCGCCATCAGACCGGCGGCAAAATCCTGCTGCGGGAACTGCGCGGCGGCGTCCTGCGCGGCCTTCATGTCGGTCCAGATGACATAATCGGTCCAGCGGCCATCCTCGCCCTGGCTCAGCTGGCGGTGGGCAAAGCCGGGTGCCGCGCGCACGAAGGCCTCGGTCGTCTGGCTGAGCCTGACGAACTCTTCCGGCGTGGTGCCATCAGCGAGGGTGAAGGTGACGATTTCAGCAACATGGGTCATGTCAGTCTCCGTTGACTAGGTTTCGATGCCCTGTTCCTAGCCGCTCACAACTGACATAAACCTGTCAGTAGAGAATTGCCAGCCCGCAAAAAGCGCCCGAGCGGCCCGGATTTGAACGCGGATTTGACTTGCGTCACTTTTTTCGGCTGCCCGGTGGGCGTAGACAGGCTTCCAGATCACATTCCCGGCGCGGCGCGCCGACGTAGAAGGAGAAGAGACATGCTCAACAATATCGGCCTTCCCGGCCTGCTGCTGATCGCCGTCGTGGTGCTGGTGCTGTTCGGCCGCGGCAAGATCAGCTCGTTGATGGGTGAAGTGGGCAAGGGCATCACCGCATTCAAGAAAGGCGTCAAGGACGGTACCGAAGAGATCGAACAGGACGCGTCCGAGCTGGCCAAGGATGTCACGCCCGAGTCCGACAAAGACAAGGTCTAATCGCCCATGTTTGATCTGGGCTGGACCGAGCTTCTGGTCATCGGCATCGTTGCCCTGATCGTCGTGGGGCCCAAGGACCTGCCGGTTCTGTTCCGCAATGTCGGACGGTTCGTCGGCAAGGCCCGCGGCATGGCGCGCGAGTTCTCAAGCGCCATGAACGAGGCGGCCGACCAGGCGGGCGTGAATGACATAAAGAAAGGACTGGACGCGGCCACCAACCCGGTGGGCAGTGCGATGGACGGCGTCAAGCAGGCGGCCCAGGACATGGCCAAGAGCATGGACCCGACCAAGTTCGACCCCGACAGCGAAACCGGCAAACTGGCCGCTGAGCGCGCCGAGCAGGCCAAGAAGATCCAGGCCTCAACCGCCCGTGCGGCTGCCGAGCGCAAAGCGAAAGAAGCCGCCGAGGCCCTGGCCAAGGCCGAAGAGGCCGAAGCCGCGCTGAAAACCGAAGGCAAGTCATGAGCAATACCGACGAGATCGAAGATACCTCGGCCCCCCTGATCGAGCATCTGGCCGAGCTGCGCACGCGGCTGATCCACAGCGTCGTGGCATTTTTGATCGGTATGATCATCTGTTTCACGGTAGCCACGCCGATCTTCAACTTTCTGACCCAGCCCCTGTGCGATGTTCTGTCCGAGCGGGGACAGGACTGCGACCTGATCTTCATTTCGCCGCAGGAGGGCTTCTTCGTGGCGATCAAGGTTTCGCTCTTGGGTGGGTTCATTCTGGCCTTTCCGTATATCGGTATGCAGATGTGGCGGTTCGTGGCCCCGGGGCTCTATCGATCCGAGAAGAACGCCTTCCTGCCGTTCCTGCTGGCCTCGCCCTTCATGTTCCTGCTGGGCGCGAGCTTTGCCTTTTACGTGGTCACGCCGCTGGCCTATGACTTCTTCCTTGGGTTCCAGCAATTCGGGGCCGAGGGTGAGGCCTTAGCGGATGGTGCCACTGCGCCGCTGAGCGTGGTTTTCCAGGGTTCGGCACAGGAATACCTGAACCTGACGATCAAGTTCATCGTGGCCTTTGGCCTGTGTTTCCAGCTGCCGGTTCTGTTGACCCTGATGGGCAAGGCCGGGCTGGTCAGCGCCGAAGGCTTGGGCGCGGTGCGCAAATATGCCGTGGTGGGCATTCTGGTTCTGGCCGCCATCGTGACCCCGCCGGACGTGATCACCCAGATCATCCTGTTCGTCGTGGTCTATGGCCTGTACGAGATTTCGATCTTCCTGGTGGCCCGGGTCGAGCGGAAGCGCGAAGAACAGCTGCGGGCCGAAGGCTACTATGACGATGAAGAAGCCGCCGATGATGCGATGATGGACGAGTTTGACGCAGAAGACGGCAAATAAACCCGAGCAGTAAATGGGGAAGGGCGTGCCTTGGCGGGAGCGCCCTTTCTTCATGCGGGTCTTGTTGGCGGCCCTTGAACGTGGTTGAAATCGGCCGCAAGACTTCGGAGGACCCATGGACGACCAAGCCCTGAACCGCATCGCCGACGCATTGGAACGCATGGCCCCGGCGCCGCTGGCCGCGCCTGATTTCTCGGCCGCGCCCGCCTTTGTCTGGCACATCGGGCCCGACCGGCTTGAGCCGGTGCACCATGTCAACCGCGTCGATCTGGATCTACTGGTGGGCATCAACCGGTCGCGCGATACGCTGCTGGACAACACGCGCCGCTTCGCTGCCGGGTTCAAGGCCAACAACGCGCTGCTGTGGGGTGCGCGCGGCATGGGCAAGTCCAGCCTTGTCAAGGCGGTGCACGGCACCCTTCAGCCCGAGTTTCCCAACCTGAAGCTGGTTGAGCTGCAGCGCGAGGACATGGGCTCGGTCGCGCGGCTGCTGAACCACCTGCGCGCCGCACCTTACCGGTTCATCCTGTTCTGCGATGACCTGTCGTTCAGCCATGACGACCAGCACTACAAGTCGCTGAAAGCCGTGTTGGATGGCGGGATCGAGGGCCGGCCCGAAAACGTGGTGTTCTATGCCACGTCAAACCGCCGCCACCTGATGCCGCGTGACATGATCGAGAACGAGCGCTCAAGCGCGATCAACCCGTCCGAGGCGGTCGAGGAAAAGGTTTCGCTGTCCGACCGGTTCGGCCTGTGGCTGGGGTTCCACCCCTGCGATCAGGACGAATACCTTGCGATGATCGACCGGTATTGCGCGGCCTATGGCGTCAGCGTCGATGCCGACGTACTGCGGGCCGAGGCGATCGAATGGCAGGCCACGCGCGGCGCGCGTTCGGGCCGGGTGGCGTGGCAGTTCTTTGTCGATCTGGCGGGCCGGCAGGGCGTTCACATCGAATGAAAACGGCGCCCGCTTGGGGCGCCGCAACATCTTTCCCGTCGATCTGACCGAAAGGTCTCAGCCCAGCATGGACAGCAGGCGCGCTGCCTCGTCCGAGGGGCTGGCCAGCTTCGACCGGTCCTCACCGGGGAAGAAACGCGCGCGCAGGGCTGTGGCCATCGGCCTGGGCTGCAACACATGAACCTTCGGCCCGGTGCGGACGGTTTCGGCGGCCCAGCTGCGCGCCATGGCGATCTGCGCGGCCTTGGTTGCGCCGTAGGTGGCGCAGAACTTCTCGCCGGCACGCGGGTCGTCAAAGAATACGGCCTGTCCAGCCTCACCCAGCAAGGGCGCGACATAGGGGATCAGCACCGAAGTTGCCGAGGCGTTCACGTCCACGGATTTCTGCCAATCCTTGGGGTCGATGAAATTCGCGGGCGTCAGCGGTGCGGTGTGGATGGCCGTATGCAGCCACAGGTCCAGCTTGCCCCAGCGGTCATGGATGCCCCGGCACAGCGTGGCCATGGCATTGGGGTCGGCGATGTCCATCGGCGCCAGGGTGGCCGCGCCCCCTTTGGCCTTGATACGGTCATCCAGGTCTTCCAGCCCGCCGGTGGTGCGGGCAACGGCGACGATGTGATACTCGGGCGCCAGGGCCTCGGCCAGAGCGGCACCCAGGCCGCGCGACGCGCCGGTAACAAGTGCGATTTTGGTCTGATCGGTCATGCGCGGGGTTTGAACCCAAGCGCGCAGCCCGTCAAGCCCGGATCAGCTTCCGGGGATGGCGATGCGCTGGGTCCGGCCGCTTTGTCGCAGCATGATGCCGTCTTTGTCGATGGCTACGATCGTGCCCGAACCAAAGCGGCTGCCGGTCTTGACCTCTTTCACCCGTCCAGACGATGAGCGCATCAGGGCGCGCATGTCGTTCTGCGGGCCAAAGACGCCCAGGACGGTCGTACCATTCTTGCTGAGCGCGCCCTTTTGGGTGGCCGCGCTGTCGACTCTGGGATTTGCCATGTAAACTGGCCGGCCCGGTGGCCCGGCCTCCGTGTGATTGCGTGAGTGAGCAGCCGGTTGGCTAGCAGAGCCCAAGCGGAAGGAAAAGCCGGTGCAGCAGGTTTCGGCCATGTTTCGCCACGCCGATCCGGTCCATGAAAAAAGGGGCTCTGCGGCCCCTTGGAGAAGTCTCTGAATTCCGGCCTTATTCGGCCGCCGGTTGCATCTTGAACCCTTGTTCAACCATGTCCGCCGGAGTGACGGGATACTCGCCCGAGAAGCATGCATCGCAGTATTGCGGGCAGTCCTTGCTGCGACCCTGCGGCTCGCCGACCGCCCGGTACAGCCCGTCCAGCGAGATGAACTTGAGGCTATCGACCGCCAGATGCTTGGTCATTTCTTCCTCGGTCATCGTGGCGGCCAGCAGCTTTTCGCGCTGTGGCGTATCCACGCCGTAGAAACAGGGCCAGGCCGTGGGCGGCGAGGCGATGCGGAAATGCACCTCTTTCGCACCGGCATCCAGGATCATTTCCTTGATCTTGCGGCTGGTTGTACCGCGCACCACCGAGTCGTCGACCAGTATCACCCGCTTGCCCTCGATCAGGGCGCGGTTCACGTTCAGCTTGAGCCGCACGCCCATATTGCGGATCTGTTCGGTGGGTTCGATGAAGGTGCGGCCCATGTATTGGTTGCGGATGATCCCCATCGCATAGGGGATGCCCGACTCCAGCGAGTACCCAATGGCCGCGGGCGTACCGCTGTCGGGCACGGGGCAGACCAGATCCGCCTCGACGGGGCTTTCCTTGGCCAGCTCGCGCCCGATGGCTTCGCGTGTCTCATAGACCGAGCGTCCACCCAGAATCGAGTCTGGGCGCGAGAAGTAGACATGCTCGAAGATACAGAACTTGCTGGGTTGCCGGCGGAACGGGAAGTGGCTCTCAACACCGTTCTGGGCATTGATCACAACCATTTCGCCGGGTTCGATCTCGCGCAGGAATTCGGCACCGATGATGTCGAGGGCACAAGTTTCCGAGGCCAGGCACCAGCCATCGCCGATTTTGCCCAATACCAGCGGGCGCACACCCAGAGGATCGCGGACGCCGATCAGCTTGGTACGGGTCATGGCGACCACCGAGAAGGCGCCCTCGACCCGGCGCAGCGCGTCTTCCATCCGTTCCGGGATGTTGCGTTGTAGCGAGCGGGCCATCAGGTGGATGATGCATTCGCTGTCGGACGAACTTTGGAAGATCGAGCCGCGCTCGATCAGCTCGCGCCGCAGGGCATTGGCGTTCGTGATGTTGCCATTGTGCGCAATCGCGGCGCCGCCCATCGAAAACTCGCCAAAAAACGGCTGGACGTCACGGATGGCGGTTTGGCCCTTGGACCCGGCCGTGGAATAGCGCACATGGCCGATCCCGATCGGTCCAGGCAGGCTTTCCATCACGTCGGACGAGGTGAAATTGTCGCGCACATAGCCAAATCGACGGGCCGAGTTGAAACCGAGTTCGGGATCATGGGTGACGATCCCGCCGGCTTCCTGCCCGCGGTGCTGCAGGGCATGCAGACCAAGAGCAACGAAATTGGCGGCATCCTTGACGCCGACGACCCCGAAAATCCCGCATTCCTCGCGGAGCTTGTCATCATCGAACGGGTGGGCGGGGGGCATCTGCGGGCTATGCAAGACAGGCAGCTCCGATTCCATGGCGAGTTGGCCCTCACATAATGCCTAATGCCCCCCATGTCACCAAAGGATCATAATTCGTTTTGCCGCAGGCCGGGTTTCTGGTTTGATGGGGCCGCGAACATGAGTGTTTCCCGTGTTTTGAACGCGCTGCGTGGAAAGTTGCCGGCAGCATTTGACCGAGGGCAAAACAGGTATGTGGCAGGGACGACCGGGCCAGAAAAAGGAAGAGCACGTCAAACGCCGGTGCCATCGATGCCGCGGAATGGGACGTGCACCTTGCCAGATATGCAACGGCAAGGGCGAAGTCCTGAAGGGCCGAGATCACTTGGGCAAGCCGCAGTTCAGCCGGTGTGACGGATGCTTTGGCCTGAAAACCAACCGCTGCTCGGTTTGTGGGGGCGAAGGGTTCGTCTGACCCTCTGACAAAAGAAAAGCCCGGCTGGCAGCCGGGCTGGTTCGTTTTGCTTGGCTGGCGGCTGTTACTGGCCCTGCGAATCCGCGGTGCAGGATGCAACAAGCTCTTCGTACTGGGTGGTCACCCAACCCAGGGCGGCCTCGGGGTTCTGCTCTTCGATCCTGTCGCTGAACTGTTCGAACACCTTGGCCGAGCGGCTTTCGTCGACGATCGTGTAGGACTGGCCGGTCATCACGGTGTCGTAGACAAAGAAGGCGATGGCAACCAGCAGAATGCCGCGGGCAATGCCGAAGAAGAAACCCAGCGCCTGATCCAGCCCACCCAGTGCCGAGCGCTGTACCAAGGACGAGAACAACGGAGTGAAGATGCTGACCACGATGAGCGCAATGGCGAACACTGCGGCAAAGCCCGTAATCACCGACAATTCGCAGCTGTCACGCAAGAAGTCTCCGACCACCGGGATTTCCTTGACCAGCGGAACGGCCTGCGGTGCAAAGATGAAGGCCAGAACTGCGGCGGCGACCCAACCTGCAATGGCCATGACCTCGCGCATGAAGCCGCGCGAATAGGCCAGAATCCCCGACAGCACGATGATCAGGGCAACGAGCCCGTCAATTATTGTAAAACCTTCCATGGCCCTCGCCTGTTCTTTTTCTGCCCCTCGAGGCGCGACTTTAACCTGCTCCGAAGGTTTCGCCAACAAACCCAACCAAATCAGAGGGTCGGGTGAGTGTCAGACCTGCCACAGTACCGGTTTTGCCGCCTGCCGGAGCAATTGCTGCTGTGAAACCAAGTTTTTGCGCTTCTTTCAACCTGTTTTCGGTCTGCGGCGCTGGTCTAAGTGCCCCGGATAGCGAGATTTCTCCGAAAACCACGGTGTCGGCGGGCAGGGCGGTGTCCTCGCGCGCGCTCAGCAGGGCGGCGGCCACGGCAAGGTCGGCTGCGGGCTCGCTGATCTTCAGGCCCCCGGCCACGTTCAGATAGACGTCGAGCCCCGCAAAGGGGATGCCGCAGCGCGCTTCGAGCACGGCGAGGATCATTGCAAGCCGTCCGCTGTCCCAGCCGACGACCGTGCGGCGGGGCTGTGAATGGGGCGAGGGCGCGACCAGCGCCTGCAGTTCGACCAGAACCGGCCGGGTGCCCTCGATGCCTGCAAAAACCGCCGAGCCGGGGCTGGGTGTGCCGCGTTCCGACAGAAACAGGGCCGAGGGGTTGGTGACCTGTGCCAGACCCTTGCCCGTCATCTCGAACACACCGATTTCGTCGGCGGGGCCAAAGCGGTTCTTGACCGCGCGCAGGATGCGAAACTGGTGGCCGCGCTCGCCCTCGAAATAGAGGACGGTATCGACCATGTGTTCGACCACGCGGGGGCCGGCGATCTGGCCTTCCTTGGTGACATGGCCGACCATGATGATGGACACGCCGTGGCGCTTGGCAAAGCTGGTCAACTCGTGCGCGGCGGCGCGGACCTGACTGACTGATCCCGGTGCGCTGTCGACATTGTCCGCCCACATGGTCTGGATCGAGTCGATGATGGCAAGGCCGGGTTTCTCGGCCTCGAGCGTGGTGAGAATGTCGCGAAGGTTGGTCTCGGCCGCCAGTTGCACCGGCGCGTCCTCGAGCCCCAGACGGCGCGCGCGCATGCGAACTTGGGCGCTGGCTTCCTCGCCCGAGACGTAGATGGTTTTCAGGCCCGACCGGGCAAAGCGCGCGGCGGCCTGCAACAGCAGTGTGGATTTGCCGATTCCCGGATCGCCGCCCACCAGCAGGGCAGAGGCCGGGACCAGCCCGCCGCCCAGGACACGGTCCAGTTCCTCGACACCGCAGACTGTGCGGGGCGGCGGGGTCTCCTCGGTGGAGAGGTCTGTCAGGGTGACGGCCTGGCCGCGTTTGCCGCCCAGCGACTTCTTGGCCGGGCCTGCCGACAAGGGGGCCTCTTGAACTATGGTGTTCCACTCGCCACAGCCGTCGCAGCGGCCGGACCAACGGGAATGCGAGGCGCCACAGGCCGAGCAGGTGAAAGTCGTCGTCTTTGCCATGGCGCAATTCGTGCCCGAGCTTGCGCGGTTCTTCAAGCCCTTCCGGTGTTCAATCCGGACTGACAGGCCGCGGCGTCAGGCCCGGGAGGGCCATCCTTCGCGGCTGATGCTGCCGCATCTGGTGAGTGAGTGGCTATTCGGCGGCGCGGGGCGGGGGCATGGCGATGACGCTCGACGCGGTCGGGTCGCTGTCGTCCGGCGGGGTCTGTAACTGGGCGGAAAGCTCGGGCAAAAGCTCGAACAATTCTTCGCGCAGGCGGGCCAGTTGCGCCTTGGCGATGGATTCCTCGATCTCGATGTCGCGGGTCCACTGGCGCAATTCATGCTGTATGGTCTGGGCGTCTTCGATCCGTTGCTGAAACAGTTCGACCTCTTCCTGCCGCTGTTGCAGGAACGCCCGCGCTCGGGCGACTTTGGCCGCGCCGTAGGTCTCGGCCAGTTCGTGGCTGACCTGGCTCATCTGCGCGGCCAGTTCAAGGATTTCGGGCTCCAGCGATTGCAGGTCGGGGTGATCGCGCAGGAAGGCCATGCGCTCCTTGACCGCGTCAAACTCCGAGGCCAGCGCGAACACACCGCTGCGGTCGGCCGCATGTGCGATCTGGTAGGCATCGACCACGTCCTGCATCTGCAGCGAGAACTTCCGATGCGCGTTTTCCAACGCCATCATGCGCGCGCTGGAGGGTAGATAGAAGGCGAGCATCAGAACCAGAGCGGTCAGGCCGATCTGGATGTAGAGGCCGGCGTTCGGAATGTCCTGCCCGCCCAATCCAGCTTGCATCGTCAGCCAGGGCCAGACATTCACGGCGGCAAGCAGGGTGGCGGACACGGCAAACAGGGCGGCGGCGCAGATCAGGAAAAAAGTCAGTCGCAGGAATACGTTCTGGAAATGAATTGAAATCGAATGGAGGGCGGCCATGACAGTCCTACTCCTTTGGAAACCGGCAATACCGGGCCCGGGCGGAGTATCCATCAAACGTGCAAGACGGTCCGCGTCGGACCCTGAAACAAAAATGACTTGGCTGCTCGAATACTGGCCATCATAGCCAGAAATGCGTTTTCAATCAATCAGGTCCGGAGGTTTCGTGAACCAAGTTTCACTTCGGTAACGTATCCCAGCGCGATCGACGCAAGGATGCAGCCGGTGAAAAGGTACAGGCCCCACGCTGTTTCGATCGTTGCGTATGAGATACCCTTGGCCAAAGTGATGTAGAGCGCGATGAGGAAGATATCTGCCATGGCCAGCTTGCCCATGATGTTCAGCGCGGGTTGGACACGCGGGTCCAGCAGGTCCCATTGGACCAGCGCGGTGCCGATGGTTTTGATGTATGGGGCGAACAGGGCAAAGACGGTGACGACCAGCGCGAGGAAGATGTCGGATTTCCAGAGGGATTGGAGGCCGGTGATGACGCTGATCTCGCTGAGGCCGAAGATCGGCAGCAGGCCCGCGCGCATCAGCGGGGCGAACCACGCGATGGGGTAGAGGATCAGCAGCGAGAGGGTGGCGAGGCGGAGGGTCATTATGCTTAAATCGTAGGGTTTATGGACGACGCTTTCTTCGACTGAATGATGTGATAACGTGTACAAGTGAAGTCATGTAAAGTCATTCGGCAAGGAGATAATTTCTATGCCCGCCTATTTGGCGTTCAAGTCGGTTGTTGATCCTTCCGATTGCGATTTCCTTGGGCACATGAATGTATCCAGGTATTTTGCAGCATGTTCAGATTCCGTTTTCGCCATGCAGGCAGAAATGGGTTTGACGGCAGACGATATGCGGAGCGGTAGGCGGCTTTCCTTCGCAGTGGTGAATATCAACAGCGACTTCCGGCAGGAACTTGGTTCGGGCGAAGCGATCCAAATGGAGAGCGAAATTCTGGAAATTGGAAAGAAATCCATGACTTTCCGCCACACGCTTAGAAAAGTAGCGGACGGTGAAACGGCTTTCACCGCTGTGTTTAAATGTGTTTTGCTGAACTTGGAAACACGCCGGGCTGAGGTGTTGCCCGGTGATGTTTCAGAAAAAGCGAAACTGTGGATGGATGTAGAATAGACCTACCGCACCGCCTCAATCGGCCCTTCCGCACTCCCACTGATGAACTGTTCGACATAAGGATCGCCGGAGGAATCCATCTGGCTGACCGGTCCGGTCCACTGGATCACCCCGTCATGCAGCATCGCCACGTTGTCGGCAATCGCGCGGACGGAGCTCATGTCGTGCGTGATGGTCATTGCGGTGGCGCCCATTTCGGTCACGATCTCGCGGATCAGGTCATTGATGACGCCCGACATGATCGGGTCCAGCCCCGTAGTGGGTTCGTCGAAGAAAATGATCTCGGGTTCGGCGGCGATGGCGCGGGCCAGACCTACACGTTTCTGCATGCCGCCCGACAGTTCGGACGGGTAGAGATCTGCCACCTTGGCGCGCAGGCCCACGCGGCGCAGTTTCTCGATCGCGATTTCACGTGCCTCGTCCGTCGGTCGTTTCAGCGAGCCGCGCAGCAGGCGGAAGGCCACGTTCTGCCAGACGGGCAGCGAGTCAAACAGGGCCGCCCCTTGGAACAGCATACCGAACCTGGCTAGAAAGGCGTCTCGGTCACCGGTCTGGGCGTCCTGCCCATCGACGAAAATCTTGCCGCTGTCGGGTTTGATCAGACCAAGGATGCATTTCAGCGCCACGGATTTTCCGGTGCCCGAGCCACCGATGATCACCATGGACGTGCCTTTGGCAATCTCGAGGTTCATGCCCCTGAGCACGTGGTTGTCGCCGAAGGCCTTGTGTACGTTCTCCATCCGGATCATAGCGAGAAGAACACCCCTGTAAGAACGAAGTTGGCGGCAAGGATCAGGACAGCGGCGGCCTCGACCGAGCCCTTGGTTGCGCGGCCCACGCCTTGCGCGCCGCGCCCCGAGTGCATGCCGAAATAGCAGCCCATGATGGCCGCGATCATGCCGAACGCCGCTCCTTTGACCAGCGAGGACAGGATGTCGAGCGGCTCGAGGAAATCGACCGTGTTTTTCAGATAGGCTGCCGGGTTGAAGCCGAGGTTCTGCGTCGCCACGGCGTAGCCGCCCGCGATGCCGATGATGTCGCCCACGGCAACCAGAACAGGGACGGTGATCAATGCGGCCAGAACGCGCGGGGCCGCCAGGTATTTCATCGGGTGGGTCGACAGGGTGACCAGGGCGTCGATCTGCTCGGTCACCTTCATTGTGGCGATCTCGGCGGCGATCGACGAGGTGACTCGCGCCGCAATCATCAGGCCGACCATGACAGGACCCAACTCGCGGACCATGCCGATGGCCACGATCTGGGGCACGACGGCTTCGGCGTTGAAACGCGCGCCGCCGGCGTAGATCTGAAGCGCCAGCGCCCCGCCGGTGAAAATGGTGGTCAGCCCCACCACCGGCAACGACAGCCAGCCGATGTTCAGCAGAGCCATGCCCAGTTCACGCGGGTAGAACGGCGGTCGAAAGATGTGTGACAGAGCATCCAATGCAAACAGCGCCACGCGGCCGAACGCCGCCAGCAGGTTCAGGACCGCGCGGCCCAGTTCGCCAAGCCATGCGAGTGGATTCATTCGACATAGCCCCGCGAGTAGCGGCTGCCGAGTGAGGTCAGGATCTCGTACCCGATGGTGCCCGCGGCCTCGGCCAGGTCGTCCACCGTCTGATGGCCGTTCAGAATGCGCAGACGTTCGGGCGTGTGCGGCAGGTCGGTCACGTCGACGGTGATCAGATCCATCGAGATGCGTCCGACGACGGGGCAGGGCAGGTCGCCGGCAAACGTGTCGATGCCGCCACCGATGGCGCGATGCAGTCCGTCGGCATAGCCCGCGGCCACGGTTGCGATCCGCGAGGGGCGCCGGGCCTTCCACGTGTTGCCGTAGCCGACGGTTTCTCCGATCGCCAGCTCGCGCACCTGTATCACCGGCAGATCGACGGTGACCACAGGTTTGGCGCCCGCAAAGGGCAAGCCGCCATACAGGCCGATGCCGGGCCGACAGAAATCAAAGTGGAATTCCGGCCCCAGCAGAAGGCCACCGGTGGCCGCCAACGAACGCGGAGCCGATACGCCATCGGTCATCTCGCGGAAGGTTTTCAGCTGTTGCCGGTTCATGGGATGGTCCGGTTCGTCCGAACAGGCAAGGTGCGACATGACCACGACAGGGTTCAGCGCCTCGGCCCGGCTGCGCAGAGCGGCCCAGTCGGAAGGCTCCAGCCCGAGGCGGTTCATGCCACTGTCCAACTGAATCCCGAACGGATGGACCGGCAGCGCCTGCAGGTGGCGTTGGAATTGCTCGGGCGAGTTGATCAGCGGCACAAGGTCGTGATCGCGCAACAGGTCGGCGTCGCCCTCCATATGGCCTGAAAAGACGCAGATCAGGGGGCCGGGGCCAATCGCTTGGCGGACGGCGGCTCCTTCCTCGGCAACGGCGACAAAGAACTTGCGGACGCCTTCTTCGGCCAGCGTGTTGGCCACAGGTCCGGCGCCCAGACCATAGGCGTCGGCCTTGACCACGGCTCCGGTCTCGACATCGGTTTTTGCGTCCAGCGCCCGCCAGTTACTGGCCAGCGCATGAAGGTTGATCGTCAAACGTGCAGTACTCATGACCCGTTCATGACATTGCGCCGCACGAGGTCAAGGGGGAATGCGCTGCAAACGCGCGTAAAGTCCTTGCCATGGGCGGCTTGTAGCCGGGTTGCGCAGGTCCGGGCGGGCTTGAACGCGGGCAAGACAGCCTGCCAGCATTGTCCGCCTATCCGGGCCAAAACCGTTGGCTGATCCAGATCGTTCATCCGGCGCATTGGGCCGCGGCACATGGATTCGGGCCTGATGGGCTTAGTAGCCTTCGATCTGGCCACCCTGCTGCCAGGGTTTGACAAGGTTGCCAAATCGGGTGAACTGCGCCTCGAAGGACAGCTCGACCGTGCCGATGGGGCCGTGGCGCTGCTTGCCGACGATGACTTCGGCCTTGCCGTGCAGGCGCTCCATCGCCTGCTTCCACTCTTCCATCTTCTCCAGCTCGTGATCGCCGGGCTTTTCGCGCTCTTTGTAGTATTCCTCGCGGAACACGAACATCACCACGTCGGCGTCCTGCTCGATCGAGCCGGATTCGCGCAGGTCGGACAGCTGCGGGCGCTTATCGTCGCGGTTTTCCACCTGACGCGACAACTGCGACAGGGCGATGACGGGAATATTCAGCTCTTTCGCGATGGCCTTCATGCCCATCGAGATCTCGGCGATCTCGTTCACGCGGTTGTCGGACATGCCGCGGCACAGCTGCAGATAGTCGATGACCAGCAGGTCCAGCCCATGCGTCCGCTTGAGCCGCCGCGCCCGGGCCGCCAATTGTGAGATCGGTAGAGCCGGTGTGTCGTCGATGTAAAGCGGACAGGCTTCCAGCGCTTTGGCCGCATCGACGAAACGGCGGAACTCGTCCTCGGTCATGTCGCCTTGACGGATCTTGTGGCTGGAAATTTCGGACGCCTCGGCCAGAACCCGTCCGGCCAGCTGCTCGGCGCTCATTTCCAGCGAAAAGAATCCGACGACGCCGCCGTCCACCGCACCCTCGGTGCCATCGGCGCGCTGACCCCGCTTATAGGCTTTGGCCACGTTGAACGCGATGTTGGTCGCCAGCGAGGTCTTACCCATCGACGGACGCCCGGCAAGGATGATCAGGTCCGACGGGTGCAACCCGCCCAGCTGTTTGTCCAGATCGACCAGCCCGGTCGAAATCCCGGCCATGCCGCCGCCGCGCTGATAGGCCTCGTTGGTGACATTCACCGCCTCGGTCACGGCCTTGAGGAAGGATTTGAACCCCTGTTCGGTCTGGCCCTGTTCGGACAGCTTGTAGAGCTTTTGCTCGGCCTCGACGATCTGTTCCTTGGGCTCACTGGCCACTTCGACCCGCGCGGCTTTGTCCGAGATGTCGCGACCAAGCCGGATCAGTTCGCGCCGGATCGCCAGATCATAGATCATCTGGGCATAGTCATGCACGGCGAAGGCGCTGATCGAGGCCCCGGCCAGCTTGACCAGATAGGCCGGGCCGCCGAGTTCCTTCAAACCCTCGTCCTCGGCCATGAAGGATTTCAGCGTCACCGGCGATGCCAGCGCGTTCTTGGCGATGCGCGCGGCGGCGACCTCATAGATGCGGGCATGGACCGGGTCATAGAAATGCTCGGGCCCGATGATCGAGGCGACCCGGTCATACAGGTCGTTGTTGGTCAGGATCGCGCCCAGAAGCTGCTGTTCGGCCTCGATGGAATGCGGCATGGTCTCGGCGTTCTGAATCTGCGCCGCTGCCTGCTCGATACTGCTGATCTCGTTCATTGCTGCTCTCGCTGTCCCCATGGGACAAAGGTCATATCGCGGCCCCGTGAGTCGGGGCAAATTGTATGTTTTCTGGGGATATGCTGTGCATATCTTCCGCTCCTGTATCCTGCCGCAGGGATCGGTCATTCGTCAACATCTTGTGGATAGGCAGCAAGGCTGACGGCCAGTGTTTCGCGGCCTTCAACAATGGCCGGATAGTCAGCTCTTGTTGGCCTCCTGCCAGCCGCGCGGGTCGTTCAGGAAGGCTTCGACCCCGTCCAGCGTTTCCGCGTCGAACGTGCCCTGCGCCTTGGCCTCGGCCAGAACATCCCACCAGGTGCACAGGTGGTGCAACTGCACGCCATGATCGCCCAGTGTCTTTTCGGTTTCGGGGAAGATGCCATAGTAGAAGATCACCGCCGTATGCCCACAGGTGGCGCCGGTTTCGCGGATCGCGTCCACGAAGGACAGTTTCGAGCCGCCGTCGGTGGTCAGGTCCTCGACCAGCAGCACGCGCTGGCCTTCGGTCATGGCCCCTTCGATCCGGGCGTTGCGGCCATAGCCCTTGGGCTTCTTGCGCACATAGGTCATCGGCAGGGCCATGCGCTCGGCCACCATCGCGGCGAAGGGGATGCCCGCGGTTTCACCGCCGGCGATGTTGTCGAAGGCTTCGAATCCGGCATTCCGCATGACGGTGACCGTCAGGAAGTCCATAAGGGTCGACCGGGTGCGCGGGTACGAGATCAGCTTGCGGCAGTCGATATAGGTGGGGCTGGGCAGGCCACTGGCCAGCGTGAACGGCTCGCGCGCGTTGAAATGCACCGCCTTGATCTCCAGCAGCATCCGCGCGGTCAGGCGGGCGATTTCCGTGCTGTCGGGAAAGGAACTGGGGATCATGGCGGGACCTCGGTGATGAAATGACGTTGCGGGCTGATAGCCTGCCGACCGGTCCGATGTCGAGAGGGGTTGGCCCAAAAGAAAAGCGGACCTCCCAAGAGGTCCGCTTGATGCCCGGATGGGCAGTCGAGTCAGCCAAGGTGGGCTTAGCTGCTCATGTCATAGGCCCGTTCGCCGTGGACCGACAGGTCGAGCCCGTTCGTTTCGGTCTCGGCGTCTACGCGAAGCGGGGTGACAAGCGCAACCACCTTGATCAGCACAAATGTGACAACTGACGTAAAGACACCCACGATCACCAATCCGCCCAGCTGCGCGGTCCAGGCGCCCAGGCCGAAGACGGCGATCATGATGGTGCCGAAAATGCCGCCCACGCCATGCACGGCGAACACGTCCAGCGTATCGTCGATGTTCAGCACGTTGCGGACCACGTTCACCGCCTCCTGGCACAGCACCCCGGCGACCGCGCCGATGATCAGCGCCTGTACCGGATCGACATAGCCCGAGGCCGGCGTGATCGAGGCCAGACCCGCGATGGTCCCGGTGACCAGACCGACCAGCGAGGCCTTGCCGTATTTGATCCGCTCCCACAGCGCCCAGCTGAGCGATGCGGTGGCGGCCGAGATATGCGTGACCGTCAGCGCCATGGCCGCGCCGCCATCCGCGGCCAGCTGCGAGCCGCCGTTGAAGCCGAACCAGCCGACCCACAGCATCGCGGCCCCGATCATGACGTATCCGGGGTTGTGCGGCGGGGTGGTGCGGTTCTTGCGCGGCCCCAGGACCCACGCGATGATCAGAGCGGCCAGACCGGCGGTTTCGTGCACCACGATGCCACCGGCAAAGTCGCGCACGCCAACCTCGCCCAGAATGCCGCCATCGGTCAGGATGCCGCCGCCCCAGATCCAATGCACCACCGGCGCATAGCACAGCAGCATCCAAAGGCCCGAGAAGACCAGCACGAAACCAAAGCCCACGCGTTCCACATAGGCGCCGACGATCAGGGCCGGGGTGATGATGGCAAAGGTCATCTGGAAGGCAAAGAACAGCACTTCGGGCAGGGTACCCGACAGGCTGTCGGCATCAACGCCGTTCAGAAACGCCTTGCCCAGCCCGCCCCACAGGCCTGAACCGCCGTCACCGAAGGCGATTGAATACCCCGCGACCAGCCACAGGATGCTCATCAGGCAGGCGATCGCGAAACAGTGCATGAAAACGCTCAGCACGTTGCGGGCGCGCACCAGCCCGCCATAGAACAGGGCCAGGCCCGGCAAGGTCATGAACAGGACCAGCGCCGTCGCGACGATGATCCAGGCGGTATCGGCTCCGTTCATTGGGCCGTTCTCCTCTTTCCTGAAGCTGCGCCAAGGGGCGCGGTGTGAGTGACGTGCCGTGGGTTCAACCGAACGGGCGCCGAGGAAAAAAGAGGCAGGGTGCGAAAAAGGTGCCTGTTTTGGCGTCCTTTTTCCAAGTGGTGACAAAAAGTGCGCCTTATCCGGGCAAGTGCTAAAAATTTAGGCTAGTTCGGAAAGGCCGTTTTCCAGCAGTTTCAGCGCATGATCCCGCGCCGCGCGTCGGACGTTGGCGCGGCCCGCGGCGCCGAACTCGACGGTTTCGGTCAGGGTGGGGTGGCCTGTGACGGCAAGGCCGAAACAGACCCGGCCCTCGGGCTTGAACTCGGACCCGCCGGGCCCCGCGATGCCGGTGATCGAGACCGCAAGCTGCGCCTGGGAATGCGCCAGCGCACCCTCGGCCATCTCGCGGGCGACCTCTTCAGAAACGGCACCATGGGCCTCCAGCGTCTCGGCACGCACGCCCAGCATGTCCTGCTTGGCGGCGTTGGTATAGGTGACGAAGCCTCGGTCAACCACGGCCGAGCTGCCGGGAATGTCGGTCAGCGCGGCGGCGACCATGCCGCCCGTGCAACTTTCTGCTGTGGCGATCATGACGTTCAGCGCCTTGGCGCGGTCGAGCAGTTCGGCGACGGTCATAAGCCCAGTACTCCATGTGAGATCCCGGCCAGGATCAGAACGCCCACGGCCGCGAACAAGCCCGCGATCACGTCATCCAGCATCACGCCCAAGGGGTCGCCACGACGGTCGGCCCAGCCGACGGGGCCTGGCTTGGTGATGTCGAACAAGCGGAACAGCAAAAACCCGGCGATCCAGCCTGGCCACAGGGCGGTGACCGCGATGTCATGCGCCCAGGCCGGATAAGACACGGCCCAGATAGCGATGAATTGGCCCGCGACCTCGTCGATGACGATCTCTGAAGGGTCGTGATCGTCCTGCCCGGCAGTCATGACGCCCGTGGCCCACGTGCCGGCCGCAAAAACGGCGACGGTTGCGACGGCCAGCAGCGGGAAGCCGCCCAGCAGGTGCAGCGCCAAGGCCAAAGGCAGGGCGGCCAGCGAACCCCAGGTGCCGGGGGCAGGGCGAAGGTAACCGATCCCGCCGACGGTTCCGATCAGGCGCGCCAGGGTCATGGTTTCACCAGACAGGCGGTTGCGATAGCGGCGATGCCTTCCTTGCGGCCGGTAAAGCCCAGCCGCTCGGACGTGGTGGCCTTGATCGACACGCGGTCGGCCTCCAACCCCATGATTTCGCTCATTTTCTGCCGCATCGCCGCAGCGTGCGGGCCGATCTTGGGGTATTCGCAGACCAGCGTGCAGTCGATGTTCGAGATGCGAAAGCCCATGCGCGCGGCCAGATCCACCGCATGGCGCAGAAAGATCTCGCTGGCGGCGCCTTTCCACTGTGGGTCGGATGGGGGAAAGTGCTGACCGATATCGCCCTGCGCCAGCGCGCCATAGATCGCGTCGGTGACGGCGTGCATGCCCACATCCGCGTCGGAATGGCCCTGCAGCCCCCGATCATGCGGGACCTCGACGCCGCACAGGATCACGTGATCGCCCGGCCCGAACCGGTGCACGTCATATCCGTTGCCCAGCCTTACATCCATGTCTGACCTCAATATCCTTTCGGCCCGGGCAAAATCCTCGGGCCGTGTGATTTTCAGATTGTCCGCGTCGCCCGGCACGATGGCCACGTTGATCCCGGCGGCGCGGGCAACCTCGACATCATCGGCGGCCCCACCGGGATACACCGCATGCGCGGCGACGATGGCGTCATAGCGGAACCCCTGCGGCGTCTGCGCGGCAAACAGGCCCGCGCGATCTCGGGTGCCGGTCACCTGATCCTCGGCCCCGGTCCACAGCGCATCGGTGACCGGCAGCCCCGGCGCCGCAGCGGCGTGGGTGTCGAGGGCCGCCAGCACGTCACCAATGACCCGCGCGCTGACACAGGGCCGGGCGACGTCATGGATCAGAACCTTGCTGACGCCGCGATCGGCCAGCGCCTGCAGCCCGTTGCGCACGGACTCGGCGCGGTCGGCGCCGCCGGGCGCAAGAATCAGGTCGCTGTCGGCGAATTCCGTCCAGGCCTCGGGGTCATCGGCGGACAGGACCAGCACGACCAGCGGCACCTGCGCCTTGATCCGTTCGATCGTCCAGTCGGCCACACGCCGCCCGGACAAGGGGCGCCACTGTTTGGGCTGGCCCCCTCCGGCGCGCAGGCCGCGCCCGGCGGCGACGATGATGGCGGCGGTTGTCATGTTTGAATTTCCGACCTTCGTTTGGCTTCCGTGTTTAGGCGGCGGTGAAAGCAGAGGCAATCACTCGCGGTAAGCTGATTAAAAAATGGGCATATGATGATTTTGCGGGCTTGTTGGTCGCGGATTTGTTGTTCATACGCCCCGTATTCGATATGAAAACCGCAATTGCTCAAGGATTAGGCACGTTGACGCTGCGCATTGCCGAGAAAACTTTGACCCCGCCGGTTCTGCTGGCGCCGATGGCCGGAATCACCGACCGGCCGTTTCGCGACCTCGTCATGCGGTTCGGCGCCGGGATGGTGGTCAGCGAGATGGTCGCCAGCCAAGAGATGGTGCAGGCCAAGCCCGGCGTGCGCGAACGGGCCGAGTTATCGGCGGATGTGGAAAACACCGCCGTACAACTGGCCGGGCGCGACGCCTATTGGATGGCCGAGGCCGCACGGCAGGTTGCCGACCGGGGCGCGCGGGTGATCGACATCAACATGGGCTGCCCGGCCAAGAAGGTAACGAACGGTTATTCCGGCTCGGCCCTGCTAAAGACGCCCGATCACGCCCTGACCTTGATCGAGGCGGTCGTGGGCGCGGTGGACGTTCCGGTGACGCTCAAGACCCGACTGGGCTGGGACGACACGCTACTGAACGCGCCGGACGTGGCGCGGCGGGCGCAGGAGGCCGGCGTTCAGATGGTGACGATCCACGGGCGCACGCGCTGTCAGTTCTACAAGGGCGAGGCGGATTGGGCCGCGATCCGCGCGGTCAAGGATGCCGTCAGCATTCCGGTCGTGGCCAATGGCGATATCACCAGCCCCGAGCGTGCGCAGGCAGCGCTGGAGCAGTCGGGCGCGGATGGCGTCATGGTGGGCCGCGGCGCGCAGGGCAAACCGTGGCTGCTGGCGCAGATCGCGCACGAGTTGTGGGGGACGCCGGCGCCAGAGGTTCCCGAGGGCGACGACCGGGCTGACATGGTGCGGGCGCATTACGAGGCGATGCTGGGCTTCTACGGCGCCGATCTGGGTCTGCGTGTCGCGCGCAAGCATTTGGGCTGGTACATGGACGAGGCTAGAACGCCGGCGTTGCTGCGCCGCGCTGTCCTGACCTCGCGCGATCCGGCCGAGGTTCTGCGGCTGATCGGCGACGCGTTGGCGGAAAATGCCGAGGTGGCAGCATGATTTCGGATCAGGTCATCTGGGCCTCGCTGCCGGTTCCCGCCTTCATCATCGACCCCGAGGATCGCATCGCCGACGTCAATTCCTCGGGTGAGGGGTTCCTGAACGCCTCGCGCAAATCGGTGGTCGGGCATCCGGTCTGGGACCAGATCGCCGTGGACGCGCCGTTGGAAGAGGCGTTCACGCGCGCCCGCGAGCAGGGCACGCCATTGTTCGTTAATGACGTGGACGTGGGCTCGGGCAATCGCGCGCCGCTGCAATGCGCGCTGCAGATCGCGCCTCTGCTGGGGCATCCGGGGTCGATGATCATGATCGTCTCGCCGCGCGAACTGGCCAGCCGCATGACCCGCGGCAACACGGTCAAATCGGCGGCGCAATCGGCGATCGGCATGGCCGAGATGCTGGCGCATGAAATCAAGAACCCGCTGGCCGGGATCACCGGTGCCGCACAGTTGTTGAGCATGAATATCGGCCCGCAAGACCTTGAGTTGACGGATCTTATCGTGGCCGAGAGTCGCCGGATCGTGAAGCTGCTCGAGCAGGTCGAGCAGTTCGGAAACCTCTCGCGGCCCGAGTTCAAGCCGGTCAACATCCACGATGTTCTGGACCGGGCGCGCCGCTCGGCGCTGCTGGGCTTTGGCGCGGACATGACCATCGTCGAGGACTACGACCCGTCGCTGCCACTGGCCTATGGTGACCCGGATCAGCTGTTGCAGGTGGTTCTGAACCTGCTCAAGAACGCGTCCGAGGCCGCCGGCCCCGAGGGCGGAACGATCCGCCTGCACACCTATTTCGAACATTCCTTCCGTCTGCGGCGTAGTGACGGCTCGGGGCACTCGCTGCCGCTGCAGATCGAGATCATCGACGATGGCCCGGGCCTGCCCGAGGACATCCGCGGCGATATTTTCGACCCGTTCGTATCCGGCAAGGAAAACGGCACCGGCCTTGGCTTGGCGCTGGTCAGCAAGATCGTGTCCGACCACGACGGTTGGATCACGGCCGAGTCGGTGCCGGGGCGGACAGTCTTCCGGCTGTCGCTGCGCCGCGCGCCGCGCGAGGCAGGGCAGGACAAAGAATAATCAAGGAGAACACCAGATGGATGGCACGGTACTGGTTGCAGATGATGACAGAACGATCCGGACGGTTCTGACCCAGGCCCTGACGCGGGCGGGCTGCAAGGTGCATGCGACCTCGTCCCTGACGACGCTGATGCGTTGGGTCGGCGAGGGCAAGGGCGACGTGGTGATCTCGGACGTGGTCATGCCCGATGGCAACGGGCTGGAAATGCTGCCCAAAATCGCGCAGGACCGGCCGGGCCTGCCGGTGATCGTGATCTCGGCCCAAAACACGATCATGACGGCGATTCAGGCGGCCGAGGCGGATGCCTATGATTACCTGCCCAAACCGTTCGACCTGCCGGACCTGATGAAGCGCACCGCCCGGGCGTTGGACCGCAAGCAACGGGTTCAGATCGAACCTGCGGACACATCCGAAGACCGCCCCGACGAACTGCCATTGGTCGGCCGGACCCCGGTGATGCAAGCCCTGTACAGGTTGGTTGCCCGGGTCATGAACACCGATCTTTCGGTCATGATTTCCGGTGAAAGTGGCACGGGCAAGTCGTTGATTGCGCGGGCAATTCACGATTTCTCAGACCGGCGGACACTGCCCTTTGTGACTGCTACTGCAGCGGACCTGCGCGACCTGGAGGGTCCGGCCCGGGTCATGGCCCGGGTGCGCGGCGGTACCTTGCTGATCGACGAAATTGCAGACCTGGACGATGAAATCCAAGCCCGGATCGTGCGGATGATGGATACGCCCGGCGACCACGTTCCACGCTTCATGGCGACCAGCCAGTCGGACCTGACCGAGGCGATGGAAAGCGGGAGGGTGCGGCAGGACCTTTATTACCGCCTCTGCGGTGCCACCATACATGTGCCAGCCTTGCGCGAGCGGGTCGACGACATCCTGTTGCTGGCCGAGCATTTTCTGGCCCGCGAGGAACGCGAAAACGGCACAAAGCGGCGGTTGGGCCCTGACGCGATCGAACTTGTGCGCCGGTATTCCTGGCCCGGCAACGTGCGGCAACTGGAAAACGCGATCCGCCGGCTGAGCCTGACCAGCCGATCCGACGAAATCACCAAGTCCGAGGTCGAGGCCGTCTTGGGCAGTCAGCCCGAGGCCGAACCACTGCTGAGCGGGAGCGAACGAGAGAAACTGTCGTCGTCGGTTGCGCGGCATCTGCGGCGTTACTTCGACCTTCATGGAAACATGCTGCCGCCACCGGGGTTGTACCAGCGCATTCTGCGCGAGGTCGAGGCACCGTTGATCGAAATCGCTCTGGATGCGACCGGAGGAAATCAGGCAAAATGTGCTGATTTGCTGGGGATCAACCGGAATACGCTGCGCAAAAAAATTACTGATCTCGATATTCAGGTGACACGTCGACGCAAACTGATGTAATCTCGCCACACAAACCGTGGCATCCGGGCACGATCCCGGAAAAGACCACGACATATGGCGGTACGCCGCGAAAGCGGCACATCAGGATGAGGGCAGACGGTGGTATCCCGGGCACAGAAACGGCCGGCATTAACCCTGAATCGGTGGCGTAAGTCCCGGAAACTGCGCAATTTCGGCACCTTGGGGCTGGTTGTGTTGGGGCCGGTCCTGACACTTGCGACCTACCTTGTAATCGGGCCGTTTGACCTGGGTGCGAATGCCCCCACGCTTCGGCTGATTCTGCTGGCAGACCTTGTCTACATTCTGGTCGTGGCGGCCCTGGTTCTGGGGCAGTTGGGCAATCTTATTGCGGCGCGCCGGGCCAAATCGGCGGGCTCTCGCCTACACCTGAGGCTGATCGGTGCGTTCACGCTGTTGGCGCTGGTGCCCACGGTGACGGTTGCGATTTTTGCCGGTCTGACCGTGAATATCGGGCTTGAGGGATGGTTCTCGGACCGGGTCAGGCAGGTGGTCGGATCTTCGCTGACGGCCGCCGAGGCCTATGAACAAGAGCACGAACAGGGTCTGACGCAGGATGCCACAGTTCTTGCGCGGTTTCTTGACAATGCACGCAAGCTGGACTTCTACATCTCGGATGCCGAGCTGCGCGAGGTGCTGGCCCAGGGGCAGGCACAGATTCAGCGCGGACTGCGCGAAGCCTACGTGATTGACGGCAGTGGTGAAATCCGGGCCCGCGGAGACAGGTCTTATCTGTTCAACTACGAACCGCCGAAACCCGAGCAGTTGGAGCAGGCCCGAGAAGAGGGTCTGTTGATCATCGCGGACTGGCCCAACAACGAATTTCGCGCTCTGGTGCCGCTGCGCGCCTATCTGGACCGATACCTGTATGTCAGTCGCGCCGTAGATGGCCAGTTGTTGACCCTTTTGGATGACACCAAGGAAACCGCGCAGTTCTATCAACAGTTGGAAAACGAACGGGGCAGGGTGCTGTTCGAGTTCGGGCTGCTGTATCTGGGGTTTGCGGTAATCCTTATTTTGGCGGCCGTTTCGCTGGGTATGTGGTTCGCCGAGCGGCTCTCGCGCCCGGTTGGTCGTCTGACCACCGCCGCGCAGCGGGTCGGGGCCGGTGATCTGGACGTGCAGGTCATCGAGGAGGCCAGCGACGACGAAATCGCCATGCTGGGGCGCTATTTCAACCAGATGACCCGGCAATTGAAGGCGCAGCGGGGTACGCTGCTTGAAAACACCCGCCAGATCGAAAGCCGCCGCCGACTGTTCGACTCGGTGCTCAGCTCGGTGACTTCTGGCGTTGTCGGGGTGGATCCGGATGGTCAGGTGACATTCGTCAACCGATCGGCCGAGCGCTTGCTGGACTGGAAGGGCCATGAGCAACAATTGGCAATCGGCATCGCCGTGCCCGAGTTCCTGCCTTTGTTCGAAGCGCTGAAAGAAGGCAACCAGGAAGCAATTCAGGACGAAATCAAGGTCACCCGCAAGGGACAGCTGGAAAACCTGCTGGTCCGGATGGCAACCCGGCGCGGCGAGGACGGCAGGCTGGAAGGTTACGTGGTCGCCTTTGACGACGTGACCGATCTGGTCAGCGCCCAGCGTATGGCGGCCTGGGGTGATGTGGCCCGCCGCATCGCGCATGAGATCAAGAACCCGCTGACCCCCATTCAGCTGAGCGCCGAACGCATCCGGCGGAAGTTCGCGCGGAAACTGGATGAAGAGGACAGCGCCAGCCTTGAATCCATGACCGACGTGATCGTTCGCCAGACCAGCGATCTGCGCCGGATCGTCGACGAATTCTCGAAGTTTGCCCGAATGCCCGAGCCCGACCAGCACGAGGAAGATATCGCGGGCCTGGTGCGCGAGGCGGTTCTGCTGCAGCAGGCCGGTCAGCCAGACGTTCAGATTGACGCGGAGATCCCGGACCAGCCAGTATTGGCCGATGTGGACGCGACGATGCTGAACCAGGCGCTCACAAATCTGATCAAGAACGCCGGCGAAGCCATCGAAACCCTGAAAAAGAAGGGTCCGCCCGACAACCTCAGCCCGCAGATAAAGGTGCGCCTGTCCACGGATGACGACGGAACACTGATTACCATCGCGGACAACGGCATCGGGCTGCCCGAAGACCGGGCGCGGCTGTTCGAGCCATATGTGACCACGCGCGACGAAGGGACTGGCCTGGGCCTGCCCATCGTCAAGAAAATCATTGAAGAACACGGCGGTACGCTGACCCTTGAGGATGCGCCCGTGTTCGACGGACAGGACCATTTTGGCGCAATGGCCGTGATCCGGTTGCCGAAGGCCAACACGGCCCCGGTCGCAGCGCCGCAAAAGCAGGCAATTAAAACCAAAACACTGAAAGCAGGCCAAAGATGAGTGACATTCTGATCGTAGATGACGAGCGCGATATTCGCGAACTGGTGTCCGACATTCTGGAGGACGAAGGATATTCCACCCGGCTGGCCGGCAACTCGGACGAGTGCATGGCCGCGATCAACGCAGAACCACCCGGGCTGCTGATCCTGGATATTTGGCTCAAGGACAGCCGCATGGATGGAATCGACATTCTGAAGGCGGTCAAACGCGACAATCCGGATGTTCCGGTGGTGATCATATCGGGGCACGGAAATATCGAAATCGCCGTCGCGGCGATCAAGCAGGGGGCATATGATTTCATCGAGAAGCCCTTCAACATCGACCAGTTGATGGTGGTAATCCGCCGCGCGATGGAAACTTCGCGCCTTCGTCGCGAGAATGCCTCGCTCAAGCGCAAGGAAGTCAGCAATTCCGACATGATCGGCAAGTCGGCTGCGTTCCGCGCGATGCTGAGCCAGTTGGACAAGGTGACCAAATCCAACGGTCGGGTGATGCTGCGTGGTCCTGCTGGATCGGGCAAGGAAATCGCCGCGCGCTACATTCATGCGCACTCGAACCGGGCGAACGCGCCCTTTGTCACGGTCAACTGCGCAGGGGTCGAGCCCGAACGCATGGAAGAAGTGCTGTTCGGCCGTGAATCCGCCGAGCGTGGCGTTGAGTCCGGTCTGCTCGAACAGGCCCATGGCGGTATGGTCTATTTCGACGAGGTTGCCGACATGCCGTTGGGCACGCAGTCCAAGATCCTGCGCGTCCTCGTCGATCAGCAGTTTCAGCGGGTGGGTGGCTCGGACAACGTCCGTGTCGATCTGCGTGTGATCTCTTCCACTAACCGCGACCTTGAAACCGAGATTGCCGCGGACCGGTTCCGCGAAGAGCTGTATCACCGCCTCAACGTCGTCCCGATCGCGGTGCCGTCCTTGGAAGAACGGCGCGAAGATATTCCTGTCCTAGCCAAGCATTTCATCGAGATGTGCAACGAAACCCAGGGCCTCCCCGTGCGCGAGTTGTCGGAAGAGGCCGTGGCTCTGCTGCAGACCATGAGTTGGCCTGGCAACGTGCGCCAGTTGAAGAACCTGGTCGAGCGGGTTTTGATCCTTGGTGATGGCACCGGACCGATCGAAGCGCGGGAATTGCCGAATGAAGAGGAAAAGGCCGACGATTCCGGCCGGGTCGTGCTGTCGGGCGCTTTGGCAACGCTGCCACTGCGCGAGGCACGAGAGGCGTTCGAGCGTGAGTATCTGCTGACCCAGATCAATCGCTTTGGCGGCAATATCAGCCGCACGGCCAGTTTCGTTGGAATGGAACGCAGCGCCCTGCACCGAAAGCTGAAGTCGCTGGGTGTGGTGACGTCGAACAAGTCGGGGGCGCGGGTGGCGCAACTGGACGAGCCTGAACCGGCGGAGTAGGGGCCGGCCACACCGGCAGGACAACGGGAGGCGCCCGGCCATGACGCTAGCGATGATCCAGCAGGGATTTCCCGCCTTTGGTCGTCGTCTCAAACGGCTTCGGCGGGCCACCGGGATGAAGCAGGCGGCGCTTGCACATGTGATGCGGGTCGATCAGGCCACGGTGTCGCGCTGGGAAAACGGGGTCCAGACCCCAAGCCCTGAACAACAATCTGCGGTTTTCACGGCGCTTTCGGATCACCGCGCCGATGATGCAGCACTGAAGCGGCTTGTCGGTAGTTCGCAAGCCTGTCTGCATCTGGTGGACGAAGCGAGCCATGTTTGTCTGGCCTATTCACCCAGCCGCGCACGGGATTGGTCAACCAGCCAGCACTCGTTGTTGGGGGTATCGCTGTGGCAGTTTGCGACCGACGAGATCCGCCAGGCCGAAATGGAGCTGACGGACGAGGGTTGGTGGGACCTGCAGGTGCCAAATCCCAAAGCATTCATTACTTCTCAGGCCGTGCACGACCAGATCACCATCAGCGCAGGCCAAATCGTATGGGAGCGGCTGTATCTGGCCGATGGAACCCCTGTGCGCTTGGTCAGTGGCACGCGCGTACGCGCCGCATAATATATGCGTTCACCTCGCCGGGGGGCGAGGGTAGAACGCGGGTGTGACTCAATCATTTCGCATATTTCTGCAGGTGATCCTGTTGTGGGTGGCCGGACTGGGCGCGGCCACGCAGTTCGCCAAGATCGCCGTTGCCTTCGACGCGGTTGGTGCATTGTACCCAGGCTATGGGGATTCGATCGGCTGGTTGTTGTCGATCATCAGTTTGATGGGCGCCGTGCTGGGGGCCATGTCAGGCGCCATTACCGCGCAGTTCGGACCGGTCCGCCTGCTGGTGTTCGGTTTGCTGCTGGGCGGCGTTGTATCGGTGTTCCAGTCCACCATGCCTAGCTTTCAAGTGATGCTGGCCAGCCGGATCATCGAGGGCGTTTCGCATCTGGCGATCGTGGTTGCCGCTCCGACGCTGATCGCACAGATCACACGCGGAGCCGCGCGCAATGCCGCCATGGTGTTGTGGAGTTCTTTCTTTGGAGTTGCCTTTGCGCTGAACGCTTGGTTCGGTCTGCCGATGATCCAGCGTTTTGGATTGGCGGATTTCTTCATGGGCCACGGGTTCCTGATGGCGCTGATTGCAGGACTGGTCGCCCTGTTTCCGCCAAAGGTTCCGCCCATCGCGACGGAACGGCAGGGGTGGGGGCTGGGGTCCATCCTGAAGACGCATCTTGAAACCTACCGCTCGCCCCGCATGGCAGCACCGGCGATCGGATGGTTCTTCTACACTCTGACCTTCGTGTCGTTGCTGGCGATCCTGCCCGGCCGTATGCCCGAAGATCAGTCGGTTCTTGTAGCCAGTCTGATGCCGCTGGCAGGTATCGTGCTGTCGTGGATCGCGGTGCCCGTGCTTTTGACGTTCCTGACCGCGGTCACGGTTGTAAATCTTGGTTTTGCGGCCGGGATGGCTGCCCTTGCCCTGCTGTTTTTCGGAGCGCCTCTGCCCGTTGTTGGCATTGCGCTGTTTGCGGTGTTGGGCCTGGTGCAGGGCGGCAGTTTCGCGGCGGTTCCTCAACTGAATGGCTCGGCCCGGGATCAGGCGCTGAGCTATGGGGCGATGGCGCAGATGGGAAATGCGGGCAACCTGCTGGGCACACCTGTTCTGCTTGCAATCCTTTGGCGCGCTGGAGAAGGCTCGATGTTCGTGGCTGTACTTGTATTTTATGCAGCCGCCATCGCAGCACATCTGTTCCTGTCACTCCGCCGGCGATCGTCACCCGACGATCTGGGCTGAGGTCAGTCGGTCAGCCCGGCAACCCCGGCGTGATGATCTGGAATGACCCGTCGTCGAATTTGACGAAACAAGAGGTCGTGCCCAATGGTGGCAGGACGGTTGTTCGGGTCGGCGGAACGCCCGATTTGACCGACTGTTTGCAGGGCGGCAGGCTGATGGGGCGGTATCCCTTCTTGGCCATGCACTGCGCCTCGACCGTGTTTCGCAGCCCCTGATTTACATCTACGGTGTAAACGCGGCCCGGCTCCCACCATCCTCCGGTGCGGTAGCATCGCCCGCGCCCGTCGCAATAGGTGCGGCCCGGCCAATAGGTGGGCGGGCTTTGGCGAACCTGATTTGCAACCGGTGCATCCTTCAACGCCTGCACTTGGCATTCGGTCGTTTCTGCCTGCATCCGCGAGACGCTTTCGCCTTCGCGATAATACATCGACAACGGCCCGCATCCGGCCAGCAGGGCAAGGGGAACAAGCAATCGAAGCACTGTTTTCATTCGCTTATCTTGCATCACACAGGCCGTCATGACAATTCGATTGACCGCTCTGTGGGCATCTGTCATTCAAAACGCTCAGGCAGAAAGGCCAAAGGCATGAAGGTCATCATTTGTGGCGCCGGCCAGGTGGGCTGGCAGATTGCTCGGCACCTTTCGGGCGAGTTGAATGACGTCACCGTTGTGGACAACAACCCTGACCTGGTACGCCGAGCGACCGAGACGCTGGACGTTCAGGGCATCGCCGGCTTTGCCAGCTATCCCGACGTGCTCGAGCGGGCCGGAGCCCGTGACGCCGACATGATCATCGCCGCGACCCATTCTGACGAGGTTAACATGGTCACCTGCCAGATGGCGCATTCGGTGTTCTCGATCCAGCGCAAGATCGCGCGGTTGCGGTCGAAATCCTACCTCGAAGCGATCCATCGCGACCTGTACCGCCGCGACCATCTTCCGATCGACGTGGTGATCAGCCCCGAACGTGAAGTGGCCGCCGCAGCCATGCGCCGCCTGTCGGCGCCTGCGGCTTTTGACACAGAACTGTTCATGGATGGCAAGGCGCAGCTTCTGGGCATTCGGATCGCCGAGGATTGCCCGATCGTCAACACGCCCTTGCGCCAACTGACAGACCTGTTTTCAACGCTCAGCGCCATCGTGGTGGGTATTCGCCGGGACGGAACGCTGTTCGCGCCGGAATCCGAGGACCAATTGTTCGTCGGTGACGAATGCTATGTCTTTACCAGTGTCCAAGACGTTGATCGTACGATGGAGGTCTTTGGTAAATCACAGAAGAAGCAGGATCGCGTGGTAATTGTGGGCGGCGGAAACGTCGGCCTTGAAGTCGCCCGGACGCTGGAAGAACGCGAGGGCCGCATCCGTGCAAAGGTTATCGAACGTGACCGGCGCTGTGCGGAACTGGCTGCCGAGTCGCTGGAGCGTACGATCGTTCTGAACGGCGACGGCCTGGATTCCGCGCTGTTGAGCGAAGCGGGGATCGAGCGCGCGGACGCGATGCTGGCCGTCACCGATGACGACCGGACCAACATGCTGGCTGCCGTGCGCGCCAAAGCCGAAGGTTGCCCGCTGGCGATTGCGCTGATCAACGACCCCAGCATGGTGGCCCTGATGGGGCCGTTGGGGATTGACGCCTATATCAACCCGCGGGCCACGACCGTCAGTTCGATCCTGCGCCATATCCGGCATGGTCGGGTGCGACAGGTCTATTCGATCGGCGATGCCGAGGCCGAAGTGATCGAGGCTGAAGTGCTGTCGACCTCGCCAATGGCCGGGCAGAAACTGCGGGACATCGACTTTCCCGAAGGCGTCCTGGTCGGCGCGGTGCGCAAGGGCGACGAGGTCCTGCGGCCCACTGGCAGTCTGCGGATTGATGAAAAGGACGTGGTTGCGATTTTCGCAATGGCCAATGATGTACCCGAGGTCGAACGCCTGATGCAGGTTTCGATCGACTTTTTCTGATGGCTGTCGCCCGCGCACCCAAAATCAGCGTTATTCGGCGGCTGCCGCTGTTTCTGTTGATCACGGCGGTTGTGTCCCTGGCCATGTGGATCCCGGCAATCTACGCCCTTGCCTTGGATGACCACCCCACGTCGCGGTCGTTCTTCTATTCGGGTTTGGTGGGGCTGTTCCTGGTCACGATCGTTGGCCTGGCGACGGCCAGCCGGCAGCCGCGGCGCGGAACCTTGGGGCAGTTGGCGGTCCTGCTGGGCTCGCTGACGGTATTGCCGCTGTTTCTGGCCGTTCCGGTCCATGACGCGTTGGGGAACACGACCTTTCTGAACGCCTATTTTGACATGGTCAGCGCCATCACCACCACCGGAGCGGACCTGTTTCCCGATCCTGAGCGCCTGTCGGCGCCGGTTCACCTGTGGCGGGCACTCGTCGGCTGGATGGGTGGGCTGCTGATGTGGATTTCGGCGGCTGCGATCCTGGCGCCTCTGTCGTTGGGCGGGTTCGAGATTACCGCGCGCGGACAGCCGGGCCGCCCGGTTTCTGGCGTAGCCCAGAGCGAAAAGGTCGACCCGCGGGGGCGACTGCTCCGTGTGACGGCGACATTGACCCCGGTTTACGCCAGCCTCACAGCGGTAATCTGGGTCTTGCTGTTGATCGCCGGAGAAAAGGGCCTGACGGCCATCTGCCACGCAATGTCGGTGATGGCGACGTCCGGTATCTCGCCAGTGGGCGGGTTGGAAGGGTCCACCGCCGGGATCACCGGCGAGGCCATCCTGTTTCTGTTCCTTTTCTTTGCCCTGTCCCGCCTGACGTTTTCGAAGGACACCGCGACGACCGGCTATTCCCGGCTGGACCACGATCCGGAATTCCGGATCGGCCTGATGATCGTCGTTGGCGTGGCGGCATTGTTGGTATTCCGGGTGCTGGCCGGGGTTGCCGGGATCGGCGGGCAGGTGACGGGCCTGCAAACGCTGAACGTCATCTGGGGCATGTTGTTCACGGTGATGTCGTTCCTGACGACGGCCGGGTTCGAAAGCGCTTATTGGAACGACGCGCAACAGTTGTCCGGTCTGGGAACACCGGGGCTTGTGCTGATGGGGCTTGCACTTATCGGGGGCGGGGTCGCCACCACCGCCGGCGGGGTCAAGCTGTTGCGGGTCTATGCGCTTTACCTGAATGGTGCGCGTGAACTGGACAGGCTGATCCACCCGTCATCGGTAAGCGGCGCAGGCGGTGGCAACCGCCGCATCCAAAGCCAGGGCGCGTTCATCGCGTGGGTCTTTCTGATGATGTTCGCGCTGACGCTCGCGTTGCTTGATGTCGTTCTGGCTGCCGAGGGGGTTGGGTTTGAACGCGCCATGGTGCTGAGCGTCGCGGTGCTGAGCACGACCGGTCCGTTGATCGAACTGGCCACCGATCTGCCGATCCGTCTGATCGATCTGTCGGCCGGAGCCAAGCTGACCATGTGCGCCGGGATGGTGATCGGCCGGCTGGAGACTCTGGCGATCATCGCGTTGATCACTCCGGCCCTGTGGCGGGATTGAACCGGCAATTCGGGCCTTCACGTTACTGCCTGATTTTTCATCTGGAATATCTCTGCGCGTCACTCCATACTCGCGCGGAGGGAGCGCGTTGGTCCGCAGCGCGTAAGCAAGAACAACGGCGAGATAACAAAATATGGCTTCGGACAGACAGAATCTTCAGGACGCGTTCCTGAACAATGTACGGAAAGCAAAGGTTCCCGTTACAATTTTCCTGATCAACGGCGTGAAATTGCAGGGTGTCATCACCTGGTTCGACAATTTCTGCGTATTGTTGCGCCGCGACGGACAGTCGCAGCTTGTCTACAAGCACGCGATCTCGACCATCATGCCGTCGCAGCCGATCAACCTGTATGAGGGCGAAGACGCCTCTTGATGGAACATGACCGGAGGCGCACCCGGGCTTGGGTGCTGCATCCCGATATCAAGTCAGATGACCAGCGCCGCGACCCCGTTCCGGCGCTGGAAGAGGCGGTGGCTCTGGCTGCCGCCTTACCCGATCTGGATGTGATCGGGTCCGAGATCGTACGCCTGCCGCGGGCGCAGCCCGGCCTGCTGTTCGGCAGCGGCAAGATCGAGGAATTGGGCGCGCGTTTTGCGGAAAACGAGATCGAGCTGGTTCTGATCGACGGGCCGGTCACCCCGGTTCAGCAGCGCAATCTGGAGAAGGCGTGGAAGGTCAAGATCCTCGACCGGACGGGGCTGATTCTGGAAATCTTCTCGGACCGCGCCCGCACGCGCGAGGGTGTGTTGCAGGTCGAGATGGCCGCGCTCAGCTATCAGCGCACGCGCTTGGTGCGGGCCTGGACCCACCTGGAACGTCAGCGCGGTGGGCTGGGCTTTGTCGGCGGACCGGGGGAAACCCAGATCGAGGCCGACCGGCGCGCGATCGACGATCAACTGGTGCGCTTGCGCCGCCAGTTGCAGAAGGTCGTGAAGACACGGACGCTGCACCGCGCCGCGCGGGCCAAGGTGCCCTATCCGATCGTGGCGCTGGTGGGCTATACCAACGCGGGAAAATCGACGCTGTTCAACCGCCTGACCGGGGCCGAAGTCATGGCCAAGGACATGCTGTTTGCCACGCTGGACCCGACCATGCGCCGGATCGAACTGCCCGACGGCCCCGAGGTGATCCTGTCGGACACGGTGGGTTTCATCTCGAACCTGCCGACCGAACTGGTCGCGGCGTTCCGGGCCACGCTCGAAGAGGTTTTGGCTGCCGACCTGATCGTGCATGTGCGCGACATCAGCCATCCCGAGACCGAAGAGCAGGCCGAGGATGTGCGTACGATCATGGCCTCGCTGGGTGTGGACGATACCCGCCCACAGCTTGAAGTCTGGAACAAGATCGACCTTCTGTCCGACGAAGACCGGCAGGCCGTGCAGGCTCGGGCCGAGCGCGATCCGGCGGTGTTCCCGATCTCGGCCGTGACCGGTGAGGGCATCGACCCGCTGCTGTCCGAGATCGCCACGATCCTGCAGGGCGTGCGCCGGGAAGAGGTTCTGAAACTGGGGTTCGCCGACGGCAACAAACGCGCCTGGCTGTTCCGGCAGGACGTGGTGCGCGGCGAAAAACAGACCGAGCACGGGTTCGAGATCACCGTTCTTTGGACCGACAAGCAGGCCAACCAGTTCGCGGGCCTCTGACGATCAGGCCCCGTCGATCTGGCTCTGATGGTCGTCGGCATCGAACCAGCCCAACGACGACTGGATTTTGTACTCTGCATCCAGCTCCCATTCTTCCCAGCCGCGCGTGATCACCGCATTGCCGGTCTGGGCATGGTGCCCTTCGAGGGTCCAGACGAAGATGGCGTGGGGACCGGCCCATCGCAGCATGTCGCAGCGCACTTCAAGATCGGGAAAGTCGGTCTGAAACCCACGCGCCATCTCTGCGATGGCCGCCCGCCCGACGATTGGGTCGCCGCGATTGATCGTGATCTGCCCGTCCGACGTAAAGAATTCGGCCACGGCATTGGCGTCACCCGAGCTCCAGGCGATGGCATAGTCGCGGGCTAGGTTGTTCAGGGTATCGCGCAAACTGGCCATGATTTTCCCCCTCGCGCTGCGGTCCGGGCGCTCCGGAATGGTAGGCCAAGCCACGGGGCCACGTCCACGGGGCGACAAAAAAGGGGCGGGGGTCCGCCGAAATCCCGCCTATTGCGGCATCAGACGGGTGGTCCCGACAGCGGCGGCGCGGGCCAGATCCAGATCCAGCGACATGGGAATGTACTCACCCCGGCGCCACAGTTGCGCCTGATCGTCATAGTAGCGTGACAGGAAGTGGCCCGATTGCCCGGTGGCCGTGATGAAGACCGAGCTGTCGGGGTCGGCAAAGTCATAGACCCCACGATAGCCCGCGCCGTGCACGTTCTGGAACGGGTCCGGTCCTTCGCCCGAGGTGCGTCCGCGCAGCAGGGTGTTGTCGCCGCCGCTGGTCGATTGGCGGATGTTGACGAAATAGCGCAGCACCGGAACCTCGCCCAGCACCGGGTGGTCATGGGTGGCCTGGTGGGCATCGCCCCAGCGCAGGGATTCCAGTTGGCTGCCATAACGCTCGGAAATCCAGACCAGCGCATCGTCCAGGGCCAGCCGGGCCATGTCGGTGCAGGTTTCCACCGGTGCGCTCTGCCGGACGTCGCACCAGGCCGAGGCTCCGTCGATGTCGCGGAATACGCGTTCGATGAACAGTGGCTCGACATGCTTGAATTCTTTGGCCAGCGGCCCGAGGTCATCGGCGATCAGGCGTTTTTGCAGCGCGCGGACCCAGGCCGCGTAGATCAGCGGCTCGGGCAGGTGCTCGTTCATCTCGCCGTTCCATTCGGCCAGCAGGGTCAGGGCGATTTGGCGCTGGCGTTCGGGGGTGCCTTCGGGCGCGGCCTCGCCTGTAAACCACAGGTCGGCCCCGATCAGCGGCAGCAGCGACCGCGCGGTGAAGCTGACCGTGTCCAGCTGCGCCTCGATGAAGCTGTCGCGGGTGTGCACCTCGCGGGATTGCATCAGGAATTCCCAGCGATGGACGCGCTGCGTATCGCCCCATTCATAGGACACATGCAGGGGGAAGGGCCGGTCGATGATCTTGTTGTTGGTGTTGCCCAGAACGCCGCCGGCGGGGGCCACGAATTCGGGGTTGTCGGAATAGGGCAGACGCCCCTGCCAGCGGTTTGCTGCGATCCAGCCCGGGGTCGGGATGCGCCCCCGGCTCTGGTTGTTGAGGTCGCGGCTGGGCATGGCGCCGATGAGTTTCATGCCGACGGTCGTCTTGTCGACCACCGACAGGTTTTGCGACGGCGCGATGAACCGCTCGGCAGCTTCGATCGCCTCACGCACGGTATCCGCGCTCATCAGCGCCATCGACGCGCTGATCGAGGTGTCGCGCGGGCTGAGCGCCGTCCAGGACAGCGAGGCGACATGCCCCGGCGGTGTGATGGTTTCCAGGTTGTAATGGGTGCCGGGCAGGACGGGGCCGTTCTCGGTCCAGCGCAGAGTCAGAGTGATCGGTGGGGCGTCCTTGATCTCGATGATTGAAGGGCGCGACTTGAAGGGTTTGAAGCCGTCGGGCGTCAGGTATTCCTCGGGGTTGTCGGGATTCACTCTTTCGATATGCACGTCCTGATCGTCCAGATAGGACGAGGTCAGGCCCCATCCCAGCCGGTCACTGCGGCCGGACATAACCGCCGGAATGCCGGGGATGGTGGCGCCGATCACGCCGCCCTTGGTCAGTTCAAGCCTTGCCAGATACCAGATCCCCGGCGCAGTCAGGCCCAGATGCGGATCGTTGGCCAACAGGGTTCCACCGGTGGCCGAACGCGAAGGAGCCGCAGACCATGCATTCGAGGCACCCGCCAACCCGCGCTGCGGGACCGGGTTCAGCCATGATGCCGCGGGTTCCGAATTGGCGGCATAGCGGGGCAGGTTGGGAAACAGCGCCGCATATTCGGGCAGCGCTGCAATGCCCGCGCCAGGCACGTCCGGCAGAACATCTGACAGCCGCTGCGGATCGTTCAGCATCAACGAGGTGCGCGCCCGCAGCACTTCGTCCTGCAAATGCCCGGATAGCTGAACCGCCATCAGCTTGATCATGGCTATGCTGTCACCCGGTTGCCAAGGAGCAACCGGTGCGTTGAACAAGAACATTTCGGGCGCGCCGCGGCCCAGGGCGTTTTCATTGATTTCGTCCAGCCGCGCATTGACACCGGCGGCATAGGCGCGAAGAGCGGCCTTGGTGTAATCGTCCTGAACCTCGAAGGACTGATGCGCCAGCCCGTATAGATCCAGGCGACGCATGAGTTTGTCGATATGCACGGTCCGCTGGCCAAAAACCTCGGACAGGCGTCCCTGCACGGTCCGGCGCATGACCGTCATCTGCCACAACCGGTCCTGGGCATGAGCATAGCCCAGACCGAAGAACACGTCAGGGTCGGTCTGCCCCAGGATGTGAGGCACGTTGGCTGTGTCGCGCACGATCTCGACCGGGGCATTCAGGCCTTTGACCTGCAGCGTTTGATCGTAGTCAGGCAGCGACTGGCTGGCCAGGAAATACACCAGACCGATCGCCGCGAGGGTCAGCAGGACCAGACCCGAGGCGATACGCATCAACCAGCGAAAGACGACACCCATCAGCAGCGCACCATTTGAATTTGCAGATCAGGCGAAGGTTAATTCATGGCTCTGGCGACCGAAAGAGGCCGCGCCGCGGAATCTGCGTCTGAAACGAAAAACTCCGCCACGGCATTGGCCAGTGACGGAGTTTTCTTGAGGGGGGTCAGGGGGTCAGGGAATAATGCGCGTGTATTTGATGCCCTCGACCGTCGCGCCCAATTGCAGCCCAGCCTGACCGAAGACCGCCGCCAGCACAGGTTTGCGCAGGGTGGTCAGGTCGGTCGACAACTGGTCCGCCTGGTCGCTGACGACATATCCGATGTCCGCGCCGGCGGTCCATCCGCTTGAGCGGCGGAAATCGTTCAGGGCGTCCTCGGTCATGAAGAACAGGACATGGGCGTATTGCTGGGCGCCAATCTGCAGCCCCGCGGTGCCTTTGACAGCCGAGTAGTAGTCGACCGTGGCGCCATTGATGCGCAATGCGCCTTTTCCGTAGCCACCGCCAAAGACGAACCCCGCCTCGGTGATCAGCGGCATGATCAGCATCCCGTTGGCCTTGTTGGCGATTTCCTGGGTGTTCGGGTAGCGGGTATACATCTCGGTCAGCGTGGCATCGACGCGGGCATCGATCGTTGCCGCGTTCGAGTTTCCGACGCCGTTGCCGCAAGCGGCGGTCAGGGTCAGTCCGGCCATGCCAAAGGCAAAGCCGCGACGGCTCAGTCGTGGTGTGTTGGAACTGCTCATGTTTCTTTTTCTCTGTCGATGTGCCTGAAAAGCCGGGTGGTCCCGGTCTTGTGTGCAAGAATACGCCGAACGGCGTCGGGTGTCACGGGAAAACCGGCAGGCCAAGGCCGGCCGATCGGCGAAAAATCGCGGAGTCCCGTGGGATTAGCCTTGCAGCAGCCTAGCGACCTGCGGTGCGAAATAGGTCAGGATGCCGTCACAGCCTGCGCGTTTGAAGGCCAGCAGGCTTTCCAGCATCACCTTTTCGCCGTCGATCCAACCGTTCTGCGCCGCGGCCTGGATCATCGCGTATTCACCCGACACCTGATAGGCATAGGTGGGCGCGCCGAACGTGTCCTTGACCCGCCGGCAGATGTCCAGATAGGGCATGCCGGGTTTGATCATCACCATGTCGGCCCCCTCGGTCAGGTCGCGTTCGATCAGGCGCAGCGCCTCGTTCGAGTTGGCCGGGTCCATCTGGTAGGTCTTCTTGTCGCCGGTCAGCGCGCCCGAGGCCCCCACCGCATCACGGAAGGGTCCGTAGAAGGCGCTGGCATATTTCGCGGCATAGCTGAGGATCATGACGTCGTGATGGCCGGCGGCCTCGAGCGCCCGGCGCATCGCGCCGATCCGGCCGTCCATCATGTCGGACGGGCCGATGATGTCGGCTCCGGCTTCGGCCTGGGCCAGCGTCATCTTGACCAGCGCCTCGACCGTTTCGTCATTCACGATCTTGCCGTCCACCACGTATCCGTCATGGCCGTTGATGTTGTAGGGGTCCAGCGCGACGTCGGTCATCACCGCGATTTCGGGCGCGGCCTGCTTGATCGCGCGGATGGCGCGGTTCGACAGGTTGTCGGGGCTCCACGCCTCGGCGCAATCCTGCGTCTTGAGGCTGGGATCGGTGTAGGGAAACAGGCAGATCGCCGGGATGCCCATCGCCTGCGCCTCGGCTGCGGCCTTGGCGATCAGATCGACCGAGCGGCGCACCACGCCGGGCATCGAGGGCACGGGCTCTTCGACACCTTCGCCGTCGCGCACGAAAACCGGCCAGATCAGGTCATCAACGGTCAGGGTGTTCTCGCGTACCAGGCCCCGGATCGCCTCTGACTGGCGGGCGCGACGAAAGCGGCCGTGGGGGTAGGGGGCGATTGTCGGTTTCATGGCGCGTTCTCCTTGAACATTCGCGCATTGGGTGGCATGAATTTGCACAGGTCTCAAGGGTACCAATAGCCGCGCCGTTGCGATAGAACCGCCTGAGAATTTTGAATTAAAGGACCGAGTTTGGACTGGTACTCCTCGATTTTCGAACTCATCGACATGCGCAGCTTTTCGAATCTGTGGTACTGGATCGCGCTTGCGGTGCTGTGGTCGACAGCCAGCCATTGGGTGATGGGCGTTCCCTATGATCTGGTCGTGCGCGCCCGCCGCGTCGGAGGCCAGGCCGAGACCGACCTGCTGGACATCGTGCGGATCAACACCAACCGCATCCTCTACATTGCCGACGTTTCGGGGGTCGTAATCTTGGCGCTGTGCTGTTTCTTGTTTGCGGGGCTGGCGACGCTGGGGTTTTACTATCAGGTCGAGTTCGCCCAGGCCGTGTTCCTGCTGTTGTTCCCGATGGTTCTTGTCGGCGCAAACAGCCTGCGGGTGGCCCGGAACCTGCGGCGGCAGGAGTTGACGATTGAAGCTGTGTCCAAGGCGCTGCATCGATGCCGGCTCGCGACCCAGGTCATCGGCATGTTTGCGATACTGGTCACTTCGATGTGGGGCATGTATCAGAACCTTTCGATAGGCGTTCTGGGATAGCAAAATCTGAAAGGCGAGGCGATGAAGGCTCCGAACCACGTGACAGTCGGCGGCGCCCCCGAGGGGTTTGACGCGCAGCTAGTGCTGAACGAGGTTGCCCGCTCGGGCGGGCCGGTTCTGCATGTGGCGCGCGACGACAAACGTGCCGAGGCGATGCGCGCCGCGCTGCGCTTCTTTGCGCTCGACATGCCGGTGATCCTGTTTCCCGGCTGGGATTGCCTGCCCTATGACCGGGTGTCGCCCAACCCCGACATCGCGGCGGCGCGGGTGGCGACCCTGGCGGCACTGGTGCACCAGATGCCCGAGCGGTTCGTTCTGCTGACCACGCTGAACGCGGCCACCCAGCGCGTGCCGGCGCGCGACGTGCTGCGGCAGGCGGCGTTCACGGCTCGGGTCGGTCAGCGCATCGACGAGGCCGCGCTGCGCGATTTTCTGGTGCGCATGGGGTTCAGCCAAAGCCCCACGGTGATGGAGCCCGGTGACTATGCCGTGCGCGGTGGGATCATCGACATCTTCCCGCCGGGCGAAGCAGGGCCGGTGCGGCTGGACCTCTTCGGTGACGTGCTGGACGGCGCGCGCCGGTTCGATCCGGCCACCCAGCGCACCACGGAAAAGCTTGATCTAGTCGAACTGGCCCCGGTTTCCGAGGTGATCCTGGACGAGGCCGCAATCACCCGGTTCCGTCAGAACTATCGCATCGAGTTCGGTGCGGCCGGTACGGATGATCCGCTGTACGAGGCGGTCAGCGCCGGGCGCAAGCATCAGGGCATGGAGCACTGGCTGCCCCTGTTCCACGAAAAGCTGGAAACGTTGTTCGACTACCTGCCGGACGCGACGATCACGCTGGACGATCAGGTCACGCCCGCCCGTCTGGCCCGGTGGGACAGCATCGCCGATCAATACGAAACCCGGCGTCTGGCGCTCGAGAATCGCTCGCGGATGGATTCGGTCTATAAACCCACGCCGCCGGGCCTGCTGTATCTGGATGATGACGCCTGGACCCAGGCGGTGGCGCAGCGGCGGGTGCTGCAGTTCAGCCCCCTTCCGCAGGCCAGTGGCCCGGGGGTGATCGATGCGGGCGGTCGGATCGGGCGCAACTTTGCCCCCGAGCGGCAGCAGGAAAGCATCAGCCTGTTCGGCGCGCTGGCCAGCCACATCAAGAACAAGCTGGAGAAGGGGCCGGTTCTGGTCGCGTCCTATTCCGAGGGCGCGCGCGAACGCCTGACCGGATTGATCGAGGATGAGGGCTTGGCCGAGGCGATTCATGTGCCCGACGGCTCGCGCATCGGCAAGCGCGGTTTACACCTTGCGGTTTGGGCGCTGGAGCACGGCTTCGAGACGCCCGACATGACCGTGATCTCGGAACAGGACGTGCTGGGCGACCGCCTGATCCGCCAGCCCAAGAAACGCCGCAAGGCCGAGAATTTCCTGACCGAGACCCAGTCGCTCAGCCCCGGCGATTTGGTGGTGCATGTCGATCACGGCATCGGCCGGTACATGGGCATGGAGGTCGTGAGCGCCCTGGGCGCCGCGCATGAATGCCTGCTGCTGGAATATGCCGAGGGCGCCAAGCTGTACCTGCCGGTCGAAAACATCGAACTGCTATCGAAATACGGGCACGAGGAAGGTTTGCTCGACAAGCTGGGCGGTGGCGCATGGCAGGCCAAGAAGGCCAAGCTCAAGGAACGCATCCGCGAGATGGCCGACCGGCTGATCCGCATTGCCGCCGAACGCGCCTTGCGCAAGGCCCCGATCATGGACCCGCCGCCCCACGCGTGGGAGGAGTTCAGCTCCCGATTTCCCTATCAGGAAACCGAAGACCAGTTGCGCGCCATCGCCGACGTGATGGAGGACCTGCACTCGGGCACGCCGATGGATCGCCTAATCTGCGGCGACGTGGGCTTTGGCAAGACCGAGGTCGCCATGCGCGCGGCCTTTGTTGCGGCCATGTCCGGCCTGCAGGTGGCGGTGATTGCGCCCACAACGCTGCTGGCCCGTCAGCACGCCGCCAGCTTCAAGGACCGGTTCCGGGGCTTCCCGCTGGAAGTCAGGCAATTGTCACGCTTCGTCTCGGCCAAAGAGGCGCAGCAGACCCGCGAAGGGCTGGCAAAGGGCACGGTCGATATCGTGATCGGGACCCATGCGCTGCTGGCCAAGGGCATCCGGTTCCAGAATCTGGGCCTGCTGATCATCGACGAAGAACAGCATTTCGGCGTGGCCCACAAGGAGCGGCTCAAGCAGTTGCGCTCGGACGTGCATGTGCTGACACTGACCGCAACGCCGATCCCGCGCACCCTGCAACTGAGCCTGACCGGCGTGCGCGACCTGTCGATCATCGGCACGCCGCCCGTCGATCGTCTGGCGATCCGCACCTATGTCAGCGAGTTCGATGCCGTCACCATCCGCGAGGCACTGCTGCGTGAGCACTATCGTGGCGGGCAGAGTTTCTATGTGGTGCCGCGCATCTCGGACCTCCCCGAGATCGAGGAATTCCTGAAGGAACAGCTGCCGGAACTGACCTATGTGGTGGCCCACGGCCAGATGGCCGCGGGCGAGTTGGACGACCGGATGAACGCCTTCTATGACGGCAAGTATGACATCCTGCTGGCCACCACGATCGTGGAAAGCGGTTTGGACATTCCCACCGCGAACACGATGGTCGTTCACCGGGCCGACATGTTCGGGCTGGCGCAGCTCTATCAGATCCGGGGCCGGGTGGGGCGGTCCAAGACCCGCGCCTATGCCTATCTGACCACCAAGCCGCGCGCGCGGCTCACCCCGGCGGCCGAAAAGCGGCTGCGGGTTCTGGGCTCGCTCGATACGCTGGGGGCGGGGTTCACGCTGGCCAGCCAGGATCTGGACATTCGCGGCGCGGGCAACCTGCTGGGCGAGGAACAGTCGGGCCAGATGCGCGACGTGGGCTATGAACTGTATCAGTCGATGCTGGAAGAGGCGATTGCCAAGATCAAGGCCGGCGAGATGGAGGGGCTGAGCGAAGCCGACGACCAGTGGGCGCCGCAGATCAACCTGGGCGTTCCGGTGCTGATCCCCGAAGACTATGTGCCCGATCTGGACGTGCGGCTGGGCCTCTACCGCCGCCTGTCGTCGCTGTCGACCAAGGTCGAACTGGAGGGCTTTGCCGCCGAGTTGATCGACAGGTTCGGCCCGCTGCCGAAAGAGGTGAACACGCTGCTGCTGGTGGTGCGGATCAAGGCCATGTGCAAACGCGCCGGCATCGCCAAGCTGGACGGCGGACCGAAGGGAGCAACGATCCAGTTCCACAATGACAAGTTCGCCTCGCCGCAAGGTCTGGTCGAGTTCATCCAGAACCAGCGCGGGCTGGCCAAGGTCAAGGACAACAAGATCGTGGTGCGGCGCGACTGGAAGAAGGACAGCGACAAGATCAAGGGCGCCTTTGCCATTGCCCGCGATCTGGCCGAGAAGGTGGCCGCCGAGAAAAAGAAGAAGGCCAGCGCCTGAGGGCGCGGCCTAGTCCCCGGCCACGAACGTACACAGCTGCCAGTCACCGCTGTCCGACTTCACGAAGGCCGCGCGATAGCCGACCATCGACCACAGGAAATCGGAATAGATATAGCCGCGCGTTCCGTCGGTCAGGATGACGCCCTGATACTCGGCCTCTTCCAGATAGTCCGGCACGATCACCACCTCGTGGCTGATCAGGTCCAGAATGGGCGCGCCGCGGTTTGGGGCCTGGCGCAGGGTGACATCCTGACCGGTCACGAAATAGGCGGTGAACGGATCCAGCTTCGCTGGCAGGGTAAGCCGCCACTGGTGCGGCATCCAGAATTCGCCATCCTCGTCGAAATAGCCGGGCTGGGCCAGCGTGGTCTCGAGGTCGCGCCAGTAGTCCTCGCGGATGGTGGCGGCGTGGCGGTGGTCGGCCTCGGGCAGGGTTTCGGGATCGACCGTCAGATTGGCGCGGAACGTCTCGGGGCCGTCCTCGTCGCCGTGGCTGGTGTAGATCTCGGGGCAGGTGGCGGCCATCACGCCCTCGAGGTCGCGGGCGGCGACCTTTGCCCGCAGGTCCGCACGAAAGGCTTCCAGTGCCGGGTCTTGGCTGGCCTCGTCCACAGGCGGAAAGGTCTGACGGTCGGCCCAGGCGGGACCGCAGCACAGCGCGATCAGCGCAGCGTTCAACAGTTTCATTCAGCGGCTCTCATCGCGGCCTGGGCGCAGAAGCACGAGGCGCCGACGCTGCGGTCGGCCCGCGCCAGGGCCAGGTCAAGTCGTTGTCGGATCAGCTGCAATTCCTCTACCGCGCCACGCGCCTTGAGGCAATCGTGCAAGCCCTTGAGGCTCCAGACATTGTCGGGATGGATCGAGGCGCGGCTGAGGGTGCCGCCCAGACCCAGATCCTCGCGATAGACGGCTTCGGCCTCGGCCACGTGGCCCTGCTCGAACAGCAGCGCCCCCAGCGCGTGGCGGGTGGGCTGCATCCAGCCCCAGGGCTCGTCATAGGGCAGATTGTCGTCCAACTCGACCGAGCGGCGCAGATGGGCGAAGGCCGTGTCGAAATTGCCTTTACGGTACTCGATCTCGCCCCGCAGCATCTCGCGCGCGATCTCCAGCAGGTCGATTACACGGTTATTGTGCAGCAGACGGGTTTCGGGCACGCGGTCCTTGGCGGCGAGGAACAGCAGTTCCTCGGCCTCGGCCTCGGCCACGTCGCCGGTGGCAGCATGGGCGATGGCGCGGGCGTAATGCGTGGTGGCCGTCACCGTCAGATACAGGTCGGGATCGGGGGGCAGGGGCAGGGCCTTGGCTTCCTCCCACCGGCCAAAGCGGATCAGAATATGTGGCCCCATGGCCATGTAGCTTTCGAAGTAATCCGCCATCGGCGGGCTTTCGATGCGTAGCATTTCCTCGGGCGTGGTGTCCCACAGGCCCTTGTTGGCACGCAGGGCGGGCTCCATCTGACCGAGGAACAACGCGCCATAGATGACAAAATGGTAATTGTGCTGGCGATAGCCGGTATAGATGTTGAACGCGCCTTCGCGCTGGTAATATTTCAGATCAGCGATGACGGCCTGTTCGTTCCAGTGGACGACGTTCTGGTAGTGGCCGCACAGCACGTCGATATGGGTGGGCATGTGCACCAGATGTCCGGCATCGGGCACCAGCGTGCGCAGCACATCACCGGCATTCAGCGCTTTTTCCGGTGTGGGCGACATCTCCATCAGATGCACATAGAGGTGCAGCAGACCCGGATGCGACATCGCCGCCGGATCGTGAGCCATGGCCCATTCCAATGCTTCCTGCGCTTCAAGCGTGGCGGCGCCTTCGGCAGGCTGGCCTGTCCTCAGGTCCCACATCTGCCAGGGGGTCAGGTTCAGCAGCGACTCGACATAGATGGTGCGCAGGTCCAGATGATCAGGCTGGGCCGCGAAGGCGGCGCGCATGGCGTCGGCGAAGTCGTGGTCCCAGCGGTGCATGTCGGGCGCCGGGTCCCGCTGGGGATAGCGGGCAGGCAGGGCGCGGATCAGTTCGCGTTCGACCGGCGTGCAGCGATCCAGCAAGGCCAGTGCGCTCTGGGTTGCGTCATAGGCGCAGTTCAGGGCCTTGGCCTTACCGCGGTCGTCCAGCAGATCCCAGGGCAGGTTGTAGTTGGGCCCGGCGGCATAGGCCACGCCCCAATGGGCCATGGCGCAGTCGGGGTCATGCTCCAGCGCGCGCTGGAAACACACGACCGCCTCTTCATGGTTGTAGCCGTAGGTCCAGACAAGGCCCCGGTTAAACCAAAGCTGCGCCTGATCCGAGGACGTGGTGACGGGGCAGCCATGCGTGCCCAGATCGTAATAGTCGCTCATGCCGAACTCTCCCCTGACTGGGGCGAGCCTAGCGCAGTTCAGGTGCGCTGCACAGGTCAGGCGGGAACGCGGTCTTCTATCCGGCCCATGTGGACCATCAGCCCGAAGGCCAGCACGCACATGGTCAGGATGCCGATACTCAGCGGCCCCAGCGTACCGTCGAACAGCAGGCCCACCGGCGCGGCGATCGCGGCGGCCAGCACGGTCGAGATCGACCCGATGACCGAGGCCGCCATGCCGGCGATATGGCCCATCGGCTCCATCGCGATGGCGTTCAGGTTGCCCATGGTGACGCCGGCCATGAAAAAGACCGTGGTCTGCCAGAACACGAACAGCGCAAACGAGGCTTGCGGTGACAGGTTCGACATGTTCAGGGCAATCACCAGCGAGGTGATCAGGATCTGTCCGGCCAGCGCCCAGGTCACCATACGGCGCATCCCCACGCGCACCACGACGGCCGCGTTCAGCAAGCTGGCCGAGCCGGACATCAGCGCCACGAATCCGAACCAGAAGGGGAAGCTGTCGGCGCGGTCGTGGATCACGTCATAGATCGGCTGCACCATGGTCAGCATGGTGAACAGCATGCCCATGCACAGGGTCTGGACAAAGATCGACAGGCGCACAGTGGGGTGGGCAAACATCTCTTTCACCGCACCGACCATCAGCGGCAGGCGGAACGGGCGGCGGTTTTCCGGCGCAAGCGACTCCGGCAGTCGGAACCCCATCCAGACAATGATCACCAGCGCAAACAGGATGAACGACATGAACACGCCGCGCCAACCGGCGAAGGCAATCACGGCGGCTCCGGCCATGGGCGCGATGGCGGGCACCAGGGTGAAGATCATCATTGCGATGGACACGATCCGCGCCATTTCCCGGCCCGAGAACAGATCGCGGATGATCGCCATGGCGACCACGCGGGGCCCGGCGGCCCCCAGCCCCTGAACCACCCGGGCGGCCAGAACCAACTCGAGCGACGAACTGGCCCAGGCCACGGCCGATGCCAGAATATAGACTGCTGCTCCGGCAAAAATCACCGGCCTGCGTCCGACCGCATCCGAGATCGGGCCGGTGAAGAACGTTCCGATCCCCATTCCCAGAACAAAGCTGGTCAGGATCAACTGCGCCCGGTTCACGTCATCAGGGCTGAGCTGCGCGCCGATCTCAGGTAGAGCAGGCAGCATTGAATCAATCGAAAATGCGATGGTGGCAAACATCATCGCGATCAGCGCGATGAATTCGGCCTTGGAAATACGGTCAGCCATGCGGGGACTCCTTGCCTCAACGCGCTAACACGACAGGGCAAGGTGGGCTAGGTGCAATCGCGCACAGAACTCTGTGCTATTCTGCAGAGGAAGGCTCAAGCTGAGACATGATTTCGCCGATCACTTGCGCCCACAATTCCGGTGGTTGCGCCCCAGGGACCGCGTGTTGGTTGGCGACGATGAAGGTGGGCACCGAGTTCACGCCCATCTCACGCGAGTGCGTATCCCGCTGACGAATGTCGTTCCGGTCGGCGTCGGATTTCAGCAGCTTCAGAACAACTGCGGCGTCCATGCCCACGCTGTCGGCGATGTCGGCCAGAACCTCGTGGTCGCCGATGTCGCGGCCCTGTACGAAATACGCGGTGAACAGCGCATCCACCACCGGGTTCTGCTTGCCCTCGATCCCGGCCCAATGGATCAGGCGATGGGCGTCCAGCGTGTTCGGGGTGCGTTTCATGGCCTCGAAATCGATGTTCAGGCCGGCCTTTTCGGCATGCTCCACCACCGGCGCATAGGCGCGAACCGCACCCTCCTTGCCACCGAATTTGCGTTCCAGGTATTCGCGCCGGTCCATTCCGCCTTCGGGCATGTCGGGGTTCAGCTGGAACGGATGCCATTCGATCACGAACGGATGCTCGGGGACCGTGGCCAGCGCCTTGTCCAGGTTGGTCTTTCCGATATAGCACCATGGGCAGATTGGGTCGGACAGGATATCAAGCTTGACGGTCTGGGTCATTCTTCGGGTGCCTTGAAATAGGCCGGCAATGCACGGCGCAGGAGTTTTCCGTTGCCCCCGGTGGGCAGTTCGGGAAGATGAATGAAGGCGCGGGGTTGCTTGTAGCGCGCCAGGTTGGCCTCGACATAAGCGCGCAGGGCGGTTTCGTCCAGTTTTTCCGGCCCGGAATAGAAGGCGGCGATCACGAAAGTGTCCGGTTTGACCTCGACCGCCGCCGCGCCGACCTGAGAGATTCCGGGAAAGCGCGACAAAACGGATTCGACCTCAACCGGGGACACGCGATAGCCGCCGGCATTCATCATGTCGTCGTCGCGCCCCAGATAGGTGATCTGCCCATCCACGGCCATCGCCCCCTGATCGCCGGTCAGGAACCAGTCGCCCTGCATGCGCGCGCGGGCCTCGTCCGGGGCGTTGAGGTAGGTCAGCATCAGCCCCGGGTCTGAGCGGTGAATGGCGATGGTGCCTTCCTGCCCCTGCGGAACCGGCCCGTCAGGCCCAAGGATCTCCACGCGGCGCCCCGGTTGCGGCTGGCCCAGCGCATCGCCGCGCGCGGGGTGGGATGGGCTGGATGAGATGAAGGTCGAACATTCCGACATGCCGTAGGCCTCGTACAGCTCGGTCCCGGTGGCCTGAACCCAGCGTTCGTGCAGGGCGCGCGACAGTTTCTCGCCGGCGCTCAGGCCGTGGCGCAGATCGGGCAGGGGCAGCGTGTCCGCCGCGTTCAGCATCTTGCGGTACACGCCGGGGGCGGCCGCAAAGATCGAGGCGCGGTGGCGGCGCAGCAATCCGGGCAGGGCGGCCGGGTCGGTTCCGGGTTCGGGGATCAGCGCGGTGGCGCCGATGGTCCACGGGTCCATCAGGCCGGTGCCCAGCGTGTAGGTCCAGTTGAACGCGCCCGCGTGGCACAGGCGGTCGGCCTCACGCAGGCCGTACCAGCCATCGACCATCATCTGCCGCGCCCAGATCGCCCGATGCGCATGGGCCACGGCGCGTGGTTTGCCCGAGGTGCCCGAGGTATAGACGACATAGGCCATGCGTTCCGGATCGCCCATGTCGAACGACGCGGGCGGCAGGTTGCGCATGGCGGCAAGGTCGGTCAGGCCGATCTGGTTGGGATGCGTGGCGCAGTTCACGGACGGATCGCGCAGAATGGCGGCTGGAGACAGTTCCCGGATCATCCGCTCCGTTTCCGGCTCGGTCAGTTGCGAGGAGGTCGGCACCGGGACCAGCCCGACCGCGATCGCGCCCAGATAGGCGATGGGAAAATCGACCGTATTGCCCAGACGCATCAGAACGATGTCGCCGGGCACGAGCCCCGCGCGCAGCAGCCCGGTTCCGGTGCCCAGAACCGCGGATTTCAGTTGCGCATAGCTCCAGTCGTCCGAGCCGTCGGCGCGCAGCACGGACAGCGCCACCTTGTCCGGAGTGGCATCGGCGCGGCGCAGTACGTGGGCGGCCAGGTTGAACGGCGCGGGGCAGGGCGGCGGTGGCCCTTGATCGAAGATCGACAACATGCGCCTTGGCTATTGCCCTTTGTCACGCGTTGCAAGCGCGCGGCGCTGGCCCTATAGAATGACGCATGACGAGCAAAGACCACAAATCCATCGTACGCATCGCCCGCGACAACGGTTCCCGCACCGAGCTGGAGCCGGTAGATCTGGGTGCCCGCGTGCGTGAACTGCGCAAGGCGCGGAAATGGACCCTCGAGCAGGCGGCGAACCAGGCCGGGTTGGCCCGGTCCACGCTCAGCAAGATCGAAAATGGCCAAATGTCGCCGACCTATGATGCGCTCAAGAAGCTGGCGATCGGTCTCGAAATCTCTGTACCGCAGCTGTTCACCCCGCCCGAGCGGGATCAAGTGATCGGTCGCATGGCGGTGACCAAGATGGGTGAAGGCACCGCGCACGCCACTACGACCTACGAGCACGAGTTGCTGGCCGAAACGCTGACCAAGAAGCAGATGCTGCCCTATCGGGCCCGCGTGCGCGCCCGGTCAATGGACGAGTTCGACGGCTGGGTGCGTCACGATGGCGAAGAATTCCTGTATGTGCTGACCGGCGTGATCCGCCTGTACACCGAGTTTTATGAACCGGTTGAGATGCGTCGGGGCGACAGCGCCTATTACGACGGCAGCATGGGGCACAACGTGATCTCGGTAAGCGATGAGGATGCAACCATCCTGTGGGTCACGTCGCTGGCCTAACGCCGGGCAAGCTCGCGGTTCAGGCCTTCGGTGTAAAGGAAATCCTCGACCTCTTCATGGGCCTCGTTCACTGTCAGGTGGTGCCGCTCGGCCAGATAGGCCTCAAAGCGTTTCCTGTCCGTCCTCACGCGCGCCATATCCTGATCGCGCAGGTTCGGAAAACGGCGCTTGGCACGTGCGTAGGACGCGCTCCAGTCTTGTGTCAAATCAGTCCAGTTCAACATCTGCGAGCCTTCCGTGGTTCGGGTTTCAGGACTGCTCTTCCCCAGACCAGCGTACGGAGCGCGCAGCGCGCGCGAAGACATGACAAAATGTCGCAGGTCGGGGTGCTGGAAAATCAAAGCGGTTTTTCACGCCGTGCTCGGCCCGTTTTCCCACTCACTGTCGGTTTTGGCGATCGTTCAAATGCTCGCACTCTGGACTGCGCCGAATACAGGGCTTTGTTCTATCTAAGAAATCTGTTTTCGGTGCAGGTGTCCGTTGCGTCGATCCTCACTTGGATTGCGAGATATCGTGGTATCAAGCGTTCCACCCGCAAAAAGTAGTCAAATGCTCTAGAAATAGCGGCCAGCGGATTTGTTCGATCACCTTTTGGTATTTGGCCACATGTGCCGAAAATTGCCGACGCCCGCGCGGCGTCCGATCCGAGCTAAGTGCATCACTTGAAATGGGCAGGGGCACAAGCCCCTACCGGTTGCCTGCTACTCCTCGTACCACCAGACATCGGGCATGAACTGCGGTCCGTCGCCGTAGATTGGCAAGATCTGAGGATGCTTCATTTCCTTCACATGGGCGATGCGGCCAACATCAAAGCTCCAGATTGGAATGACATACCGTCCGGCGGTCAGAATCCTGTCAAGCGCACGGGTGGCGGCCACGAAATCCTCACGGCTTTCCGAGGCCAGCATCGCATCGATCAGCCCATCCACCGCCGGAGAGGTGACCCCCATCAGGTTGCGTGTCCCCGAGGCATCCGCGCCTTCGCTGCCCCAGTAGAGGCGTTGTTCGTTGCCCGGCGACAGCGACAGCGCGCGGCGGAACGGGGTCATGTCGAAATCCAGCTCGGACACCCGCTGGGTGTATTGTGCGTCATCCACCTTGTCGACGGTCAGCTCGATCCCCAGCCGTTCCAGCGCGCGGGCATACATCTCGGCGATCGCATCCACGTTCTGAACCACATTCAAGCTTCCCTGACTGATGACCAGGGTTATCTTGAGCGGCTCTCCAGCTGCGTTCTTCAGCACGCCGTCCTGGATTGTCCATCCGGCTTGCTCCAGCAGATCAGCGGCCTTGCGGATGTCCTTTCGGTTGCGAACCGAGTCGTCGCCCTCGGGCAGAACATACCCTTCCAGAGTTCCCGGAGGCAGATCAGCCGCGTAGGGTTGCAACATCTCAGCCACCCGTCCGGTTGCCGGGCCAGGCTGCATCGCCAGTTCAGACCCCGAGAAATACGAGGTGATCCGAGGCTGAGCACCGCCAGTGATCGTGCCGTTGATGAATTCAAAATTGAACGCAAGGGTCAGCGCCTCGCGCACGCGCCAATCGTCAAAGGGCGCTTTGCGCGTGTTCATGACCAGACCTGTCATGCCCGAGGGCTTTTTATGCGGAATCTCGGTTTTGATGACATCGCCGCGCTGAACGGCCGGGAAATCGTATTGTGTGGCCCATTTGTCGGCGTTGAACTCGCGGACGGCCGACAGCGCGCCGGCCTTGAAGGCCTCGAACAGAACCGTCTGGTCGCCGTAGAACTCCAACCGCATCTCGTCGAAATTCATGGTACCCCGGCGGAACGGGACATCGTTGCCCCAATAATCCGGATTGCGTTCGAGGTTCACGAAACGCCCGGCCTCGTAGTCATCGATGACATAGGGGCCGGTGCCGATCGGGACATCGTGCAGCGCTGCCTCGGCGAAATCCTTGCCCTCCCATTGGGCTTTCTTGAGGATCGGCCGCAGCCCTGCGATCAGGGCCAGCTCGCGGTCTGGCTCGTTGAAGATGATCCGGACCGAGCGTGGTCCGGTCTGCTGAATACTGTCGATCTTGGCCCACAGACCGCGATAGCGCAGATGCCCCTGCGTTCCGAGGGTCTCGTAAGACCAGATCACATCATCAACCGTGACCGGCGATCCGTCAGAGAATCGGGCAGTCTTACGCAGGGTGAATTCGACCCAGGATCGGTCCGGCGCGGTGTCGATTGATTCGGCCAAAAGCCCGTAAAGAGTGAAAGGTTCGTCCCAGGAACGGCCCATCAACCCCTCGTGGGTCCAAAATCTCAGCTGCCACGGAGCGGTGCCTTTTTGCACAAACGGGTTGAGACTGTTATAGCCGCCGGTGTTGCCGAACACGACCTTGCCGCCCTTGGGCGCGTCGGGGTTGGCATAAGGCAGCGACACAAAATCCGGTGGTAGGGCCGGGTCTCCATACATAGCTATGCCATGGGTCGATTCTGCTTGCGCTAACGTGGCGACAACCGAGGCAGCGATTCCCGCGATCAACGGGCGGATGGGACGGAGAATATCGGGGCTCATTTTGGAAACAATCCTGCTCTGGCCTTATTTTGTTGGGATTCACCGTACCGATGATTTTTCTTATTATCAAACTTTTAGCTTGGATGACGGCGCGGAATTGCTTATAAAGGTTCCACTGCTCGATAGGTTTCTTGCCTGTATGAAACCTGCCTCAATAACTTAACGCCCGCTTCGTGCGGGCGTTTTTTTCTGCCTCGAGCTCCGAACTTCCCGCCCATAAATCGACCGTATCCGCAACCGGGTCTTTCCCCGTTTATTTTGCAGGTGCAGCATGGCACTGTGTCTCCAAATCATGAGTCTGTGGGAGACCCAAAATGAACCTGTCGGGAAAAACAGCAATCATCACCGGATCGAACTCGGGCATCGGGTTGGGCATTGCGCGCGAATTGGCCAAGGCGGGGGCCGACGTGGTTCTGAACTCGTTCACCGACCGCGATGAAGATCACGCGCTGGCGGCCGAGATCAGCAAGGAGACCGGAACCAACGCGCGCTACATCAAGGCCGACATGTCCAAGGGCGAGGAATGCCGGGCGCTGATCGAACAGGCCGGAGCCTGCGATATCCTGGTCAACAATGCAGGCATTCAGCACGTCGCGCCGATCGACCAGTTCCCGGTCGAAAAATGGGACGCTATCATCGCCATCAACATGAACTCGGCCTTTCACACGACGGCGGCGGCGCTTCCGTTGATGCGCAAGGCCGGGTGGGGGCGGATCGTCAACATCGCCTCGGCGCATGGGCTGACGGCGTCGCCCTACAAGGCAGCTTATGTGGCGGCCAAGCACGGGGTCGTCGGCATGACCAAGACCGTTGCGCTGGAAACCGCGCAGGAGCCGATCACCTGCAACGCCATCTGTCCGGGCTATGTGCTGACGCCGCTGGTCGAGGCGCAGATCCCCGACACGATGAAGGAATACAACATGAGCCGCGAGGACGTGATCAAGAACGTCATGCTCGAACGGCAACCCTCGAAAGAGTTCGCGACCGTCGAACAGCTGGGTGGAACCACCGTGTTCCTGTGCTCGGACGCCGCGGCCCAGATCACCGGCACCACGATCTCGGTCGACGGCGGCTGGACCGCCTTGTGATCCGCGGCGCGCGCCGGGGCCGGCGGAAATGGTAAAGCGCATCAATCTTGCCCTGCAGGGCGGCGGCGCGCATGGCGCATTTACCTGGGGCGTGCTGGACCGTCTGCTGGACGACGAAGACATTGAGGTTGCGGCGATTACCGGAACCTCGGCCGGGGCGCTGAACGGAGCCGCGTTCAAGGCCGGCATGGTTCATGCCGGTCGCGATGGCGCGCGCGAGACCCTGAACGCCCTGTGGGAGAGGATGGGCGCGGTGGGCGACATGCGCATCGCCAACTGGCTGGCCGGGATGGAGCCCGCTCAGATCGCGCAGGCGATGGAGTATTCTTTGCCGTTCTCGGTGGCTGATACCTGGTCGCGGATGGTGTCGCCCTATGCCTATGGACCGTTCTACCGCAATCCGCTGGCCCCGGTGGTCGAGGCGTTTGATTTTGGCGAGGTCTGCGCCGATCAGGGGCCACGCCTGTTCGTCTGCGCCACCTGTGTGCGCAGCGGCAAGATCCGTGTTTTCACGGGCGATGAGGTGACGACTGACGCGATTCTCGCCTCGGCCTGCCTGCCGAACCTGTTCCAGGCGGTTGAAATCCACGACCCCGAAACCGACCGGACCGAAGCCTATTGGGATGGCGGCTATACCGGCAACCCGGCGCTGTTTCCGCTGTTCAACGCGGGCCTGCCCGAAGATGTGGTGATCGTGAACATCAACCCGCTGGAGCGCGACGAGGTTCCCAAGACCCCGCAGCAGATTCAGAACCGGATCAACGAGATCAGCTTCAATTCTTCCCTTCTGCGCGAGCTGCGGGCGATCAACTTCGTGCAGCGCCTGTTGGTCAAGGGCAAGCTGAAGGCGGGTGAAATGAGCCGGGTCTTCGTGCACATGATCGCCGATGACGCGCTGATGAACAGCCTGTCGGTGGCGACCAAGACAGTGCCCAACCCGGTGGTTCTGCACAGCCTGAAACAGGCGGGACGGGCCGCGGCCGACCAGTTTCTGGCCGATCACAAACCCGATCTGGGTGCGCGAAGCTCCGTTGATCTGCCCGCGATGTTCGGCTGATCACTCGGGCGGCTGCGTGGGGTCTTTCTGGTTCGGATAGACCAGCCCGGCCGAGATCACCAGTTTGGCGGCATCCTCGATCGTCATGTCCAGCAGGATCACGTCTTCCTCGGGGAAGAACAGCAGAAAACCCGAGGTTGGGTTCGGCGTGGTTGGGATGAACACGCTCAGCAGGCCGCCGCCGGTTTCGGCGCGTTTGTTGATCTCGCCCTTGGCCTCGGTCGAGACGAAGCCGATGGCCCAGATGCCCCGGCGAGGATACTGGACCAGGCAGGCCTTCTCGAACGACCGCTCGGTCTGGGCAAAGACGGTTTCCGAGATCTGCTTGATCCCGGAATAGATCGACCGGACGACGGGCATCCGGTTGACCAGGCTTTCGGCAAAATGGATCAGTGACCGGCCCAGGATACCTTTGGCGATCCAGCCGACCAGAACCGTGAAGATCAGGAAGAACAGGACGCCCACGCCGCGCAGGTTGATACCCACATATTGTTCGGGTCGGAACTGGTGCGGGATCAGGGGCAGGACCGCGCTGTCGATCCAGCCGACTACCGACAGGATCAGCCACAGCGTCAGCCAGACCGGTGCGATGACGACGATACCCGTCAGAAACGACGCGCGTAGCCGCGACAGCAGGCCGGGGCGGCGGTGGGGTTCTTCATCAAACGGTGTGTTCATCGCGGTTCCGAGCGGTTTGCCGAACTAGTTAATCAGTCCGGCGCCTTGGTACAATAGGTCCGTTTGACGCTTAGTCAGCCTGAGCCTTCAAAGACTTGGCTATACCAGCCGCAAGGCGCGCATTGTTGCGCACCAGGGCGATATTGGCGATCAGGGATCGGCCCTCGGTCCGCTCGTAGATGCGTTGCAGAAGATAGGGCGTGACGGCCTTGCCGGTAATGCGATGCGCTTCGGCGTCCTGCTGGGCCGAGGCGATGATCGGGTCCAGTTCCTCGGACGGGATCTGGTCGGCCAGCGGGATCGGATTGGCCACCAGTTGCCCGCCGGGCAGACCCAGCGCGCGGCGCGTCGCATGGGCCTTGGCGATCTGCTCGGCCGTGTCCATCCGCAAGGGCGCGGCAAAAGGCGACTTGGCCGACCAGAAGGCCGGGAACTCATCCTGCCCGTGGGCGATGACCGGCACGCCCAGCGTCTCCAGCACTTCGAGCGTTTTTGCGAGATCGAGGATCGCCTTGGCCCCGGCAGCAACGACCGTGACCGGGGTCTGCGCCAGTTCGTGCAGGTCGGCCGAGATGTCAAAGCTGGTTTCCGCGCCGCGATGCACCCCGCCGATGCCGCCGGTGGCAAAGACCTCGATCCCCGCGAAATGGGCTGCGATCATCGTGGCGGCAACGGTCGTGGCCCCGGTCCCGTCCGAAGCGATGCAGGCCGCCATATCCGCGCGCGAGATCTTGGCTACGCCCTGCGCCTGTCCCAAATCCTTCAACTGATCGGGTTCCAACCCCACATGCAGCCGGCCGTCGATCACCGCGATGGTGGCCGGAACGGCGCCCGCGTCGCGGATGTCCTGCTCGACCTGGGCCGCCACCTCGATGTTCTGCGGGTAGGGCATGCCGTGGGTGATGATGGTGCTTTCCAGGGCAACGATGGGGGTTCCGTCGTCCTTGGCCGCGCGGACTTCGGCGGAATACTGGATGTCGATCACAGGGGGGTCTCTCCGGATACATAGGTTGCGGCGGCATGCAAGGCGCGGGTCAGCGCCTCGTCAATGCTGGCGCCATTGGCTTCGGCGGCGATATGGGCCGCCATGAACGTGTCGCCCGCACCGGTCACGCGCGTGACCAGAACCGACGGGGGTTTCTGGGTGATCACCGCCTGGGCACTGGCCACGGTGGCCGAGTTGCCCCCGTCGGTCACCAGCGCACGCAGCGCGCCCCGGTCCAGCAGCGCTCGGGCAGCGGATTCGGAGTCGGCGAACTCGCGCTGGCACAGCAGCCCGGCTTCTTCGAGGTTCACATACAGCGTGGCCCTGCCGTGCTTGAGGAAAGGCAGCAGCCGCTCGGCCTTGCCGGGCGAGGCCGGGGCTACGCGCAGGTCGGCACGGGCGAAGGCCGGGCTGACGGCGATTTCTTCCAGAAGGTCCAGCGTCAGGTTGCCGTCCAGCGCGATCTGCCCCCCGAACGGGGTGTTTTCATAGCCCAGCGGGCCATGAATCAGCGGGCGCAGGATCTTGGCGCCGGCGGCCTCCAGCGAATGGGCGTCGGCGATGGCGGCGATCAGGCCGTTTGCGCCTTCGACCGCCATGTAACGGTCGGTGGGCAGGTCCTGCGAGCGATAGATATGGGTCGTGTCCATGCCCAGCCGCTTGCAGGCGTGAACCAGCTCGTCGCCCTCGGGGTCGCTGCCGATGGCGGTCAGCAGGGTTGGGGTCATGCCAAAGCGCACAAGGGTCATGGCGATGTTCATCGCCACGCCACCGGGCAGGCGCGTGATGCGGCCGGGCACGTCCGACCCTTGCCGCATGTGGCTGGCGGATCGTCCGATCACGTCCCACAGGACGGATCCGATGCACAGGATGTCGCTGTTCTGAGTCATTTCCTCGTCATGCCGCAGGCGCAGGGCGCGCGCAAGCCGGAAGCTGCGCGGGCTGGGTCCACGTCGGCGATTTGGCTTGCCAATTGTTTGGAAGGACGAAACACTCGGACACAGTGTTTTTTGGTTCTTTTGGATATTTTCGGATGGGTCTCAATATCCGTTTGCTGACCTTCCTGCGGTTTCGCGCCTGGATCATTGCGCCATTGCTGGCATGTATTTTTTTGGCAATGCCGGCATGGGCGCAACAGAGCGGACGGACAATCGTTGACTTTCAGGCCCGGGACGGTCGGCTTCTGGTCGAAATCGCCTTGAACGCCGAGGCCGTTCTGGCCGGGGTCGATCCGCAAGAAGTCGCGCAGGGCGGCGACGGCGGGAGCGCGCGTTACGCACAGCTGCGCCGGCTTGTCTCGTCCGAGCTTGAGGAACACGTCCACGATTTTGTAACGGATTGGAAGCAATCCTTGCAGATCGACGTGAACGGGCCGGTTGCATTGTCCTATGAAGGCGCAAGTATTCCAGTGGTCGGCAACCCGGACGTGCCGCGGATTTCCCGAGTGCTGTTGGCCGGTCCTCTGCCACCCGATGCAAGCAGTCTGCGCCTGACCTGGCCTGAAGGAATCGGCCCCGTGGTCTTGCGCCAGCAAGGGGTCGAGGCGCCTTATACCGGGTTTCTGAGCGGCGGCGAGGTCAGTCCTCGCATTCCCTTGGCAGGCGGGGCCGGGCTGGGGGCGCAGCAAGCGGCCGAGGCTTTTTTCCGGGCCGGGCTGCTGCATGTCGCGGGCGCGGGGGCACAGCTTCTGGCGCTGGCCTCGGTGCTGGTTTTCTTGTCACTGAAGTTGCGCCCGGTCCTTGTTCAACTTGCCGCGCTGGGGCTGGGCGTTCTGGTGACGCTGCCGCTTGGGATGTTCGACGTGTTGAGTGCGAGGCCGTTCCTGCCGTGGCCGGTCGTGCCGGCTGCCATCGCCTTGTTGGCGCTTTGGAACCTCGTCACCGACCGGTTGGGGGTCTGGCGCGTGCTGTTCCTTTTGGCGGCCGGTGCAGTCCTTGGCCTGACACTGTCAGAAGCATCGTCGCGCCTTGGTGTGCCGCCGCACCATGTCGCGCCGGCGGTGCTGGGTTTTGCCGCTGGCATCCTGTTGGCGCTGAGCGGAGTCGCGATCCTGATCCTCGCCACCCTGACCGTGCTTTTGCCGGATTCGCCCAGGCTGCGCGGTCGTATCTCCACAGTCGCCTCGCTGTTGTTGGCGGGCTTGGGGCTGTACTGGGCGGTTATGTCCTAACCGCCGGTTTTCATCGGCGCGATCAGCGTGTTCAGCGCGCTGAGCGGGTCCTCTGCGGTCCAGATCTCGTCTCCGATTCCGAAGAAGTCGGTGCATTCAGCCAGTTCGGCAACCAGTTCGGGTGTCAGGCCGCCTTCGGCGACAACCGGAACCTCGATCATCTCGGACCACCATTGGAACAGATCACGCTCGGCGCGGGTCCCTTTGCCCAACGACACGTCCCCCACGGGCCCAAAGGCCACATAGTCGGCCCCGGCTTCGCCCGCGGTCATCCCGTCATGGCGCGAGGTTCCGCAGAAACTGCCGACGATGGCATCCGCCCCCAGCTCTTTGCGCGCGGCCCGGACCGAGCGGGCCGCATCCTCCAGATGCACCCCGTCCAGCCCCAGCCGTTGCGCCAGCAGGACATGGTTCGAGATCACCAGCGCCACGTCGCGCGCATGGGCCACCTCGCGGCAGGCGTCGGCCGCGCGGGCGATGGCGTCCTCGTCGCTGCCGGCCAGCGCCAGCCGGATGCAGGCGATCTCGGTCCCGTCCAGAACGCGGGCCAGCCGGTCGGGAAAGGTGGCCGGGTCGATGGTCGGCGGGGTGATCAGATAGATCTGAGGCTGCTCGGGGGTGTCCATTGGCGGATCCTTCGCGGTTGGTCTTTGGCGCGGTTTAGCCGATTGCGGCGGCGAAGCAAACTTTATTGCCCGCAGACCGCGTGATTTGCAATCGGGCAGGGCGGCCGGGCTTGCTCTGTGCCAGCGGCGGCATTATGGCAGGCGCAACTTTCGGAGATCAGGATGCTCAGCGACAGACCCCAGCCCTCATTCGTGCTTGTCCGCCCGCAGATGGGCGAAAACATCGGCGCCGCGGCGCGGGCGATGTGGAATTTCGGCCTGGACCGGATGCGTATCGTCGCCCCGCGCGACGGCTGGCCCAACCCCAAGGCCGTGGCCATGTCGAGCGGTGCCGGGCGGCTGCTGGACGAGGCGCAGCTGTTCGACGATCTGGCCGGCGCGTTGGGCGACCGCACATACGTTTTCGCCACCACCGCCCGTCAGCGTGGCCTGACCAAACCCGTCTACAGCCCCGAGCGTGCCATGCAGATCGCGGCCCAGAAGGTGGCGGCGGGCGAAAAAGTGGCCGTGCTGTTCGGGCCTGAGCGGGCCGGTTTGGAGAATGAAGACATCGCCAAGGCCAATGCGATCATCTCGGTGCCGGTGAACCCCGAATACGCCTCGCTGAACCTGGGGCAATGCGTGTTGCTCACCGCCTATGAGTGGATGCGCCAGACCGGCGACGTGGTGCACGAGGCCACCGATCTGGGCAAAGGCGACTGGGCCACCGGCATCGAGGTCGAGAAACTGGTCGAGCATTATGAGCAGCGGCTGGACGAGGCCGGGTTCTTCTACCCGCCGGAAAAGGCCGAAGGGATGAAGGTAAACCTGCGCAACCTGTGGTCGCGCATGCAGATGACGCGGGCCGATGTGCAGATGCTGCACGGGATCATGCGTCAGATGGTCCGCTGGAAGGACAAGGGCTGAGGCTGGACCTTCCCGGGCACTGGCCCTAGCTTGCGGGAAAATCAAGGACATGAGGACGGCATGAGCGGCAAGCGCAGCATCTTCGAAGAAGTCTCGGGTGAACAAAAGCAGGGAACGGTCCAGCCCGGCATGATCGACCGCGGCCGGGGTGGCGCACGCAAGGCCATCCGTATCTGGCTGATGATCCTGTTCGCGCTTGTCGTCATGATGATCGCGGTGGGTGGGCTGACCCGCCTGACCGACAGCGGCCTGTCCATCACCGAATGGCGACCGGTCACCGGAGCGATCCCGCCGATGTCCGAGGCGGACTGGCAGGCCGAGTTCGACAAGTACAAACAGATCGACCAGTGGCGCATCATGAACCAGTGGATGGAGTTGGATGACTTCAAGACCATCTACTGGTGGGAATGGGGTCATCGGCAGCTGGGCCGTGTGATCGGCCTGGTCTGGGCGCTTGGGTTCTTTGGCTTTCTGGTGTTGCGCAAGATCCCCGCAGGCTGGACCGGGCGCCTTGCGATCCCCGGACTGCTGGGCGGCGTTCAGGGCGCCGTCGGTTGGTGGATGGTGGCCTCGGGGGTGACGCAGGGCGAAGGGATGACCGCGGTCGCCAGTTATCGCCTGGCCACCCATCTTGGCCTCGCGTTCGTGATCCTGGGCTTTCTGGCCTGGTACATCTTCATGCTGGGGCGCGAGGAACGCGACCTGATGCAGGCCCGTCGCGCGAAAGAGGCGCGGCTGTTCTCGCTGTCGACCGGGCTGCTGCACTTTGCCTTTCTGCAGATTCTGATCGGCGCATTGGTGGCGGGCATCGACGCCGGTCGGTCCTATACCGACTGGCCGCTGATCGGCGGGCAACTACTGCCGCCGGACGCCACCGCGCTGGAACCGTTGTGGCGCAATTTCTTCGAAAGTCCGGGGCTGGTGCAGTTCATCCATCGCTGCGTGGGCTATGTGCTGTTCGCCTTCGGCATCTTCGTCTGGCGACGCGGCAGCAGCAGCGCCCACCCGCAGACCCGGTTCGCCTTCAACGCCATGTTCGCGGCGCTTTCGCTGCAGGTGGTCGTAGGCATCCTCACCGTGGTCTATGGCGCGCCCTGGAAGATCGCCATCTTTCACCAGTTTATGGCCGTGGTCGTCTGGACCCTGATCCTGCGCGCCCGGTTCCTGACCGCTTATCCCATCGCAACCTCGCTGCGCGGAGCTTGACCCAATGACTGCATTCAATGACCTGATGGCCTTTCAGCGCGAAACCTCGGCCCTGGCACAGATCGCCGGGCGCCTGGGCTGGGACCAGGAGACTGTCATGCCGCGCGGGGCCGCCAACCAGCGCGCCGAGGAGATGGCCGCAATCGAAGCCGTGTTGCATGCGCGCCGTTCGGATCCGCGCGTGGCCGAGTGGCTGGAAAACGCCCATGCCGACACCGAGGTTGGTCAGGCGCAACTGCGCGAAATCCGCCGCACATACGAGCGCACGGTCAAGGTGCCCGCTGATCTGGCCACGGCCATCGCCCGCGTGACATCGGCCGCGCAGGGCAAGTGGGCACAGGCCCGCGCCGACGAGGATGTTGCCGCGTTTCTTCCGGTTCTGGAGGAAGTCGTGGCGCTGCGGCGCGAGGAAGGGGCGGCTCTGGCGCAAGGCGGCGATGTCTATGACGCACTGGTCGAGGATTACGAGCCCTACACGACCGCTGCCCAGATTGGTGCGATCTTTGATGCCATGCGCCCACGCCTGGTTGCGCTGCGCGCCGCGGTTCTTGACCGGCCGTCCCCCGCGGGCGTGACCGGAACGTTCGACGAAGCGGCCCAGATGAAGCTGACGCAAAAGCTGGCGGAGACTTTCGGGTACGACTTGAACCGGGGGCGGGTGGACAAGGCCGTACACCCGTTCTGTTCGGGCAGCGGCGACGACGTGCGCGTCACCACTCGGACCAGCGAAACCGACCCGTTCAACTGCTTCTACTCGACCATCCACGAGGTCGGGCACGCCTGCTATGAGCAGGGCATCGATCCGGCTTTCGCTCTGACTCCGCTGGGTGAGGGCGTTTCGATGGGCGCCCATGAAAGTCAGAGCCGCATCTATGAAAATCAGCTGGGCCGCTCGCGCGCCTTCACGGGCTGGCTGTTCCGGCAGATGACGGACACCTTCGGTGACTTCGGCATCGCGGATGAAGATGCCTTCTATGCCGCCGTCAACCGGGTGCACAACGGATACATCCGCACCGAGGCGGACGAAGTTCAGTACAATCTGCACGTCATGCTGCGGTTCGATCTGGAACGCGCCTTGATGTCGGGCGATCTGCAGGTGCAGGACCTCGAAGCCGCGTGGAACGACCGCTTCCATGCCGATTTCGGCTATGCGGTCGACAAGCCTTCGAACGGGTGTCTGCAGGACGTGCATTGGTCGGTCGGTCTGTTTGGCTACTTCCCGACCTATTCGCTGGGCAATGTGTACGCAGGCTGTCTGTATCAGGCTCTGCGGGCGGCAGTTCCAAGTCTGGATGATCAACTGGCGCAGGGCGATACCTACGCGGCAACCGGATGGCTGCGCGAGCATGTTCAGCAGCATGGCGGTCTGTATGCCCCACGCGATGTCATCCGCCGCGCCAGCGGCATGGAGCCCGGACCCGAGCCGTTGTTGGCCTATCTCGAAGACAAATTCGGCACGCTCTACGGTCTATGACCTGGAAAGATGACCGCTATGGGTATGATAGGGGGCATCTAGCCGCGGTGTGCATCAGGCACCCAGTCTTCCAGAGGCCGGTTCCAGAACCGGTTCGGGTTGTCTTCGTCCTGACCGCGGATGTGCAGCGTTCGAAAACAAGGGTGCAGAAAGATCACCGGTTCTTCATAGGGATGGGCCGCGTAGATTGCGCGCAGCACCTTCGAACGCACGCCGTCCGACACATCCAGAAAGAACGAGACTTCGACGCAGGGAACATCCACCGTGTCGCAGGTGACGGCATTGCGTCCGGTCCCGAGTGACCGAAAGCTCTGCGTTCCGGGCGTCGACCGGAAGGTGACGCGATCATAATCGCCGTAAACAAGGTTGGCTTCGGCCAGAACGGCATCAATCACCGCCTGCGCGCGGTCCTCGGGAACCTGAACGATCACGCGCCAACCTTCGTCTGTCAGATATCGTTCGGTGTCCTGTGGTTTTTGGGTCATTCCAGTCTCCTAACCAAGCAACGTCAGAATGACCGGGTTTGTATCTCAAGTGTGACTTATCGATTCGCCATCGACCGAACCGACGAACCGAGGCAATCAAACGCGGCGTCCGACAAGCCGAAATGGCGAGTCAGTGCGATCTTGCCTTCCGGCGTGATGGTCAGGGCGCGACTGGACCTTTGGCGCGTCAGCCATTTGTCTTTCAGAGCTTTTTCCAGAATCGCGATTCCCAAGGGACCTGAGATGTGATTTCGGCGGTCCGTCCAGTCCAGACAGAATTTGGCGACCGGCCGGTGGGCGCTGACCCGCGGTGGGGCAAGGTCGAGATCGGTCAGAAACGCGTGATATCGCGGACCCGGCGCCAGAGCCCCATGTGCCAGTTGTAGAACACCCGTATCCAGCAGGTTGTAGGTGATCCACACACCGAGACGCCCGGCAAGATGATTATAGCAGCAACGGGCCAACAGGACGCCCGAGTCCGGTTTCGCGGCCCGTCGGACATGGTCGCTGGGAGTTAGCGTCGACAGCTTTTCCAAAACCGATGCGACCTGTGCGTTTGCGACTCGGTGATAGACATGCCTGCCGCTGCGTATCGAAGTGGTCAGGCCGGCCTGCTCCAACTGCTTGAGATGGGCCGTTGCAGTTGGTGGCGTTATGTTGGCTGCGCAGGACAACTCTTTGTTGGTGAACGCCCGCCCGTCCATCAGTTCGCACAGGATGCGTGCGCGGGTTGGGTCGGCGAGGGCGGCGCCGATGATGTCCAGTCTGGGTTCGGGTCTCATTGGATGAGCCTACCGCAAAACCCGGCTTGACCCCAGAAAGAACGCTTCGACATTCGCCGAAACGAAAAGGAGCGGCTGCTGTTGCAGAGCCGCTCCGTCGTCGTTGAAATGAGGGCCGCCGATCAGAGGCGGCCATCCTTACGTTTCGCTGTCGTCTTCCTCGTCACCCTGGTCTGCGATCCAAGCGACGCTGACGACTTCCTCGCCTTTGCCGGTGTTGAACACCTTGACCCCGCCCGCGCTGCGGGACCGGAACGATATACCATCGACCGGAACCCGGATCGACTGCCCCTTGGACGTGGCCAGCATGATCTGGTCGTCGATTTCGACGGGGAACGAGGCCACCAGCGGGCCGCCCCGCATCGCCTTGTCCATCGCCATCACGCCCATTCCACCGCGGCCGCGCACCGGGTAGTCATGCGACGAGCTGAGCTTGCCCGACCCGCCGGCCGTGATGGTCAGGATCAGGTTTTCCGCCGCAGACATCTCGGCATAGCGCTCCTGAGGCAGGATGCTGTCTGCGTTGCCTTCGTCTTCGTCGGTTTCGGTCTCTTCGGTGACGCCTGCCATCAGGCGGCGCATCTTGAGGTAGGCGGCGCGCTCGTCTGCCGTGGCCTCGAAGTGGCGAATGACGGACATCGAGACGACCCGATCGCCATTCGTCAGTTTGATGCCGCGTACACCGGTCGACTTGCGGCCCTTGAACACGCGCACGGCAGTGGTCGGGAAGCGGATCGCCCGGCCGGAGTTGGTGACCAGCATAACGTCGTCATCCTCGGAACAGATGCGCGCGTTGACCAGTTCCACACCCTCGGGCAGATCCATCGCGATCTTGCCGTTGCGCTTGACGTTGGTGAAATCGCTCAGCGCGTTGCGACGCACGTCGCCGGCGCTGGTAGCGAAGACGATCTGAAGGTTTTCCCATTCTTCATCCGGCACATCGACCGGCATGATCGCCGCAATCGAAACGCCAGTGGGAATCGGCAGGATGTTGACGATGGCCTTGCCCTTGCCGGTGCGCCCCGATTGGGGCAGGCGCCATGTCTTGAGCTTGTAGACCATCCCATCGGTGGTGAAGAACAGCAGTTGCGTATGCGTGTTCGCCACGAACAGATTGGTTACGACGTCCTCTTCCTTGGTCTGCATCCCCGACAGACCCTTGCCGCCGCGCTTCTGCGCGCGGAAGTCGGCCAGCGGCGTACGCTTGATGTAGCCGCCCGAGGTCACGGTGACGACCATGTCCTCGCGTTCGATCAGGTCCTCGTCTTCCATATCGCCGGACCAGTCGACGATTTCAGTGCGGCGCGCCACTGCGAACTGCTCTCGAACCTCGCGCAGCTCGTCGGCGATGATGCTCATGATGCGCTCGCGCGAGGACAGAATGTCCAGGTATTCCTTGATCTTGGCGGCCAGGTCTTCCAGCTCGTCCGTGACCTCTTTGACACCAATCTGGGTCAGGCGTTGCAGGCGCAGATCAAGGATCGCGCGGGCCTGAACCTCGGTCAGGTTGTAGGTGCCGTCGTCGTTCATCTTTGACAGCGGATCGTCGATCAGCCGCAGATAGCTCTCGATCTCGGCTGCGGGCCAGCGGCGGGTCATCAGCTTTTCGCGCGCCTCTGCCGCGTCGGCCGAGGACCGGATCGTGGCAACGACCTCGTCCACGTTCGAGACCGCTACGGCCAGACCGCACAGGATATGGCTGCGTTCCCGTGCCTTGCGCAGGTCGTATGCAGTGCGGCGGGCAACGACATCTTCGCGGAAGTCGATGAAGCTGGTCAGGAACCGGCGCAGGGTCAGCTGCTCGGGGCGACCGCCATTCAGCGCCAGCATGTTGCAGCCGAATGAGGTCTGCATCGGCGTGAACCGGTAAAGTTGGTTCAGCACCACCTCGGGCGTTGCGTCGCGCTTCAGCTCGACCACCACCCGCACGCCGTTGCGGTCAGATTCGTCCTGAACGTGGCTGACGCCTTCGATGCGCTTTTCACGCACGGCTTCGGCGATCTTCTCGATCATCGAGGCCTTGTTCACCTGATAGGGGATCTCGTCCACGATGATGGCATAGCGGTCCTTGCGCAACTCCTCGACGCGGGTTTTGGCGCGGATGATGACGCTGCCACGGCCCTCCAGATAGGCCTTGCGCGCACCGGACCGGCCCAGCATCACGCCGCCGGTGGGGAAATCGGGGCCGGGGATGTATTCGATCAGCTGTTCGCTGGTCAGGTCCGGATCGTCGATCAGCGCCAGCGTCGCGTCGACCACTTCGCCCAGGTTGTGCGGCGGGATGTTGGTGGCCATCCCCACCGCGATGCCGCCGGCGCCGTTGACCAGCATGTTCGGGAACCGCGCGGGCAGGACGGTGGGTTCCTTGTCCTTGCCGTCGTAGTTGTCCTGGAAATCTACCGTCTCTTTCTCAATATCCGCCAGCAGCGCGGCGGCGGGCTTGTCCATGCGGACCTCGGTGTAGCGCATGGCCGCCGGGTTGTCGCCGTCCATCGAGCCGAAGTTGCCCTGACCATCCAGCAGCGGCAGCGACATCGAGAAATCCTGCGCCATCCGCACCAGCGCGTCATAGATCGCGCTGTCACCGTGCGGGTGGTACTTACCCATGACGTCGCCCACCGGACGGGCCGATTTGCGGTAAGCTTTGTCGTGGGTGTTTCCGGTCTCGTGCATCGCATAGAGGATGCGCCGATGCACCGGTTTCAAGCCGTCGCGCAGATCGGGGATCGCACGGGACACGATGACCGACATGGCATAGTCCAGATAGGACGTCCGCATCTCGGATTCGATGGATACCGTCGGGCCGTCATAAACCGGGCGCTCGGGCGGGGTTTCATCCATGTTTTCGGGGATTTCTGGCGTATCGCTCACGTAAACTGCCCGTTTATTGTGCTGGGTCTATATCTTGTGGATGCATCTTATCAGACCCGGCACATAGGGTGCAAGCAAGCAACCCGGAAGTGGCCTGAAACCGCGGTGTTTTTCGGGTAACACATTGTTTTAATACGGATTGAAAAGGAATCATGTTACCCTGAAGGGACCTTTGAGGAAATCTGGAGGTCTGAATGGAGAAAAACGAAACCGAATTGATGCTGAAGGGGTATGGCCTGACAACGGCTGAAATTTTCTATCGCATGCCGGATTACATCCATGTTCTGAACACGTTCATCTGGCAGGATTACGACTTGGCGCCGGATCATCCCAAGCTGTTCAATTTCATCGAGTTCTGGCAGCGCGAAATCGAGGGTCCGCTGCATTCGGTGCGCTTTACCCACCGCAAGATGATCGCACCCGGAGAATGGCGGAACGTCGTCGGAGAATACCGGCTGAACTAGCGTTTCGGTCAGGTTGCGGAAAAGGCCAATGCGCCTTGATCCGGCCGATGGATCATCGAATGAATGCCGACCTGCGTTTCGGCGCAGGTTACTCACTCTCATAATTTCTGAACACAACCAGATCTTGGCAATCCGTTGACGGCGGACGCGTTGAGCGGTTGAATATTCTTGTGCGTTTCGGTGGCGGTCCGGTGCGGCGCACACGATTGGTACAGATTGGAAAACCAGAGAAAGTCCAGGATATGATTGCGCTAACATTGGACATGCCGGCGATGGCGCGTTAAGGACGGCTCATGGTTTCTCGCGTTATACCCGTCGACCCATTTGATCTGGTCATTTTTGGTGGCACCGGGGATCTGGCGCAGCGCAAGATTTTGCCTGCCTTGTTTCGTCGTTATTGCGCGGGACAGTGGAATGACGATGTTCGGATAATCGCCGCAGCAAGGTCCGCACATGATCAGGCGGGCTATCGTGCGATCGTCGCCGAGTCGCTGGCCCAGCACGCACCTCGTCAAGCGGCAGATCCCGGCAACCTTGATGGGTTCCTGAACCGGCTGCAGTATCTGCGGTTGGATGCCAGCTCTGATGATGGGTGGGAAAACCTTTCAGGTCTGTTGACGGATTCGCGGATCCGCGCCTTCTATTTCTCGGTCGGACCCGGATTGTTCGCCCCGTTGGCGGAAAAAATCCGCCAGCACGGTCTGGCTAACGAGCAGACGAGGATCGTCGTCGAAAAGCCGTTCGGTCACGACCTGGACAGCGCGCGGGCGTTGAATGCCACGCTGGCCTCGTATTTCAGCGAAAACCAAATCTACCGGATCGATCATTATCTGGGCAAGGAAACCGTCCAGAACCTGATGGCAGTCCGGTTCGGCAACATGCTGTTCGAGCCGCTGTGGAACAGTCAGTATGTCGACCATATCCAGATCACCGTCGCCGAGACCGTCGGCGTGGATGGTCGCGAAGAGTATTACGAGCGCGCTGGGGCAATGCGCGACATGGTGCAAAACCACCTGATGCAGCTTCTGTGCCTGATCGCGATGGAGCCGCCTGCCAAGTTCGATTCGGACGCCGTGCGCGATGAAAAGCTCAAGGTAATCCGCGCGCTGGACCCGGTGCAGCCGCACCACATCGTGCGTGGGCAGTATTCGGGTGATCCCGACGGGCCGGGCTACCGCGAAGCGGTGGGCAATCCGCGCTCGACCACCGAAAGCTATGTTGCGCTTCGGGCGCATGTCAGCAATTGGCGGTGGGCGGGTACACCATTCTACCTGCGCACCGGCAAGCGGTTGGTGGCGCGGTCCTCGGTGATCAACGTCATCTTCAAGGACGCCCCGCATTCGATCTTCGGGGCCGAGGCCGGGCGGCATGCCAACACGCTGTCGATCCGGCTGCAGCCGAACGAAGGCATAACGCTGAAAGTCACGATCAAAGAGCCGGGGCAGGGCGGAATGCGTTTGATCGACGTCCCGTTGGACATGAGCTTTGCCGAAGCGCTCGGGCCCGAAAACCAGGAAGCGCCGGATGCTTATGAGCGTTTGGTGATGGACGTGATCCGGGGCAACCAAACCCTGTTCATGCGCGGAGACGAGGTCGAGGCCGCCTGGGCCTGGACCGACCCGATCATTGCGGGGTGGCAGGCGCGCGGCGACGTGCCAAAACCCTATGACAGCGGCAGTACCGGTCCCGGCGACGCCGAACTGCTGATGAAACGCGACGGTCGCCATTGGCAAGGGATCAAGCCATGAAGATTCAGGAATATGCCGACAGGGACATGCTGGCCATTGATGTTGCCAACGTTCTGGCCGGAGAGTTGGAGGCCGCGCTGCTGCACAACGATGTCGTGGCTTTTGCGGTTCCCGGCGGCACCACGCCCGGACCGATCTTCGACAGCCTGTGCGCCGCGGATCTTGAGTGGGAGCGTGTCCGTGTGCTGCCCACCGACGAACGCTGCGTCCCGGCGGACAGTGACCGGTCGAACGAACGCTTGATCCGCGACCGTCTTCTGACCAACCGGGCGGCGGCGGCGGACTATGTCCCGCTCTATATTCCCGGCAAGGCGCCCGAAGAGGTTCTGCCCCAAATCGAAGCTCTGATCGAGCCGCTGCGCCCGTTGGCGGTGCTGGTTCTTGGAATGGGCGACGACATGCATACGGCCTCGTTGTTTCCGGGGATGGAGGGGCTGGCGCAGGCATTGGCCAGCAACGCACCGGCATTGGCCGTTGCTCGCCCGCAGACGCAGCCCGAGACGCGCATCACTCTGACGGGTCCGGTTCTGGATGGTGCCCTGTCCAAACACCTGGTCATCTATGGTGAAAAAAAGCGCGCAGCGCTTGAGCGTGCCATGAGCCTGCCGCCCGAGGAGGCGCCAATTGCGGCAGTCTTGGATGGAATGACGGTACACTGGGCGAATTGATCTCATGCAACTGGACACTCTCAGAACCCTTGCCGCGCAGGCGGCGGATACCCGCATCCTCGACCTGTTCGCGCAGGATCCCGACCGGGCGCAGAGATTCTCGGCCTCGACCGGGGATTTGCTGTTCGACTATTCGAAGACCCTGATCGACACGGACATCCGCGCGGCGCTGATCGACCTGTGCGATCAGGCCGGTCTAGCCGAGCGGCGCGACGCGATGTTCCGGGGCGACAAGATCAACGAGACCGAAGGCCGCGCTGTGCTGCATACGGCGCTACGCAATCTGGATGGCGGCCCAATCGAGGTTGATGGCCAGGACGTCATGCCCGAGGTGTTGGACACCCTGCAGCGCATGCGCGTGTTCGCCGAAGAGGTCCGGGGCGGAACGGCCCAGGGGGCAGGGGGCAGCTTTACCGACGTGGTGAATATCGGCATCGGCGGTTCGGACCTTGGGCCGGTGATGGCGACGCTGGCGCTGGCGCCCTATCACGACGGGCCGCGCCTGCACTATGTCTCGAACGTGGATGGCGCGCACATCGCCGACACGCTGCGCGAACTGGACCCGACGCGGACGCTGGTGATCGTGGCGTCCAAGACATTTACCACCATCGAAACCATGACCAACGCGCGGACGGCGCGGGCCTGGATGCTGGACGGCGGCGGCGACCCGGGGCGGCAGTTCGCGGCCGTGTCCAGCGCCGTGGACAAGACGGCGGACTTCGGCATCCCGTCTGACCGCGTGTTCGGCTTCGCCGATTGGGTCGGCGGGCGCTATTCGGTCTGGGGTCCGGTTGGACTGCCGGTGATGATTGCGGTGGGCTCGAACGCCTTCGACGCGTTCCTGCGCGGCGGGCAGGCGATGGACGTGCATTTCCGCGCCGCGGGCTGGGCCGAGAACATGCCGGTGATGCTGGCGCTGGTGGGCTTCTGGCACCGTCAGGTGCTGGGTCATGCCAGCCGCGCGGTTCTGCCCTATGACCAACGGCTGCTGCGGCTGCCGGCCTACTTCCAGCAGCTCGAGATGGAATCGAACGGCAAATCGGTGGCCATGGACGGCTCGGCGCTGAGCGTGCCTTCGGGGCCGGTGGTCTGGGGTGAGCCCGGCACCAACGGGCAGCACGCGTTTTACCAACTGATCCATCAGGGCACCGACGTGATCCCCTGCGAATTCATGGTGGCCGCCGAAGGCCACGAGCCCGAACTGGCCCATCATCACCGTCTGCTGCTGGCCAACTGCCTGGCTCAGTCCGAGGCGTTGATGCGTGGCCGGTCGCTTGAGGAAGCGCGAGCGCGCATGGCCGAGATGGGCCTGCATGGCGACGAGTTGGAGCGTCAGGCCCGGCATCGCGTGTTCCCGGGCAACCGGCCCTCGACCACGCTGATCTATCCGCAGCTGACACCCTTCGTTCTGGGCCAGATCATTGCGCTGTATGAACACCGGGTGTTCGTCGAAGGCGTTCTGTTGGGCATCAACTCGTTCGACCAGTGGGGGGTGGAGCTGGGCAAGGAGTTGGCCACCTCGCTGGGGCCAATCGTCGATGGCGATGCGGGCACCGAGGGCAAGGACGGCTCGACCGCCGCACTTGTGGCCTATGCGCTGCGGCACCGGGGCTGAAGCCCTGCAAATCTGACGGCCTGCCGCCACGGCAGGCCGCATTCTTTTATTGTCAGACAATTAAATGATTGGCAGGATCGGCCCCGAGGAGAAGCCCTGGGGCCGGCCATGCCGCCGTGTCGCCTGGCCGCAACAGACGCCGCATCAGGCCGGCGCGATGAATGGGAGGATGTCCATGCTGGGACAGATGATGACGCAACCGCTGTTGATTTCGTCACTGATCGATCATGCTGCGCGCTATCATGGTCAGACCGAGATCGTGTCGGTCGAAACCGACGGAACCGTCACCCGGACGAACTGGGGCGAGATCGCCGCCAATGCCGGGCGCATGGGGTCAGCGCTGACCAAACTGGGCCTGCAGCCGCAGGATCGGATCGGCACCCTGGCCTGGAACAACCGCCGGCATCTGGAAATCTACTATGCCGCCTCGGGTGCGGGTTTCGTCTGCCACACGATCAACCCGCGCCTGTTCCCCGAACAGCTGGTTTACATCATCAACCACGCGCAGGACCGGGTGCTGTTCTTCGACGCCACCTTCATCCCGCTGGTCGCCGCGATCCGCGATCAATTGACCGAAGTGAAGCATTTCGTCCTGATGCGACCGCGCAGCGAGGACGCACTGCAGCAGATCCCCGGACTGGAATTCTATGACGAGTTGATCGAGACCGGCGACGCCGATTTCGAATGGCCGGTCTTCGATGAAAACACGGCCTCGAGCCTGTGCTACACCTCGGGCACGACCGGTCACCCCAAGGGGGTTCTGTATTCGCACCGTTCGACCGTTCTGCACAGCTTTGCCTCGAACACCCGCGACGTCATCGGGTATTCGGCGATGGATGTGGTGATGCCGGTGGTGCCCATGTTCCACGTCAACGCCTGGGGGTCGCCCTATGGCTGCGCCATGTCCGGTTCGCAGATGGTGTTGCCCGGGCCCGACCTGCATGGCGAGGCGCTGGTGAACCTGATCGACACCTATGGCGTGACGCTGGCGATGGGGGTTCCCACGATCTGGCAGGGACTGCTGGCCCACGCCGCCAAATGCGGCACTAGGCTGGAAAGCCTCGAACGTACGGTGATCGGCGGTGCGGCGTGCCCGCCCTCGATGATCGAGACCTTCCGGGAAAAATACGGCGTCGACACCGTGCATGCTTGGGGGATGAGCGAAATGAGCCCGCTGGGCACCGCCAACATTCCGCTGGCCAAGCATCGCAAGCTGCCGATCGAGGAACAGCACAAACTGCGCGAGAATCAGGGCCGTCCGCCCTTTGGGGTCGAGCTGAAGATCGTCGATGACGACGGCAACGACCTGCCGCATGACGGGGTCACGCAGGGCGACCTGATGGTGCGCGGACACTGGGTGCTGGACAGCTATTTCCAGCTGCAGGATAAAGAGCTTCTGCAGGATGGCTGGTTCGCCACCGGCGACGTGGCCACGCTGGACCCGGATGGCTACATGACCATCCGCGACCGCTCCAAGGACATCATCAAGTCGGGCGGTGAATGGATCAGCTCGGTCGAGCTGGAAAACATTGCCGTAGCGCACCCGAAACTGGCCACCGCGGCCGTGATCGGCGTGCCGCATCCCAAATGGGACGAACGCCCGCTGCTGGTGGCCGTCAAGGCCGAGGGCGAAGACCCGTCCGAGGCCGAGCTGCTGGAGTTTTTCGACGGCAAGATTGCCAAGTGGCAGGTGCCGGACAAAGTGGTCTTCGTCGACGCGCTGCCACTCAATGCGACGGGCAAGGTCCTGAAACGCAAACTGCGGGATGAATTCAAGGACGCCTTGGCAGGTTAACGCTTGATTTCTAAGGATTTTTGGCTCCGGCGGTAGGGATCGAACCTACGACCAATTGATTAACAGTCAACTGCTCTACCGCTGAGCTACGCCGGAACTGAGGGGCGTGTACCAATCTGCAAAGACGAGGTCCAGACGAAAATTGCTTTCTCCGGACGAATTGCGCGCCCCAGGTTTCCGTTTCGGATTTCAATCGGGGTGAACAGGTTTGTTGTTTCGTGCGGCAGTGAAACGTTGCGTTGATCTACGCACCGGCCGCGACGTGATCGTTTCATCCGGATCAGAAAGAGACTAGCCTCTCGATAATGCACCATTCTTCGGTGAACCTGTTGAAATCGGAAAGGAACCCAAGATGCGGACAGCTTGCAGGATTGCAGCGAAGCTTTTCTTCTTTGTTCTCGCCGCGCCGGGGATCGCCCAAGAGGCCGGAACCCTGATCACCGGCGCTCGGATTTTCGACGGTGTCCGTTCCGACCTGATCGAGGGTCAGGACGTTTTGATCCAAGACGGCATGATCACGGCCATTGGCCCTGATCTGGATGCGCCGGAGGGGGCGACGGTGATCGATGCGCAGGGTCGGTTCCTGATGCCCGGATTTGCCGACATGCATGCGCATCTGATGTTTCAGATGCCGTTCGGTATCGCATTCAATGCCGATCGCGAATACTGGGCCTATGTTGCCGCAACCGTCGCCGAACAATACCTGATGCAGGGGTTCACGACGGTCCGCGATGTCGGCGGGAACTCGTTTTCACTGAAACGCGCCATAGACGAGGGCATCCTGTCGGGGCCTCGGGTCTATCCTTCGGGTCCCATGATCTCGCAGAGCTCGGGCCACTCGGATCATCGGACGGACGCAAACGAGCCCGGTTCATTGGTGTTCGAGCCCAGCATTCCGATGAAATACTTCCATGTCGCAGTTGCCGATGGGCGTGACGAGGTTCTGAAGACCGTACGCGAGGTGTTGCGCCGCAGGGCCTCGCAGATCAAGATTTCGGTCGGTGGCGGTACCGGGTCATTTGCTGATCCACTGGACACCACGCAGTACACGGCAGACGAAATCCGTGCAGCCGTCGAAGCGGCAGAAGACTGGAACACCTACGTAACCGCCCATGTCTACAACTCGGATGGCATCATCCGCGCCGTCGAGAATGGGGTGAAGTCCATCGAGCATGGCAATCTGATGAGCGAAGAGGCCATGCGCGTCATGATGGAGCATGATGCCTGGCTGTCGCCGCAGGTCATCGTCTACACATTCCATCCGGCAGGCTACAACGACGAACAAAAAGCCAAGCATGACGAAGCCTATGACGGCATCGACCAGATGTTCACCATGGCCAAGGAGCTTGGATTCGAGAATATCGTCTTCGGCACGGACGTGATCACTTCTCCTGAGATGATCAAGCGCGCAAACGAGGAGTTCGTTCTGAGAACGGAATGGTTCGACAATGCCGAAATACTCCGTCAGGCAACCTCGAAATCAGCCGAGTTGCTTGCCTTGTCGGGGCCGCGCAATCCTTATCCTGGGGCGCTGGGTGTCATTGCGGAAGGTGCTCATGCGGATATCCTTCTGATCGACGGCAACCCCCTTGAGGACATGTCTGTCATGACCGAATACGAAGAGCGCTTCGATCTGATCATGAAGGGCGGGGTGATCTACAAAAACGAACTGTAGCGGACGATCTGCTGTGCAAATGCATGGCGGACCAAACTTGCGTCACAGGCGCTGAAAAATTCTCTGATGTTTCGCGGGTTTGATTGACAGGATTGGGCTGATCGAAAGACCAACTCCAAACTAACGGCGCAGGTCCTTGGGGGCAGGCTGATTGTATGCCAAGAACCAGCTGAAAACCCGGCCTGTCGGATCGGCAACCGACCATACGCGGGACGCGAGCGGTTGGGTGCGCCACAAACTTCTGAAATCAGAGGATTTTGGCTCCGGCGGTAGGGATCGAACCTACGACCAATTGATTAACAGTCAACTGCTCTACCGCTGAGCTACGCCGGAACTGAGGCGCATATAGCAATCCGGTTTTTCGGCGTCCAGAGGGGAAAAGCACCGAGGGCGAATTTTTTGTGCGTTCAGGAGATGCGATGAAAACTGGTCTGCACCGACAGCGCGCCCCGGGGGGCGACGCGGTCTTTTCCGGTCAGGTCCACCAGATGGGCAAACACGTTGCGCTCGGCCGCTGGAAGCAGGGCAGGCGGGGTTTCGACATAGATCCGCTGGGCCAGATCCCGGGCTGTGCCCGGGCGCTCGGCCAGCGCGTCGAGGATTTGTGCCTCACGTTCGAGCCGGTGGTGGATCAACCAGTCAAGCCGACCCGAAGGGTCTGTGATCGGCGCGCCGTGTCCGGCATGGAAGACGGACCAGTCGCGTGCGCGTAGCCGGTGGCAGGCTTTCATGAAGTCTGTCAGATCGCCATCCGGAGGCGAAACCAGCGAACTGGCCCAGCCCATCACGTGATCGGCGGTGAAACACACGTCTCCCCAGGCCAGCGCGATGTGATTGCCCAGATGACCCGGCGTGTGAATGACCTCAAGGCCCCATCCGTTCCCCTCGATCCTGTCGCCGTCCGCCAACTCGATGTCCAAGCGGAATTCCGAGTCGATTCCCTCGCCGCCGCCGGCGAGGCCTTGCTCGGCGAGTTGGGACATGATCGCGCTGCGCCCTGCCTGTGGCCCGCCAAAGGCGTAGATCGGGGCACCTGTCCGCTCTGACAGCGGAGCAGCCAGCGGCGAATGGTCCAGGTGGCTGTGGGTGACCACGATATGGCTGATCTTTTGCCCGGGCTGCAGCGCATCCAGAATGGCTTGCATGTGACTGTCGCTCAACGGTCCGGGGTCGATTACGGCAAGGTCGCTGGTGCCCAGGAGGTATGTATTTGTCCCCAGATAGGTCATCGGCGACGGGTTCGGGGCCAGCAAGAGCCTGAGGCCCGGCTGCAGGGCGACAGGGATCCCCGGTTTCGGGTTGAAATCGTCTGCTGGCAGCATCTTGGCCTCTTTCTCTTGGCGGGGCAGCCCGCTAGGTTTAGCGCATGTCCTCGCGCTGGCTCAAACCCTATTTGCCCCGCAGCTTGTATGCCCGGGCGGCCCTGATTCTGGTGCTGCCGGTGATCGTGGTTCTGTTGGTGGTGTCGGTGGCATTCGTGCGTGAACACCTCGAGGATGTGACCGGTCAGATGACCCGCGCGGCGTCGCGCGAAGTGCGGCTGGTTCTGGAAGACATTCAGGGTGCCGAAACCCAACAGCAGGCGCTGGCCGCGGTGCGTCCGGATCTGAGGGTGCTGGACATGCAGGCCCGTTTTCTGGGGATCAACGAAACGCCTACGATTGAACCTCGGCGCTGGTATGATTTCATCGCACCGCAGATCGACGCTGATCTTCGAGAGCTGCTGCCGAACCTCGTAGCGGTATCGTTGCCGGACAGTCAGGTCGCGACTTTGTTCTTGAACACCCATCTGGGTGTGTTGGAGCTTGGCTTTGATCGCCGGCGTCTGTCGACGGTCGCCCCGCACCAGTTGATCGTCACGATGCTGTTCTTTGCGGTGATCATGACCTCGATTTCGTTCTTGTACATGCGCAATCAGTTGCGGCCGATCACTCGGCTGGCCGATGCGGCGCAGGCTTTTGGTCGCGGTCGGGTCGTGCCGTTCACCCCCGGAGGGGCAGTCGAGGTGCGGGCCGCCGGTAGCGCGTTTCTTGACATGCGCGCCAGGATCGAGCGGCAGATCGAGCAGCGGACCCTGATGCTGTCGGGAGTCAGCCATGACCTGCGAACGCCTCTGACCCGGCTCAAGCTTGGCCTGTCGATGCTGCCCGAGGAAGATGCAAAGCCGCTGCTTCAGGACGTGAACGAAATGCAGTCACTCCTGGATGCCTTCCTTGATTTCTCGCGCGGCGCGTCCGAGGGCGAGCAGGTCGAGGTTCGTCCGGATGAGCTTCTGCGCTCGATCGTGGATGATGCGCAACGGGCCGGACAAAGTGTCGAGTTGCTGCCGCCCGAAGGGCACGGTGCAGTGATGCTGCGTCCGACTGCAATCCGCCGCGCCGTGGAAAACCTGATCGGCAACGCGGTGCGCTACGGGTCGCACGCGATGGTCAGCATGACCCTGACTGACAAATCGCTGCGCATTCGAGTTGAGGATGATGGCCCCGGCATCCCGCCCGAACAGCGGACCGAGGCGGTTAAGCCGTTCAGCCGGTTGGACCCGTCGCGGAACCAGAATCAGGGCAGCGGGGTGGGCCTCGGGCTGGCCATCGTTGCAGATATCGCTCGTGTCCACGGGGGTGTTTTGCGCTTGGGCCAAAGCGAACGCTTGGGCGGTTTGTGCGCAGACATCATCATCGGGCGGTGATTTCGGCCGTATTTGGTAGGCCCGGAGGGACTCGAACCCCCAACCAAAGCGTTATGAGCGCTCTGCTCTAACCAATTGAGCTACAGGCCCGCCTGAGCGCTTGGGTACCACGCAGAACAGCCGCGTCAAGCCTGACCGTTGCAACGCGGCGCACAATCGACTAACCCGCGCTGAAAGCATTCATGAGGGAACGGCCATGACAGCGGGCAAGAACGGCATCACCTATGCAGATGCGGGCGTGGATATCGATGCGGGCAACGCGCTGGTCGACCGGATCAAGCCCGCCGCCAAGCGGACGAACCGCCCCGGCGTCATGAGCGGCCTTGGCGGGTTCGGCGCGCTGTTCGACCTGAAAGGGGCAGGGTATTCCGACCCGATCCTAGTTGGCGCAACCGATGGCGTGGGCACCAAGCTGCGGATTGCGATCGACACGGGCGTGGTCGATGGTGTGGGGATCGACCTGGTGGCCATGTGCGTGAACGACCTGATCTGCCAGGGGGCCGAGCCGCTGTTCTTCCTGGATTACTTCGCCACGGGCAAGCTGGACACCGACACCGCCGCGCGGATCATCGAGGGCATCGCCGAGGGCTGTGTCCGCTCGGGCTGTGCCCTGATCGGGGGTGAAACCGCCGAGATGCCGGGGATGTACCCCGATGGCGATTTCGACCTGGCCGGCTTTGCTGTCGGCGCGATGGAGCGCGGCAGCGATCTGCCCTCCGGTGTGCAGGCCGGGGATGTTCTGCTGGGGCTGGCCTCGGACGGGGTGCATTCCAACGGCTACTCGCTGGTGCGTAAACTGGTTCAGATCTCGGGCCTGGGATGGGACGCGGACTCGCCCTTCTGCGACGGGCCTTTGGGAGAGGCGCTGCTGACGCCCACGCGGCTCTATGTCAAACCCGCCTTGGCCGCGATCCGGGCCGGTGGCGTGCACGCGCTGGCTCATATCACCGGCGGCGGGCTGACCGAGAACCTGCCGCGCGTGCTGCCCGACGATCTGGGTACGCAAATCGACCTGAATGCCTGGGACCTGCCGCCGGTGTTCAGGTGGATGGCGGAAACCGGGGGCATCGCCGAGGCGGAAATGCTCAAGACCTTCAACTGCGGGATCGGCATGATCGTCGTCTGTGCCGCCGACCGCGCCGATGACCTGGCCGCCCTGCTGACGGATGCCGGCGAGAGCGTCGCGCGCATCGGATCGGTCACCGAAGGGGCGGGCGTCAGCTACGCAGGCACGCTGCTGTGAGCCACAAGCGCGTCGCCATCCTGATTTCCGGGGGCGGGTCGAACATGGTGTCGCTGGTCGACAGCATCACAGGCGACCACCCGGCGCGGCCTTGTTTGGTTCTGTCGAACAATGCAGATGCTGGCGGACTGGCCAAGGCGGCGGATCGCGGGATTGCCACAGCCGTGGTCGATCACCGGCCGTTCGGCGGTGACCGCGCCGCGTTTGAGGCCGAGCTGTGCAAGCCGCTGCTCGAGGCGCAGCCAGACATCGTCTGCCTGGCGGGGTTCATGCGCGTGCTGACGGGCGATTTCGTGTCCCGATTTCAGGGGCGGATGCTGAATATCCACCCCTCGCTGCTGCCCAAGTACAAAGGGCTCAACACCCACGCCCGCGCCATCGCCGCCGGGGATGCCGAACACGGCTGCACCGTCCACGAGGTCACCGCGGCGCTGGATGATGGTCCGATCCTGGGGCAGGCCCGGGTTCCGGTCGAACCCGGCGACACCCCGGATTCGCTTGCTCGGAAGGTTCTGGCCTGGGAACACAAGCTGTATCCGGCGGTTCTGGAGCGCTTTGCCCGTGGCGATCGCGCACCGGTGTTACTCCCCTGATCTTGCGCCAGAGATTTACATGAGCGGCCAATTCGGCCTATGGTCTGGCCAAGCGCTCGGGGCAGAAGAAACCAACGGGCAATGACCAGAGCAAGAGCAAGATTAGCAAGCGCATGAAGACCCTCAAAACCACGCGAGAGTTGGCTGACTTCTGCAAGGCTGCCGCCCAACACCCCTATGTGACCGTCGATACCGAATTCCTGCGCGAGCGGACCTACTACTCCAAGTTATGTCTGGTCCAGTTGGCCGTGCCCTCTGAAGAAGAGGACAGCGCGGTATTGGTCGATCCGCTGGCAGAAGGACTGTCGCTTGAGCCGCTTTACGAATTGTTCCAGAACGAAAACGTCGTCAAAGTTTTCCATGCCGCCCGCCAGGACCTTGAGATTTTCTGGGTGGAAGCCGGTATTTTCCCCAAGCCGCTATTCGACACGCAGGTCGCTGCAATGGTTTGTGGTTTCGGGGAACAGGTTGGCTATGAAACGCTGGTTCGCAAGATCTGCAAACAGGGTCTGGACAAGACCTCGCGGTTTACTGATTGGTCGCGGCGCCCGCTGAGCGAGGCCCAGCAGACCTATGCGCTGGCGGACGTAACGCATTTGCGCAAAATCTATGAACATCTGGCCGCAGAGCTGGAGAAGTCCAAGCGCAGCCATTGGGTGGCGGAGGAGTTGCGCGTTCTGACCGACCCCGCAACCTATGACATCCGCCCCGAAGAGGCATGGCGGCGGGTCAAGACCCGAACCAACTCGGCCAAGTTCCTTGCGGTGGTGCGGGAGCTTGCCCGGTTCCGTGAGGAATATGCCCAGCAGAACAACGTGCCACGCAGCCGTGTATTCAAGGATGATGCGCTGGTCGAGCTGGCGTCGACCAAACCACGCACGCATGCTGATCTGGGCAGCTCGCGTTTGCTGCTGCGCGAAGCGCGCAAAGGTGCCATCGCTGACGGTATTCTGGCCGCCGTACAGGCCGGTGTGAATTGCCCGCCAGAGGATCTTCCCCGGGTGGACAACAGCCGGGACAAGATCAAGGTGAACCCCGCGCTGGCTGATCTGCTGCGGGTATTGCTGAAGTCAAAGACGGAAACCGCAGGGGTCGCAGCCAAGCTCATCGCGACCAGCTCGGAGCTGGATCAGATCGCTGCTGGGGACCGTGACGTTGCTGCGATGTCCGGCTGGCGGTTCGAGGTTTTTGGCGAGGACGCGCTCAAGCTCTGCAGAGGCGAGATTGCCTTGGCAGCGAAGGGACAAACTGTTCAGGTCGTCCCCCTGTAAGACCGATTTCAGCGCCGACGCGATTCCAGGGCGTTCTGCTGACCGACCACGCGGATCAGACGAATGCCTTCAAGGTCCTGACGGCTGACGTTGACCGCATCGGTCACTTCACGCGTACGTTCGGGCCCCTGCGCAGTGGCATAGGTCGGGTAGTTCACGCGGAAAACGAACTCCATAACGCCGTTCTTCCGGTTTTCCTCGGATTCGACGAAGGTGAGCTTTGCGTCATAGGCGCCCTGGCGGAAGGCGGTGCCTTGCGCGACAACGATTGCCCCCGAGGCGTTCGGTTCGATCCGCAGCTCGGTGATGGTGGTGATCGGTACGCTGGTATCTTCGGGTTCAGGGCGCGCGAACAGTCCCCGGCCCGAGCTTTGCTTCGGCACCAGCGCATCTGCGTCGCTGGCCGATGTCTCGACCGGGGCAGGCGTGCTGTTCCCGAACCAGTTCGACGGGTTTGCCCGGGAATCGCGCCAGCTGCTGCAGGCGGACAGGGTCAACAGGGCGACAAGAAGGACGGAAACAGTTTTTTGCATGGACCCAAAGCTTTGCAAGGTATTACCCGCACTGGGTTAGCCTACTTTCGGTCGTTTGAAAAGCCGCCCATGGGGGTGGACACCGGACATCGAGCGACTTAGGTCAGAACCAGAACCGCAACCAGAGGACCCACGTTCATGGCCACGCCTGCCTTTGAGGAGATTGTCGAGGATTTCGAGTTCCTTGAGGACTGGGAAGACCGGTACCGCCACGTGATCGAGCAGGGCAAGGCGATGGAGCCGCTGGATGGCGCCTTGAAGGTGCCGGCAACCAAAGTCCATGGCTGCGCCAGTCAGGTCTGGCTTCATCCGGTGATCGAAGATGGTGTTTTTCGGTTTGACGGCGACAGCGACGCGCTGATCGTGCGCGGTCTGATCGCTGTATTGCGCTCGCTTTACAACGGTTTGCCCGTTGCCGAAGTGGAGAAGGTCGACGCCGCGGCCGAGCTTGCCCGGTTGGGGTTGAATGAACATCTGTCGGCCCAGCGGTCGAACGGTGTGCGCGCGATGATCGAGCGAATCCGAGACGTAGCGCGCGAAAACGCCTGAGCCGGATTCGCCACTCGGGGGGCAATTAGGAAGAATTGGGGCGTGCGCCGGCCCAGTCTTTCAGCGTGGTCTCGAGATCGCCATATCCGGTGAAACGGCGTTCGAACTCCAGCCCCATCCGATCCGCGCATTCCCGTGCCCGACGGGTCAGTTCGGGGTCATCTGTCTGCGCCTGGTAGATCAGCTTGGTGTAATTTCCGAAATACATGTCGCGCAGTTCCGGGTGCCGATCCAGCCCCAACGGCTTCCAGACGAAAGCATCAAATTGTCTGGCCAGAAAGTCGGTCAGGTAAAAGGCCGTAGTCTCATCGTCGCCGCGTTCGGCGAATTTGTCGTTTCCCTCGAAGAATGAGTAACAGTGCGGTCCCCGCACCATTTCGACACCCAGCCGTTTACACGCCTGCTCCAACAGTCCGCCGGTCCCGCAATCGGCATAGACGACAAAAATCCGGTCATAGTGGTCGCGATGCTTGGCGACGGCATCCTCGACGGCCTGAGTGATCCGTTCGGGATAGACATGCAGGATGGCAGGCAAGCACGTCAGAGCAAGGTGGTCCCAGCCGTTGCGTGTTTTCAGGTCCAGAATCTCGCGCGCCAACGCGCCGCAGGCGATCAACAGGATGCTTTGCTGTGCATCCATCTCGTCAAAGCCCTTTTCCGTCAGGCGTTTGTCGTCAGGCATGTCGTGCTGCGGCATGTTTCCCCTCTGCAAGGTTCCAATGTCAAATGACTGCGAAAAAGCCCCGGATGCAAGTTCGCGGCCTTTGGGATCACACACTCGGCACCTGAGTTTCGATCTCGTTGTGATGCCACGGCCCGGAAATGAAAAAGCCGCCCGGACAGGCGGCTTTGACAAAACAAGGCGTGCAGGATCAACCCGCCAGTTGGTTGTGCTTGCGCGAGACGAACTCCTTGGCGGTTTCGACCGCAACCGCCGCGTCCCGGCAATAGGCGTCAGCGCCGATCGCCTTGCCGAACTCTTCGTTCAGCGGGGCGCCGCCTACCAGCACGATGTAATCGTCACGCTTGCCCTGTTCGACCAACGTGTCGATGACCACTTTCATGTACGGCATGGTCGTCGTCAGCAGGGCCGACATGCCCAGAATATCAGGCTGCTCGGTTTCAAGCGCTTCCAGGTAGTTTTCGACCGGATTGTTGATGCCGATATCGACAACCTCGAAACCGGCGCCTTCCATCATCATCGAGACGAGGTTCTTGCCGATGTCGTGGATGTCGCCCTTGACGGTGCCGATCACCATCTTGCCAACGCGCGGAGCGCCGGTTTCCGCCAGCAGAGGCTTGAGGATGGCCATGCCGCCCTTCATCGCGTTGGCGGCCAGCAGAACTTCGGGCACGAACAGGATGCCGTCGCGGAAATCCTGGCCGACGATGGTCATGCCGCCGACAAGCGCCTTGGTCAGAATGTCATAAGGTGCCCATCCACGTTCCAGCAGGATGTTCACGCCTTCTTCGATCTCTTCCTTCAGACCATCGTAGAGGTCATCAAACATCTGTTCGACGAGTTCGTCGTCGTTGAGTTCCGACAGGACGATGTCTTCTTCATCGGACATGGGTCATTTCCCTGAGCTGGCGGGCCTTGCGCCCTTGGTGGCTGTTTTTCCCGTTTTGGCCATTTCGCCGCAGTTAGACTGTGACGATTGCGACCTCGGCGGTTCCGAGACCGACCTATAGGTGAAAATCTTGCCGCGCTCGACGCCAAATTTCACATGATCTTTCTGAGCGGTATTCATGGGTTCTGTGCTTGAGACAAGGCCGGCAACTGTGATGGCAGACTTGCCGCGGAAACCCGCAGATGCTAGGAATTACGTGAACAAAGAGGGAACAAATATGCCGTTGCGCTACACTATTTCCGGGCGAGGTGCCGTATCGAACGATGCTGGTCGGTACGAGGCGTATGCGCACGAAGCGGTCGATGACGGCTGGGAGGATCCCGAGCCTCTGCCTCCATTGCGAACGTCGGTTCGGGACGAGGTCGCGAAATCTCTGATCACCTACAACAAGTCACCGGATCTGCCATTTGACCGGTCGATCAACCCGTATCGCGGGTGCGAACACGGTTGCGTCTACTGCTTTGCCCGACCCACACATGCATATCTCGGTCTATCTGCCGGGTTGGATTTCGAAACGCGTCTGATCGCACGTCCGAACGCGCCGGATGTGCTTGCACGCGAGCTTTCGTCTGCGCGGTACAAGGTGGCGCCGATTGCTCTGGGTACAAATACGGACCCGTATCAGCCGATCGAAAAAACACGTTCGATCACAAGGGCCTGCCTGGATGTTCTGAGAGATTTCAACCACCCGGTTGCGATCGTGACCAAGGGCGCTTTGATCGAACGAGACATCGATATTCTAGCCCCGATGGCCGCCCTTGGGCTGGTCCGGGTCGGCATCTCGCTGACCACGTTGGATGATAGCCTGTCGCGGCGGATGGAACCGCGTGCCCCTGCACCAAGACGCCGGGTGCTCATGATCCGAAAGTTGACCGAGGCCGGGATACCCGTTCGCGTCATGACGTCCCCGATCATACCGGGACTGACCGATCACGAGCTTGAAGCGTTGTTGGAGGCGGGCCGTGACGCGGGCGCGGATGCGGCCAGTTGGATCATGCTACGGTTGCCCCGCGAAGTCTCGCAACTGTGGCAGGAGTGGTTGTCCGAACACGAGCCCGGTCGCGCCGAAAAGGTCATGGCGCGGTTGCGCGAAATGCACGGGGGCAGGGACTACGACCCGCGGTGGGGGCATCGGATGCGCGGCGAGGGGGTCTACGCCGAAATGGTCGCCAAGCGGTTCAAGTCTGCGATTGCGCGACTTGGCTTGGCGACCACAACTCCCAAACTGCGTTGCGACCTCTTTGCCCGGCCTGCGCGGGCCGGGGATCAATTGTCACTGTTCCAATAAGAAAAGACCCCGCTCGATGGCGGGGCCTGTTGTCTGTCTCAGCGGTTTTCGATGTCGACGTAGTCGCGCAGAGTTTCGCCCAGATACAGCTGGCGCGGGCGGCCAATCTTGTTCTGAGGATCGGCGATCATTTCTTTCCACTGGCTGACCCAGCCAACGGTGCGCGACAGCGCGAAGATCGGGGTGAACATCGAGGTCGGGAAACCCATCGCCTCGAGGATGATGCCCGAGTAGAAATCGACGTTCGGGAACAGCTTCTTGTCGACGAAATACGGATCTTCCAGTGCCTGTTTCTCAAGCGCCTTGGCGACCTGCAGTTTCGGGTTGTTCTCGATGCCCAGCAAGTCCAGAACCTCATCGGCCGACTGCTTCATCACTTTGGCGCGCGGGTCAAAGTTCTTGTACACGCGGTGGCCAAAGCCCATCAGGCGGAACGGATCGTTCTTGTCCTTGGCGCGTTCAATGAACTCGGGAATGCGGTCGACGCTGCCGATTTCTTCCAGCATCTCCAGGCAGGCCTGGTTGGCGCCACCGTGCGCAGGGCCCCAGAGGCAGGCGATACCGGCCGCGATGCAGGCGAACGGGTTCGCGCCCGACGACGAAGCCAGACGCACGGTCGAGGTCGAGGCGTTCTGCTCGTGATCGGCGTGCAGGGTGAAAATCCGGTCCATGGCGCGGCTGAGGATCGGGTTGACGACGTAGTCCTCGGCCGGAACGGCGAAGCACATGTACAGGAAGTTCGACGCGTAGTCCAAGTCATTGCGCGGGTAGATGAACGGCTGACCGATCGAGTATTTGTATGCCATCGCCGCAATTGTCGGCATTTTGGCGATCAGGCGGTGCGTCGCGATTTCGCGCTGGCGCTCGTCGCCTACGTCTGTTGAGTCGTGATAGAAGGCCGACATGGCTCCGACCACGCCCACCATCGTAGCCATCGGATGCGCGTCGCGGCGGAAGCCACGGAAGAAATAGTGCATCTGCTCGTGGATCATGGTGTGGCGGGTGATGGTCGTTTCGAACTCTTCCAGTTCGTCGGCCTTGGGCAGGTATCCGTACAGCAGCAGGAAGCACACTTCGAGGAAGTGCGATTTCTCGGCCAGTTGGTCGATCGGATAGCCACGGTGCAGCAATTCGCCCTTTTCACCGTCGATATAGGTGATGGTGCTGTCGCAGCTTGCGGTCGAAGTGAAGCCTGGGTCGTAGGTGAACACGCCGGCCTGACCGTAGAGCTTGCGGATGTCGACTACGTCGGGTCCGGCCGTTGGCGAATGAACCGGCAACTCATAGGTTTTTCCGTGGACGGTCAGAGTCGCTGTCTTGTTGCTCTCGGTCATGTTTTCCCTTCCTCAATCATACGAATGCCGGCTCGCTGACCGACAAAACGGGCGGTGATCGCGCAAGTCTACGCGAGTCAGGTCGTAGCGGAGCAGCGTTACCCGAATGTGAAGTCAGGACTGTACCGCTGCATCAGAAATCCGTGCAATGGTCTCATCCCGACCTAGCACGAGCATCATGTCAAAAACCGAAGGTGTGACGGCCCGACCCGCCAACGCAGCCCTGAGGGGGCCAGCCAGCTTGCCGAACTTCAACCCGTTTGCCTCGGCAAACGAATTGAGGGTCTCCTCCAGTTCGTTCCGGGTCCAGCTAGCATTTTGCAGCTGCGGCGTCAATTGATCCAGTATACCGTCGGATACAGAACTCAGCGCCTTTTCTGCCTTCTCATCGCGCTCGATCGGTCGCGAAGTCAGTGCAAAATGCGCCTTTTCAAGGAGTTCCGGAAATGTACGCGCCCGATCCTTGAGGCAATACATCGCACGTTCCAAATCACCCGATTGTGTTTCTGTCAGCGCAGGCAGGCCAGCGGCGTCCAGATATTCTTCGATTTCTTGCCGCAATGCAGCATCATCGGATATGGCGATGTGCTGTCCGCACAAGTTCTCGAGCTTTTTCAGATCGAACCGCGCCGGGCTTTTCCCGATTCCGTCCAGGTCGAACCATTCCTTGGCCTGTTCATCGGTAAAGAACTCGTCGTCCCCGTGGCTCCAGCCCAGGCGCGCCAGATAGTTTCGCATACCGGCGGCAGGATAGCCCATGGCCTGATACTCCTGCGCGCCCAATGCGCCGTGCCGCTTGCTGAGTTTCTTTCCGTCAGGGCCGTGGATCAGCGGGATGTGCGCCCAGACCGGAACTTTCCAGCCCATGGCTTCATAGATCATCATCTGCCGCGCCGCGTTGTTCAGGTGGTCGTCGCCACGAATGACATGCGTCACACCCATGTCGTGGTCATCAACGACCACCGCCAGCATATAGACCGGTGTGCCGTCCGAACGCAGGAGGACCATGTCGTCCAGCTGATCGTTTCGGATGGTTACGTCACCTTGGACCTTGTCGCGGATGACGGTTGTGCCATCCTGCGGCGCCTTGATCCGCACAACGAAGGGGCGGTCGGGGTGTGTGCTGGGGTCGGCGTCGCGCCACGGGCTGCGGAACAGGGTCGACTTGCCCTCGGCCCGGGCCTGCTCACGAAAGGCCGCGATTTCTTCCTGGGTAGCAAAGCACTTGTATGCTTTGCCTTCTGCCAGCAGCTGATGCGCGACTTCGGCGTGACGAGCTGCGCCCTCGAACTGGCTGATGACATCTCCGTCGTGGTCGAGCCCGAGCCAGCTCATGCCCTTGAGGATAGCCTCGGTCGCTTCGGGCGTTGACCGTTCGCGGTCCGTGTCTTCGATCCGCAGCAGGAACTTTCCGCCTCGACCACGGGCGTAAAGCCAATTGAACAGCGCAGTACGGGCTCCGCCAATGTGCAGATAGCCGGTGGGCGAGGGTGCAAATCGGGTGACGACCTGATCGGACATTATAGTGATTAACCTTTTGGTAACCGCGTTGAGCGTAGAGTCGAGCCTGTCTAACGAGCCTCAAGGACGGGGGCAACCATGCGTGTTGTGGCGTGGGTCGAAGGTGCGTTGCTAAACCAGCGAGGGCACCTTTTGCCTTGGTCTCCGGTTTGTCTGGCCATCGGCATAGGCCTGTATTTCGCAATCCGGTTCGAGCCGGATGCGCGGATTTATTCGAGCCTGTCCGGGTTGGTCCTGCTTGCCATTTGGGCCAGCCGCCGGATGTCGTCTGCCTGGGCTCCGTTGGCAATAGGGGGGGCGCTGGTCGCCGTCGGGTTCATCCTGGCGGGTGCTCGCGCTCACATGGTTGCAGAGCCGGTTTTGAAATGGCGCTATTACGGCCCGGTTGAGGGGAGGGTCGTGGCGTTGGATCGCTCTGCTTCGGATGCGCTGCGGGTTACGCTGGACCAGGTACGGATCGGGGACGTGCCGTCGGACCAAGCCCCGCGGCGCATCCGACTTTCGTTGCATGGCGACCATGTACCGATTGTGCCAGGGCAACGCATTATGACAACAGCCCATCTGTCACCGCCGCAAGGCCCCGTCGAGCCCGGCGGCTTTGATTTTCGCAGACACGCCTGGTTTCAGCGCTTGGGCGCGGTCGGATACACGCGCACGCCAGTGGTCACCGCCGCTCCGTCCCGCTTTGAGGCCGGGGTGCGTGTCGCTGCCGTGCGCATGGCCATTTCCGACAGAGTGAGAGAAGTGCTGCCAGGTGATGTCGGCGGCTTTGCCGCAGCTGTTACGACCGGGGATCGCAGCGGCATCAGCGCCGCCGCTTTGGACAATTTGCGTGCGTCGAACCTTGCCCATCTGCTTGCAATCTCAGGTTTGCATATGGGGTTGTTGACGGGGTTCGTTTTTGTGACTTGCCGGGTACTGCTTGCGGCCTTGCCCGCGCTGGCTTTGCGATGGCCGGTTCGCAAGGTTGCCGCGGTCTGCGCGCTGATCGCTGCAACGCTCTATCTGTTGCTTTCTGGGGGCAATGTCGCGACCGAGCGCGCCTTTGTGATGGTATCGGTTCTGTTTGGGGCGGTTTTGATCGATCGGCGTGCCATATCGTTGCGGGCCGTCGCGGTTGCCGCGCTGTTGGTGCTGTTTCTTCGCCCCGAGTCATTGCTCAGCCCCGGTTTTCAGATGTCCTTTGCCGCCACGACAGCACTGGTCGCGGTTTTCGGTGCCCTTCGCGACGTCGAGGTTCCAAGAGTGCCCAAGTGGTTGCGCCCGGTGGGTGGGCTTCTGTGCTCCTCGGCGGTCGCTGGTTTGGCGACGGCCCCAATTGGTGCGGCGCATTTCAACATGGTGTCGCACTACGGCTTACTGGCCAACACCCTGTCCGTGCCGGTTATGGGATCCGTCGTGGTTCCCTCGGCAGTTCTGGCAGCGATCCTCGCGCCTTTCGGGCTCGAGGCCGTGGCGATCCATGTGATGGGTATCGGGCTGGCGTGGATCCTGGCCGTCTCGGACTGGGTGTCCGGCCTGGATGGTGCGCGCGGCTTCGTTGCCAGCTCCCCCGGTTTTGTCCTGCCGCTGTTTTCCTTGGGTGCGCTGTGGGTCATCTTGTGGCAGGGACGCAGCCGCTGGGTCGGGGTTTTTCCGATGGCATTCGCCGCAGTATTCTGGGGACAAGGCCATCGGCCCGAGGTGCTGATCGCCGATTCAGGTGGTTTGGTCGGGGTGATGACCGAGAAGGGCCGCGCGTTGAGCAAGGAAAAAGGCGCTGGGTTCGTCGCTTCGGTCTGGCTTGAAAACGATGGAGACGGAGCAACCCAGCCGGAGGCTGCAGGCCGGTGGCCATCGACCCCAGATCTTGTTCAGCGATATCCTTCAGAGGATTTCCAGCTGGTCCACATCACGGGAAAGCGCGCGGCGCAGCAGGTCACCGTTTGCCGACGGGGCGAACTCGTGGTCTCTGCCGTGCCGATCAAACTGACTGGTGACTGCGCCGTTTTTGATCCTGACCGACTGCGAAAGACCGGGAGCCTTGCGATCCGCCAAGGAAAGCTGTTCAGCAGCGCTGATGCGACGGGGCCGCGCCTTTGGTCACAAGCTCGGCCCGACGGCTTCAGTAAGTCCGAATAAGTCCGACCAGACGCCCTTGAACCTTAACCTTGTCCTCGGGCAATACCCGCGTTTCGTAAGCGGGGTTGGCGGCCTCGAGCGCGATCGCCTGGCCGCGCCGGAAAAACCTTTTCAGGGTTGCCTCCTGATCTTCGACCAAAGCCACGACGATGTCGCCATTGTCTGCCGACGATGTTTCGCGGATGACGACCACGTCCCCGTCATTGATACCGGCGTCGATCATGGAGTCTCCGCGCACCTCAAGGGCATAGTGTTCGCCACGGCCCGATACCATCGTGCCCGGTACCGCAACATGATGGGAAACGTGGCTGATCGCCTCGATCGGAACACCGGCGGCAATTCTGCCCATCACTGGAAGTTCGAGAGCGTCCACCGACACAGGCTCGACATTGGCGGGGCGGGGCAAGCTGGGCTTGTCACCTTCGATCACGCGGGGCGTGAAGCCGGCGGTCGGCTCGCCTCCCAGACTTTCGGGCAGTTTCACGATCTCGATCGCGCGCGCCCTGTGGGCGAGACGCCGGATGAACCCACGCTCTTCCAGCGCGGTGATCAACCGATGGATGCCGGATTTGGATCTCAGGTCCAACGCCGTTTTCATTTCGTCAAAGCTGGGTGGAACACCGTCCGCCTGAACGCGTTTGTGGATGAATTCCAGCAAATCCAATTGCTTCTTGGTCAGCATCGCTCACACCTCGTTGCCCATGCGTTTTCTTTTGTTCTACGCATGTTCACGTTTTGTGTCAATGGATTTGCCGGCTGAACCTAAATCGGCAGGTAGGACACCGTTTCCCCCGCAGCCCGCGCGGGATCGTTTGGAGGGCGCATCAGCAAGGCGTTCGACCGCGCCAGAACGCTGAGCAGCGAACTGTCCTGCTCCTCGAACGCGCGTATTCCATCGCTTTCCAATCGAGCACGCATGTAATGCTCGCGCGGGCCGTTCGGTGGCAGGGCCTCCGACAGGATGGCCTGTTGGAGAATCGGATCAACAGTCTGGATGCCCAGCATCTTTTTGACCAAGGGGACCAGGAAGAGATATCCGCAAACCATCGCGCTGACTGGGTTGCCGGGCAACCCGATCATCGCCGCATCACCCAGCCGCCCCGCCATCAGTGGTTTGCCGGGGCGCATCAGGACCTTGTAGAAGGATTGTTCGAGCCCCAGCCGTTGCGATGCTTCGGCCACAAGGTCGTAGTCACCCACCGACGCTCCGCCAATTGTCACGACCAGATCGGAGCCTTCGGCCAAGCCAAATGCAGTTTCCAGCGATGACAGTGTGTCTTGTGCCACTGGCAACATGCGAACATGTGCGCCAGCTTTCTCGAGCAACGCTTTGATGCCAAACGAGTTCGAGGCAATGATCTGGTCAGGTCCCGGAGTTTCGCCCGGCATGACCAGCTCGTTTCCCGTGGCGATCAGCGCGATCTGAGGTTTGGTGGCCACGGAGACGGTTGGAACATTCATCGCCGCCAGCAATGCAAGATCTTCGGGCGAGAGGACTCGCGGCGCACTAACTACATCGCCGATGGTGAAGTCCACGCCTGCCGGTCGGATGTTGGTTTTTTGGCCGGGTTCTTCCGTGATCGTCAACAGATCGCCGCGCAGGTCGGTATCTTCTTGGATGACGACGAAATCTGCCCCCTCGGGGACCGGAGCCCCGGTGAAGATTCGAACTGCCTGGCCCGGGCCAACTGTACTGGTGAAACGCTGGCCAGCAGCGGCCTCACCGATTACCTTGAACATTGCGTGACGTTCAACCTCGGCCGACTTCAGCGCATATCCATCCATTGAAGAAGCAGCAAACGGGGGTTGGTCCCGCTCGGCTTTGACATCCCGCATCAGCACTCGGTCGGCCGCGTCAGCAAGCGCAATCTGCTCTTCGGGCATGGTGGCTACCAGGCCGAACAGCAACTGTCGGGCTTCTTCAACCGTTATCATTTCGCCTCGTAACGACCTGACTTACCGCCATCTTTCAGCAGAACGCGGATCCCGCCGATTTCCATTGCCTTGTCGACGGCTTTGGCCATGTCATAGACGGTCAGCGCCGCGGTAGACACGGCTGTCAGGGCCTCCATCTCAACACCAGTCTGTCCGGTGGTCTTGACCGTCGCTTCGATCTGCACACCGGGCAGGTCCGGGTCCAAGGTCAGGTCAACCGACACCTTGGTGACAGGCAAGGGATGGCACAGCGGTATCAGGTCCGGTGTCTTCTTTGCCCCCATGATCCCGGCCAAGCGGGCAACCCCCAGAACATCGCCCTTCTTCGCGCGGCCTTCGGAAATGATTTCAAAGGTTTGTTGCGCCATTTTCACGTAACCCGCGGCAACGGCGACGCGGTTTGTCGTGTCCTTGTCCGATACATCGACCATATGGGCCTGGCCGTCGCTGTCAAAATGCGTCAGGGGCATCACATGACCCCCGGCACCAGCGGGTTCGACAGGATGTGACGGGTTGCGGCGGCGACGTCCTGCTGCCGCATGAGGCTTTCCCCGATCAGGAAACACCGGGCACCATAGCGGGCGATATCCGCAAGGTCTTCCGGGGTGTTCAGCCCGCTTTCGCACACGATCATGCGGTCAGCGGGAACCAGCTTGGACAAGCGTCGAGTGGTATCAAGCGAGGTCTCGAACGTCTTGAGATTGCGGTTGTTTATCCCGATGAGAGGGCTTTTGAGATCGGCCGCGCGCTCAAGCTCGGCCTCGTCATGTACCTCGATCAGGACATCCATGTCCCAGTCAAACGCAGTCTGTTCCAGTTCGGCGGCTTGCTGATCGTCGACTGATGCCATGATGATCAGGATACAGTCGGCACCCAGTGCCCGCGCTTCGACCACTTGATAGGGATCATACATGAAGTCCTTGCGCAGTGCCGGAAGCGAGCATGCAGCCCGGGCGGCGGTCAGAAACTCCTTGGCGCCCTGAAAGCTTGGCGTGTCAGTCAAAACCGAGAGGCAGGCGGCGCCACCTTCTTCATAGGCTTTTGCCAGTGCGGGCGGATCGAAATCCTCACGGATCAACCCCTTGGACGGGCTTGCTTTCTTGATTTCGGCGATCAGGCCATAACCGCGGCGACTTGCCGTGCGCAGAGCATCCACAAAGCCGCGCGTTTCAGACGCTTCGCGGGCTTGTTGCTCGACCTCGTCCAGGGGAACTTGGGCTTTGTCGGCGGCGACTTCTTCCAGCTTGTAGGCCTTGATCTTGTCCAGAACGGTTTCGGTCATGCGGCTTCCTGTGTGAGTTGTGCCAGAGCAGCAATCTTGTCTTTCGCCTTGCCGCTGTCGATGCTTTCGGCGGCCATTTCGACGCCTTGCTTCAGGTCCGGTGCAGCTTCGGCGACCACAAGGGCCGCAGCCGCGTTCAGCAGGACCGCATCCCGATAGGCCGACGGCGCGCCATCCAGCAATGCGCGGAACGCGACGGCGTTTTCCTCGGGTGTCCCGCCCAGAATATCTTCAAACGGATGAACCGGCAGGCCCGCATCTTCGGGATGCAGTTCGACCTCTTTCACGCGCCCGTCCTCAAGCGACGCGACCCAACTGATGCCAGTAATCGTCAACTCGTCGGTCCCGTCCGAGCCATGTACCAGCCAGGCGTGCTCGGCCCCAAGCAAGCCAAGAGTCTCGGCCATCGGTCGGATCAGGTCACGGCTGAAGGCTCCGGTCAGCTGTCTCTTGACTCCGGCGGGGTTGGTCAGGGGGCCAAGGATGTTGAAGATGGTTCGGGTGCCAAGCTCTTGCCGGGTGGGCATGACATGGGCGATGGCCGGGTGATGCATAGGCGCCATCATGAACCCGATGCCGACGGTCTGCAAAGCCTTTTCAACGACTTGCGACCCGACCATCACGTTGATTCCCATCTGTCCCAATGCATCGGCGGCCCCGGATTTCGAGCTGAGATTCCGGTTGCCGTGCTTGGCCACGGTAACACCCGCGCCAGCCACGACAAAGGCCGTTGCGGTCGAGATATTGAGCGTGCCTTTCCCGTCACCGCCGGTCCCCACGATGTCGATCGCGCCCGCTGGTGCTTTGACCGCGTTGCATTTCGCGCGCATCACGGCGGCTGCGGCGGCATATTCCTCGACCGTTTCGCCGCGCGTCCGCATGGCCATCAACAGACCGCCGATCTGGCTGGGCGTGGCGCGACCCTCAAACAGGATCTCAAAGGCCTGTTCGGCTTCGGCACGGGTCAGGGCGCGATCGGCCGCAGCTCCGATCAGCGGTTTCAGCGCGTCACTCATGCGGGGACTTTCATTTCGTTCAGGAAATTCTTCAGCAGAGCGTGGCCGTGTTCCGAGGCGATCGATTCCGGGTGGAATTGAACACCGTGGATCGGCAGCTCTTTGTGTTGCAGGCCCATGATGGTGCCGTCTTCCAACTCTGCCGTGATTTCGAGGCAATCGGGCAGGGTATCCCGATCGACGACCAGTGAGTGGTAGCGGGTCGCTTCAAACGGTGACGGCAGGCCGGCGAACAGGCCTTTGCCAGTGTGATGCATGGTTCCCATTTTGCCATGCACGATTTCGTGGCACCGCACGACCTTGCCGCCAAAGGCCTGACCAATGGTCTGGTGACCCAGACATACACCCATCAAAGGCGTGCGCGTTTCCGCAGCTGCCTCGGTCAGCGCGAGGCAGATCCCGGCCTGGTCCGGATCACAAGGGCCGGGGCTCAGCAAGATGCCGGCGGGGTTCATGGCCATCGCTTCCTGCACATCCAGCGCATCATTGCGGCGCACGACCATTTCCGCGCCCAATTCGCCCAAATAGTGGACAAGGTTGTAGGTAAACGAGTCGTAGTTGTCGATCAGCAGCAGCATTTGGCACTTGTCTTGTGTTTGGGCAATTCGGACTGGCGATACAGCCCCGCGCCACGGTATAGTGTTGGGACATACATGCTCAGGCTTGTGCGGCAGCGTCAAGGGGACAACCCCAACAAGGCGACCGGACGGGTGAGTACCGCAAAGACGGTGCACGGGCTGCCGAGGCAGGATGAAAGACGAGAGGCAAGAACAGATGGGCGGATTTATCGGTGGACTGATCGCCGGCGCGGTCGTTGTGTTGGTTCTGGGCGCAGTGCTTTCCCTGAACACGCCACTTGGCAGCAAACCGGATATTCAGACAGCGGCGCCAGCGGCGGCGGAAGCCGATCTGCCCAAGGCGGATACGGAAGTGCAGGGCGCTGGTCCGGATTCCGATCTTGTCGAAATCGCACCACGAGCGCTTGAGGCACTGGACGATACGGCGGATGGGTCCACTGGACTGGATGGCATTCAGGCCGAGCCGGATGATCGTCCGCAGGTCGGTGACACCGTGGCAGGCTTGAACGACCCGGGTGCGGGAGACGCCGCTTCGGTCGATGTGACGACCGACGCGCCAGCCGCACCCCCGGCGCCTGGACCGGTTCCGTCCAGTCCGGACGAGGAGGTCCAGCCCGTTACCGTGGACGCGACACCGCCGGCCGCACCACAGCCCCCGGTGCAAGAGGTCACGGCCGGCGAGCCAGAGACCGCCGAACCAGAGACCACGGCAAATGCGGAACCTGAAGCGACCCCCGAGCCGGAAACAGCCGCGCTGCCGTCGACACCTGAGCCGGATCAACCGACTGGAACCGGCGACAGCCCGATCGCGGTCGAGGGGGACGAAGACACGCAGCCCCGCAAACGGGCCCGGATCGCGGCCTTGCCCCAGATCGGCGGCGAACAGGCAACGGCCTCATCTTCGATTGCCGGCAAACGCGTGATCCCGCTGACCGAACGCGATGATGCCCCAGCCGATCAGCCGGCAGAGGGTGAGGGCATGCCCGGTAAGCCGATCGATGCTTATGCCGCCGCCTTTGACAACCCGGATGCCAAACCTCTGATGTCGATCATCCTGATCGATGACGAAGGTGCGTTCGGGGCTGAGGCGCTGAAGGATTTTCCGTATCCCCTAAGCTTTGCGGTCAGCCCTTCGGATCCGCAAGCGGCGGAGAAGATGAAGCGCTATCGCGAGGCTGGGTTCGAAGTTCTGGCCTTGACCGACCTGCCAAAGGCGGCCAGCGCGCAGGATGCCGAAGTTTCGCTGGCGGTCTGGCTCGAAACCTTGCCTGAAACCGTTGGCCTGCTTGAGGGCGTGAACACCGGGATACAGGGCAACCGCAAGTTGGCCGATCAAGTGGCTGCCATCGCGGCAGGAACTGGCCGTGGGCTGGTCGTGCAGGACAACGGGTTGAACACCGTTCAAAAGCTGGCCGCGCGGAACGGCATTCCATCCAGTGTGGTGTTCCGCGACATCGACGGTGCGCGTCAGGATCCAACGGTCATGCGCCGGTTCCTGGACCAGGCCGCATTTCGTGCCGGGCAGGAAGGCGCAGTTGTGATGTTGGGCCGATTGCGGCCCGAGACAATTTCGGCGTTGTTGCTCTGGGGGCTTGAGGATCGCGGCAACCGAGTTGCCCTGGCCCCGATCTCGGCGGTGATGAAAAGCCAGATCCAGTAATCAGTGAAGAAAAAGAAGAAAAGGCGGCCAGATTGGCCGCCTTTTTTTATGAATTCCCGGATCCGGTGAACCGCGCCGCATCCGCCGCAGCTCGCCTGATGGCATTCGATTTGTGCACGGTTTCCATGTATTCGGCCTCGGGGTCGCTGTCATAGACGACACCACCACCGGCCTGGATATACAGTTTCTGGTCCTTCACGATGGCCGTACGCAGCGCGATGCACATGTCCATGTCGCCACCGGCGCTGAAATAGCCGACACCGCCGCCGTAGACACCGCGCTTTTCGGGTTCCAACTCGTCGATGATCTGCATCGCCCGGACCTTCGGTGCGCCTGACACCGTGCCCGCAGGCATCCCGGCAAAGAAGGCGTCCAGGGCATCCTTGTCGTCGGCCAACTCGCCCACAACGTTCGACACGATATGCATCACGTGGCTGTAGCGCTCAATGATGAATTCCTCGGTCGGGCGGACGGTGCCGATTTTGGACACGCGTCCTGTGTCGTTGCGGCCCAGGTCCAGCAGCATGAGGTGCTCGGCCAGTTCCTTTTTGTCGGCCAGCAAATCCAGCTCGTTCGCCTTGTCCTCTTCGGGGGTGGCACCGCGAGGACGTGTTCCGGCGATCGGCCGGATGGTCACTTCGTTGCCGAACACGCGCACGAGTATCTCGGGGCTGGCGCCGATCACCTGGAAGCCACCGAAGTTGAAATAGAACATGAACGGCGACGGATTCGTGCGGCGCAAGGAACGATACAGCGCAAAGGGCGGCAGCGGAAAATCTTGTGTCCAGCGTTGTGCCGGAACCACCTGGAAGATGTCACCAGCCCGGATGTACTCCTTGGCCTTTTCCACGGCTTCCATGTAGCCCGACTTGGTGAAGTTGGATACCGGCGGCGCGATCTCGTGTGCTTCGCCCAGATCTCGAGACTCCGAGGGCATTGCGCGTTCCAGGTCGCGCACCGCGTCCATCACACGCTCGGCCGCCTGTGCGTAGGCGGCCTTGGCTGACTGCCCGTCGCTGGCCCAGGCCGGAGACACAATGGTGACTTCGCCTTTCACGCCGTCCAGGACCGCAACCACCGACGGACGCAGCAGTATCGCATCCGGCAGCCCCAAAGGATCGGGGTTCACATCCGGCAGGTGTTCGACAAGGCGCACCATGTCGTATCCCAGATAACCGAACAGGCCGGCGGCTGCCTGGGGCAGGTCATCGGGCAAGTCGATGCGGCTTTCGGCGAGCAGCGCACGCAGGTTGTCCATCGGGTTGCCATCTTGCGCGTCGAACGCATCCGCATCAAACCGCGCCGAACGGTTCAATTCCGAAGTTTCGCCCCGACAGCGCCAGATCAGATCCGGCTTCATCCCGATGATCGAATACCGCCCGCGAACTTCGCCTCCGGTCACCGATTCAAGGACGAAGGCGTCCTTCTGAGCGCCCGTCAGCTTGAGCATCAGCGAAACCGGCGTGTCCAGATCCGCGGCCAGACGGGTATAAACGACTTGGTTCTGTCCGGCCTCATAGGCGCGGGCAAAGCTGTCGAAATCGGGTGTCAGAGCCATTTTCGTTCCGGTCAGAAGTTGGCCTGAACCGCGTTCAGCGCGCGTTGGTCCAGGGTCGGCCGCGCGCGTGTCTGAGCGTCGCGCACATAGATGTCGAAGATGTTTTGGGCCAGTGCCTGGTTCAGCTGAGCGGCAGCGGCCTCTTGCATCAGGCGCTGTTCGTCGGATTCCGCAGGCGGAAGAACCTCGTCCAGCCGCACGATGAATGCCGCATCCGGTCCGGCGATCACGCGCAGTTCATTGGGCTCCATCTCAAAGATCTGGGTCATGAAATCGGCCGGAACGTTATCCAGAAACGCGGTGCGGGTCAGCGCGTTTTCGACACGGAATGGCAGTCCGGTCGCCGTGAAATCACCGTCGACGGCCAATTGAGTCACGATGCCGTTGGCCTGTTCCTCAAGCGCCTTGGCTGTCTGTTCCTGTACCCATGCGGCGGCGACGCGGTCGCGTGCGGACTCCAGCGGCTCGGGGCGCGGCGGCAGAACCTCATCCAGTCGCAGGGCAAAGATCGAACCATCCTCGAGGAATCCGATTTCAGGGAAGTCATCTTCGCGGACGGCCTGTGCAGCCTGGCGGAAGCCGTCATACGCGGCGATGCCGTCGTCGCTTTGACGGGTCCAGTCAATCTTGCCAAGCTCCATTTCGGTTTCGTTGGCCAATTCTTCCAGCGTGGCGCCGCCGGCCAGCATGTCGTTGATGTCTTCGGCCTGGCTTTCGATCAGGCGCCGGGCGCGTTCACCAGCCAGCTCTGCACGCAGTTCCGGTTCGGCGTCCTCAAAGCTCACGTTCTGTTCGGCCAGCGATCCGTTGACCCGGAACAGGGCCGGACCAAAGACCGAGGGCAGGGGACCCACGACCTGATCAATCTCTGCGGCAAAAACGGCATCCGCGGCCTCGCCCAAATCTTCGCGGGTCACATCACCCAGATCGACACTGCTCAGTTCAAGTTCGCGCTCGCGTACCAGCTGCTCAAAATCCGCCCCGCCGACTTCCAGCTGTGCCATCGCCGCAGTCGCCTCTTCTTCCGTGGGGTAGACCAACCGCTCAACCAGACGACGTTCGGGTTGCTGATACTGGTCCTTGCGCTGTTCATACAGGCGCTTGAGCGCGTCTTCGTCGATTTCGACCGTATCCTGCAGCATCTCCGGCGACAGGACGGCGTAGGTGATCTTTTTGGTGCGCGGCAGGGTGAACCGATCGGTATTCGCGTCGTAATACGCTTGGACCTCGGCGTCTGTCGGCTCTGGGATCGGGGTCGTCAGGGCGTCCGGCGACAGAGTTGCGACGGTAAAGCTGCGGCGAGCGAGAACATAGTCGGCCAGGGCCTTGGTCATGATCGCGGGCATTTCAACACCGTCCATCACCGCGCCTTGGACGATTGTCCGCGCTGTTTCCTTTCGCAGGTCTTCCTCGAACTCGGTTTCGGTCATGCCGATCTGTTCCAACTGGAACCGGTAGGCTTCGCGGTCAAAAGATCCGTCAGGGCCCTGAAAGGCCTGAATACCCACGATTTCCTTCTGCAGGTTGGCATCACCGATCGAAACACCCAGCTGTGCGACCTCGTTGTTCAGGGCTGCCAGCGAAACCAGACGCGCCAAGGCCCGCTGATCCAGCCCCAGCTCGCGGGCCTGTGACATCTGCATCGGTTGACCGGTCTGCGCCTCGACCGCGCGGATTTCGCGCTGTAGCTCGCGGACATAGGCATCGACCGAAACGTCCTCATCCCCGACCTGGGCGACTGTGCGAACCGTTCCGCTGAGGTTGACGGCGCCAAAACCGGCAAGACCCAGCATCAGCATGCCCATGAGAATCCAGACGAAGGTTTTGGAGAGTTTGTTAATGCCTGCGGCCATAGTGCCCTCTTGGATCTTGCGGCAGGGTTCTGCCGTGACTGTTGCGGCCCTGAATACGACGCGGGATGCCGGGGGGCAAGCTCAGAAGGACAGAGCCTGCAAGCGGTCGAACAATAGCCCGATTCCGGCACGGTCCAGATTGGCAAAAGCAATGCGCACCTGGCGTTTCCCGGCGGGGTCGTAATCGGGCATGAACATCGTGCCCGGCAGCAGCAGAATACCGGCCTCGGCGACCAATCTGCGCGCCAATTCGTCCGACGGCATGTCGAACGGGTGTTCGAGATAGGCGAAATAGGCCCCCAGACCCAGCAGCCGCCAGCCCTTGTCGGTCAGGCGGGGCATGCTCTCGGTGATTGCGGCGCGGCGATCCAGAATCTCGGCGCGTTCGCCCGCCAGCCATTGAGACAGGTTCTGCATCCCCCACAGCGCCGCGAACTGGCCCATCTGGCCCGGGCAGATGGCGACGGTGTCGAGGAATTTCTCAACCTCGGCCAGCAGCGGCGCACCTGTGGCGATCGCGCCCACGCGGTGACCGGTCAGGCGGTAGGCCTTCGAGAAGGAATAGAGATGCACCAGCGTCCGATCCCAGTCGGGCTGCTGGAACAGCGCGTGCGGCGGGCCGCTGCGGCTGTCGAAATCACGATAGGTTTCATCGACCAGCAGGCGCAGGCCATGCTGTTGCGCCAGGTCATAGAAGGCGCGGACCAGATCCGCCGGGTATTCGACGCCACCCGGGTTGTTGGGCGTGACCAGCGCGATCGCGCGTGTGCGCTCGGTGATCAGCGCGCACGCCTGTTCCGGATCGGGCAGCAGGTCCGACCCGGTCGGCAGATCAACCGCCCGCACACCGGCCATGTCCAACCACATTTTATGGTTGAAATACCAAGGCGTTGGCAGGATGACCTCATCCCCCTGATCGGTGATCGCCGAGATGACCGAGGCAAAGGCCTGATTGCAGCCCGAGGTGATGGCTGTCTGCTCCGGCCGAACCTCGGCAGCGTAGTGATCGCCGATCTCACGCGCGAGCTCCGTGCGCAGATCGGGGTTGCCCAATACCGGGCCGTAGAGATGCGCGGCGTCCTGATTGATCGCAAAATCAGCCATCGCCTGCCGCAGCGCCAAAGGCGGCGGATCGACCGGCGCCGCCTGGCTGACATTGATCAGCGGGCGGTCTTCCGAGAACGTGACCCCTTCGAGCCAACGCCGCGCCTCCATCACCGGAGGGGCGAAGGTGGCGGCGGTGCGGGTCAATGTCATCGGGTGTCCGGTCTTGCTGATTTCTGGTGGATAAGTGGGATCAGTCAGTGCCGCGATAGGGCTCAACGTATTGCAGGGCCATATCCCAAGGGAAGAAGATCCAGGTGTCCTGGCTGACCTCGGTGATATAGGTGTCAACCATTGGGCGGCCCTTGGGCTTGGCATAGACCGTGGCGAAATGGGCCTTGGGGTACATCTTGCGCACCAGTTCCAGCGTCTTGCCGCTGTCGACCAGGTCGTCGATGATCAGCACGCCCTCACCATCCCCCATCAGATCGGCATCGGGGGCCTTGAGAACCTCTGCCTCGCCACGTTCCTGATGGTGATAGGATTTGACGCTGATCGTATCGACGGTGCGGATGTCCAGCTCTCGGCTGACGATCATCGCGGGTGCCATGCCGCCGCGCGTGATCGCCACCACGGCGCGCCAAGCACCGTCATCGGGACCCTGACCGTCCAGCCGCCAGGCCAACGCGCGCGAGTCACGGTGAATCTGGTCCCAGCTGATGTGAAAGCCTTTTTCGTGGGGCAGGCGGTCCTTTGCGCTCATGGTCTTATCCCTTTTCCACATCCGGCGCGTCGACGGCTTTCATGCCTACGATGTGATAACCCGAGTCAACGTGCAGGTTTTCACCGGTCACGCCGCTGCTGAGGTCGGACAGAAGATAAAGGGCCGATTTGCCCACGTCATCGATGGTCACGTTGCGGCGCAGGGGCGAGTTGTATTCGTTCCACTTCATGATGTAGCGGAAGTCGCCGATGCCGCTGGCGGCGAGGGTTTTGATCGGTCCGGCCGAGATCGCGTTGACGCGGATGTTGTCCTTGCCCAGGTCCTCGGCCAGGTATTTCACCGACGCCTCGAGCGCGGCCTTGGCCACACCCATGACATTGTAGTGCGGCATGACCTGCTCGGCGCCGTAATAGGTCAGGGTGATGGCGCTGCCGCCGTCGGTCATCAGCTTCTCGGCGCGTTGCATCACCGCCGTGAAGGAATAGACTGACACATCCATCGTCAGCTTGAAATTCGCGCGCGACGTGTCGACATAGCGGCCGCGAAGTTCGTTCTTGTCGGAGAAACCAATGGCGTGGACCACGAAATCCAGCTTGCCCCATTTCTCTTTCAGTGCCGCGAACAACTCGTCGATCGACTGTTCGTTGCTGACGTCACAGGGCAGGACGATCTCGCTCCCCAGTTGGGCCGCCAACGGGTCGACCCGTTTTTTCAGTGCATCCCCCTGATAAGAGAAAGCCAGTTCGGCTCCGGCTTCGGACAAGGCGCGGGCGATTCCCCATGCGATTGATTTGTCATTGGCCAGTCCCATGATGAGGCCGCGCTTGCCGGCCATCAACTGATTTGACATGTTCGGTTCTCCGCCTGTCGTCGCGATGTGTTGCGTTGGTTTATGCCATTGATTGCGCTGCATCAAGGCCATGCACTCTTGCCCGGGGCGGGTTCTCGCCGTAGGGTCATGTTCAATTCGTTCCAGGGGATGGACATGAGTGAGCGAAACGGCATCTTTGCCGGTGACGATCCGTTCGTGATCGCGGCCCGTTGGTTGGCCGAGGCCGAAAAGACGGAACCGAACGATCCGAACGCGATTGCCCTGGCGACCGTGGACCCCGATGGTATGCCGAACGCACGGATGGTGTTGCTGAAGGATATCGAGGCGGACTCCTTCGTTTTCTATACCAACTATCACAGTGCCAAGGCCCAAGAGCTGGATGCGGCCGGCAAAGCCGCCTTTGTGATGCACTGGAAATCACTGCGGCGTCAGATCCGGGTTCGTGGTACAATCACCAAAGAAGACGGTCCCTTGGCCGACGAATATTATGCGTCACGCTCGCTGAAAAGCCGGCTGGGTGCCTGGGCATCGCGACAGTCGGAACCTCTGAGCAGCCGGGCTGCTTTGATGGCCGAAGTTGCAAAGGTGACGGCAAAGCTGGGATCCAACCCGCCGAGGCCCGAATTCTGGGGTGGCTACAGGCTGATGCCGGTTGAAATCGAGTTTTGGGCGGATGGTGCCTTTCGGCTGCACGACAGGTTCCGCTGGCGGCGCGACCCGTCCGAGCAAAAGTGGAACGTACAGAGGTTGAATCCATGACGTTCGCGTATCGTGAAATGCAACACACGGAAATGTCTGAATTTTTTCAGCTTGAATTTGCCCGACGTTTCCATACACATCAGACCCCTAACGACCCTTTGAATCTCGTGATGGGAACACCGTGCCAGAAGACCTGAACAGCATGTACCGCGTTCGTGGACACGTAAAATGGTTTGACCCCGCAAAGGGGTATGGCTTTGTCGTGTCCGACGATGGCGGTCCTGATATCCTGCTGCACGTGAACGTTCTGAGGAACTTCGGGCAAAGTTCGGTCGCGGATGGCGCGGGCATTGAGATCATGACTCACCGCACGGATCGTGGGGTTCAAGCGGTTGAGGTCGTGAGCATCGATCCGCCCGAGCGCGCCGACTCGGTGATGCTGGCGGATTTCGCCGAAATGGATCCCAATGAGATCGCGCATGCGCCGCTAGAGGCCGCGCGCGTCAAGTGGTTCGACAAGAGCAAGGGTTTCGGCTTTGCCAATGTCTTCGGCCGCAGCGAGGACGTGTTTCTGCATATCGAAGTTCTGCGCCGGTCCGGGTTGGCGGATCTCCAGCCGGGCGAGGCGCTGGCGATGCGGGTCATCGACGGCAAGCGGGGGCGCATGGCCGCACAAGTGCTTGCGTGGGAATCCGCGCTCAATGACTGAGCGCTGCGCGTGATGCGGATTCTGGCCGGTCTTCTTTTGAGTATTTTTCTGTCACAAGGCGCCTTTGCTGAATGCCGGTCTGACCGGGTCGACCTTCGCAATGACAAGGCACAGGTCCGGTTTCTGGTCGAATTGGCCGTTTCTCCGCAGGAGCGGGCAAAGGGTTTAATGTTCCGCGAAAGCATGCCACAGGGCGAAGGGATGCTGTTCGTGTTCGATCCGCCCCAGCCGGTCGCATTCTGGATGAAGAACACCTTGATCCCGCTGGACATGATCTTTCTGGATCGCACTGGAGTGGTGACCCATGTTCATTCCGACGCCGTGCCGGGGGATTTGACCCCAATCGAGGGCGGCGATTCGGTCTTTGCAGTCCTTGAGGTCAATGCGGGACTGGCCGCCCGTTACTCGATCGCACCAGGTACGGTCATGCGCCACGAAATTTTTTCGCAAGGCTATGCAATCTGGCCCTGTTAGGGCTTTTCAAATCCGAATGACGCCGTTAGGAAGGCGCACGGTCCGGGGCGTGGCGCAGTCTGGTAGCGCACCTGTTTTGGGTACAGGGGGTCGTGAGTTCGAATCTCGCCGCCCCGACCACTTTCCTTACAACGGAGTTCCACCGAAATAACGGTAGAGCCGTGTCAACTCATCATCCAGAACCGAGCTTTCGACGGGAACCTTGATCGTCGCTCCGTCCTTCTGGGGGACTAGGAAAAACAACTCGGCATCTACCCGGTAACCGGCCTGATTGCGGGTCGAAGACATGCGGCGCACCCCTTTGGGCAAGTCCTGCGGGTAACCGTCATAGTTGAGGATCAAGAACGCGGTGGTTTCCGGAGGCAGAGAGGAACGGCACTCGAAACTGCTGCGCTCGGGCCGTGTGAACCGTTCCTCCGGACCTTCGCAGCTGATCTCGAACGTGCTGAATAACTGATCGGGGTATTCGGCGAACTGAGCACTGCGTGAAGACTGTTCCGGCTCGGGCGTCGCACAAGCGGCCAGCAAGGTAAGGACCGGAAACAAACGGAAAATCGAGGTTCTCACGGCGCACTCCGTCATTTGTGTGTCGTGATGCGCCGCGTTGCGCTGCCACGAAGATTGGTGATTCTCCTCACAGTATGGGGCACGGGCGGGCAGGTGACCATTTTCTCGTAACCGGGCCGGGAAAAAAGAAAATCCGATTTGACCGATCTACACGGTTTTGTGGACAGCGTTGTGGAGGAATCGGCGCGTTCTGCCTTGGCCCATCCTGCGGTTTTGCGGTCAACAGAAAAGTTTTGGTTCGGAGCCAAAAAATGCCGTTGACCAACTATGGGTAGATACGCCAGATTGTATGGGCCGAGTGAGTTGCCACTAAATCTGGTAGGAATAGCCAGAGTTGGCATAGGGCGAGGGTCGGAAAGCACTCCAAACTGACGTGCGACCGTGCAAACGGGTTTGCGCTGCCAAAGGCAGCGCCCGGTCCTCTGCGTCCCTGATCGGCGGTCAAGGCGGGCGGCACCCCGCCACAAAACGGAATTGGTGCCGGACAACCGAATTTGGGCTGATTGATCTAGGGCGGCGGACATGAAGATTGAAAGAACATTTACCAAGGCAGGGCAAGACGCATACGCAGAGTTGGACTTCGTGTCCGTCACGTCCGAGATCCGCAATCCGGATGGAACGATCGTGTTCCGCCTTGATAACATCGAGGTCCCCTCTCGGTGGAGCCAGGTCGCCAGCGACGTGATCGCTCAGAAGTATTTCCGCAAGGCCGGCGTTCCCAGCAAACTGAAAAAAGTCCGTGAGAAGGACGTGCCCGAGTTTCTGTGGCGCTCGGTTCCGGCCGACGATGCCGAATTTGGTGGCGAAACGTCTTCGAAGCAGGTTTTTGACCGCCTCGCGGGTGCCTGGGCCTATTGGGGCTGGAAGGGCGGTTACTTCTCGACCGAGGAAGACGCGCGCGCCTATTTCGACGAGATGCGCTACATGCTGGCGACCCAGCGCGCCGCGCCGAACAGCCCGCAATGGTTCAACACCGGTCTGCACTGGGCCTATGGGATCGACGGCCCGGCCCAAGGTCACCACTATGTGGACTACAAAACCGGCAAGCTGACAAAGTCGAAATCGGCCTATGAACATCCGCAGCCGCACGCGTGCTTCATCCAGTCGGTCGATGACGACCTGGTGAACGAAGGCGGCATCATGGATCTGTGGGTGCGCGAGGCGCGCCTGTTCAAATACGGCTCGGGTACCGGGACCAACTTCAGCCATCTGCGTGCAGAAGGCGAAGCGCTGTCGGGTGGCGGCAAGTCCTCGGGCCTCATGGGCTTTCTCAAGATCGGCGACCGCGCCGCTGGCGCGATCAAATCAGGCGGGACAACCCGTCGGGCAGCAAAGATGGTGATCGTCGATGCAGATCACCCTGACATCGAGCAATTCATCGAATGGAAGGTGATCGAAGAGCAGAAGGTGGCCTCGATCGTTGCTGGATCGAAGATGCACGAGAAGATGCTGAACGGCATTTTCGAGGCCATCCGCGCTTGGGACGGCGCACAGGACGACGCCTATGACCCCAAGAAAAACGACGCGCTGAAAGCGGCGATCCGCGAAGCGAAAAAGGTCGCGATCCCCGAGACTTATATCAAGCGCGTGCTGGATTATGCCAAGCAGGGCCACGACAGCATCGAGTTCCCGACCTATGACACCGACTGGGACTCTGAGGCCTACAGCTCGGTCTCGGGGCAGAACTCGAACAACTCGATCCGTGTGACCAACGCTTTCCTGAAGGCGGTAGAGAAAGATGCCGATTGGGAGCTGATCAACCGTACCGACGGCAAGGTTGCCCGGACGGTCAAGGCACGCGATCTGTGGGAAAAAGTCGGCCACGCGGCCTGGGCCTGCGCCGATCCGGGCATTCAATTCCACGACACGGTCAATGAATGGCACACTTGCCCTGAAGACGGCGAGATTCGTGGTTCGAACCCGTGCTCAGAGTACATGTTCCTGGATGACACGGCCTGCAACCTGGCTTCGATGAACCTGTTGACCTTCCTGAGGGATGGCGAGTTCCAGGCGGCCGACTACATGCACGCGGCCCGTCTCTGGACGCTGACGCTCGAGATCTCGGTAACAATGGCGCAGTTCCCGTCGAAAGAGATCGCGCAGCTGTCTTACGACTTCCGTACGCTGGGTCTGGGCTATGCCAACATCGGCGGCTTGCTGATGAACATGGGCTATGGATACGACTCGGACGAGGGTCGTGCGATCTGTGGCGCACTGACCGCGATCATGACCGGCGTTGCCTATGCCACCTCGGCCGAGATCGCCGGAGAGCTGGGGCCGTTCGCCGGCTACAAGCGCAACGCCGAGCATATGCTGCGGGTCATCCGCAACCACCGTCGCGCTGCGCAGGGTGTGACCGAGGGCTATGAGAAGCTGTCGGTCAAGCCGGTGCCGCTGGATCACGCCAACTGTCCGGACAAACGCCTTGTCGATCTGGCCATGAGTGCCTGGGACGAAGCGTTGAGCTTGGGCGAGAAGAACGGCTATCGCAACGCGCAGGCCACGGTGATTGCGCCGACCGGCACGATCGGTCTGGTGATGGACTGCGACACCACCGGGATCGAGCCCGACTTTGCGCTGGTGAAGTTCAAGAAACTGGCCGGGGGCGGCTACTTCAAGATCATCAACCGCTCGGTGCCGTCGGCGCTGGAAAAGCTGGGCTATTCCTCGGCCCAGATCGAGGAGATCGTGTCCTACGCGGTGGGTCACGGCACCTTGGGCAACGCGCCGGGGATCAACCACACCTCGCTGACCGGTCACGGGTTCGGCCCGAATGAACTGGCCAAGATCGATGCCGCGCTGGAAAGCGCGTTCGACATCCGGTTCGTCTTCAACCAGTGGACGCTGGGCGAGGATTTCTGCACCGGTGTTCTGGGCATACCGGCCAGCAAGCTGAACGATCCGACCTTTGACATGCTGCGCCATCTGGGCTTCAGCAAGTCGGATATCGACGCGGCCAACGACCATGTCTGCGGCACCATGACCCTGGAAGGGGCCCCGCATCTGAAGCCCGAGCACTACTCGATCTTCGACTGCGCCAACCCCTGCGGCAAGAAGGGCAAGCGGTTCCTGGGTGTTGACAGCCACATCACCATGATGGCTGCGGCGCAGAGCTTCATCTCGGGCGCGATCAGCAAGACGATCAACATGCCCAATGACGCCACGATCGAAGATTGCCAGAAGGCCTACGAGCTGTCCTGGAGCCTGGGCGTCAAGGCCAACGCGCTGTATCGCGACGGGTCCAAGCTCAGCCAGCCGCTGGCGGCGGCGCTGGTCGAGGATGACGACGAAGCGGCTGAAATCCTCGAAAGCGGCTCGATCCAGGAAAAGGCAGTGACTCTGGCCGAGAAGGTCGTCGAAAAGGTGGTGGTCAAAGAGATCATCCGCAGTCACCGCGAAAAGCTGCCGCACCGTCGCAAGGGGTATACCCAAAAGGCGATCGTGGGCGGGCACAAAGTCTATCTGCGCACCGGCGAATTCGAAGATGGGCAACTGGGTGAGATATTCATCGACATGCACAAGGAAGGCGCTGGCTTCCGAGCGATGATGAACAACTTCGCCATCGCCGTCTCGGTCGGTCTGCAATATGGCGTGCCGCTGGAAGAGTTTGTCGACGCCTTCACCTTCACCAAGTTCGAACCCGCCGGGATGGTTCAAGGCAACGACTCGATCAAAAACGCCACGTCGATCCTCGACTACATCTTCCGCGAACTGGCCGTGTCGTACCTGGATCGCACCGACCTGGCGCATGTGAAGCCCGAAGGTGCAACATTCGACGACCTGGGTCGTGGCGAGGAAGAGGGTGTATCGAACGTCTCGGAGATCAGCGACAGCGCGGCTTCGAAATCCCTGGAGGTGCTGAAACAGATCAGCTCGACCGGTTATTTGCGCAAGCGTTTGCCGCAGGACCTGATGATGTTCAACGGTGCTGCCGAAGCGACCGGGCTGTCCGAAGCGGCCGTGACCTTTGAAACCAAGAGCGAAACCACTGTCGTCACCGAAACGGCCACCGGGATGGATGCCCGGACAAAAGCCAAAATGCAGGGATACGAGGGTGACCCTTGTGGCGAATGCGGAAACTACACGCTGGTGCGCAACGGCACCTGCATGAAATGCAACACCTGCGGGGCAACCAGCGGGTGTAGCTAAGGCAAACGCCCCGCCAGGCGGGGTGTAGGGACCTGGATTTCCCCCCGGACTTCCGGTCCCGACGAATTCGGAGCAGGGCAAAACCTGAGACTTACCCTAGGTCGCCCTGGTCCACTCGGCCGGCATGCCCGTGCTGGCCGGGAACAGGGTGGGGCGGAATATCGGTCCTTCCCACTCTCTCACGGGGCGGGTGCGCTCGTCCCATGTGCAGTCCAGGCCGCAGGCAAAAAAACACCGGGCGGTCAACGAATTGAGCCTGGAAGGCAAAACTGACAGGGGGCTTCGGCCCCCTTTCTTTTTTGCGACTCGGTCAGGCTGAGCGGCGGATTGCCGGGAACAGGGGTACCGATGAGGGAAGTTGTGCCGATGCGCTGGCGGACGGCTTGGCGCAGCGAAAGCTTGCGAATCCAAATGGCCCAAACGGGCAGGGATTGGCGCGAATTGCGGGAAAATCTCTTCGGCCGATGACAGTGCGGCTGAGCGGGTGTTTGGTGTGCCTGTCCGGACAGACTACCACAAACCCCCTATCAGGAGACTGACAATGAACTCTCAGAAACTGGCCGTTCTGGCCGCAGTTGCCCTCGGGTTCCCTGCGCTTGCATTCGCGCAGAGCTCGGCTGACGCAAATGGCGACGGTGTTCTGACCATCGAAGAGGTTCAGGCCGTTGTGCCCGACATGGATGCCGATGCGTTCTCGCTTTTGGACGCGAATGGTGACGGCGCTTTGGATGAGGCCGAAATTGCAGCCGCGCAAGAATCCGGTCTGCTGCCGCCCAGCAACGGTTAACAGCTTGAAGCACGAGGCAGCCCAGAGCGATCTGGGCTGCTTTTCAATTGGTTATGCAGGCAAATGAATGTTGAATTTGCTTCTGAGTTCCGCATCCAGCGCCGGATCGAATCGCGCCGGAGACGGAGCGCCAAGGATCTCTTCTTTGCGTGCGGTGGCCTTTTCGACCAGGTCCGGCTTGCCCAGTTCTGCCCATTCCTTGGGCGAGGTCCGGTCGCCAAGCGCCGGATAGACATAGTCGGCCTGCATCCGGCTGAGTGTTGCGTCCGTTCCCAGGTAGTGACCCGGGCCACCGAGACAGACCGACGCGATCTGGTCCAGCGCCAGCGTGTCGTCCGTGACCTCGATCCCACGAACGCATCGCAGGGCCTGACCGATCAGATCGTCACCAAGGATCAGGCTTTCAAAGCAGAAACCCAGCAGCGAAGCGTGCATGCCCGCTGCTTCGTAGACCATGTTCAGGCCGGACAGCCCGGCCATGACGTTGGAACACATCTGCTCCCATCCGGCTTGCATGTCGGGCAGCTTGGAGTCCGAAGCACCTGCTGCAGCGCCGCCGGGCAGGTCATAGAATTTGTGCATCTGGGCGCAGCCTGCCGTCAACAGGGCCTGCTCGCCAGACCCGACGCTCATCGCACCGGTCCTGAGATCAAGGCCAAAGGGCCAAGTGCCAAAAACCGCCGGAGCGCCTGGGCTTACGGCGTTTACATAAACCAGACCGGCCAAGCATTCCGCCGTAGCCTGGACAATCGCACCGGCCACCGTTGACGGGGCGGTGGCGCCCGCCATCCCAGCGGATAGCAACAGGACCGGCATCCCCGCCTTGATGCATTCTTCCATCACCTGACAGCTCTCGGTCGCGAATTTCATCGGAGGCACGACAAAGCAGTTGGAGTTCGAAACGAAGGGCCGCTCACGCCATTTGTCCTCGCCGCCAGCGATCATATGCAGCATTTCCATGGCCGGAGCCACATAACTGGGGTCTGTGAAGGATGTTCCGATATGCTTGTAAGTTCCAGAACAACAAGCATAAATCGTGTTCAGATCCATTTCGCGGTTGTCGGTGATGTCGCGGCAGACCATGGGGCGCTGCACGAAATGGATATTGTCCAGTTGTTCGCAAATCCGCGCGGCATCGTGCAAGTCCTGCACTGTCGAGTCGCGGTAATTGCGTGCCTGGGCGTCGACCATGCTGACGGCTGCCCCGGCGGTTCCATAATGAACACGTCCGCCGGACAGTTCGAGATCGGTTTTGCCGTCGCGGCTGTACAGCGTGACCGAGCGGTTGGCGCGGGCGATCGTGTCCTCGACCAGCGCCCGGGGGAAACGGATACGCCCGTCATCGCCCAGCGTACAGCCGGCATTCACCAGGTAATCGATCCCGCTGGGTGGTGCGTCGGCCAGACCGATGGTTTCGAGCGCATCGAGAGCGGCGGAGTGAATACGCTCCATGTCCTGTTGGCTGAGCGGTTTGTAGGTGCCGCCCTCAAGCCCCGGGCGGACGGGGCGCAGATGTTCGGGCAGGGCCGCGGCACGGGCGGCCCGACGGGCGGCACGGCCGCCACTGCGGGACGTTGAGCGGGATTGGTCGTTCATGGTGAGGATTCCAAATTAAAAGTCAGGTCAAAGGGGGGAAGCTTCAACCCGTCACGGCCGTCCTCGTGCCGCACGCCCCCGATCGGCACCGATGGTGCGGCTGATCAGGCAAATCTTCCAAATATCGTTTGGCATGTGGTCCTCAACTCCTGCGACGAATGGTGTCAGGGTCCGAGCAAGCAATCTGTCCTGTTTGCGACCGATGTCGCTTTTGGCCTCGAAAATTTGGAACGTCGATGAACGCCGCAGGAAATCCTCACGCAAAGGGCGAAATATGTTATGCTTCCATTACTTATTGTTAAGATTTGCGTGACTTGAATTGATCTGACGGCACCAAAGCACATGTGTAATTGAGGTGCACATCACCGCATCTGTTGCAATCGCAAAGGGTGCTGAACGAAAACCGGAGGTCTGCATGAAACTGATCCGCGCCTTGCTGTCGGCCCTGCTGATTCCAGCGGCGCAGGTGGCGTTGGCCGAGGATTGGACCGGACCTTATGCCGGGTTCACCTTCGGTTATACCGACGCGGACGGCCCCGGCGGCAGTGGAGGCAATTCGGGCAGCATCGGCGCGAATATCGGATACGATCTGGATCTGGGCAGCTTCGTCGTCGGGGGTGAGTTGGAGTATGATCGACTGAATCTCGACCTAGGCGCCTCGGAGGGCAGTTTGGACAGCGTGTCCCGCGTGAAACTGCGCGGTGGGTACGAGTTCGGGCCCGCTTTGGGCTACGTCGTGGTGGGTGCCGCGCGGGCGAATACTTCGGGCGACAGCGACACAGCAGCAGTCTACGGGATCGGCGTCGCTTATCCTTTGGGCGACCGGCTGATTATCAGTGGCGAAGCCTTGCGGCAGAATTTCAACGATGTCACGCGGTCGCGCGGCGATCTGGATACCAACACCTTCAATCTGCGCACGACCTTCCGGTTCTGAACGAAACCCGTCTCGGTCACTCGGCCGCTGTCTGACCCGCCAGCCGGGCAGCGAAATCGCATAGGGTCTGAAGAGCGGCGGCGAACCGATCATCATCAATGGTCATGGCAACGCGCACATGCCCTGCGGCGGCTTGGCCGAAGCTTTCGCCGGGCATGACCGCGATGGCGTGGGTGTCCAGCAGCGCATTGGCGAAGTCTTCGCCGCTTTGCCCCGTCGCGCGGATGTCCAGCATCAGGTACATCGCGCCTTGTGCGGGGATCAGGCCCACCGTGTTCTGTCGGGCCAGAACCTGCATCGCCAGGGCGCGGCGGCGGCGGAAGGGGGCCGCAACCTCTTCTTCCAGTTCGTCCCCCGCGGTCAGCGCATAACTGGCAGCGTCCTGTATGAATCCCGGAACCCCGTAGGTGGTGTGCGTGGCAAGGTTGATCAGATGTTCGATGGCCTCTTCGGGGCCAACGATCCAACCGCAGCGCGATCCGGTCATGGCGTGGGATTTCGACATCGAGCCCACGACCAGGGTGCGGTCGGCCATACCGGGCAGGGCGCGGGGCGACAGGTGCGCGCCTTCCCAGATCTGCGTGTCATAGACCTCGTCCGAGATCAGCCAGAGGTTCCGCTCGCGGCACAGATCGGCAATCTCGGTCAGGGTCTCGCGGGAATAGACGACCCCGGTCGGGTTGTTTGGCGTGTTGATCAGCAGCGAAGCGGCACCCTCGGCCTGTTCCGCGATCATGGCTGCGTCAGGCTGAAAGGCGTCCTCGGCCCGGGTCTGAACCGCGCGCGCGACAGCGACCGCTCCGCGGATCGTACCGGGGTAGGTGGCGTAGAACGGATCAAGATAGAGGCCCACATCGCCCGGGTCGCACGCAGCCATATGCGCGGCGAACAGCGCGGCCTGTCCGCCCGGGGTGATTAGCACGTTGTGGCGCGTGGTGGGAACACCCGTGCGGGTCTGCACCCGCGCGGCCACGGTATCGCGCAGCAGATCCGTGCCCGGCACCATGGCGTATCCGGTATGGCCCGCACGCGCCGACCGGTCCATCTCGGCCAGGATCGAGGGGTGGGTACGGATGTCATGCTCGCCGATGGTCAGCTCGGTCACGGCTTGGCCTTCGGCGATCATGCGGCGCGCACGATAGAACACGTCCCACCCGTCCGAACCTCCTCCGGTCAGATGCGTGATGCGGTGCGAAAGTTTCATGGCGCGCCTCCGTTGCAGCAAGCCCGCCGAATGGGTCAGAGCCGCGGTGATTTGTCAATCAGCTTCCCCGGTTGGCAACAGAAGTCTTGGCGCGCGGGACCGGGCGTGCTATGCGGTGGGCCATGAACCGGACGACCTGCATCATTATCTGCTGCATTCCCTGCTGAACTTTCACGCGGGCCGGTTTCTTTCGTTTTCTTCCCTGAGACAAGTTGCTAAGCCCGCGTCAACGCGCACGCTATTGCTGTATCCAGGAGTCAGACGCATGACGACGATCAAACTGCACAACACGCGGACCCGGACGAAGGAAGACTTCGTTCCGATCGATCCTGACAACGTGCGGATGTATGTCTGCGGACCCACCGTGTATGACCGGGCGCATCTGGGCAACGCGCGGCCCGTGGTGGTATTTGACGTGCTGTATCGCCTGCTGCGTCACGTCTACGGGCCCGAGCATGTGACCTATGTGCGCAACTTCACCGACGTCGATGACAAGATCAACGCGACGGCCTTGGCGCGCAAGCAGGCCGGGGCCGAAGGAACGCTCGAGCAGTTGGTGCAGGAGCGGTCGGACGAGACGATCGGGTGGTACCTGCATGACATGGGCGCGCTGGGGACGCTGGAGCCCGACCAGATGCCGCGGGCCACGCGGTATATCGACCAGATGATCGCGATGATCGAGGACCTGATCGCCAAGGGGCACGCCTATAAGGCCGAGGGGCATGTTCTGTTCGCGGTGGACAGCTGGCGCGACGAGTATGGCAAGCTGTCGGGTCGGTCGGTCGATGACATGATCGCAGGCGCGCGGGTCGAGGTGGCGCCCTACAAGAAGAACCCGATGGATTTTGTGCTGTGGAAGCCCTCGGACGATGAACTGCCCGGTTGGGAGTCGCCCTGGGGTCGAGGGCGTCCGGGCTGGCATATCGAGTGCTCGGCCATGAGCTATGAGTTGCTGGGCGAAAGTTTCGACATCCATGGCGGCGGCAATGACCTGATGTTCCCGCACCACGAAAACGAGATCGCCCAGAGCAAATGCGCCCATCCGCACGGCGAATTCGCGCGCTATTGGCTGCATAACGAGATGCTGCAGGTCGAGGGCAAGAAAATGTCCAAGTCGCTGGGCAATTTCTTCACCGTGCATGACCTGCTGGATCAGGGCGTGCCGGGCGAGGTGATCCGGTTCGTCTTCCTGCAGACCCACTATCGCAAGCCGATGGACTGGACCGAGAAGAAGGCGCGCGAAGCCGAGGCCACGTTGCGCAAGTGGCGGGCGCTGACTGCGGGCATCGAACCCGCAGCCAGCGCGGCGCCCGCGGTGATCGAGGCGCTTGCCGATGACCTCAACTCGGCGGGCGCCCTGGCCGAGCTGCACCGTCTGGCCTCGGACGGCGACGCCGCGACCTTGCTGGCCAGTGCGCGGGTCTTGGGCCTGTTGGAGCCTGACATGGGGGCCTGGGCCGAAACCGACGGCGTGGATCTGTCGGCCCATGCCGACCGTCTGGCCCGTGTTCGGGCCGAGGCGATGCAGACCAAGGATTTCGCGGAAGTGGATCGGTTGAAGGCCGCCTATCTGGCGGCTGGTCTGGAAGTGCGGATGAGCAAGGACGGGGTCGAACTGGTGCCCGGCGCGGGCTTTGACGCCAGCAGGCTGGAGGGCGTGGAATGACCAAAGAGCGCCTGTACCTCTATGACACCACGCTGCGCGACGGGCAGCAGACGCAGGGCGTTCAGTTCTCGACCGCCGAAAAGGTCCAGATCGCGCAGGCGCTGGATGCTTTGGGGGTGGACTATATCGAAGGCGGCTGGCCCGGCGCGAACCCCACCGACAGCGCGTTTTTTGACGCCGCGCCCAAGACGCGCGCGCGCCTGACCGCCTTTGGCATGACCAAGCGGGCCGGGCGCTCGGCCGAGAATGACGACGTGCTGGCCGCCGTCATGAACGCCGGTACGCGGGCGGTCTGTCTGGTGGGCAAGTCACATGACTATCACGTGACCGACGCGCTGGGGATCTCGCTGGAGGAGAATGTCGAGAACGTCCGCGCCTCGGTCGCGCATATCGCCGCGCAGGGGCGCGAGGCGCTGTTCGATGCCGAGCATTTCTTTGACGGCTACAAGGACAACCCCGCCTATGCCATGCAGGTCTGCGAGGCGGCGCTCGAGGCCGGTGCCCGCTGGGTGGTGTTGTGCGACACCAATGGCGGCGCGCTGCCGGCCGAAGTGGGGCGGATCGTGTCCGAGCTGATCGCAGCGGGTTTTCCTGGCGACCGGCTGGGCATCCACACCCACAACGACACCGAAAATGCCGTGGCCTGTTCTCTGGCGGCCGTGGATGCCGGCGCGCGCCAGATCCAAGGCACGTTGAACGGGCTGGGTGAGCGCTGCGGCAACGCAAACCTGACCGCGCTGATCCCGACGCTGCTGTTGAAAGAACCCTATGCCTCGACCTTCGAGATCGGGGTCAGCCGCGACGCGCTGACCGGTCTGACCCGCATCAGCCGCATGCTGGACGACATCCTGAACCGGGTGCCCAGCAAACAGGCGGCCTATGTCGGCGCCTCGGCCTTTGCGCACAAGGCGGGGCTGCATGCCAGCGCGATCCTCAAGGACCCTTCGACCTATGAACATGTCGACCCGGCGACCGTTGGCAATGCGCGGATCATTCCGATGTCGAACCAGGCGGGGCAGTCGAACCTGCGCAAACGCCTGACCGAGGCCGGGTTGCAGGTAAAGCCGGGAGACCCGGCGCTGGGGCGCATCCTGGAACGGATCAAGGCGCGCGAGGCCGAGGGGTATTCCTATGACACCGCGCAGGCCAGTTTCGAGCTGTTGGCCCGCGATGAACTGGGCCAGCTACCGCAATTCTTCGAGGTCAAGCGCTACAAGGTCACCGTCGAGCGGCGCAAGAACAAGTACAACCAGATGGTCAGCCTGTCCGAGGCGGTCGTCGTGGTGAAGGTGGACGGTGAGAAGAAGTTGTCGGTCAGTGAGTCGATGGACGAGAGCGGCAACGACCGTGGCCCGGTGAACGCGCTGGCCAAGGCGTTGGCCAAGGATTTGGGGCAGTACTCGCCCATTCTGGACGATATGCACCTGGTGGACTTCAAGGTCCGCATCACCCAAGGCGGGACCGAAGCCGTGACCCGCGTCATCATCGACAGCGAAGACGGGCAGGGGCGGCGTTGGTCCACGGTTGGGGTCAGCGCGAACATCGTCGATGCCTCGTTCGAGGCGCTGCTGGAAGCGATCCAGTGGAAGCTGGTGCGCGACTGCAGCCCGCAATCGGTGGTGGCCGAGTGAGCGTGACCTTCGACGACGACGTCAAGGCCTGCGCGGCGCTGGTCCACCGGGCCGACCCCGATCGGTTCATGGCCGCGATGGCGGCGCCGGTTCAGGCGCGGGCCGTGCTGTTTCCGATCTATGCGATGAACATCGAGGTCGCCCGCGCGCCGTGGGTCACCCAAGAGCCGATGATCGCGGAAATGCGCCTGCAATGGTGGCGCGACGCGCTGCAGGAGATCGCCGAAGGGCCCTCCGTGCGGCGGCACGAGGTGGTCACGCCCCTGTCGCGCGTCCTGTCCCCGCATCTGGCGGCGATGCTGGATGAATTCGTGGCCGTAAGGCGTTGGGATATCTACCGGGATCCGTTCGAGGATGAGGAACACTTCGAGGCCTACCTGACGCACAGCGCAGGGTCGCTGATGGTCGCCTCGGCGCAAGCCCTGGGTGCCGCCGACGAAACGGTCCTGCGCGATTTTGGCTCCGCGGTCGGTGTGGCGAACTGGTTCCGAGCCATCCCCGAGCTTGAGGCCCGCGGGCGCGTCCCCCTGTTGGACGGGACACCGGACGGGGTGCGCCAATTGGCCGAGCGCGCGCTGGACCGGATGGCCGCGGCCCGGGCGCGTCGCGCCGATGTTTCGGATCAGGCACGCCCTGCGCTTTATGTCGGCTGGCAGGCAGACCGCGTCCTGCGTAATGTTCTGGCTGAGCCCGGTCGGGTCGCTGCTGGTGCGCTGGACGTGGGCGAGATCCGACGGCGCGTGTCACTGATCTGGACCGCGACCACCGGTCGGTGGTGATCAGGAGAGTTTGGCCTCGCGGGGTCTGAGCACCAGCCACAGCAGCGCGCCGCCCGCCAAAGTCAGCAACGGCACCATCGCCAGGTTGACGGCGGTCCATCCCTCGACCGGGGATCCGCCCGAACAGTTCATCAATCCGCCCGAGGCCAGCGACGCAATCGTCACGCCTCCGAACACCAACAGGTCGTTCAGGCCCTGCACACGGCCGCGTTCATGCACATCGTGCTCGGCCGCCAGCATGCTGGTGGCACCGATGAAGCCGAAGTTCCAGCCGATGCCAAGCAGCACGAGGGCCAGAAAGAAGTTCCCGATCTCAACGCCCTGCAGCGCGACGACACCCGCGCCGCCCAAAATCGCCAACCCGATGGCGACCATCTTCTCGGCCCCGAACCGGGCGATCAGATGGCCGGTGAAGAAACTGGGAACATACATCGCCAGAACGTGGCTGGTGACCACATCCGCCGCATCCCCTTCGGAGAAGCCACAGCCGACAACGGCCAGCGGCGTCGAAGTCATCACAAGGTTCATCAGCGCGTATGAGACCATGGCACAGATGATGGCCACGGCGATGCGCGGAGTCTTCAGCAGCTCGAGCCGCGACCGGCCTTTGGGTGCATCCTGTGACGGGCGGTCGGGGGTCGGAATGTCCAGAAACAGGAACAGGACCGACCCGATGACGTTCACCGCGATCACCGCGAAATATGTGCCCAGGAACGGAATGACATAGGCCTGCGAGGTCAGCTTGACGATCTGCGGCCCGATGATAGCCGCAGCCAGACCACCGGCCATGACGTACGAGATCGCCTTGGGCCGGAACGCGTCCGACGCGGTATCGGCGGCGGCAAAGCGATAGAAGCCATGTGCGCTCATGTAGATGCCGGTCAGCAGGCTGCCGACAAGAAAGACGGGAAACGACCCCAGGTACAGGCCATAGGCGCCCACGGCGCCGCCCACCGCTCCGGCGGTGGCGCCGACGAGGAACCCGGCGCGGCGGCCCCAGCGCTGCATGATGGCCGAGACCGGCGTGGCCGCCAGCATCGACCCCAGAACGATCAGCGAAATCGGCAGCGTGGCCAGGCAAGCGTTGCTGGCCAGCGACTGGCCCGCCAATCCGCCGACGATGAAGATCATCGGCATCTGTGCGCCCAGAATCGCCTGCGCCGCCACCAGAACGGCAACGTTGCGCTTAGCGCGGGTATCGTCGGGGGCGGTGCTGGTCATCGTCATGCGCAAATGGGTATCGGCGAACCGGCGGACATACAAGCGGGTTGCATATGCGACAAAGCAGCCTAACCTGCGCCCCGAACCGCCACCCGGAGCAGCCATGACCGTTGGTCGAATTATCGAGACACCAGAATGCGTTGCGGAAGGGGCCGAGTGGCTGTCTGACGCCTGTCCGCGCATGGCGCACGCGATCGAACTGACCCGCCCGTTGCCCCTGCGCCGCCGGCCCGACGGCTTCGCGCAACTGCTCAGCGCCATCGTCAGCCAGCAGGTCAGCGTGGCCTCGGCCAACGCGATCTGGGGGCGGATGCAGCAGGCGGGCCTGACCGGGCCGCGCAAGATCAAATGGGCCACCGATGATGAGCTGCGCGCAGTGGGGTTGAGCCGTCAGAAGATCCGTTATGCCCGGGCGTTGGCCGAGGCGCGGATCGACTACAAGGCCCTGCGCGACGCACCCGATGACGTGGTCATTGCGACCCTGACGCAGGTGCCGGGTATCGGGGTCTGGACGGCCGAGATCTATGCAATGTTCTCGCTGGGGCGGGCGGATGTGATCGCGCCGGGCGATCTGGCCCTGCAGGAGGCCGCGCGGATGTTGTACAGCCTGCCGGATCGGCCGACCGACAAGGCGCTGCGGCAGATGGCCGAGGCGTGGTCGCCGTGGCGGTCGGTTGCAGCCCGGGTTCTGTGGGCCTATTACCGCGTGGCCAAGGATAGGGAAGGGATCAGATGACAAGGGTTTTGAACGCGCTCCGCAAAGAGCCGGTTTCGGGCGACACGCGCTCGGTCGTGGTGTTCGTGCACGGCTATGGCGCCAACGGGGCCGATCTGCTGGGGCTTGCGGATGTTCTGGGCGAACACCTGCCCGACACGCTGTTCGTGGCCCCCGACGCGCCCGAGCAGATCCCCGGCATGCCCAACGGGTATCAGTGGTTTCCGATCCCGTGGATCGACGGCTCGTCCGAGGAAGAGGCTCGGCGCGGCATGGAAATGGCGGTCGAGGATTTCAACGCCTTTCTCGATGCCCTGATGGTGGACGAGGACGTGCTGCCCGAGCAGGTGGTGCTGTTCGGCTTTTCCCAGGGCAGCATGATGAGCCTGCACGTGGCTCCGCGCCGCGAAGATCCGGTGGCCGGAGTGATCGCGTTTTCCGGCCGCCTGCTGGAGCCGGACCTGCTGGCCGACGAGGTGGTCAGCCGGATGCCTGTACTGCTGGTTCATGGAGATGCCGATGACGTGGTGCCGCCGCAATCGCTGCCCGAGGCCGCCGAGGCCCTGCAGCGCGCAGGCTTCAAGGAGGTCTTTGCTCATGTCATGAAGGGCACCGGCCACGGTATCGCGCCCGACGGGCTGGGCGTCGCCTTGGCCTTCATGCGCGACAAGCTGAGCCTGTGACGCGGGAGGGTCACCCCCAGAGGTGACCCTCGGCAAACTCCACCGAATTTCCGGCCGGGTCTCGCACATAGAGCGATCGTGCCCCGTTGGGCCAGTCAAACTCGGCCTCGACCGGGACGTTCCAGTCCAGCAGATGCTTGCGCATCAACGCGATCTGGTCGCGCGTCAGGATCAGGCACACATGCCCCGGACCGCGTGCGCCATGCGGCGGCACCGGCAGGTCAGGGTTGGTCGTGGGCTGTTTCGTCTGGTCCGGGTTGAACAACAGCAACACCGAGGCGCCGACCCGAAAGAACACATGCCGACCTTTGACGCGCTGAATGCGTTCCAAGCCCAGTACCTCGCCATAGAACCGTTCGGCGGCGTCCAGATCATCGACATACAGCGCGGCCTCGAGAATGCCCGAAGGCGACGGGATTCCGGCTGCTACTTTCATGGAGATATGATAGCGGAAATCGCCGAAAAAGTCACCGCCGCGGTCGCCGGTCCCGTTTGCGTTGGGGGGCGGTTTCCAGAACGGGCATCGGCAAGCTGTCCCAGCTGCCGGGTGCGAGATCGTCCAGTGTCCAGTCTCCGATCTGGGCGCGGATCAGGCGCAGGGTGGGGTGGCCCACGGCGGCCGTCATGCGGCGCACCTGCCGGTTGCGCCCCTCGCGCAGGGTCAGTTCCAGCCAGCAATCCGACACCGTCTTGCGTTCGCGGATTGGGGGCGTGCGTGGCCACAGACCCTCGGGTTCGTCGATCAGCCGCGCCTTGGCTGGGCGGGTCATGCCGTCATTCAACTCGACCCCGTCGCGCAGGGCCCGAATGGCAGCCGCATCCGGGATGCCCTCGACCTGGGCCCAATAGGTTTTGGGCATTTTGTGCTTGGGATCCGAGATCTGGGATTGCAGCCGCCCATTGTCAGTCAACAGCATCAGCCCCTCACTGTCACGGTCCAGCCGCCCGGCCGGATAGACCCCCGGCAGGTCGATGAAATCCGACAGGTTGCTGCGGGGCGAGTCGGCATTTTGCCGGTCGGTGAACTGCGGCAGCACGTCAAAGGGTTTGTTGAAGCGGATGAACCATGACATGAGCTCCGCCATACTCTCAGTTCCGGACCTGCGCAAGCTGTGGATAACTGTCACGTGATTGTTACGGATTCAGAATAGTCCGTTACCGAGATGTTGTGGAAAAACAGGACTTGTCAGAGTTTTAACACGATATATAGTTAAGTTAAGACCGGGGCGGGTGCTCCCCGCTCTGGTGTCCCATACAGGCAGCCGAGAGCGAGGAGCGATTCAGCCATGGACGGAGATTTCAGGACCGAATTTGTCAGGGAGCCAGGTGCCCTCAAGCACCATCCGGCATTGGTTTTGAACGCCGATTATCGCCCGCTTTCCTACTATCCGCTGTCGCTGTGGCCCTGGCAGGAGGCGATAAAGGCCGCCTGGCTGGACCGGGTCGATATCGTCGCCGAGTATGACGAAGTGGTCCGCAGCCCGAGTACGGTGATCCGAATACCGTCGGTGGTTGTCCTGAAAGACTATGTGAAACCCAGAAAGCGCGTGGCCTTCACGCGCTTTAATTTATTTCTTAGGGATGAATTCCGCTGCCAGTACTGCGGCAGCCGGGGCGAACTGACTTTCGACCATGTCGTGCCGCGTGCAGCAGGGGGTGTCACAAGTTGGCAGAACGTGGTGGCCGCCTGCAGTCCATGCAATCTGCGCAAGGGGTCGAAATCGCTGCGTCAGGCGGGGATGAGCCTGCGCAAGCCGCCTCGGCAGCCTGACGCCAGTATGCTGCAGAATATCGGACGGAAATTTCCGCCGAACCACCTGCACGAAAGCTGGATCGACTTTCTGTATTGGGATGCGGAACTGGACGCCCAGTAGGGTCAGCGCGCGCGCCAGGCGGCCAGCCACACCAGAACCAGACCTGCGGACAGCAGTGCGTTCCACCCAGCCATGGACAGCCCGAACATTTCCCACGGGATATCATCGCACCGCACCAACGGGGCGGCCATGATCTGCTCCATCAACTCCTCGGCGGACAGGCCGCTGATACTGCCCGATGTGCAACTGGACGGACCTTCCCACAGGCCGCGCTCGACCCCGGCGTGATAGACGCCGATGCCGGACGTGGCGGCGGCAGCGGCTGCGCCGAGGAGGGGCAGCAGGCGCACGCCCGGAAATGCAAAAGCCAGCACGCCGAGCAGCACAGCCGCACCATGCGGGTAGCGTTGCCAGATGCACAATTTACACGGTGCCATGCCGCCCAGATTCTGGAACCCCCAAGCCGCAAGAAGCAATGCTGCAGACCCACCCGCTGCCAGCAAAATGAGTGTCCGTTTCCGCGTCATATGTATTTCACCACCAGAAATCCGCCGATCAGAAGAATGATGAACAAGGTGAACATCAGCCCAAGCCGTTTTTCGATGAAGTCCCGGATAGGCTCGCCAAAGCCCCAAAGCAACCCGGCGACGATGTAAAACCGCAAAGCGCGGGCGAGAATCGAAGTGGCGATGAAAGTTCCCAGCGGCATTCCTGTCCAACCGGACATGATCGTGATGACCTTGTACGGGAAAGGCGTGACACCGGCGGTCAGAACGGCCCAGAACCCGAAATCGTTGAACCGCTGGTTGAATTCCTGCATCGCGTGACCCTTGCCCATCGCTTCGAGGATGGGTTGTCCGATGCTGTCGTAGAAGAACGCGCCGATTGCGTATCCCAAAAGGCCGCCCAAGACCGAAAAAACCAGCGCAACGGTGGCAATCAACCATGCCCGCGATGGGCGTGCCAGAATCATAGGGATCATCAGCACGTCGGGTGGAATCGGAAAGACCGAGCTTTCGATGAATGCCACAAATGCCAACACCCATAGTGCGTGTGGGTGGTCGGCCAGTCGGATCGTCCGATCATAAAGCGATTGCAGCATCAGCGCGTGTTCCCAAGCTTTGTCATGACGAGGCAAACCACGCGTCCGACGGGGCGTCAACCGATCTGTCCCGGGCTGTTCGTCGATTGACCGTTTTTTGCCTCTGGACCTTCGGCCAGATGGGCGGTAATTCAATGCGCGTGGCCCAAGTGGCGGAATGGTAGACGCAGGGGATTCAAAATCCCCCGCCTTCACGGGCGTGAGAGTTCGAGTCTCTCCTTGGGCACCACCACCGCACCCGTTTTGGTATAGTGTTCAGGGCATTTGCTCTGTCAAAGCTCGCGTGCTCGGCTGGCTGCACCTCGAGCATCCAGCCTCGAATTGGTGCGACGAAACTGCACGCGGAACAGTGGGATCCGGACCGTTGTCTGATGCGGTATCAGGTGCGGCGGTAGAGTTTCCAAATCGTCAACTATAGTCAGCGCAGGGGTCGTCTGTGTCTCCGTTGCACGGTGTCTCTGGCAGCGTATCCGCGCGTGACTGGGCGCTGAAGTGGGCGCATTCCAGAGTGACGTGATCCTTGAAGCTCGCGCAATATGAATACGGCCGCTTTGGGTGCGGAGCCGTCAAACACTTGAAAGAACGCGATTATGGTACAGCGTCACTGGGATAGGCCGTGACGCCATCATTTGGCCATAGAAATTGGTGAAACAAAGAGCCGTGACAGGCACTGACGTGATATCGAAGCAGGCTATGACGAGAAAGGTTGGCGGGCACGGCTGTGCAGTTGCCATGCCTTTTGAGCTTTGCAATAACGGACCTCATAGTTCCCCGTCCCGGGTAATGATTATAGTTGGTTGATTTATGTGCAAAATCCTTGTGGTAGATCTGGATGGCACTCTTTTGAAGAGTGACATGCTGTACGAAAGCTTTTGGTCGGCTTTCGGACGGAACTGGCGCAGCCCGTTTCACTCCGCCGCGGCTCTGTTGGGTGGACGCGCTTCTTTGAAACGTTACCTGGCCGAAGAGGCCGAAATTGACGTCACCTCGTTGCCTTATGATCCCAAGGTGGTGGAGTACGTCGAGAAATGGCGCGCTGATGGCGGCAAGACCGCCCTTGTGACGGCCTCGGATGAAGGCATTGCCCAAAGCATCGGAGCCCATCTGGGTATTTTCGACGAGGTTTATGGTTCCGACGGGTCGCTGAACCTGAAAGGTGAAAACAAGGCCGAGTTTCTGGACGAACGCTTTGGTCCGGGCGGATACGCCTATATGGGCGATTCCTACGCCGACCTTGCGGTGTGGCGAAGGGCCAATCTGGCGGTTTCCGTGAACGCGGGGCTGGGACTGGCGAAACAAGCGGAAGCGGTCGCACCCAAGGTCGAGCATCTGCACACACACGAAGTGACCGCCCGGTCCTATCTCAAGGCGCTGCGTCCGCATCAATGGATGAAGAACCTGCTGGTCTTTTTGCCGATGCTGGCGGCCCATCAACTGACGGGGCAGGTGTTTTGGTTGTCGTTGCTGGCTTTCATATCGTTCAGCCTGATCGCATCCAGTGTCTATGTTCTGAATGACTTGCTGGACCTTGCAGCAGATCGGGCGCATCCGCGCAAACGCGCGCGGCCGTTTGCTTCGGGCAGCATTCCGATTTCGTCCGGAACGTGGATGGCTGCCGGTTTGCTGATTTCAGGCTCGGTCATTGCAGCCACGGTCGGGCTGGAGTTTTTCCTGGTGATGGTGGCGTATTATGCACTGACGACCGGGTATTCATTGTATCTAAAGCGCCAGTTGGTCATCGACATCTGTGTCTTGGCCGGCCTTTACACGACCCGGATCGTGGCGGGTGGAGCGGCAACAGGGTTGGAGCTTTCGGTGTGGCTCCTGGCATTTTCGATGTTTCTGTTCCTGTCGCTTGCGGCGGTCAAAAGGCAGGCCGAGTTGGTGGACTATGCGGCACGCGGTAAATTGTCGGCAACCGGGCGCGGCTATCACGTGGATGACCTTCCGATTATCTCCATGATCGCCGTCAGTGCGGGTTATGTCGCCGTTCTGGTGATGGCGCTCTATGTCAGCTCGCCGGCGGTGGTGCAGCTCTACTCCTACCCGCAAGCCCTATGGGGCGTGTGTGCTGTCCTGCTGTTCTGGATCACCCGGACCGTCATGATTACGCATCGTGGCAACATGCACGATGATCCCGTGATCTACGCGGCCAAGGACCCTGTCAGCCTGCTTTGCTTTGCCATAATTCTGCTGTTCGTTGTCGCGGGGTCAATGCTGTGACGGTTCAGGGATTGATTCTGCGCTATTCCGCCTTTGCCATCGTGGCGATGGCCTTGAACCTGGCTGCGCAGCGCGCAGTCCTGTCGCTTGGCGAGGGTGGCTGGTACTTCGCGGCTGCAGTGTTTGCGGGTACTCTTGTCGGACTTTTGGTCAAATATACCCTCGACAAGCACTGGATTTTCTATGACCGGCAGACGGGACTGAAGGCCCACGGTCAGAAATTTTCGCTTTATACAGCGATGGGTGTGGTCACCACCGCAATATTTTGGGGCACCGAGACGGCCTTTTGGGTGGTTTGGAAAACCGATCTCATGCGCGAGGTTGGCGCGGTTATCGGGCTGACGGTGGGTTACGTGATCAAGTACCATCTGGATAAGCGCTTCGTATTCAACACCGGCGCGGCGGAGGCGCGGGCATGAGGCTTTCCGGCTGGGGCAGGTACCCCGTTCTTGAGACCAGAGTGATCGCGCCGCGCAGCGTCGAAAGCCTTCGATCGGTCGTGCGGGCAGGACCAGATGTGATCGCGCGCGGCAATGGGCGCGCCTATGGGGACAGCGCAATTGGCCTCACGACAACCGTACATACCCGGCATCTGAACAGGATGGTGTCCTTCGACAACCAGACCGGAGTGTTGGTTGCCGAGGCGGGGGTTCTGCTGGGCGACGTGATCGCAGCGTTTCTGCCTCGGGGTTGGTTTCCGATCGTTACACCGGGCACCAAATTCGTCACGATCGGCGGTGCCATCGCCGCAGATGTTCATGGCAAGAACCACCACCGCGTCGGTAGTTTCCGCCATTGCGTCGAATGGGTTGAGGTCATGGGCGATGACGGGGAGATCACCCGATGCAGCCGCGCGTCGAACAGCGCATTGTTCGATCACACCTTGGGCGGCATGGGCCTTACCGGGATCATCGTGCGGGCAGCGGTTCGGTTGCAGCCGGTCGAGACAGGTTGGATCAAGCAAAAGACCATAGCCGCACCCAGCCTTCAGGATGCGATGAATGCATTCGAGGCCGCACAGGATGCAACATACTCGGTCGCGTGGATCGACTGCTTGTCCACAGGCCGAAACCTGGGGCGGTCTTTGGTGATGCTGGGAGAACACGCTGCGGTCTCGGACCTGCCGGGGCGGTATGCCCGGCAACCCCTAATCTGCCCGACCAAGCGCAAAAAATCCGTTCCGATGGATCTGCCGTCGTTTGCCTTGAATCGCCATACGGTTCGGGCATTCAACGCCGGTTACTACTGGATGGGGGTTCGAAACGGCGATACCAAGCTGGTGAACTGGGATACGTTCTTTTATCCGCTGGACGCCATATTGGGATGGAACCGTATCTACGGTCGCAGCGGCTTTGCCCAGTTTCAATGCGCGTTGCCTATTCATCGTTCACGCGCCGGCCTGACCGAGCTTTTGCAAGCCATCGCTGGCAAGGGCATGGGTTCGTTTTTGTCCGTTCTTAAAAGATTCGGCCCGCAGGACAGTCCGTTTTCCTTCCCCATGGAGGGATACACGCTGGCGCTAGATTTCCCGATTTCCGACAAAACGCTCATCCTCATGGACAAGCTGGATCGGATCACTCTGGAACATGGTGGACGGTTCTACCTGGCCAAAGACAGCAGGATGTCGGCCAATACTTTGAACAGATCAGACGATCGCGTGACCCGATTCCGCGAGGCGCGCAACGTCAATGGTTGGCGGGACCGGTTCCGCTCGGCCCAGTCAGAAAGGCTTGAAATATGACAATGGAACCCGTTCTCGTTCTTGGTGCCCGGTCGGATATCGGCAAGGCCATCGCTCATGAGTTTGCCGAGCGGGGGCACCCGGTCCAGCTGGCCGCCCGGAATGCTGAGACGCTCGAGGCCGACAAGGCCGATATCGAACTGCGCTATGGTATAGGGGCAACCTTGCACGAGTTCGACGTTCTGGAAGCCAACAGCTTCGATGGGTTCATCGATGCGTTGCCTGAATTGCCGGGCATCGTCGTTTGCGTTGTCGGGTACATGGGCGAGCAGGCCGAGAACGAAAGGGACGCCGCCGCGGCTTCTCTGGTGATGCGCAGCAACTTCGAAGGGCCGGCTCAGATCCTCGGAGCCTTTGCCAACCGGTTCGAAGAGCGCGGATCGGGTACGATTGTGGGTGTCAGTTCCGTGGCCGGTGATCGGGGCCGGGCGACCAACTATGTTTACGGATCGGCCAAGGCCGGCCTGACTGCTTTTCTGTCCGGGTTGCGCAACCGACTCGCCAAGAAAGGCGTGCATGTCGTGACGGTTCTTCCGGGATTCGTCGACACACAAATGACCGAAGGAATGGACTTGCCCGAGCGTCTGACGGCGCAGCCGTCCGAGGTTGCCGCCGCAACGGCCCGGGCGGTCGAGCGCGGTCGGAACGTGATCTACGTTAAGCCGATTTGGCAACTGATCATGGCGATCATCCGAAACATCCCCGAGCCGGTGTTCAAGAAGCTCAGCATCTGACCTCGCGTTGCCGGGTGGCCTCGTCACTCATTGCCGTCTCTAGACGAAGTCGCGCGCCAGTTGTCGCTGGCTGCGAGGGCCTGAATGCAGCCCACGACAAAAAACGGCATGAAGTACATGACCAGCCGACCGATATTGAACTGTACGTTCAACATGGCGATGAGCGAGAAAAACGCCAGCAGCGCCAAAACGTCCGTCCGGCGTAGGACCTGATGTTCAGCTTGACCGGTCACGGCAATCCACCAGCAGGAGGTCAGAACCAACAACGGCCAGACGTTCAGATACAGTCCTTTGACACTTGTGCTGCCTTTCAGCGTGGACAGCGCGCTGGAGATGAATTGCCCAATCTCTCTCTGATTGTCGTTCACGCCCGGAAACGGAAATGCGGTAATGACAACCAGAAATCCAACGAACAGGCAAAACAGAGCGGCCGTGACCTTGGCCTCGTCGCTGCGCAAGGACATTATTGCCAATGCGCGCAGACCAAAGATCAGCAGCGTCACGATGATGATCTTTTCATTGATGAACGCGCCAAGAAACACGGTAAGAAGAAACCACTTCCATTTCTTCTCGGCAGCAAACAGAAGGGCCACTGTCAATGGAAAGACCGAGATGCCGTCATTGCCTTCCAGCGCCAGAAACTGCCCCAGAAACAGAACTGACGCGGCGCCGATGAATGCCCACTGCGCATTGGTTCCAACACGCCGCAGCAAATAGACGTAAACCAGAAGCGCCGTCAGAACCAGGTAGAAGACGTTGGCGGCACACATCGCGGCCAATGCCTTGGCATCAGCAACGCTGTCAGGAAGAAAGACTTCTCCCGACCCGGTGGACAGCGAGACGAACGGCAGATTGTAGAACGGCAGCGCAAGTATAACCGAGCCTATGCGGTAAACATGCGGCGAAGGGGGAACCCGGCCACGCTCTTCATCCAGAAGATACAGCAGGTAGTGGGAATAGTCGTCGAAAGAGACCGCGCCGAAGTAAACGACGCGATATGTGTCGAAAAACATCTCACCGGCGGCGACCGTGAAGACCAGCGCCAGAAACAAATGCCAGCGGAACTCGCTGATTGATGACGATTTGCTTTGCAATGAAGAATAACCAATCACGCTGTGAACTCACACGAACAGGAAAAAAACAAATAACCGATTGTCAGAAAACAAGAAATCTTCGAACTCAGCGACCTGAGAGATCATACTTGACGCGCCACAGACCGGTCAACACGGTGCGACACCCCTTGTTGCGGGGTCAAGCCGGGGAAATTTTTGGGTTCCACGTCATATGTGCGTCCCGACGCCGGGGTCGGGCGCTTAACGCTTGACAACAGAGGTACTGGCAACAAACCATCGTGACTGTTGGGAGAATTCGGGAAAATTTGAGCTCATCCGTTGCCTGCTCATGCGGATTGTCATAATGGCTCGTCCCCCGGACAAGGGGCCTTTGGCCTGTCTTCCGTCCACAATAAGAATCTTGGGAGTTCCTAAATGATCAAGAAAAGCAAGCTCAGCCTCGGCGCGGTCGTGACCGCTGCCCTCATGGCTCCGGCGGCTTATGCCGAAGAATTCATCACCATCGGCACCGGCGGTGTGACCGGCGTGTACTATCCCACCGGTGGCGCGATCTGCCGCCTGGTGAACAAGGGCCGCAAAGAACATGGCGTGCGTTGCTCGGTCGAATCGACGGGTGGATCGGTCTACAACATCAACACCATTCGCGAAGGCGAACTGGAATTCGGTGTGGCCCAGTCCGACTGGCAGTACCATGCCTACAACGGCACCTCGAAATTCGAGGAAAACGGCCCGTTCGAAGAGCTGCGCGCCGTATTTTCTGTTCACCCCGAGCCGTTTACCGTGGTGGCCCGTGCCGATTCCGGCATCAAGAACTTCGAAGACCTGAAGGGCAAGCGCGTCAATATCGGCAACCCCGGTTCCGGTCAGCGCGGCACCATGGAAGTTCTGATGGAAGCCCTGGGCTGGACCACGGATGACTTCGAACTGGCAACCGAGCTGAAGGCCGCAGAACAGTCGGCCGCGCTGTGTGACAACCAGATCGATGCGATGGTCTACACCGTCGGCCACCCGTCCGGTTCGATCCAGGAAGCCACCACTGCGTGCGACTCGGTTCTGGTGAACGTCAGCGGTGAAGCCGTTGACAAGCTGGTTGCCGACAACTCGTTCTACCGTACGGCCACCATCCCCGGCGGCATGTATCGCGGTTCGGACGCTGACACTCAGACCTTCGGTGTGGGCGCGACCTTCGTGACTTCGGCAAACGTGTCTGACGATGCGGTGTACGCGGTTGTCAGCTCGGTCTTCGAGAACTTCGACGACTTCAAAAAGCTGCACCCGGCCTTTGCCAACCTCAAGCCTGAGGAAATGATCAAGGACGGTCTGTCGGCTCCGCTGCATCCGGGCGCCGAGAAGTACTACAAGGAAAAAGGCTGGATCCAGTAACCCACCTTCAAGTCCAGAAACGAGGCGCTGTTCGCGCCTCGTTTTCAACCGGTGAGACGCCGGAAAGACCAAAGCTGCGCCGGAAACCGGCCGTTGGACGGGGAGACATTTGATGAGCGCTGATCAACAGGGCAATCGTCCGTTATCCGAAGAAGAACTACAGGAACTGGTCGCATCCTCGGATGCGGGTGCCCGGGACCCGGCTGGAAATGTCGGCTTGTTCCTCGCGATCGTGGCCGCAATCTGGTCGATCTTTCAAGTCGTTCTGGCGTCACCGATTGCCAACTACGTCCTGCCCGGCAGCGTTGTGAACAACGCGCGTCAGTTTCATTTGGCCTTCGCGTTGTTCCTGGCCTTCGCGGCTTATCCAGCGCTGAAATCCAGTCCGCGAAACTACATTCCGATCCAGGATTGGATCATGGGTGTTCTGGGGGCCGGTGTCGCCCTTTACGGTTATTTCTTCTATGACAAGATCGTCAATGCGGGCGGTCTGGCGGATGATGTCGACAAATGGATCGCCCTCGGCGGCTTGATCCTGCTGTTCGAAGCCGCGCGGCGCGCGCTTGGCCCCGCCATGGCGATCATTGCGACGATCTTCCTGGCCTATGTGTTCTTCGGCTCGTCCGAGTGGGTGCCCGAAGTGATCCGGTGGAAAGGCGCCAGCCTGAAAAAGGCGATGAGCCACATGTGGATCACGTCCGAGGGTGTGTTCGGCATCGCCTTGGGTGTTTCGACGAAATTCGTGTTCCTCTTCGTTCTGTTCGGCGCTTTGCTGGATAAGGCCGGGGCAGGGAATTACTTCATCAAGATGGCCTTCGGCGCGCTGGGTCACCTGCGCGGCGGTCCGGCCAAGGCCGCCGTTGTCGGTTCGGCCGCAACCGGCCTGATTTCGGGCTCGTCCATCGCCAACGTCGTCACCACCGGCACCTTCACCATCCCGCTGATGAAGCGCGTAGGCTTTACCAGCGAGCAGGCCGGCTCGGTCGAGGTTGCAAGTTCGGTCAACGGCCAGATCATGCCGCCCGTGATGGGCGCCGCCGCCTTCCTGATGGTGGAGTACGTGGGCATCTCGTATGTCGAGGTCATCACCCACGCCTTCCTTCCGGCGGCGATTTCCTACATTGCGCTGGTCTACATCGTCCATCTCGAGGCCGTGAAGCGGAACATGCCCACTCTGGGCGACCGCGACGTGCATCTGGCGCGGACGGTCGTGGGGATGCTGATGTTCTTCCTGGTGTTTGCGGGGCTCTGCTATGGTTCGCAGTTCCCGGTGGATGCTGTCACAAGCTGGGCGCCGTCCAGCGCTGGTCTGATCCTGAGCCTGGCGGTGTGCGCCGTCTATGTTGCTCTGCTGTTCCTGGCGGCTCAGGTTCCCGACCTTGAGCCCGATGACCCGAACGCGACCGAAGTGAAGCTGCCGGTGATCTCCGAGATCTACAAGGCCGGCCTGCATTACCTGCTGCCGATCATCGTTCTGGTCTACTTCCTGATGATCGAACAGAAGTCGCCGGGTCTGTCGGCCTTCTGGGCAACCGCGCTGCTGTTCGTGATCCTGCTGACGCAGAAACCGCTCAAGGCGATTTTCCGGGGTCAAAGCGATCTGGCAAACTCCTTTGTCGATGGGGTTGCCGATCTGTGGCAGGGCCTGATCGACGGCGCGCGCAACATGATCGGCATTGCGCTGGCCACGGCCACGGCCGGCGTTATCGTCGGTACCGTGACCCTGACCGGTGTGGGGCAGGTGATGGCCGATCTGGTCGAGTTCCTGTCCGGCGGCAATCTGATCCTGATGCTGGTGATGGTCGGGCTGCTCAGCCTGATCCTGGGCATGGGTCTGCCGACCACAGCAAACTATATCGTCGTCAGCTCGCTGATGGCGGGCGTTGTGGTCGAACTGGGCGCGCAAAGCGGCCTGATCGTGCCGCTGATCGCGGTGCACCTGTTCGTGTTCTACTTCGGCATCATGGCCGACGTGACGCCTCCTGTGGGTCTGGCCAGCTTTGCTGCGGCCGCCGTATCGGGCGGTGACGCGATCAAGACCGGCTTCACTGCGTTCTTCTACAGCCTGCGTACCGTGGCGCTGCCTTTCGTGTTCATCTTCAACACCGACCTGCTGCTGATCGATGTCACCTGGGTTGAGGGGATCATAGTGGCCATATTCGCCACGATTGCGATCCTCGTGTTCACGGCCGGAACGATGGGCTACTTCCTCACCCACAGCCGAATCTACGAAAGCGTTGCGCTGATTGCGATCGCCTTCGCGCTGTTCCGGCCGGACTATTTCATGGATCGCATCTCACCCTCGCACCTCGAGGTTGAGCCGGCCGGATTCGTGCAGGCCATTGGTGAGGCTGAACCAGGCACCGACGTGCGGGTGGTGGTCAGTGGTCCGGATTTCGACACCGGCAACATGACCGAGACCACGGTCGTCGTCAGCGTGGGGTCCGAACCTGATGGTGCGGCGCGTGTAGATGCCATGGGCTTTTTGTTGATCGAGGAAGATGGCCTGGTGAAGATGGACGAACCTATGTTCGGCTCGCCCATCGCCGATGACCTGGCCAATTTCGACTATTACGCGGACGAGCCGGTGCGTATCGCATCCGCCGATCTGCCGGTCACCCAGCCGCCAAAACAGTTGATCTATATCCCGGCCATGCTGCTGCTGGGGTTGATCGCCTTCCTGCAACGCGGCCGTGCCGCCAGACAAGAGGTGCCCGCATGACAAAGTCCGTCCTGTGCGCCGTTGATATCAGCAACGGCAATATCGATGCTCCTGTCCTGAAAATTGCCGCGAAACTGGCCGATCTCGACGGGGCCCAGCTGGACGTGGTGACCGTGCTGCCGGATTTCGGTGAAAGCTGGGTGTCCGGCTTTTTCCGGCCCGACTTCCACGACAAGGCGCAGCATGAAGCGCATGACAAGCTGGTTGAGCTGTGTGTCGATGCAGTCGGGTCGGAGCGCAATGCCAAGATCCGCCATGTCGTTGCAACCGGCACGGCCTATCAGGAGATCCTGAAGACCGCCGAAAGTGCCGGCAGCGATCTGATCGTGATCGGTGCGCACAAGCCGGATTTCAAGGACTACCTGCTGGGACCGAACGCGGCGCGAGTGGTGCGCCACTCGAACGTTTCGGTCTACGTGGTCCGCTAAACCCGCTAGTGCCGGTCATCTCAAGGTAGCCGCGCCCCTCGTGGCTGCCTGACACGGTGACTGGACCCTCCCAGTATTGAAAGCGCGTCCCCATCCAGGCTTGGGTGTTCTGAGCTTGGACGCGAATGTCCAGATCCTCACCCGGGATGGTCACGCGCCAATCCGTCGGAACATCGCGGTCCGCCACCCGGCTGGTTTCCAGTGGTGTGAATATAACCGACCCGTCCGACAGGCTGCGGCTGGAACCGTCCGCGTTGATCCAGGTGGCCGAGGTATAGTCCCCACGTCCGCCGCGCAGGCGAAACGCCATCAACTTGTCGCCGTCCTCGAAACTGAGTGAGAACCAGTCCCACCCGGATTGATCGGCGGACAGAGGCTGGGAAGACCACTCTCGGTCCAGCCATCCGTTCCCGGTGACCGCTACATCGCCGTCGGGCAGATGCAGCGTGCCCTGGACGGCGTAGCCCGGCTGCGAATAATAGTAGCTGGCCTGCCCATCAGCGGATTTTACGGAAAAGCCATTCTCACCATGAAAAACCAGCGGCCCCGAGGCAGACAGGTTCAGGTCGTACCCGAAATCGGCTCCGTTTGCAGTCAGGGTCAGGGTCTGGAGCGTTGGTCCTGCCATGCGCCATTCGTCGATCCATGCTTCGAACGGGTCGGCCGTGACACCGGCCTGACCAATTCCACCACGAGACAGGCGCTCGGCAAAAAAGTGGCGTTCCGGAGTTGTCAGCGCGGCATGGCCCATCCAGATCTGTGGGCTTTGCCAGCCGGCGGTTTCAAATGGCTTCAAGGCAGAGCGAAACAGAGTCCACTGTATGCCGTAGTCCCGACCGTCCTCCCCGGTCAGGTTGGCCGTCAGGTACCACCATTCGATCCGATAGGACGGATGCGGGCCGTGGTCGGCGGGGAATTCGAACTGGTACTCTGGTTGTGGTACGTCAAACCCGTCGGCTGAGCCGCCCAAACCGGCAAACCCCTGCGCCATTGCCGCAAGGGGCCAGAACAGCGCACACACGAGTAGTTTAGCGTTCATTGGCAAAGACCCTCAGCAGATCGGCCGGCGGCATCCGCCGAAGCCGCCAGGCAGGCAGCGCCGCGGCAAGGGCGGCGGCCACAAGTGTCCACAGCATGAGCTGCACCCATGACGACGGGAAAAGGTGCATGGGTAGCCGCCATCCAAACGCCTCGACATTGATGACGGCCAGCAGAATCCAAGCCAGTGCCAGACCCAGCGGCAAGGCGAGGCAGGCGGTAAGGAAAGCCAGAACCATGCTCCGCGCCAGTTCCAGTTTGGACAAATGCGACAGCGTCAGCCCCATTGCCCAGACCGGAGCGATCTGAGGCAGCCGCTGGGTCCAGAGCGTAAGCAAGCTGGTCAGAATGGCGAAGCCGGCCACGCCAAGCGTCAGGATGTTCAGCGCGGATGTCACGACAAATGTCTTTTCGAAGATCGCCATGGACTGCGCCTTCACCGCGGCCTGCCCGATGATCGCGCCGGGGTCCAGATCAAACCTGTTCTGCAGATCGGCCGCCAGCTCATCTGAGCGCTCCGGAGCGATGCGAATACCAAACTGTCGGTTTTCGGCATTTGGCGCGATCCTGCCGAACAGGTCCATTGAGACGATCGCTTGCCCGGTCGGATTGCCGTAGTCGGAATAAACGCCAGCGATTGCCAGAGTGTGATCGGCGGTCAGAGCAATCGAATCCCCAGGCCACAGATCAGCACGGCGGGCCAGCTGTTCGTTGATCAGGATGGCGCCGTCGGACAGAACCTTGGTCCATACGTCCGGGGCAGCGGCGACAAGGGGCCAGTTGTCCCGGTAGGTCGCATGATCGACCACTCCGTACAGAAACAGCGGGCCTGTGGGATGATCCAGCTCCACATTCCGTATCGGCAGGACTGCGTCAACGCGCGGGGTCAGCCATGTCTCGATCTCGAGACCTTGATCCGAGTCCTTTGCCGTGATGTACAGCTCGGCCATCAGGCGCTGGTCCAGCCAACCGACGAAGGTAAGCCGGAAGCTGGACACCATGGTTCCGACACCGATATTGGCGGCCAGGGCCAGCAGCAGGGCCTTCAGCGCAAGCGACAGGCCCGGCAGCTGGGCCTGCATGTCGGCCAGCACCCACTGCCGCACCGGGTCACGGACGCGCCCTGCGCACAGGTGCAATATGCTGGACAGAACCAGAGGCAGCAAAAGGGCGCTGCCGGTCAGAATGCCTGCCATCAGAGCGAAACCAGCGACCAATCCGTCAAAAAGAAGAAAGATCACGAACCCGCCAAGAGCGAGCCACACACCCGCCAGTCCGGTCACGACGGCTCTTGTGCTGCGGCCACGCCATGCCTGCAAGCCTGGGCCGGACAATATCGGCAGTCGGCTCAGACGCCACAGGGCGTATCCGCTGGCTGCCAGGGTTCCTGTGATGGACATACCCAGCCCGGTCAGCACCCAACCGCCTCTCAGTTGCAACTGGCCATCCACCGGAGCCCCATAGAGCCCGCGCAGGGTTGCGGCGACATCGGGCAACAACGCTCCGGCCAGAAAAAAACCCAGCAGCAGGCCCATGGATCCACCGATCAAAGCCAGACCTACAAGTTCGGCCAGAATGATGCGGGAAAGCGTCCCCATCGGGACTCCCATCGCCCGCAGACTGCGGACCATTCCGCGGCGCTGCGCAAAGGCCAGCCCAACCGTTCCATTTACAATGAACAGCCCGACGGCGAAGGACAGCAGGCCGAACGCGGAAAGGTTCAGGTGGAAGCTGTCGGTTAGGCGGGCAGTGTCGACGCTGTTTCCGGGGGGCTGGCGGTTCAGCTCTGGCGCAACCTGGGACAGGGGCGCAACTCCGCGAGGCTGATCGGGCAGGATGGCAAGTCGCGAAATCTCACCCGGTTTGTTCAGCAACGTCTCAGCTACGCCGATATCGGTCAGAACCACATTGGGGGGAAGCGCGGTACTGGCGATAGCCGGTGGAAGATCGGGCCGATCCTCCAGCATCGGCACCAAGTCTGGTGGCGCCAGCAGTCGGCCGGGCGCGGTCAGCATGGTCGCCGGGTCGGGTGAGGCCTCTTCCTGTTCCAGTTGCGTTACCGCCGGAAGCGGGGGGTAGGAGACAAGGTCCACTCCGGTCAAAAGAACCGAGCGATCCCCAACCCTGTACCGACCTTCCAGAACGGCCGCGACCTGCCATCCGGCGCGACGCAGATTTACGTATGTGTCCAAAGGAATGTGGCCGGATGGATGCCGCAGCATCTCTATCTGCCCAAGCGCCAATTGTTGGTTGGCACGCGCATAGCTGGCCCGGGCTTCGGCGTTGATGGCCTGGACCGCCGACCAAAGGCCTGTCGCAAGCGCGATTCCGATCAGCAGCGTGGCCAGTTGGATGCGGTGCCAACGCCAATGCGACCAGAGGGCCTGGATCACGGTGCGAGTCATGCGATCCGACCGTTTGCCAGATGCGCCGTTCGATCAAGCCGAGCCGCGATCACGGGCGAATGCGTCACCAACAGCAGGGCTGCCCCGGTATCCGCGACCAAGGACAGCATAAGGTCCAGAACCGCCGCGCTTGCAGTCTCGTCCAGGTTTCCCGTCGGCTCGTCCGCCAGCAGCAGCTTGGGCCGGACGGCAAGGGCCCGGCCAATCGCGACCCGCTGTTGCTGGCCGCCCGACAGATGTTCGGGATAGCGTTGGGTCAAATCGGCGAGACCGAGCGTCGCGGTCAGATGCGCGAGCCACTCGGGGTCAACTCGATTTGCCAGCCGGGCATGAAATGACAGGTTCTGCGCAACCGTCAGTGACGGGATCAGATTGAATTGCTGGAACACCAGGGACACGTCTTCGCGCCGTAGCAATGCGCGGCCGCGATCGTCCAGTCGCGACAACGCCGTGCCATCCAGAACGATCTCACCGCTGTCAAAACTGTCCAGCGCGCCGGCAAGGTTCAGCAACGTGCTTTTGCCGCTGCCACTTTCGCCGGTGATAGCAAGCGTCTGACCGCGTTCCAGCGACAACGAAACGTCGTTCAGGACAGGCCGCCCGCGCGGGTAGGTTTTGTGGATATTCTGTATTTCCAACAACATGATCAGTCTCACTTGGTGCGCTCTACAATGTGCGGCGCGCCGATCCGCTGTCCAGCCTTCAAAAAGTTTCGGTTCTTTTCGTCGCACGACCGCCCGCTGTCCGGCCTTGTGCCTTGAGAGCAGAGCCGCCATTGTGCAGTTTCAGTTTCCGGGCCGATGCAGGGTATCACCATGACATTGTCGCAGCAGATCCTTTGGGGCAGCTTCTATCTGGGGCTGTGTTTCCTGATCGAGATCGGGCTGCTCACATGGTGCACTATCATGGTGCGCAAGGTGATCGACAGGTGGGACGGGCAGGGAACCTTTCTGCCCACGGCAGGCCCGATCGCCTTGGCGCTGGCCGTCATCGTAGCGACGCATACGATTCAGGTGTGGATCTGGGCGATTGTCTGGGTGATGGGAGATGTCCTCCCGGACTGGAACTCGGCCTTGTATTTCTCGCTCGTGACCTTCACGACGCTGGGCTATGGCGACATTGTATTGGGAGAGGGGCTGCGGATATTCGGGGCCTTCGCCTCGGTCACCGGATTGTTGGCCTTTGGTCTTTCCACGGCATTCATGGTCGCGTTGATGACGCGCGTGTTCCAGGAACGGTTCCTGACCTAGAGGATCGGCGAGAACAACCGCGCCAAAGGCGCGCCATAGCGGATATGCGGCGGTTGCTGGGCTAGGCTTCTGGTCATTTCGTAGCTGGCTTCGAAATCGGTCTTCAGCATGTTCTCGGTGGCAGCGGCTGCCCGGCTGTCGAAAAACAGCGCCATCGCTTCGAAATTCAGACGGAACGAGCGGTTGTCCAGGTTGGTGGTGCCAACTGCGGCCAACGTGTCGTCCACCAGAATGACCTTTTGGTGCATGAATCCGTCAGTATAGCGGAATACGCGCACGCCGGAATCCCGGATTTCATCGAAATAGGCAAAGGCCGCCAACCAGGGCAGGCGGTGGTCAATCATGTCCGGCACCAGAATGCGGACGTCGACTCCGCGCAGCGCGGCATGTTCCAGTGCTGTCATCACGTCGATATCCGGCACGAAATAAGGTGATGCGATCCACAACCGCTCCTGTGCCGCAGCGATGGTGGAAAAGAACATCAACGACCCAGTTTCAGTCGCGTCGCCCGGTCCGGTGGCGACCAGCAGCGCGTTCATGTCCTGATCGGATTCCGACCCCGCCCAGTCCAGAACGTCAATCAGGTCTTCTCCGCGGGCCCAGTGCCAGTCCTCGGTGAAAATCAGCTGCAACTGCCGAACGATATGGCCGGTCATCTTGATGTGGGTGTCCCGCCAGCGGCCAAAATACGGATCCTGCCCCAGGTATTCGACGCCCACATTGTGCCCGCCGATGAACCCGGTTTCGCCGTCGATGATCACGGTCTTGCGGTGGTTGCGGTAATTCAGCTGAAACCGGAACTTCGGCCCGCGCTGGTCGCGTGGATCAGCGACATCCACACCGGCCGAGCGTAGCTCCTCCAGGTATGAGGAGGGTAGGCCATAGCTGCCCACCGCGTCAGTCATGAACCGGACGCTGACCCCGCGTTTGGCCGCATTGATCAGCCTGTCTTGTAGTTCCAGTCCCAGCGCGTCATCGCGCACGATGTAGAACTGAATGAGGACGTAGTTCTTGGCCACATCGATCGCACGGAAGATGGATTGAAACGTCGCCTCGCCGTCGATCAGCAGTTCAGCCCCGTTGCCGCGGGACAGGGGCAAGTGGGCCAATGCCTCGAACGGGCGCGGATTGACGGTCAGCGTTGCGGGATCGGGCTTCGAGTGATCGGCAAAGCTGCGGATCCCTTCGACCACGCGCTCGCTTTCCTTGCGGGCGATCCGATACCCTTTGAACCGGTGATGTCCCAGAAACAGGTATAGCGGCACCGCCAGAAACGGTGCCGAAAGCAGAAACACCACCCAGCCCACGGCGCCCTGCGGGGTGCGCGCCGTCTGGGCGGCCCGTACTGCGAAAAACACCGCGACACAGTAGATGGCAAAGACGGACAGCGAGGCGATGAATGTCCACATAAGTGTGCCGACCTTTCCGCGCTTTAGTTCGAGCCGGTGAAAACCCGGGACCAGTCTTTGGCCATATCCACGATAACCCAGCCCATTTCTGGGCCTTTGTCCAGCCCGTCGACAAGCCGCCCGATGTGGCTGTCGCGATCATAGGCCCATTCCCGTTCGGCATCTGTGTGGTGGATCAGAACGCCCATCCGCGGCCCGTCGCCGGCGGTGGTCCATTCCAGCATCGCAAAATCACCGTCCGAGTTGCCGACCGCCAGGATCGGGCGTTTCCCGATCGTACGCTCGATGTTGATTGGCTTGCCCTCCTTGTCGTCGATGAACGCCAGCGCGGGCGCCTTCATGATCGTGGGAGTGCCGTCGACAAGTTCGTAGGTGCTGTCCGCATAGGTACCCAAGATCTGGTTGGGCGGTATCCCATAGGCGTCCTCGGCGAACACGCGCATGAAATGCAGGCCTCCACCCGAGACGATGTAGGTCGTGAACCCCTCGTCGCGCAGATACCTGAGCAGTTCGACCATGGGCTGGTACGTCATCTGGTCATAGGCCAGCCCCGTATCGGGATGGCGTTCCGTCTGGAGCCATTCGGCGACGGAAGCATGGAAGGCATCGACGCTGAGCCCCGAATGCGTGGCGCTGACGACTTCGATCAGGGCATCTTCACCGCCCTTCAGCACGGATTCGGCGTCGCCCTTGGCCGCTGCCTCCAAGGTCGGCGTGGTCAGGATCGAGGGATCGTCCTGCGCCATCTCGGCCAACTCATCCATGGCGTAGATGAACTGGAAATAGACCGGCTGCTCGGCCCAGAGCGTTCCGTCATTGTCAAACACCGCCACCCTGTCTGCGGGGGTGACATAGTCGTCCGAGTTCGGCGTCGTCACCGTATCGACAAAGGCGATGATCCGTTCCTTGGCCGGACTGTCGGTCCAACTGGGCAGAGGGTCCGCCGCAAGGCCCGCAGGCAACGCGAAAACGGCGGCTGAGAAGATCAGGCGGAACATGAAATATCCTTTCGCATCAAAGAAATGAGGGTCGCCGATCAAGCCGGCGACCCTCGAGAGTAGAACCGACCTTTATCAGTTGTTGGTCGGCGTCAGCATCTTTTCCATCACCTGATCCAGGCTGAAGCTCGCCGCCTTCTGGCGCGGCGGGAATTCTTGGAAGGTCGCGAGGAAATTCGCCACGTATTGCTGCGCGGGCACTAGGAAATACACGCGGTCGATCATCCAGTCATAATAGGTGTTGGACGTGCGATATCCGCGTTCATAGGGATCGCGGCGCAGGTTCACGATGATCGGAACGCGCAGTTCGGTCCATGGCTCCATCCAGGCGCGCAGGGTGGCCCAAGCCTTCTGCTCCAGGAAGATCAGCTTCCAGTCTCCGAAGCGCAGCGCCGTCATGTCGCCGTCATCCGAAAAATAGAAGATCTCCTTGCGCGGGCTTTCTGTGGTTTCACCCGTCAAGAGTGGCAGGATGTTGTAGCCGTCCAGATGCACCTTGTAGTCGCGACCCATCCCCGAGGACGAATAGCCTGCCTTCAGCTTGTCCTTGATCTCGGGATCTCCGGCCGCCGCCAGATAGGTCGGGAGCCAGTCCATGTGATGCACGATCTCGTTGGTGACCGATCCAGGTTCGATCTTGCCGGGCCAACGCACCATCGAGGGCACGCGCCAGCCGCCTTCCCAGTTGGTGTTCTTTTCGCCCCAGAACGGCGTGGACGCAGCATCGGGCCACGTATTGTAGTGCGGTCCGTTGTCTGTCGAGTAATGGACGATCGTGTTGTCGGCGATGCCCAGCTCGTCCAGCAGATCGAGCAGCTGGCCCACATGCATGTCATGTTCGATCATGCCGGCCGAGTATTCGTCCATCACACGTCCGGTCATGTCATTGGCCTGCTGGCGCATCTCGTCTTTGACATGAGTGCGGAAGTGCATGCGCGTTCCGTTCCACCAGACATAGAAGGGCTGGCCTTGCTCGTGGGCCCGCTTGATGAAGTCGATCGCCGCAGCCACCGTTTCCTCATCCACGGTCTCCATCCGCTTCTTGGTCAGCGGTCCGGTATCTTCGATGGTTCCGTCGGCCTTGGACTTGATGACGCCACGGGGACCAAAGGCTTCGCGGAAAGTCCGGCCATCGGGCAAAACGGTATCACCCGGATAGTCTTCGTTCTCGGGCTCCTCTTCCGCGTTCAGGTGGTAGAGATTTCCGAAAAACTCGTCAAATCCGTGGTTTGTCGGAAGATGTTCATCTTTGTCTCCCAGGTGGTTCTTGCCGAATTGACCGGTGGCATAGCCGTGGTCCTTCAACAACCCAGCAATGGTCGGATCTTCGACCTGCATACCAAGATCGGCACCTGGCAGGCCAACCTTCGACAGCCCTGTGCGGAACACTGACTGACCCATGATGTAAGACGACCGCCCTGCGGTACAGGACTGCTCACCATAATAGTCGGTGAAGATCATACCTTCATTCGCGACCCGGTCGATATTGGGCGTACGGTATCCCATCATGCCTTTGGTATAGGCCGAGATGTTCGACTGACCGATGTCGTCGCCCCAGATGACCAGAATGTTGGGTTTCTGATCTTGCGCCCAGGCCGGCGCGGCCAGCGCGACAGAAACCGTAGCAACTGCCAATCGTCGCAATCCTCTGCGCCATAGATGCGTTAAATTTCCCTGTGATGACATCTTTTTCTCCTTATGTGGTCAGGCAAAAACGGCCTTGCAGGAAAGTCAAAAAGGGGAAAATGCGTCCCCCGATCGGTCAATCATTCAACACGCCCTTCGCAGGTCAGGCGGTTCGGCAAAAAGGGGGAATCAAGACAAGCCCCTCTAGGCAATTGATAACTATCACAAAGACCAATCTAAAAATACTTATGTTTGAAGATAGCGCCCTGGGATTTGGCTCAGATTGGGTTGACGTTAGGTAAGTAATTGGCAGCCGCGTCAGGGATTGAGCTGGGGCAAAGCGGATTGAGAGTGGCCTAGGGGGCGGGCGATACGGTCAAGGCAATCTCGGACCTTGCTCCAGTTTTCCGCTTGCTGATCGCCGCCGCCATATCTGGACGCGCCGATTTCGCCCAGAGAAGCCTCGAATTCAGCAGTGTCTGGCGGGTCGGCCAGTCGCCGTTTCCAGACTTCCAACTTTTGATAAACACGGGCCAAGTCTTGTTGGCGCACAGCCTGCTTGAGTTCCGAAAAGGCATGCGCTGCCGAGGCCAGCCTGCGTTGCCTGGCCGCTGCCCAGCGTGCCAAAAGAACCGGATGTAGTTTGCGAAAAACAAACCATAATATCACGACCCCAATGAAGAAATAGCCGACCAGCTGCAGAACGGTTTCCCGGTCCGGAGGCTGCCAAGGCGGCGGCGCAAGAACGAGGTCGACGGAATCGGCGCGCGCAGTTTCAACCTTGTTGGTCTTGAGGTTGAACCAATCGATCTCGACAGCCGGCAATTGGGTCTGTCCGCCGTCCTGGGCCACATAGGTCACGCGGTCGGTGCGCTGGCCGGACAGAACGCCCCGGTCTTCGGTTTCCGACAGTCGGGGCTCATTGGGATAGGCTCGCAACAACGGGTCCTCAATCCCGGGTAACAAAGGCGGGATCATGATCGGGGTCGTTCCAGTGATCTTTGCCGTCAGGGTGCGGGTCAGTGCGTCTCCGGTTTGAAGGCTGGTATCGCCCTCAATCTCCTGCGACAGTTCGAACCCGTCAGCGATTATCAGGGGATCCAATCCTCGGGCTGCGTCAGGAATCCCGACTGTCAGGCGAACGGCAGGCAGGGGAACCGAGACCTGAACGGGATCGTTGGTTTCGGGATCGGCAAATGTCACCTGCACCTCGGCCGCCGCAAATTCATACGTACCGGGGGCCAACGGATACAGCCGATAGCTGCGCTGAACCCCGGACCATGTTTGGCCTTCGACGCTCTCGCTGACCGGCCCCGAAGCGCGATCGGGCAGGCGTACCAGAAGGTTTTCCTGTTCAAGCGATGGAAAGACCGGCGGATTTGGCATGTAGGTCGGCACCAGCACCTTCAGGCGAACGATGGCGGGCTGGCCGACGATTGTCGGATCCGGCGGCACTTCGATCGTGACGCGGGGCTGGATGTCTGGTGCTTGCGCCGAAGCCTGGGCGGGCCACAGAAGCAGCATCAAGAGCGCGAAGTACCTCATTGGGAACGCTCCTGATTTTCAAGAACAAACCGGCTGCGCAGGAAGTCCTGCATGTCGGTGTCGATGGCGCTGATCCACTGGTCGGCTGACAGGGGCGCGGCGTCCCCGGTCTCGGCCTGTTGCGTGGTGTCCGCGCCCAGACCGGCTTCGTTGTCGAATACCACGTCATCCGCCCCGATGCCCGCCTCCTCGCCGGTATCGGATTGCTCGCGGGTGGATTCGACCTCGGCCAGAATGGCCTGTGCGACGGCCAGGTTGTACGCGGCTTCCGGCCAATCCGGGCGGCGCTCCAGCGCGGTTTCAAAGGCTACGATGGCCGGGCGATACTCTCGATTTCGGATGCGGGCCATGCCTTCGGCAAACGCCGCTTCGGGCGTGGAAAGCTGGGCAAAGGTCTCGGAGGCTTCGGCATATTGCCCGGCTTTCAACTGGGCATAGCCTCGGTGATACGGATCGTTAAACAGCGTGCTGGCGGCGGCGTAGTCCTTGCGGTTCATGGCGATCTGGCCCTGCTGGTCCGGGGTCAGGAACCAGTCCCGCCAACCGTCTGCGCGCGCGCCGGACTGTGGCAGAAACAGCAATACCACGAACCCCCAGCGGATGACCCAGCCGCGTCGGAACCACAGCAGCGCGATCAAGGCGACGGGCCAGGCCAAAATCCAGGCGCGGTCCTGCCAGTCGACGCGGTCATCCTCGCCCAGGGCCGTGGAAAAACTGCGGGTGATCCCGCGGTTCAGCCGGGTGATGTCACGGTCGTCGCCCGAGAAGGGAACGATCGTGGCGCTGCGCAGGCCGTCCAGTTGCGGAATCTGGCGGCCATTCGGAAGCATTGTCAGAAAAAACAACGGGGTATCAGATTGTCCCAATGCGGAAACCTGTTGCGGATCGACATCGTCAAGTACGAAGAGAACCGCGCCCGTGCCTATCTGATCGCCCAGAATGTCCTGCGCCAGCGTCAGCGCGTCACCGGCGGCATCGCCCGCGACCGGCATGACTGCCGGGGTCAAGCCTTCGAGCAATGGGCGCAAGATGTTGGCGTCTTCGGTCAGCGGCGCGACCCGGTGCGCCGTTCCGGCATAGGCGATCAGGGCGGTGGGCGCACCTGCGCGAGTGTTGATCAGATCGGTGATCTTCAACTTTGCACGGTCCAGCCGTGACGGCGCCAGGTCTGCCTCCTCCATGCTGTCGGTGACCTTGAGCGCGATCACCAGCGGCGCGGTGTCCGCGATCAGAGGGTTCGGCGCCCGTGACCATGTCGGCCCTGCCACGGCAAGGGTCAGAAGACCGGCGGCGAGCGCGGTGAGGTCCAGCGGACCGACCCGCCGTTGATCTTGGGCCCCCAGACGCAGTGCCTGCGCGAGGTGGGATGCAATGCCCGCAGGCAGGTCCGAGCTGCCCGGTCTGCGGGGCCGGGTCAGCCACCAGACGGCGGCAATAGGCAGCAACAGCAACAACCAGTAGGGGCGCAGGAAATGGAACTGGGCCAGAGCGTCGATCATGTCGCGCGCCTCCGACCCTGTGAAAGGCGAAAGCCCAGGGTGCTGGCGAGGATGAGGAGCAGTGCCGCCGCCAGCGGATAATGTGCAAGGCTGACCCTCGGGCGGTAGCTTTGGGTTTCCACCACGCGGGGATTCTGGGCGTCGATCTGTTGGTAGACCTTGGTCAGGGCGGCCTCATCATCGGCAAAGAAATACTGGCCTTGGGTTTTGTTGGCGATGTCCTTGAGCGCGTCCAGGTCGACCCGGTCTTCGCCCGTGGCATTCGGGTCGCCGACGCCAATCGTGTAGATCACGACCCCCTTGTCCGCCGCAATCGACGCGGCATTGATCGGCGTCATGCGGCTTGAGGTGTCGGCACCGTCCGACAGTACGATCATCAGGCGTTGGTCAACCTCGCTCGACTCGAAGGTGCGGATGCCCAGTCCGATCGCATCGCCCAGCGCCGTGTTCGGACCGGCCATGCCGACGGCGATCTGGTCCAGAAAGCCGTTGAGGCTTTGCACATCCTCGGTGAACGGGGCCTGAACGAAAGCGCGGGTGCCGAAGATGATCAGCGCCATCCGGTCACCGTCGCGCGCGGCGATGAAGGCGCGCAGAACGTCCTTGACGGCCTCCAGCCGCTGCTTGGGCGTGCCATCTGCGGCCTTGAAATCGCGCTGGTCCATCGAACCCGAGATATCCACGGCCAGCACAACGTCGCGGGCGGATTTCTCGATGACGATCGGGTCGCCCAACCGTTCGGGCCGAGCCATGGCCAGAACCAGCAGCACCCAGATCAGGATCGCCAGACCGGTTTGAATCCGCGTCCGTCTCAGGGTTACCGAGCCGGATTGCGGCTCGGCCCCGGCTGCTTTGGCGACGTGGCGAAAGAACGGGATGCGAATGGCATCGACCCGTTGCCGGTGTGGCGGAGCAAAGAAATAGACCAGTGCCGGCAGTGGCAGCAGAAGAAACACCCAAGGCGCGGCGAAACTGAACATCACGCCACCCCCTTGGACCGATGCGACTTGATCCAGTGCCGCGCCAGTTCGGCGGTATCGGGGTCGGTGACCCCCTTGCGGTAGGGGGCGGCCGCCAGATTGCCGAGGGCCGAGGCGGAAAACCTCGACATGTCAGCGGTTTGGCCCAGAAAATTCGTCCAGTCGGCACCGGTCAAACCGGCGACCTGAGACCGGGGAAAGGCGACAAGGGCGGCGCGGCGCACGATCTCGGCGGCTTTGGCCGGGTCATTCTGACACCGGTCCAATTCCTTCAGCGCAAGGCGCCGATAGGCATTTGCCTGCCGGTGCCGCCAGATCGTCACGAGGACCAGACCAAGCACCAGCAACAGCGCCACCGCCAGAACAACCCAGCCCCAGGTCTGCGGCACCATGGAAATCGGTGCCGGCTCGGGCGCCGGTTTCAGCATGTCCAGCAGCTCGACCAGCGATTTGTCTTCGGTGTCCGGGGTCATGACCGCCCCCGTTGGTGGCCGAACAGCCTCAGGATCTGGGCCAAAGCGGGCTCGGCGGTGGTCAGCGGGACAATGGGAAACCCGTATCGGCGCGACCAGGATTGCAGCTGCGCCAGTCTTTGCTCCATCGCTTGAGTCACGCGGTCCGACATTTGACGGTCTGACGCGTCCAGTTCGATCTGCTGGTCGCCGTCCGAGACCGTCAGCCGAAGCTCGGGCGGCATGTGGTGCGAGATCGGGTCGGAAATGTCGAACAGGATCAGGTCGTTGGAATGGGCCAGGCGGCTAAGCAGCCGTTCGGACCCGTCGGTCAGGCCGTCAAAGTCCGAGAACACGCAGACCAAGGCATTGGTATGTGCGATGCGCGCAGCCTGTTGCAGCACCTGGTTCAGCGAGACCGTGGCTTGTGGGCGGAGCCCGGCATTCAGGCTGCAATTGAGTGCGCCGAGCGAGGACAGAAACCGGCGCAAGGCCGCCGGGCGGCGCTGTGGCCGATGTTCGGCCAAATTGGTATCGCCGAACACGATCCCGCCGACGCGGTCGCCTTGCGCCAGAACCCGATGGGCGGCGATGGCCGCAGCCTCGGCCGCTACCACCGATTTCATGTAGACTTGTGTGCCGAAGAACATCGAGACCCGCTGATCCACCAGCAGAAGCGTCGGGCGGTCGCGCTCTTCGGTGTAGACGCGCACATGCGGCTCGCCGGTTCGGGCCGTCACTTTCCAGTCGATCGTGCGGATGTCGTCGCCGGGCAGATAGGTGCGCAGTTCCTCGAAATTCAGACCGCGCCCGCGCAGGCGCGAGGCATGGCGGCCGTTCAGCACCGAACGGGCAGGCTGTCGCGGCAGAAGGCTGAGCGCGCCGGTGCGCCCGCCGAGGCTCAGCAGGTGGCGGGCATCGACGTGGATGCGTGGGTCGCGGGATGTCGCTGCGGTCGGGGACACGCGGCTCTCCTTTGTTGCGATCAGGGCAGGGCGACGAGCTTCAGGATCTCGTCGATCACGTCATCGGCGGTCTTGGCGTCCCCCTGCGCTTCGAAACTCAGCGTGACGCGGTGGCGGAACACGTCATGGGCAATGGCACGGATGTCGGCCGGGTCGACATAGTCGCGCCCGTTCATCCAGGCATGGGCCCGGCCGCATTTGTCCAGCGCCAGCGACGCCCGCGGGCTGGCGCCGATCTCGATCCAGGCGGCGAGGTCATCGCTGAGCGCGGACGGCGTCCGGGTGGCCTGAACCAGATCGGCCATGTACCGATCCATCGCATCCGAGACATGTATCTGCCCGATCTCCTGCCGGGCGGCAAAGACGGCATCTTGCGGGATCGGTGAGGGTTTCTCGGCGGTGGTTCCGGAATTGGCGGCGGTGTCCTCGCCGCGGACCAGACGGATCACCAGCACCTCGTCCTCTACCGGGGGGTAGGTGATCTGCACATGCATCAGGAACCGGTCCATCTGCGCCTCGGGCAGCGGATAGGTACCTTCCTGCTCGATCGGGTTCTGGGTGGCCATCACGATGAACAGCGGCTCCATCTTGTGGGTGGTGCCGGACACGGTGACCTGCCGTTCCTCCATCGCCTCAAGCAGCGCGGCCTGAACCTTGGCCGGCGCGCGGTTGATCTCGTCCGCCAGGACGATGTTGGCGAAGATCGGACCGGGCTCGAACCGAAAGGTGCCGCCCGCGTCGGTCTGGGTATAGACCTCGGTCCCGGTCACGTCGGACGGCAGCAGGTCGGGCGTGAACTGGATGCGGCTGAATTCGGCATCAAGATTGCGCGCCATCGCCTTGACGGCACGGGTTTTGGCCAGGCCGGGCAAACCTTCGATCAGCAGGTTCCCGTTGGCCAGCAGCCCGATCAGAAGGCGGTCGATGACCTGTGTCTGTCCAATGATCGATTGGGCCATCCGGGCTTTGAGATCGTTGATTTGGTCAAGCGGTGTCATGGCGGTCCAATCATCAGAAATGGTCAATCATGCGTTTGCGCCGGACCCGCTGGATCTTTTCGGTCAATCCATTGCAATATTTGAAAGTTAGCAGCGCACCTCGGGCCGATCCACCCCCGATTTCAGGGCGTTCAGCCCCGATCAGGACCGTGCGACTTGACGTCGTCGGCCAGACGTCCATCCAGCGACATGAGGACGGCGATAGGGCGCAGGGCCGGAATGTGGCTGAAGATGATCAGAATGCACACGGTCAACGGAACGCTGAGAAACGCGCCGATCAGGCCCCAGACTGTCGTCCAGAACGTCAGTGCGAGGATGACAAGAAAGGTCGACATGTTCAGCGAGCGGCCCAGCAGGGCCGGATCAAGGAAGTTGCCGATCAGGAATTGGATGGTACCGCACCCGAAGACGATGATCAGGAACGGGCCGATCGTCTCGAATTGAACGAGTGCGATCATCGCGGGAAAGATCACCGCGATGATCGACCCGATTGATGGGATGAAGTTCAGGGCAAACGTCAGAACGGCCCAGGTTTCCGCGTATTCCAGACCCAACACGCGAAAAACCGAATAGCTGATTCCAGCGGTAACGAGGCTGATGAATGTCTTGACCCCGACATAGCGCTGCAAGCTGAAGGTTATCGCATCCAGAACCGAAGAAAGCTCGGCTCCGGTGACGGGGTTGCCGGCTGCAATCCGCAGCTTTTTGCGGAATGCCAGCCGTTCGGCCATAAGGAAGGCCACATAAAGGCTGATCAGGAAAAACTGGTTCAGCATCGAGGTGGCGCTGCCCAGCAAAATCCGGGCGACCGAGGTCATGTCGATGCTGATCAGGTTGTCCCGGACAAAAGAGGTGACATCATTCCCGACCAGACCGGTGACGCGGTTGATCACGCCGTCGAACTGGCTTTCATAGGTACCCGCAGTTCGCGCGAACTGCGTGGCCTGACTGCCCAGGATGTAGGTGATCATGAACAAGCCTGCCAGAACCACTGTGACGGCGGCCAGGTTGGCAAGCCAGACCGGAGCACGGGTCAGCGCGATCACCCGATCGCTGAGTGCGATGATCAGCACGTTGATCAGCAAGGCCATGGTCAGCGGAATCAGAAAGCTGGCGCCTGCGTAAAGCCCCAGAACCACAAGCGTCAGCACGATGGTGACGTCGCGAACGACACTCAACCTCAGCGGTGTGCGGGTGGGGGGCTCTGATGGCGTCATGCGGGGCCTCGGCTATACCGGCGCAAGCCGGCAGCGATTGGAGTTTTGTGGAGCAATCCTGCACAGGCGGCGGGCTTTATGCAATCGGGCCAGACAGTTATTCGGAAGAATCTCGTGCAATTGGCACATTGGCTGGTTCTTCCAACGCGGATTGCAGGCTAGAGTTTCCCAATGACACGTCTTTCGATTCCCGTTTTTGGCCGGTTTGGCCGGGCGCTGTGGCTGGCGGTCCAACGCTTCGGCGACAAAAACGGTTTCGTCATGAGCAGCCATGTGGCGATGTCGCTGATGCTGGCGCTGTTTCCGTTTGTTCTGTTCACCGTCGCTTTGGCCGGATCGTTGTCGCAGGGATATGTGACGGACGAACTGATCGAATTGATATTCGGTGCGTGGCCACAGGACGTAGCCCAACCCATCGTGGCCGAATTGCGCGCGGTTCTGGACGGGTCGGGTTCCGGTGTGATCACGCTGGGCGGTCTGCTGGCCGTCTACTTTGCCTCGAACGGAGTGGCGGCCGTACGTGCCGCCATGAACCAGGCATATCATGACAATGACAGCTGGCCATTCTGGAAGACGCGCCTGCTGTGCCTCGGGTTGGTCATTTTGGGCGGAGCCGCGATCCTGCTGATCGCGGCGGTTGAACTGGTGCTGCCGGTCTACACACGTCTGGTGTCCGAGAATACTGCCGTGGACGTGGGCGAATGGCTGTCGGTTGACCGTTTGCGCTGGACCTTCACGGTGGCGGTGCCGGCGGGAACGGTTCTGCTGGCCCATCTGATCCTGCCGACCAAGCGTCACCGCATCATGCAAATCCTGCCCGGTGTGGCGCTGACCCTTCTGTTGTGGGCGGCCGGAGGGTGGGGGTTCTCGGTCTATATCGCGCAATTCGCGACCTACAGCGCCACCTATGCTGGTCTGGCGGGGGCCATGGCCGCGTTGATTTTCATGTATCTGTGCGCCGCCATCCTAATTTTCGGCGCAGAGTTCAACGGCGCGCTAATGGACATCGACAACCAGGGCGAGGTCGGAGCTTCATGAGAAATTGGCACCGCATCGCCTGGGGTATTGCGTTTTCCGGATGCGCCCTTTTGCAGAACGGCGGTTTGGCTTGGGCGCAGGACTATGTCGGCTCGGACGCTTGTCGTGATTGTCATGACGAACAGGTGCAAGCCTGGGCGGGATCCCACCACGCCTTGGCCTGGACAGAGCCCACGCCTGACACCATTGTGGCCGACTTCGATGATACGACCTTTTTTCATGACGGCATGACCGTCACGTTTCGACGGGAGGGGTCGGACTATCTTGCCGACGTGACTGAGAAGGACGGCCAAAGCCGGCAATACAGGGTTCATTCCGTCGCGGGGGTTGAGCCGTTGCAGCAATATCTGTTTGAAACCGAGCCCGGCCGATTGCAGAGCTTTGATGTGGTTTGGGACACGCAGGCCAAGCGCTGGTATCACCTGTATCCAGATCAGGACTTGCCGCCAGACGATGGGTTGCACTGGACCGGCCCCTACAAGAATTGGAACGGCCGCTGCGCGGAGTGCCACGCGACAGGGTTCGAAAAGAACTTTCAGCCGCAGACCCAGTCCTTTGCTTCCGAGCAGGTTGAGATCGGCGTGGGTTGTGAGGCCTGCCATGGCCCCGGCTCGGCTCATCTGGATTGGACAAAAGGTCAGCCCGCGCCTGCCGGGCTGAACGAGTTTGGATTTCCGATCATCTGGGGTACGGGCGACACCGAGGTCGAGATTCAGCAATGCGCCGGCTGTCATTCCCGCCGCGAAGCGCTGGAGGACGGAAACCCGCTACCGGGCACGCCATTTCACGATGCCTACAATCTGGCGCTTCTGCGTCCGGGTCTGTACCAGCCTGACGGCCAAATACTGGACGAGGTCTATGTCTATGGATCGTTTCTGCAGTCCAAAATGTATGCGCAAGGCGTCGGCTGCCTGAATTGCCATGAGGCGCACAGCGCAACTTTAAAGGCCGAGGGCAATGCGGTCTGTACGCAGTGCCATTCTCCGGCCGGCAATCCCGATTTTCCATCACTGCGAAAGGCGCAATACGACGATCCCTCACACCACCACCACCCGGAGGGAGGCGAGGGGGCGCAGTGCAAAAGCTGCCACATGATCGAACGTCTCTATATGGGCGTCGATGGCCGGCGCGATCACAGTTTCCGTGTGCCGCGCCCCGATCTGGGCTTGGGAGAGGATGCCTGCACTGATTGCCACGCGGATCAGGATCAGCCATGGGCCGCCGCCGCCATAAATGACTGGTTCCCGAACTCCGATCATCGTACGCCCCATTTCGGGACTGCTTTCGCCCCCGCATTTGCCGGAGAGGTCGACGACCCGGCCGCGTTACTGGCTGTTGCTCAGGACGGCGCGCAGCCCGGCATCGTGCGGGCGACGGCCGCCTATCTGCTGCAACCCTTCGCGACGCCCGAAATGGCCGAGCAAACAGCAGCGATGCTGACCGATGAAGACCCGTTGGTTCGCGCCAACGCGGCGGTGTTGCAGCGGGCGGCAGGGCTGGACGACAGGGTGGCCCGGTTGTCGCCGCTGTTGTCCGACCCAGTGCGAAGTGTGCGCCTTGCCGCTGCCAAGGAGTTCCTGCCCATTCCCGCCGCGGCTTTGACGCCTCTGCAGCGCAACAACGCGCGTGAGAACATGGCGGATTGGCAGCGCTCGTTGTCCAACCGTCTGGATTTCCCGGAAACCCACCTGGTCCTTGGGGGGATGGCGCTGACGCTGAGAAACCCTGTCGCCGCCGAACAGGCCTTTCGTCAGGTGATATCCTTGGATCCCCAGCGCGAGGATGCTTGGCCAATGCTGATCCAGCTGGCCCAAATCAACCGCGGCACGGATGCAGCCCGACAAGTATTGGATGAGGGTCTTCGGACTCTGCCCGACAGCCCAGCGCTTCAGGATCTTGCGCGGGAACTGGGCCGGTAAACCGGCATCGAAGCGACGCAGTTGCGCCATTTTGCAGTCCCATTTACGGGTCAACATCCAAGGTCAAGGCATTGACCAGTTCAGGATGTGGTAATCCATGTTGTATTTGAAACGCCCGTCGACAAAGCTCGACCAACCTGTGGCCACGCGCCGGGTCTCGCTGGATCAGCGGATCGACGAGTTGCGCAACAAGCCGGCCAGGTATCTTAACCATGGCGAGGCGTTGCTGCTGCAGGGGATCGCGGCGGCGTCGTTGCGGCCGCAGCGGATTGTAGCCGACAAAATCGCACTGGACGACGACTGATCAGCCCCGAAAACCGGTTGCCACCACGAATTTTTCCGAACTGTCCGACCGTGAAGCTGGCGGTTTGACGTTTGCCACTTTCTCGAACTTCTGCTTCAGAAGTTTTTGCAGATCGCCTTCGGCGCCACCAGCCAGAACTTTTGCGACAAAGGTTCCTCCGACCTCCAGCACGTCAAAGGCGAAATAGGCGGCGGTTTCGCACAGCGCCATGATCCGCAGGTGGTCGGTCTGCTTGTGCCCGGAGGACGCGGCGGCCATGTCCGACATGACAACGTCGGCCTTGCCGCCAAGCCACTGTTTTACCTTCTCGTCGGCATCGTCTTCCATGAAGTCCAGAACGTGGGTTTCGGCACCCGCCACGGGCTCGACCTCTTGCAGGTCGACACCCAGAACCGTCCCGATCCGCTTGCCCGATTTCTCGCCCAGCGCATTCACACGTTTGACCGCGACCTGGCACCAGCCACCGGGCGCGCAGCCAAGGTCGACCACGCGTGCGCCAGGAACCAGAAAGCGGAACTTGTCGTCCAACTCCAGAATTTTGTAGGCCGCGCGACCCCGATACCCCTCGGCCTGCGCACGCTTGACATACGGATCATTCAGCTGCCGCTCGAGCCAGCGGGTCGAACTGAGCTTGCGTCCGCGCGCGGTTTTGACCTTGACCTTCAGGTCACGTTGCCCGCGTCCCGAAGTGTTTTTGCCGCTGGGTTTCTTGGCCATTAAAAAGGTCTCCTGAAGACTGCGAGGCCTTTACCCGCTTGTTCATGTGGCATCAAGCCGATGATATCGACCGCTCCATCAATAGCAGATCGGGCCAGGGCGTAGAAATACCAAATGCCACCCATCCAAGACCGTTCAAGACCTTCCCGCCGAGGGTGCCAGATGTCGGCGGTGGGCTCGAAAAACTGTGCAACAGTTCTAGCGCCTCTGCCGAGTCGACCACCGGCACGGCGATCCCAATACCGCCAATCGCCAAAGCATAATGCGGAACGGTGTTGGCGATGTGAAAACCCGGGCTGAACACCTTGAACCCGGCAGCCTCAAGCGCACAGATCGTGGTTGCAGCCGTCGAAACCCGGTAGGCGATCGCTATGGTCGCAAGCGGCATGCAGCGCAGAGCTTTCTCAAAACGGCCCGTCTTCCAGGACGCCATCGGCGCTCATCTGTGCATAAAGCAAACCCTCGCGCAGCCCGCGGTCCGCCACCGAGAGGCGGTCGGTCGGCCAGCAGCGCAACAGCGCCTGCAAGATGGCAGATCCGGACATGATAAGGGCCTGCCGGTCCTCGCCGATGCGCGGATCGCGACGGCGGCCTTGAGGGCCGAGCTCCAGATAGCCGCGAATGACCTTGTCGATCTGATCGCTGGTCATGCGCAGGCCGTCCACCTTGGTCCGGTCATAGCGTTTCAGGCCCAGATGAGAGGCAGCAACGGTTGTGACGGTGCCGCTGGTGCCAACGATCTGAAACCCCTCACGGGCCTGTTCGTCCTTATAGGGCGCAAAATCGGCGAGGTTTTCTTCAAAAAACCAACTCATCAGGGCAAAGCGGGCAGCATCGTCTTCGACATCGTGGAACTGATCGCGCAGTGTGGCGACGCCCAGTGGAACGCTGATCCAGTCCACCACCTTGGCGGCGGGAAAGGGACTGTCGACGGTGTGAAACCCGTTATGCAGCCGCATGATCGCCGTTGAACGGTCGCGTCGCGGAACCGAGGACAGGTCAATCCAGACAAGCTCGGTCGAGCCGCCGCCGATATCGACGACCAGCAACTGCTCGGTCTTGGTGCTGACCAGCGGAGCACAGGAAATGACCGCCAGACGGGCTTCTTCCTCGGGTTGGATGATTTCAAGGGTCAGGCCAGTCTCACGCTTCACCTGACGTATGAAGTCGCGTGAGTTTCGGGCGCGGCGGCAGGCCTCGGTCGCCACCAGCCGCATGCGCTTGACCTTGTTGCGCTTCAGCTTCTGCTGGCAAATGCGCAAGGCTTGAATGGTACGCGCCATGGAGGACCGCGACAGCCGTCCGGTCCTTTCAAGCCCCGAGCCCAGTTGCACGGACTTCGAGAAGCTGTCCACCACATGGAACCCGCTGCCCTTAGGCTGGGCGATCAACATGCGGCAGCTATTTGTTCCCAGATCCAGCGCAGCATACAGGGCGTCTGGATCGGGTCTTGCCGGCGCGGGGCTTTCGACCACCTTCGGGAACGCGCCCGCACCTTTGGGACGCTTGGGCGCCATCGTCACGCCCTCCGATTTTCGAGTTACCCCGACCTTAGGTCGCGGGCGCGCGTCGTGCAAGACGCTCATTAAAGTCATGAGGATTTTGATGGACCCCGACACTGGAGAAACCGGTGCAGGGCCTGTATCCCGAATTGCAAAACGTCGCTGGAAAAGCCCCGGGTGTCGAAATCCGACCGACCCGGCCCCACATAGCCGTTTAGAACCGGACCATCTGGTTAGGAGGAATCAAGACCAATGCCTGACGTCACCATCGTTTACTGGCGCGACATCCCCGCTCAGGTCATCGTGGGCAAGGGCCGCCGTGGCGCAAAACGACAGTTGGATGTGCGGTTCGAGCAAGCCATCGACCGCGCCGCCATGAAGGTGAACGCCAAGGACAGTGATGCCTATCTGGCCGAGTGGCGCAAAGCCGAGCCGTTCGAGGTTGAGGGCGACCCGACCGAGATCGCCGAGGCTGAAGCGTTGCGCCTGGAAACGGAATACGATCAGGACCGCATCAAGGCTCTGATCGCAAATGACGGTTGGGCATGAGCCCCAGATCTTTATGGGAGGCCGCAATGGCTTTGCTGAACTTCAAGAAACGTGATGCGGCCGATAAGGCCCCGGTGAACCCGACCGTCGAAGCCTTCTTGCAGGGTTATTCGATCGAAGTCATGCCGCGTACTGCCGAGAAGGTCGAGGATTTCCGCGACCTGCTTCCCGAAGGCACGCGCGTCTACATCGCCCATATCGAGGGCACGCCCATCGAGGATATGGTCAAGACCGCGAAGCGGATCGCGGCCGAGGGCTATCCGGTAATGCCGCATTTTCCGGCCCGCATCATCAAGGACGCGGCGACGCTGGAGAACTGGATCAACATGTATCAGGGCGAGGCGGGCGTCGATCAGGCGTTGCTGCTGGCCGGAGGCGTTGCCAAGCCGCATGGCGAGTTCGAGAGCTCGATGCAGTTGCTGGAAACGGGTCTGTTCGACAAGGCGGGCTTCAAGCGTCTGCACGTCGCAGGTCACCCCGAGGGCAACAAGGATATCGACCCGGACGGCTCGACCAAGAATGTGGACGAGGCATTGCGTTGGAAGCAGAAATTCAGCGAAACCACCGACGCCGAAATGGCGCTGGCCACCCAGTTTGCCTTTGACGCCAAGCCGATCATCGCATGGGCCGACGGTCTGAAGGCGGCCGGGATCGACCTGCCGATCCATATCGGCATCGCCGGTCCGGCCAAGCTGCAGACGCTGATCAAATTCGCGATCGCCTGCGGTGTGGGCCCGTCGCTGAAGGTGCTGCAGAAGCGCGCCATGGACGTGTCCAAGCTGCTGCTGCCCTACGAGCCGACCGACGTGATTACCGAATTGGCCCAGCACAAGGCGGCCAACCCCGACTTCAACATCACCAACGTACACTTCTTCCCGCTTGGCGGCATCAAGACCAATGCCAACTGGGCCATCGAAAACGGCGGCGCCTCGGCGAAGCCTGTAAACGCTTAAGGACCGGACATGACCCGTACAGTCGTAGAATCAAAGACCAAAACCGCGATCATCGGCTTCGATCAGCCGTTCTGCGTGATCGGCGAGCGGATCAATCCGACCGGCCGCAAGAAGCTGGCCGCCGAGCTGGAAGCGGGCGATTTCTCGACCGTCGAACAGGACGCGCTGGCGCAGGTCGCGGCCGGGGCGACCGTGCTCGATATCAACGCAGGCGTGGTTTACAACTCGAACCCCAACCCGAACGAGACCGAACCGCCGCTGATGCGACAGATCGTCGAGATGGTGCAGGGTCTGGTCGACGTGCCGCTGTGCATCGACAGCTCGGTTCCGGGTGCGTTGGAGGCCGGGCTGGAGGCCGCCGAAGGCCGCCCGCTGCTGAACTCGGTCACCGGTGAGGAGGACCGCCTGGAACTGGTTCTGCCGCTGGTCAAGAAATACAACGTGCCGGTCGTGGCGATTTCGAACGACGACACGGGCATTTCCGAAGACCCCGACGTGCGCTTTGAGGTTGCCAAGAAGATCGTTCAGCGCGCAGCTGACTACGGCATTCCGGCCCACGACATCGTTGTGGACCCGTTGGTAATGCCGATCGGCGCGATGGCTACTGCCGGCCAGCAGGTCTTTGCCCTGGTACGCCGCCTGCGCGAAGAGCTGGGCGTGAACACCACCTGCGGCGCGTCCAACATCTCGTTCGGTCTGCCGAACCGTCACGGCATCAACAACGCCTTCCTGCCGATGGCGATGGGCGCGGGCATGACCTCGGCCATCATGAACCCGGTGGCGCTGCCGGTGACGCAGAAGAAGATTGCCGAGAAAAAGGCCGAGGTTGCGGCGGCGGGCATCATCCTGCCCGACGGCATGGACGACGAAACCTTCGTTCAGATGTTCGGTCTGGGTTCGACCAAGCCGCGCGCCGGCAAGGAAATGGAGGCCATCCGCGCCGCCAACCTGCTGACCAACAACGACCCGCATGGCGGCGAGTGGATCAAGTTCAACAAACCGGCCGATGCTGCAGGCGCCGAAGGCGAGAGCGCACGTGGCCGCCGGGGCGGTGCTCGACGTCGCCGGGCCTGAGTAGGCTGCTTTGTCAACGGGCCGGGCAATCTGCCCGGCCTTTTTGTTTGCCGCGCTGATCGAAGCATCTTGAACTCTGCGAAGGACGGGTGATATTCAGCACCCAGCGGCGGGTATGATGTAATGGTAGCCTGTCAGCTTCCCAAGCTGAACGCGCGGGTTCGATTCCCGCTACCCGCTCCAAAACACTTTGATATTGGCCCGCTTGAAGCTCGAAAGCTGAGCTGGACTCGGACTATTTCGCGCCAAAATCCCGCCACAAAAAAGCCAAAATGAACGAATTCTCGCGTTAAACGGGAATTCCTTTTCGTTTGTGGGGAGGTTTGCCAGATGCGGGCTCGATACGATTTGAACTGACGGGGGAACCCTCGTTCCTGTGCGAAATACGCACATTAATGAGTACAAACTGGAGTTCAAATCATGTCGAAGGCAATTCGTAGTCTTTTTATTCGTCTGCGCCGTGACGAGCGTGGCGCCACTCTTGTCGAATACGGTATCGCACTGTTCATCGCGATCGCTGTTGGCGGGACCCTGCTGACCGGTCTGGGCGGCACAACCAACACCAACTTCAATGACGCCAACACGGCTGCAACACGGCCGTAATCCTGCTGTTTTGGCCTTAAAAGCAACTGGTTTTCCGCCGCGGAGAGGGCGGGAAGCCAGAACCAGTCCAGTCACAGCATTCGGTGTCCCGCGTGACGCAGTTTGGGCCTAGGACTGGCCCCACGTTTTCAGAATGACCGGCCCGGCTATTTGGAGGGACCTATGCGATTGAAATCCTTGATGATGACTATTCTTGGCGTGGGTCTGGCGGGTGGCGCCGTGATGATCGCGCAGGAGCAGCTGAGACGGAGCCAGGCCGCCGCTGATCCGACGATCGTTCGCGTGGTCGCAGCAGCAGAAGAGATCCCGTTCGGATCTCCGATTGAAGGTCACAAGTTGACCGCCATCGACTGGCCAGCGGATTCTGTGCCGGCAGGTGTATTTACAAGTTTCGAAGATGTTCTGCCCACAGCAGGTGTCGATCCGCGACGCGCCAAGCGCGCGTTGGCGCAGGGTGAAATCCTGTTGGCATCAAAGGTTTCTGACTTCGGTGAAAAGGTCACCATCGTTCAGACCTTGGGCGAGAACAATCGCGCAATGGCCATCAATGTGGATGCGCAGACCGGTGTTGGCGGCTTCGTCACACCAGGTGACTTTGTTGATATCGTGCTGACGCAGGGCAAGAACGAGTCGCTGCGGGCGGTGACGATCCTGCAAAACATCCGTGTCATTGGTGTTGATCAGACGGCAGATGAAGATGTCGACCAGCCCGGGATTGCCCGAACGGTGACTGTCGAAGTCACGCCGGACCAGGGACAGCGGTTGGCATTGGCTCAGAAGGCCGGGCAACTCAGCCTGTCGCTGCGGTCCCTGCAAATCCAGGAAGACAAGCCATTGGAGGCCATCCGCCTCAGCGACATTCTGCTTGAAAAGTCGCCGGTTGCAGAGGGCGCGCCCAAGCCGATCGTGAAGGTGCGTCGGGGTACCACGGACGTCCAGGAAGTTCCTGTTGCAGGCAACCCCTCGAATACAACCGTGTCCAACTGATCGCTCCCGAGGTCTGTTCATGCCCACGCTGCGCAACATAAAGGACGACGAACAGGGGACCATTCTGGTTTTCGTCGGAATTTGCATGACCGTGATCGTTGGCATGGCGGCGCTGACCTTTGATCTTGGGCGATTGGCTTCTACGCAGACCGACCTGCAGGCTTATACCGATCACGTGGCTCTGGCCGCCGCCGGAGAACTGGATGGCGGTAGTGATGCGATCACACGCGCCACGGCCGCTGCAGCCGGAATGATCGAAGACTCCCAGTTCTTTGCCGAGGGCAGCCAAGATCTGGGGACGGCCGCAGATTATTCGCTGCGGTTTCTGTCGGGACTGCCCGATCCTGCCGCCGATCCGGATGACAATGATCCAGTCGATGGGTTTGTGACGACCGATCCCGCTCTTGCCGTTCTGGTTGAGGTGACCGCGACCCCTAGAACCGTTTTCCTTCCGTTCGGTCGGGCCCTCTCGGATCTGTTGGGGGTGACGCGCCCGGATGAGGATGTCGAGGCCGTCGCGATTGCGGGTTACACCCAATATGCCTGTGATGTGACGCCGTTGATGTTCTGCATCCCTCCCGGCTGGACAGCGAATGCGAACAAAGGGTCAACCATCAAGTTGCGCACTGGAGGTAACGGTGCCGCTTGGGGGCCGGGGAATTTTGGTTTCCTCGACCCGACGGACATCGGCATAAACCCCAACGGTCCTTGCGCGGGGCAGACCGGATCAAAACTCTATATCTGCCTGATCGCGGCGCATGGAAACCTGACGCAATGCGTGTCTCAGCGCGGTGTTGATACCGAGCCCGGTCAGCGCAATGGCATTGGCAGCGCAATCTACAATTCACGGTTCGATATTTTCCACTCGACGATGAGCAACCTCAAGAATGATGAAGACTATGCGCCCGGACCGCAGGTCATCGCGGGCTGGGAAAACTCTGGCGGAAGCTGTCTGAAGAACAATCCCGAGGTTTCGACCGACTCGATGCCGTTTCCGCCCGACGATTGCTTCGCCGCCGGCACCTGCGCGCATGGCGGCCGTTTTGGAAACGGTGTCTGGACCTCCGGCAAAGCGGCTTATTTGGACATGAACTATGGCGACGGTCCGGCCAATGATCTGACGCCGCACCCGCTGGGTAACCCGACGGGTAACACGCGATACGAAATGTATCTCGACGAGATCACCAGGGCTGGTACGGGTGATGTGCTGTTTGGGCGCAGCGAGTCCGGCCGCCCGCAATGCGCGAGCACAACGCTGGACGACCCTGACCGCCGCACATTTATCGCAGCCGCCATAAACTGCGGTGCCAATCCCGTCGCGGGACGCGCGGAGAACGTTCCGGTGCAGGAGTTTGTAAAGGTTTTCCTGATCCAGCCGCTCGAAGAATCCTCGGGGACGGATTTTGACATCTATGTCGAAGTGGTCGAGCAGGTCGGTGGTGGAGTCGGTGGCAGCAGCGATGACGGCATTTTTCGCGATGTCGTGAGGTTGTATCGATGACTCGGCTTGTTCGGCATATCCGACGGTTGCGGTCGTGCGAGGCCGGCGCCCCGATGGTCGAGTTCGGGATCGTACTTCCGTTGATCCTGCTGTTCTTTGCCGTGATCATCGAAGGTGGGCGTATCACCTGGATTCATCAGGCAACGTCGGCCGGGGTGCGCGATGCCTCGCGTATGATCGCGCGGATCGCGCCGTTGGACTTGTGCGCAGCGGGCGGGGTCGGCAGCTATGACGCGCTGGCCACGGACATCGTCCAGAACCAGTTGGGCGGTTCGTCGATCATGCCGCATGGCACAACCGTCATCGACGTCACACCGCGCTGTATCTCGCGGGCTGGCGTGTACCGGATCAATCCGACTTCGGTGGTCGAGGTCACGGCTCAGATCCGGATCGAGTACCTTTTTGGAAACGTTTTCAGCCTTTTCGGGGCAGCGCTGGGGCCTCTCGACACCGAGATCTCGGATCAGAGCCGGGTGTTTGGGGTATGACGGGTAACCTGCATATGCTGCGCGCTTTCTGGCGACGTGAAAACGGATCGGCCCTGGTCGAGCTGGGCATGGTCGTTCCGTTGTTCCTGGTGCTCGTGTTTGGAATTCTCGAGTACGGACGGCTCTACTGGTCCACGACGATGGCGCAGAAAGCGATGCAAAAAGCCTCTCGGCTTGCCACGGTCGGGCCGCCACTGTGTGGCGCGATGCCAGCCACGCACACGCTGGCCGGTGGCGCCCCCGCAACAACCAAGTTCGGCGCGCTGTGCCGCAGCGGCAGCATCTGCGCCACTCCGAACCTGCCGGCGCCGTGTCAGCTTGACGCATCAACCGCCTATGGCAGCCGGATCTGGGACGAGATCGAAATGCTGCTGCCGCCCGGAGCCACCGCGGCAAATGTGCAAATCAACTATTCGCACGATCCTCGTCTTGGTTTTCTTGGTGGACCCTATACGCCGGTGGTTACAGCCGAACTGGTAAACCTGGACTACGATTTCGCGCTGCCAATTGGGCCTCTGGTCGCCCTTGCTGCTGGCAACCCTGCTATATCCGCCAGCAGCCCCAACACCATTTCAATCCCAACGATGAGCACATCCGTCCCGGCCGAGGATCTTGCCATCGGTGCCGTTGAGTAAGGAGAAGAGTCATGAGTGCCAAGCAGATTTCAGTGCTGTTGATTTCACCGGACGAAGAGATTTTCGCGGCAATCGAAACGTCGTTGGAGGGGCTGAGCAATTGCCGCTTTACGGGCCGCAAGGACACTGTCGCGCGGGTCAACGGGTCGGCCGTTGCCTTGTCAGCGCGTCATGACGTGGTTCTGTTCGATGTGGATGACAGTTCGCCAGAGCTGCTGCAGACCGCGCAGCAGATTTGTGATGCGCGCATGCCCAATGCGATCATTATCGCCCTGGCGTCTGAAGATCTGCCGCTTGAGAAGGCCCGACAGCTCAAAAAGCTTGGAGTTGATGACGTGCTGCCGCGCAATGCAATCCATGAGGAGATCATTCCGCAGGTGGATGCGATCCGTGCCCGGCGGCAGGCGCAGCTTCCCGCCGTTTGGGGTGGACAAGCCACACTTGGCAAGTTGATCGCGGTTGGCAAATCTCGCGGTGGCGTCGGATCGTCCTTGGTTGCCGCCAATATGGCGAACGAGCTTCAATCCAAGGCCGGCTTCCTGAAAAAGACGGCGTCGAACTCGGTTGCACTGGTGGATCTGGACTTTCAGTTCGGCTCGATTGCGGCCTTGATGGATGTCGCCGAAAGCGACGCGATGTGGCGCATGGCCATGGAAGGCAGCATTCCCGATAGTGCCTTTTTGGAACAGGCGATGGTCAAGTCGCCCTGCGGGGTCGATATCCTGGCGGCTCCGTCGCGCTATGGTCCGTTGACTGCAATCAAGGAAGAGCAGATTTCGGCCATTCTGGATTCCCTCAAACGTACCCATGACTACGTCGTGGTAGATTTGCCGCGGGCGCTGGTGGAATGGATTACGCCCGTCCTGACGCAAGCGGACCGTCTATATTTGGTGACGGACGTTGCCGTTCCGTCCGTTCGCTCGGCCCGCAAGCTGATGGATTTCTACCAAGCGGAAAATCCAGCACTGGAAATTCAACTGGTCGCCAACCTTGAAAAGAAACCCATCATTCCGGCGGCGCACCACAGAGCGGCGGCAAAACTCCTTGAAAAGGACTTTGCATTTTGGGTGCCTCGCGACGAGCGCACAGTACGCGAGTCGGTCGATCGGGGCGTGCCGTTGGAAGATGTTTCATCCCGCGCACCGATGACACGCGCAATCCGAAAGCTGGCACACGAGACATGCCTGTCTTTGCCGCCTCGGGTCGGCCAGCACTGAGGCAGAGTGTTTCGGAATAGTTAAATATTTGCAGAAGGTTAAGTAGATGTTTCGAGAATTCGACCGACCAGGCCAGGAAAAACCGGACGCTTCGAAAGTTGTGCCGTTGGACACCAAGCAGTTTGCTCAGATCGGCAAGCCGGTTCATGGCTCCGGCGATGACCTCGTATTGATGCATGACATCCAGAACGATCGGATAGATCTGAAGGCGCGACTGCATAACTCCTTGCTGGACAAGCTGAACCTCGCCGTTATCGAAAAGGTCGAGGAAGAAACGCTGCGGGGCGAAATTGGGCGACATGTTACCGAACTGCTGCGTGCCGAAGGCCGTGCGATGCGCAGCGAGGAGGTCAAGCAGCTTGTCGAAGAGCTGATGCACGAAGTGCTTGGACTGGGTCCGCTGGAACCGTTGTTGGCCGACCCCACGATCAACGATATCCTCGTGAACGGCCACACGCAGATTTTTGTCGAGCGCTCCGGCATCCTCGAAAAGACATCGGCACGCTTCCGGGACGAACGTCATCTGCTGCGGATCATCGACAAGATCGTCAGCCGGATTGGTCGCCGTATTGATGAACGGCAACCGTGGGTGGATGCGCGGTTGGAAGATGGCAGCCGCGTCAACGCGATCATTCGGCCCTGCGCACTGGACGGGCCGGCGCTGTCCATTCGAAAATTCTCGCGGGTTCCGCTGACGATGGAACGCCTGATCAAGAATGAGGCCTTGAACGAAAGCGCGGCCAAGCTGCTGCGGGGATTGGTTGAAGCCAAGATGAACGTGCTGATCTCGGGCGGAACCGGATCGGGCAAGACCACGATGCTGAATGCATTGTCGTCGTATATCAGCCCTCGGGAGCGGATCGTCACGATTGAAGACGCGGCAGAACTTCAGCTTCAGCAGGAACATGTCTTGCGCATGGAAACACGGCCTGCTGGCCTCGACGGTACTGGCGCCGTTGTCCAACGAGACCTTGTGCGAAACGCACTGCGGATGCGTCCGGATCGGATCATCATCGGCGAGGTGCGCGGCTCCGAAGCATTCGACATGTTGCAGGCAATGAATACCGGCCATGACGGGTCGATGACGACGGTACACGCCAACAGCCCACGCGATGCGCTTTCCCGGGTCGAGCAGATGGTGCAGATGGGCGGGCTGGAGCTGCCGCATGCAGCAATCCGCGCGACCATCGCTTCGGCAATTCACTTTGTTCTGCAATTGAACCGCCTGTCTGATGGTACCCGCCGTGTCACCTCGATTGCCGAGATCACCGGCATGGAGGGCGATATCGTGACCATGCAGGACATCTTCGTCTTCAAACGTGAAGGCAAAGACGAGGCCGGCAACATCCTCGGGCGCTTCATGCCGACCGGTATCCGACCGAAATCCAGCGATGCGCTGGCGGCGGCGGGTGTCGACCTTTCATCGATCAAGTTCAACTGAGGGACCCGGCCATGTTGGAAGATCTCAGATCCTTCTTTTCGACGCACAGCATAGACTCGTTGATCGGACCAGAGATGGAAGTGGGCGGTTACGATGTCCGGTTTGTTCTGTCACTCTTAATATTTCTCGGCGCCCTGATTGCCTTCGAAGGGGTCCGTCAGCTTTTGAAGCGCGGAGAAAACCGGGAAGAGGCGATAAACCGGCGCATCCAGATGCTGAACCAGGGAAAGACTGGCGAGGACGTTCTGGAATTGCTCAAACCGCGGGAGAGCAAACCTCTCATGAAGTCGTTTCCGCTGGTCGGCGACTTGCCGGGTGCCCTTGCGGCATCGGGCCTGCACATGGTGCCGGAAATGTTCCTGTTGGGATGTGGCGGTGCTTTTCTGGTTTCGGCGATCGGAGGCTCAATGGTGGCCAACCCACTGACGGTCATACCTGTAAGCGCCGTGTGCTTCCTGTTGGCCCCGTTGGTCTACCTTGGCGCCAACCTCAGACGGCGCAAGGCCGCGTTGATCAAGCAATTGCCGGATGCGTTGGACCTGATGTCGCGTGGGTTGAAGGTCGGACATCCGTTGAACACGACCTTGCAGAGCGTGGCAAACGAAATGCCCGATCCGATCGGAACGGAATTCGGTCTGGTCGTCGATCAAGTCGCTTATGGGGAAGAGTTGACGACCGCCATTCGCAACATGGCAGACCGAGTAGATGAAGAGGATATCCAGTACCTCTCGGTCGCGCTGACGATGCAGCACGGTACTGGCGGCGATCTGGCCGGCATTCTGCGGACATTGGCGCGCGTCATCCGTGCCCGCATGTCCTTGCGGCGCAAGATCAAGGCCATTTCTGCCGAGGGTCGGATGACCGCCTATATCCTGTCGTTCATTCCTGTCGGGATTGCCCTCGTGATGACGGTCATGACGCCGGACTATTACGGAAGCGTGGTGCAATACCCGATTTTCTGGCCCGTCATGAGCGTCATTTCAGCGGCCATCGTTCTGAACGCCATCGTTTTGTTCAAGCTTGTCAATTTCCGGATCTGAGGGAGGGTTGTCGAAATGGAAATCGTGAACTCGCTACTCGACACCGGTCTTTTTTCCCAACTTATGATCCTGGGCGTTGTTGCCGCCGGCGCGATCGTTGCATTCTTTGGGATATCATCGTCGCTCGGCGATCGGTCTACAGCAGCCGAACGGATGCTGCCCAAACGAACAAGGGGCCAGAGCCTTGCACGTCTTGTGCCGGAAAAGGTGGAGGGCGAAACACCGACCGGGCTGAGCGCCGCACTTATCCCCAGCGATGCAAGTGTCAGGTTCGAAGTTGGCCAAGTGCTTGCGCGCTCAGGGTTTCGCGGCCGGAATGCAATCGCCAATTTCTATCTGATCCGTTTGAGCTTGGCGACGTTTCTGCCGCTTGTCTTTCTTGTCCTCATGTCTTGGCAGCCTGCGTCCAGTATCGGCGCCACGATCAACGATTATGTGTCTGGTCTGAACTCATTTCAGATCTTGCGGAACCTTGGCATCCTCTGCGGCATCGGGTTCTTCATCCCCCAACTTTGGATGAGCGCCCGGATCAAGGAGCGTAAACGTCGGATGGAAAACGCGTTCCCGAACATGCTGGACTTGCTCCAGATTGGGATCGAGGCGGGAATGGGCTTTGACCAGGCGCTTCTCAAAGTTGCAGTGGAAATGCAGACTGTATCGCCCGAAATGTCCGAGGAAATTCTAATTGCCCTGAGCGAGATTCAGGCCGGGCGCGACCGTGAAGTCGCGTTGATGAGAATGGCGCGCCGGACGGGCATCGACGAAATGAGTTCGTTCGTGAGCGTCGTTCTCCAGTCGTCCCGGTTCGGCGTCCCGTTGTCGGCCGCCTTGACTACGTATTCCGAAGAAATGCGCGAACTGAGAGAGCTTCGCGCGCAGGAGAAAGCCAACAAGTTGCCGGTGCAGATGTCCGCGGTTATGGCTAGCCTGATGTTGCCCTCGATCGCGGGGCTGATCCTTGCACCGATCATCATTCGATACGTCGAAACCTTTGTGAAATGACGCTGCTTGTTTAGGTGCGGCGCTCCCGGGTCCGCACGAGGTCAACTGTGCGTCCCCGACTTGGGTCGCGCTCTTTCAGGCGCTGTAAAGCAGCATCGACCAGCCGGCCAGGATCAGGCCCGAAAGGCCTATGGCAATCCCAAGAGGAAACTCGCGTCCGCTGAGCGTTGCTGCAAGCTTTCCTGTCGGTTGTCGGACGAACAGGCGCAGCAGGGTCAAGCTGGTCAGTCCAAACGCCATCGCGGCAGAAAGCAGCAGCATGTATGTCGAAAGGGCTTGGGTCGGTATCGCCAGAAAAACCACCGGTAGCATTTTGGCGTCTCCGCCCCCAAGCCAACCGGCGGCGAAAAGGGCAAAACATATCCCAAAGCAAAGCCCGGCGGCGATCAATCGCAATCCAACTTCATGCAAACCGAGGGCAGGGGACCCGACCAGAAACAAGGCAACCCCTATCAGGCAGTACAGGTTCGGTATCCGGTATTCGGTTAGGTCCGTCCACGCCACCGCCACAAACAACGGCACCATCAACCACAGAGGTGCCCAATTATGCCAAGGCAGATCAATCATCATGCGCGTGCCTGATTGTGTCTGCCGTGCAAGGCTTCGCGTTCTTCGATCGAAACCAGCCGTCTGGCCAACATGTGGAAGTTCTCCATTCCTGTCTTGCCGTAGATATGCTTGAGATGCGTTCTCACAGTCGCGGGACCAATCTCGAGCTCGGATCCAATGGACTGTTGCGACAGTCCCCGGGAAATTAGAACGCAGACCCGCCATTCGGCCCGTGTCAGGCCCGCTGGGTTTTCGAGGCTCATCAGCGGCGCGTCATTCACCGCCCTTTGGATGGTTGTTACGGATTGGCGGGACAGTGCTTCGGTAATCAGACCGGCGCGTCTGTTGCGGTAGATCTCGGAGATTTCGGGTGCGATTGTCTCTATCGCTTCGCGCCAGCCGGGTTCGAGGCCTTTGGCGAAATGCAGCTCCAGAAAATCGATTTCGCAGCCTTGGTTGTCGAGACAGACGAACAGGATATCGTGCAGCTTGCGGTGCGAGATCCAGTCCAGAACAACGGCAGAAAACTCGTTTACGGGTTTCCCGTGATCCTTGAGACTGAAGACGACGCCTTTCTTTGGCTTGCTCGCAAACGGACCAATCACGTCGTTCGTGAAGGAAAGGAAAAGCGGCCGACTTATTGTCTGGTCACGGGTATCTGCGCGCGCAGCTACTCGGCTGCCACCTTTATTGAGCCAGACACGGCTGAGGGTACCACAATCGGCTCCAAACGCGTTGACAACTTCGGTCAACGCAGCGTCCAGAACCACTCCGCCCTGGCTCCATTGAATGAAACTGATCAATGCGCGTGTGTGTTGCGTGTTCGGTAGCCACGCACCTGCACGGCCCATCCCCCTGTCCATATAGCACCAACTGGTAAACGTCTTACTCACTAAAGCGAGCCGGTTCAGCGGCTTCTGTAGATTTGAATTACTCTGCCCAATACATTCATATTTTACGATTTTTACGCAAAAATCACCAAGAATCTTATTAAGTTTCCGGATGGTGAGAAAAACATTGGCAAAAACGCAGACAATTAGGCTCAAAAGGCTGAAAAGAGTTGACGATCAGAAACAATAACAGTCAGCGGGTGTGATTGGCCAAGGGCGACACGCTCTTGTATTTCAGGAGGGCTTACGGGCCTGAAAGACGTTGATGACTGCCGGGATGCCAAACCCATCTGCCGTTTGAAAACTCGAAAACTCCTGGGCCACGGCGCTCTGGATTTTTCGTTCGTCGGCCTCATCGCCTTTAAAATGCGCTATCACGCGCGCAGCCGGCCCGACCCGGGTGCAAAGCTCAGCGGTGGCCTCCACCGATCCAAGCCCCGGTAGTCGGAGGCTTACGGGGTTGGCGAAGATGTCATCCAAACCCGCCGTTGCCATCATGCCGGTCACATGGTCGATGTCATGAAAGGCCAGTGGTCCCGGTGCGTACCGACCATATTTTGGTGGGTGGCCCAGATGCGATGTGGCGGCCATGTGGGGAATCCTGAACCAGGGATTGTCAGCCAGAGGTCCCCATGCGGCAAAAGTCATTTGTCCGCCGGGGGCCAGAGCCTTGGCGATGTTGGCGAACGCCGCAACCGAATCCTGAAAGAACATGACACCGAACCGCGATATCGCAGCGTCGAACGCGCCCTCGGGGAACCGGGCGACCTGAGCGTCGACGCATTGGAAATCGACGTTTTCAACACCCGCGGAAAAGGCCCTTTCCTGCGCTCGGCTTAGGAACGGCTCAGAAATGTCGCCGCCAAGAACATGGCCCTGCGGTCCGACACGCTGGGCGGCCGCGATGGTGCTGGCGCCAGTCCCGCAGCCGATGTCCAGCACGCGCATTCCGGGTTCCAGTTCGGCCTGATCCAGAACGAGGTCCAGAACCGGGGCCAGCATGTGGTCCAGTTTGTCCTCAAAAGTCAGCCACTTGGTGCCGGATTCGGAGTTGCCCCAGTATTCAGCCTGATCTTCGTTTGCTGTTTGCATGGGGGTCCTCCGCAGTTTTTCGGACTATGCCTTTCTGCGGCGACGACGGCCAGTTTTTTCCGTGTCGCCTCCGGTGTTAAAAGACGGGGTGGGCAGGGTGACGATCTTGGCCAGTTCCGGGAACGGGTCGGTCTTGTGCGGGATCGCGTTGGCGGCCACGAAATGCTCCTGAAATTTCGGCTCGATCGCGGTTTCGACCTTGGTGATCTCGCGCACCACGCGTTCGATCTCGGCCCGGGCAGCGATGTTGCACAACGCGATGCGTGCGCCGGTGCCGGCGGCGTTGCCCGCGCTTTGGACCTTGTCCAGCGGCGCGTCGGGGATCATGCCCAGAACCATCGCGTGTTTGGTCGAGATATGGGCGCCGAACGCCCCGGCCAGCACTACGCGATCCACACGGTCCACGCCCATCTCGTCCATCAGCAGCCGCGCCCCGGCATAGAGCGCGGATTTCGCCAGCTGGATCGCTCGAATGTCGCCCTGAGTCACGGTGATACGCGGGCCACCTTCGGCGCTGGCGTCATGGATCAGGTAGGAATGGGTGCGGCCCTCGGGGATGCAGCGGCTGGTGCCGGTCTGTTCGGCCGACCCGATCAGGCCGCTCTCGTCCAGCAGGCCGGCCATGCGCAGTTCGGCCACCGCCTCGATGATGCCCGACCCGCAGATGCCGGTGATGCCGGTGGTGGCGATGTCGGCGTCGAAACCCTCTTCGTCCGACCACTTGTCCGAGCCGATCACCCGGAACCGGGGTTCCTTGGTCACCGGGTCGATCTGAATGCGCTCGATCGCGCCGGGCGCGGCACGCTGGCCCGAGCTGATCTGCGCACCTTCGAAGGCCGGCCCGGTGGGCGAGGAACAGGCCAGCACGCGGGTCGTGTTGCCCAGCAGGATCTCGGCGTTGGTTCCGACGTCCACGATCAAAACCAGATCCTGCGACTTGCCTGGCTCTTCGCTCAGCGCCACGGCGGCGCAGTCGGCTCCCACATGGCCCGCGATGCAGGGCAGGATGTAGACCTGCGCACGGGGGTTCATCGTGGTCAGATCCATCTCGCGCGCGGGCAGCGAGACGCTTTCCGACGTGGCCAGCGCAAACGGCGCCTGGCCCAGTTCAACTGGATCCAGGCCCAACAACAGGTGGTGCATGACCGGGTTGCACACGAAAACGGTTTCCACGATCAGGGCCGGGTCGATCCCGGCCTCGTCGGCGATCGAGGTGACCAGATCGTTGATCGCCTCACGCACGGCCCGGGTCATCTCCTGATCACCGCCGGGGTTCATCATCGCGTACGACACACGGCTCATGAGGTCTTCGCCGAACCGGATCTGCGGGTTCATCAGTCCCGACGAGGCCTTGACCTCACCGGTGTCCAGATCGGTCAGATGCGCGGCGATGGTGGTCGAGCCCAAATCGATGGCCAGCCCGTACAGCCCGTTTTCGTGCAGTCCGGGCCAGATTTCGACGATGCGCGCCACTTTGTCCTTGTGGCCCTTGTGCAGGGCGACCGTGACCTCCCATTTACCCTTGCGCAGGGTCGGCTGCAGTTTGGACAGAAGCGACAGGTCGGCGGTGACGGCGTCGATCTGCCACTGCTCGCGCAGGGCACGCTCCAGCCGTTCCAGATCGCCGGTGGGCGAGTGCATGTCGGGTTCTTCGACCACGACGAAATACAGGCGCGTGGCCGGGTCCATGGTGATGGCGCGCGCGGCGGCGGCCTTGCGCACCACCTGGCGGTGCACCTGGCTTTCAGGCGGGACGTCGATCACCACGTCGCCCTGAACGGTGGCCTGGCAGCCCAGACGCCGGCCCGGTTTCAGACCGCGTTTGTCGTCATAGCGCTGCTCAACCGCGTTCCATTCGCTCAGCGCGTCTTCGCGGACCGTGACGCCGTGTTTGGGAAACTCGCCATAGCTGGGCGTGATCTGGCATTTCGAGCAGATCCCGCGCCCACCGCAGACCGAATCCAGATCGACCCCCAGTTGCCGGGCCGCCGTCAGGATCGGAGTGCCAACGGGGAAATGTCCGCGTTTGCCCGAAGGGGTAAAGACGACAAGGGGATCGGTGGTCATGACGGATGCCTTTTTGGTGTTCGCGCGTATGGCGGCAAGATATGGGTTTCGCGGCAAAGGGAAAGGCCAATCCGCGGCAGGTTTTGCGCGGCTTGCGTCGTTTTCCGCGCCATCGCGGCGGTTTGTGGGCGAACAAGTTGGGGCAGGGGCTTTTCCTTTGGTCGAAACCATGCAATAGGGTCACCGCCAAACGGGGTTTTGCATGGGGTTAGCAGATGCAGATTCGTGAGGCACTCACCTTTGATGACGTTCTTTTGGTTCCGGCGGCCTCGTCGGTGCTGCCGGCAACGGCGGACACGTCGACGCGCGTGACGCGCGCGATCACCATGAACATACCGCTGCTCAGCTCGGCCATGGACACGGTGACCGAGGCGCGGATGGCCATCGCAATGGCCCAGGCCGGGGGCATTGGGGTGATCCACAAGAACCTGACCGTCGAGGAGCAATCGCGTGAGGTGCGCCGGGTCAAACGCTTCGAATCCGGCATCGTCTACAACCCAGTCACCCTGCGCGCCGATCAAACGCTGGCCGATGCCAAGGCCTTGGTCGAGCGCTACAACTTCACCGGCTTCCCGGTGGTGGATGACGACGGCCGCGTCGTGGGTATTGTGACCAACCGCGACATGCGTTTTGCCACGTCGGACGACCAGCCGATCCGCGCGATGATGACCACTGATAATCTGGCGATGCTGCAGGAGCCGGCCGACCTGGAAGAGGCAAAGAGCCTGATGAAGGCTCGCCGGATTGAAAAGCTGCTGGTCGTCGACGGATCGGGCAAACTGACCGGTCTGCTGACCTTGAAGGATACGGAACAAGCGGTGCTGAACCCCACGGCCTGCAAAGACCATCTGGGTCGGCTGCGGGTTGCGGCGGCCACGTCGGTTGGCGATGCCGGCTTTGAACGATCCGAGCAATTGGTCGACTCTGGCGTCGACATCATCGTGGTCGACACGGCGCACGGCCATTCCCAAGGGGTGCTGGACGCGGTGAAGCGGATCAAGGCCCTGTCGAACGAAGTGCAGATCATCGCGGGCAACGTCGCAACGGGCGACGCAACCAAGGCCCTGATCGACGCTGGCGCCGATGCGGTCAAGGTCGGGATCGGGCCGGGCTCGATCTGCACCACGCGCATGGTGGCCGGTGTCGGCGTGCCCCAGTTGACGGCAATCATGGATTGCTCGGCTGCGGCTGGCGACGTGCCGGTCATCGCCGATGGTGGTATCAAGTTCTCGGGCGATTTCGCCAAGGCCATCGCGGCGGGCGCGTCCTGCGCCATGGTTGGCTCGATGATCGCCGGCACCGACGAAAGCCCGGGCGAGGTGATCCTGTATCAGGGCCGCTCTTTCAAATCCTATCGCGGCATGGGCAGCCTGGGCGCGATGGCGCGCGGCTCGGCCGATCGTTATTTCCAGAAAGACGCCGCAAATGACAAGTTGGTGCCCGAGGGGATCGAGGGACAGGTGCCCTACAAGGGCTCGGCCAGCGCCGTCGTTCATCAACTGGTCGGCGGTCTGCGTGCGGCCATGGGCTATACCGGCTGCGCGACTGTTGATGAAATGCGCCGCAATTGTCAGTTCGTGAAGATCACCGGAGCGGGTCTGAAGGAAAGCCACGTGCATGACGTGCAGATCACACGCGAAAGCCCCAACTACCGCGTGATGTGACGGTTTCCGTCGGACTCAGGACCTCGACATGACCCCAGGCGCGCGCGTTCAGGCCGCTATCGAAATCCTAGACGATTTTCTGGGCGGAACTCCCGCCGAGAAAGCGTTGACGGGTTGGGCGCGGCGCAGCCGTTTTGCGGGATCGAAGGACAGGGCGGCGATCCGCGACCATGTCTTTGACGCGCTTCGGCATCTTCGGTCTTTCGCTGCGATCGGCGGTGCAAGGACCGGGCGAGGCCTGATGTTGGGCGCTCTGCGGTCCCGGGGCCAGGACCCGGTCGATCTGTTCAACGGAGTTGGTCACGCCCCAGACCCCGTCACGGCGGACGAGGTCGGACGTCCATTCGAAACGGAAGCCGAACAGTTTGACATACCCGAGTGGCTTTGGCCGGTGTTCGAGCGGTCGCTTGGTGAAAGTGCCAGAGAGGCCGCCGCCGCGCTGCAATCGCGCGCTCCGGTTCACCTGCGGGTCAATTTGGCCCGCACGAGCTTGCAAGAGGCGGTGGACGCGCTGACGCGGGAAGGGATTTCCACTGCGCCGCACCCGGCCTGCGAGACAGCGCTTGAAGTTGTCGAAGGTGCCCGGAAGATTTCGCAATCCCAAAGCTATCGTGACGGCTTGGTCGAGTTGCAAGATGCAGCGAGCCAAGCTGTCGTTGCTGCATTGAACCTCAGGCCTGGCATGAGGGTTCTGGACTATTGTGCCGGGGGTGGCGGCAAGGCTCTGGCCATGGCCGCCACCGGCGGTGTCGAAGTCTTCGCCCATGACGCCAACCCCGGGCGCATGCGTGACCTTCCTGATCGAGCGCAACGGGCGGGAGCGCGCATTACCATCCTGTCGACAGATGACTTGGTAAAACACGGCCCGTTTGACGTGGTGCTGACTGACGCTCCCTGTTCCGGGAGCGGCTCGTGGCGGCGCGCACCTGCGGGCAAATGGGCATTGACGCCCGAGCAACTGGCCCAGTTGCCTAAGACGCAATTGTCCATTCTGGACGCGGCCGCACCACTCGTCGGTGATGGTAGTGTATTGGCCTACGCCACCTGTTCGATGCTGGATGTCGAAAACAGAGGCGTCATAAACACGTTCCTGTCGTCGCATCCGGAATGGCAATGCACGTTCAGCCGATTGTGGCAGGTTGTACACGGCACCGACGGCTTCTATTCCGCCCACTTGACGCGACGCTGATACGCTGAAAACAACTTAAAGGAGAATATTCGCCGGATTCCTTAAGCGGATATTAACCCTTTGTGCCACGATATGCCGTGGATTGATTTTGAATCGAGTTGTTGATGACCGAAGTCGCTCAATTTACGCCAAGCTTGACCGGGCGACATTTTCCGAGTTGGTCGAGGGCCATCTCTTTGGTCGGTGTCGCGCTCTTGTTGGTCATTCTCGCCCAGCTCTTTCCGATTTCACCCCAGTTGGTTTCGGGCCTGCTGGCGGTCGGAGGGTCTTTTCTGGCCGTTGGCGCGTTTGTTCTGTTGCGCGGATGGTTCTCGTACCGCGTTGACAAACAGGCGCAAACCATACTCGCGTCGTTTCTGGAAAAAGAGCCCGCCCCGGGTTTCATCACGGATGCCAACGGGCGGGTGCTGATCGTGAATTCCGCAGCGCGGGACAGGTTCAACGCCTCAACAGGCGCAAGGCTGGACATGTGTCTGCGGTCCGTTTTCGCCAATCCTGCGGCAATACTGGTTCGGATGCAGTCATTGGCGCAGGTCGAAGGGCGCGCGGCAGAAGACATCGTGACAAAGGGCACGACAATTCCAGTTCTGGCGATCGACCTCGGCGATGATCTGTACCTGTGGCGGATCAAGGCCTCGGGTCGGCAACCCTGGGCGTATGCTTCGCTTCCAATCGTGACGCTCGGGCGAAATGACGTGGTCCTGAACATGAATGCCGCGGCCGAGGCGATGCTCCAAGGCAGCGAGGTGGGCGCGGCCGAGGCTCTGACGCCGGAGGTCATATCCGGTGAAACGGTTCTACGCCTGCCTGCTCAAGAAGGTTCGCGGCGGGTATTCGTGTGCGAGGTTCAAAAAACCAGTGCGGGCCGGGATATCGGGCTGGTCGTGCTTGACGACGCGCCTGCAGATCAGTGGACCACGACTTTCGCCGACGTCCCGGTACCCATGATGCACCTTGCTCCGGGCGGAGAGATTCTGGATGCCAATCGATTGGCGCGCAAGCTGATCGGTGATGTTGAGTTGGGTCAGACCAATATCGACACGATCCTGAGCGGATTGGGACACCCCTTGCGAGACTGGCTGCTTCAGGTCGCCGCGTGCGATGGACCACCACGTTCGGAATTCCTGCGACTGGGTGGAAAGGACCGAGAGGTCTTCGTTCAACTGACCTTGACCCGCATCGTTAAGAACGGTGAGGTGCGCCTGGTTGCCGTGTTGAACGACGCGACCGAACTCAAGACACTGGAGGCTCAGTTCGTCCAAGGGCAAAAGATGCAGGCGGTCGGGCAGCTGGCGGGCGGTGTTGCGCATGATTTCAACAATCTGCTGACCGCCATTTCCGGACATTGCGACCTGCTGCTGCTGCGCCATGATCAAAGTGATCCGAACTACGGTGATCTCGTCCAGATTAATCAGAATGCCAACCGGGCCGCTGCGTTGGTCAGCCAGTTGCTGGCCTTTTCCCGTAAACAAACCCTGCGGCCCGAAGTGCTGGATCTGCGCGATACCATTTCCGACCTGATCCACTTGTTGAACCGCCTTGTAGGCGAGAAGGTCAAGCTGATCCTCAGTCATGATCCGGTTCTCAAGCCCGTTCGCGCAGACAAGAGGCAGTTGGAACAGGTCGTCATGAATCTGGTTGTGAACGCGCGCGATGCCATGCCCGACGGCGGAGAAATCCGTATCGAAACCGAGGTGTTTTCTTTGACCGAGCCGCTGATGCGGGACAGGGCGACCGTTCCGGTGGGTGAATATGTTTCGGTCAAGGTCATCGACAGTGGCGTCGGTATTCCGTCAGACAAGCTGCAGAAGATCTTCGAACCCTTCTACACGACCAAGCGGACAGGCGAGGGGACCGGGCTGGGTTTGTCGACGGTCTATGGCATCGTCAAGCAAACCGGCGGCTTCATCTTTGTGGACAGCACCGAAGGGCGTGGGACCGAGTTCAACGTCATGCTGCCGGTCTGCTCGGCTCGGGACCCCGAGTTGGCGATCGAACCGCAGGTCCAACCGGAACCGAATGCGCATCAAGGCGAAGGTGTTGTTTTGCTGGTCGAGGACGAAGCACCGGTACGTGCCTTTGCCACTCGTGCCTTGCGCCTCAAGGGCTATACCGTCTTTGAGGCAGGCTCGGCCGAGGACGCGTTGCGCATTCTCGAGGATCAGAACCTGCACGTCGACGTCTTCGTCACGGACGTGGTCATGCCCGGAATGGATGGTCCAACCTGGGTTGCCAAGGCGCTTGAAAGCCGGCCCGATGTGCGGGTGGTCTTCATGTCGGGCTATACCGAAGGCGCGTTTGGCGATGCTGGGCCGGAGATCAGACATTCGACCTTCCTGCCCAAGCCTTTTTCACTGACACAATTGACCGAGGCGGTGTTTCAGTACCTCAACTAACGCGCCTGCTGATGCAGACGAAACTCGGCGGCATGAGCCTTGCGGAATGTATCCAAGGTCTGGTCAGACAGTATCAGTTCCCGCTTGGGCGATACATTTTCGCGGGTCAGATCGATCCGGGCGTTCAGTCGATCTTGAAGGAAGTCCAGAATCTCGTCCTGGTGTTCGTAGCGAAAGATATGCGAAGCACCGGCGCCATTGCTGCGGGTCCGGAAGAATTCAGTTTGGCTGCCGACATCGGCGAACGCGGGACGGGGCGATTGCATATAGGCTTGGACAAACTTGTCGAAAGACATGCCGTCGGTCGAATGCGGGTGGCCCGTCAATTCGGTGCGCGTCCTGTACTGGTACCAGCTGCCCAGCCAATCGACGGGTTCGCGCACGATGGCCATGATTTCCATTTCAGTGTCGTACATCTTGCGGAAAATGTTCTGGAAGAAACGGTCATAGCGACGCACCGGCGCATGTTTTAGATCCGGTGGACCCGACACCACGATATCCGCCCGGTCCCGCAACGCGACCTGATAGGCGGTGCTTCCGGTTTTGGGCAGGGACAAAAGCGCAAGGCGTTCCTTGAAGAAGATCAGCATTTCATGTCTTTCCTGCGCCGAAGGCTGTCGTGCCACATGATTGTCCGCCCCGGCAGCCAAGGTCAATTGCTTCCGCACAAAATCGCCAGCCTGCGCAAGCAAAGTTTCATTGAAAAGACAGAGCCTTGGGCATGATTGAGAAGTTTCTAGGTCTGAGTAAACGACTTTTTAACCTCTTCATCGAATGGTAAGGAATGAAAGTTTTTGTTGAAATGTTCTCTTTTTGATCTCATAAGGAACAAGAGGCGAACAAAGCAGCGATTGCCGCCCGGTGATGGGTGTGACAAAAGGGAAGGCGACAGGACAATGGCGGATCTTCTGACAATGAACGACAAGAAAAACCCCGACAAGCAAAAGGCGCTGGACAGCGCGTTGGCGCAGATCGAGCGGCAGTTCGGCAAGGGCTCGATCATGAAACTGGGCGATGGTGCCCGGCAGGAGATCGAAGCCAGTTCGACCGGGTCACTTGGGCTGGATATCGCTCTTGGCATCGGCGGACTTCCGATGGGTCGGATTGTCGAAATCTACGGCCCGGAAAGCTCGGGCAAGACGACCCTGACCCTGCATTGTATCGCAGAGCAGCAGAAACGCGGCGGCGTCTGTGCATTCGTCGATGCGGAACATGCGCTGGACCCGCAATACGCCCGCAAGCTGGGGGTGGATCTGGATGAACTGCTGATCTCGCAGCCCGACACGGGTGAGCAGGCGCTGGAAATCACCGATACGCTGGTGCGTTCCGGGGCGGTCAACATGGTCGTGGTGGACTCGGTGGCGGCGCTGACGCCGAAATCCGAGCTGGAAGGCGACATGGGCGACAGCAACGTGGGTGTGCAGGCCCGGCTGATGAGCCAGGCGATGCGCAAACTGACAGGGTCGATCGCCCGCAGCAACTGCATGGTGATTTTCATCAACCAGATCCGCATGAAGATCGGCGTCATGTTTGGAAGCCCGGAAACTACGACCGGGGGCAACGCCCTGAAATTCTACAGCTCGGTCCGTCTGGACATCCGCCGGATCGGCGCGATCAAAGACCGCGATGAGGTGGTCGGCAACCAGACCCGCGTGAAGGTGGTCAAGAACAAAGTGGCCCCGCCGTTCAAGCAGGTGGAATTCGACATCATGTATGGTGAGGGCATCAGCAAGATGGGCGAACTGCTGGATCTTGGCGTCAAAGCCGGAGTGGTCGAAAAGTCCGGCTCGTGGTTCAGCTATGGGGATGAGCGGATCGGGCAGGGGCGTGAAAACGCCAAGCAATACCTGCGGGACAACAGTCGGGTTGCGCTGGAAATCGAGGATAAGATCCGTGCCGCGCACGGGCTTGATTTCGACATGCCGCCTGCGGCGGATGAGGATGATATCCTCGAAGCCTGATCGGAAGATCAGAGAGAACACTGGCAAGGTGAGCCCTCGGGTTCACCTTGTTTCGTTTGCACTGCAGCAATCCTGTGGACTATCGGCGGGCAGGGGGCTAAACCGTCGCGATAGATCATGAATGCGCGCTGAGAGAGCCCAATGCCCACGCTGAACGATATCCGCTCAACCTTTCTGAACTACTTTGCCAAACAAGGGCACGAAGTGGTCGCGTCGAGCCCGCTTGTGCCGCGCAACGACCCGACGCTGATGTTCGTTAACTCGGGCATGGTGCAGTTCAAGAACCTGTTCACCGGCCTTGAGACACGCGACTACACACGTGCCACCACGGCGCAGAAATGCGTGCGCGCCGGCGGCAAGCACAACGACCTGGACAATGTCGGTTACACGGCCCGCCACCACACGTTCTTCGAGATGCTGGGCAACTTCTCGTTCGGAGACTATTTCAAATCGGAAGCGATTCCGTTCGCTTGGGAGTTGATCACCAAGGAGTTCGGGATCGACAAGAATCGTCTGCTGACGACCGTCTATCATACCGATGACGAGGCGTTCGAGATATGGAAGAAAGTCGGCGTTCCCGAAGACCGGATCATCCGCATCGCCACCAGCGACAATTTCTGGCAGATGGGCCCGACCGGCCCCTGCGGCCCCTGTACCGAGATCTTCTATGATCACGGCGACCACATCTGGGGCGGACCTCCGGGATCGGCCGAGGAAGACGGTGACCGGTTCATCGAGATCTGGAATATCGTTTTCATGCAGAACGAGCAGTTCGAAGACGGCTCGATGCGTGAACTGGACATGCAGTCGATCGATACCGGCATGGGTCTGGAACGGATCGGCGCGTTGCTGCAGGGCAGCCATGACAACTATGACACCGACCTTTTCAAGACACTGATCGAGGCCTCGGCCGAAGTCACGCATGTGGGCCCCTATGGCGATCAGAATGTGCACCATCGGGTAATTGCCGACCACTTGCGGTCGACCTCTTTCCTGATTGCTGACGGGGTCATGCCCTCGAATGATGGTCGCGGATATGTCCTGCGCCGGATCATGCGCCGGGCCATGCGCCATGCGCATCTTCTGGGCGCCAAGGATCCGGTCATGCACAAGCTTGTTCCGACACTGGTTCAATTGATGGGCGCGCAGTATTCCGAGCTGGGTCGTGCTCAGGCTCTGATCGAAGAGACGTTGTTGTTGGAGGAAACCCGGTTCAAGCAGACGCTGGACCGCGGCCTCAAACTGCTGGATGACGAAGTGGCGGGCCTGCCGGACGGGGCGCCACTGCCCGGGGATGCCGCCTTCAAGCTGTATGACACCTATGGGTTCCCGCTTGACCTGACCCAGGATGCCCTGCGCGAAAAAGGTCGGACGGTTGATACCGACGGATTCGACACCGCCATGGCCGAGCAGAAGGCGAAGGCGCGCGCCGCCTGGGCTGGTTCGGGTGAGGCTGCAGATCAGGCAGTCTGGTTCGACATACTGGACGCAAGCGGTGCGACCGATTTCCTGGGCTACGAAACAGAAGTGGCTGAGGGTCAGGTTGTGGCCCTGGTGGTCGACGGTGACCTTGTAGACCGTATCGAGCAGGGCGGATCCGGCTGGGTGGTCGTAAATCAGACACCCTTTTACGGCGAGGCGGGTGGCCAAGTTGGCGATTCCGGCAGCATCCGCCGTCTTGAAGATCGCACCCAGAGCGCGACGGTCGAAGACACCCGGAAGTTCGCGGATGGCAAGGTCTATGCACACAAGATCGTCGTGGACAGCGGTGCGATCGCCAAAGGTGATGCCGTCGAGCTCGAAGTCGATCACGCCCGGCGCTCGGCCATCCGAGCGAACCACTCGGCGACCCACCTACTGCACGAAGCGCTGCGAGAAACGCTTGGCGATCATGTTGCACAGCGCGGATCGTTGAATGCTGCCGACCGTCTGCGGTTTGATTTCAGCCACGCCAAAGCGCTGACACAGGCTGAGTTGCAGACCGTGGAACGCGAGGTGAATGAGTTCATTCGTCAGAACTCGACGGTCGAAACCCGTATCATGACCCCGGACGATGCCCGCGCCTTGGGGGCACAGGCGTTGTTCGGTGAGAAATACGGCGACGAAGTCCGGGTCGTCTCGATGGGCAAGGCCCAGACCGGCAAGGGCCACGACGGCCAAACCTGGTCGATCGAACTGTGTGGCGGTACGCATGTGCGCCAGACAGGAGATATCGGGACCTTTGTCATTCTGGGTGACAGTGCAAGCAGCGCGGGCGTGCGGCGGATCGAGGCTCTGACCGGGGACTCTGCATTGCGGTACTTGACCGAGCAGGATCGGCGGCTTGGCCAGATTGCTGCCGAGTTGAAGGCGCAGCCGGATGATGTCGTCGATCGCATCAAAGCTCTGCTGGACGAGCGCAAGTCGTTGCAGAACGAAGTGGCGCAACTGCGCCGCGATCTGGCGATGGCCGGTGGAGCCGGTCAAGGCGGCGGCGCGGAAGCCAAAGAGATCAACGGCGTCAAGTTCCTGGCACAGGCTCTGAATGGTGTGTCGGGCAAGGATCTGCCGGCCCTCATTGATGAGCACAAAGCGCGGCTGGGATCGGGCGCCGTTCTTCTGATCGCCGACACGGGCGGCAAGGCTGCAGTTGCTGCCGGTGTCACAAGCGACCTGACGCAGTCGATATCGGCCGTCGATCTGGTCAAGGCCGCCGTGCAGGAACTGGGCGGCAAGGGCGGCGGCGGGCGTCCCGACATGGCGCAGGGCGGTGGTCGCGATGCCGCCAACGCCGCGGCGGCCATCAAGGCCGCGGAAGAGGTTTTGGGAGGATAACATGCCAGCACTCTGGATTGCACATGTCACGGTTACTGATGCCGAAGCTTATGGCAAATACGCCGAGCTTGCCGGCCCGGCCATTTCCAAACATGGGGGCACGTTCATTGCCCGTGCAGGACGCTATGTCCAACTGGAAGGCAAAGAGCGGCCCCGCAATGTCGTGGCGAAGTTCCCGTCGGTTGAAGCCGCCGTCGCCTGTTACAACTCGGCTGAATACCAAGAAGCCCTGAGCCACGCCCGGGGCGCAAGCGAGCGCGAATTGCTGGTCGTCGAAACGACCGAGTGAGAATCAACCGGATCCGGTCTTGGATTGGCTCCGGAACCCGCTTTGGGTGACGCAACGTCAGCCAAAGTTGCGACGCCGATCCTGTAATTGGGCCGATAGTGTTCCGGTGATCACGTCCCGCAACAAAATTTCCCTCATACTTTCAATGGGTTGAGCTTTTTTGTGGCGGCGAAACTATGACGTTCTACCTCTAATTGTGTCAGGCTTCGCCATTTTCTTGCGCGGAAAAGGTCATATTGAGTTACGAATTTCCGCCGTTTTTTGCCGACAACCTGACCGAGGATTGCCAGAGCCAGTCTGTTAACGGATAGTTTCCAAAAGCAGAATATGGTCCTCAGAAGCGGCAGTCAGTCGAACGTATGGGATCGAGGGACAGGCATGAAACGGGTTTTGGACAGGCTCAACACAGTGGCAAGTCGCGCGGCCAGCAAGGCCACATTGGCTCTGGGTGTGTTGGGAGTGATCGGCGGTGCCGTTCTTGCGACAGGACAAGCCAGCGCTTCAGAGACAGCTTTCATTTCGGGGTTTTCGGCTTCGCCACCGCCGTCGGGCGCACGGACCTTGTGCCGCCAGTATGCTTGGGCTTGTGCGAACAAGAAGTCGGTTTCGCTGCCCAGCCATCAGGAATTGCGACTGGTCAAGCAAATCAATGCCCAGGTCAATGCGACAACGCGTGAGGTCACGGACCAAGTGCAGTACAAGACGCGGGAGCGTTGGGCCCTGCCAACATCGCGCGGCGGTGATTGCGAGGATTTTGCGCTGCTGAAAAAGCGTGACCTGATCAAGGCTGGAATTGATCCCAACAAGCTTTTGCTGGCGACCGTTTTGGACACCCGCCGCGGCCCTCACGCGGTTCTGGTTTACCGCTCCAATCAAGGTGATCTCGTGCTGGACAACCTGACCAATCGGATCAAACCCTGGTCGGCCACACGCTATTTGTTCCTGCGGATGCAGGACCCGAAACAGCCCCAGCGTTGGGTTGGGATCTACGGGCGAAGCTAAGAAGCAACAGCGAATTTGAGTTTCTTGAAGGCTCCAGCAAAAAAGGGCGATGAATTCATCGCCCTTTGTCATTTGTATGCCAGACTGCCACTCAAACGTGGCATCACGACCAAAGGCGGTTAGTCCTCGTCGTTGTTGGCGTTGTTGCCCTGACCAGGGCTTGCGCCTTCCGATCCATTTCCACCGCCATTATTGCCGTTAACGCCGCCGCCGTTACCGTTGCCGCCGCCGTTACCGTTGCCGCCGCCGTTACCGTTGCCGCCGCCGTTACCGTTGCCGCCGCTTGAGCTGCCACCGTCGCCGCCGCCCGAGCCGCCATCACCCGAGCCGCCGCCGTCACCGCCGTCGCCACCGCCCGAGCCGCCATCACCCGAGCCGCCGCCGTCACCGCCGTCGCCACCGCCCGAGCCGCCATCGCCGGAGCCGCCGCCGTCACCGCCGTCGCCACCGCCCGAGCCGCCATCGCCGGAGCCGCCGCTGGAGCTACCGCCGCTTGAGCTGCCACCACCATCGCCGGACCCACCGCTGGAGCTACCGCCGCTTGAGCTGCCACCGCCATCGCCGGACCCGCCGCTGGAGCTGCCTCCGCTGGAGCTTCCACCATCGCCAGAACCGCCGCTGGAGCTGCCTCCGCTGGAGCTTCCACCATCGCCAGAACCGCCGCTGGAGCTGCCTCCGCTGGAGCTTCCACCATCGCCAGAACCGCCGCTGGAGCTGCCGCCGCTGGAGCTGCCACCGCCGTCGCCGGACCCACCACTGGAGCTGCCGCCGCTTGAGCTACCACCGCTGGCGCTACCACCGCTGGAGCTGCCACCACTGGAGCTACCGCCTGAACCTCCCGGAGGTGCCGCCGGTGGAGGATTGCCACCACTGGAACCGCCTCCACTGGAGCTGCCACCGCTGGAGCTACCGCCGCTGGAGCTACCACCGCCTGAGCTCCCGCTCTGTTCCGAAGGGCCGTCGCCGGATCTTTGATCAACCGTACCAATCGACGCGGTCGGGAAATCCGTCAGTACGGCCGCAAAGGCAGGACAGGTCTGCAAAGTGCGGGCAAGAATGTCTTCGAAATCGGCACGACGCTGGATGTAACGCAGCATCCGTGCATCCACGACCGTACAGGCACACAGGGTTTCTGTGGAAACCGACTGCCGGGCTGTCTGGATCGTACACTTGTCCGCGGCGACAACAGGTCCACCGGACATCAGAGGCAATGAAGCTGAAGCAAATACTATTGTCAGTAGACGGGATTTGATGCGCATATCGCGCCTCCTTAAACTCGTTAAACTCATCACCGAACAACCTGGCGATGACACACTTTGAACACAAATACACCCCTATCACGTCGCATTTTCAAGGGCAACACCGCGATAGCGATGCGGAATTAACTCATCTTATGGACGAAATTGCAGGTAAAACAAAAGGGAAGCCATGAACCATTCATGGCTTCCCTGAGAAAACACCGTTTCAGATGGACGCAAAAATGTCACATTCGCGCCATTGTTTCCGACCCGTTCAAAATCGAACGGACCGAAGTCAGGCTGACTTGGCCATGCGCTTGCGTTCGTGCGGGTCAAGGAACCGCTTTCGCAGTCGGATCGCGTTCGGAGTTACTTCGACCAGCTCATCGTCGTCGATGTAGGCGATGGCCTCCTCCAGCGAGAACTGGACATGCGGTGTCAGGCGAACGGCATCGTCCGAGCCGCTGGCCCGCACGTTGGTCAGCTTCTTGCCCTTCAGCGGGTTCACCTCAAGGTCATTGTCCCGCGAATGTTCGCCGATAATCATGCCCTGATACACATCGGTCTGGGGGCCGACGAACATCCGCCCACGCTCTTCTAGGTTCCACAGCGCGTATGCGACGGCCTGGCCGTTCTCCATCGAGATCAGAACGCCGGCGCGCCGCCCGGGGATCGGGCCCTTGTGCGGTGCCCAGCCGTGGAACACGCGGTTCAGAACGCCGGTGCCGCGGGTGTCTGTCAGGAATTCACCGTGATAGCCGATCAGGCCACGCGACGGGACATGCGCAATGATGCGGGTTTTGCCAACACCGGCGGGGCGCATCTCAACCAACTCGCCCTTGCGCGCGCCTGTCACCTTTTCGATGACTGCGCCCGAGAATTCGTCATCCACGTCGATGGTGACTTCCTCGATGGGCTCCAGGCGTTGGCCGTCTTCCTCGCGGAACAGAACCTGCGGGCGCGAGATGCTGAGCTCGAACCCTTCGCGACGCATGTTCTCGATCAGAACGCCCATCTGCAATTCACCGCGGCCCGCAACCTCGAAGGCTTCGCCACCGGGGGTGTCCGTGATCTGGATCGCCACGTTCGATTCGGCCTCTTTCATCAGGCGGTCACGAATGACGCGCGACTGGACCTTCTTGCCGTCACGCCCCGCCAGCGGCGAGTCGTTGATACCGAAGGTGACGGTGATAGTCGGCGGGTCGATCGGCTGGGCGGGCAGGGCCTCATCCACCTGGGGCGCCACCAGAGAATCCGCAACGGTGGCCTTGCTCATGCCTGCGATGGTTACGATGTCGCCCGCTTCGGCAACGTCGATCGGTTGCTGGCTGAGACCACGGAAGGCCAGGATCTTGGTGGCCCGGAAATTCTCGATCAGCTTGCCGTCACGGCTGAGCGCTTTGAGGCTGTCACCCGCTTTGAGCGTGCCGCTTTCGACGCGGCCGGTCAGGATGCGACCGATGAACGGGTCGCTGCCCAGAGTGGTCGCCAACATGCGGAAGGGTTCATCCTTGCGCTCAGCTTGTTTGGGGGCGGGAACGTGGTCGACTACTAGATCGAACAGGGCGGACAGGTCCTTGCGTGGGCCGTCCAGTTCCATATCGGCCCAGCCGGACCGCCCCGAGGCGTACATGGCAGGGAAATCCAGCTGGTCGTCGTCGGCGCCGAGGTTGGCGAACAGGTCAAAGCATTCGTCCAGCGCGCGGTCGGGCTCGGCATCGGGCTTGTCGACCTTGTTCAGCACCACGATTGGACGCAGACCCAGTGCCAGCGCCTTCGATGTCACGAATTTCGTCTGGGGCATCGGGCCTTCGGCGGCATCGACCAGAAGCACAACACCGTCGACCATGCTGAGGATACGCTCGACCTCGCCGCCGAAATCGGCGTGGCCGGGGGTGTCAACGATGTTGATGCGCGTGCCTTTCCACTCGACACTGGTGGCCTTGGCCAGAATGGTGATGCCGCGTTCACGTTCGAGATCGTTGCTGTCCATGGCACGCTCGGCCACGGCCTGGTTTTCCCGGAATGCACCGGATTGTTTCAGAAGCTCGTCCACCAGGGTCGTTTTACCGTGGTCCACGTGAGCGATGATTGCGATGTTGCGCATGTCCATGAGGTCAGCCTTTGAACGGGAAGTTGCCGCGCGCATAACGCGGCGCGGCACAAGTTACCAGCCCTAACGCGCGATCAGTGGCCCGCAGTTTGCGAAAAGAGGTGGATGACCAGAATGCCGCCCAGAATCATCGCAAGGCCCAGAACCGCGGGCCAGTCCAGCCGTTGGCCGAAAACCACAAAGCCGATCAGCGCAATCAGAGCGATGCCAAGCCCGGACCAGATCGCATAAACGATGCCGACGGGCATTACCTTCAGCGTCAGCGCCATCAGGTAGAAGGCAAAGCCATAGCCCACCACCACCAGCACCGAGGGCCAGAACCGGGTAAATTGCTGGCTGGCCTGCAATGCGGTCGTTCCGATTGTCTCGGCAATAACGGCGAGAAGGAGGATCAGGTAGGCGTGGGGCATGGTTCTTCAACCCTTGATGCATCTGCTGGGACGTTGAGCACAGAATTCAGAAACGGCGCAAGGAAATTCAGGCAGCCGCCCCTTTCGTTGGTTCACCTAGGGTCAGGTAAACCCGACTATGGCAAGGCCGGAAAGCGTGTAAACTACTCCACGTTTTCGATTACTTTTTTAACGAGTGTGTTTCATGACGACATTTGCAAAAACGGTCGTGTTTGCTTCGGCAATAATCGTGGCGATTGGGTGGCTTGCTGACGGGGGGTCCGTCGATACTGACGCAGCCAAATTGGTTGATAGGTCAAGCGCAACAACAGTTTGAACGCTACGAATGAAACGAAAAAGGAGCCCGCGGGCTCCTTTTTTGTGCGCCTATTGCTTTTCGATCGCCTTCACCTTGGATCGGTGATCCGACAGCCTCTTGATCAGGAATTGCCGCGCCTTGCGCTCGGCCAACCGGACGCGGATTTCGGTGAGGAAGGCCTCCTCAAGCGATTGGGAGGCTGCGCCAAGCACGTCACCTACTTCGACGTAGAACCGATCTTGGCCGGTTTCGTCCATGACCTTCATCGTATCCTCGGCCAGTTTCGCCGCGAGAATGGTGATGGTGTCGGACATCAGCGCGTGTTCTCGGTCAGGCGGCGTTTGACGTAGTCGGTCACGTTGGTCATCAGCGTATCCATGTGCTCACCCTGGAAGAAGTGGTCGGCTCCTTCAACCTCGGTATGGGTGATGGTGATACCCTTCTGTTCGTGCAGCTTTCCGACCAGTGCGGTGGTGTCCGCCGGCGGTGCCACCCGGTCAGCCGTTCCGTTGATGATCAGCCCGGACGAGGGGCAGGGGGCAAGGAACGAAAAATCATACATGTTCGCGGGCGGCGACACGCTGATGAAGCCGGTGATCTCGGGGCGACGCATCAGCAACTGCATGCCGATCCAGGCTCCGAACGAAAAGCCTGCGACCCAGCAGTGTTTCGAGTTGTTGTTCATCGACTGCAGATAGTCCAGCGCCGATGCCGCGTCGCTAAGCTCTCCGACGCCCTGGTCATACTCGCCCTGACTACGGCCGACGCCCCGGAAATTGAAGCGCAGGACCGTAAAGCCCATGTTGTAGAACGCGTAGTGCAGGTTGTAGACGACCTTGTTGTTCATGGTCCCGCCGAACTGGGGGTGCGGGTGCAGCACGATGGCGATCGGTGCGTCTTTTTCCTTTTGGGGGTGGTAACGGCCTTCCAGTCGGCCTTCAGGTCCGGGAAAAATCACCTCGGGCATGTGTGCGGTTGTCCTGTCTTTTTCTCGCGGGCGCCGGGATATACTTGACGGTTATCGTCAGGCACCTTAGAACGGTTCTAATTGAGTATCGCAGCGTGAACACGCTGTCAGTCGGAGATACGCACTGACCGCGGCGACGTCAATGTTTTCACGCGGTTCAAGCCACGAGGATCGAAGAATGAAGCTGTCAACCAAGGGCCGTTACGCGATGGTGGCGTTGGCGGACATCGCGCTTCAACCCGCCGACACGCTGGTGACCCTGGGAGAGATTTCCGAGCGTCAGGACATTTCGCTGCCCTATCTGGAGCAGCTGTTCGTCAAGCTGCGCCGTGCCGATCTGGTTGCATCCGTGCGCGGGCCGGGCGGCGGCTATCGTTTGGCGCGGCCGGCGTCGGAGATCCGCGTGGTCGAGATTCTGTCAGCCGTGGATGAAACAGTTGATGCCATGCACAAGGGGGCCGGGGCGTCGGGGGGATCCTCGGGCAGCCGGGCGCAGTCGCTGACCAACCGCCTGTGGGAAAGTCTCAGCGCGCATGTCTACGTATTCCTGCACCAGACACGCTTGTCCGATGTGATCCAGAACGACCTTGCGCCGTGTCCGGCGGTGCCGGGGCTGTTCTCGGTCGTGGATGATTGACCGGTGAGTGGATTGGGAATCTCGAGGGGCGTGGCCGTGGATGAAAAGGTGAGTCCATGAGACGTGTTTACCTGGATCACAACGCCACGACCCGGCTGCGCCCCGAGGCGCGCGACGCGATGATCGCGGCGATGGAGGTCTGCGGGAACCCCTCCTCGGTCCATGCTGAGGGGCGAGCGGCCAAGGCTGTCATCGAAAAGGCGCGTGCGCAGATGGCCGCGGCCTTTGGGGCGGATGGGGCCGATATCGTGTTCACATCCGGGTCGACCGAAGGCGCGGCGCTGGCCTTGGAAGGGCGCGACCTGCATGGCGCGGCGATCGAACATGATGCCGTAAGGGCCTGGACTGTCGAGGATTTGCCGGTTTCCAGCCAAGGCGTTGTTACGGTTGCCGATCCGGCTCGGTCCACGTTGCAGCTCGCCAATTCTGAGACCGGACTCATTCAGGCCTTGCCCAAGGGTCTGGCCGTCACCGATGCCACGCAAGCGTTCGGGAAATTGCCGATCGCCTTCAACTGGTTGGACGTGCAGATGGCGTTGGTCTCGGCGCACAAGCTGGGCGGGCCAAAGGGTGCGGGCGCCGTGGTGATGAAACGCGGCACCGATCTGGAGGCCCGGATTAAGGGCGGTGGCCAGGAAATGGGGCGCCGGTCGGGAACGGAAAATGTCATTGGAATAGCGGGGTTCGGCGCTGCGGCTGAAGCAGCGGCGCGGGATCTAGCAAACGGAGTTTGGGAAAAGGTTGCAGAACTTAGAAATATTCTAGAAAAGGCCCTTGAGGCTGGTTCTAAATCTACTATTTTTGTCGGGAAAGATCAGGATCGGTTGCCCAACACCCTGTGCTTTGCGACGCCCGGCTGGAAGGGCGAAACGCAGGTGATGCAGATGGATCTGTCGGGCTTTGCGATCAGCGCCGGTTCGGCCTGCTCCAGCGGCAAGGTGAGGGCAAGCGCGGTACTGACCGCGATGGGATATGACGAGGCCACGGCGGCCAGCGCGGTACGCGTTTCGCTGGGCCCCGAGACGAGTGAAGAAGACGTGCTGCGTTTCGCCGAGACGTGGCTGGAAAAAGAGAAAAAGCATCGCGCGCGGGCCGCGTGATCTGACGGAGGGTGGAACATGGCCGCTTTGGACCAGACCCAGGTAAAAGAAGGTGTCGATCAGGAAACCGTTGACGCGGTGCGCGAGGTCGGAACCTACAAATACGGGTGGGATACCGATATCGAGATGGAGTACGCGCCCAAGGGCGTGAACCCCGATATCGTCAAGCTGATATCGGAAAAGAACGAAGAGCCCGAGTGGATGACCGAATGGCGCCTGAAGGCCTTTGAGCGTTGGACCCAGATGGAAGAGCCAAAATGGGCCATGGTCCACTATCCTGAAATTGATTTTCAGGACCAGTATTACTATGCCCGGCCCAAGTCGATGGAGACCAAGCCCAAGTCGCTGGACGAGGTCGATCCGAAACTGCTGGCCACTTACGAGAAGCTCGGTATCCCGCTGAAAGAACAGATGATTCTGGCCGGCGTGGAAGGTGCCGAGGATGCCCCGGCCGAGGGCCGCAAGGTCGCGGTGGATGCGGTGTTCGACTCGGTTTCGGTTGGCACGACCTTCCAAGCCGAGCTGAAGAAGGCCGGCGTCATCTTCTGCTCGATCTCCGAGGCGATCAAGGAACACCCTGAACTGGTCAAGAAATACCTGGGCTCGGTGGTGCCGGTGTCGGACAATTTCTACGCCACGCTGAACTCGGCCGTATTCTCGGACGGCTCGTTCGTCTATGTGCCGCCCGGCGTACGCTGCCCAATGGAGCTGAGCACCTATTTCCGCATCAACGCTGAAAACACCGGCCAGTTCGAACGCACTCTGATCATCGCCGACAAGGGCTCGTACGTGTCCTATCTGGAAGGCTGCACCGCGCCGCAGCGTGATACCGCGCAGCTGCACGCCGCAGTGGTCGAGATCATCGTCGAAGAAGACGCCGAGGTGAAATACTCGACCGTCCAGAACTGGTTCCCGGGTGACGAGAACGGCAAGGGCGGCATCTACAACTTCGTGACCAAGCGTGCCGATTGTCGGGGTGACCGGTCCAAGGTGATGTGGACGCAGGTCGAGACCGGCAGTGCCGTAACGTGGAAATACCCGTCCTGCATCCTGCGGGGTGATGACAGCCAAGGTGAGTTTTACTCGATCGCTATTACTAACAACATGCAGCAGGCCGATACCGGCACCAAGATGATACATTTGGGCAAGAACACCAAGTCGCGCATCGTGTCCAAGGGCATCAGCGCGGGCAAGGCCCAGAACACCTATCGCGGGCTGGTGTCGATGCACCCCAAGGCCAAGAACAGCCGCAACTATACCCAGTGCGACAGCCTGCTGATCGGCGACAAATGCGGGGCGCATACCGTTCCGTATATCGAGGTCAAGAACAACAGCAGCCGGGTCGAGCACGAGGCCACCACCTCGAAGGTCGATGACGATCAGCTGTTCTATTGCCGCCAGCGCGGCATGGACGAGGAAGAAGCCGTGGCGCTGGTGGTCAACGGTTTCTGCAAGGACGTGCTGCAGGCGCTGCCGATGGAGTTCGCCATGGAAGCCCAACAGCTGGTCGCGATCTCGCTGGAAGGCTCGGTCGGCTGATGGCCCGCTCGCCGCGCTTCCGCAGGGATGATGTCCTGACCGCTGCGTCTTATGCGCTGCCGGTGCTGGGCGGCCTGCTGGGCGTGGCCTATGTCAACGTCAACTACACCGATTTCATTAACCCGGTCTGGGCAATCGGCGGCGGGGCGGTCCTGGGATGGATCGCGGCGCGGCTGCTGCGCAGGATGCTGGGATAGGAACAGACCGGGGCCGGCGCGTCCCGAAGATACGCAAAAGGACAAAACATGCTGGAAATCAATAACCTGCACGTCAAACTTGAGGAAGAGGAAAAGCAGATCCTCAAGGGCGTGGACCTGACGGTCGAGGCCGGCAAGGTACACGCGATCATGGGGCCGAACGGCTCGGGCAAATCGACGCTCAGCTATGTGCTGTCGGGCCGTGACGGATACGAGGTCACCGAGGGTTCGGCGACTCTGGATGGCGCCGACCTGTTGGAGATGGAGCCGGAAGAGCGTGCCGCCGCCGGCGTGTTCCTCGCGTTCCAATACCCGGTCGAGATCCCGGGCGTGGGCAACATGACGTTCCTGCGCACTGCCGTGAACGCCCAGCGCAAGGCGCGCGGCGAGGAAGAACTCTCGGCTGCGGATTTCCTTAAACTGGTGCGCGAAAAGGCCAAGTCGCTAAAGATTGACGCCGACATGCTGAAACGCCCCGTGAACGTTGGTTTCTCGGGCGGTGAGAAGAAGCGCAACGAAATCCTGCAGATGGCCATGCTCGAGCCCAAGATGTGCATCCTGGACGAGACCGACTCGGGCCTGGACGTGGATGCGATGAAGCTGGTGGCCGAGGGCGTGAACGCGCTGCGCGACGAAGGCCGCGGGTTTCTGGTGATCACCCACTATCAGCGCCTGCTGGACCACATCAAACCCGACGTGGTGCACATCATGGCCGATGGCCGGATCGTCAAGACCGGCGGGCCTGAGCTTGCGCTGGAGGTCGAAAACAACGGTTACGCCGACATTCTTGCCGAGGTGAACTGATGGCCTTGCCCGATGTGAAACAATCCGCGACCGAGGCGCGGCTGGCCACGCTGCGCATGCCCGAAGCCGGCTGCACCCGCGAAGCGCGTGAGGCGGCCCTGGCCCGGCTGCGCGCTATGGGTCTGCCCGGGCGGCGCGACGAGTATTGGAAATACACGCGACCCGATACGCTGATCTCGCCCGAGGTTGCGGTGGCCGAGGTATTCCACACCGACGAGCCGATGGTCTTTGACGGGTTTGACCGCTTGAAGATCGTCTTCGTCGATGGCGTATTCAGCCCCGAGGACAGCGATGATCTGACGCTGGAAGGCGTGAGCATCGACCGGCTTGAGGATATCTGCTGCAAGGACATCCACTGGGCCAAGCAACTGTATGGCGTGCTGGAAGAAAGGGGCCAGACCCCGGTTCAGCGCCCGCTCGCGGCCTTGAACACCGCCTTTGCGCAGGACGGCGTGGCGATCCATGTGACCGGCAAACCGTCCAAGCCGATCAGCCTGATCTATCGCCACGACTCCGAGACCTCGGACGCGATCCTGCACCACGTGATCCGCGTGGAAAGTGGCGCCGAGGTGACAATTCTCGAGAATGGTCCGGCGGCCTCGCGGTTCAACAAATGCATCGAGATCGACATCGCCGATGGCGGCACGCTGCACCATGTCCGGGCGCAGGGCAGGGACCATCAGCGCCGCGCCGCGACGCATATGTTCACCCGGTTGGGCAAGGAATCCGTTTATAAATCCTTTACCCTGACCGTGAATGGTGTGCTGACGCGCAATGAACAGGTGGTCGAGCTGACCGGCGACGATGCGGTGGCGCATGTGGCCGGCGCTTGTGTGGGCGATGGCGACTTCCACCATGACGACACGGTGTTCATCACCCATGACGCGGTGAACTGCGAAAGCCGTCAGGTGTTCAAGAAGGTTCTGCGCAACGGCGCGACCGGCGTGTTCCAGGGCAAGATCCTGGTCAAGGAGGGCGCCCAGAAGACCGACGGTTACCAGATCAGCCAGTCTTTGCTGTTGGATGACGACAGTCAGTTTCTGGCCAAGCCCGAGCTTGAGATCTATGCCGATGACGTGGCCTGTTCGCACGGGTCGACCTCGGGTGCGATCGACGAGACCGCGATGTTCTATCTGCGTTCGCGCGGGGTTCCGGCCAAGGACGCGACCAACATGCTGACGCTGGCCTTTTTGGCAGAAGCCGTGGAAGAGATCGAAGACGAAGCGCTGGCCGAGGACATCGTCTCGCGGCTGGAAGGCTGGTTGGCGCGGCACAGCTGATGCCGGTGACCACCGATATCGTCGCCTCGTATCGCGGGCCCGGTCGGGTGGTGCGTCGGCTGCTGGACATGGGCCCGCGCGAAGACCGTGCGCTGGCCTTTGTCATGGCGTTCTGTGTGATTGGCTTTATCGCGCAGTTGCCGGGGCTATCGCGTCGGGCCCATCTTGAGGGGCTGGACCTGAACATGCTGATGGGTGGGGCTCTGCTGGGGTCGGTCTTCATTCTGCCGTTGCTGCTCTACGTCCTTGCCTGGGGAACTTATCTGATTGCTCGTATGTTCGGCGGTGCAACCACGTCCTATCAGGCGCGGCTTGCGCTGTTCTGGGCTCTCCTCGCCTCATCACCGCTGGTGTTGTTGAACGGGCTGGTGGCGGGTTTCATCGGTCCGGGTCCTGTCCAGACGCTGACCGGGGCCCTGTGGGTTGCGGTATTCGTCTGGTTCTGGTTTTCCGGGTTTTCTCAAACACGAAGGGCGCCGGCATGAACGCCGCATTTCTGGCACATCTGGCCGTTCTGACATTGGCAAATCCGGCCGAGGCGGCAAGGCGTCTGTTGGCCGGAGTACCCGGTCGGGATGTGCTTTGGACAGCGCTGGCACTGGTCGTTGTCCTGAACGCTTTGTCTCAATCACTGTCGACCCTTGTGTTTCCGGCGCTTGATCCATCTCTGGATATGGCGTTTGAACCGGTCGTGCAGTCGTTGGCGACTTCGGCCGGGGCCGTTCTCTTGGGCATCTTCGCGTTTCATTTTGTCGGCAGGATGCTTGGCGGCACCGGTAGCCTGGACGGCATGATGCTGCTGATGGTCTGGCTGCAATTCCTGCAGATTCTGGGCCAATTGATCATCTTCGTCATGGTGATGGTTGCGCCGACGATGTTCCTGATCCTCGTACTGGGGATGAGCCTGTACAGCCTCTACATCAGCCTGCATTTCATCAATCAGGCGCATCACTTCGACTCGCTGGGCAAATCCTTCGTGGTCATCCTCATCTCGGGATTGCTGGCGATACCTTTCGTCCTGTTGATGACTCCAAGTGGACCTGTTTAGGGAATTCGTTCATGTATGACGTCCAGAAAATCCGCGCCGATTTCCCGATCCTCTCGCGTGAGGTGAACGGGAAACCGTTGACGTATCTCGACAATGGGGCCTCGGCGCAGAAACCTCAGGTGGTGATAGATGCAGTCACCAATGCCTATGCGCACGAGTATTCGAACGTGCATCGCGGATTGCACTACCTGTCCAACCTGGCGACCGAAAAGTACGAATCCGTGCGCGGGACCGTCGCCCGGTTTTTGAATGTCGCGAATGAGGATGAGATCGTCCTGAATTCCGGGACGACCGAGGGGATCAACCTTGTCGCCTATGGGTGGGCCATGCCGCGGATGCACGCCGGTGACGAAATTGTTCTGAGCGTCATGGAGCATCATGCCAACATCGTACCCTGGCATTTTCTACGCGAACGCCAGGGCGTCGTTCTGAAATGGGTGGACGTGGATGCAAGTGGTGCGCTGGATCCGCAGGCCGTGATCGACGCCATCGGGCCCAAGACCAAACTGGTGGCGGTGACCCAGTGTTCCAACGTTCTGGGTACCGTGGTTGACGTGAAGGCGATCACCGAAGGCGCCCATGCCAAAGGCGTGCCTGTGCTGGTCGACGGAAGCCAGGGCGCGGTTCACATGCCGGTGGATCTGCAGGATATCGGGTGTGATTTCTATGCTATTACCGGACACAAGCTGTACGGCCCGTCGGGATCCGGCGCGATCTTTATCAAATCGGAACGCATGGCCGAGATGCGCCCCTTCATCGGAGGAGGCGATATGATCAAGGAAGTGTCGAAAGACAGGGTGATCTACAACGATCCGCCGATGAAATTCGAAGCCGGCACTCCGGGTATCGTCCAGACAATCGGCATGGGCGTTGCGCTGGACTACATGATGAGTTTGGGGATGGACAACATCGCGGCCCATGAGGCGGGCTTGCGCGACTATGCAATGCAGCGCCTGACCGGGCTGAACTGGCTGCAGGTTCAGGGGACGACGCCCGACAAGGCCGCTATCTTCAGCTTTACGCTGGACGGTGCGGGCCACGCACACGATGTATCCACCATTCTCGACAAGAAGGGCGTCGCCGTTCGGGCGGGGCACCATTGCGCCGGACCGTTGATGGATTATCTCGGGGTTACGGCCACCTGCCGCGCGAGTTTTGGTCTGTACAACACCACCGATGAGGTCGACACGCTGATCGATGCGCTGGAACTGGCGCACGAATTGTTTGCCTGATTGTTCGTCGCTAAACCGCGTTCCGACATGCAAAATCCAGTTGCACCCGGATCGGAACAAGGTTAGCTAACGGCCAACGCACCTGTAGCTCAGCTGGATAGAGCGCTGCCCTCCGAAGGCAGAGGCCAGAGGTTCGAATCCTCTCAGGTGCGCCACTTTCTGCCAGAGTTTCAAGGCGTAGCGCTTCTGTGCCTGTGTCCGTTATTGCCAGATGGGCGCTTCGCAGCAAAAAGCCCCGGGCAGTGATGCGCCGGGGCTTTTTGCGGGGTTGGTGAGTGGTAGTGTATTAGCCGCGCCAGGAGCGAACGTCGCCGCAGTCCATGTGCACGAAATTTGATCCATAGTATTGGCCGACACCGCCGGCACGGCACGAAATGGCTGCCTTGGCCATCTGTGAGACCGAGCGGGAGGCAAGCCGCAGATCCGCAGCCTGGCCTTTTACATGGAGAGAGTTCTTGGCGACACCGCGCGACCGGCGGCGCAGCATGGCGTTGGTCTGCGGAGAGCGGTAGCCCGACAACAGCATGTAGGGCTCGTTCACATCCAGAAGCTTGTGGGCCGCGGCCATGATGTCGATCGTGCGCAGATCCATGTCCTTTGACTGATCGGTGCGCCAATCACGCATGAAGTGGTTGATTTCCTTGACCGCGTCTTTGACGTATTTGCCATCGACCCAGTAGATCATATCCAAACGCTCGCCCGTACGACCCGAGTACATACGGATCCTGCGGATGTCTCCGCCCCCGCGAAGGAAGCCTGCTGCGTTTGAGTAGGTTGGTGCTGCAACAACTGCCGTTGCCGCGAATGCGCCCAATAGGGCACGCCGGGTCATCCCCGAGGTACTGCTCTTGGTCATAGCGTGTTTCGTCCCGTACAGTTCCTGCCTGCACACGATGTTACGTGCGCTTTCTTAATTCTTTCCCATCCCAGATGCGGATTTTATGCCACAGAGGGATTCTTGCGCCAAGTGATCTTTTGGTCTTGTGCTTTCTTACGGGGAATTTTCGGCGAAAATCTGCGCAAGTGACAAAAAATGTGGCGGACAGGCCTGAATCCCTTTCGTTTTTTTCCAGACGATGCAAACGCGCATCAGGGGGCCAGCGGTGTGATGTGCTGTTGGAAATGTGAGTGGACAATCCCCCGAGGCGTGAAACATAATTGTCGGGCGCCAAAACTAGTGTTCCAAGTTATTGAAAACCAAGGCTATCCCATGAATTCTGTCCGTCGGACCTGTACGATTTTTCTGTTTGCCGCAAGCATCGCCGTGTCGGCCACATCCGTTCAGGCGGCTCCGACCCAGGCTGAGAGTTTCGCGTTTCGGATGGCTGTCGCGGAAAGCGCAGGGACAACCCCGGAAATCGCGTCCTTTTACCGAGAGCAGGAGTTCGCGCCGATTTGGGTCGGTGCTACCTCTGGTCACGCGGCACGCCGATCGGCACTTATCAAAGCATTGTCCCATGCCCAGATGCATGGGCTTCCGGCCGAACGATATGACGTTGATGGCCTGATGGCGAAGATGCAGAGCGCTCGGTCAAACCGCGATCTCGGAGCGCTTGAGGCGGCGCTGAGCGAGGCGTTTGTCCGCTATGCGCAGGATATTCAGTCCGGGCTGCTGCGCCCGGCTCAGATCGACGCCGGCCTCGTGCGTGCGGTCGAACGGAAGCCGGCCTCGGAACATCTTGCGGCGATGATGAATTCCACCGACGGCTCTTATCTCGCGCAGCTTCCGCCGCAGTCCAGTCAGTACCGGGCGCTGCTCAAGCAGAAGATGGCGCTGCAGTCACTGAACGAACATGGTGAATGGGGGCCGACCGTTCCAACCGGAAAATACGAACGCGGCGATACAGGGCCGAGTGTACTAAAGCTGCGTAATCGTCTGGTTGCGATGGGGTTCCTCAAGCCCACGGCCAGCCCGGAATATGACGACTCTATGGTGGCCGCGGTGCAAGCCTTCCAACGCGCCCATGGACTTGAACCAGATGGTGTCGCCGGCCAGGGAACGATTGCCGAAATCAACCGTTCACCTTCTGATCGGCTCAAGGCGGTGATGGTTGCGATGGAACGTGAACGCTGGCTCCCTCGCGAGAGGGGTGCACGGCATGTACTGGTCAATCAGGCCGACTTTTCCGCGAAAATCGTCGACGATGGTCGGGTGACATTTGAAACCCGTGCGGTGATCGGCAAAAACACCAGCGATCGTCAAAGCCCCGAGTTTTCGGACGTGATGGAACACATGGTGATCAATCCCAGCTGGCATGTGCCGCGCTCGATCATCACCAAGGAATACCTGCCGAAGTTGCGAGCCAACCCCAATGCCGTACGGCATCTAGAGATCACCGATCGGCGTGGGCGACAGGTGAACCGCAATGCTGTGGACTTCAACCAGTTCACGGCTCGCAGCTTCCCGTTTGCGATGCGCCAGCCTCCGGGGCAGAGCAACGCTTTGGGGCTGGTCAAGTTCATGTTCCCCAACAAGTACAACATCTATCTGCACGACACCCCGCAGAAGAGCCTGTTCGCACGCGAAGTGCGCGCCTTCTCTCACGGGTGCATTCGTTTGGCGCAACCCTTTGATTTCGCATATGCTTTGCTGGCAAAACAGGAAGAGGACCCCAAGGCCTTTTTCCACAGGGTTCTGGGCACCGGGCGTGAAACCAAGGTTGACCTCAAGCAGCCGGTCCCGGTTCATCTGATTTACCGCACCGCATTCGTCGGGCCGAAGGGCGACGTGCAGTATCGGCGCGATGTCTATGGGCGGGATCAGAAGATTTGGGATGCCCTGCAAAAAGCAGGGGTGGCCCTGCCGAACGTTCAGGGGTAAGCACGGGGCGCAAATCCTGCGACAAGGAAGCCCGCGATGCAGTTCACCTTACAGCAAATCGCCGATGCTCTGGGGGCGCCGGCCGAGGGAAACACCAGCCTGACGATTCTGAGGGCGGCCGAGCCCAAGGATGCCGGTCCGACCGATTTGGCTATGGCGATGGCTCCGAAATACGCCGAGGCGCTGGCTGAGGGTCAGGCGCGTTGTGCTGTTCTGTGGGAAGGTGCCGACTGGCGCGCACTGGGTCTGGAGGGCGCCGTGTTTGTCGGCCGCCCCCGTATGGCAATGGCCGGAATTACCACGATGCTGGACCGGGGGCAGGGCGTCGCACCCGGGATCCATCCTTCGGCGGTCGTGGACCCGACGGCCGAGATCGCCGGAGATGTGTCCATCGGGCCTCTGGCCGTTGTCGGCCCCCGGACCCGCATCGGGTCCGGAACGGTGATCGGCGCCCAGTGCCACGTGGGTATGGATGTCGTGCTGGGCGAGAACTGCCTGTTGCGCGAAATGGTCAGCATCGGTGCGCGCGCCATGATTGGCGATCGCTTTATTGCGCAGCCCGGAGCGAGGATCGGCGGGGATGGGTTCAGCTTTGTCACGCCCGAGGTGTCCGGGGTGGAAAACGTGCGCAAGACCATGGGCGACGCCGGAGACGCCAAGGCGCAGAGCTGGTTGCGCATCCATTCGCTCGGTGCGGTCCAGATCGGCAATAATGTCGAGGTCGGCGCGAACTGCACCATCGACAACGGTACGATCCGCAACACCGTCATCGGAGACGGCTCCAAGTTGGACAATCTTGTTCATGTCGGGCACAACACCCAGGTCGGCAGAGACTGTCTACTGTGCGGCCAAACCGGAGTGTCCGGTTCGGTCGAGATCGGCAACAACGTGGTTTTGGGTGGCCAGACCGGAGTCGTCGACAATATTTTCATCGGTGACGGCGTGATCGCGGGCGGTGGAACCAAGATACTTTCGAATGTCCCGGCAGGTCGTGTGATCATGGGCTATCCGGGCGTGAAAATGGAAACGCACACCGAAATCTACAAGGCGCAGCGTCGGCTTCCACGCATGGCCCGTGACGTAGAGGCGCTTAAAAAGACGGTTTTCAAACCCTCGTCGAGCGACTAAATCAACCGCAACGCGACAATCAGGGGAACGACATGAGCATCAGCGACCGCGTCATCGCAATCATTGCAGAGCAGGCCGTGCTGGAGCCGTCCGACGTGACGCCCGAAAGCTCTCTTGAAGATCTCGGGATCGATAGCATGGGCCTCGTTGAAAGCATCTTTGCCATCGAGGAAGAATTCGACATCTCGATCCCCTTCAACGCCAACGAACCGACGGCAAGTGATTTCGACATTTCGAATGTTGCGGCGATCATTGCCGGGATCGAAAAGCTGGTCGCGGAAAAGGTTTGATCCGCGGTCATGAAACGGGTTGTCATCACCGGCGCTGGCACGATCAATTCGCTGGGCCATTCCGTGCCCGACACCCTTGAAGCGATGCGCGAAGGCCGTTGCGGCATTTCCGAGCTTGAATTTCGTGACGTCGACCGACTGAGCATCAAAATTGGTGGCCAGGTTCGCGGGTTCGAGGCAGAGGGCCGGTTCAATCGCCAGCAGATGGCGCTGTATGACCGTTTCACGCAATTCACTCTGACTGCGGCCAAAGAGGCGATCGACCAGTCGGGGCTGGAGTTCCACGGCGAATTGTCCGTTCGGTCGGGGGTCGTTCTGGGAACGGCCGGCGGTGGTGTTTCGACCTGGGATGACAACTACCGCTCGGTCTACGAAGACGGGAAGAACCGGGTCCATCCATTCGTCGTGCCGAAGCTGATGAACAACGCGGCGGCAAGCCACATTTCGATGGAGCACAACCTCAAAGGCCCCAGCTTCACCGTTTCGACGGCCTGTGCATCGTCCAACCACGCGATGGCGCTGGCGTTCCAGATGGTGCGCAGTGGCGCCGCCCCGGCGATGATTACCGGTGGGTCGGAATCCATGTTGTGTTTTGGCGGGGTCAAGGCCTGGGAAGGCCTTCGGGTTATGTCGAAGGACGCCTGCCGGCCGTTCAGCGCAAATCGCAATGGCATGGTTCAGGGCGAGGGCGCCGGTGTGTTCGTATTCGAGGAATACGAACATGCGCGTGCTCGCGGCGCTGAAATTCTGTGTGAGGTTGCGGGCTATGCGATGTCATCGGACGCGACGGATATCGTAATGCCCAGCAAGCAGGGCGCGGCCCGCGCCATGGCCGGGGCCTTGAAGGACGCCGGGCTGAACGCAAGTGACGTGGGCTATATCAACGCCCACGGCACCGGAACCGCCGCCAATGACAAGACCGAATGCGCAGCAGTCGCGGATGTGTTCGGACGCCATGCCGACGATCTGATGATCTCGTCGACCAAATCCATGCACGGCCACCTTATCGGCGGAACCGGCGCGGTTGAACTGTTGGCCTGTATCATGGCCGTCCGTGACGGCGTGATAGCGCCGACCATAGGGTACGAAGAACCCGACCCGGAATGCGCTTTGGACGTCGTACCAAACGAGGCGCGCGAGGCCGAGGTGAATGTGGCATTGAGCAACGCCTTTGCGTTTGGCGGTCTGAATGCGGTGCTGGCCCTCAAGAAGGTATGAAAAAAGCCGCCATCGGGGGATGGCGGCTTTGGTCATTCATCTTGGCGTGATCAGTTGGTGTTGACCTCCAGGCCGTCAAAGGCAGCGGTAAATCCGCTCAGCGACAGATCCATGTTGATAACCTGATCGGGCGCGCGTGCGGGCACCAGTGAAATGGTAGCCTTCGTTCCCGCTTTCATCGCGTCAATGTCGCCCTGCGTCAGACCCAGCTGCGCAACACAACCGACCGGAACACAGTGATGATAGTTGTACAGCTTGCGAGGTGCGCCATCGATCGAGATGGCCAGTTGTGCTTGCAGCAGAGTTTCCAGAGGAACAATGACGTTCGCCCAGGCCGCGGCGGCACCACCGGCGGGCAGCTTGCCAACGGTGATCTCGGCCAGAGGTTCATTCTGCGCACCGTTGAGAATCTGAACCATCGCACAGGGGTCATCGCCGGATTGCGCCTTGATGCAGGAGATCTCCCAGTCGCCTGACTTCTCGCGGACATATTGCTCGCCGACACGCGGGCCGCTTTGACCCAGATCCAGGTCGGAGCCGGTATCCGTGGTCTGACCGGCTTGGCTCTGCTCTTGAGTTTCAGTCGTGGCTTCCTGGGCGAACGCGCCTGAGCCCAGCAATGCAGCCGTTACCAGGGTGGCTGGAACAAGTTTGGTGATCATCAGTGCCTCATTGTGCTGATACAGCTTTTTCAAACGTCTCTAGCATTCCTGCTCGGCCATGTCAGTTGCAAAGCGCGCGCTGCACGCGGGATTGGACGGATTTTCGCCGACCCATCGGAGGCCACCTGAAGTGACGCCGAGAAGCCTTTGAGTACAAACGACAAAGGGAGCCGTACGTACGGCTCCCTTCAATCAATGTATCTCCCCGTCGGACTGGCCGACTTAGTTATGCCCGAACGTTACGAGAGGCGAACCCAGTGGTCAACTGCTAACAGCGAAATTTAATGTTTCCACAAGCAGAAACTTGGCAATTTCAAAAAAAGGGCTGTGCCCGAAAGCACAGCCAGTCGACAGGGAGGAAGTTTGCCCACCACACGAGGGAATTGCGAGGCGGGCAAAATCACTATCGCAGTCAAAGGTTAAGTTTGTATGGTGGTGCCGGGACGCTAAGTTTTGGGACGTATCAATATGACGGAAAACGTTTTTGTCGGCGGTGGCGGTGTTGAATACAAGCAGCCGCAGGGTTTGACGCTGAAATATGCAAACCGGCACGGTCTGATTGCCGGTGCAACGGGGACGGGCAAGACCGTGACCCTGCAAATCCTGGCAGAAGGGTTCTCGCAGCAGGGCGTTCCTGTTTTCCTGTCTGACGTCAAAGGTGACCTGTCCGGACTGGCGCGTCCCGGTAGCCCCGATCACAAGTTGCACCAGGCCTTCATGGACCGCGCCCAGCGCATCGGGTTTGCCGACTATTCCTATGCCGCGTGCCCAGTCACGTTCTGGGATCTGTTCGGTGAGCAGGGCCACCCTGTCCGGACAACGGTTACCGAGATGGGGCCGCTGTTGTTTTCCCGGCTTCTGGACCTGAGCGAAGCGCAGGAAGGTGTGCTGAACATCGCCTTCCGGGTTGCGGATGAAGAAGGGATGCCGCTGCTAGATCTCAAGGACCTGCAGGCTCTTCTGGTCTGGATTGGTGAAAACCGGTCGCAGCTGTCCTTGCGTTATGGAAATGTCTCGACCGCTTCGATCGGTGCCATACAGCGACGATTGCTGGTGTTGGAAAACCAAGGCGGCGCACGGCTGTTTGGTGAGCCCGCGCTCGAACTGTCGGATTTGATGCGCCTGGATGAAAACGGCCAAGGGATGGTCAACATCCTGGCTTCTGACAAGCTGATGGGCGCGCCCGGGCTGTATGCCACGTTCCTTTTGTGGCTGCTGAGCGAACTGTTTGAGGAACTTCCCGAAGTCGGCGATCCCGACAAGCCCAAGCTGGTCTTTTTCTTCGACGAAGCCCATCTGCTGTTCGACGATGCGCCCAAGGTTCTGGTGGACAAGGTCGAGCAGGTCGCGCGATTGATCCGATCCAAAGGCGTTGGGGTTTACTTCATTACTCAGAACCCGGCCGACATTCCCGAAGATATCCTCGGGCAGTTGGGCAATCGCGTCCAACATGCTTTGCGCGCCTTCACCGCGCGGGATCGCAAGAATTTGCGGCTGGCCGCGGAAACCTATCGGGAAAACCCGGCCTTCGACACGGAAACCGCGATCCGGGAGGTCGGAGTGGGCGAGGCGTTGGCCTCGATGCTCGAACGAAAGGGCGCCCCCGGTATGGTCGAGCGAACATTGATACGTCCGCCGGGTTCACAACTGGGCCCGATTACCGACGCCGAGCGCAAGGCTGTGATGGCGGCGTCTCCGATGGCCGGAAAGTACGAAACGCTTCTAGATCGCAAATCGGCATTCGAAATCCTGCAGGCGCGCGCGGCGAAGGCCGCGGCCGAGGCCGAGGAAGCCGAACCCGAGGAGCAAGACGACACCCGGTCGGTGTCCGAGCGGGAGTATTCGGCGGCGCGCAGATACAGCGGCAGCAGGGTAGGGCGATCGTCTGCGCGATCGGTCCGAAAGCAGGACAGCTTTGCCTCTGCCATGAGCGAGGCAGTCATCAAAGAGCTGAAGGGAACCACAGGACGCCGCATCGTTCGCGGCATCCTGGGCGGGCTGTTTCGCAACCGCTGAACATCATCGCTCTGCCAACCGAACCGGCGGGGCGTGCCGCATCAGCGCTTGAGGCGCCGCTGTCCTTCCTGCTGACAATAGGCGTCAGCTTCGGGAACCGACATCTTGGTGGCCGGGAAATCAATCGCGCGATCCCAGTCAACCCGATCCTGGCGGTACAGTTGGCAGGTCACGACGCCCTTTGGCGTCTGTACCTGGACGGGTGTGGTTTCCAGTTCACGTGGGCTCGGGATGCATCCGGCCACAACAGCCAGGACCGGAGCCATAAGGGCAATTTTCTTTGTGGAAGTCTTCATGGTGCAAAAACTTTTCTTCTGGGTCAGAGTTTACTCGTTACGAACGGCGCACCAGGTGAGTGGTCTTTCGAACAATATGCGCCGGTATGGTTCATAGAGTGTGAATGCGTCTATTGATTTTTCAAGCTGCAATCAAGAAACCGCGCCATTTGCATGGCGCGGCCTGACGGTTTCGTGATGAAAGATGTCTACTTTTCGGGGATCAGGCCCCTTGGGCTGAATCTAAGAACAATCAGCAGGATAAGCCCCATCGTGAACAGGCGCATATGTGCCGTGCTTTCGATCAGGTGGGCTTTCAGCGCGCTGCCGTCCGGCATGCTGGAAGTGATCAGGTTCATAAGCCAAAGACCGATGGGTTCGACCTCGACCCAAAGGAACCAGATCAGAAAGGCCCCCAGGACCGAGCCGAAATTGTTGCCGGAACCGCCGACGATCACCATCACCCAGACAAGGAAGGTGAACCGGAGCGGTTGGTAGGCGCTGGGTGTCAGTTGGCCGTCCAGCGTGGTCATCATCGCCCCGGCAATGCCACAGATGGCCGAGCCCAGAACGAAGATCTGCAGATGACGGCGGGTGACGTCCTTGCCCATGGCTTCGGCGGCGACCTCGTTGTCGCGGATCGCGCGCATCATGCGGCCCCACGGGCTTTTGAGAGCCATCTGAGCCATCCAGAGCAGGATGAGAAGCACGATCAGAAACAGGAAGGCATAACCCAGTTTCACCCACAGGGTCGAAGCGGTCACCGGGTCCAGCCCGAATGAGGCTGCACGTTCGACGAAGGTCGGGTCGCTCTGCAGGTCAATCTCATAGCCCACAATAGGTGAGGGGCGGGGGATGCCGTAGACGTTCTTTACCCCTCGAGCCAACCAGTCCTCGTTTTTCATGATCGCAATGATGATCTCGGCGATGCCCAGCGTGGCAATCGCAAGGTAGTCCGAGCGCAGACCCAAGGCCGTCTTGCCAATCAGCCAGGCAGCGCCCGCGGCCAACAGCCCACCCGCCGGCCACGCAAGCAGCACCGGAAGATTCAGCCCGCCGATATTTCCGGCAATGGCTGGGTCGATGGCTTCGACGGCAGCGATGCTCGGGTCGAACACCGCGCGATAGACGAAGAACCCGACGACGAGGATTGCGATGATCGCCAGCGTTCGTGCCCGGCCCTTGGGCATTTTTTGCGCGGCCATCACGGCTGCGACAACGGTCGCCGCCCCCAGCAGAAGCGCCAGCACGATCCCGTACCCGCCCGCGGACCAGGCTCCGGGTGTCGGAGGGGTAGAGACCAGCACAACCGCAAGTCCACCCAGCGCGACAAAACCCATGACGCCGACATTGAACAATCCGGCAAAGCCCCATTGCAGGTTCACACCGATCGCCATGATCGCGGAAATCAGACCCATGTTCAGGATCAAGATCGCCGTGTTCCAGCTTTGAACGAAACCGGTCAACAGGATCAGCCCGCCGACAATCACGAAAAGCAGGGTGTTTTTGACTGCTTCGTTCATACCGCTTTCCCCTTGAACAGACCCGTTGGCTTGAACAGAAGCACGATCAGCAGAATGACGAAGCTGACGGCGAATTTGTAATCGGTGGACAGGAACTGCACGAGGCCCGAAGGTTCGAGGCTTTCCGGAGCAAGGTAGGTCAGCACCTTCTTCCAGGCATAAGTGATCGTGACTTCGGAAAAGGCGATGATGAATCCGCCTGCGATCGCCCCAATCGGGTTGCCCAATCCGCCCACGATGGCAGAGGCAAAGATCGGCAGAAGCAGCTGGAAATAGACGAATGGCTTGAAGCTCTTGTCCAGCCCGTAGAGAACCCCGGCCGTCGTGGCTAGTGCCGCAACGATGATCCAGGTGATCATCACCACACGTTCCGGGTTGATGCCGGACAACAAGGCCAGATCCTCGTTGTCGGAATAAGCGCGCATCGACTTGCCGGTGCGGGTCTTGTTGAGGAACCAGAACAGCAAGGCTACGGCAACGACGGCGACGATCACGGTGATGCCCTGCGAGGTCTTGATCGCAAGCCCCTCATCCAGCCCGGTCATCTTTTTGAAATCCCGCGCAGAAATCAGGAACCGAGCCCCATCCGAGAACCGTTGGTCATCGGGGCCGATGATGAAACGCACCAGCCCATTCATGATGAACATCACACCCATGGATACGATCACCAGGATCACAGGTTTGGCTTTTTGCTCGCGATAGAAACGATAGACCAGCCTGTCGGTGATCAGCACCAGAAGGATGCACCCGAGGATCGCAAACGGAAGCGCTAGAAGCGCCGTCGGCAAGGGCCCGAACCCGATCCCTGCGGCCTGAAGACCCCAGGTGACCAGCACGGCGATCATTGCGCCGAAGGCCATCGTATCCCCGTGGGCAAAGTTGGAAAACCGCAGGATGCCGTAGATCAGGGTGACCCCCAGCGCCCCAAGTGCCAACTGGCTGCCATAGGCAACCGCGGGCACGATCACAAAGTTCGCAAGCGCAACAAGCGCATTCAGTAGGTCCATTATGTTCTTCTCACTGTCCGGGTGCGGCTTTATGGCATGACGCCGACGAAAGACACAACAATTTGGAGCATGATTTTTGCGGCTTTGTGCATGTTTTTATGCGGTTTGGCGGACATTGATCACACGCGCTCCAACCGTCTGCTGATCCCCGAAAGAAAAAGACCGCGTCACCATGTGGGACGCGGCCTGAAATCGCAGATGATTGCGGGGCTAGGCACCGGTTTCCGTGCATTGGCCGCGGTCATTCTGAAGGACCGGACGGCGAATGGACAGGTTGTAGGACAGATCCGGGCTTTTGACGAAGAAGGTCATGACATGCTGTTCGGTCGCCAGGATGAACGTCATGTTGTTCAGGCCAGGAAACACCTGAGCATCCCCGGTCGTGTCACCGAATTTGACCGATCCCTTTTGCTTGCCTTCAAGCCGCGTCAGCCGGTACTCGGTTCCATCAATATCCGATATGCACACAAATTCGCGTTGCTGAGCCACAGCGCCAGTTGCCAAGTGTGCGACCAGTGCGGCGATCATCCATTTCTTCATTTTGACTTCCAATTTCTGTGCCCCCAACTGGGGCGCGTTTCGGGGATTGGTGTGGTGGTTCGGGCGCAGCGATATTTTTGAAATTTGACCTGATTAAAGCAGCAGATTGGCATTCTGGGAAATTCCACAGGCTTTTTGAACCGGTGCGCTGCCAGGAAATAATTTATATTTTTCAGATGCCTAATAAGGGTTCTCAGGAAGAAGGGCATAGCTGAAAACACCGATTGCCATCTTCTGGCCTTCAATTTTGCGCAAAGCGATCAAGCAAAAGGGCCAGTCGAGAATCCCGACCGGCCCCATGAAAAAACCGATTTCTGAAAAGCGTCGGTTAGCCGCCCAAAAACGACTTGCGCACTTCCTCGTCCGCCAGCAGTTCCTTGCCGGTACCAGTGTATGCGTTTCGCCCCTGGACCAGCACATAACCCTTGTCCGCGATCTCAAGCGCCTGGCGGGCGTTCTGTTCCACCATCAGGATCGGAAGGCCGGTGCGCGACACTTCGATGATGCGGTCGAACAGCTCGTCCATCACGATCGGCGAAACGCCCGCGGTCGGTTCGTCCAGCATCAACACCTTCGGCTTGGTCATAAGCGCGCGGCCGACGGCCACTTGCTGGCGCTGTCCGCCCGAGAGCTCGCCCGCCGCCTGGTTGCGTTTGTCTCTCAGGATCGGGAACAGCTCGAACACCTGTTCCATCGTGTCCGAGAAATCATCCGTGCGAATGAACGCGCCCATTTCCAGATTTTCTTGAACCGTCATCGAGGTGAAAATGTTCTGCGTTTGGGGCACAAAGCCCATGCCCTTGATAACTCGGTCCTGTGGGCTGAGGTTGGTGATGTCCTCTCCATCCAACCGCACCGATCCGGCGCGCACGTCCAGCATGCCGAAAACGGCCTTCATCGCGGTGGATTTGCCAGCGCCGTTGGGGCCGACGATCACGGCGATTTCGCCCTTGTCCACGGCGATCGTGCAATCGTGCAGAATGTCGGGGCCTTTGCCGTACCCGCCGGTCATGGTGTCACCGATCAGGAATGGACCGCCCTCTACCCGGTGGGTCTTGCCGCTGACCCGATGGGCCGGCGTCATCGTGCCGATGCCATGCGTGTTGGTGATCGAGGCGTCCTTGTTGCCCTTGTCGTCCTGATAGGGGTTGTCGCTCATGCCCCGGCCTCCAACTGGTCTTTGTTCTTGAGCCCAGTGCCCAGATAGGCCTCGATGACATGCTCGTTGGCCTTGATCTCGTCCAGTGTGCCTTGCGCCAGAACCTTGCCCTCGGCCATGCAGATCACCGGATCGCAGATCTTGCCGATGAAATCCATGTCGTGTTCGATCACGACGAAGGTGTAGCCGCGTTCCTTGTTCAGACGCAGGATCGTATCGGCGATGGTCATGAGCAGGGTGCGATTCACGCCTGCGCCGACCTCGTCCAGGAACACGATCTTGGCGTCCACCATCATCGTGCGACCCAGTTCCAGCAGCTTTTTCTGGCCGCCCGAGACCTGACCCGCCTTGTGGTCGGCCAAATGTTCGATGGTCAGGAACTCCAGCACCTCGTCGGCCTTGGCGCGCAGCGCGCGCTCTTCATCCGCAATCCGCTTGCGGCCGAACCATGTGTTCCACAGCGATTCACCGGATTGGCCGCCGGGGACCATCATCAGGTTTTCGCGGCATGTCATCGACGAGAACTCGTGCGCAATCTGGAACGTGCGCAACAGCCCCTTGTGAAACAGATCATGGGGCGGCAGGCCGGTGATGTCTTCGCCGTCCATCCAGACCTTGCCGCTGGTCGGAGGCAGAACACCCGCGATCACATTGAAAAGAGTGGTTTTTCCGGCCCCGTTTGGACCGATCAGGCCGGTAATCGAGCCCTTTTCGATCTCCAGCGATGCCCCGTCCACCGCATGGAAACCGCCGAAATGCTTGTGCACGTCCTCGACGACGATCATGTGTTCCCCTGTCCGCGGCTTTCGCGGTTCTTCGTGTTGCCCCATCCCCAAGATAAGGTGGCGCCTTTTGTCATTGAAACAGCCCAGGCACAAGGCCCGGGCTGCTTGGTATCATGCGGTCAGCTGACGGATCAACGGAACTTGACGGTCTCGTTCTTGCCGTCTTTCACTTCGATCTCGCGGTAGGACCCAGCGCTTTCGCCCGGACCGATCAGTTCGACACCCGAAGCGCCGACATAGTCGATGTCCTGACCCGCGGCCAGCAGTTCCAGACCCTTGGCCAGTTCACCCGGATAGATCTTCTCGCCGGGGGCGTTGGCCACATCCAGGATCTTGCCACCGTACTGGGCCGGATCGGCCGACCCTGCGGCCTGCATGGCCAGCATGAACAGCGCGGCTGCGTCATAGCTTTCAGGCGAGTAGGGCGACGAGCCGTCAAAGCCCGCGGCTTCGGCCATGGCAAAATACTTTTCAGCGCCTTCACCGCCCGAACCGGCGATCTGACCAAACGAGCCGTCCAGATCGGGGCCGACATTCGCAGGCAGCGAGTCACCGATCATGCCGCCCGGCAGACCGAACGTGTCGAAAGCGCCGCTGTCCAGAGCGGACTGGATGATGCCCAGACCACCCTGATCCAGGTAACCGGCAACCACGAGGATGTCCCCACCCGCCGAGGCCAGTGCGCCGACTTCGGCCGAATAGTCCGCTTTGCCGTCTTCATGTGCTGCAACGATGGTCACTTCACCGCCCACGGCCTCGAACGACGACTGGATCGCGTCGGCCAGACCTTTGCCGTAGTCGTTGTTGGTATAGGTCAGAGCGATCGAGTTGATGCCGCGGTCTTTCAGAATGTCGGCCATAACCTGACCTTCGCGCGCATCCGACGGGGCGGTGCGGAAGAACAGCCCGTTGTCTTCCATCGTCGACAGACCGGGTGAGGTCGCTGACGGCGAGATCATGACCATGCCATTCGGAATAGCGACGTTCTGCAGGATTGCGCCAGTTACACCCGAGCAGTCGCCGCCGATGATGCCGGCGACGCCATCGGCGATCATGCGTTCGCCGTTCGAGGTGGCCAGGCCGTTGTCGATGCAGCCGGTATCGGCGCGCGACGGGGTGACGGTGGCGCCGCCCAGCAGCTTGCCGGATTCGGTCACTTCGGCCATCGCCAGTTCAGCGCCCGAACCCATTGCCGGGGCCAGTGATTCAATCGGCCCGGTAAATCCGAACAGAACGCCCAGTTTGACGTCTTCGGCCATTGCGGCACCGGCCAGCAATGCGGTTGCTGCAGTCGCAGTAAGCAGCTTTTTCATTAGGTTACTCCCTTGTTGGAACGTATTCGTTCTGAGCAAGACCCTAGGCAAGCTGTTCAGAAAAGAAAAGTCCAAACAGGAATGTGTCTTTTGGCTGAACAACTCTATTTGTTTTCTAGGGTTTGGTTCCCGGGCGGCTCATTCTGACCGGGATTGGAGCGATAGATATGATCAGGGTTTTCACGATTCTCATTCTGATGATTTGCGGCAGCGTCGCGTCGGGCGAGTCATTGAAGACATCCGCAGGCGAGGTCTCGGTCATGACCATGCTTGCCGGCCTCGATACGCCCTGGGCGATCGGCCTGCTGCCCGATGGCAGTTTTTTGGTTACCGAGCGCGACGGCCAGTTGCTTTTGGCACGTGACGGCAAGGCCACCAAGGTCCGGGGCGTTCCGAAAGTCGCGGCGCAGGGGCAGGGCGGTCTGCTGGACGTAACCATAGCCCGCGATTTTGACCGCACCAGAGAGGTGTTTCTCACATTCTCGAAGCCGCAGAGCGGCGGGGCCGGTACGGCGGTTGCCGTGGCGCGCCTGTCCGAGAACGGCAAGCGGCTGACCAACTTTAAGGTGATATTCGAAGCGGTTCCCGGCGGCTCGGGTGGCCGGCATTTCGGATCGCGCGTGGTCGAGGCGCAGGACGGGACGCTGTTCATCACTTTGGGGGATCGTGGCGACAGGCCGACCGCACAGGACCGCTCGAACCACATGGGGACGGTTATTCGGATCAACCGCGATGGCTCGATCCCGGCGGATAATCCGTTTGTCGCGCAAGAAGGCATCCGCCCCGAGATCTGGTCCTTTGGTCATCGCAATCCGCAAGGCGCTGATATTGATACGAGTGGCCGGTTGTGGGTCTCGGAACATGGCGCCAAGGGCGGGGACGAGGTGAACCTTGTGAAACCCGGCGCCAACTACGGTTGGCCGGTCATTTCCTACGGGACGCATTATTCCGGAGAGAAGATTGGCGAAGGCACCAGCAAAGACGGAATGGAACAGCCGCGCTTGTACTGGGACCCCTCCATCGCGCCGTCGGGCTTGATGGTCTATTCCGGCGGGATGTTTCCCGAATGGCGGGGTGACATCTTCGTGGGTTCGCTGAAATTCGACTATATCGCACGGCTGTCCGGCAACCCGTTGCGCGAGGTCGAGCAGATCAAAGGCCCCGAGACCGAACGGGTCCGTGACATCGTGCAGGCCCCAGACGGTGCGATCTGGTTCATCTCGGTCGGGCAGGGTGCGGTTTACAGGATTTCCCGTTCGTCCTAGGAGTGCAGCGATACACTTCTAAGAGGATTGACATGTTCCGCATTCTCGCAGCGATATTTTTGTCCCTTTCGACACTTCCCGCCGCGGCCGACGCGGTCTTTGCGACCTATGCCGATTACGAAGCCTTCGTCGACACCAAGATCAAGAACCGCGAGTTCTCGAACGTCATCAACCGGTTGAGCGGCGCCGACGAATACACGCCGCAGCAGATGCAAGTCCTGCAAGGGCAGCTGCGTGACCTTGTCCCGTACTACCTGACCAATGCCGACGTTGCCAAACGGGTCGAGCTTGAGAACGGGTTCGCGCAGGAAATGCGGATCTACTGGAACGACAAGAACAGCTATCTCTACTATTACGCTCTTTTGCATAAACGCCACGACGGCGTGCTAGTTCTGCAGTTCAGCATCAACACACGCGCCGAGCCCATTCTGGGCATGTTCTAGGCGTCAGACCGACAGCCGCCCGCTCTGGGTGCCACGCTCGCGATAGGGCGTGGTGTTGTAATGCGCGCGGTAGCATTTCGAGAAATGGCTGGGGCTGGCAAAGCCGCAAGCCAAGGCCACGTTGATCACGCTCATGTCGGTCTGCATCAGCAGGTTGCGCGCCTTGTGCAGCCGCAGTTCCATGTAATAGCGCTTGGGCGAACGGCTCAGATACCGACGGAACAGCCGCTCGAGCTGGCGGGTCGACATGCCAACATCCTTGGCCAGGATCGAGGGCGAAATCGGCTCCTCGATGTTCTTCTCCATCATCAGGATGACCTGGCTCAGCTTGGGGTGGCGCACACCGATCCGCGTGGGCGTCGACAGGCGCTGGGTGTCCTGATCGGTGCGGATAGAGGAATAGATCATCTGGTCGGCCACGGCGTTGGCCAACTCCTCACCGTAGTCATCGGCAATCAGCTTCAGCATCAGGTCGATTGACGAGGTGCCACCAGCCGTTGTCATCCGGTTGCCGTCGATCAGAAAGACGGATTTCGTCAGTTCGACATTTTCGAACTCTTCCGCAAAGCTGTCGGCGTTTTCCCAGTGGATGGTGGCGCGTTTGCCGTCCAGCAGGCCGGCCTTGGCAAGGGTATAGGCCGCCGTGCACAAGCCACCGATCTTCAGACCTTTGCGGGCCTCGCGGCGCAGCCAGTTCAGAACCTTTTTGGTGGTCGCCGCCTGAACATCGACGCCGCCACATACAAGGATCACCTCGTCCCGCTGCAGTTCGTCCAGATCGCGGTCAAGCTCGAACGTCGTCCCGGCCGAGCAGCTGACCACCTCTCCGCCTTCACCGGCCAGCGACCAGGTATAGATCTGCTGATCCGCCATCCGATTGGCAATCCGAAGGCTGTCCAGTGCCGAGGCAAAGGACAGCAACGAAAACTTGTCGAGCAACACGAATACGAAATTGAGCGGCTTGGCCGCGCGCTTGTCCACAGTGACAACTTGGCGTTGCTCTTGCATGGCGAACTGTCCTTGATTCGGCGGGCCGAGGCCCAAGGCCTGCGGCGAATTTGACCGACACCATGCTCAAAGCTTGTTTCCGACGTCAAGAGGCGCAAATCGGATATGGTCTCTGGTCTATGGATTTTGTATAGAGACCACCTGAATTACCTCAGCGGAGATCAAAGCTATGACCGAGTGGCAAAAAACGAACTGGCGCAGCAAGCCGCGGGTTCAGATGCCAGACTATACCGACGCGGCCGCGCTGGCCAAAGTCGAGGCCAAGCTTTCGCAGTATCCCCCGCTGGTTTTTGCGGGCGAGGCCCGGCGTCTGAAACAGCACTTGGGCGCGGCCGGCCGTGGCGAGGCCTTCCTGCTGCAGGGTGGGGACTGCGCCGAAAGCTTCGACCAGTTCAGCGCCGATGCGATCCGCGACACCTTCAAGGTGATGCTGCAGATGGCGATGGTTCTGACCTATGGTGCCAAGGTTCCGGTGGTCAAGGTGGGCCGTATGGCTGGCCAGTTCGCCAAGCCGCGCAGCGCGCCGACCGAAGTGATCGATGGTGTGGAACTGCCCAGCTACCGTGGTGACATCATCAACGAACTGGCCTTCACGCCCGAAGCACGTATCCCGAACCCGGAAAAGATGCTGCAGGCCTATACCCAGGCTGCAGCCACTCTGAACCTGCTGCGCGCGTTCTCGACCGGCGGTTTCGCGGACATGAGCCGTGTGCATTCCTGGACCTTGGGCTTTACCAACGAACAGGACGTGCAGAAATACTCCGAGATCGCCGACCGCATTCAGGACACGATCGACTTCATGGAGGCCGCCGGTATCACCGCGGATACCACCCATGAATTCTCGACCGTCGAGTTCTACACCAGCCACGAAGGACTGCTGTTGGAGTACGAAGAAGCGCTGACGCGACTGGATTCGACTTCGGGCAAATGGCTGGCCGGCTCGGGCCACATGATCTGGATCGGCGACCGCACCCGTCAGCCCGACGGCGCGCATGTCGAATTCTGCCGCGGCGTGCTGAACCCGATCGGTCTGAAATGCGGACCGACCACCACGGCCGAGGACCTCAAGGTTCTGATGTCCAAGCTGAACCCGGACAACGAAGAAGGCCGTCTGACCCTGATCGCGCGCTTCGGCGCGGGCAAGGCGGGCGAGCACCTGCCGCGCCTGATCAAGGCCGTCAAGGAAGAGGGTGCCAAGGTGACCTGGGTCTGCGACCCGATGCACGGCAACACGATCAAGTCGGCCACCGGCTACAAGACCCGGCCGTTCGAATCGGTCCTGCGCGAGGTGCGGGATTTCTTCGGCGTGCATCAGGCCGAGGGCACGATCCCCGGCGGCGTGCATTTCGAGATGACCGGTCTGGACGTGACCGAATGCACCGGCGGCGTCCGCGCGGTCAGCGAAGAGGACCTGTCGGACCGCTACCACACCGCCTGCGATCCGCGTTTGAACGCATCGCAGTCGCTGGAGCTGGCGTTCCTGGTGGCTGAAGAGCTGACCAACCTGCGCCGCGACCGAAAGGACCGCGCAGCAAGCTGAGGCATGTCGGATTGAAACGCAAACGGCGGGCCCTCGGGTCCGCCGTTCTGCTTTTTACTCGTCGCGAGAGAAGACCAGCCGCAGGTGTTTCGCCGGTCTCTGGAAATCGGCCTGATCCTCGGCAAAGCCCGCCTCGAAAAGCCGGCTGTTGTGGGCCTGATCCTGAATGTTCACCAGTGTGCGGATCCGAGTGTCCTCGATTCCGAACCGTCGCGGCGTAGCGCCTATCGTGCCATCGCTGACCATCACACCCAGCACCCGGCTGACATCCCCCAGATCGCTTCTGAGGGGCAACAGGATCATGTGGGCCTGCAGCCGCGTCCGGCCGAGCTTGCCTTTTGAAACAAGGCTGAACTCACCGATCGCCGGAGCGGCGAACACCTCTTCCAGGGCCTCTGACACCTGATCACGGGCGCTGGGATCAAAGAAGGCGGTCAGAGGCATTCCGCGCACCTCCATCCCCGCGATCTTGTTCAGATGGCTTCCCGCCAGTCGAAACCGAGCGAGGCCGGGCGCGATGCGTTCCAGAATGAATGTGTATTCCAGAATGTTTTCGAGGCCGCGTGGGTCGATCTGGGAACGCTTGGGAACGCCGTCGCCGCTCAGCAGCGCGGTCCAATACGCCTCGGCCTGACGGATGGGGGACAGACTGCGCCCACTGTCAAAGCGATCCATTGCGATGATCTTTCCAGCTTTCGACCCGGAACCATTCCAGAAGAAGGTTTTCATTACCATGCACCTCGTGTCGATTGGCGGCCATCCGGTCCGTGCGCCATGCAAAGCGATAGCGGCCGACCCATCCTTCGACTGACAGATTGACACGGGTTTATTCAATTTTGGACCAAATCTTTAAGGAATGGTTAACTTCTTGCGATGAATTGCACATCCGGCAAGGTCTTGCCCTATGGGGTACGATAGCTTTAGGTGCAGCAGAACAAGGCTGCGCAGCAGTGGGAAAGGGCAGGCATGATCAAATCCATGACCGGTTTTGCATCCGGAAAGGGCGCATTGGGGCCGCACAGCTGGAGCTGGGAACTGCGCAGTGTCAACGGCAAGGGTCTGGACATGCGGTTGCGGGTGCCGGACTGGCTGACGGGACTTGAGGCTGCGCTGCGCGCGGATATGTCCAAACAGATCAGCCGGGGCAACGTGACGCTGAGCCTGCGCGTCGCCCGCGAAGAAACCGCCGCCGAACTGAAGCTGAACGAAGGCGCAATGAGCGCCGCGCTGGATGCGTTGGCGCAGGCCGAGGAATTGGCGGTCACCAAGGGCGTCGCGCTTGCACCGTCAAAGGCCAGCGATCTGCTGATGCTCAAGGGTATGCTGGACGCGGCAGCCGAAGACGACGATCCCGCGCCGCTGGTCGAGGCGTTGAAATCCGAATTTGGCAGTCTGCTGGCCGAGTTTGTGACAATGCGCCGGGATGAGGGGCAAGCCCTGGCTTCCGTCCTGTCTGCCCAGTTGGATCAGATCCAGACCCTGACCGAGCAGGCCACCGAGCTGGCCGAGCGGCGCAAGGAAGCCATGGCCGACACTCTGCGCCAAAACCTTACGCGGGTCATCGAAAACAGCCAGGGCGCCGATCCCGACCGGGTGGCGCAGGAGTTGGCCCTGATCGCGGTCAAGGCGGACATCACCGAAGAACTGGACCGCCTGGCCGCGCATGTCGTAGCCGCGCGCACTCTGCTGGAGCAGGAGGCCCCGGTCGGCCGCAAGCTGGATTTCCTGATGCAGGAGTTCAACCGCGAGGCCAACACGCTGTGCTCCAAATCCCAGAATTCGGACCTGACAACGATCGGCCTGGAGTTGAAGGCGGTGATCGATCAGTTGAGAGAGCAGGTTCAAAATGTTGAATAAGCAAGGAAAAGTGTAATGGCGGATCGCCGCGGTCTACTCATCATCCTTTCGTCGCCCTCGGGTGCCGGAAAATCCACTTTGGCCCGTCGCCTGATGGAGTGGGACACCGATCTCGAGTTTTCGATCTCGGCCACTACCCGCGCCCCACGCCCGGGCGAGGAACATGGACGCGAATACTATTTTCTCAGCGAAGATGATTTCCGCCAGCAGGTGTCAAATGGGCAGATGCTGGAACATGCCCATGTGTTCGGCAATTTCTACGGCTCACCAGCTGGTCCAGTTCGCGAAGCGATCCAGAGCGGGCGGGACGTGCTGTTTGACGTGGACTGGCAGGGTGAAGTGCAGATCCGGAATTCCGAGCTGGGCAAACATGCTTTGTCCATTTTCATTCTACCGCCATCGATCAAAGAGCTGCGCCGCCGGCTTGAAACCCGTGGTCAGGACAGCGCCGACGTTATTTCCAAGCGCATGATGAAAAGCTGGGACGAAATCAGCCATTGGGGCTACTACGACTATGTGTTGATCAATGACGATCTGGCCGCAACCGAGGAAAAGCTGAAGACGATCGTCAGCGCCGAGCGGATGCGCCGTATTCAGCAGCCCCGGTTGCAGGATCAAGTCCGCGCCCTTCAATACGAATTCGAGAGCATGTCATGACCATTTACGCATTGGGACAGGACGTCCCGCAGATCCACGAAGACAGCTGGGTTGCACCGGACGCGAACCTGATCGGCAAAGTCGTCCTGGAGCGAGGTGCATCCGTCTGGTTCGGGTGCACCGTCCGTGCCGATCACGAAGAAATCCGCGTTGGCGAGGGCAGCAACGTGCAGGAGAACTGCGTGATGCATATCGACGCTGGTTTTCCTCTGACGATCGGAAAGAACTGCACCATCGGCCACAAAGTAATGCTGCATGGCTGCACCGTCGGTGACAACAGCCTGATTGGTATGGGAGCCATCGTCCTGAACGGCGCGAAGATCGGCCGGAACTGCCTGATCGGGGCAGGGGCCCTGATCACGGAAGGCAAGGAGATCCCCGACAACTCGCTGGTGATGGGAGCCCCTGGCAAGGTGGTCCGGCAACTGGACGAAGCGGCGGCCCGGCGGATCACGTTCAGCGCGCTCCACTATCAAGAGAACATGCGCAAGTTCCGGGAAACGCTGACGCCCGTTTCGCCCGTCGCATAGGTCCTGTGAACCGGTCATGAGCAACGAACTGCTTGCCGAAGTCGTCTCTGCTTTGCCGATGCCCGCATTGATGGTCGATCAGACCGAGCGGATCATCGCCTCGAACGCGGATGCGCGTGCGCTGTTGGGCCGAAACATCGACGGTCGCCATTTTGCGACGATCCTGCGACAGCCGCAGGTCATCGAAGCGATGGAGAAAAGCTTGCGGAGCAAGGGGCCGGCCAACAGCCGGCATCTGGCGAACGACGGCGCACAGGACACTGCGTTTCAGGTCCACTGTCGGTACATGCAGGGCGTTGGCGCGGTTTCCGGTGGCGCGGTTCTGGCAACGTTCATGGATGTGACCCACCTTGAACAGGCCAGCCAGATGCGCCGTGACTTCGTTGCCAATGTCAGCCACGAACTTCGTACCCCACTGACCGCTCTGATGGGCTTCATCGAGACTTTGCAAGGACCGGCGAAGGATGACGCGGCGGCCCGGGACAGATTCCTGAAGATCATGACAGCCGAGGCCAACCGGATGAACCGTCTGGTCGGTGACCTGCTGTCGTTGAATCGGGTCGAGAGCGAAGAGCGCGTTCGGCCAAGGCAGCAGATTGAACTGATCGAGCTGCTGCGCGTGACGCTCGAGACGTTGCGCCCCTTGGCGGATGACGCGGGCGTTTGCCTGTCTCTGAGCGCCCCGGATAACCCCGTTCGCCTTCCGGGCGACAATGACCAGCTGCGGCAGGTCTTCACCAACCTGATTGAAAACGCGATCAAATATGGCGGCAGCGGTGGCGGTGTCGATGTGCAAGTGACGGTTTCAGATCAGGATACCGCGATCCGGGGACCGGCCGCCCGGGTGAGGGTCATCGACAAGGGCCCTGGCATCGATCCGGTTCATCTGCCTCGACTTACCGAACGGTTTTACCGCGCCGACAGCCACCGCTCGCGCGAGTTGGGGGGGACGGGGCTGGGCCTGGCTATCGTCAAGCACATCATCAACCGCCACCGCGGTCGGTTGCGGGTGGAAAGTGATTTGGGAAAGGGCGCGGTGTTCACCGTCATTTTGCCCATGTAAGACTGGCGCGTGATAGGCTAGGAACGGTCAAGCCGAGTACTCGGACCAAAAAACGAAGGACCCGCCACCCGTGGATAGCGCATTGGAAACCGAAACCCTCAAGGTCTCAGCCAGGAACGTGAACGTGTTCTATGGTGACACGCACGCCATCAAGGACGTGAATGTAGAAATCCAGGACAAGACCGTTACGGCGTTCATCGGGCCCTCGGGGTGCGGCAAGTCTACCTTTTTGCGGTGTCTGAACCGGATGAACGACACCATCGACATCTGTCGGGTCGAGGGTGAAATCCGCCTGGATGGGGAAGACATCTATGACAAGCGGATCGACCCCGTGCAACTGCGCGCCAAGGTCGGCATGGTGTTTCAGAAACCCAACCCTTTTCCAAAGTCGATCTATGACAACATCGCATACGGCCCGCGCATTCATGGTCTGGCCAAGACCAAGGCCGAACTTGACGAGATCGTCGAGAAATCCCTACGCCGCGGCGCCATCTGGGACGAGGTGAAGGATCGCCTGGATGCCCCTGGTACTGGTTTGTCAGGAGGGCAACAACAGCGCCTGTGTATCGCACGCGCCATCGCCACGGCACCCGAAGTTCTGTTGATGGACGAGCCCTGTTCGGCACTGGACCCGATTGCCACCGCCCAGGTCGAAGAGCTGATCGATGAACTGCGTGAGAGGTTTTCGGTCGTGATCGTCACCCATTCGATGCAACAGGCCGCGCGCGTCAGCCAGAAAACGGCGTTTTTTCACTTGGGCAATCTTGTCGAGTTCGGTGATACCGCCCAAATCTTCACCAACCCCGAAGACCCGCGTACCGAAAGCTACATCACCGGCCGCATCGGCTGAGAACAGGTAAAAGACCATGAGCGAACAACATATTGCATCTGCCTTCGACCGCGATCTTGAGGCGGTTCAGGCCCACATCATGAAAATGGGTGGTCTGGTCGAAGCCGCGATTACAGGTGCGGCCCGTTCGCTGGAAACGCGGGACGAGGAGCTTGCGCAGCAGGTGCGGCAGGGCGACAAGGCGATTGATGCGCTTGAGGACCTGATCAATGAGGAAACCGCCCGGGTGATCGCTCTGCGGGCGCCCACCGCCGGCGACCTACGGTTGGTGCTGTCCGTTCTCAAGGTTTCGGCCAACCTGGAACGCATCGGCGATTACGCAAAGAACATCGCCAAGCGCACCACCATTTTGGTCGAGGCCAACCAGATCGGCGGCAGCACCGCCGCACTGCGCCGCATGGCGCGTGAGGTTGAGCGGATGCTGCGTGACGCATTGGACGCCTATATTCAAAGGGATGCTGAGCTGGCCCGTGACGTTATCGATCGGGACCAGGAGGTGGACCAGATGTACAACGGCCTGTTCCGCGAGTTGCTGACCTTCATGGCTGAAGACCCGCGCAACATCACGGCCTGCATGCATCTGCATTTCATCGCCAAGAACATCGAGCGGATGGGCGACCACGTCACTGCCATCGCCGAACAGGTGATCTATCTGGTGACCGGCGAACGGCCGACCGAAGCCCGCCCGAAAGCAGACAACACCTCGCAATCTCTGTAGGGGGTGGCCGGCATGCCAACGGGCCAGCCGACTATCCTGATTGTCGATGATGAGCCCGCACTGCGCGAGGTGCTGGCGTACAACATGCAGTCCGCCGGGTACGAAGTGGTTCAGGCGGCAAGCGGCGAAGAAGCCCTGGTGCTAGTTCAAGAGGTGGCGCCTGATCTGATTGTTCTTGACTGGATGATGCCCAATCTCAGCGGGATTGAGCTGTGTCGTCAGCTAAAGGCACGCCCGCAGACCCGCGCGATTCCGATTATCATGCTGTCGGCGCGGTCCGATGAGGTGGACAAGGTGCGCGGTTTGGAGACGGGGGCCGATGACTATGTGGCCAAACCATATTCGATGGCGGAGTTGATGGCGCGAATCCGAGCTCAACTGCGTCGGGTACGCCCGGCGGCGGCTGCGGAAACCCTGGAATATCACGACATCGTCGTGGACCTCGAAAGCCACAAGGCCAGTCGGGCGGGCAAGCCGCTCCGGATGGGGCCAACCGAATTCCGGCTGCTGTGCACCTTCATGGAGAAGCCGGGGCGCGTGTTCAGTCGCGATCAGCTATTGGACCGTGCCTGGGGGCGCGACGTCTATGTCGATTCCCGCACCGTGGATGTCCATATTGGTCGACTGCGCAAGGCGTTGACGGCGTTTGGCGGAGCCGACCCCCTTCGAACGGTTCGAGGTGCTGGATACGCGCTGGATTAGCCTATCTGGGCAGAGTTTCGTCGTTTTGGGCCTGCGACGCCAACCAGTGACGGAAGTGCCGAAGTGTCGGATCTTCGGACTTTGAGCTTGGCCAGACCAGATAATAGGCCCCCATGGTTTCAACCGGATCCTTGCAGGCTGCAACAAGTCTGCCGGTCGCCAGGTCTTGCTCGATCAGGTAGTTGGGCAGCAGGGCGACGCCCAGCCCATGCAGGGCGGCTTGATTGATGGTCGTGAATTGATCGTGCACCGTACCGGGCAGGGCGCCTGAATGCGGAACGCCCATTTGTTTGAACCAGTCTTGCCAAGCGCGCGGGCGGGTCTGGATGTGAAGCAGGGGCAGTTTCAGCAATTCGCGCGGATCGTCCGGCGCGCCTCCTGGCAGCAGCGAGGGGGCACATACCGGCAGAACCCTTTCCACTTTGAGCAGCAGGCGCTCGGTGCCGGGCCAATCCGGTTCCCCGAAATGTAACGCGGCATCAAAGGGTTCTGATGAGAAGTTGAACGGCCTCAGGCGCGTGGACATGTTGATCGTGATGTCAGGATGCAAACGGGCGAAATCCGGCAGCCGTGGAACCAGCCAACGCATTCCGAATGTCGGCAGGATTGCCAGATTTAGCGTTCCACCCACTGGCGCGACGTGCAGTTTCAGGGAGGCCTGCGCAATTTGGTTCAGACCTTGTCGTATTTCCGCGACATAGTCCTGCGCCACCGGCGTCAACGCCAATCGCTTCTTGTCACGCAGAATGAGCTGCACGCCCAGTTGGGTCTCGAGCGTCTGCAGTTGCCGGCTGACGGCGCTCTGGGTCAGCGCAAGCTCTTCCGCGGCGGCCGAGGCGGACCCCAGCCTGTCCAATGCTTCGAGCGCGCGAAGCGAAGAAATTGACGGAAAAAGTCGACGAGGCGTATCCATCTATGCGTTTTACTCATGAAAACTTGCAAATGTCTCGCTGTTTTTTGCGTAAATTGCAGGGTAGGGTGCGTATGAACTTCAGTTTGGAGCCAGAAGATGAACGCCCCCGACACCAAACCTGCATTGCGCGCAAAGGATGCGCCCGATCTTGGCCGCTTTACCTGGGACGATCCGTTCCGCCTGTCTGATCAACTGACCGAGGATGAACGCCTGATCGCCGACAGCGCTCGTGCGTATGCGCAGGAAAAGCTGCAACCTCGGGTAACTCAGGCGTTTCAGAACGAGGAAACCGATCCTGAAATCTTCCGCGAGATGGGCGAAATGGGCCTGCTGGGCACCACCATTCCCGAGGAATACGGCGGGATTGGAGCCGGTTACGTAACCTACGGTCTTGTCGCGCGCGAGGTCGAACGTGTGGATTCCGGCTATCGCTCGATGATGTCGGTGCAAAGCTCGCTGGTGATGTATCCGATCTATGCCTATGGCAGTGAAGAGCAGCGCCGGAAATACCTGCCGAAACTGGCCAGTGGTGAATGGATCGGTTGCTTTGGCCTGACCGAACCGGATGCGGGATCTGACCCGGCTGGTATGAAAACCCGGGCAGAAAAGATCGACGGCGGCTACCGTCTGACCGGCAGCAAGATGTGGATTTCAAACGCGCCAATCGCCGATGTGTTTGTTGTCTGGGCCAAGTCCGATGCGCATGACGGAAAGATCCGCGGCTTCGTACTTGAAAAAGGCGCCAAGGGTCTGAGCGCGCCCAAGATCCAAAACAAGCTTAGCCTGCGCGCGTCAATCACCGGCGAAATCGTGATGGATGGCGTGGAGGTCGACGACAGTGCGTTGTTGCCGCACGTCCAGGGCCTGAAGGGGCCGTTCGGATGCTTGAACCGAGCACGCTATGGCATCAGTTGGGGTGTCATGGGGGCCGCAGAATGCTGCTGGCACGCGGCGCGTCAGTATGGATTGGATCGCAAGCAGTTCAATCGTCCTTTGGCGCAGACACAGCTATTCCAGAAGAAGCTGGCGGACATGCAGACTGAAGTCGCCTTGGGTTTGCAGGCCAGCCTGACGGTCGGACGGCTGATGGACAAAGCCGAAGCCGCGCCTGAGATGATCTCAATCATCAAGCGGAACAATTGCGGCAAGGCGTTGGATATCGCGCGGATGGCGCGGGACATGCATGGTGGCAACGGGATCTCGTTGGAGTTCCAAGTCATTCGTCACATGGTCAACCTTGAGACCGTTAATACCTACGAGGGCACGCATGATGTTCATGCGTTGATCCTGGGGCGGGCGCAGACCGGGTTGCAAGCATTCTACTGATCCGCAACCCAAAGTGCGCGTAATCGGTATTATGTAATTAAAGTGCAAGACCTGGCACCGCTACGTTCGCGTTGGCGGTGCTATTTCAACCTGTTACGGTCCTGTGTGAAACCAAGACAGGATGCGCTGATGGACCTTCAAGGCAAAATCGTAGTTGTTACCGGTGCAGCCCACGGCATCGGCAAAGGTATGGCGACGCGCTTCGCTGCGGATGGCGCGCGTGTGATCTGTGCGGATATCGATGAAACCGGCGCCGAAGCCGTCGCCCAAGACATTGGCGGGCATTCGTTCAAATGCGATGTGGCCGACGAACACGAAATCCAGGCAATGATCGAAAGCGTTGAATCCAGCATCGGCCCCATTGATCTGTTCTGCGCCAACGCCGGCATCCTGACGCTTGGCGGTCTCGATGTTCCCGATGCGCATTGGGACAGGATCTGGAAGATCAACGTCATGTCTCATGTGTGGACGGCACGCCATCTGGTGCCGCGGATGATTGCGCGCGGCGGCGGCTACATATTGATCACGGCTTCCGCTGCGGGGCTGCTCAACCAGCCCGGAGCCGCGCCATACGGAGTCACCAAACATGCGGCGGTTGGTTTCGCGGAATGGCTGGCTTTGACCTATGCCGACAAAGGCATCCGGGTCTCGGTCTTGTGTCCTCAGGCCGTCCGATCGGAAATGACGAAAGGGTTTGAAGACTCAGTTGCCGCGATTGATGGCATGCTTGAACCCGAGGACGTGGCACAGGCTTGTGTCGAGGCCATTGGCGCCGAGACCTTTCTGGTTCTGCCGCATCCGCAGGTTCTGGACTACATGCGCTTGAAAACCGCCGATTACGACCGTTGGATTTCAGGAATGAATAAGTTGAATCAGCAGTTTGCAGGCGATACCTAGACTTTCTTTCGGGCGCGGCGCAGAAGGCCTTCCTGCGCGACGGAGGCGACCAAGGTACCGTCCTGCGCATAGATTGACCCGCGGTTGAAGCTGCGTCCCTGCCCCGTCCATGGCGACTCCATGGAATAGAGATGCCAATTCTGGAATTGAACCGGCGCATGAAACCAGATCGCGTGATCCAGGCTCGCGCCATTGATTTCGCCCGTGAACCAGCTCAACCCGTGCGGCCGCATGCCGGAACTCAGTAGCGCCATGTCCGAGGCATAGGCCAGCAACAGGTGTTGGGTCACGTGATCAGCCTGTTCCGCTGCTCCCATGCGGAACCACAGATGGTTTCGGTCGTCGCTTTTCTCGGGCTGGAATATGTCCAGGGGATCAATCTCGCGCACCTCGATCGGACGTTCGCGCAGCAATTCGGCGTGCAGCCTTTCGGGAACGCGGTTCAGATATTTCTGCCGCAATTCATCGCGGGACGGTTGCGTTTCGGGCGATGGGACATCAGGCATCGCGTGCTGATGGTCCCAGCCTTCATCCTGAATGTGGAACGAGGCCGACATGTTGAGGATCTGCTTGCCGTGCTGGATTGCCACCACGCGCCGTGTGGTGAACGATCCGCCATCCCGCGCGCGATCTACCTGATAGATAACCGGAATTTCCGGATCACCCGGACGGATGAAATAGGCATGCAGTGAATGGCAAAGGCGGTCTTCGACCGTTCGGTACGCGGCCGCCAGAGCCTGCGCAATGACCTGACCACCGAAGATCCGCGTGGGCGTTTCACCGCCGGACCCGGTGCCTCGGAACAAGTCTACCTCAAGGCGTTCAATGTCCAGCAAATCCAACAGGATGCGTTCGGCTTCGGTCATTCGACTCTCTCTGGTTCTGTTCGTGATCGGCCTAGCAGGCCCGCGCGGGTCATTCAATGAGGGCGGCGTGAACCAGGGCTTTGAGTTCCGAGCGTGACGGGTAAGAGCTGGAGGGCGATAGCTGCGTAAAGAAAACAGCCGACAGGTCGTTCTTTTGGTCGACCCAGAAAAAGGTCGACGCCATTCCGCCCCAACTGAAATCTCCAACCGATCCAGGGGTACGAGCACGGCCCGGGTCCAAAACCACAGCGCCGCCAAGCCCGAACCCCATGCCGTCCATCGGCTGTTCCGCAAAGCTTTGAGGACCCATGGACGCGATGTCGCCCGGCAAGTGGTTGCGCATCATGAAGTCCACCGTGCTCGGGCCCAGCAGTCGTTGATCACCCACTTTCCCTTTTGCGCGCAGCATCTCGGCGAAACGGGCAAAATCGTCGATCGTGCTGACCAGCCCTCCACCGCCGGAAAACAGCGTGGCCGCTTCGAATGGCGAGTTTCCGGCCTGATCCACCAATCGCAACGTTTCGCCGCCGGACCTGGCCGCGTTCAGGGCCATCGCGTCTCCCTCGAACGGTGTGTAGAGCGAGGCGAACCGGTCCCCTGCCCCTTTGGGAACCGAAAACCCGGTTTCGGCCATCCCAAGCGGCCCAAAGATCTCATCGGCAAAGAATTGGTCCAAACTCCTGCCGGACACGACTTCGACTACCCGTCCGATAACGTCGATGCCGACCGAATACTCCCAGCGGCTGCCGGGTTGAAATGCCAGCGGCAATGCAGCCACGGCCCGAACCTGATCGGCCAGTGGACCCTGGTCCGGTTTGAACATCAGGTCCTGAGCATCCATTGCGGCAGGCAGAACGCCCGGATTGAACGGATAGCTTAGCCCGCTGGTGTGGGTCAGCAATTGATGTAGGGTCGGCGGCGTCGAGTCTTCTGTTTGTTCAATGGATTGCGCGTCTTTCCGCAACACCTTCATTTCGGAGAATTCCGGCAGAAACTCGGATACCGGCGCCTCAAGGTGCATCAGACCTTGTTCTACCAAGATCATCAGCGCTGTCGTGGTCACCGGCTTGGTCATCGAGTAGATGCGAACCAAGGTCTCGCGGTCGAACGGCAAATCACTCTCGAGACTGCGCAATCCGCAATCGTGAAAGAAAACTTCGCGCCCGTGCTGCTTCAACAGAAAGGCGCACCCGGGGTATTTTCGTTCGTCCACATACCTTTGCATCCATGTCTGAATGCGGTTCAGCCTCGTCCGATCAAACTGCATTGGCCGAAATTTCCCCGTTTTTTCTTTCACCTGCGCGCAATCCTGCCGTCCTGTGGCAAAGAAAAACAGCCCTAAAAACACAGCCGGCGCAAACTGCCGGGCGGGCGATCTGCAAGTCTGCTCTCGGCCACGACCCGCGACACTGCTAGACTGACGGCGTTCTGGATTCGTGATTTGCAGCCGTTACCCCTGAATTCGCCACCGGCCGGAGGTGCCAGATGACGCAGAACGTGGAATTCGTATACGACTTTTGCAGCCCGAACGCTTACCTCGCTCATAAGGTTTTGCCAGATCTCGCCGCGCGCCACGGGGCCGAGATTCGCTTTGTGCCCGTTCTTCTGAGCACAGTTTTCAAGGCTACCAACAACCAGAGCCCATTTCGGGCGTTCTCGGAAAATCGGAAGAAATCGGCGTATCTGACCCATGACCTGCACCGCTTTGCGCGGCGGCGAGGCCTGAACTTTCATATGAGCCCCTATTTTCCGCTGAACACGAAATTCGCCATGCGTGGGGCGGTCGCAGCGATGGGAAAATCATGGGAAGACAGATATGTAGACGCCGTTTTTGATGCAATATGGGTGCACGGGCAGAAGATTGACGACCTGAATGTGTTGACCGACATCATTCAAGAACGTGACCTGCCCGTACGAAAAATCCGTGAGGCGATCACCGGCGATCTGGCAAAGCAGACTCTGAAAGATCAGACAAAAGCGGCCGTTCGCCGCGGAGTTTTCGGGGTGCCCTGCCTGTTTGTCGGGTCTGAGATGTTTTTTGGTAAGAACAGCCTGGCCAACGTAGAACTTGAACTCGAGGCGTTGCGCTGAGGTTTCATGGACGCATTCCCAATTTCCGGGCGGCATCTATCAGCTTGTGCGCGTGGTCTCTTTCAAGCTCTTCCGGGGTCACATAAAAGCTGGGCCCGCCGATATTCAATCCAAATACCCGCCCGTCGCTGGCGGTGGACACCGGAACGGAAATGGCATGGACGTCGTCCCGCCACAGAGAATATCCGGTACAATAACCTTGTGTATCGTATTCATCCAATGCGGTTTTTATCGAGTCGCGCAGGTGATTTTCGGGCAGGTTCAGATCGCGTCGAGCAGCGTCAATCGCCGTTTCCCTTTGGTCCTCGGTCATGCCAACCAGAATGGCCCGCCCCATGGCCGAGGAAAATAACGGCAGCCGGGATCCGACATGCATGGTAAGCGCCACGTTCTGCGTCGACCTGCTGACCGCGACATATACAACCTCGGCCCGATGCGCTTCGCCCAGGGCGGCCGTCAGGTACGGATTGGCTCCATCGCGCAATTCCCGCAGCACCTCGACGGCACGCTCGCATATGTCAGCCGCACCCAGAACTCCGAATCCCAGCCGCAGCACTCCGACACCAAGCCGATAAGAACCGCCTGCGTGATCCTGAACAAGGTAACCCAGTTGGCACAGCGTATGGGTCAACCGCGAGATCGTTGGCTTGGGCAGACCCGTGCGTTCCGCAAAATCCGTGTTGGTCAGGGCGGTTTCGCCGTGGCGAAAACACCGCAGCAGTTCAAGCCCCCGCGCCAGTGCAGTGACGAAGTTCCGATCCTTGCCAGTGTCGGCGCTTGATGATGTCTCGGATACCACGCCTGCCCCTCTATCCCAGCGCTGCAAGGCCATGTTTGGCGAACATGGGCACATAGGCTCCGAATGCGCGCGCCCGGGCCGGATCGGATGCATTTCCGTCCAAGGCGCGTTTGTAGACGCCTTGGAGAATTCCGGCCATGCGGAAAAAGTTGAACGCGAGATAGAAGCCGAAATTGTCGATGCCCGGTAGTCCGCGCCGCTGACAATATGAGGCGATGAACTGCTGATCGCTGGGCAGCCCAAGGCTGCTTCGGTCAACACCAGCCAGCCCCCGCCCCTCTTTGCCCGGCGGCATCTGCCATTGCATGATGACGGCCGCCAGATCGGCATAAGGATGGCCGATGGTGGACAGCTCCCAATCCAGGACCCCGATGCAGCGGGTTCCGTCCCGCTCGAACATCAGATTGTCGATGCGATAGTCGCCATGAACCAGCGTTCGTTGGCCATCATCCGCCGGGATCGAGCTTTCCAGCGCGTCGATCAGCGCATCCATGTCGGCAACCGTTTCGGTTTCCGAGGCGCGATACTGTTTGGTCCAGCGCGCGATCTGGCGTTCAAAGTAGTTGCCGGTCGGTCCGTAGTCGGACAGGCCCACGGCGTCGATGTCGACCATGTGCAATTCGGCCAGAACCCGGTTCATCTCATCCAGAACAGCGCTGCGGGTTTCGTTGGTTTCGCCCTTCATAGTCGGTTCCAGAAAATTCCGACCGTCCAGACGCTCCATGACATAGAAGGCAGAGCCGATAATGCTGTCATCCTCGCACAGCACGTACATGCGCGGCACCGGCACTTTGCTGTGCGCCAACGCGGTCTGAACACGGAATTCGCGGTCGACTGCGTGGGCAGATTTCAGCAGAACTCCGGGCGGTTTGCGCCGCAGAACATAGGATTTGCCAGGCGTGCGCAGTTCGTAGGTCGGGTTGGACTGACCCACCGTGAACTTCGTCGCCTCAAGCGGACCGGCATAGCCTTGCAGGTTGGCGCGCAGATAGGCATCTACGGCGACAAGGTCGAGGGTGTTCGGGTTATCGCTCATGCGATCGACCTCGCTTGATACTGGACCGGGTTTCACAGGGCATCGGCAAAGATGTTTCCTCCGGTCAGAACGTTGATACCACCCGAGACCGGGATCACGGCGCCGGTCACGTAACTGCCGCCGCGTCCGCTGAGGAACAGCATACAGCCCGCGATGTCCTCGTCGCGCCCGACACGGCCAAGCGGGACCGACTTGCCCACTTTCTCGCGTTTTTCCTCGTCAGCCGTGGCAAAGGCGGTCATGCGCGAAACGAACGGTCCCGGTGCCAGAGCATTCACAGTCACGCGGTAGGGCGACAGCTCCTTTGCCATGATCTTGGTCAGATGAATGACGGCCGCCTTGGACGCGGAATAGCTGTAGGCGCCATCACCCATCGGAACTTCTCCCATCACCGATGCGACGTTGATTACCCGTGCAGGATCATCGTCCGAGCCCGATTGCATCAGCAGAGGAAGCAGCTTCTGGGTCAGATGAAAGATGCCGGCGACATTCACGGACATGACTTTGTCCCAGGCGTCATAGGGAAACTGTCCCATAGGAGCGCCCCACGAAACGCCGGCATTGTTCATAAGAATATCAAGCCTTTGGGTGCGGTTGCTCACCTCTTCGACCAGTGCGTCAATGCCGTCCTCGCTGCTGACGTCACCGGCAAACCCTTCGGCGGTTCCGGACGCATCCAGCGCGTTCAGTTCGGCGGCCACAGCTTCGCAGGCTTCGCCCTTGCGCGAGGCGATCAGCACCCGCGCACCCGCGCGCAGCAGAGCCTCGGCTGCCATCCGACCAATCCCGGTCGCGCCGCCCGTGACCAGAGCAGTCTTGCCCGCTAGCGAAAATAAGTTCTCCGGTGTCATCAGCCTCTCCCCATAATTCGTTTTTATTGCGTCCTGAGTTCTAATTCAGGTCGGGTCAGTTTCACTGTGCAGAATTGCATTTCACATCTGCCTTGACAACATGGTGTCAGGACCCGACCTTCGGGCCAACAAATGGCGAGGATCGGAAAACGAAATGCAAGCATTACTCAGCGTCGCCCCGGGTGGTCCGGAAACACTGGCACTGACCACCCTGCCCGATCCAACGCCCAAAAAGGGTCAGGTGCTGATCCGGGTACGTGCGGCAGGCGTGAATTTTCCGGACACGCTGATCATCCGCGACTTGTACCAGATGAAGCCGCCGCGCCCCTTCGCGCCCGGAGGGGAAGTGTCAGGCGATGTGATCGCCGTTGGAGATGGTGTTTCCGATCTGAAGATCGGTGACCGCGTTCTGGCCCTGACAGGCCACGGAGGTTTCGCCGAACAGCTGTGCATTCCGGCCGCCAGCGCCGTTCCCATCCCGGAGTCCATGCCGTACGAGGATGCGGCTTGTTTCATCTTCACCTACGGAACGTCCTACCATGCGCTGAAAGATCGCGCCGGACTCAAGGCCAGTGAGACTCTGTTGGTGCTTGGGGCCGCTGGCGGTGTCGGCTCGGCCGCGGTTGAGTTGGGCAAAGCGATGGGCGCGCGTGTAATTGCCGCGGTGTCCACGGAAGACAAAGCTCAGTTCTGCAGGGATTTGGGCGCTGATGAAACGATCGTCTACTCCAAGGAGATGACGCGAGAGGCGCAAAAAGCGTTCTCGGCCGAAATCAAGAAGCTGGCGGGCGGTGATGGCGTTGACGTGGTCTATGATGCGGTTGGCGGCGACTACGCCGAGCCGGCATTGCGTGCGATGGCCTGGAAGGGGCGGTTTCTGGTCGTTGGATTTGCGGCCGGTATCCCCAACATCCCGTTGAATCTGCCTTTGCTCAAAGGCTGTGAGATCGTCGGCGTGTTCTGGGGCGCGTCCGTATTCCGCGATCCGGCCGGACATGCCGAAAACTTGCGGGAACTGTTTGCCATGTATCATGGCGGCAAGATCAAGCCGCGTATCAGCGCCCGCTTCTCCTTGCCCCGCGCCGCCGAAGCTTTGGAGATGTTGGGCGACCGGTCGGTTCTCGGCAAAGTTGTCGTGTCCATCGACTAGGAACGACCTTCACGGTCGTTTCACCGCCTGTCCCCAAGACCGGACCTGCGCCCGCTCGCCTCATGAGAGCAAAGCCGGTAGACGCGTTTTCAATTCGCGGCTATGAAACAGGTATGGGGACAGAAAAATAATGCGTAGTATTCTTGTATTGAACGGACCGAACCTGAACCTGTTGGGCACACGGCAGCCCGAGGTTTACGGTCATACCACCTTGAAGATGATCGAAGACTTGTGCGTTTCGCATGGCGCATCGATCGGGTTGCGTGTCGAGTGCGCTCAATCAAACCATGAAGGTGTGTTGATCGATGCCATCCACGCCGCGCGCGGGACCCATGACGGGATCGTTCTGAATGCCGGCGCGTATACCCACACGTCAATAGCATTGATGGATGCCATTTCGTCAGCTCAATTGCCGGTGGTCGAGGTTCACCTGTCCAATATCCACGCCCGCGAGGCATTTCGGCACAAGTCCTACATCTCGGCCGTCGCCATCGGGCAGATCTGCGGCTTTGGCGCTCAAAGCTATGTTCTGGCGCTGGAAGCGCTGGCCGCGCATCTTCAGGAGGGTGGCGGCGCATGATGACGCTCAAGGAATACCTCAACTTTCTGAGCTATGTGAAAACCCTCGAGGAGCTTTGGGCCGCGCACACCGAACAGATGGCCAAGTATGGTTTTGACCGCCTATTGTACGGACACACACAATACCGCACCCAAACGTCTTTGGGCGACCCTGAAGACTTCGTGATCCTGACCAATCACTGCAAGGAATACATGGATGGTTTCCTTCGGGATGGTCTGTATTTCCACGCGCCCATGCTGAAATGGGCGCTGGACCACGAAGGGGCCGCAAGCTGGAGCATGATCCGCGAGATGATGTCCAGCGGCACGATGACCAACGAAGAACGCAAGGTGTACGAGTTCAACCGCTCGAAAGGGATCACCGTCGGCTACACGATCAGTTTCACTTCGGTGTCCATGCGGTCCAAGGGGGCAATTTCGCTGGCCGCTCTGAACCGCAGCCAGGACGAGATGGACGAGATGTGGGCTGAGCATGGCGATGATATCCTGCTGATGAACAACATCGCCCATCTCAAGATCCTGACCCTGCCCTACAATCCCCCGAACCGCGCCTTGACCAAGCGGCAGCGCGAGGCTCTGGAATGGGTGGGTGACGGAAAAACGACCCAGGACATTGCCCTGCTGATGGGACTGACTTCGGCGACTGTTGAAAAACACCTCAGGCTGGCGCGCGAGGCTCTCTCTGTCGAGACGACTGCACAGGCGGTTTTGAAGGCTTCGCTGCAGAATCAGATGTTCGTCATGGAGGTCTGAATCCGCTGTCGCGCGACAGTTGACCTTAGGTAAGGAATACATGACTTCCTAAAACTGCGCAGAAATTGCACATTGACCCTGTTCCGTGAGTGGTGGCTTTAGCCAAGGAACATTTGGACGGATCTTTGTATTGCCAAGGCTCTCCGTTCGCTCTGACAAAGGGCGCTTATTCGTCCGCGTGCCGATGTCGGAAATTTTGGGGGGCCTCGACCATCCCCATCTTGCGGGGCCCTCCAATTACTCCTCTGATCAATCGGAAATTCGCCAAAAAAAACCGGTCGCGCGTCGCGCAACCGGTTTCGGGTGTTTTTGGATCAGCCCGGAAAACCCGGGCCGAACAGACGTCAGCCCTGAGCCGCTTTGGCGACTTCGGCAGCAAAGTCTTCTTTTTCGACCACGATGCCTTCGCCAACTTCCAGGCGAACAAAACCGGTGATGGTTGCGCCGGCTTCCTTGGCCGCTGCTTCCACGGTCAGGTCGGGGTTCACAACGAACTGCTGGCTCAGCAGGGTCGATTCCGCGACGAATTTCTTCATGCGGCCCTCGATCATCTTTTCGATGACCTGCTCGGGCTTGCCGGACTCGCGCGCGATGTCCATCTGGACCTGCTTTTCTTTTTCGACAACGGCCGGATCCAGGTCGGCTTCGGACAGAGCGGCCGGGTTCACGGCTGCGATGTGCATCGCGACTTGCTTGCCGATGGCTTCATCGCCGCCCGACAGAGCAACCAGAACACCGATCTTGCCCATGCCGTTGGTTGCGGCGTTGTGGACATACGAGACCACGGTGTCGCCCGACAGTTTCGCCATGCGGCGGACCGACATGTTTTCGCCGATGGTGGCGATCTTGTCGGTCAGCGTGTCGGCAACCGATTTGCCGCCCAGATCAGCAGCCAGCAGTTCCTCAACTGAGTCAACGCCCTGGGCTGCGTAGGTGATCTTGCCGACCATTTCCTGGAACTCGGCGTTCTTCGCGACAAAGTCGGTTTCCGAGTTCACTTCGACAGCAACACCGTTGCCACCTTCGACGTGAACGGCAACCAGGCCTTCTGCTGCGGTACGGCCGGATTTCTTTGCGGCCTTCGCCAGACCTTTGGTGCGCAGCCAGTCAACGGCCTCGTCCATGTTGCCGCCGGTTTCGGTCAGCGCTTTTTTCGCGTCCATCATGCCTGCGCCGGTCGAGTCGCGCAGTTCTTTCACCATTGCTGCAGTGATTGCCATCTCTTGGCTCTCCTCAATTCAAACGGAATTGGGGCAGGTCTACCCTGCCCCATATGTCATTTACGTGACGGGCAGCTTACGCTTCGGTCGACGCTTCGGCTTCTTCTGCAACGGCTTCTTCAACCGGTGCTTCTTCGAACTCGCCCAGGTCGACGCCGGCGGCGCCCAGCTGAGCCGTCATGCCGTCCAGTGCAGCGCGTGCGGCCAGGTCGCAATACAGTGCGATTGCACGGGCAGCATCGTCGTTGCCGGGGATGATGTAGTCCACACCATCCGGCGAGCAGTTGGTGTCGACGACGGCCACAACCGGGATACCCAGTTTGTTGGCTTCTGCGATGGCCAGTGCTTCTTTCTTGACGTCGATGACGAACAGCAGGTCAGGGACGCCGCCCATCTCGCGGATGCCGCCCAGCGAAGCCTGCAGCTTGGCCTGGTCACGCTCCATGCCCAGACGCTCTTTCTTGGTCAGGCCTTCAGCGCCCGATTCCATGGCTTCGTCGATCTGGTTCAGACGGTTGATCGACTGGGAAACGGTTTTCCAGTTGGTCAGCGTGCCGCCCAGCCAGCGGTGGTTCATGTAATACTGAGCCGATTTTTCAGCGGCTTCGGCGATTGGCTGTGCAGCCTGACGCTTGGTACCGACAAACAGAACGCGGCCACCTTTGGCGACGGTGTCACGTACCGCCTGCAGCGCCTGGTCTAGCATCGGAACGGTCTGGGTCAGGTCCATGATGTGGATGCCGTTGCGTGCGCCATAGATGAAAGGCGCCATGCGGGGGTTCCAACGCTGTGTCTGGTGACCAAAGTGAACGCCAGCTTCCAGCAGCTGACGCATGGTGAACTCGGGAAGAGCCATGCTATGTTTTCCTTTTCCGGTTTTCGCCTTGGCGGGGGTGAAAGAAGCGTTTGCTCCAACCGGCGGCCTTGATGAGGATGTCTCCCTCAAAACGACCAAACCCCGCCTGCGGATTTGAATGCCGCGCGTATACGGCAGGTTGACTGACGGTGCAAGGGGCTTTTGCCCCTATTTTTCTGGCCGCGCCAAGGCATGCCCGTGGCGAACGGCCTGCTCGCAATGCGCGGCCAAAGCCTTGCGGTTATCGAAGTCGCTGACCCGCGCCGGAGAATGATAGATCAATTCGACCCGCCCCTGCCGCCGCGCGCCCAGCGTCTTCAGAAGATGCGGGGCAAAATCCATGTCCCCCCACCAGCCATAGAACCGGTCCGGCTGCCCATCGGGCGCGTGGTAGACCACCGAGACCGGCTGAACATACATGAAATCACGCAGTTCATCTGCAAAGAATGCCGCAAAAAGCGTTGTTTTGAATGGCAAAACCCGTAGGCCGTCCGTCGATGTGCCCTCTGGGAAAAACAACAGCTTGTGCCCGGCCTTCAGACGGTCTTCGAACAATCTGGTCTGCTCGCGCGCTTGCTTGGGATTGCGTTCGATGAACACGGTTCCGGTGGCACGGGCCAGCCAACCGATGCCGGGCCAATTCGCCACCTCGGCCTTGGACACGAAGTATACACGCTTGCGGGCGTTGAGCGCGAAGATGTCCAGCCAAGACGTGTGGTTGGCCACGACGGCTCCGCGCTGCTGCATCAGCTCACCCGAGCTTGAAAATCCGATCCCAAGAATTCGAAACGCATTGCGACACACGAATTGGGCAATGAAGGGCGTTACTGGTCGAAGCAGGCCAAAGATGGGTCTTTCGACCAGGCGCACAAGCAACAGAACGATCAGACCACCGAACACCAGCACAGCCAGAGGAAGCCCCCGCAGGATCACCAAAATCCAACCCCACACGCCCAACTCAACCGGGTCCGGGTCGTCCGAGCTGTGCCAGACAGCACCGTTTGGCACGTCACGCTCCGCCATAGATGCGTCTCTGTCTTTCGTTCATCCGAGTGGTGTCGAGGATCAGGCAAACGTCGGTGGTGTTGAAGGCATGGTCGATGAATGCCCCCTCGCCCACAAACCCGCCCAATCGAAGATAGGCCTTGATCAAGGCCGGAACTTGCAACATCGCACTCCGTCGATCCAGCGCATCTTTCGGAACCAGGTTCATGTTCTGATAAACATCCGGCTGCGCACGCACCCGCAGTTCGGGTGGAGCCAGGTGGTTGTGATGCAGCATCGACATAGGCTGGGCAAGGTGCTTGACGTCAGTGCCGTGAAAACTGGCAACGCCGAACAGAACCTCGATCTCCCGTTCGGACACATATTTCGCGAGGCCATTCCACAAATGATACATTGCGGTTCCGCCGCGATAGTCCGGATGCAGGCAGGACCGGCCGAGTTCCAGCAATTTGCGGCCGCTGTTTTTCAGAACGGTAAGGTCGTATTCATCCTCAGAGTAGAACCGTCCGACTTCAGCTACGCGGTCACCCGGCAACAGGCGGTAGACTCCGACCACTTCTCCGGTGACGTCGTCATAGGCCAGCATGTGATCAAAATACGGGTCGAACTGGTCGCGTTCCAGGCCCTCTGCATGATCGACCATCTCTCCGCCACCGCCCAATTCACGCACGAAGACGTCATAACGCAGCCGCTGCGCCGCGCGCAGTTCCTCGTCGGTTTCGGCAAGTTTGACAGTGAATGAAGGGCCCGTATCCGGCATGTGGAATGGTCGTCGTCTTGTTGCGATCCCAGCGCTGATACCGCAGCTGCGCGGCGAATGGCAACACGAACCGGGTGGCGAGCCCCGTTAACCTTTCCTAAACCAGTTTCATGGATCAAGAACCGGCATCAAGGCGATGCGTGTTCCGTCAATCACCACTTTGCCCTGGTCGCGAAAGTTCACGGTGATCTTGCCCCCAATATTGGACTGGACCTGTCCAACGCCCCAGTCGGGGAAATCTGGGTGGCGGACAAACATGCCCGGTGCAAGAATGGCATTCAGATCTGTCATGCGGCGGCTCCGGGTCGGGCATGGGGGATACCACAGGAGGTACGCATGAGCGACACCAACGTCAACCTAGCCGAGTTGATCGGCTCTCGGATCTGCCACGATCTGATCAGCCCGATCGGCGCGATCACGAACGGTCTGGAACTGTTGGAGATGGTTGGCGGCACCCAGGGCCCCGAGATGGAACTGATCACCGGCAGCGTTGGCAGCGCCGGGGCGCGGATCCGGTTCTTTCGCGTGGCCTTTGGCGGGGCCAGCGATCAGCCGCAGGGCCGCAGCGAAGTGACGGACCTGCTGCGCGATGTCGAGCGTGCGGGCCGAGTCCGGGTGCATTGGAACGTCACCGAGGCGATGCCGCGCAATCAGATCAAACTGGCCTTTCTGGCCATCATGTGCTGCGAAAGCGCCATGCCCATGGGCGGCGAGGTCAAGATCGACAGCGTGGGCGACAAATGGACGGTCACGGGTACGGCCGACCGCATGAATGTCGATCCCGACCTGTGGAAAGGTCTCCCGACCGGCACATTCGCCAACAAGGTCACGCCGGCGCAGGTGCAATTCGCCCTGCTGCCGCAGACGGCGGCCGCTCAGGGCCGCCGGGTGTCGGCCGAGACGGGCGCGACCCGCGTGGTGCTGCGGTTTTGACGCAGCGCCTCAGGCGCGCGTCGTGCCGTTGCCGCGCACCAGGTATTTGAAGCTGGTCAGCTGCGCCGCCCCCACCGGGCCGCGCGCGTGCATCTTGCCCGTGGCGATCCCGATTTCGGCGCCCATTCCGAACTCACCTCCGTCGGCAAACTGGGTCGAGGCGTTGTGCATCAGGATCGCACTGTCGAGCCGTTCAAAGAAGCGGTCGGCGGCGGACTGATCCTCGGTCATGATGCAATCGGTGTGGTTCGATCCGTATTGCCGGATATGCGCGATTGCATCGTCGATATCGGCCACCGGTTTTGCGGCGATGATGCTGTCCAAAAACTCCTTGCCCCAATCGTCATCGCTGGCCGGTAAGGTGCCGTCGATGGCCAGCGCACCTGCGGCATGGACCTCGACGCCCGCGGCCAGCAGCGCGGCGATCACGTCGTGCCCCAGCGTTTCCGCGATATCCTGATGCACCAGCAGGCATTCGGCCGCCCCGCAGATGCCAGTGCGGCGGGTCTTGGCGTTCAGCACCACGTCCAGCGTTTTCTGCGGATCCGCAGCCTTGTCGATGTAGATGTGCACGATCCCTTCAAGATGAGCAAAGACCGGCACCCGCGCCTCGCGCTGGACCAGCCCGACCAGCCCCTTGCCGCCGCGCGGCACGATGACGTCGACATAGTCGGTCATAGTCAGCAATTCCTGCACCGCCGCCCGGTCACGGGTCGGGACCAACTGGATCGCATCCTCGGGCAGGTTTGCGGCCTTCAGCCCCTCGACCAGGCAGGCGTGGATCGCGGTCGAAGAATGAAAGCTTTCGGAACCGCCGCGCAGGATCACGGCATTGCCCGACTTGAGGCACAGCGCCCCGGCATCCGCGGTCACGTTCGGGCGGCTTTCATAGATCACGCCGATCACGCCCAGCGGGGTGCGTACGCGGCGGATGTTCAGCCCCGAGGGCATATCCCATTCGGCCAGAACCTCACCCATTGGATCGGTCTGTTCGGCCACGGTGCGCAACCCGTCGACCATGCCCTGAATGCGCGTCTCGTCCAGCATCAGACGGTCCATCATAGCCGGGCTCAGACCCTTTTCGTGGCCGTAGTCCAGGTCTTTCCTGTTGGCCTCGATGATCTGCGCAAGGTTCCTCCACACAGCGTCGGCGGCGGCGATCAACGCGGCGTGTTTGCGCTCGGCCGAGGCAAAGGCCAGATCCCGAGACGCATCCTTGGCGCGCTTGCCAAGATCGGCCATCAGGGCGGGAATGCTATCAAAGTCCTTCATGTCATCTGCCTTTCCGGTCGTCGGACCAGCCAAATCTATCAGTTTTCGCGGCTACAAAGCCAGATCGTCACGGTGGATCATCACCGCACGGCCGGGATAGCCGAGTGCGTCCTCGATCTCGGAGGATTTGCGCCCCTTGATGGTGTCGGCCTCGTGCGCGGTATAGCGGCTGAGGCCCAATCCCAAACGCCGGCCTTCGTGATCCTTGATGGCCACCGGGTCGCCCCGTCCGAAATCGCCCGTCACTTCGACGATGCCGGCCGGCAACAGGCTTTTGCCATTCTCCAGCGCTTGCGCTGCCCCTGCATCGACCGTGATCTCGCCCCGCGGCTTCATCGCCGAGATCCAGCGTTTGCGCGCCGCATGCGGGTCCAGCTTGGCCTTGAACCAGGTGCTGTTCGCGCCATTGTTCAGCAGTTTCAGCGGGTTCAAAGGCGATCCTTCCGTAATCGCCATGTCACAGCCCGCCGCCGTCGCCATCTGCGCGGCCATCAGCTTGGTCTTCATGCCGCCCTTGGACAGCCCCGAACCGGCGTCACCGGCCATCGCCTCGATCTCGGGCGTGATCGCGTCGATCACGTCAAACCGGGTGGCGGATGGGTCTTCGGCTGGATTGCCGGTGTAGAACCCATCGACATCGGACAGCAGGATCAACTGATCCGCACCGACGGTCACGGCGATCTGCGCGGCCAGTCGATCATTGTCGCCGTATCGGATTTCATCCGTGGCCACCGTGTCATTTTCGTTCACGATGGGCACGACACCCAGCCCCAGCAAAGTTTCCAGCGTCGCGCGTGAATTCAGGTACCGGCGGCGGTTCTCGCTGTCTTCAAGCGTCACCAGAACCTGCGCCGTGGTGATGTCGTGCGGGGCCAACGCCTCTTCATAGGCTCGGGCCAACCTGATCTGCCCGACGGCGGCGGCGGCCTGGGACTGCTCTAGCGAGAGCGCGGTTGCGGGCAGGCCAAGAACACCGCGCCCCAGCGCGATCGAACCGGACGAGACCAGAACCACATCGGCCCCCTGCCCCTTGAGCCACGCCACGTCCTGCGCCAGCGAATGCAACCAGTCCGAACGCAGCTTGCCGGTCGCACGATCGACCAGCAACGCCGAGCCGATCTTGACCACCAGGCGCTTTGCGTCGGTCAGGGCTGCCACGTCTCGCGCTCCTCGGTGGGTTTCTGGCGCAGGCGGTTTTCGTCGATCCGGGCGCGCAGGGCCCGCAGAACCTCGGTCACGCCTTGCCGTGCGACGCCCGACATGGTCATGACAGGGCCGCCCACGGCCTCTTCCAATTCGGCCTTGGCAAGCTCGAGCTGTTCTTCGTCCAACGCGTCAATCTTGTTCAGCACGGTGATCCGGGGCTTGTCAGCCAGCGCGCCGCCATAGGCCTCAAGCTCGTGGATGATGGTGTGATAATCCTGCGCGATGGTCTCGGACGTGCCGTCGACCAGATGCAGCAACACCGCGCAGCGTTCGACATGGCCCAGAAAACGGTCGCCGATGCCGCGGCCTTCATGAGCGCCTTCGATCAGGCCGGGAATGTCGGCCACCACGAATTCCACGTTGTCCACGCCGACGACGCCCAGATTGGGATGCAGCGTGGTAAACGGATAATCGGCGATCTTGGGCCGAGCGTTCGATGTTGCGGCCAGAAAGGTCGATTTGCCCGCATTCGGCAGGCCCAGCAGACCCACGTCGGCGATCAACTTCAGACGCAGCCAGATCGTGCGGTCCACGCCCGGCTGCCCCGGATTGGCCCGGCGCGGCGCCTGATTGGTGGCCGATTTGAAATGCAGGTTGCCGAAACCGCCATTGCCGCCCCGCGCCAGAAGGACACGTTGCCCCACCTCGGTCAGGTCGGCGATCACCGTCTCCTGATCCTCGTCCAGGATCTCGGTTCCGACGGGCACGCGCAGAATGATGTCGTCGCCATCCTTGCCGGTGCGCTGCTGGCCTCGGCCGGGCTGTCCGTTCTTGGCAAAGAAATGCTGCTGATAGCGGAAGTCGATCAGGGTGTTCAGCCCGTCCACGACCTCGGCCCAGACGGACCCGCCTTTGCCGCCGTCCCCGCCATCGGGGCCGCCGTATTCGATGTACTTTTCGCGTCGGAAGCTGACGCACCCGCTACCGCCGGCCCCGGACCGGATGTAGACCTTTGCAAGATCGAGAAATTTCATGTCAGTCCCCTACTGCAAAGGCCCCATCGGCCACAAGTCAGAGTTTTTTGCTGTACGTCCAGGTGGGCACATTTGCGTCGCGCGCCACCGAGAAGCTTTCGGCATCGCCAAGATACTGGAACCCGCAATGGGTCAGGACCCGCGCCGAGGCGGGATTGTCCTGAAACACGCTGGCAAACATCGTGGCGTTTTCCAACGGATTCGCCTGAACCAGCGTTTCCACCGCCAGCGAGGCGATGCCCGTGTTCCAATACAAGGGCGCGACCCAATAGCCCACTTCGGACTGATTGCGATCCAGCCGCTTGAGCGAGATCACCCCGATCAACTCGGGCCCGCCATCCTTGGTGGCGTCCATCGCCCAGACGTCCTCGTCCCGGTCCTCGGCCATGGCGCGGGTAACGAAAGCCTCGATCGAACCGGGCGGCAAAGGGTGTGGAATCGACGTGGTCATGCGCGCCACGCGCTCGTCCCCGGCGTAGTGCTCGATCAGGCCCATGTCCGACCGGCGCAGCGGGCGCAGGTCGAACCGCTCGGTTTCAATGACCGGCTGATTTATGATTGCCTCAAGTTTCATTGGTGTGTTCCTCCTCCGAACAACACGAAAAGTACGGATGCAACAGTCAGACCCGCGAGAGTCCACATCAGATATTTTTCCGCCGGCCGTCCCGCAACCACGCGGGCAATTCTATCGCCCGCAAAGGTCCAGATCGGGTGCAGGACCAACTGGCAGGTCAACAAAACGAGCGCGATCGTGAGCGTCGCACTCAGCACCGACGTCCCCGCCGCGACGAACCCTGTGAATCCCGCGATGATCATCGCCCACGCCTTGGGGTTTAGCGGATGTACCACCAACCCAGCCCAGAAACCCGGAACCGACTCGCCCGCGTCCTGATGGGACAGGCGCAGGTTGGCGATTTTCCACGCAAGCCAGCAAATATAGGCCGCGGAAGCATATTTCAGAACCGCAAACGCGGTGGGGGCCTGTTCCGCCAGTTGCAGAAGGCCAAAGCCCAACGGCCAGATGATCAGCTGCTTGCCCAGAATCACGCCTGCCACGAAGGGCAGTGCCGCGCGGAACCCATAGCGCGCACCCGTTCCCAACAGGACCATGTTAGCCGGTCCCGGCGTGCCGACCTGGCTGGCGGCAAAGATCAGGAAACTGGTGGTTGCAACGGGCATCGGGGCTTTCGATCAAATCTGCGTCAAAACGAGAAAGGGGACCGGCACTTTGTGCCGGTCCCCCATGAATTTTTCTTAAACCTTCTGGGTTTCGGCTTACTCTGCGGCCTCCGCCACTGGCAGGACCGAAATGAAGGTGCGGTTTTTCAGTCCCTTGTGGAACTTCACGGCGCCATCGACAGTTGCAAAGATGGTGTGATCCTTGCCCATGCCCACGCCTTCGCCCGGCCAGAACTTGGTGCCGCGCTGACGCACGATGATGTTGCCTGCAACGGCGGCTTGGCCACCATACAGTTTCACGCCAAGGCGACGACCCGCTGAGTCGCGGCCGTTACGGGAGGAACCGCCAGCTTTTTTATGTGCCATTCTCTCTCTCCTTAGCCTTTGGCCAGATCTTTGGCCTGCTCAACCCATTCGGGTTTCACTTTGACCGTCTCGATAGCAGCAATCTGCTCGTCCGACAAGGCGGCCAGAGCGGCAAAGCTTTCGATACCGGCTTCGGCCAGTTTCTTGGCGGCTGCGGGACCAACACCGGTGATCTTGGTCAGATCGTCAGCGGCAGCAGCAGCGGCCGGGGCTTCTGCCTTGGCAGCGGCTTTCTTGGCGGGTTTCGCTGCTTTCGCAACTTCACCTGCCGGAGCCGAACCGGTTGCGGCCTTGACGCCCGACTTGTCCGCGCCCGAGGGCAGGATGTCGGTGATCTTGACCAGGGTCAGCTTCTGACGGTGGCCAACGGTGCGCTTCGAGCTGTGCTTGCGGCGGCGCTTGACGAATTTGATGACCTTGTCACCTTTGATCTGTTCGATCACTTCCGCCTGAACGGCCGCACCATCGATGAACGGCGCGCCGACCACCGGGGCGTCGCCACCCAGCATCAGAACGTCGTTGAATTGGACTTTTTCACCTGCGTCGGCAGCTAGTTTTTCAACGCGGAGCACGTCGCCCGCCTGAACCTTGTACTGCTTGCCGCCAGTCTTGAGGACTGCAAACATGCGTCTTTCCTTTTTCTACCGCGTTCTGTGGTCCCCGTCAGACGGGTGTTGCGGCCAAGGCCACCTCGAACAGCGCGCCCTTTTAGGGCGGATGAACGACCGTCAGGGCGCACCCGTCAGGCCAACAATAACGATACCCGGCGCGGAGGTTCCGGCCGGGATGCGCGCTTATCTAAGGTTCACAGGGCAAAGTCAACAGCAAACCGGCCTAAAGATCCGACGCTTGCAGAACCTGCGCCACCGTCACGCCCAGCTGGTATGACAACTCGTTGAACATAGTGTCCAGACCAGCGAACAAGGCGTTGTTCAAGGCCTGCCCTGCCTCGGTACGTGAAAAGGCGATATTCTCGCGCAGCTGGGCCTCGCTGAGAGGTTGGTACGCAAACAGGAGGAACGAGTACAGCCACTCGCGGGTTTGTTGCTCGGACTGCGCACCCTGCGCCAGCAATTGGGCCAACATCTCCCCGTCGTCGCCCGTGATGCCCTGCCCATCCGCCAACCCACGGAAGAAATTGTAATCGGCCTGCAACGCTCCACGCACGTTCCGATCAACAAGGTCGTTGATCTCGACATACTCATCGATCAGGCGAAAATAGGCCGCATCACGATCGGCCTCCCGATAGGCGGTCATGGCCATCTCTTCGATGGCTTCGTCGGAAAACGTTCGGCGGGCCGAGTTTTCCAAAGACACAACGGCGCGGCCAAGGTCGCTTTCGAAAAACAGCGCGGCCTGCTCCAATTGCCCTTCGGACATACCGCCAGCCAGCGCATCATGAATCTTGGCCTGCATCCAGGCCTTGTCGTACAAATCTTCAACCTGGGCCTCGAAAAACGATCCGCCCTCACCGTCCAGCAGGCTTTTGTCCAGTTCGCGCCCCTGCGCGACACCCTCATCACGCAGAATCTGCATCACGTCGGACAAATGCATTGCCTTGGTCAGGCGGTCGACCTGATCGGCCGTGACCGCACTGGCCCAACCGGCCAAAACCAGCCACAGAGCCAGAAACAACTGCATCAGATGTCCTGAGCCGGACGCAGTTCGGCCATGCGCGCCGCCAGCACTTCAAACCGCATGGCCATGATTTCGTACTGGATGGCGTTCAACAGCTCGTAGACTTCCTGCATCAGCGGCTGTTCCAGCGCTTTGGTATAGGCGTCGACATCCGCGTCAGAGAAATCCTGATAGGTGTAGGCCGCGTTGGCCAAGGCGGACAGTTGCAATGACTGCCGCATCTCGGGTTCGTTCAGCTTCATCATCTGGCGCAGCCCGTCCGCGTCCAATTGCAGGTCGATCACTCCGGCGGCGCTGGCGGCCAGCAGGAACCGAAGCTGGATCTCCTGCAATGCCCGCAACGAGGTTTCGCTGGCATCGATGGCACTGTTCATTCGCTTCAGGCTTTCGATGCGGCTCGAACCGGACTTGACCAGATCGGATATGATCTCCTGCCCCTCAAGTTGCTTGGCTTCGTCATCCTCGACAAGGTGCGAGGCATTTTCCGCCTCGACAAGCCGTTGCCCCAGATCCGAAGCATAAAACTCGACCGCGTGGTTCAGGGCCTCGTCGCTCAGCGTCTGTTCGAGAATCGCAACCGCTGTTTCATGCATGTCATCGGTGTCGAACACCTCTTCCGTCAGACGCGTCCATTGCGAGCCAAAACCCTCGGGGTCGATCCCCAGCATCTGAGGCGCCGAGGCCGAGGCCAGTGCGATGCTTTCCAGCGCCACGTCAAAACCCGTCGTCGTCAGAAAAGCCTCGATCCGATCCCGACTGGCGGACAAGGCGGTCTGAGCCGTCAGAGCGAACGCGAACACGGGCAGGATGAGCAGAAGCGAAATGCGGTGCAGAAGATGTCTCATACATATCAGCCTAGGAGATTTCGTCGGACTGGCAATGGAAAATCCTCGGTTTGGCGAATTCGGGAATTTTCTGCTTGCACCCCTCGGCGATCACAACTAAATCCCCCCCTCACAGACCCCCGCGGAGAGGTGCCGGAGTGGTCGAACGGGGCGGTCTCGAAAACCGTTGTGGGTGCAAGCCCACCCAGGGTTCGAATCCCTGTCTCTCCGCCATAACTTCCCATTGACGCCCCCTTTCTTGTTCGCCTGATGGTTGCAACCGTGTATTTTCGCCGGTGGCGTGTTGTCGCCGCCGATAGTCTGATTGATCAGCGCCGAGTGGCCCAAACCCCGAACATGCGCCGAATTTTTGGGATTTCCCCTTTGATCTCAGGTAGTTTCTCCCCACATCAGCGGCACACATCCGAAAAGGAGACCCCAATGTCCCGCATTATCATCCTGATTATCATCGCCGGATTGGGTGCCGGCGCGTATTTCTACCTGAATCAGCCCGAGCCCACCCCGGCCGAGAAACTGCAATCTGCCGCCAAAGAAGCCGGCGAGGCCGTCGGCGAGGCCGCAACCGCAGCCCAGGAAGCCGCCAGCGAGGCGTTGTCGACGGCGACGCAACAAGCGGGTGACGCAGCCTCGGCCGCCGTCGAACAGGCCGGTGAAGCAGCTGAGCAAGCTGGTCAGACAGCCACGGATCTGGCTAACCAGGCCGGCGATGCTGCGACGGATCTGGCCAACGAGGCAGGCGATCAGGTTGCAGCCCTCACTGCCCAAGGGCAGGAGTTGCTGAATACCTGGGTTGACGAAGGCATGCTGTCGGCCGAGCAGTTCGACTATGACGCGATGGTTGAATCCGTGAAAAACAGCCAGCTGAGCCAGGAAATCCAGGACCAGGTGATCAAGATCCTCGATGGCATCAAGGAAGCGCCGGAAACGGCTGCGCTCAAGATCCAGGAACTGCGCAACCTGTTGACGCAATAAAATCATTCGACAAGGCCGGCAATTGTCCGGCCTTGTCACACCTGCACCGGCTTCCCAATTCCCCAACGTTAACCCTGTGGTCGATTGACGTGCCCGGTGCCATTTGTTTGGCTTGGCTCAACCAGTCGCATCAAGTCGGGACGACCTATTGTCGGCATCGGTGCGCCCTGCCCCGGGGCGCGCACTCGGATCGACCCGTTTGCTTGAAAATGTCGGAAACAAAGGAAAAAGAATGACTGACCTCCCCAAATCCATGTTTGCCGTGATCCAGAAATTTGACGGATACTCGGGTACCGCCACGGGCCCGGCGATCGAGGACGCCGCCGACTGGGTTGAGAATGCCGAGATCCCGGTGCCCACGCCTGGCCCTGGCCAGGTGCTGATCAAATTGCGCACCGCATCGGTGAACCCCTCAGACCTCCATTTCATCAAAGGTGAGTACGGTCAGCCGCGGGTCAAGGGTGCCCCGGCCGGTTTCGAAGGGTGCGGAGACGTCGTGGCCACCGGCGCGGGCGCGGAAGCGCTGAAGGGGCAAAGGGTCGCCTTCGTCGCCTCCGGGTCCGGCGCATGGGCCGAGTATGCCCTGACACAGGCGCAGATGTGCATTCCTTTGCGGCCCGAGATCTCGGACGATGACGGTGCTGCACAGATCGTCAATCCGCTGACCGCAATGGCAATGGTTGAGATCGCGCGGTCCGAAGGTGAGGCCTTTGTCGTTTCCGCGGCCACCAGCCAGTTGGGCAAGCTGATGTGCGGGCTGGGCCGAGACCTTGGCCTGAAGCCGATTGCGATGGTGCGGCGCCCTGAAACGGTCGAACTGCTCAAAAGCCACGGAGCGGCCGAGGTCATCGTAACCACCGAAGATGATGCCGTCTCCAAGTTTGCTTCCATCAGCGCGCAACTCAAGCCGCGGGTTTTTCTGGATGCGGTCTCGGATCAGCTGTCCGAGCAAGTATTCTACGCCATGCCCAACGGCGCGCGCTGGGTGTCTTATGGCAAACTCAGCAGCGAGCCTCCGAAGCTGACCCAGATGGGCCAGCTGATCTTTATGAGCAAACGGATCGAAGGCTTCTGGCTGACCAAATGGATGATGTCCACTCCGCCCGAAGAGCAGATGCGCGCGGTTGCCGAGGTGCAAGCCCGCTTTGCGGACGGACGGTGGAAAACGGATGTCTCGGCGCATGTCCCGCTGAACAAAATCGTTTCCGATCTGGCAGTTGCACTGAAAAAGAGTGACGGTAAGGTAATAATCACGCCATAGTAGAACAGGCGCCCCGGTGATTGGAGGAGATCCGGGGCGTCAGGACGCCGGGCAAACCGGCATGGGGAGGAGAATTTGGACAACGCACAGCTGCTGATCAGCGGGCTGGCGAATGGCTGTGTCTACGGCCTGATCGCGCTTGGCTTCGTTCTGATCTACAAGGCGACGGAGGCCGTGAACTTCGCCCAGGGCGATTTCATGATGCTGGGCGCCTTCGTCACCATCGGGCTGACCAACACCGAATACATGGGCCTGCCCTTCTGGCTGGCCCTGCCGATCTCGCTGGGGATCATGGGCGCGCTGGGGTATCTGCTGGACCGGCTGATCATCCGCCGCCTGTTCGGGGAAAGCCAGACCGCCGTGGTCATCCTGACCATCGCCCTGGGATTCGTGATCCGCTTTGTTGCCGGGCTGATCTGGGGCCATGAGCCGCAGACGCTGGAAAACCCGCTGGCCGGTAAGGAGGTCCGCTTTGGCGGGCTGGTTCTGGGGATGGAGGACGTGGCGGTCATCGTCGTGACCGTGCTGCTGACCTGGGGGCTCTATGTGTTCTTCAGCAAGACCAAGCTGGGGCTGGCGATGCAGGGCGCCTCGCAGAACCAGTTGGCGGCCTATTACATGGGGGTGCCGGTCAAGCGTGTTCAGGGTTTCATCTGGGGTCTGGCCGGCGTCGTGGCCGGGATCGCGGGCATCCTGTTCGCCGCCAAGGGTTCGGTCGATCCGACCACCGGGCTGCTGGGAATCAAGGCGTTTGCGGCCGCGGTCATCGGCGGGTTTGGCAGCCTGCCCGGAGCCTTGGCGGGCGGTCTGATCGTCGGCGTGATCGAACCCTTCGCCAGCCGCTACATCGCTGCGGGCTACAGCCAGATCGCGCCCTATGCGCTGTTGCTGGCGGTGCTGATCTTCCGTCCGCACGGCCTGTTCAGCCAGGTCCGGGTCAAGAAGGTCTGAGCGCATGAGGATCGTTTTCAAAACCGACTACATGCAGGACATCCGCCCGTGGAAGGACGGATACCAGTTGTCACTCTACCTGATCCTGGTGACGGTGGTCTTTGCCGCGCCGTGGTGGCTGGACGCGTTCTATCTGGGAGAGCTGACGAACGTTCTGATCTGGGCCATCGCCGGGCTGGGTCTGATGATCCTGACCGGGCATACCGGCCAGGCCAGCCTGGGCCACGCGGCGTTTCTGGCCTTTGGCTGCTATGCCAACGTGATCCTGATCGAGTCAGGCGTGCCGTTTCTGGTGGCCTTTCCGCTGGCCGGCATCCTGACCGGTATCGCCGGGGTCACGGTCGCCATCCCTGCCCTGCGGCTACACGGAATCTATCTGGCGATCTTCACCCTGGCCCTGTCGATCCTGATGGACGACCTCATCGTTCTTGCCGAACCAATCACCGGCGGCGTGGCGGGCAAATACATGGGCGGGGTCGAGATATTCGGCCATCTGGTCGATCGCTGGGGCACGCCCGAGCAGTTCTACTGGCTGGTTCTGGCCGTCACGGTTCTGGTCACGCTGGGCTATATCAACCTTCTGCGTACGCCGCTGGGGCGCAGCTTCATCGCGGTGCGCGACTCGGAAGTGTCCGCGCAGGCGATGGGCATCGACATCGCGCGCACCAAGACCGTGTCTTTCGCATTGTCCTGCGCCGTGACTGGATGGGCGGGGGCGCTGATGGGCCTGTATGCCGGGGCCTTCAACAACGAAACCTTCAGCGTTGTGATCTCGATCCAGCTGCTGATGATGATCGTGATCGGCGGACTGGGCTCGATCCACGGCGCGTTTCTGGGCGCCATCGTCATCGGGTTTCTGCCGCAGTTCCTGTCGATCGCCAAGGAATACGCAGCCGCCCTGTTCGGTGGCGGAACCGTCGCCATTCCGGGGCTTGAATTCGGCATCTTCGGCATGATCCTGATCGGGTTCATCCTGTTCGAGCCGATGGGCATCTACGGCCGATGGCTGAAAATCCGCACCTGGTTCGAGCTGTTCCCCTTCTACCGCAAGGACATGTTCAAGCGGCAGAAATCCTATCTCAAGACGGAGCGCCTGAGATGAGCCTGCTGGAATTCGAGAACGTCACCCTGAAATTCGGTGGCCTGACGGCGGTGAACGATCTGTCCTTTTCGGTCGAAGAAGGCGAGGTCTTTGCCATCGTCGGCCCGAACGGGGCGGGCAAATCCACGGTGTTCAACCTGATCTCGCGTTTCTACGACCCATACGCGGGCCAGATCCGGTTCGACGGGCACGATCTGCTTCAGGTCAAGCCCTCGGGTGTGGCCGCCTATGGAGTTGCGCGGACCTTCCAGAACATCGAGCTGTTCGAACATGCAACCGTGTTGCAGAACCTGCTGGTCGGGCGGCACCGCCACCGGCGGACCAATCTGCTGTCCGAGGTGTTCTTTACCCCCTCGGCCCGCCGGCAAGAGCTGGAGAACCGCGAGAAGGTCGAAGAGATCATCGATTTCCTCGATCTGCAGGCCTATCGAGACAAGATGATCGCCGGGCTTCCCTACGGCGTGCGCAAGGTTGTCGAGGTCGCGCGTGCGCTGGCCACCGACCCCAAGCTGCTGCTGCTGGATGAACCGGCCTCGGGGCTGTCGGTCGAGGAAACAACCGACATGCGCTGGTGGATCGACGACATCCGGCGGCAGATGGGGATCACGGTGCTGATGGTTGAACATGACATGGGGCTGGTCTCGGGCGTGTCCGACCGGGTGCTGGCTATGGCCGATGGGGCGAAACTGGCCCTTGGGACACCGGCGCAGGTGCAATCGCACCCCGCCGTCGTCGAAGCCTATCTGGGGAAAGCTTCATGAGCGCACCGATCCTGAGCATCCGCAACATCGAAAGCTTCTATGGCCCGATCATGGCGATCCGCGGCGTGTCGCTGGACGTGCGCCCGGGCCAGATCGTCTCGATCCTGGGCGCCAACGGGGCGGGCAAGACGACGCTGATGAAGACCGTTTCGGGTGTGATGGACCCGGAAAAGGGCACGATCACCTTCGACGGCGAGGAAATCCAGGGGCTGGAGCCGCACAAGATCGTCCAAAAGGGCATCGTGCATGTGCCCGAGGGGCGCGAGGTGTTCCCGCTGTTGACGGTGAACGAGAACCTCAGTCTGGGGGCCTATACCCTGCATGACAAGGCCCAGATCGAGCGCGACCGCGAGTTGGTGTTTTCCTACTTCCCGGTTCTGAAGGAACGCCGAAATCAAGAGGCCGGCACCCTGTCGGGCGGGCAGCAGCAGATGCTGGCCATCGGCCGCGGCCTGATGGCCAACCCGCGCATCATGCTGCTGGATGAACCCTCGCTGGGCCTGTCGCCGCTGCTGGTCCAAGAGATCTTCGGCATCCTCAAACGCCTGAATGACGAGCAGAACATGACCATGATGCTGGTCGAGCAGAACGCCAACGCCGCGCTGGAACTGGCCGATCATGGCTATGTCATGGAGGTCGGGCGTATCGTGATGGACGGCCCCGCCGACGTGTTGATGCGGTCCGAGGACATCCAGAACTTCTATCTGGGCGTGCAGGAGGAAGGCGCGCGGGAAAACCGCCGCTGGAAACGCAAGAAGACGTGGAGGTGAGCCGGATGAACATGACCACCCTGCCCCCGCAGACCACCATCAACGGCGTTCAGTTCAACGCCACCCCCGGCCAGCGCCCCGTGCGGGTCGATGGCTGCGTCACCATCCCCGAGCTGTTCCAGAAACGCTGCGCCGCCCTGAGCGACCGCACCGCGCATCGGGAAAAAGATCTGGGCATCTGGAAATCCTACTCCTGGGCCGACTACTGGCAGCACGCCAAGTGGATCGGGCTGGCGCTGCGCAAGCTGGGGCTGCAACGCGGCGAGGTCGTCTCGATCCTGTCCGAGGACCGCAAGGAATGGGCGTGGTTCGATCTGGGCATCCAATGCGTCGGCGGCATCGCCTCGGGCGTCTACACCACCGATTCCGCCAGCCAGTTGAAATATCTGGTCAATGACAGCGACAGCCGCTTTCTGATCGTCGAAGACGAAGAGCAGCTGGACAAATTCCTGGACATCGAAGACGAGGTGCCCGGCCTGTTGAAGGTCATCATCCTCGAGGACGAAGGCCTGCACGACCTGACCCATCCCCGCTGCATGATGATCGAAGATCTTTACGCCCTCGGCCGGGAGGCCGAGCGCGAAGAACCGGGCCGGTTCGAGGCGGAAATCGCGCTGGCCACGCCGCAGGACACGGCGCTGCTGATCTATACCTCGGGCACCACCGGCATGCCCAAAGGCGCGATGCTGAGCAACGAAAACATAATGGCCGCGATCGAATGCGGCGCACGCTGCCTGCCCGCGCTGGAAACCGACGAACAGCTTTGCTTTTTGCCGCTGTGCCATATCCTTGAACGCGACGTTTCGATCTATTTCCCGTTGGCTTCGAAATGCACGGTGAACTTCGCCGAAAGCCCCGAGACGGTCTTTGCCAACCTGCAGGAAGTGTCGCCCTCGACCTTCACCGCCGTTCCGCGCGTGTGGGAGAAGATCTATTCGCAGGTGCTGATCATGGCGCAAGAGGCCACCCCGGCCGGGCGTGCCGCCTTCGGCATGGCGCTGAAGGCCGGAATGAAACGGGCCGAATACATCTTGCAGGGCAAACCGGTGCCGCCGGCGGTGGCCGCGAATTTCTGGCTGTGGGACCGGCTGGTGCTGCGCAACCTGCGCCGGATGCTGGGCATGGACCGGCTGCGGCGCGGCGGGTCGGGCGCGGCCCCGATCTCGCCCGAGCTGCTGAAATGGTACTGGGCCATCGGCGTGCCGCTGGTCGAGGGCTTCGGCATGACCGAGACCTCGGGCATCGCCACGCTGAACACGCCCGAGGCCAACCACATCGGTACCATCGGCAAGCCCGCACCGGGGATCGACCTGCGCATCTCGGACGAGGGCGAAATCCAGATCCGCGGCCTGAACGTGTTCCAGGGCTATTGGCGCAACAATGCCAAAACCGCCGAGACCTTTACCGCCGACGGCTGGCTGCGCACCGGCGATATGGGGCACGTGGACGCGGACGGCTATGTCACCATCACCGGCCGCCTCAAGGACATCATCATCACCGCCGGCGGAAAGAACATCACCCCGGCCGAGATCGAAAGCCGGTTGAAGTTCTCGCATTACATCTCGGACGCGGTGATCATCGGCGACCGCCGCAAGTACCTGACGGCGCTGGTGATGATAGATCAGGAAAACGTCGAGAAGTTCGCGCAGGACCGCAAGGTGCCGTTCTCGAACTTCGCCTCGCTCTGCGCTGCAGCCGAGGTGCGCGAACTGATCGGTACCGAGGTTGCGGCCGTGAACAAGGAATTCGCGCGGGTCGAGCAGATCAAGGATTTCCGTCTGATCGACGTGCTTTTGACCGCCGAAGACGACGAACTGACCGCGACGATGAAACTGAAACGCAGCCTGGTGGAAAAGAAACACGCGCATCTCATTGAAGACATGTACAAATAGAACAGGGATCAATCCCAAGGGAGGAAGACACATGACCAAAGCAATCAGACGGCTGGCGGCGGCAACCGCCCTGTCCGCCCTGGCCTCGATGGGCTGGGCCGAAACGCAAGGCGTGACCGACGACGAAATCGTCATCGGCTCGGTCAACGACCTCAGCGGCATTTTCGCCGCCGTCGGGGTTCCGGCCACCAAGGGCGCGAACGTAGTGTTCGACCGGGTCAACGCCAATGGCGGCGTCCATGGCCGCAAGATCCGCTATGTGGTCGAGGACAATGGTTACCAGATGCCGCGCGCGATGCAGGGCTACAACAAGCTGCTGAACCGCGACAAGGTGTTTGCGATGCTGCAATCGCTGGGCACGCCGATGAACCTGGCCGGGTTCAAGCTGCTGGACCCCAAAGGCATCCCCAACGTCGCCCCCCTGTCGGCCGCGCGGCAGATGCTGCAGGAGCCGATGAAGAACAAGTTCACCTCGTTCTCCAGCTATTACGACCAGGCGCGCGTGGGCGTGAAATATCTGGCCCAGGAATTCGGTGGCGACAAGGTCTGCACGATGTATCTGCCCACCGATTTCGGCAAGGAAATCCTGGAAGGCAGCCAGGAAGGCGCCAAGGAAGCCGGCATTACCTTTGCCGCGGAAACCACTCACAAACCTGATGAAACAGATTTCGTGGGCTCGCTCAGCAAGCTGAAGGAAGAAGGCTGCGACATCGTCACCATCGCCCTCGGCGTGCGGCAGGCCATCACCGTGGTCGGCACCGCCAAGAAGATGGGCCTGACCGACATGAAGTTCCTGGGCACTTCGGCCAGCTTCCTGACCGTGGTGGCACAGGTACCGGGTGGCGTGACCGACGGCTTCTACGCCGCCGCCTCGTGGCAGGACCTGTGGGCCCGCGCGGATGAACCGGCCCCCAAGGCCTTCATCGAGGAATACAAGGCCGCCACCGGCGAAGACCCGGTGGGCTTTTCGATGCTGGGCTATGCCGCGGCCGAAATGATGGTCAAGGCGCTGGAGGCCGCCGGCCCCGACCTGACCCATGAAGGCTTCATCGCCGCGATGGAGACGCTGGACTATCAGGATGAACTGGTCGGCAACCACATGACCTTTGGCCCCGATGACCATCAGGGCGCCGATACGGTCTACGTCAACGTGGTGGAAAACGGCGCGTGGAAAATGGTCTACGAAGAGTAAGGCCTCTACCTATAGCTCAACGGAAAGGGGCCGCAGCCCCTTTCCGGTTTCAAGACTTGAATATCTTTTTCAACTTGTTCCTGAACGAACGCCTCTTTGGAAGACCGTAGATTTCTCTCGGTTCCAAACCCGCGTATTCGCCATGATCAACCACGCGAAAGCCGGTTGCAGTGTTGACGATCATGAACTGATCAAACGGCAAAGTGTAAATCGGCAAATCATGCGCCTCGCAAAAATAGATGGCGTATGGGAACACTTCGCTGGGGCTGAATTCTTCGGAGTGTTGCCAGATCGACTTGGTAAAATCGTCTCCACCGATGAAACCTCCCGGTCTTATTTTGGGCAGCATCGAACAAAGGTCGATGGTTATCCCGCGCAGCGTATGATCGCCGTCAATATAGGCCATATCCAGGGAGCCATTAGGTATTCGTGATTGAGCGTTTTTCGTCGTATCTCGGATCTCGACCACTTTGGTCTTGAAAGGTGCGACGCGGGTCAGCGCTTCGTTCCGTATGCCTTCGAACTCAATGCTCGACTTGTTCGCAGGCTTGTTCCAATCGGGGAGGTTGCGCCAAGGATCGACCAGGGTGTAGCTCTCGATTGATGGGACGCCGTTCAGCAATATTTCGGCAAATCGCCCTTTCCAGACACCTACTTCACAAATCGTTCGACACTCCAGTCCCGCGACCAGATTGACCCAAAGCTCTTGTCTATTCGAACTCACAAGGATCGAGTTTTCGACAATTTGGTCAATCGATTTATCGTCCATTGCTGTCCCGGAGTCTGCTGTTTCTTGTTGACGTGCCGGCAAACGATCCGCTGTCGTGAAATCGATGCAGCCACCGGGAGATGTTCTTACACCGAAGCTGCTTGGCCAAATGCATTGTACCCGAAGGCAAATTTCTTTTGTGGCTTGTTGCATAATGCACATGCAAAAGGGCGCCCGCTTGCGCAGGCGCCCAGATACTTGATTCTCGAGACGCGAGTAGATTAACGCTTCGAGAACTGGAACGAACGGCGGGCTTTACGCTTGCCGTATTTCTTCCGTTCCACGACGCGGCTGTCGCGGGTCAGGAAGCCGGCTGCCTTCAGCGCGCCGCGCAGGCTGGGATCGTACAGCTGCAGCGCTTTCGAGATGCCGTGCTTGACCGCACCGGCCTGACCGGTCAGGCCACCGCCCTTGACGGTTGCCACAACGTCGAATTCACCTTCGACACCAGCAACCTGGAACGGCTGGCGCAGGATCAGCTGCAGAACGGGCCGTGCGAAATACACGTCCTGGTCTTTGCCGTTCACGGTGACCTTGCCGGAGCCCGGCTTGATCCAAACGCGGGCAACAGCGTCTTTACGCTTGCCGGTTGCATAGGAACGACCCAGTTCGTCACGCACGGACTCGCGCACAACAACTTCTTCGGCCACGGTTTCAACGCCTGCGACGGCGCTCAGCTCTTCGAGAGTATTGATCTGATCAGCCATCGGTCATTAGCTCCGGGTGTTTTTCTTGTTCATGGATTTGACATCCAGAACTTCGGGGGCCTGGGCTTCGTGCGGGTGCTCGGCACCGGCATAGATGCGCAGATTGGTCATCTGCTGACGCGACAGACGGTTGCCCGGCAGCATGCGCTTGACGGCCTGAAAGACCACACGCTCGGGGTGCGCGCCTTCCAGGATCTGTTGCTTGGTGCGCGACTTGATGCCGCCCGGGTGGCCAGTGTGCCAGTAGAAGTGCTCGTCGCGCTTCTTGCCGGTCATCTGGATCTTGTCGGCGTTGATGACGATGACGTTGTCGCCCATGTCCATGTTCGGGGTGAACGACGGCTTGTGCTTGCCACGCAGGCGCATGGCGACGATCGAGGCAAGACGGCCCAGAACAACGCCCTCGGCGTCGATCAGGATCCACTTCTTGTCGATGTCTGCAGGAGTTGCAGAGAAGGTTTTCATGTCAGGACAATCCTGTTTGATGTGAAAGGCCGCCCCAAAGGTGGACCGGCCCGAATTCGATGGATGGGTATTTAGACGGCCCGTAAGTGCACGTCAAGAATGGTAGCGTCCAATTAATTATTATAAAACATTAGCTTATAAAATAGGTATCTATTTACCCCAAATCAAACGCTGATTTGTTCGGGCGGATTGTCCAGTAAGGCGCGCAGACGCAGCATGGCGGATTCGAACTGCTTCAGCGAGACATGCCCGTTCATGGCAATGCGCACGGCATTTGGCGCTCGTCCATCCCTCAGCGCGAATTCATCTGCCGATCGGAGTTGAATGCCCTCCCGCTCGGCGGCTCTGCTGAAGGCTGCAGCACGCCAGCCGGAGGGCAGGCTTAGCCAGACAAAGGGAATGTCGGCGTCCCAGTTCAGATTGAAGCCACCCAGTGCATTGACGGCCACCCGTACATACTCACCCATCTTCGCGCGAACATCCCGCGCCATTTGCCGGGATTGAGGGTGACTGAGGAGCAAGCGGGTCAGTTCGGCCAATGGCTGCGCCAACCCGAAGTACCCGTATTCCGCCGATCGGCGCAGGTCTCCGCTGCGTTCCCGCGGAGCGATGGCGAACCCCACGCGCAACGCCGGCGTAAGGGTCTTGGAAATCGACGACACGTGCCAGCCCCGTTCAGGCGCAAGAGCCCTGTAACTGGGTGCGCGCGCCTCGCCCATACGATAGCAATCGTCCTCGATGATTTGCAGATCGTGGCGGCGGGCGATCTCGATCACCTCGTTGCGGCGTTCAAGAGGAGAATGGCCACCGGTCGGATTCTGAACTTCGGGCGACACGCAGATCGCCTGCGCACGAGTTTGACGAAGGATGTGGTCCAGCGCATCCGGGCTGATACCCCATTTGTCCATTTTCACACCGACAACTTCGGCGCGCATCAACTCACCGGCGCGACGGAACCCCGCATAAGAAAGGTCTTCGACCAGAACAACGGGTTTCGGATCGCGCAGAACGGTCTGAAACACGACGCACAGTCCGCTTTGTCCGCCATGCGTAAGGACGATGTCATCGGCGTTCAAAGCACCCAGCGGCAAGTCGGAGAGCCAATCAACAACAGCCTGGCGCACCGGCAGGTAAGCGTCACGGGTGGGATAGTTCATGAACATCTTCGGATCCCCCTGCGCCACCTTGGCAAGGCATGACCGTATCAGGGACACCTGCCCGACATCTGGCAGTCGCGGGCTGAACAGGCTGACATTGGCGTCATACTTGTCGTCCCGAAGATGAAGCTGCCGTGACCAGACATCGTCCAGCAATGGCATTTTCGGTGGTGCCACGAATGTACCACGCCCCACCTCGGCCTGCAGCAACCCCTCCTCGGTCAGAATGGAATAGGCCCGGGCGACCGTTCCCGGTGTGATTTGCAATCGATACGCCAGTTCCCGCACCGGAGGAAGCTTCACCCCGACTTCCAGCTGCTTGTTTTCGATGGCTTTTCGAATTGTATCTGCGACCAGTGTGTACTTTGGCCCCTTGGATTTTGGCAGATCTGTCGGCCAAATTGTATCCATTACAATTCTTCCTTTGCGTTCAACACAATCGTGAATGTATCACAACAATGTACCGAACATTTATGCTTTGTGTCAATACAATTTGAAAGGATACTTACCATGACACGCGCAATGCACACCCCCGCCCTCTTGCTGCTGAACGACAGCCCCCGGCTGCCTCTGATCGCTGCGCTGGCCGTGCGTTTTGCGGCGACTGTCACCCAATGGGAACGCCGGCGCCGCAGTCGCGTCAACCTGAGCAGGCTGGACGACCGTCTGCTGAAGGATGTCGGACTGACGCGCTTTGAGGCTGACCGCGAAGCACGCCGCCAATTCTGGCTTGGCTAGAATATCCCCAGTCCCAATTACGGGACCTCTTCCTGTGCCGGGGCTTGTCCCCGGCATTTTTTTATCCGAACGCAGCTGCGGCGGACCCGGCAGGTGGCAGCGAGTAGGTCATGCTGGCGCGCGCCACCGGCGCCTCCTGCCCTTCCGAGTACATCAGGACGTCACCAACAGCCAGCGTACGCCCCAGTTTCAGCAACCTGCACTCGGCAATCATGTCGGCCCCACCGGCAGGTTTGCGCAGAAAATCCATGGAGCTGTTGGTGGTCACCGCCAGCGATTGCCGGCCCTTCCGCGCCAGAACCATCGAATAGACGCAGACATCGGCCAGGGCGAACATCGAAGGCCCGGACACGGTTCCGCCCGGACGCAGATGCCGATCTTCGACAACGAGGCGCATGCGGATCGAGTCGTCGGTCAGATCCATGACGACGAAATCCTTGTGCACCTGCGGGAAGACCTGCGCCAGATATTCCGTCAGCTCTTCCTTGTTCATTGCCAATGACATGCTTCCCCTCCTCGATTTGCCGACCTAAAGTTGGCCCCACAGCCGGCAGGAGGGCAAGATGGCAATTTTGGAACGTAACGACACGGGCGCGATCGCTCATCTGAAAATGAATACGCCCGAGCGGCTGAATGCGCTGAGCGACGAAATGCTGGAGGCACTGCAATCTGAATTGGGTACGCTGCGCGATGATCGCACGATCCGCGCTGTGATACTGTCAGGGGCAGGCAAGGCGTTTTGTGCCGGTCATGACCTCAAGCAGATGACCGCGGGCCGGCAGGCTGAAGATGGAGGCAAGGCCTACTTCACCGAACTGTTCAATCGCTGCGCCCGAATGATGATGTCGATCCAATCCCTGCCCCAACCGGTGATCGCGCAGGTCCATGGTATTGCAACGGCCGCCGGCTGCCAATTGGTGGCGACCTGCGATCTGGCCGTGGCGGCCGAAGGAACGCGATTCGGCGTCAATGGCGTGAACATCGGTCTCTTCTGCTCGACACCGATGGTGGCGCTGAGCCGCAACATTCCGCGCAAACTGGCGTTTGAGATGCTGACCACCGGTGATTTCATACCAGCGGAGCGGGCCGCCGAGCTGGGCCTGGTCAATCGTGTCGTTCCGGAAACGCTGCTGGAGCATGAAACCCTGTCGTTGGCCGAGCAGTTGGCGTCCAAACTGGGCGCGGCGGTAAAGATCGGGAAACAGGCGTTTTATCAGCAGCTTCAGATGCCTTTGGATCAGGCATATGCCTATACCGGCGGCGTAATGGCCGAAAATATGCTGCACCGGGATACCGAGGAAGGTATTTCCGCATTTATCGAAAAACGTTCACCAAATTGGACCCAATGACGCAATTGTTATGGCTAAAATTATCGACTGTTCGCATTTTTGCACTTTTCAAAAGGGCATCTGTGTGGCAAAGCTGAGACAGGGCTGAGGCCCTCACTATCTTTTGGGTCGCCGTGGGCGGAAGGTCCCTCCAAGCTGGTTTCTCTCACCGGCGCAGACATTCCCGCAGCGGCGACCCCAAGACTTCCCAATAAAATCATAGCGTTGCTGCCTTGTCGGCGGCAGTTTTCGTTGGCCGTTGCACGCGCGGGCCACCTGCCCTATTTGGACGCACATGACACAGAAATTGCATATCGTTGGCGGCGGAATGGCCGGATCCGAGGCCGCATGGCAGGCTGCCGAAATGGGCGTGGACGTCGTGATTCACGAAATGCGCCCCAAAGTGGGCACTTTTGCGCATCAAACCGGCAACCTTGGCGAGATGGTCTGCTCCAACTCGTTCCGGTCTGATGATGACGAGCAGAACGCCGTTGGTTTGCTGCACTGGGAAATGCGCGCGGCCAATGGGTTGATCATGACCACGGCAGACGCCCACCGACTTCCTGCGGGCGGTGCTCTTGCCGTAGACCGTGAACCCTTTGCCGAAACGGTGACCGCCAAGCTGAAGGCGCACCCACGCGTCACCGTCACCGGTGAGGAGGTCACTACGCTTCCGGACGATGGGCATTGGATATTTGCCACCGGTCCGCTGACCTCGCCAGCGTTGGGCGCAGCGATCCAGCGCGAGACCGGAGCCGAAGCGCTGGCCTTTTTCGACGCGATTGCCCCGATCGTCTACGCTGACACGATCGATATGAGCAAGGCGTGGATGCAGTCGCGCTATGACAAGGGTGAGACCGAGGAAGAGCGTACTGCCTATCTGAACTGCCCGATGGACCGTGACCAGTACGAGGCCTTCGTCGACGCTTTGCTGGCCGCGGACAAGACCGAGTTCCACGAAGGTGAAACAGCTGGTTATTTTGATGGCTGCCTGCCGATTGAGGTGATGGCCGAGCGTGGGCGCGAGACCCTCCGCCACGGGCCGATGAAACCGGTGGGCCTGACCAATCCGCATCAGCCAGACGTAAAGCCTCATGCCGTGGTTCAACTGCGTCGCGACAACGCTTTGGGCACGCTGTTCAACATCGTTGGGTTTCAGACCAAGATGAAATACGGCGCCCAGACCGAGGTGTTCCGGATGATTCCGGGGCTCGAGAACGCCAGTTTTGCCCGTCTGGGCGGCATCCATCGCAACACCTTCATCAACTCGCCCACCTTGCTGGATGCGCAGATGCGCCTGAAATCCAAGCCAAACATCCGATTTGCCGGGCAGATCACCGGGGTTGAAGGATATGTCGAGAGCGCCGCGATGGGCCTGCTGGCAGGTCGTCTCGCGGCGGCAGAGATCCTTGGCCACTCCCTGCCCCCGGTTCCACAGGACAGCGCCATGGGCGCGCTGATTCATCACATCACCGGCGGCGCAGAGGCCAAAACCTTTCAGCCCATGAATGTGAATTTTGGTCTGTTCCGACCGGTCGACGGGTTGAAAGGCGGGCGCCGTGGTCGTAAGGATCGCTACAAAGCCTATACCGATCGCGCCAAGGAGGCATGGCAGCAGTGGCTGACGCAAAGCTGACTGGACGCAGACCGGGCCACGCGCCTAAACTGACGGCATGAGCGAGAAGTTCCTCAAAAACACATATGATCTGAACACGCCGCAGGAAACCCAGGCGCATTACCAGAAATGGGCGGCCTCTTACGAAGATGAGGTGGCCGAGCACGGGTATGCCACGCCCGGCCGCGTTGCCGAGGCGTTGTGGTCCAAGTTGCCACAACCGGACACACCTATCCTTGATTATGGCTGCGGGACCGGGTTGTCCGGTGTCGCTTTGCACAAGGTCGGATACCGGGCAATCGACGGCGTCGATCCGACGCCCGAGATGCTGAAAGGTGCTGCTGCCAAGGGCGTCTACCGCAACCTTGCTGCCATCGACATCACCGATCCCAACCCGTTGGAGACGGGGGCATACGAGGCAATCGCCGCGATCGGAGTGATCGGCGCCGGCGCCGCGCCGCCCCAGACATTCGACATGCTGATGAAAGTCTTGCCCAAGGGTGGCCTGCTGGCGTTTTCGTTCAACGACCATACATTGGACGACCCCGGCTATACCGGGCGCCTGAACGAATGGCTGGACATGGGAGCGGCGCGCCTTCTTTTTCGCGAAAACGGACCGCACCTGCCAGGGCTAGACTTGAAATCCGACGTATATATCGTTGAAAAGACGTGAAATTCACCACAAGATTTGCCCCATCTCCAACCGGGCCATTGCATCTTGGTCATGCGTATTCGGCTTTGCTGGCGTATGACCTTGCTGTCCGAAACTCCGGCACGTTCCTACTGCGGATCGAGGATATCGATCAGTCCCGTTCGCGTCAGCATTGGGAGGATCAGATCTATGACGATCTGACGTGGTTGGGTTTGACGTGGCCTCGCCCTGTGTTGCGGCAATCCGATCGAATCCCGCTCTACCGGCAGGCCTTGAACCGGCTGTGGTCCCAAGGACTGCTATATCCGTGCACCTGCAATCGCAAGGATATCGCGGCCGCCGCCAGTGCGCCGCAGGAAGGGTATCCTCTGCACGGACCTGACGGCGTCATATATCCCGGAACATGCCGTAAACAGTGGACGCAGCAGGTGCAGTCCGCGATCCCGGAGGATGTGGCCCTACGTCTCAATATGTCCGAAGCGCTGCGCCGGATCGCGAAGGACGCCACCGGGTTGCGGTTTCACGAAACCGGGTCCGGACCGGATGGCGCGACTGGCTGGATCGATTTATCGGACGAACAGATGCTGCACGGCGTCGGCGATGTCGTCCTCGCCAGACGGGGTATGGGCACGTCTTATCACCTGTCAGTCGTACTGGATGATGCGACCCAGAACATCTCACAGGTGGTTCGCGGTCAGGATCTGTTTGACGCAACCGGGATTCACGTGGTGCTTCAGCGCTTGTTGGGGTTGGAGACGCCCACTTATCACCATCACCGACTGATCCGGGACGACACCGGCAAACGGCTGGCCAAGCGAGACGACGCCAGGGCGATTGCGAAATACCGGGCCGAAGGAGCGACGCCCGAAGACGTCCGTGCAATGGTCGGTATTTAGGCCCGCTAGGCGCCCTCAGGCCATCGGCGACATCAATTCGACCTCTTCCCCGTCCCGGACGGCGGTGTAGAAGCAGCTTCGGCGGTTTGTGTGGCAAGCGGGGCCGCTTTGTCGCACCAGAACCAACAGGCAATCCCGATCACAATCGACGCGAAAATCCACCAACTCTTGTACGTGACCCGAGCTTTCTCCCTTGACCCAGAAGGACCGGCGCGAGCGCGACCAATAGGTGACGCGCCCAGTTTCCAGCGTCTTTCGGATCGCCTCGGCGTTCATCCAAGCCATCATGAGAACCTCGCCGGTGCTCTCCTCTTGCGCGATGGCCGGGACCAACCCAGCCTCATTGAATTTGAGCGTCGACGGGTCGAACGTAGCAGAGCGCGACATCGCAAAAACCTTTTGCATCCCAGAACATGGCCACTATGTATGGGGAACATCCACCGAGGGAAACCCATGTCCGGCGAAACCGACCTGATCAAGCTCTACTCCGGGCGCATTCTGGCGCTGGCGGCAGACATTCCGCACCTGCAGCGGTTGGAAGATCCGGATGCGACCGTCAAGAAACGGTCGCCCTTGTGCGGCTCGACGGTTGCCGTGGACATCAAAGTGCGGGACGGAAGGATCACCGAGTTTGGCCAGGACGTGAAAGCCTGCGCACTGGGTCAGGCCGCAGCGGCAGTGGTCGGTGCATCGGTCATCGGGGCAACCCGCCCCCAAATCGAAACCGCGCGCGACCAGCTGGCGGCCATGCTCAAGAGTGACGGCCCCACCCCGGACGCGCCGTTTGACGAACTGGAAGTTCTGCGGCCCGCCCGCGATTACAAGAACCGGCACGCGTCGATCATGCTTGCGCTGGACGCGATCGCCGAGGCTTTCGAGAAGGCCGAACAAGCCAACTGCGCCTGAACATGGTCTTTTGAATCGAAGGCGGCTAACCTCCTGACCAATTTGACGGAGAAGCCAATTGAACAACCTTCTGGAACATTTTGTAACCTTGTGGGTCGTCATCGACCCGATCGGAACCATCCCGGTTTTCATTGCCGTCACCGCGGGTATCGAAGCCGCCGCGCGTCGGCGCACTGCCCTGCTGGCCGCACTGATCAGCGCCGGCATCCTTCTGTTCTTTCTGGTCTTTGGACAATTGCTGATCGAGGCGCTGGACATCGGCCTCAACTCGTTTCAGGTCGCCGGCGGGATCATCCTGTTCCTGTTCGCGCTGACGATGATTTTTGGTGAGAGCAAACAGGAAATCGAACAGCGCCAGGCCGAAGAAGACATGGAAGACAAGCTGCACAGGCACAACCCGGCGATCTTCCCCTTGGCGGTCCCGTCATTGGCCTCACCCGGTGCTATGCTGGCCATCGTCATTCTGACGGACAACCACCGCTACAGCGTGGCGGATCAGGGCATTACTGCGCTGGTCATGCTGTCCGTGCTGGCCTGCGCCTTTGTGTTGATGTTGCTGGCCGAGCCAATCATCCGGCTGATCGGTCATTCGGGGGCGGCAATCATCAGCCGGGTCATGGGAATGATCCTGGCCTCGGTGGCCGTCAACTCGGTCCTGTCAGCCCTGCTTGAGATCTTCAAAACCGGTCAACTGTAAAAAAAACCGCCGCTCCTTCCGGGCGGAAAGGGCGGCGGCAGTCAATGCGTTTCTCGCGTGGGGTCCGGATTACCGCGTGGGGCCGAGGCACGGCCCCTTCAAGGGGTTTGGGACAGGCAGGTCACCCTTGACTGAAATGGGGATGACATACGCGGGTTGATCGGCACGAGATCGCAGGCAGAAAGGCTTAGAACCCGACGGGCACGTGAAGCGCCACCATCAGCATGACAACCAGCGAAGCTACGCCGGCTGCATCCTGCAAAAGCGTGGCTTGCGAACGGCTGAAAGCGCTTTTGATCTGGGTCAGCATGTTTCACCTCCGGTCGGGAATTAATCCTTTGTTGACCTTTTGTTCTCATATTTCCGGGGATCAGTAAAGAACTTTATGAGAACATTTGTGAACTTTTTGCGCGCAACCCGCTAACCCACTGAAATCAAACGGATGGCCTGATCCTGTTTCATCAACCAAAGAAGAACACGCGCGGCCTGACCTCGTTCCGAGGTCAATTTCGGGTCCGAAGCCAGCAGTGCACGCGCGTCAGATTGGGCAACAGCCATAAGTCCAGCCTGCCGTTCCGGGTCGGCAATCTGGAACCGGGGAAGACCAGATTGAGCGGTCCCGATCAAGTCACCTGCCCCGCGCATCTCGAGGTCCGTTTCGGCAATTCTGAATCCATCTTCGGTTTCTCGCAGAACTTCCAGCCGTCTTCGGCCTCCTTCGCTGAGCGGCGCTTGATACATCAACAGACAGGTTGACGCGTCATGCCCGCGTCCGACCCGGCCGCGTAACTGGTGCAACTGGGCCAGCCCGAAGATTTCCGCCCGCTCAATGACCATGATCGTGGCGTTGGGGACGTTGACCCCCACCTCAATGACCGTCGTTGCAACCAAAACCTTGGTCCGCCCGTCCTGAAAAGCGGCCATTGCCGCATCTTTCTCGGCCGGGGGCATCTGTCCGTGCACAAGACCGACGATTCCGTCACCCAACTGGGCCCGCAAGTGTTTGAACCGTTCCTCGGCTGCGGTCAGGTCGGAGACCTCGGATTCGTCGACCAGCGGACAAACCCAATAACATTGCTTGCCGTCGTCGATCGCGCGGCGCAGATGATCTACCACCTCCTCCATGCGCGAAGTGCTGACAATCGCAGTTTTGACCGGTTTGCGTCCCGGCGGTTTCTCATCCAGGACCGAGACGTCCATATCCCCATATTGTGCAAGCGCAAGGCTGCGTGGGATCGGTGTGGCCGTCATGACCAGAACATCGGCCCCCTGCCCCTTCTCAGAGAGTTCCATCCGCTGACGGACGCCGAACCTGTGCTGCTCGTCGACTATGGCCAGACGCAAGTCATGAAAGGCCACATCGTTCTGGAAAACCGCGTGAGTACCCACCAGAATTTGGATGTCACCCGCCTTGAGCGCGGCCAGCTTCGCCTTGCGCTCGGACCCCTTGTCCCGCCCCGTCAGGATTTCGAGAACAATGCCGGCGTCTTCGGCCAGGGGGCGAAGGCCCTCCAGATGCTGGCGCGCGAGGATCTCGGTCGGAGCCATCATGACACCCTGAGCACCGGCCTCTACCGCAACCAGAAGCGCCATGAACGCAACCAGTGTCTTGCCGGATCCGACGTCCCCCTGCAGCAGGCGGTTCATTCGGGTCGGAGCACCCATGTCCTCGGTTATCTCGCGTATGGCACGCAACTGCGCCCCAGTGGGTTTGTACGGAAGCGCATCCAGTACACGGGTCTGCAACGCCCCGGTCGCGACACTTACGGTTCCACGAGTTTTGCGTTCTCGCAGTCGGGCCAGAGCCAGAGTCAGTTGATGGGCGAACAGTTCGTCATAGGCCAGACGTTCGCGCGCGGGAGCAAACGCTGCCACGTCATCGGCACCTTGCGGTGTGTGAGCCGCCCGGACGGCATCGGCCCAGGTCGGCCAGTTCTGGCGGGAAACCAGTGCAGGATCCGCCCATTCCGCTAAAACTGGCAGGCGTGCCAGCGCGCTTTGCGCCGCCTTGTAGGCCGTCTTTTGGGTGACACCTTGGGTAAGGTGATAGACCGGTTCAAACTCGGGGATGCTGTTCGCCTGTTCGACCGGCAGAATGTGGTCCGGGTGAACCATTTGCGCTGTACCGTCAAACAGTTCGAGCTTGCCGGACACCACCCGTCTCGCCCCCTCAGGCAGGACCTTTTTCAGGTAGTCGGCCCGGGCGTGAAAGAAGACCAGCTGGAAATCGGTCTGACTGTCCTGCACGAAAATCCGATAGGCTCCGCCCCTGTTGTGCGGCGGGCGGTGGGCGCCGACGGTGACTTCCACCGTGAGTGTTTTGGGCAGATCGACGCCCCGGATCGTATCACGCCGCCGCCGGTCAACCACTGAATATGGCAATGCAAACAGCAGATCGCGTGGCGTTTCCAGCCCGGTCTGCGCCAGCAGGCGTGCGGTCTTGGGACCGATTCCCTCCAGCGTCTCGAGCCCTGCAAAAAGCGGGAACAGTTGCTCTGGACGGCCGCTCATGCGTCCCCGATCAACTGCAGCCAGCTGTCTTCATCCAAGGTTTCGATCCCCAGCTCTGCCGCCTTCTTGGCCTTGGAACCTGCGCCGGGGCCGGCCACCAGATAGTCCGTTTTTGCGCTGACTGAGCCAGCCACTTTGGCCCCCAAGGCTTCCGCGCGGGCCTTTGCTTCGGCCCGGGTCATTTTTTCGAGCGTACCCGTAAAGACAACCGTTTTTCCCGCGACTGGGCTGCCCGATGTATCCGGCCGTTTGGCCTCTTGTACGTTCAGTTGGGCGACCAGCGCATCGATGCTTTGGCGCTCTGCGTCCTGACCAAATGTCGAAACCAGGGTCCGGGCCATGACTTCACCGACGCCGTCGATATTCAGCAGTTCATCCCATTCGGGTCCGCTGAATTGGCTGGCAGCCGTGACAGCCTGCTCGAACGCGTCCCACGTGCCGTAGTGATTGGCGATCAGGTTCGAGGCGGCTTCACCAAGGTGTCGAATACCCAGCGCAAACAGAAGGCGGCCCAGCGGAATTGTCCGCTTTTCCTCGATCGCGGCAAAGAGTTTTGCGGCGCTCTGACTGCCCCAGCCTTTTCGGTTGGCCAGCTTGTTCAGATTTGCAGCGTCCCGCTTTTGCAATGTGAAAATGTCTGCCGGCGTACGGATCGGCAGGTCCGGGTCGTTGTAGAACATTTCGATCTGCTTGGCCCCCAACCCATCGATGTCAAACGCCTTGCGGGAAACGAAGTGCTTCAGTTTCTCGACCGCTTGCGCCGGGCAGATCACCCCTCCGGTACAGCGGCGCACCGAGTCGCCTTCCTCGCGGATCGCGTCGCTGCCGCATTCCGGACATTTCGTCGGAAACTCAAACGGGACAGCTTGTTCCGGCCTTTTGCTCAGGTCGACGTCGGCTATTTTTGGGATCACATCGCCGGCGCGGTACACCTGCACCCAATCGCCAACACGTATATCTTTGCCGTCGCGGATCTGTTCGCCTTTCGAATCCCGACCGGCGATGTAGTCTTCGTTGTGCAAGGTTGCATTGGACACGACCACACCGCCAACCGTCACCGGGTGCAGCCGCGCAACCGGGCTAAGCGCGCCGGTGCGGCCAACTTGAATGTCAATCGCCTCAAGCCGGGTCCAGGCGAGTTCGGCAGGAAATTTGTGAGCGATCGCCCATCTTGGTGTGGTCGAGCGAAACCCAAGACGGGCCTGCAACGACAAATCGTTCACTTTGTAGACGACGCCGTCGATGTCATAGCCAAGCGTAGAGCGCTGCTCTTCGATTGCGCGGTAGTGCTCCAGCATTTGCGCGGTCGAGCTGCAAACGGCAGTCAGGTCGTTGGTGGAAAAGCCAAAGGACTTCAATCGATCCAACGCAGATGACTGGGTGGTTCCCAACGGCTCGGACAGTTCGCCCCAGGCATAGGCGAAGAACCGCAGGGGCCTTGCGCGCGTAACTTCTGGGTCAAGCTGGCGTAGCGAACCGGCGGCCGCATTTCTCGGATTCGCAAACAACTTCGCGCCCGCCTCTGCCTGCTTGGCATTCAGCTTCTCGAAATCGTCATGAGACATATAGACTTCGCCGCGAACCTCCAGGATCCCGGGTGCGTCGGCGATCTGTTGAGGGATATCTGAAACGGTCAACGCATTGGCCGTGACGTTTTCGCCAACTTCCCCATCGCCCCGAGTTGCCGCCTGCACCAGTTCGCCATCCACGTAGCGCAGAGACAGCGACAAACCGTCGATCTTTGGTTCGGCGGTGAATTCGAGGGACGCCTCTTTGCTCAGCCCAAGATAGTTTCGAACGGACCGAACGAAGTCTGCTACATCCTCATCGTCAAATGCGTTTCCAAGCGACATCATGCGGACCGCATGGGTCACTTTGCCGAAACCGTCCACCGGCCGCGCACCAACCTGATCGCTGGGGCTGTCGGTGCGCTTTAGCTGCGGAAACCGCGACTCGATTTCGAGATTCCGTAGTTTCAGGGCATCGTATTCGGCATCCGATATCTCGGGCTCGTCCTGACCGTGATACAGGTCGTTGGCCCGCTGCAAGAGTTCCGCAAGACGTGCCAACTCCTCTCGAGCCTGGTCCTCGGTCAGATCTTCTACTGCAATCGAATTGCTCATGGCCTCGCCCTGTCACATCGTCTTGGACCCCAGTGATAGGGCGAGGTCATGGTCAGGTCCAGATGTGCTGAGCCGTGAGTGCGAGTGCCACCCCGGACCGCGGTGGCAGATGGGTCAGATTTTCAGGCGCCGACGGCCAAGCGAGTGTTTTCCACCGTGTCCGTCTGCGGATCGCGCAATACATATCCTCGGCCCCACACCGTTTCGATGTAGTTCTCGCCGCCCGTGGCATTGCTGAGCTTTTTGCGCAGCTTGCAGATGAAAACGTCGATGATCTTGAGTTCCGGCTCGTCCATGCCGCCGTAAAGGTGGTTCAGGAACATCTCCTTGGTCAGAGTCGTGCCCTTGCGCAGGCTCAGAAGCTCCAGCATCTGGTATTCCTTTCCGGTCAGATGCACCGCCTGATTGTCGACCTCGACCGTCTTGGCATCCAGATTGACCGCGATTCGTCCGGTTCGGATAATCGATTGCGAATGACCTTTGGATCGGCGGATGATCGCATGAATCCGCGCCACCAACTCCTCGCGGTGGAACGGTTTGGTCAGGTAGTCGTCGGCCCCGAAACCGAAGCCCTTGATCTTGCTTTCGGTGTCGTCGGCTCCGGACAGGATCAGGATCGGCGTTTCAACCCTTGCAATGCGCAACTGACGCAGGACTTCATGTCCGTTCATATCCGGCAGGTTCAGGTCAAGCAGGATCAGATCGTAGTCATACAGCTTGGCCAGATCTATGCCTTCTTCGCCCAGGTCCGTCGCATACACGTTCAGGTTGGCATGCGTCAGCATCAGCTCGATGCTTTTTGACGTGGTCGGATCATCCTCGACAAGAAGAATTCGCATTGCACTGCTCCAATTCAGGTCAACTATTCCAGTTCGGGTTAACCCTGATCACAAATGGTTAATCTGACGTTACCGTTGAATCATTTATTCGCTTTCGCCTTTAGGTTGTCTATATTTTTTTAGCGCCGTCACTTTCAAGGCCTCGATTCCGTGTTCGGCGACTGCAGACACCCATGTGTTGAACTCTTCGTCACTCAGGCCGTATCGTTTCTTGGCGTCCGACAAGGAGATCAATCCATAAAGCACGCCTCGAACGACAATGGCCTTTCTTGATGCGACCCAGCGTTTCGTATCCGCAGGCGGCAAATCCGCTCGGGACAAAACAGACCCATCCGGCAGGGTAACTGACCTTGGTCCCTCAACTTTGTGCAAATACATCTTTCGACCCTTTTTCTGGTGCCACAAAGCTGACGGCAGTCTACTTAATGCGCGGTGAAACCGCCCCTTGAGAGTGCGTAGAATTTTCCTATATTCTGCCGGTCTTTCTTAACCCGGACTGGAACAGCCCATGGCCCTCGACACCGAGACCCCTCTGAACTCGCTTGGCTTTGCCAAACCCCCGTCGGAAACGCGGGTGGTCGTCGCCATGTCGGGCGGTGTCGACAGCTCAGTCGTGGCGGCGTATCTGGCGGATCAGGGTTATGACGTTGTTGGCGTAACCCTGCAGTTGTATGACCACGGGGCGGCGCTGGCCAAGAAGGGTGCGTGCTGTGCCGGGATCGACATCCACGACGCCCGTCGCGTGGCCGAGGAGCGCGGTTTTCCACACTACGTTCTGGATTATGAAAACATCTTCAAAGACGCCGTGATCAACGAGTTCGCCGACAGCTATCTGGCCGGCGCGACTCCGGTGCCTTGCATCCGCTGCAACGAGCGCGTCAAGTTCAAGGACCTGTTGGAAACCGCCAAGGATCTCGAGGCCGACTGCATGGCGACCGGCCATTACATCCAGCGCAAAATGGGTCCCAATGGCCCCGAATTGCACTGCGCCGAGGATGCCAACCGCGACCAGTCCTATTTCCTGTTCTCAACCACGCCCGAGCAGTTGGAGTTCCTGCGCTTCCCGCTGGGGCATTTGCCGTCCAAGGACGCGACCCGCGAGATGGCCGCGCAATACGGGCTGAGCGTAGCCGATAAGCCCGACAGCCAGGACATCTGCTTCGTGCCCAACGGCAACTATGCCAGCGTGATCGAGAAACTGCGCCCCGGCGCGGCCGAACCGGGCGAGATCGTTCACGCCGACGGTCGCGTTCTGGGCCAGCACGACGGCGTAATCCACTACACGATCGGCCAGCGACGCGGTCTTGGCATCGGCGGGCTCAGTGAGCCGCTCTATGTCGTCAAGCTGGACGTGGATCGCAAACAGGTCGTCGTCGGCCCAAAGGAACTGCTGGCCACCCGCACCATTCCCGTGCGCGAGATCAACTGGCTGGGCGATGAGCCCTTCACCTCGCAGAAAGAATGGCATGTTTCGGTCAAGGTCCGCTCGACCCGCCCCCCGCGCGAGGCAATCATCCGCCCGCTGACCGACACCACCGCCGAGGTCGAATTGCTGACGCCCGAAGAAGGCGTCTCGCCCGGTCAGGCCTGCGTGTTCTATGAAACCGGTGGCAGCCGGATCTTTGGCGGCGGCTGGATCTGGCGCGGTTACTGAACCGCGTCGGTCCATGAATTGCTGAGGATATAAAGCCCGGCGCAGACCATGACATAAGGCACGAGGTACTCCAGCCGTTGCGCCAGGCGCCCCGTCATGATCTGGGCGCGCCCGCCGATCAGCCCCACGATCGCAAGGGAGAGCGCTGCTAGTCCTGCCCCAAGCACACCTGCCAGCCGGAAATCGGGGGTCGAGTCCGCCAGCAAGGGGGCGAGGACCGCAAACGTGTCCATCGAAAGGCTTGTGAACAACAACATTGTCACAAGCGCCGAGGCGCTGCCCGGCACTGCGGGCGCGTCCTGCGCATTTGTTCCGCGAAGCTGTCGAGCGGCCCCGAAAAGCCCCAAGGCCAGAGGGATGGCGCCGAGGTAGCCCGCCCAGTGCGGCACAACATCTTCGACCCCCAGCGCCAGCAGGAAAGCCGCGCCGATCACCAGCCCCTGTGCCAGCAGAAACCCGAGAACCGCGCGTTGCGGGCCGGTGACGATCATCAGGGCGACCAGCGCCATGAGGTTGTCGAGATTGGTCAGCACCTGCGCCATGAAGGCCGAGGCCGCAAAGACCACATAGTCCAGCATCACGGCGTCATCCGCTCCAACACCGCGCGCGCGGCCCGAAGACCGGGCGCTTCGCCACCGCGGCCGAGACGCTCCATCGTGACGGCCATGGCCTGTTCCTGCGCGTCCGGCGCGGCCGACACGGAAGCAAGCGCGGCAGAAATGGCTTCAGGCGTGCAGTCATCCAGCAGGCATTCCGGCACTGTCCGGGTTTCGGACACCAGGTTGACCAGCGTGACCGTATCCAGCTTGACCATGCGCTCGGCGATCTTCTGGGTCAGCCAGGTCAGCTTGTAGGCAATCACCATCGGCGTGGACTGGGCCGCCAGCTCCAATGAGACCGTGCCGGACGCGGCCAGGGCGATCTCGGCGGCGGCAAAGGCCGCACGCTTGCTGGCAACCGCGTGATCCGTATCGATGTTGCGCGGGTCCACCACGACCGGCTGACCCGGCCAGGTTCGGACATGGGCGGCCACGGTTTCGGCAACATGCGCGACCGCCGGAACCACCACCCGCATGTCGGGGCGGTCTTTCAGATACAGGTCAAGCGCCGCGCCGAATACGGGTGCCAGCCGATCGACCTCGCCCCGGCGCGAGCCGGGCAAGGCCAGCACGATCGGCGCGTCGCCCAGCCCGTGATCGGCGCGGAACTGCGCGATCTGCGCGTCGGTTGCAACCGGCTCGTTGGCCACCGGATGGCCGACGAAATCGCACTCCATTCCGGCGTTTTCCATATAGGGCGGCTCGAACGGCAGCAGGGCCAGAACATGGTCGATGACCTTGGCCATCTTGTCGGCCCGTCCCGGCCGCCAGGCCCAGACGCTGGGCGCCACATAGTGCACCGTCCGTATATTGCTGCGCGTCTTGACCTGCTTGGCCACGCGCAGCGAAAAGTCGGGGCTGTCGATGGTGATCAGAACGTCCGGCTGGGTGTCCAGAACGGCCTGAGCGGTTTCGGCGATGCGGCGCTTGAGGTGAAAGAACTTGGGCAGAACCTCGACCAGGCCCATCACACTGAGCTCGGACATCGGGAAGCGGCTAACCAAACCCTGGGCCTGCATCAGCGGCCCGCCGACCCCGTCGAATTCGATCTCCGGAACAAGGGTCTTCAACCCCTCCATCAGCGCACCGCCCAGACGGTCGCCCGACGGTTCACCGGCGACCAGAAATACGCGCATCAGACGGCCCGCTCGTGCACATGCAGGAACAGGCCCAGGCGGTCGCATTCCGCGATCACTTGGGGCCGGTCCAGCACGATCACCCCACCCTTTTCGATGACGATGCCGGACAATCCGGCGGCAACGGCGCTGGATACGGTGTCGGGGCCGATGGCAGGTAGATCGGCACGTCGATCTTGGCCCGGCTTGGGGCCCTTGAACAGAATACCGCCGCCCGCATCCGGGCGCGCGGCCAGCGATTGCAGCATCCAGGCCGTACCGAAGGCTCCTTCGACTACCAGAACCTGGCCCTTGTGAACCACGCAGGCCTGTCCGATATCCGCAGCCCCCATGGCCCGCAGGACACCCACGGCTCGGTTTGCATCGCCCAGCTCCGCCTCGGTCGGCTGGGCCTGGGTCAGACACCCGAGCGGAGGCAACAGGTCCGGAGCAATCTCGTGCGCGGCCCGCACGCGCAGACCGGCGCCCTCCAAAATGCCGATCACCGCCCGCAAGGCTCCGTCGTCACCCGACACCAGCGCCTGCTGGATGATCGGAACCAAGGGCATGGTCTGCGCGTCAATCCGGGCGGGGTTTATGTCTGGCCTGCGGACCGCACCTGCGAGGCATACATCTGTGACGCCGCGCGCTTTGAGCTCGGCGACAAAACTGCCCAACTGCTCCAGCGGGAAGGTCACGTCTGGCGTCAGAGTGTCGGGCTGAAATCCCTCCATCGCGCAAACCAAGGGGCGTTCCGGCAGGTGCGCAACCAGTTCGTCCGGCAAAACCCCTGTTCCCGCGATCAGAGCCAGCATGATCCTATTTCCTTGGTGTCAGGAACGAACGATCGCTTTCGCCCGTCACGAATTCCACGATCTGACGCACATAGTCGCTGTCTGTGCTGTCGCCCAGACGCTTGGCGCGGTCCATAAAGGTGCCCTCGCCTTCGGACAGCTCGCGAAAGGCCGCACGCAGCGCCGAAATGTCCGCGCGGGAAACGCCGCGGCGTTTCAGGCCAACAAGGTTCAGCCCCTCCAATTCGCCGCGCGAGGCCTGAACCAGGCCGTAAGGGATGACATCGTTGGGCACCATGGTCAGCGCACCGATGATGGCGCCGCGGCCCACGCGCACCCATTGGTGCAATCCGGAAATGCCGCCGATGATCACGTCATCCTCGATAATGCAGTGGCCGGCGGCGCCGGAATGGTTCACCATGATCACCCGGTTGCCGATCTGCACGTCATGGGCCACATGGACCCCGGCCATCAGTAGGCAGTCATCGCCGATGCGAGTGACGCCGCCGCCACCCTCGGTGCCGGTATTGACCGTAACGTGTTCCCTGATGCGGTTTCGCTTGCCAATTTCCAGCCGCGTGTTTTCGCCCCCGAACTTGAGGTCCTGCGGGATTTCTCCAATCACCGAAAAGTTGAAGATGACGCAGTCGTCACCGATCGAGGTCTCCCCTGTGACAACCACATGCGACTTCAATTCGACGCGGTCGCCCAAACGCACCTGTGGCCCCACATGGCAGAACGGGCCGATTACGCAGTCCTGGCCGATCTGAGCGCCGTCTTCGATGATCGCGCTGGGATGAATTCGGCTCATGCTGTTTTTTCCATATCCCAATCGACATAGGCCGAGAACTCGGCCTCGGCCGCCACTTCACCGTCCACGGTCGCACGGCCGCTGAACTTGAAGATCTTGCCGCCCTTCTTGCCGCGCACGGTTTCGACATGCATTTTCAGCACGTCACCCGGCACCACTTTGCGGCGGAATTTGCACTTGTCGATATTCATGAAATAGATCAGCAGCTCGCTGTCGATGACATCCATGCCGACGCCCAGCATAACACCTGCGGTTTGCGCCATCGCTTCGACGATGGTCACGCCGGGCATTATCGGCGTTCCGGGGAAATGGCCCTGGAAATGTGGCTCGTTCATCGTGACGTTCTTGATACCAACCGCCGACTGATAGCCGTCAATCTCTTCCACCTTGTCAACCAGCAGGAACGGATAGCGATGCGGCAGGATCCGCTGGATCAGCTGAATGTCGGCGCTCTTGGTTTCCGTGGTCATTTTCAGGATGTCCTGTTCTCGAGGTCTCGTTCACGCGTGGTTAGCAATACCCGTACCCAAGGGCAAGCCACGCTATGGCTTGTCACCCTCTTCCAGCTGCGATCCGTCGCTGATGGCAGCGTCGATCCTGCGGATGGCGATGGCCGTAACATCCGAGGCGTCCGAGCTGAGAAATACGTTGGATCGTTCGATGATCAGCGACGCGCCTGTTTCACGCAGAAGGTCGATGAGCACAGGCTGGGCCAGCTCAAAGAACTGATTGCGCGCCTCGTCACTGCGGCGGGCCAGAGCATCCAGTTTCGCGCGTTGCCCCTCGCGGTGAGACTGGACCTTTCGGTCGAAGGCTTCTGCAAGCGGGCGGAACTCCTCGGGGCTCAGGACTTCGCGCTTTTTCGTCAGCTCTTTTTCCTCGCGGCTCAGCTCGGCAACGATGCGTTCATTTTCTGCGGCCAGCGCAGCACTTTCTGCTTCGATCTCATCAAAAATCCGGCGCCCGAATGCGGACTCGGTGAAGATCCGGTCGCTGGAGATGGTCAGCACGCCGGATTGCGGCACACCCAACTGCTGGGCGGCCATTGGGAGCGACACTACCAAGAAGATCAAAACACACAGGGCCCGTGAAGGGCCCTGTACAAACTTCGATATCGCTTTGAGCATGGACGTCAGAACCGTGCCTGAATGGTAAAGTCGAAGTTCTGCTCTTTGTCGAAGTCTTCCTTCTTCACGGCCTGCGAGAAGTTGAACCGCAGCGGACCGAACGGCGTATCCCATAGCAGCGAGACGCCGATAACCTGACGGATCGAGCCATCCGCGCCGACGATATTGGCACCTGTCGTATCAACATTGTTGATGTTGTACAGGTTGCCGATGTCATAGAAGACACCGCCGCGCAGCCCAAGTTCCTCGGGCAGACCCAACGGGAAGTCCGACTCAAACCGGGCGACCCAGTAATAGTTGCCGCCGATCGCATCATCCTGACCTTTCGACAGGTCACGAGGGCCGAGACCGGCCGGCTCGAAGCCACGGAACGTTGACGGCCCCAGAACATAACGGTCAATTGCCCGGCTGAAGTCGTCACCTTGCCAATGGAGCGCGCCGGCCTCAAATGACGCCCGCAGCGTCATCTCCTCGTTCAGAACCTTTGTCTGGGCAATCGCCCGGGTCGAGGTCTTGAAGTACTTGTTGTCTCCACCAAGGCCAGCCGCGTCCACGCCGACCTCGAACAGAACACCTGCATTCGGGTTCAGGCCGCCCAGTCGGCTGTCATAGACATAGGCCAACCCCAGCGAGCTTGTCGAACGCTTGCCTTGCGCGATTTCCGACGCGATGACTGCCCCGTTGACCTCGTCGTCCTGTTGCGACATTTCGGACTTGTTCCAGTTGTACCGCAGCCGCAACGAGGACAGTTCGCCAATTGCGTAACTGATCTGCGGATTGAAGAACACACTCTTGGTGTCATAGCTGGCAAAGCTGGAATTGGTTCTCGAAAGACCAAAGCCCAGATCGAAACGCAGTTTACGGCCCAACAGATACGGTTCGGCAAAGTTGATGACGTACTGCTCTGAGTCTTGCGCTGTCGACAGCGTTAGGCCAAATTCCTGTCCGCGCCCGAGGAAGTTCCGTTCCTCAAGCCGGATGGCGATCCCGAAACCGTCGGAAACCGAGTAGCTGCCGCCCAACGCCAATGAACCGGTCGGCTGTTCCTGGACATCCACGTCCACGATCACCTGGCTGGGGCTGGACCCTTCGCGGGTTTCCACATCCGCGACCGAGAAGAAACCCAAGGCCCGGATACGTTCGGCGCTCTGCCGGATTTCGCGCGGGTTGAAGGGGTCACCCTCGACCGTGTCGAACTGGCGCCGGATGACCCGGTCCAGAGTGGTCGTGTTACCCTCGATGTCGATCCGTTCGACAAAGATGCGCGGGCCTCTGGTCAGCACGAACTGAACATCCAGCGTCAGGTCACGGTCGTTGCGGGTCACGCGCGGCTCAACGCGCAGGAAGTCGACGCCCTGCTTCAGGCCAAGACGTTCCTGCCGAGCGATCGAATTCTCAATCAGAGTTGGCGAATACGTGACACCAGGTTTGATCTTGAGGGCCTTCTGATACTCGGCCGCATCAACGCCCGGGATTTCGCTGACCGTCGAGATGTTGCCGAACGAGAATTTCTGACCTTCGGTGATGTTCATCACCAAATAGAAGGCGTCGCGCTCACGCGTGAACTCGACATTGGCGCTGTTGATCCGAAAATCGACATAGCCGCGCGACAGGTAGAAATCACGCAGAACCTGTTTGTCGAATTCGATGCGGTCGGCAATGAACGTGTCACCGCGCAGGAAGGTGCGCAGGATGTTGGCTTGCTTGGATTCAAGGACACGGCGCAGACGACGGTCGGAATAGGCGCGGTTTCCAACAAAGCTGACGCGCTCGATCTCAATCGTGGTGCCTTCCGCCACTTCAAAAACCAGGTCCACCCGGTTGTCGCTGCGGCGGATGATCCGCGGAATGACAGTGGCCGATACGCGGCCTTGCGCCGAGTAGATTTCGGCGATCTTGTCAGCGTCGGACTCTGCGACCTGCGGCGTGAACACCCGGCGCGGCTGCGACGAGATTGCCTGGATCAACACGTCATCCTTTACGCGGCGATTGCCCTCGATGCTGATCTTGTTGATCGTCGGATACTCGGCGACCTCGATCACCAGAGTGTTCCCGCGCGGGGTCAATTCGACTGTCTCAAAAACACCACTGTCAAGCAAACGCTGGTAGGCGTCATTCAACTGGCCCGCAGTGACTGTCTGACCGGGTGTGATTCCTGTCCGGGCGATGATGGTGGACGTCTCAATGCGACGGTTGCCCTGAACATCGAACGACGAAATCGTGTAGGTCTGGGCCTGGGCGGCTTGCGGTACCGCCGTAAAACTCATTGCCGCAAAGAGGAAAAAAATCGTTAGTGCCCGCCACAAAATATTGTCGTGCGGTTGCGCAGTACCGCAGGATGTGCCCGCGCCTCTCCTGTAAGCCATTTTTGTCTCTACCTAGAATTTCGTACTTTAGAAGTTGAGTAGCCGCTCTGGTGGGCCTTGTCAAAAGCACAAACGAAAAACGCGACCGGATCGGTCGCGCTCGGGTCGTTCAGCTGGGTATGGGGAATCACATACCGGCCAGATATGCGGCGCCTGCCAGTGCCAAAGCGGTCAGCCCAAAGCTCAGCAACGCGTCCCAGTTCAATACAAACAGGAAGCTGAAGCCCCGATAGGAATTTCGCAATGCCTTGGTCATTGGTTACAGCCCGCTTGATTGCACGTCTCGGCAAAATTACACCAAACAAACTAGGTTTGAATTGAGGCAATTTTGCGACCGTAACGCGTCAATGCCGCCACAATCAGCAGAACAGGTCGTTGCTTACCGAGAAGATCATGAGGCTGAGAATTAACGTGATGCCCACCGCCATCAACAGTTGCAAAGCTCGATCGCTGGGCGGTTTCCCCGCGACTGCTTCATAGGCATAGAAAACAAGGTGGCCCCCGTCCAATGCCGGGATTGGGAACAGGTTCAGCAAGCCTACAGCAGTGGACAGAACCGCGATGAAGAAGATGAAGCTCTGCGCCCCTTGGCTCGCCATCGCGCCCGAGGTTTCCGCGATACCAATGGGTCCGGACATGTTGCAGGTGCTGATCGCACCGGTGACCATGTGCCATATGCCGGACAGCGACCCCTCGATGATGCGGCCGGTCTGGATGACACCGCCATGCAACGAGTCGACTAGACCCGCAGGTTCGGTCGCCGGGACCAGCATCATGCCGCCGACGATTCCAATCCGCCATTCGGTTTTGAAGCCGCCGTCCGCCTGTGGTTCATCCGTGCGACGCGGCGCCAGTGCAAATTCCAACTCGGCGCCGTCGCGCCAGACGTCCAGCAGAAGCACCTTTCCGTCCGAGCTTTCGACCTTTTCCTTGAGCTGTTCGAAGGCAAAAATCGGGTCGCCATCAACCGAGGTGATGACGTCGCCCGCCTGCAACTGGATATCCATCGCAGCACTGCGCGGGGCGACCTGCTGGATCAAGGGCGGGAACAGCCACGGAGCCGACACGTCGAGGGTCTGGCCGTCGCGGATGACAGTGTATTCGAGAACCGGCTGCACCGGCAGCGCTTCGGTAAACTCGGTCCAGGCCCCCTCCTGATCGAAATCAGGCGTGGGGATGCCAGCGATCGCAACGATTTCGTCCCCCTCCTGAAGCTCCTGCACGGTGCCCGGCAGAGGTTTCAGCGATCCGACCGTCAGTGGCTCGCGGGTCACGCCTTGCGACCAGAAGATCAAACCGAAGACAAGGATCGACAGAACGAAATTGAAGACCGGCCCGGCTGCAACCGTGGCAGTCCGCGCCCAAAGCGGTGCGCCATGCATCGTCCGACGCAATTCCTCGGGGCTTTGCGTGGTGATTTCGGCCATCGTCTCGGCGTCCTTGCCCGAGGCCGCATTGGCATCGCCCAGGAATTTCACGTAACCGCCAAAAGGCAGCAGAGCGATCTGCCATTTGGTGCCGCGTTTGTCCATTCGGCTCCAAAGCACCGGACCAAAACCCAACGAGAACACCTCGGCATGGATCCCCGACCAGCGGCCAACGATGTAATGCCCGTATTCATGCACCGCCACGATGACGGACAGCGCCACGACGAATGCGGCAATCGTATAGACCAGCCCACCAAATTGCGGGATCAGCGAGAGTATGTCCAAAATTCTATCCTGCTCTTCGTAGTACGGCGTCATCCACCCATTGACGTGCCAGATGGTCCGTTTTCAGGACGTTATCAAGGGTCAAAGGGGCATCAATAAGGCCGCCTGCATCGTCGAAACGGCCCAGAACGGCGGCCACGGCGTCGGTCATGTCCAGAAAGCCGATGCGTTGACCGATGAAATGATCCAACGCACGCTCCTTGGCGGCGTTGAAGATCGCGCCTGACAGGCCACCGCGCTGCATGACCTCGCGGGCCAGCCGCAGGGCCGGGTAACGCGCCGGGTCCGGATCACGAAAACGCAGCTGGCCCAACTTGGCCAGGTCCAGGCGCGGCACCGGCAGGTCGCGCCTTTCGGGCCAATGCAGCGCATAGCCGATCGCATGCCGCATATCAGGCGCTCCCAAATGCGCCATCACTGCGCCATCGCGAAATCCGACCAGAGCATGCACGATGGATTCGGGGTGAACCACAACCTCGATCCGGTTAGGGTGAATCCCGAAAAACTCTTTGGTCTCTATCACTTCCAACGCCTTGTTGAACATCGAGGCGCTGTCGATCGTTATCCGCTGGCCCATGTCCCAATTTGGGTGGCTCGAAGCTTGCTCGACCGTGGCGCCGGCCAGCTTTTCGACCGGCCAGTCGCGAAAGGCGCCGCCGCTGGCAGTGATGATGATGCGTTCGACCGCATCCATGTCTTCACCCACAAGCGCCTGAAAGACCGCGGAATGCTCGCTGTCTACAGGAAGCAGACGCGCGCCATGGCGTTCCGCGGTTTCCAGAACAAGCGGGCCGGCACACACAAGCGTTTCCTTGTTCGCCAAGGCCAGGGTCGCGCCCTGCTTCAAAGCCTCAAGCCCCGGCGCCAAACCGGCCGAGCCAACAATGGCGGACATGACCCAGTCCGCCGGGCGAGCAGCCGCTTCGATCAGCGCGGTTGAGCCGGCGGCGGCTTCGATCCCGGTGCCGGACAAAGCATCGCGCAGATCGTCCAGATTCTGGTCAAAGGCGGTTACCGCCACTTCAGCGCCTAGCCGGCGGGCGTCCTGCGCCAGTTGCCGGACATTCGCCCCGCCGGTGACGGCGACAACCTTGTAATCCTCCGGGGCCCGCGCAATCAGATCGATCGTATTCTGGCCGATCGATCCGGTCGCGCCGAATATCGAAACCTTTCGCATCAGATTTCCCCGGGCGAATAGACCAGTGACGCGATCAGAACCATCAGCGATGCACCCATCATGCCGTCAAATCGATCCAGAAAACCGCCGTGCCCCGGCACCAGGTTCGAGCTGTCCTTGACCCCAAACCGCCGCTTGACAGCGCTTTCCACGATATCACCGGCTTGGCTGGCCATCGAGGCCAGGACCGAAACCAAAACAAACCGGTAGCCAAACCCGGCATACGCGGCAACGGCTGCGCCCACCAGCGCGGCCGCCACCCAGCCGCCCGCCGTGCCCGACCAGGTTTTCTTGGGGCTGACGCGCGGCCAGAACTTCGGGCCTCCGAACGTCTTTCCCACGAAGTACCCAGCTACGTCCGTGGCAACGACGACCAGGATCAACCAGACCATCCAGCCAAACCCCATCGTCTCGCGGATCTGGATGAACCCGTAACCCGCACAGGCAATCCACATGGCAAACAGCACGTAGATCCCGCGCGAGTGCGAGACCTGCCCTGCCCCGACCAGTGCGGGTGCGATCAGAAAGGGCAGTTTGTAGAGCGGTGGCACATGATAGCTAAGCATGACGGCAACGCCGGTCAGGATTCCCAACTGAACCGCGACGCCCATCCGATCGGAATCGATCATGCGAACCAGTTCCCAGGTCATCAGACCGCACGCGGCGGCAACAAATGTCTCGAACCATAGTCCGCCTAGCCAAACCTCGACCGCTCCAATAGCGACCAGTACCAGGGCAGACAACACCCGGGTGGTGAGGTCGGACCATCGGCCGTCCGTCATGCCGGAACTGCTCCGAACCGGCGTTCGCGCGACCCGAAGCTCTTGCACAGCCGTTCCAGCTCGGCCGCGGTGAAGTCGGGCCAGAGCGTGTCGATGAATTCGTATTCCGAGTAAGCGGATTGCCAGAGAAGGAAATTCGATATCCGCGCCTCGCCGCTGGTGCGAATGACCAAATCGGGGTCAGGAAGGACGCGCGTGTCCAGATATCTGGGCAGCGTTTCCTCGTCGACATCTTCTGGCCGCAGGTTGCCTGCGGCAACGTCCCGCGCCAGCCGCTTAGTTGCCCGGGCCACTTCGTCCCGACCACCATAATTGAGAGCGACGGTCAGGTGGACAAGGTCATTGTTGGCCGTCTCGCGCTCCAACGTGTCCATCAACTCGATCAGTTTGGCATCCAGCCGCACCCTGTCGCCGATGAATCGGACACGGATACCGTTTTGGGCCAGTGTTCGGGTTTCCTTGATGATGTAGCGCTTGAACAGGCTCATCAAACCGGCAACCTCGACCTGGGTCCGTTTCCAGTTTTCCGTCGAGAAGGCAAAAATCGTCAGGTACTTGATCCCCAGCCCCGGGCAGGCTTCGACCACTTCGCGCACCCGACGGGCACCGGCGTGATGCCCGTACAGCCGTGGCCGGCCGCGCGCCTGGGCCCACCTACCGTTGCCATCCATGATGATGGCCACGTGACGCGGTCCACAGGGGGGCTCGTTTTGGGGATCAGCGGGCATGGCTTGCGCTCAAACCTGCATGATTTCGGCCTGCTTGGCCTCAAGGGCCGCATCTACGGCCTTGATCATCTGGTCGGTCAGTTCCTGAACCTCGGTTTCCCAGAACTTCTGATCGTCTTCCGACAGGCCGTCGGCCTTGGCTTTCTTGATCTGATCCATCCCATCGCGGCGCACGTTGCGAACGGCAACGCGGGCGTGTTCGGCGTATTGCCCGGCCACTTTGCCCAGCTCGCGGCGGCGCTCTTCGTTCAGCTCGGGGATCGGCAGCATGATGATCGTGCCATTCAGCTGCGGGTTGATGCCCAGCCCGCTTTCCCGGATCGCCTTTTCAACCTTGCCGACCAAAGCCTTGTCCCAAACATTCACGGTGACCATACGCGGCTCGGGAACGTTTACAGTGCCGACCTGGTTGATCGGTGTCATCGACCCATACGCATCCACCATAACCGGCTCGAGCATCGAAGCCGACGCACGTCCGGTGCGCAGCGACGCGAATTCGGTTCTGAGGTTGGCCATCGCGCCATCCATGCGGCGTTTCAGATCATCGGTGTCCAGTTCAAAATCGTCAGACATGCTGCTCACTCCCCGTCTTCAGGTGATGTTGGAATGGCTCTTACGCCATCGCACCTGGGATGTATAGCAATCATGATCAGGAAATGTGGCAATGACCAGAGTTGTTTCCGCGAAAAAACCGATCCCCCGGACAAAAAAGACCGGCCCTGTGGCGGGCCGGTCTGGCACAGAAAAAACCAAGCCTCAGGCGTTCAGGTCAACGACCACGCGCCCCTTGACCTGACCGTTGAGGATGTCGGCACCCAACTTCGGAAGATCATTCAGAGTGGCGGGTTGGATCATCGCTTCCAGCTTGTCCATCGGCAGATCCGAAGCCACCCGCTGCCAGGCCCGCAGTCGGTTGTCGAACGGCTGCATCACGCTGTCGATTCCCAACAGGTTGACGCCGCGCAGCAGGAACGGAATGACGGTCGCCGGCAGGCCCGCGCCACCGGCCAGACCGACCGCTGCCACCGAGGCGCCATACTTCATCTGGCCCAATACGCGCGCCAGCATTGCGCCCCCGACGGCATCAACGCAGCCAGCCCAGGTTTCGCTTTCCAGCGGACGTTTGGTGGTTTCGTTCAACTCGTCACGGGGCACGATCGACGTGGCGCCAAGCGCCTTCAGATAGCCTTCGGTTTCAGGCCGCCCGGTCACAGCCGCAACTTCATATCCCAGATTGGCCAGAATCGCAGTGGCAACCGAGCCGACGCCCCCGGCTGCACCGGTTACCAGAACCGGCCCGCGGTCAGGCGTCAAACCGTGATCTTCGAGCGCCATCACCGCCAGCATCGCGGTAAAACCAGCAGTTCCCACGGCCATGGCCCGGCGCGTGCTCAACCCCTCGGGCAGTGGGACGAGCCAGTCGGCCAGCGCGCTGGCCTTCTGGGCGTATCCGCCCCAATGCGCCTCACCCACGCGCCAACCGGTCAGCACGACCTTGTCGCCGGGTTTGTACCGGTCGTCCGAGGATTCTTCGACAGTTCCAGCATAGTCGATCCCGGGCACATGCGGATAATTTCGGACCAGACCGCCGCCCTTGGGCGACATGCACAAACCATCCTTGTAGTTGACGGTCGAGAACTCGACGGCCACACGTACTTCACCATGCGGCAAGTCATCTTCCGAGATTTGCTTGATCACCGGGCTGGCCAGTCCGCTTTCCTCGTCCTTTTCCATCACCAAAGCGTTGAACATATTCCAATTCCTTTCATTGACCGTGGCCCGAGCGATTTCTCATCTGGCCCAAATACTTCCCGGGCGCGTCCCGCGCGCCCTTCCCGGCTCAAATCCAGAACTTGTCCTGCACGATTGCAGTCCGCATTCCAGACGGCGTTTCGACTTCAACCTGCGTTCCCGGATCCCAATGGCTCAGCCGCAGCATACCGATCGACACGTTGGTTTGAAAATCCGGCGACCAGGTGGCCGAGGTCACCTGGCCCACACGCTTGCCGCCGCCATAGACCGGCCACGGCCGATCGCAGGGGGGCACCGCGTCGCCCTCGATCGCGATCGGACGGATTTGCTGAACCGGCCCCTCTTTGGCCACCCGCAACAGCGCATCCCGCCCGATGCAGCCAATGGCCGTATGCGTGTTGCAGAACTTGCCCAACCCGCATTCATGGGGCGTGTTGTCATCGGTCATGTCATTGCCGTAAGACAGCAACCCGCCCTCGATCCGCTCGATCAGGTTGGGGCAGCCCGCCCGAACCTGCAGGTCCTCTCCGGCGGCAAAAAGCGCATTCCACAAGGGCATGCCGACGTCGCCGCCTTCGACATAGATCTCGAACCCGCCCTGTTTGGAATAGCCCGACCGCGCAATCGCCAGATCACGCCCCTCGAACTGGAACATGTCGAACTTGAAGAAGCGGATATCACGCACCCGGTCGCCAAAGACCCGCGCCATCAGGTCATCCGAGTTGGGTCCCTGCACCGCCAAGGGCGACACGTCTGGTTCATCCACCAGAACATCCAGCCGATATCCGTTGGCCAAGCCTTTGACCCACAACAGCAAATCGCTGTCTGCGATCGAAATCCACCAGCGGTCATCCGCCAGTTTCACCGCCACGGGATCGTTCAGCATTCCCCCGGTTTCGTCCACGATCGGCACATAGTAGCACTGGCCCGGCAGCATGCCGCGCAGGTCGCGCGGGGTCAGCATCTGCATCAGCCGCACCGCATCGGGACCGCGCAGTTCGACCTGCCGCTCACAAGACACGTCCCAGACCTGAACATGGGTCTTGAGATGCCGATAGTCGGCCTCGACGCTTTCAAAAACCGTCGGCAGCAACATCCGGTTGTACACGGTATAGCCTTTGACACCGGCCGCCTCGACCCCGTCGGAGAACGGCGTGCGCCGCAGCCGGCGCGACAAAGAAATCTGTGGCACTTAGACCTCCTCGGGCAAGAAAACGAGATCACTGACCGGGGCCCCAGACCCGGCCTCGGTCAGCATTTTGTGGATTTGTCCCCGGTGATGCGTTTGATGATTGAAAAAATGCATCACACACACGGCGTAAGGTAATGTAATGTTTTCTTCTTTTGCGGCGGAATACCATGTGAACGGGCCCGAGATTGGCTCGTCGCCCAGAGTATCAACCCAAGCATCGATCCGGGCATCGATGGTCTCGCGCAGTGGAAGCCAGTGCGCCAGATCCGGGCACAGGTGGACGCTTTCGTGAATACCGCCGCCCTTGCGGTGCGGATTGCTTTCAGGCCCCGGACCTTTGTCGAACCGGGACATCCAGATCCAGTCGCCCCACAGCAGATGGTTGGCAGTCCCCAAGATCGACCCGAAAAACGCGCCGCGTTCCCGGGTCAACTCCTCGGGAGAAAGCTCTTGAAGAAAACCCGCCAACTGGCTGTTCTGCCAGCGGTTATAGCGGGCCATCTGCCGAGCATAGGCGCCGGTGATCATCACTTGGGTCCGTGCCAGTCGATCGGGCAGATTTCGGCAGATTTGCCGCCGAAATCCCAGACACGACCATAGTCGCGCACCTTCGACTTGGTGCCACGCGCCACGATGATGTCCGGACCCATCCAATACTTGGAATTGGACACCATGACCGGATGCTCTGGATCTTTGCCTGCCAGCATCTCGATCTCACCCTGGATCTTGCGGCCGATGACGATGCGGCGTTTGTTGCCGTCGCGCTCGATCTGCACCGGAGCACGCTCGGCCCCGATGATTTCACTCACCAGCATCGTGAACAGCCCAGTGGTGCCACCGGCCTGCCCGCTGAAAATCTGCAACAGGCCGTTGTACGCCTTGCCACTTGCGCGCTCATCCACGTACGCGGCGACCTTCCACTGGCCTTCGCCCATCCGGCCGGGAATATCTACCAGCAGACCAACGTTCAGACCCGACAGGTCCTCACCTTCATAGTGTCCCTCGTCGATGATCACACCCATCCACGCATGACAATGCCCTTCGGTCGGAGGGTGCGCCCCCAGCGAAACCACGCAGGGGCAGAACACGTCGCAGGAGCAGTTCAGGATAAGCTCACCCTTGATGGCCCAGTCCGTCGGGCTCATCTCGCGGCGCTTGGGATTGGGCATCCGGCTGTCAATTCGCTGACTGACCGGCAGCTTGTCGGCATCGGGTTTTCTGTTTTTTGCCATCGGCTTATCCTCCGTATGCAATTGGGTAGATCAGCAGCCCAAGGCCACCTGCAATCAAAGCGAAACCCAGCGGCCGTGTCAGAACATGACCGATCTGGGGCAATTTCTCCAACACCATGAACAGGGTCGCCAAACCCATCCACAGCAGGCTCATCACGCCTCCGACAAAGCCAAGCGCCATGAACCCCCAGCAGCAGCCGACACAAAAGGCGCCCAGCCCCAGCCCCATGCGCAGACCGCCAGAGAAGCCGGTGCGCCAGTGTCCAAGGAAATAGGTCATGGGTGCATGACACACCCCGTGGCACACCTCCTTGGCGCGCGTGAATTGAAAGGCACCGACGGCAATCAGAAGACCGGCAGCAAAGAGCGGAGACTTGGCAATGCCAAGCATGTCGATCACGCCCCCGAACAGCAAAGCCAGCTGAACACCTGTGATCAACGCGGCGAACCCGGCCCAGACTACGAAATAGCCCAACAGTACGCCGACCCACCCAAGCCTTGTTCCATTGGCGCTCTGGATCAAATCCTCATAGCTTCTCAGTGTTGGAACCAACGTCGGAAGCATCATCGCGGCCATCATGATCGCCCACATCACGAACAGCGGGCCGAACTCGGCCATCGGCATGTACATGTCCATGCGGGGATCCATCGCACGCATCGCCTCGGCCATTGGCCCGGGTCGGCCAATCCAATCGACGCCCATGTCGCGGCTCATGGTGTACATCACCCACCAGGCCGACAGGATCAGGACGAAAAATCCCAGCCACAAACCGCTGCGTAGAAGTGCCCGACTCATGTTCCCTCCCGACTCGGTGCTTGCTTTTCAAATGTCAGACTTTTAAATGTCAGACAAATAAATTTTTCACGGCGGCCTGCAGAAGATGAAAATCGATCCCCAGAAAAGCACCGACCTGTCCGCACAGATCGCCCAGGCCATCCGTGATGCCATCGTATCAGGAGAGCTGATCGTGGACGAGCGCCTGCCCTCGGAATCCGAGCTTGCGGACCAGTTCCAGGTGTCGCGCCCCACCGTGCGCGAGGCGCTGAAACGGCTGGCGGCGCAATCGCTGATCCGTACCCAGCGCGGCGCGACGGGGGGTGCCTTCGTCAACCGGCTGAGTTTCCAGGACGCCTATTCTCAGCAGATCACGACTTCGACGCTGTTGCTGTCGATGAACGAGGTCAGCTTCGACACCGCTTGCGAGGCCCGCTATGCGTTGGAACGTGCCTGCGCGCGCCTGTCGGCCCAGCGGCGCACCGCCGATCAATTGGCCACCATGCGCGCGGAAATCTTCCGTCAGGCGCAGCCCGGTCTGACGGATGAGGCCTTCTGCGCCTCGGACGTGGCTTTTCACCGGGCACTGGTCGATGGCGCGGGCAACCCTGTCCTGTCCTATCAACTGGCCGGAGCCGTCGAGGCGATGCAGCCCCTGATGAACATGATCACCTTCACCGCCCGCTCGCGCGAGGAGATCATCCGCCTGCACAGCAAGATCGCCGACGCGCTGGAGGCGCAGGACGCCGAGACCGTCGACGCCGCGCTGGTCGAACTGGAAACCTACACCCGCCGCCTGGCCCATGATGTGGCCGAACGTCGGCGGAAACCGGCCTGAAGACACTCTGAATTCTTCTTGACGCATCACATCAACGGAAAGGACACTCGAGCAGGCAGACCATCATCCGGCGGGAAGACCGGCACTCTCAATAAAATTGATTTTCAATGACTTACGGGAGGACGTTATGAACAAAAGACCGGATCCAACATTCTATCCATCCGCCAAGATGGCCATGGAGGCCCCGCCCGAAACCTTGGCCTTCACGCTGATGCTCAGCCCCGATTTTTCGCAGCCCGATGGCTTGGCGGTAGTGAATGTCGACCCAACTTCGGGCGATTACGGAAAGATCGTTCACAAGGTGATGATGCCCAACAAGGGCGACGAGTTTCACCATTTCGGATGGAACGCCTGCTCCTCGGCCCTGTCTCCGCTGACCGGCCACGCTTTTCTTGAGCGCCGGTACCTGATCATCCCCGGTATCCGTTCCAGCCGGATCTACGTGATTGACGTGAAAGAGCCGCTGAAGGCCAAAATCCACAAGATCATCGAGCCCGAAGAAGTCTTTGCAAAGACGGGGTATTCCCGCCCCCACACGATCCATTGCGGACCCGAAGGTATCTATGTCAGCACCTTGGGCGGTGGCGGACCGGATGGCACCGATGGACCTCCGGGCATCTTCATCATGGATTGCGAGACCTTCGACATCATCGGGCGTTACGAGATCGAGCGCGGCGTGCAGGACAAGCACTATGATTTCTGGTGGAACCTGCCGCGGGACTACATGGTCAGTTCCGAATGGGGTCTGCCCCCGCAATTCGAAAACGGGATCGTAGCCGAAGATCTTCTGTCGAACAAATATGGCCACCGGATCCATTTCTGGAACCTGCGCGACCGCACCAACATCCAGACCATCGACTTGGGCGAGAACCACCAGATGGCGCTGGAAATCCGGCCGGCGCATGACCCGGTCAAGCAATACGGGTTCTGCGGCGTGGTGGTCGACACCACCAACCTTCAGGGTGCGATCTTTACCTGGTGGCGCAACAAGGATGGCAGTTTCGAGGCCAAAAAGACCATCATGATCGACCCGCAACCCGCTGATCCGGATGATCTTCCCGATCTGCTCAAAGGGTTCTCGGCGGTGCCTCCTCTGGTCACCGACATCGACCTGAGTCTGGACGACAAATACCTGTACGTCGCGTGTTGGGGCACCGGTGAAATGCACCAATACGATGTTTCGGACCCGATGAAGCCCAAGCTGGCCGGCAAGGTCGAGATCGGCGGAATCGTCAAGAAAACCAAGCATCCCAACGGCAAGGACTTTGGTTATGGCCCGCAGATGGTCGAGATCAGCCGTGACGGCAAACGCGTCTACTGGACCAATTCGCTTTATTCCACGTGGGATGACCAATTCTATCCCGGCGATCGCGGCGCTGCGATGGTCAAGGCGGATGTGGGCGAAAAAGGCGGCCTGACACTGGACAAGGATTTCTGGGTGGATTTCCCGAAAGGGTATCGCAGCCACCAGATCCGGCTTGAGGGAGGAGACTGCTCCACCGACAGTTTCTGCTACCCTTCGGTCTGAATTGGACGCCTTGATGACATCGACGGCCGGCCTCTGGCTGGCCGTTGTTCTGAGCGGCGCTTATCACGGGTTGAACCCCGGTATGGGCTGGCCGTTGGCCGTGTCGGCCGCATTGATGGAGCAACGCCAATCCGCCCTCTGGCGCGCGTTGGCAGCGCTGGCGGGCGGGCATTTCGTGGCGATGCTGGGTGTGTTGCTGCCCTTTGCGCTGATGACCATCCTTGTAGACTATCAGCGCGAAATCCGGATCGGAGCGGCCCTGATCGTGATCGCTATGGGCCTCTACATCGCGATCACCCGGCGCCACCCACGGTTTCTGGCGCGCGTACCGCCCAGTCGGTTGGCGCTGTGGTCGTTTCTGGTGGCGTTGGCGCATGGTGCGGCGCTGATGCTGGTCCCGATCTATCTGGGCCTGTGCGGGCTGGACGAGCTGGATACCGGCCACAGAGCCGTGTCAGAGATCATGGGCACCAATGGCCTGCTGGTTCTGGCTGTGGCCGCGGTCCATACGGGCGCTATGATGCTGGGCGGCGGTGCGCTGGCCTTCGCGGTCTATCGCTGGCTGGGCCTGCAGTTTCTGTCTCGCAGCTGGTTCAACCTGGAAATGGTCTGGGCGCTCAGCCTGATCCTTGTGGGGGTGCTCGGCCTCTGGGCCGCAATCTGAGGTCTTCCCCCTGCCCCGAAACAGATTAGGTTCGACGGGCAGGCATTTGAAAAGCGAGGCCCCCATGACCGGAACACTCAACATCATCGCAGCCCTTCTGACCATCGGCTTTGGCCTGTTCGGCTTTCTGGCTCCGGCCTGGACGGCGGCCTCGCTGGACCTTGCGCCCACCAACAGCACGATGGGCCTCAGCGAGATGCGGGCCTCGGTCGGCGGGCTGTTTGTCGTGACCGGCATAGCTGTATTGTGGCTGAACCACCCGATGGCCTACGCGATGTTGGGCGTGGTCTATGGCGGCGCGGCGCTGGGTCGGTTCGTGTCCGTACTGCTGGACAATCCACCGTTGGCCAAAGCGTTGACCTTCGGCGGAATCGAGCTGGTGCTGGCGATCTGGCTGATCGCAGCCAACCTCTTCAAGCCCGCGTGAAAGGTTGGAAAAATCGCCATGATCCCGCGCTTTGAGGGTTTGCATCCGCAAATATCCTCACCTATATAAATCCTGTCCTTCGGGACTATGGACATAAACGCGCTCGTAATAAGCGGATCGGACCCGGGGGCGGTACCCGGCGGCTCCACCACATATCCTTCATTTGGGGATCATGGGGCCGAAACAGGATCGACGAACGTCTAAAGGGGTTAGCTTTGTCCCGGCTGTCTGCCACCGTTACCGGCGAAAACAGTACAATTGCAAATGACAATCGTGCTCCGGTTGCAGTTGCTGCGTAAGCAGTAACCAGACCGAAACTTAAGTCCTTGCGCCTAGCCGCGTAAGGCGGGGTTCGCAGGTACCTGGCAACAGAAACCTGCATTTCCCTGGATTTTGTCTGAGTTTTTGCGCCGAATTTGGCCGCTATTCAGAAACTGTTCACTCCTGTCATTCAAAGTAGCGGAAGACAGACAGGAGAGTTGGGATGACTCATTCAGAGATACTCAGAGCCTGGTATTCCGAGGTCTGGGAAAAAGGCAATATTGACGCGATCGACCAGTATTTTGCCCCGGAAACGATGGCCGAAGGGCTGATACCCGAAATGCAGGTCGGGGCGGACGACTTTCGCGACCTGGTCATGGCCTTTCGGCACGTTCTGGGCGAAATACAGGTGGACTTGCCCAAAATTATCGAAAACGGCGATTGGGCGTCGGCCGTTCTGCATGTGCGGACCTCGCGGGCGGACAACGGCGCGCCCTTGGAGGTCACAGGCCAAGTTATGGCGCGCTTCAAAGGTGACAAGATGGTCGAAGCCTACAACCAGTTCGACTTCGTTTCCCTGTTCGAACAACTCGGCCAGTTCCCGCAGGATACCTTGCCCGTTTGCATGACAGGGCAACGGCTGGACTGGGCCTGAACCGGTTCTTGACCGCGCGTGCTGACCCCGAGTAGCAAGAGCACACGGGGTCAGCATGTGAACGCCCTGCCCGGCGGCAGCCCGGGTTCGCATGTCTCCAAATCAAAGGGGCACATGCCATGGCTGCGCAGTTTCCAATGATCGCTGGTGGTCGGATCAGCACCTATGCTCCGAATATCGGATGGAGCCGCCCGAGGACCGCCGAAACCGGCGCATGCAGGGCGGAGCCCCGTTAGTGAACCCCCCACTGTCAGAACTGGTCCGGGTGTTCGGCCGAATTGGCCTCCTCTCATTTGGTGGCCCAGCGGCACAGATCTCATTGATGCACCAGGAATTGGTCGAACGGCGGCCATGGTTGGATGAGCAGAGCTTTCTGCGCGCGCTGTCGTTGTGCATGTTGCTGCCCGGCCCCGAAGCCATGCAACTGGCCACCTATGCCGGTTGGCGGCTGCGGGGCGTGCCGGGCGGGCTGATTGCCGGCGGCCTGTTCGTTCTGCCCGGAGCGCTGGTGATAGCCGTGCTGGTCGGCCTGTATGCTGCCTACGGAGACCTTCCCCTGGTCCAGGCTGCATTTCTCGGGATCAAGGCCACGGTTATCGTGATCGTTCTCCAGGCGGTACTCAATCTTTCTCGCAAGACTCTATCTGGGACAGAGCCCGGGATTCTTGCGATACTGGCGTTCTTGGCGATCTTCGCTCTGAACCTACCTTTCCCCCTGATCATTCTGGCCGCGGCTGTCTGGGGCTTTTCACGTAAGCCTTCAGAGCAGCCTTCAGTTTCGCAGAATGTCGATACCGCGTTGGCTCGGCCCGTGCGGACCGCAGCGCTCTGGCTGTTTCTGTGGTTGGCTCCGCTGGTGTTGTTGACCCTTTCCGGCCAGACGTTGCTAAGCGATCTGGGCTGGTTCTTTGCTCGATTGGCCGTAGTCACTTTCGGCGGGGCCTATGCGGTGCTGGCCTACATGACCCAGACGGTCGTCGAGAACTATCAATGGATCTCTACCGATCAGATGATCGATGCGCTGGGACTGGCAGAAACCACCCCCGGCCCATTGATACTGGTCACGCAATTCGTCGCCATGCTCGCCGGGCAGTTGGCCGGCGGGATGTCCCTTGCGCTGGCAGCCGGGGTCGTTGCGCTGTGGGCGACCTTCGTTCCGTGCTTCCTGTGGATATTCGTTGCCGCACCTTACCTGGACGTCATAGCGCAAAGACCGAGACTGTCGGGAGCATTGCGCGCAATTACCGCGGCGGTCGTCGGTGTGATTCTCAACCTGTCGGTGTGGTTCGGACTGCATGTCCTGTTTGGAACCATCGGAGAAGTCGTGTTTGGTCCGATCTCACTGCCCATTCCGGTTTTTTCGACCTTGGACATCGCAGCCGTTGGATTGACATGCCTTGCCGGAGTCTTGATTTTCATAAGAAAAACCGGTCTGGCAACGACGCTGGGCATCATGATAGGAGCAGGCGCAATCCTGCATCTGGTTTGAACAATCAGACGCAACCCGCTCTTTCGTTTCCGATCAAATCCCTTATGCTTGGGATAACCACTTTCGAGGATGACACATGTCGCAAGGCATTGACTACGGCAACTTGATGCACACCGCTATGCGCGGGCTGATCAAGACTGTTCTGAAGCGCGTTTCCGAAACCGGATTGCCCGGCGCGCACCATTTCTTCATCACGTTCGATACCCGTGAGCCCGGCGTCGAAATCGCTGACTGGCTTCGCGAACGCTACCCTGATGAGATGACGATCGTGGTGCAGCACTGGTTCGAAAATCTCGAGGTTGGCGAGGACGGATTTGCCATCACGCTCAATTTCGGTGACGCTCCGGAGCCGTTGTATATCCCCTATTCGGCCATCCAGACCTTTGTCGATCCGTCGGTCGAATTCGGGCTGCGCTTCGAAAGCTCGGACGAAGAAGATGAGGACCCGGTGGAAATCGATGCCGAGTCGATCGAGGTCGAACCCGAAGACGAACCGCATCATGATGCGGATATCGTATCGCTGGACAGCTTCCGCAAGTAATTCGCATCCATTGGACAAGGCTTCGCTTTTTTGGCGGAGCCTATTGTTTTTTCAGGAATGTTTCGACCGAGCGCGACTTCTGTCCATCTCTAAACCGAGAAAAGGATAGGTTCAGCCCGCCCTCGGCCAGCGTCCGGTCATACTGCTGCAATTCGTACCCACCATCCTCATCTATGAACAGCGAGAAGACGGTCAGCGTTTCCCCTTCGATCCGCCCCCAGACAAAAGGCTCGCCCTTCATTGGGTCCAACGGAACCTCATGACCGAAGACATTCCGCTTCATGGCTGCGGAATAGATGTTGTTCCTATCAGAAGGTCGGAACTCGACCGAAAAGCTTTGTTCTTTCACCCGACCGTCGGCTTTGTAGGTGGTAGTCTTCCATTTGACCACGAACCCTTCGCCGGTCTCTGCAATCGAAACGCTCATGTCGCGCGGGGTCGACGACCCGTCCGCATCCACCACGTCGGCAGATCCGACATAGTCGCCGACAAACGGACCGATGTCCTGCGCCCATCCTGGAGACGCCAACAAAAGCCCAATCGCCAGTACCGACAGCCATCGGGCCATTAGCGCGAAAGATGAGGTCCGGTCTGAGCGATTCATGGTTCTTTCTCCGCGGTTGCCTTCTTTATCTTAGCTCAGCCGGGAACGGGCACAATGGTACGGCCCTGGGACCGACCAAGAAAAGTGACGCACACCGCATGGCTATACCTTTTTTGCCCTTCGGACTAAGGTGCGCGCAACTGGCCGATTGAACCATAGCTTAGCTGCGGTTAAACGGCATGCGACTGCATACCAGACGGAGTGACAGATGTCTCAGACCCGCACCGAATCCGACAGTTTTGGCCCGCTCGAGGTTCCTGCCGACAAGTATTGGGGGGCGCAGACGCAGCGCTCGATCATGAACTTCCCCATCGGATGGGAGAAGCAGCCCGTCGCCATCGTGCGCGCGCTGGGCGTGGTCAAGAAGGCCTGCGCCATGCAGAACAAGGCCACCGGCAAGCTGGATGCACGTATCGCCGACGCGATCATCCAGGCCGCCGGCGAGGTGATCGAGGGCAAGTTTGACGACAATTTCCCTCTGGTCGTCTGGCAGACCGGATCGGGCACCCAGTCGAACATGAACGCCAACGAGGTCATCGCGAACCGCGCGATCGAGATCCTGGGCGGCGTGATCGGCTCGAAGGATCCGGTGCACCCGAACGATCACTGCAACATGGGGCAATCGTCGAACGACACCTTCCCCACCGCAATGCATATCGCCACCGCGATGAGCGTGCGTGACGTGCTGCTGCCGGGGCTGGAAAAGCTGGCCGCCGGGCTCAAGCAAAAGTCGGCGGAATTCAAGGACATCATCAAGATCGGCCGCACCCACACGCAGGACGCGACCCCGCTGACCCTGGGCCAGGAATTCAGCGGCTATGCCCACCAGATCCGCCAGGGCATCGCCCGCGTGAGCGCCGCCATGCCCGGCATCTACGAGCTGGCACAGGGCGGCACCGCCGTCGGTACCGGGCTGAACACCCAGAAAGGCTGGGCAGAGGCCGTAGCCGCCAACATGGCCGAAATCACCGGCCTGCCCTTCGTCACCGCGCCCAACAAATTCGAGTCGCTGGCCGCTCATGACGCCATGGTGTTCCTCTCGGGCGCCTTGGCCACCGTCGCGGGCAGCTGCTACAAGATCGCCAACGACATACGCTTCCTCGGCTCGGGGCCGCGTTCGGGTCTGGGTGAACTGATCCTGCCGGAGAACGAGCCCGGATCGTCGATCATGCCAGGCAAGGTCAACCCGACCCAGGCCGAGGCGCTGACTCAGGTCGCCGCCCACGTCATGGGCAACGACGCTGCGATCAAATTCGCCGGCAGCCAAGGCCATTTCGAGCTGAACGTCTACAACCCGATGATGGCCTACAACCTGCTGCAGTCGATCCAGCTGCTGGGAGACGCGACCGACAGCTTTACCGAGCGTATGCTGCTGGGCACCAAGGCCAACGAGGCGCGCATCGACAAGCTGATGAAGGAATCGCTGATGCTGGTTACTGCCCTGGCCCCCACCATCGGCTATGACAACGCCACCACGGTCGCCAAGACTGCGCACAAGAACGGCACCACGCTGAAAGAAGAGGCCATCAAGCTGGGCTTCGTCGACGAGGCGACCTTTGATGCCGTCGTGCGCCCCGAGCAGATGATCGGGCCCAAGGACTGATGGGCAAGCCGGTCAATCTGAACCGGTATCGCAAGGAAAAGGCGCGGGCCGAGAAAAAGGCCCGCGCCGACCGGAACGCGGCGGCGTTCGGGCGTAGCAAAGCGGACAAACAGCTGGACCAGGCCCGCTCGGACAAAACCCGCCGCGATCTGGACAATCACGAGCTGGACGAATGAGCGGTCCGCCTGTCAAACGCTCGCTGACGCTCAAGGGGCACCGCACTTCGGTTTCGCTCGAGGATGAGTTCTGGCACGCGTTCCGAGACATCGCCAAGGCAAAAGGGTTGCCGATCAATGTTTTGGCCTCGGAAATTGATGTCGCGCGCGACCCTGAGACTGGATTAGCGTCGGCCATTCGCGTCTTTGTTCTGAACTGGTACCGGTCACCCGATCGCAACCCTTGATCTGATATCCGTCTGCGCCTAGGCTGGCGGCGAACAAAAGGGGTACATTCGATGCGCGAACTCGTGACCGGGCCGGATGGCCAACCGCGCTGCGGCTGGTGTCAGGCCGCGCCGGAGTTTTTTGACTATCACGACAATGAATGGGGTTATCCGGTAGGTGACGACCAGCGCCTGTTCGAGAAACTGTGCCTTGAAAGCTTCCAATCCGGCCTCAGCTGGCGCACCATTCTGGCCAAAAGGGAGAATTTCCGCAAAGCCTTTTCAGGTTTTGATTTCAAAGTGATGGCCGATTTTTCTGATGCGGACGTTGAACGACTGCTGCAAGATGCCGGTATCATCCGCCATCGCGGCAAGATCGAGGCGGTGATCAACAACGCTCGCCGCGCGCAGGAGCTGGTGGCCGAAACCGGTTCGCTGGCGGCCTATGTCTGGCGGTTCGAGCCCGAGACCCCTCCTGCGCCGCAGACGGCCTCGACTTCGCCCGAGTCGGTTGCCATGTCCAAGGATCTGAAAAAGCGCGGATGGAAATTTGTCGGCCCCACCACGGTTTTTGCCTTCATGCAGGCGATGGGGCTGGTGAATGACCACGCCACCGGCTGCGCCATGCGCGAAAAAGCGGCGCAGATGCGCCGCTTTTTCATCAAACCGGTCTAACCTCAGACCGAGGCGCGGTAGATCTTGTCGATATTGCTGCCAAGGGCCGCGTTGAACTCGGCATCCGACTGCTGTTTCGACAGCCCCTCGGTCAGCGCGCGCGAGAAAGAGGCGATCATCTTGCCGTTCTGCGCCAGCAGGTCACAGGCCTCGTCGGTCGAATAGCCGCCCGACAGCGCCACAACCCGCAGAACACGCGGATGATCGGCGGCCTCGTCATACAGATTGGCCTTGCTGGGCAGGGTAAGCTTCAGCATGACGTCCTGCCCCTCGCCCAACTCGTCGAGATTCTTGAGGATTTCGGCCTTCAGGATCTCTTCGGCCTCGGCCTTGGTGTCCGACTTGATGTTCACCTCGGGCTCGATTATCGGGACCATGCCGGCGGCGATCACCTCACGGGCCACGTCGAATTGCTGTTTCACCACGGCGGCAATGCCCTCGGCATTGGCCTCGTGGATGACCGAGCGTTCCTTGGTCCCGAACACACCTTCGGCCTTGGCCAACGTCTCGGCCAGACCCGGGATGGGCTTCATCAGCTGCACGCCGTTTGCGGTGTCTTCCAGCCCCTTGTCGATCTTGAGGAACGGCACGATGCCTTTGACCGACCACAGGTAATCGGCCACCTTGCGACCGTCGATTTCCTCGCTCAGCGTGCGTTCGAACAGGATCGCGCCGATCACCTTGTCGCGGGTAAAGTCGTTGGCCAAGATGATCCGGGCGCGCATCTTCTGGATCTCGGCAAACATCTCCTCGTCCGACCCATAGTCGGACGGCTGCACGCCATACAGCGCCAGCGCCTTGGGCGTCGAGCCACCGCTCTGATCGAGAGCCGCGATGAAGCCCGCACCGTTGATCATCTGTTCGCGCTGTTCAGCCTTGGACATAACACTTTCCCGTTCAGTAATGATTCCGCTTTTCCAACCGCATACAGCATGGCGCGGGGCGATGATAGTTTGTTAGCGCTCAACCACGCGCAGCCAGATTCCATCGCGCGAGCGGACCGTCAGATGTGCCACCGGGACCGGGGCGCGGCCTTCGACAGGTTCGAACCGGTACCGACGCAGCAGGGTCGACAGGATCAACGGTCCCTCGACCATCGCAAACCCCGCCCCGGTGCAGACGCGCGGCCCGGCCGAAAACGGGATGAAGGCCGCGCGCTGACAGGCTTGGCCGTTTTCAGTCGCCCAGCGGGCCGGGTCAAAGCTGTCGGGGTCCTCCCACAGCCGTTCATGTCGATGCAGGTGCCATGGGCTGAGCACGATCTGCGCGCTCTTGGGCACGTCGCGGTCGCGGAAGCGTTCGGGGCATGTGGCCTCGCGCACCATCATCGGGACCGGGGGATAGAGGCGCAGCGCCTCGCGGAACACATCGCGGCTGATGCGCAGTCTGGACATGCTGGCAAAACTGATTTCATCCTGCGCGCGAGCCTCCTCGGCCACGCGGTCCTGCCAGTCGGGATAGGCGGCCATCAGGTACATCGTCCACGCCAGGGCTGAGGCGCTGGTCTCGTGCCCGGCCAGAAAGAAGATGGCGACCTGGTCGATCATCTCATCGGTGTTGAAACACCGCCCGGTCAGTGGGTCGGGCGTGGTCATGATCTTGGTGGCCAGATCGTCGGGCGCGGTGCCGGCGGCGATCTGCGCGGCCCGCTCGCGGGTGAGGCGGGCGATCAAGGCGCGGATTTCGGCCGCTGCACGGCGGGTCTTGCGCGGGTGGAACCGAGGCACCCAGCCTGGCAACGGCACGAAAGCCGCCAGGTTCAGCAGCGGTTGCTGCCGCTGATAGGCGCGGAACTTCTCGAACACCTGCGCGGCGATTTCGTGCTCGATCGGCACCGAGAACAAGGTGCGAAAGATCACGTCGGCGGCGGCATGGCTGGTGACCTCCTCAATCTCGACCGGCACGCCTGTCCTGTCGCGCAGGCGATCGGCACAAGCCTCGGCCGAGGCCAGCATCGCGGGAAAGGTCTGTTTCAGCCGTCCGCCCTCGAAGGCCGGGTCGATGATGCGGCGCTGGCGCTCCCAGGTTGCGCCGTTGGTCAGGAATACCGATTGGCCCAGCAGGGGCCGCAGGCCTTCGCTGATCCGGCCGGATTTTGGGAAATCCTCGGGGCGGCGTTTCAGAACCCGGTCGATCAGCTCGGGCTGGTTGATCAGGTAGGACCGGAAGAACGGGGTGCGGAACTCGGCCATCCAGGCGCGGTACAGGCGTTGCGGCTGGGCCGACAGGATATCACGCCGGAACAGGCGCAGGTATTGCCACAGCGATACCTTGTCGGGTCTGGCGGGTGGCTTGGGCGGGGTCATGCGCGCACCGTCCGGTGTTTGGACACCGCCCGCTCGATCCGCGATTTCGACGGCGCCCGCCCGGCGAACCGAGCGCCCAGTGTCAGCGGGCCGGCCGTGATGCGGAAATAGTCATAGTCGCTAGGCCGGTCGAACGCGCACAGATACTGGAAATGCAGACGGAAGAACCGCCAGCGCAGCGCGGCCCAGCGTTCAGGCGACAGGGTTTGCGTGAAAGCGGCCGACAGGACCAGAGGCCAGCGTTTGCCCGGCCCGGCAACGCCACTGACCGCCACCGGATCACATAGGGCAAAGGCGCAGCCATCCCCGGGAGCCGAGACGTCGACCCATGTCAACCGCCCGGTCTGCGACAGCAACTGCAGGTCGGCCCGCAACCGGTCGGCCCGCGGCAGGAATGACACCATCGGCACCACCTGCCCCAATGTCAGGAACGACAGGACCGGGCCATCCGGCTGCACCTCGCCCCGCCGCAGCAGGTCGGCCAGAACCGAAACCCCCAGATGGGCGCCGGAACTGTGGCCCACCACCAGAACCTCATCGACGGGCGACCGTAGCGCTGCCGCAATAGTGGCACGGAATTCGTCCAGCCGGGCCTGCAGCTCGGGCGGTGTTTTCCCCCGCTGTCGCGCAGAATAGGCATAGTCGTGCATCAGGTAATAGGCGAACAGGCGGTTGTCGATCTTGCGGAACCAGCGCAAGACCCACCATCCCGCCAACATGCCAATAGCCAGGCCGAGATACATCCGCGCCGCAAAATATGGACCGAACAGCGCGGGGCCCTCTACAGCCTCAGCCAACCAATGCATCGCGGACGCGGACAACATTGCCACACCGTAAAAGACCAATCCGGCCAACGCCAACTGCCCCAGCAGCATCGCCACCGGATAGAGTGCGGCGATCACCGGCCCCTTGCGCAGGCGCATCAGCCACCAAAGCGTGCCGGTCGAGATGTAGATCGAGGCCGTGCACAGCAGTTGCCAGTAGGTCGCCGGGATCGAGCTGTCCATGCTGTCGCGCACGATGTCGGACCAGACTAGAACCTCGACATCCGTATCTACTTCGGCCCCGTCCTGCTCCGACCGGACGTGCCAGCCATAGGGGCCATCGCCCGTCTTGGCCGAGACCTCCAACCGATACCCGGAAATCGCTGACTGCGCGCGCCCCTCTTTCCGATAGAGTTCGCGATAGCGGCGGGGATGGATCGGATCATAGCCGGGGATATAGAACACCCGGCGTCGTTGTACCCCAGATTGCGGAACCTGACTGCTCATGCCTTTGCCCTTGTTGCGGGCAGGTTAGCGCAGCGATGTGGCCAAGGTAAGGCCCGATCATCGCGACCGGGCGCCGCGTCAGCCCAGAGTGGCCAATGCCGGGAACGTCTCAAGCAGCCACCAGCTGAACTCGGTGAACAGACCCGTCACCAGCATGATGCCGACGACCAGCAACAAGCCACCCATGACTTTTTCGATCGTTCCCATATGCGGTTTCAGCTTGTTCATCACCGCCATTGAACGGTTCAGGAACATCGCAGCCAGCAGGAACGGTATGCCCAGACCCGCCGCGTAGACGCCCAGCAACAGCGTGCCCCGCGCCACCGAGGCCTCGGACGCGGCCAGCGACAGAATCGCGCCAAGCTGGGGGCCGATGCAAGGGGTCCAGCCGAATGCGAAAGCCAACCCCAGGATGTAAGCCCCGAAGACCGAGCCGCCGGAGTCCCCGGTTTCGAGCCGCGCTTCGCGGTCCAGGATCGGAATTCGGAACACGTTCAGGAAATGCAGGCCGAACACGATCACCACCAGACCCGAGGCCTTGGCGAACAGTTCCTGGTTCTGCAGCACGAATGCGCCGAAGGCCGAGGCCGTGAAGCCCAGCAGCAGGAACACCGTCGACAGTCCAAGAACGAAGAACAGCGCTGACAGAGTCGCCTTGCGTCTAGCCTGCGCCTGATCTTGCATCTCGTGGATGGTCACGCCGCTCATATAGGCCAGATAGGGCGGCACGATCGGCAACACGCAGGGCGACAGAAAGCTGATCAACCCGCCGACCAGCGCGATGAACATGGCGGGCAGCAGCCCCGCGTCGATGATATCGATTCCGAACATGCCACTGCACATAGGATATCCGGTGGGGCGCGTCACGGGGCTATTCGGTCACATCCTCGTGGTTGCTGGCTGGACAGCTGTGCGCCATGCAAATATCTGAGAGCCATGACACAAGAAGCCGAAACCCTGGATGCATTGGGCCTGCTGTGCCCCCTGCCCGTCCTGAAAGCCCGCAAACGGCTCAAGGCCATGCCTGCGGGCTCCCTACTCCGGGTCCTTGCCGACGATCCGGCCGCAATCGTCGATGTACCTCATTTCTGCTCGGAGTCCGGGCACGAGCTGATCGGGATGGAAGAAGCTGCGGATCACCACGTCTATCTCATTCGGAAAAACGGCGGGGCCTGAAAGAAAAAAGGCGGACAATACTGTCCGCCTTTGTTGTCTTATTGGCCCAGAGACCACCAACCGCGCCGCTTGGGCTTGGCCGGGGACGGCTCGGGTTCTTCCGCTACCGTCTCAAGCACCGGCTCTGCTGTGTCCTCGGCTTTTTCTTCTGTTGCCGCTTCCGGCGCTTCCGCCACGGGCTCGGCATCGGGCGTTTCGACTTCTGCCGCTACCTCGGGTTCACTCGCTTCAACCGGCTCCTCAGCATGCGCTTCGGGGGCATTGTCTGCAGCAGCGGAAGCCTCATCGGCAGGCGCTTCTTTCGCCACCTCGGGTTCCGGCGCGGACGCCTCTTCGACTTCGACCGTTTTCTTGCGGCGCGGTGCCCGACGTTTTTTGGGCTTGGCCGGTTTTTCCTCGGCCTGCTCCGCTTCACCCTCGGTCACGTTTTCAGCACCAGCTTCTGCGGTCTCAGCCGGAGCGGATTCAGACTCTGCGGTCTTTTCCGTCCCGGACTCCTCGGGTTGCGCCTCGGTGGTCGCCTTGTCTTCCGCAGCTTCGTCAGAACTGGTTGCCTCGGCCTGCTCGCCGTTACCGCCGTTCTTCTTGCGGCGACGCCGGCGGCGCTTGCGCTTCGGCTTAGCTTCCTCTTCCGCCTGTTCCGGCTCGACGGCGCTGTCTTCAACCTCGTCCTCGGAATCCACCAGATCCATCAGCGATGCCGTCGCGGACACCACCGGCGCAGACGCTTCGGGAACGATCCGGCTGGCCGTCTTGAACTTTTCCATCGAGAAGTCAGGGCTGACCAGATGAATGTCGCCTTCGATCCGAACCGACAGGCCATAGCGGGCTTCGATCTGCGCGATATGCTCGCGCTTCTGGTTCATCAGGAAGTTCGCAATGCTGACCGGACACCGCACCAGCACCTCGCGCGAGCGGCGGCGTGTGCCTTCCTCTTCAATCTGACGCAGGATCGACAGAGCCATGTTGTCGTCCGAGCGGATCAGACCGGTGCCATGGCAGGACGGGCAAGGCTGTGTGGTTGCCTCAAGCATTCCTGGGCGCAGGCGCTGGCGGCTCATCTCCAGCAGGCCAAAGCCCGAGATCCGTCCGACCTGAATACGGGCCCGATCGGTCTTCAGCTTGTCCTTCAGGCGCTTTTCGACCGCCAGGTTGTTCTTGCGCTCGTCCATGTCGATGAAGTCGATGACGATCAGACCGGCCAGGTCGCGCAGGCGCAGCTGGCGTGCAACTTCCTCGGCGGCCTCAAGGTTGGTCTTCAGCGCAGTTTCCTCGATCGAACCTTCCTTGGTGGCACGGCCCGAGTTCACGTCGATGGCAACCAACGCCTCGGTCACGCCGATCACGATATACCCGCCCGATTTCAGCTGGACCGTCGGGTTGAACATCCCCGCCAGATAGCTTTCCACCTGATAGCGCGCGAACAGCGGCAGTTGGTCCTCGTACCGCTTCACGTTCTTGGCGTGCGACGGCATGATCATCTTCATAAAGTCTTTGGCGATGCGGTAGCCACCTTCGCCTTCGACCAGAACCTCGTCGATGTCCCGATTGTAAAGATCACGGATCGACCGTTTGATCAGGTCGCCTTCCTCGTAGATCTTTGCAGGAGCGATCGATTTGAGCGTCAGTTCGCGGATCTGCTCCCACAGGCGCTGCAGGTATTCGTAGTCGCGCTTGATCTCGGACTTGGTACGCTTGGCGCCGGCTGTACGGATGATCAGACCGGCGCCCGTAGGCACGTCGATCTCGGATGCGATTTCCTTGAGCTTCTTGCGGTCCGCGGCGTTGGTGATCTTGCGGCTGATGCCGCCCCCGCGTGCGGTGTTCGGCATCAACACACAATACCGGCCGGCCAGCGACAGGTAAGTGGTCAGCGCGGCACCCTTGTTGCCACGTTCTTCCTTGACGACCTGCACCAACAGAACCTGGCGCACTTTGATGACTTCCTGAATCTTGTAGCGGCGCGGGCGTGGTTTGCGCGGAGGACGGATATCCTCGCTGTCATCATCATCCGCAACCGACTCGATCGTGTCATCCTTGGCAGCCGCATCCGGCTTGGCCTCATCAGCTTCGGCGTCAGCGTCGTCCGCTGCATCCGCGTACGGCTCGTCTGTTTCGACCGGTTCAGCGGGTGCGGCGTCAGCTTCGACTTCGGCCTTTTCGTCCGCCGGTTCGTCACTCGCGTCTTCACTCGGCTCTTCGACCGGAGTTTCAGCGACCGTCTCCATCGGAGACGTGCCTTCGGGCACATCCTGATCAGCGGCCTCTTCCTCAAGCAGGTCGATGGTTTCCATGCCCGTCGGTTCGGCGGATACGTCCAGCGTTTCGACCGGATCGTCCGTCTTGACCTCTGCCGCCTTCGAGCGCGACCGCGAGCGGCGCTTCTTGGGCTTGGATTCTTCGGCCTCGTCCCGCGCCTTCATTGCCTCAGCGTAGGCGCGCTCTTCCTCCATCAGGGCTTCGCGGTCCGCGACCGGAATCTGGTAGTAGTCCGGATGGATTTCCGAGAACGCAAGGAAGCCATGCCGGTTCCCGCCGTAGTCAACAAAGGCCGCCTGCAGCGAAGGTTCGACGCGCGTTACTTTTGCCAGGTAGATGTTGCCAGCAAGCTGGCGTTTGTTTTCGGATTCAAAATCGAACTCCTCGACCTTGTTTCCGTCCACCACCACGACGCGGGTCTCCTCCGCGTGGGTGGCATCGATAAGCATTTTCTTTGCCATGTGTCCTTGGTGCACCGCGCCAAACGCGTTGTCCTAACCTGTCCAGGCGGACAGGCGCATCTGGGGTGGTGTCTTGTCTGGGCGATTACGGACGGCGCGCGGCAGGGATCGGCGCTGTGGCCCCCTGCCCGTATACTCAATCGTAGCGCGCGCGTCATCGCGGTTCTTCTCCGACAGGCGCGAACACGCCGCTGCCTGCCCATTATTCCTTTCGCCCGAAGTTCGGGCTCAGGTACTCTACTGCCCCGTAACGGGGCACAATCGGTCTGCTTGGCCGGGCGGGAAAGGTCACCACCTGCAGCAAAGCAGCGAAACTCAATGATTCGGGGCATTCAGGCACAAAAATGCGCCCGACCCGTCCCGGTACAATAAAAGCAGTCCTGTGGAAAACACAATGGGCAAACTGCAAAGGAGCCCGATCTACGGACAGGTCGGGCTTCCTCCGGCTTCAAATTTCCCGGGTGTACTTTGGCCAAAAGGCCAAAAAGGGACTGGCCTCTCGCCTACAGATAGTCCGCCCGTTGCAACCCGTACTTGGCCATTTTTTCATTCAAAGTCCGGCGCGGCAGGCAAAGTTCCTCCATCACCGAGGCGATGGACCCCTTGTGGCGCCGCATGGTGTTGTCGATCAGCATCCGTTCGAACGCCTCAACGTATTCCTTCAGCGGCTTGCCCTCGGTGGTCATCACCGGCTGCATCTCTTCGTGATCGGACATCAACAGCGACGCGATGGTGCCCGAGCCGCGCCGCGACTGCAGAACCGCGCGTTCGGCGATGTTGATCAACTGGCGCACATTGCCCGGCCATGGGGCCTGCAGCAGCTGCGCGGCCTCCTGGGCGCTGACTTGCGGTGCCTCACAGCCATATTCCTCGGCAAACTGCTCGCTCAGCCGGGTGAACAGGGTCAGGATATCCTCGCCCCGCTGCCGCAGCGGCGGCATGGTGATGCGCAGCGCTGCCAGACGATAGAACAGATCGGGCCGCAGCACGTCCTCGCTGGTCTTGCCCGCTTCCTGCAGGTTTGAGATCGCAACGATCCGGGTCTCGGCCGGCGTTCCCTGCTCGTTCATCACGCTCAGCAACCGCGCCTGCAGCGTGTCGCTCAGCGCCTCGATATCCTCCAGCACCAGAGTGCCGCCGCGGGCTTCCTCGATAGCGGGCAGTTGCGTGTCCTCGGGCATCATGGGGCCGAACAGCCGTTTGGCCAGCGCCTCCTCTTCCAGCGCGGCACAAGAGACCAGAACGAATTTCTTGCCCGCCCGGCTGCCGACTGCATGCAGCGCGTGCGCCACCAAGGTCTTGCCGGTGCCGGTTTCGCCGTCGATCAGCACATGCCCGTCGGCCTGGCCCAGGTCGAGAATATCTTCACGCAGGCGCTCCATCACCGGGCTGGCGCCGATCAGCTTGTTCATGATCTGCGTGCCGCCCGACAGCTCGCGCCGCAGGGCGCGGTTGTCCAGCGTCAGACGCCGAGCGTTGCTGGCGCGTTTGGCCAGTTCCGACATCCGATCGGGGTTGAACGGCTTTTCCAGAAAGTCGAACGCCCCCACCCGCATCGCTTCGACCGCCATTGGCACGTCGCCGTGACCGGTAATCATGATCACCGGCAAGGTGCTGTCGGCACCCATCAGCTTTTTCAAAAGCTGAATACCATCCATGCCGGGCATCTTGATGTCCGAGATCACGATCCCCGGGTAATCCGGCCCCAGAACCTTGAGCGCATCCTCGGCGCTGGCAAAGGTTTCGGTGTCATAGCCGGACAGCGCCAACCATTGGCTGATCGACTGGCGCATGTCCTGTTCATCATCCACGATGGCAATTTTCATGGCCTGTGCCATAGGTACGTCCTCGTTATTCTGCGGCCTCAAGGCCGTCATGTCCCAAAATGGGCAGTTGCATCTCGAATACCGCGCCGCCGTTCTGGCCGTTGCGCGCAGTCAGCCGTCCGCCATGGTCGTTCACGATCCCGGACGAGATGGCAAGACCCAAGCCGACCCCATCTCCGGGCCGCTTGGTGGTGTAGAACGGCTCGAACAGGTTCTCGATATCCTCGATCCCGTGGCCATTGTCGCGCACCGCCAGTACGGCGGTCTCGCCTGCGGCCAGAATGATCTCGACCTCCGGCTCTGCAACAGATTTGGTGGCGTCGAGCGCGTTTCGCAACAGGTTGACCATAACCTGTTCGATCCTCATCCGATCTCCCATCACGATCACCGGCTCTTCGGGCAGGATCTGGGTGATCTTGACCTGCCTCTGGCGCAGCTGCGGTTCCATCATCGACAGGGATGAGGCCAACGCCTCCCCAAGATTTACGGGCGAAAACGCGTCCGCGCCCTTTCGGGCATAAGACTTGAGCTGCCGCGTGATCGCGCCCATCCGCTCGATCAGACCGTCGATCCGACCAAAGCTGGCCAGCGCCTCTTCGGGGCGGTTTCGGCGCAGCAGTAGCCGCGCGCCCGCCAGATAGGTCTTCATCGCCGCCAGCGGCTGGTTCAACTCGTGACTTACGGCCGCCGACATCTCGCCCAGGGCTGCCAGCTTCGAGCTTTGGGCCAGCGTCTGTTCCGCCACTTCCAGCGTTTTTTCAACCCGTTCGCGTTCGGCGATTTCGCGCTGCAACCTTGCGTTCAATGCGCGAAGCTCCGCCGACTCGCGTTGGAACAGCGCCATGCGGAACGTGGCCCTGCGGCTCAGTGCATAGAACGTCAGCGCAAGAAGAATCGCAAACCCCATGATCTCGAGCGCCAGCACGCTGTTCACCTTTTCGCGGATCGAGGAATAGGTCGTGAACGAAGTCATCTTCCAACCGCGGAACGGGATGCGGGTCTCCATGCGCATCACGGCCTCGCCCGCGACATAGGCATCCGGCGGCAAGGCCGTCCAATCGGTAGTCGCCCGAATTGCGCGCTGGATGGCACCCTGCGGATGCTGCCGTAACAAAGCCTCAGTCTCGTTCAGGCCGCGCCACTGGGGTTCGGTCGACAGAATGATCGTTCCGGTGCTGTCGGTCACCATGACCGCGTCCGAGATCCCGGCCCAGGCGTTCTCGAACTTGCGCAGATCAACCTCGACCACGATCACGCCCAGAATTTCCGACCCGGCCTCAATCCTGCGGGAATAGAGAAAGCCATAACTTCCGGTCTCGCGCGCAATCTCGGAAAAGATCGTCGCGTTCGACCTGACGGCATTCACGAAATACGGGTCACTTCGGTGGGACTCGCCCAGTCGATTACGGTCCGTTGCCGCAACGACCCGACCATCTCGATCCAGCAGCATCAGCGACGCAGCCCCGATTTCTTCAACAAAGGACAGAAGCCGCTGCGTGGAAAGGGAAAAATCGGCTGACTGCAATGCCGAAATCAAAGTCGGGTCACGGGCCAGCAATTGTGGAACGATCGCATTTCGACGCAATTCGCTCAGCAGGTTGCCGGAATAGAGAGCCAGACGCAGTTCAGCCCTGTTGCGAGTCGATTCCGTGAACCGATTGGTCAGCAGGCTGTTGGTGACCCAGACCGTCGCCGCAGCAGCAACCAGCAACACGAACACGGCGAGCCGCAGGCGCCACCCCAAAGGGGCACCGCGGCCAAATAGATTTGTCCAGCCAGATTGCGCGTCGGAACTCATGCACCGAAGCTACGCTTCCGCGCCCACGACCTCAAGTCACGCAGGTGTCAGCACACCCGACAATGCGCGGAAGAGCGCCACTCCGTCGGTACCGCCATGGGCCTCGTCCGCCGCCCGCTCGGGGTGGGGCATCATGCCCAGCACGCGCCGGTTGTGCGACAGGATCCCGGCAATATCCCCGCGCGAGCCATTGGGGTTGTCGGTATAGCTGAAGGCGATCCGATCTTCGTCACGCAGGCGGGCAATGGTTTCGTCATCAGCGAAGTAGTTGCCATCGTGATGCGCGATCGGTATCTGAATCACGTCACCGGCGTTGTAGCCCTGAGTAAAGGCGCTGTCGCTGGTCGCAACCTTCAGCCCAACTGTTCGACAGATGTATTTCAAGCCGGCATTGCGGAGCAGCGCGCCCGGCAGGATGCCGGTCTCGGTCAGGATCTGGAACCCGTTGCAGATGCCGATGGCATAGCCGCCCCGTTCGGTGTGCTCGACCACCGCCTTGCAGATCGGAGACTGCGCGGCGATCGCACCGCAGCGCAGGTAATCGCCGTAAGAAAACCCGCCCGGCACGCCCACGATGTCCACGCCCTGCGGCAGTTGGGCATCCTTGTGCCAGACCATGTCGACCTGAAATCCGGCCTGCTCAAAGGCGACGGCAAGATCCCGGTCACAATTGGACCCCGGAAAAACGACAACCGCTGCGCGCATGGGAAACCCTCCTTGGGGATGACGGTCAGAGAATTCAGACCAGTTCGATCTCGTAACGCTCGATGACCGTGTTGGCCAACAGCTTCTCGCACATTTCGGCCACATCGGCCTTGGTCGCGCCATCGGCCAGTTCCAGGTCAATCACCTTGCCCTGCCGGACGCCCTGCACCTTGTCGAACCCCAGTGCGCCCAATGCGTGGCGCACAGCCTCGCCTTGAGGGTCCAGAACCCCGTTCTTGAGCATTACGTGCACCCGTGCCTTCATCGTCGCAACTCCACCTGTGGCCCGCCGCGCCGGGGCCTGTTCCGTTGCGCGGGGGATAGCGCGACTGACCGCGCAGAACAAGCCTTTGTGATGCGGTCGAATGACCGCAGGCGCTTCATCTTGAGGAATTCAATTGCCTGGGCTGCCCGTCAGCCCGGGATAATGTGCATCAACCGCGTTGAAGATGCCGGTCAGAACCATTTCGACGGCCACGGCAACCAGCAGGATCGCCATGATCCGGGTCAGCACATTGATCATCGTCTCACCCACAAGACGCGAGATGCTGTCAGCAAACAACAGGCCGAGCCCGACGATGAAACAGGCGATCAGGATCGCCGAGCCAAGGGTCACAAGTTCGGCCCCATCCGACAGTTGATGCGAGAACACGATCGTCACGGCAATCGTGCCCGGGCCAATCGTCAACGGGATCGCCAGCGGAACAACGGCAAAGTTCAACTTGCGCGCGTGACCATCGACCACGGCCGCCTGATCGCCTGGCGCCCGGTCTTGCGCGTTCAGCATCGACATGCCGATCCCAAAGATAATCAGCCCGCCGGCCACGCGGAACGATGGAACGTCGATCCCGAAGACAGCCAACACCTCTTCGCCGATTGCAACTGAGATCAGCGCGATCACCGTCACCGAGGCCATCACGATCATGGCTACCCTGCGCCGTTCGGCAGGTGTGCAGTCGCGCGTCATGCTCAGGAAGATCGGGATGTTGTAGAGCGGGTTGAATATGGCCAGCACGGCCGCCAGAAATTTCAGGAAAACCGCTTGATCGAACAACGCGCTCATTCAGTGTGCCACCTTGGTTAGCGGACCGGGTTGGTCGGTCAACCCGAAGATGCGTGACGGGGGCCTGACCTGTCAAACCCGCAATGAAAAATGCGCCGCTCCGAATAGGAACAGCGCATCCTTGTTAGGCCCTGCCAGTCGGCGCGATCAGTTGATCAGGGTGGGCTTGCTCACGTTGCTTTTCGGCAGAACGCCCAGGCGGCGGGCGACCTCGGAATAGGCATCGGTCAAGCTGCCCAGATCGCGACGGAATACGTCCTTGTCCAGTTTCTGACCGGTCTCGATATCCCACAGTCGGCAGCTGTCCGGGCTGATCTCATCAGCGATGATCAGGCGCTGGAAGTCACCTTCGTAGACGCGCCCGATCTCGATCTTGAAGTCGACCAGACGAATACCCACGGCCAGCATCACGCCGCTCATGAAGTCGTTCACCCGCAGCGCCAGGCTGAGGACGTCGTCCATATCCTGCTGGCTGGCCCAGCCAAAGGCGGCGATGTGCTCTTCGGTCACAAGCGGATCACCCAGCGAGTCGTCCTTGTAGCAGTATTCCACGATCGGACGCGGCAGCTGCGTACCCTCAGCGATGCCCAGCCGTTTCGATAGCGACCCGGCGGCATAGTTGCGGACGATCACCTCCAGCGGGATGATCTCGCAGCTGCGGACCAGCTGTTCGCGCATGTTCAGGCGGCGGATGAAATGGGTCGGCACGCCGATCTGGTTCAGACCGGTCATGAAGAATTCGCTCAGGCGGTTGTTCAGAACACCCTTGCCGTCGATCACGTCTTTCTTTTCCGCGTTGAACGCGGTGGCGTCATCTTTGAAATACTGCACGATCGTGCCCGGTTCCGGGCCTTCGTACAGGATCTTGGCCTTGCCTTCGTAAATCTTCTTGCGACGCGCCATGTGCGACCTTTCCAGGCTGAGGCGAGGGAATGAGTCCCATCGCGTTGGCGCTCTCATAGTGCAAGCCCCCCTTTCCCGCAAGTTCATGCATCCGAGAGGCTTTGACGCAGCGCAAATACCTTGCACCCGGCAGCGCGTATGGTCATATCATCAGGAAACACACTTTTACTTGAAGAGGCCCAACACCCATGACCACGTTCGACGAACGCGAAAACGCCTTTGAAGCAAAATTCGCCCATGACGAAGAAATGCAGTTCAAGGCGCAAGCCCGTTGCAACAAGCTGCTGGGCCTGTGGGCTGCGGAAAAAATGGGCAAAAGCGGCGACGAGGCCGCCGAGTATGCAAAATCCGTCGTAATCGCCGATTTCGAAGAGGCCGGCCACGAGGACGTGGTGCGCAAGGTCGCCGCCGATCTGGGCGATCTGTCCAGCCCCGAGGAAATCCGCGCCAAGATGGTGGAACTGCTGCCCGAGGCCAAAGCCCAGGTGATGAGCGAAGCCAACTGAGGCATGCCGCCCACCTCATGATCTTCATGAGTATTATGAATTTGATTTGACGTCCCGGTCATGCGACACGGGGCGTCTAAATTTTTGGCCTTTGGGGCCACAACTCCGGACATCTCCAATGACCAACGCGCTGACCAGATTGCTGGAAACGAAGGACGCCATTCTTGCCGATGGCGCCACCGGAACGAACCTGTTCAACATGGGGCTGCAATCGGGCGACGCGCCCGAGCTGTGGAACACCGACCAGCCCGACAAGATCCGCGCCCTGTATCAGGGGTCGGTGGATGCAGGCAGCGACCTGTTCCTGACCAATACGTTCGGCGGAACGGCAGCACGTCTGAAGCTGCACGACGCCCACACCCGCGTGGCCGAGTTGAACCGCATCGGCGCCGAACTGGCGCGCGAGGTCGCGGATGCCGCCGGACGCCCGGTGGTGGTTGCGGGCTCGGTCGGTCCGACCGGTGAAATCCTGGAACCTGTAGGCAGCCTGACCCATGCCGAGGCGGTCGAGATGTTCCACGAACAGGCCGAGGCGCTGAAAGCCGGCGGCGTCGACGTGCTGTGGGTAGAAACGATCAGCGCGCCGGAGGAATTCCGCGCCGCGGCCGAGGCTTTTGCGCTGGCCGACATGCCTTGGTGCGGTACCATGAGTTTTGACACCGCCGGGCGCACCATGATGGGCGTGACCTCGGCCGATCTGGCGCAACTGGTCGAAACCCTGCCCAATCCGCCGATCGCCTTTGGCGCCAACTGCGGCACCGGCGCGTCTGACATCCTGCGCACGGTTCTGGGTTTTGTGGCTCAGGGAACCGAACGCCCCCTGATCTCCAAGGGCAATGCGGGCATTCCGAAATATGTCGATGGCCACATCCACTATGACGGCACGCCCGAACTGATGGGCCGTTACGCAGCCATGGCGCGGGATTCAGGTGCGACCATCATCGGTGGTTGCTGCGGAACGATGCCAGCGCACCTGCGTGAGATGCGCAAGGCACTGGACACTGAACCCCGTGGCGCCCGTCCGTCGCTCGAGCAAATTACTGCAGTCCTTGGGCCTTTCTCGTCGGCCAGTGACGGAACCGGGGACGAGGCGATGCCCGAACGGCGCGCGCGTCGCCGCCGCCGGGCCTGATGGTCAGCGCCCCTCGAACCGGGGGGCGCGTTTTTCCAGAAATGCCACCACGCCTTCGGCGAAGTCACGGGTGCGCCCACATTCTCCTTGCAGGTGCGCCTCGGTCGCCAGTTGTTGCGGCAAGGTGTTTTCGTAGGTGCCTCTCATCGCCTTTTTGATCGCGGCAAAGCCCGCAGTCGGCCCTTTGGCCAGGTAATCGGCGCGCTTGCGCCAATGCGCGGCGAATTCATCGTCGGCAACCGCCTCGTAGATCATGCCCCATTGGTCGGCCTGACGCGCAGAAATCTTGTCGGCGAACAGCGCCGCACCCATGGCTTTGGCCAACCCCATCTGGCGCGGCATGAACCACGTCCCGCCGGCGTCCGGCAAAAGACCGATCCGGGCAAAGGCCTGCAGGAAATAGGCGCTTTCGGTCGCAATGACCACATCGGCACACAGGGCCAGGTTGGCCCCTGCCCCCGCCGCGGGACCGTTCACGGCCGCGATCGTCGGCACCGGACAATCATGAACGGCTTCCAGCATCGGTTCATATTCGTCGCGCAGCGCGCGTTCCAGATCGATCTTGCCGGTGCTGGACGCATCGCCCAGATCCTGGCCGGAGCAAAACGCCGGACCCGCGCCCGTCAGAACGATTGCACGCGCGTCATGAGCGGCTTTTTTCATCGCATGGGTAATCTCGGCGCGCATTTTCGTCGTAAGCGCGTTCATCTTGTCCGGCCGGTTCAGCGTGACCACAGCCAAACCGTCCGTGATGTCCAAAAGCACCGTTTCGTATTCCATGAAGTCCTCACATGCGCAGAATTTCCCGAACCCTGACGCAAATGCCGCGCAAGGGAAAGGTAAACCGCACGTCAGTCTTCAAGAATTCGGCGCAGGCGCTCTTTCTCGTCGTCACTCAATCCGTCCACGGCGGAGGTCTCCTCAACCCGCGCACGACCGCGCAAGAAGTTCCACCCCAGACCGGCCGCTATCAACAGCATGGCCGGCCCTGCCAGCCACAACAGCAGGTTCGCCCCCGTGGTCGTGGGTTTGAGTAGCACGTATTCTCCGTAGCGGTCGACAATATAGGCAACCGCTTCTTCATCGGTGTCGCCCGCGACCAGCCGTTCGCGCAGCAAAATGCGCAGGTCACGGGCTAGTTCCGCGTTGCTTTCGTCGATGCTTTCGTTTCGACATACCAGACAACGCAGGCCCGTACTGATGTCTCGCGCTCGGGCTTCGAGCGCCGGATCGTCCAGGACTTCATCCGGCTGGACCGCCATCAGCGGCGATGCCAGCAACAACAACAAAACGATCAGACGTTTCATTCGGCAGGTACCCCGCCTGCCGGGGCCTTGCGCGCGCCTGCGGCCACCCGGAAGCGGCGGTCAGACAAGCTGAACAATCCGCCCAGAGCCATCAGAATGCAGCCTCCCCAAATCCAATTCGCAAGAGGTTTGATGTAGGTGCGCATGACCCAGCCGCCATCGTCCTGCTGATCCCCGATGACCACGTAGACATCACGCAGAAAACGGTAGTCAATCGCGGCTTCGGTCGTGGGCATGGCGGCCACCGGATAGGTACGTTTTTCCGGGTTCAGCGTAGCTATCTCTCTACCATCTTTTTGAACCTGCACGTCGGCCATGGTGGAGAAATAGTTCGGCCCCTCAACCTCGCGCACACCGTCCAAAGTGAACGAGAAACCGCCCACGTCGAAGGTCTCGCCGATACGTGCAACACGGATGTCCTCGACCTCCCAGGCGGTCAGGCCGGCAATCGCAAAGATCGTGACCCCCAAACCGGTATGGGCGATCGCTTTGCCCCAATCCGCACCCGGCAGGCGCATCAGACGCCGGAAACCGCCGGTGCGGCCTGTGCGGCTCCACAGATCGACCGCGGCGCCGAAGGTGATCCATGCGCCAAGGAACAAACCAACCGGGCCAAGCGCGCTGCGGCCCGTCTGCAACACCCAAACCAGTACGGCCAGCGAAACGGCCAGCACAAACGCATAGCGCAACTGCCATGCGACGCGGCCCAGCCTGCCGCGCTTCCACGGCAGCATCGAGCCCAGAGGCAATGCGATGCCCAGCACTACCATGAACGGCGTAAAGGCCGCGTTGAAGAACGGTGCCCCGACCGAAAGCTTTCGGTCGAACATCATTTCGGCCACCATCGGCCACAGGGTCCCGAAGAACACGACAAAACTGCTGACAGCCAGCAGGATATTGTTCAGCACCAATGCGCTTTCACGGCTGACCATTCCGAACAGCCCCTTGGCCTCCATCGCCTGGGCCCTAGCGGCGAACAGGATCAACGCGCCGCCAATGAACGCCACCAGAATGAACAGGATGAACACACCGCGCTCAGGGTCGTTTGCAAATGCGTGAACCGACGTCAGAAGGCCCGAGCGCACGATGAAGGTTCCGATCAGCGAGAATCCAAAAGCGATGATCGCCAACAGAATGGTCCAGCTTTTCAAGGCTTCGCGCTTTTCGACCACAATGGCCGAGTGCAATAGGGCGGCGGCCAGAAGCCACGGCATGAAAGACGCGTTTTCCACCGGATCCCAGAACCAGAATCCGCCCCAACCCAATTCGTAATAGGCCCACCACGACCCCAACGCGATGCCGATGGTCAGGAAAATCCAGGCTGCGAGGGTCCACGGTCGAACCCACCGACCCCACGCCGCGTCCACCCGCCCCTCGATCAGGGCTGCGACGGCAAAACTAAATGCCATGCTCAGACCCACATATCCGAGGTACAGAAACGGCGGATGGAAAGCCAAACCGGGGTCCTGCAGCAAGGGGTTGAGATCGCGGCCGTCAAACGGCGCCACGGGAAGCCGGTCAAACGGGTTCGACGTAAAAAGGATGAAGGCGTAGAACGCCACCCCGATTGCGGCCTGCATCGCGAGGACACGGGCCTTGAGCGTGGGTGGCAAACCCTGGCCGAAAAGCGCAGCCGTTGCGCCAAAAAGCGCCACGATCAGTACCCACAACAGCATCGAACCTTCGTGGTTTCCCCAGGTTCCGCTGATCTTATACAGCATCGGCTTCAGGGAGTGGCTGTTTTCCACCACGATCCGCAGCGAGAAATCCGAGGTCGCAAAGGCCCACACCAGCGCAGTGAAGGCAAATCCTGTCAGCAGACACTGCGCAATAGCCGCGGGCTCGGAGAACAGCATCCATGACGGCCAGCGTTTTGCGGCGCCGATCAATGGCACGACTGTCTGAACTATGGCCACCATGAAGGCCAGGATAAGGGCGAAATGTCCAAGCTCGGTAATCATGGGCACGGGTATAATCCCGCGCCCGGGCAAGCGCCAATCACTTTCGCCGCAAACAGGCGCACATAGTGTCGCGGGTCAAGCGCGCTGCAGACGCCGCCAGTCCTCCAGCGCCGGGTTATGATCGGGGATGATCACCTGAGCCGTCAGTTCCGCATCCGGCCCCGGATCGGCGGCTCCCGGACTTTCCGCTCGCATCTCGTGTAAAGCACGCAAGTTGGCCATGACCTGTGGCGCCCGCATCATCGTGACTGAGATATCACGCTGAAGGTCCTGAACCTTCGCTTGGTGCCGCGCTCCGAAATAGAACGACACGATGACGCCCAGTAGCCACCACAGCGGCTCGGGCACCAGCGCAATTCCCTGCATCCGCGCCGCAAACCACAGTGGATCGACCATCGCGGCCACGAACAAACCCAATGTCCCCAGCGCCAATGCAGGTCTTGGCAACCGATTCAAACCGTCCATGAAACGGTCAAACCCGCCTTTGCGAGGAACCTCGAATTCCGCGCCGAACTGGTTCATCGCCTGTCCACGCAGCGCAACAGCGCGTTCCGCACCGGCCTCCGCGTTCTCGCGGAACACCTCTGCAGTTTCGCGCACCACGTTGCGCCCACCCCCGAACAGAAGATCAAAAACACCTGCGATCAGTCCCATGCGGCTATCCTTTGCTGAAACTCGGCCATGCTCAGGTGATAGGGCGGAGATAGAAACTCCTCGGCCCGGCGGATCCAACCCCCTTTCCCACCGTTGCGGCTGCGCACGTATTTGCGCAAGGCTGGACGTCGGTCAGCAAGCCGGAAATAGTAGTTCCTTCGTGCCACCCCATACGCGTCGCGCAACACCACCGGATCGGGTTTTGCGGCCTGATCGCACGCCCCAGCCGTTCGCGGCCCCAAAACGCCATCCACGGCGAGCGAAAATCCCATCTGCACCAAAAGACGCTGCAGGATGCGCACCGCCTGTCCGCCCGCATTCACGTACATATCGAACAGCGTCGGCTGCAGCACGTGGGGCACCCGTGCCAGACCGGGCTTTTGAAAGTAATGCGTGATGAAAATCGCGACGGCCTGATCCCGGCCAAGCGCCATCACGTCGCGGCGATCGACAGTGCCGTCACGCGTCAGGTCAAGGCCCAACCGTCGCATCGTGTGGATTGTGACACCGTATTTCGTGGCCCCTCCGGGGTCGTCCGGATCATCGACGAAGCCGCCCTCGCGGGTTACGATCTCGTTGGCAATCTGTTGAACCGACTGCATGCTGCACCTCTGTGTTCCTATGCGGCCCACGGTCCGGTGAAATCCTTAAATCCATGAGACGAAGAAGGGCGCTGCACGACCAGATCGCGCAACGCCCTTGAACACTCATTCAGGCAACCTACCGAAGGCTGTCCTGTTTCAGCTGTCTGCCGGCTCTTCGTAGACGCCCTGCTCCTTCAAGGCATCGATAACCTCTTTCGGCATATAGGTCTCGTCGTGTTTTGCCAGAATTTCAGTGGCTTGGAACACGCCATCAACGTAGCTTCCGGTGCCGACCATCCCCTGACCCTCAGAGAACAGATCAGGCAAGACACCGGTGAAGGCCACCTTCACACTCTCACCCCCGTCGGTGACGGTGAACCGTACGGTTTCACCCTGCCCTCGTACGATCGAGCCTTCTTCGACCAAGCCACCGATGCGGAACACCTCGTTCGGCGCCGGCGGTTCGGCGATTACCTGGCTGGGCGAGCGGAAATAGTTGATCCCGTCTCGCATGGCATAACCGATCAAGCCCGTCGCCAGGGCCAAAGCCACAAAAGCCAACAGAATGATCTGTACACGACGACGTTTCTTCAGCGTCTTCATCTCGCCCTCATGGGAACAGTGGGGCCATCATAAGCCCGGTCGTTTCGGGTTCACCTAACATCAGGTTTGCGTTCTGCAAGGCCTGCCCACTGCTACCTTTTGTCAGGTTGTCCAGCGCCGCAATCACGATGGCTCGCCGTTCGATCCTGTCAGCAACGACGCCGATATGGCAGAAGTTCGATCCGCGCACATGGTGGGTCGAAGGCGTTTCGCCAAAGGGCAGCATCTGAATGAAAGGCTCGTCTGCATAGGCTGCACACAGCGTTTCATAAACGCTCTGCGGATCACCCTTCACATACGAGGTCGCCAGAATGCCCCGGTTCGCGGGGATCAGGTGCGGCGTAAACTGGATGTGAACCGCGCGGCCCGCCAGTTTCGAGAACTCCTGATCGAACTCGCCCAGATGCCGGTGGGTGCCGCCGACGGCATAGGCGTTGGTGCCCTCGCTCAGTTCGGCGTGCAGAAGGTTCTCTTTCAGCGCGCGCCCCGCCCCGGAGACAGCGCATTTCAGATCAAGAATGATGTCATCCAGGTCGATAACACCAGCCGCGATCAACGGCCGCAGCACATACTGCCCCGTGGCAGCATTGCACCCGGTGCCAGCCACCAGCCGCGCAGCGCGGATGTCCTCACGATAGAACTCGGTCAGTCCGTAGACGGCCTCATCCTGATGCGTGAGTGCGGCATGCGGATTGCCGTACCATTTCTCGTACTCGTCGGGGTCGGCCAGCCGGTAATCCGCTGACAAATCAACGATTTTTAGGTCGGAGGGCAAATCCCGGATGACCTCCTGACTGGTCTTGTGCGGCAGCGCGCAAAAGCACAGATCGATCTGGCCAAAGTCAAGCTGCTCGATCTTGCACAGACGCGGCAAATCCAGATGGCGCAGATGCGGAAACACCTCGGCCATGGTCTGCCCGGCCTTGCGCTCGGCCGCCAGGGCGGTGATTTCCATATTCGGGTGCTCGGCGATCAGCCGCACCAACTCAGCACCGGTATAGCCCGAAGCGCCCAGGATTGCGATTTTGTGGGTCATGTCAGACCTCGTAGATTCATGTGACACGTCTGGCACCCGCCGACGTGACAGGTACCGAATAAATTCATGACAGGGGCCGGTCCTTGACCTAAGTCAGGCGGCCTTGAAGGTGATCTGTCGTCGGAGAAATTGCGTTGCCCGGTCACTGACCTTCCGCGGATTGCCTGTGGTCAGGTAACCCGCCTCACCCCCTCCCAGCATATCCGGATGCCGCTGGAGATAATCCGCAAGGCTTTCGGCCACGAGGTCGCCCTGGCTGAACACCTGCACGTCCGGTCCCAACGCCGCCTGAAAGGCTTCGGCCATCAAGGGGTAATGGGTGCAGCCCAGAATCGCAGCCTGCGGCTGCGGCATCTTGCGCTTCAACGCGTCCACATGGCTCCGCACAAGGGCTTCGGCCAGGATCATATCACCGTCCTCGATGGCATCGACCACGCCACCGCAGGCCTGCGCCTCAACATCGACGCCGATGGCGCGGAACGCCAGTTCACGCTGGAAAGCGCGGCTGGCCACGGTTGCCGGCGTGGCAAACAGAGCCACATGTTTGACCGCCACTTCGCGCGGGGGGCTGTTGTCGCCCCACTGGCGCTCGGTCAGTGCCTCGATCAGCGGCACGAACACACCCAGCACGCGCTTGCCCTGGGGCACGCCCTCTTCCTGCATCCGCCGCAGCGCCGCGGCGCTGGCCGTGTTGCAGGCCAGAATCACCAGATCGCAGCCGCGCGACCACAGGTCCTGAACCGCATTTCGGGTCAGGTTGTAGATATCCTCGGCGTCGCGCACGCCATAAGGCGCGTGCGCGCTGTCCGCGTAATACAGGAAATCCACCTCCGGCAGACGTGTCTGCGCGGCGTTCAGGACGGTCAGCCCGCCCAATCCGGAATCAAAGATGCCTACTGCCATTTGCCCCTTCAGGCGCGATGCCGTTCCTCGAATTCATAGCCATAGTCATACGACTTCAGCGGCTTCGGAGACAGCTCATACGTGGCTTTGCGCAAGAAATCCATCATCTTGCGCGTATCGCCGGCCAATGGGTCCAGAACGTCGCGGCCGATGGGCTGCCCCACGACCACATCCACTGGGGTATCGACGCGCTTTTTGAACTCTTTGATCAGCAAACCCATGCGCAGCGTCACATGCAGATGGCTGGCAATCTGGAACAGGCGCGAGGTGTGACCATCGAAAAACAAAGGCACCACGGTCGCTTTTGACTTGGCTACCATCCGAGCGGTGAATCCGCGCCAGCCCGGGTCCATCGGGTGCGCGAACGGTCGGGCCGCCGTGCTGACCGTACCGCCGGGAAAAATCCCGATTGCCCCACCCTGCCCCAGATAATCCAGGGCGGTTTTTCGGGTCTGCAGGTTCAGCCGCATCGCCTCTTTGGTCTGATCGAAGGAGATCGGCAGGATGATCCGGTTCAGATCCTCGGCCTTGTGGAATACATGGTTGGCCAGAATCCGGAAATCTCCGCGGGTCTGGGACAGCACATGCCCCATCATCAGCCCATCCAGGATACCGTAGGGGTGGTTGGCGATCAGGATCAGCGGGCCGTCCTTGGGGATGTTTGACAACGCCCCGCCCACCACGTTCAGGCTCAGCCCGTAGCGTTCGACCATGACCGACCAGAAATCACGGCCATTGGCGACCTCGCGCTCGTAACCATCCGCGCGCCGGATCAGACGCAGCCGACCGGTCGTGTTCTCCATCAGTTTGATGACCATGCGCCCACCCCGCGTTTCAGCAGAATGGGCGTAGGAAATGTCCCGAGCGACTTGGCGACGTGATTTCATCACGGGTCTCCGGTGTGGCCGTCATCGGACGGCGCGGACGGGAACCCTACCGCGCCTCCATGACACCGATATGACGTTACTCGGCCGCGGCCCGCGTCTCGGTTCCTCCCTGCCGGATCACGGCCAGAAGTTCCTCGCGCCGCTTGGCGGCCTTGGCTTCGTTGGCGGCCAATACCGGACCGAAACCGCGGATGTCCAGCGGCAACCGCGCCAGCGCGACAATCGCATCGCGGGTGTTGTCATCCAGCTTGGGCAGAACCTCTTTCATGTCCGCCTCATACTGACGGATCAAGGCCCGTTCCATTCGGCGCTCGGCGGTATAGCCGAAGATGTCCAGCGGCGTGCCACGTAGCCCCTTCAGCTTGGCCAGAACCTTCATCGGCCCCAGCAGCCATTCGCTGAATTGCCGTTTGCGCGGACGCCCGTCCGGCCCTTTGCCCCCCAGGATCGGCGGAGCAAGGTGGAAGGTCATCTTGATGTCGCCGTCGAATTCGGCGGCGGCCTTGTCGCGGCTGTCCAGCAGCAGGCGGGCCACCTCGTATTCGTCCTTGTAGGACAACAGCTTGTGATACCCGTGCGCGACGGCATCCCGGACCTTCGGGTCTTCGATCGACTCGACCAGCTTGAGATAGCGCCTCGACAACCGCTTGCCCTGATAGGCCACCAGATGATCGGCGCGGAAGGCGATGGCCTGCTCGGGCGTCTTGGGCAACTCGGTCACCGTGGGGGTCACGATGCGCGCCACGTCCTCGGGATGAAGAACCGCCCAGCGGCCGACCTCGAAGGCGCGCTTGTTGCGCTCGACCGCGGCGCCGTTCAGCTCGATCGCGGTCATGATCGCCTCGTGGCTGACAGGCAGCAGACCCCGCTGCCAGGCCGCCCCGAACACCATCATGTTGGAATAGATCGAATCGCCCATCACCGCGCGTGCCAACTCGGTCGCGTCGAACAGGGCAAGACCGTCCTTCAGTCGCGCTTCCAGCGCCAGTTCCAGCCGGTCGACCGGAATGTGGAACTCGGTGTTGCGGGTGAAATCGCCAGTTATGATCTCGTGGCTGTTGACCACCGCGCCGGTCTGACCAGTGCGCGTCAGGCCCAGCGTCTTGGCCCCGGCCGACACCACGAGGTCGCCTCCGATCAGCGCATGCGCTTCGCCGGTGGCCACGCGGATGGCGCTGATGTCTTCGGGCTTGTTGGCCAGGCGACAGTGGATATGCACCGCGCCCCCCTTCTGCGCCAGCCCGGCCATTTCCATCATGCCCGCGCCCTTGCCGTCGATCTGCGCGGCCTGCGCCAGAACCGCCCCGATGGTCACAACGCCGGTGCCGCCGACGCCGGTGATGACCACGTTATGCGTGCCCTCGATCTGCGGCAGTACCGGCTGCGGCAGATGGGGGATGTCGATTTCGGTGGTGGCTTCCTTGCGGATCTTGGCGCCTTCCAGCGTGACGAAGGACGGGCAGAACCCGTTGAGGCACGAGAAATCCTTGTTGCAGCTGGACTGGTCGATCGCCCGCTTTCGTCCCAGCTCGGTTTCCTTGGGCACGATCGAGACACAGTTCGACTGCACCCCGCAATCGCCGCAGCCTTCGCAGATGTCCGAGTTGATGAAGACGCGCTTGTCCGGGTCCGGGAAGGTGCCGCGCTTACGGCGGCGGCGTTTCTCGGCGGCGCAGGTCTGGACGTAGACGATGACCGACACGCCCTCGATCTCGCGGAACTTGTTCTGAACCGCCATCAGTTCGGCCCGTTCGTGGGTTTCCACGTCGCCGGGCAGCGCTTTGAAGTTCACGTCTTCCTTTTCGTCATAGACGACGGCCACATGCTGGACGCCCATGGCCTTGACCTCGCACACAATGCGCTCGGCGGTCAGGTGGCCCTCGTTCTCCTGCCCGCCGGTCATGGCGACCGCGTCATTGAACAGGATCTTGAAGGTGATGTTGGTATCGGCCGCCAGCGCCGCCCGGATCGCCTGAACGCCCGAGTGGTTGTAGGTGCCATCGCCCAGGTTCTGGAACACGTGTTTTGTGGTCGAGAACGGTGCCTCACCGATCCAGTTGGCGCCTTCGCCGCCCATCTGGGTAAAGCCGGTGGTCTCGCGATCCATCCACTGCACCATGTAGTGACAGCCGATGCCGGCATAGGCCCGGCTGCCCTCCGGCACTTTGGTCGAGCTATTATGCGGACAGCCCGAGCAGAAATAGGGCAGCCGCGTCGCGATCTCTTGCGCGTTGTCGTTGCGCCGCGCTTCCTGCAGGCTGGCCAGCCCTGCGCGGATTCCGTCGGTTTCGCGGCCTTCCTCAATGAGGATTTCGCCGAGCTTCTCGGCGATCATGATTGGGTCAAGCGCGCCACGGGTCGGGAACAGCTCTTCCCGGTGCAGCGTGCCTGCCCCGCCCTTGTACCAGCCGTACACGCGACGTCCGCGACGATCGTCGAAGATCGCTTCTTTGACCTGCACTTCGATCAGCTTGCGCTTTTCTTCGACGATGACGATCAGGTCCAGCCCCTCGGCCCAATCGTGGAACCCCTTCATGTCCAGTGGGAAGGTCTGACCGATCTTGTAGGTGGTGATCCCCAACCGTTCGGCCTCGGCCTCGTCGATGTTCAGCAGCGACATGGCGTGGACCAGGTCCAGCCAGTTCTTGCCCGCCGCGGCAATGCCAATCTTGGCGCCCGGCTTGCCCCAGACCCGCCGGTCCATCCGGTTGGCGTGCGAGAACACCTCGGCCGCGAACCGCTTGTAGTCGATGATCCGCGCCTCCTGCAGGTGCGGCGTGTCGCCCAGCCGAATGTTTAGCCCGCCCTCAGGCATGTCGAATTCCGGCGTCACCAGTTGCATCCGATCGGGCCGGCCATCCACGACCGAGGTCACCTCGATCGTGTCCTTCATCGTCTTGAGCCCGACCCAGACCCCGGCAAACCGGCTGAGGGCAAAGCCGTAGATTCCATAGTCGAGGATTTCCTGCACTCCGGCCGGGCTGACCACGGGCATGTACATGTCGACCAGCGACCATTCCGATTGGTGCAGCACGGTCGAGCTTTCGCCCGTGTGATCGTCGCCCATCGCCATCAGCACGCCGCCATGCTTGGCGCTGCCGGCCATGTTGGCGTGGCGCATCACGTCACCGGACCGGTCCACGCCCGGACCCTTGCCGTACCACAGGCCGAACACGCCGTCATATTTTCCATCGCCGCGCAAACCCGCCTGCTGGCTGCCCCACAGGGCTGTGGCGGCCAGGTCCTCGTTCAGACCGTATTGAAAAGTCACATCACACTCGGCCAGTTGCTTTTCGGCACGTGACATTTGCAGATCGACCGCACCCAGCGGAGACCCCCGATAACCGGTGACCAGACCGGCAGTATTCAGGCCCGCGGCGGTATCGCGGGCCTTCTGCATCATCATAAGACGAACAAGCGCCTGCGTACCATTCAAAAGCACCGGGCTTTTGGTCAAATCGAAACGGTCATTGAGCGAAATCTTTGGCTGACTCATCAGACGCCTCCCCACGTCGGAATAGTGTGCTGCATTTGACGTCATTTTAGGTCATAATTTCTGACCTGTATACAAAATTCCCCCTGTTCTGTAACGATTTCCCCGTTTGAATATGGAATTTGTTACCTCTTTCATATAGGGCTGCCAAAGGATAACGAAAGTTGCGACGATGAATTGGGACAAGCTCAGAATATTTCACGCGGTAGCTGACGCCGGCAGCCTGACGCATGCCGGAGACAAGCTGAATCTGTCCCAATCCGCCGTCAGTCGTCAGGTTCGCGCACTTGAGGAATCGCTGGGTGCCACACTGTTCCACCGCCACGCCCGCGGCCTGATTCTGACGGAACAGGGCGAGCTTCTGTTCGATGCAACAACGGCCATGTCCAAGCGTCTGGACGCAGCCGCGGCGCGAATCCGAGACAGCGAGGATGAGGTCTTTGGAGTCCTTCGGGTCACCACGACTTTTGGCTTCGGGACCCTGTGGCTGGCGCCGCGTCTGCCCAAGCTGTACGAGCAGTATCCGGACCTGAATATTGACCTGATGCTCGAAGAACGTGTGCTGGATCTTCCGATGCGCGAAGCAGATGTCGCGATCCGGATGAAGGAACCCAGTCAGGCCGATCTTGTCCGCAAGCGACTGATGACCGTTCGAATGATGTTGTATGCGACCAAGACCTACTTGGATTCGCACGGAGGCGCGCCTCAGACGCTGGAGGACATTTCGAAACACCGCCTGATCTGTCAGACCCCCGCCGCACCCCAGGTTGGCGTTGGCGCGTCGATGGTCAGTCACCTGATGACCTACGAACCCAGCTCACTGCTGACGGTGAACAACTACTTTGGTGTTCTGCAGGGTGTTCTGAATGACCTCGGAATTGGCGTCCTGCCCGACTACGTGACCGAGGATTTCCCCGACCTGGTCCCGATCCTGTCTGACATCGAGACGGCGAATGTGCCTGTATATTTGGCCTATCCTGAAGAACTGAGGCACTCAAAACGGGTCGCAGCGTTCCGAGATTTCGTTCAGGATGAAATCATTGCGCATCGCAAGCAACTGAAACATCTGGGAAAACTATAGCTATGCGTCCGCAGCATAGCGGACATGCCCTCAATGCGCCCAAAAAACCTTGATCGTTCACAGAGTGATCCCTAAATGAGCATTCGAAGGCGGTGATGCTGAAACGCTCATCATCTTCATACCTCCCTGTTGGACTACGGCCGAGCTTAGTGCTCGGCCTTTTTTTTGGCCTGCATCCGGGCGCGCGGTGCCAAATCGTTTGGAATTATTTTGCCAACGGGCCTATGATCGCGAAAAACCATAATATTTCGTGTTCGAGGACAAAGTTTATGACCAGCCTACTCCGCCTGTTTTTGATGGCGTTGGTATCCGTCACGTTCCTGGCCCGGCCAAGCATGGCCCAGAGCACCAGCGAACCCACCACCAGCAATGTGACCATCCCCGAAGATCTGACCCCCGAACAGGTCGACGATCTGGTGGCGAGAATGTCTGACGATCAAGTCCGGGCCATTTTGCTGGAACGGCTTGATGCGGTCGCGGCGAAACAGGCCGAAACGCAGACTTCCCGGAAGGGGCTGCTGCAAACGATCTCATCCTCGGCGGGCGACATGGCTGCGTCTTGGCTGGATGTCATCCGCAAGGTTCCGCTGCTGGTTTCGGCGCAGGTCGAAGCCTTCAGCAATTTCGGAAACAAGTTTGGCGCAAGCGGTCTGGCAACCCTGTTCGGGTTCACCTTCCTGGCGCTTGCAATCGGGTATGCCGCAGAAACGGCGGTTGGCCTTTGGACCCGCCGTTGGATCAAAGTCGTCGATGGGGATGCCTCGACCAACCTAAAAGGCGCCGTAGTCTTTCTGTTCAAGCGCTTCTGCGTCGAGTTTCTGGGGCTGCTTGTCTTTTATTACACGCTGGTTTTCGTCGGGCGTCGATTGCTGGACGAACAACAAATTGCCCAGGCGGCACCCTTCGTGTTCTTCCTGATCTGGTTCCCCCGCCTGGGAGCCGCGATTTCCCGCTTCATTCTGGCCCCGAAGCAGAGCAATCTGCGACTGGTCAACGTGAATGACAAATGGGCGAAATACCTGCATCGGAACCTGATCGGCCTGTTTCTGCTGATCGGGTTCACCTTGTTCATCCTGGATTTCAATGCGATGAATGGCGTGATGCCGGGTGAATCGCGCCTTGGTTTCTGGCTGAACACCGCCATCCACATCTATGTCGGTGTCATTGCTTGGACGGCCCGCAACGGTCTGACCGACATGATGCGTGGTTCCGATCCGGATCGTACGCATTTCGACGAAGAAGTCGCCCGCTACTACCCGTATTTTGCGATCGCCGTGTCGGCGGGTACCTGGCTTTTGGTCGAGTTCCTCGCCGCTCAGCGTAATCCGGCCGTGTTTGCCCTTCTGGCCGAAGGCGCGCATTTCGTCACGATGTTCTGGCTTTTGATCGCACCGGCACTCGACACGCTGATCCGAGGGCTGACCCGGCACCTCCTGCCGCCGATGATGGGCGATGGCCCGATCGCGGAACGTGCCTACAAATCGACCAAACGCAGCTACATCCGCATCGGACGCGTTCTGGCCGGCATTCTGGTCATTCTGATGATTGCGGATGCCTGGAACCTGGACCTGCAGGATATTGCGGGCGGGGACTCGGAAACCGGCAGCAAACTGGTTCAGTTCTTCATCATCATTGCAATCGGCTACATCCTGAACGAGGTGGTCTCGCTCTGGATCAACCGCCGCCTGGCCAAAGAGCAGACGGCTTCGGAGCAGAGCCCCGATGAGGAAGCCGGCGAAGGCGGCGGTGCCGGCGGCTCGCGCCTTGCCACGGTTCTGCCGTTGCTGCGCGTGACCGCGCAGGTGGCCATCGCGGTGATCTTCGCCTTGCTGGCGTTGGGCGCTCTGGGCTTGGACATCACGCCGCTTCTGGCTGGTGCCGGTATCCTGGGTCTGGCCATCGGCTTTGGTGCGCAGAAACTGGTCTCGGACATCGTGGGCGGGATTTTCTTCCTGATCGACGATGCTTTCCGAGTGGGTGAATATGTCGATGTGGGTGGCACCACCGGCACGGTCGAGAAGATCTCGATCCGCTCGATGCAACTGCGCCACCATCGCGGCCCGGTGCACACCATTCCCTATGGCGAGATCCAGAAGCTGACCAACTACAGCCGCGACTGGGTCATCATGAAGCTGAAATTCACCGTGCCCTTCGACACTGATCCGAACAAGGTCAAGAAGATCTTCAAGAAGATCGGCGCTGAGATGATGGAGGACCCGCTCCACAAGGATGGCTTCCTGCAGCCATTCAAATCGCAGGGCGTGTTCGACTTTGACGATGTCGGCATGATCATCCGCGGCAAGTTCATGGCCAAGCCCGGCAAGCAGTTCACCCTGCGCAAGGAGATCTTCAACCGGGTCAAGGCCGCGTTCAAGGAGAACGGGATCGACTTTGCCCGCCGCGAGGTACGCGTTGCCATCCCCGGATTGGAAGAGGCCGAAAACCTGAGCGAACAACAAAAAGCGGCGATCGGCGCGGCCGCGGCCGACGCCGTGAACAAGAAGGAAGAGCCGCCTCAATAACGGCGGCGGGACAGCGGCGCACGCGCTGCTGTCCCCATCAATGCGGTGGTGCGACCTGCATTTCCCGGTCGCAGGCCGCCGCATTCTGCCAGCAAATAGCCGGTTCCTGTTCGCTGCGCGCTCTTGACCCTTTCCCAAATCGCCCGGTTGCCCTAAAAGGCCCGCAATCCCGGCCACCTTGGAAACAGGACACACGATGCAAGAGCCCGCCATCACACCGGATCTGATTGCCGCACATGGGTTGAAACCCGAAGAATACGACATGATCCTCGAGATTATCGGGCGCGAGCCGACCTTTACCGAGCTGGGGATTTTCTCGGCCATGTGGAACGAGCACTGTTCTTACAAATCCTCGAAGAAATGGTTGCGCACCCTGCCCACCTCGGGCCCTCAGGTGATCTGCGGACCCGGTGAAAACGCCGGTGTGGTCGATATCGGCGACGGGCAGGCCGTGGTCTTCAAAATGGAAAGCCACAACCACCCGTCGTACATCGAACCCTATCAAGGGGCGGCAACCGGCGTGGGCGGCATCCTGCGCGACGTGTTCACCATGGGCGCGCGGCCCATCGCGGCAATGAACGCGCTGTCCTTCGGCGAACCCAACCACCCCAAGACCCGCCAGCTGGTCAATGGCGTGGTCGAAGGCATCGGAGGCTACGGAAACTGCTTCGGCGTACCGACCGTGGGCGGTGAAGTTCGGTTCCACCCGGCCTACAATGGCAACTGCCTCGTGAACGCCTTTGCCGCCGGGCTGGCCGATGCCGACAAGATCTTCTACTCGGCCGCGTCGGGCGTGGGCATGCCCGTCGTCTATCTGGGCGCCAAGACCGGCCGCGACGGTGTGGGCGGTGCCACGATGGCCTCGGCCGAATTCGACGACACGATCGAGGAAAAGCGCCCAACCGTGCAGGTTGGCGACCCCTTCACCGAAAAACGCCTGATGGAGGCGACGCTGGAACTGATGCAGACCGGCGCCGTGATCTCGATTCAGGACATGGGCGCAGCGGGCCTGACCTGCTCGGCCGTCGAGATGGGCGACAAGGGCGGGTTGGGTGTCCGGCTGGACCTGGAAAACGTGCCCCAGCGCGAAGAAAACATGACCGCCTACGAGATGATGCTGTCCGAGTCCCAGGAACGCATGCTGATGGTGCTGAAGCCCGAGCTTGAGGCCGAAGCCCGCGCCGTGTTCGAGAAATGGGATCTGGATTTCGCAATCGTCGGTGAAACCATCGCCGAAGACCGTTTCCTGATCATGCACAACGGCGAAATCAAGGCCGACCTGCCGCTGTCGAAACTGGCCTCAACGGCACCGGAATACGACCGCCCCTGGGTCCCCACCTCGGCGGCCGAAGATCTGGGCGAGGTACCGCAGATCGACCCGATCGACGGGCTGCGTGCGCTGATCTCGTCGCCTAACTACGCAAGCAAGCACTGGGTCTATGAGCAATACGACACCATGGTGATGGCTGACACGGCGCGTACGCCTGGCGTTGGTGCAGGCATGGTGCGCGTGCATGGCACCGACAAGGTGCTGGCCTTCACTTCGGACGTGACCCCGCGATACGTGCGCGCCAACCCCGAGGAAGGCGGCAAGCAGGCCGTGGCCGAAGCCTATCGCAACCTGACCGCCGTTGGTGCCAAACCGCTGGCCACCACTGACAACCTGAATTTCGGCAACCCCGAAAAGCCCGAGATCATGGGCCAGTTCGTCGGTGCCATCCAAGGCATCGGCGCCGCCGTGGCCGCGCTGGACATGCCGATCGTCTCGGGTAACGTGTCGCTCTACAACGAAACCGACGGTCAGGCGATCCTGCCCACACCGACCATCGGTGCCGTCGGCCTTTTGGATCACGCCGACGACATCATCGGCACCGAGGTTCGCGAAGGGCATGTGGCGCTGGTGATCGGTGAAACCAAGGGGCATCTGGGCCAATCCGCCCTGCTGGCCGAGGTCTTCAACCGCGAAGACGGCGACGCGCCGCATGTGGATCTGGATGCTGAAAAGCGCAACGGCGACTTCATCCGGGCCAATCGCGAGATGATCAAGGCCTGTACTGACCTGAGCGATGGCGGCATTGCACTGGCAGCCTTCGAACTGGCCGAAGCCGCGGGCGTGGGTGTGCATCTTGATGACACCCCGACCGAGTTCCTGTTCGGTGAGGATCAGGGCCGTTACCTGGTGGCCTGCAACTTCGATCAGGCCGAAGCGCTGATGATTGCGGCGGGCCAGGCGGGCGTGCCGCTGGTTTCGGTCGGGCGCTTTACCGGAGAAACCGTGCGGATCGGCGCGTCCGAAGCTCCTCTGAGTGAACTCTCAGCGATGTATCGCAGCAGTTTTGCCGAAGCCGTCGCCTGAGCACGACGACGCTGAACCATACTCGGATCCTGCGCTGTTCGATCAGCGCGGGATCTGACTTTTCCAAGGGCGCTGCACACCCTTGCGCGGGCTTCGGCATCGCTCTACATCTTTGAAAAGACCTTCAGGAGTATCCTAAATGCCAATGAGCGCCCACGAAATCGAACATCTGCTGCGCGAAGCCTTTCCGAATGCGGAAATCCAGGTCGGCGGCACCGATGGCGTACACATGTCCGCCATGGTCGTGGACGAAAGCTTTCGCGGGAAGAACCGGGTCCAGCAGCAGCGCGCGGTCTATGCGGCGCTGAAGGGCAAGATGGACGGCCCGGATGGCGAGCTGCACGCGCTGGCGTTGACCACGAAAGTACCCGAGTGATGAGGCTGGCGGCGGCCAGTGCCATTCGCACTCTGGTGATGGCACGCGCTGCCTTGTGCATTCCGATGGCATCCGACAATTCGGTCACGTGACATGATCGGTTGGGTTGTCTGGATCGGAATTTGTTTCGGCGGGCTGGTAGTTGCCGAGGCTCTGCTCGAAGCCTATCTGAGACGGAACAGAACAAGATGATTGTCGGATACGTGCCCCGACCCCAACGCTTTGAAACGCAGACCGTGGGAATCCGACGGCGTGACAAAAGTCAATGTAATCGACGAGGTTCATGCGATGAACCAGCGTACTGAACCTAGAAACTGGTGGCGCAGCCGCCAATCGAAATGACCGCCCGACAGACGGACGAACGTAAACAAGGAAACGCGAAATGACCGACGTTAAGACCCAGATCGACGAAACCGTCAAAAGCAACGACGTGGTGCTCTACATGAAGGGCACCAAAGAAATGCCGCAGTGCGGATTTTCATCTCGGGTGGCCGGTGTTCTGAACTATATGGGTGTCGAATACACCGACGTGAACGTACTGGCGGACGAGGAAATCCGCCAGGGCATCAAGGACTATTCGGACTGGCCGACCGTGCCTCAACTCTACGTCAAAGGCGAATTTGTGGGTGGTTGTGATATCATCACGGAAATGACCCTGTCAGGAGAGCTGGACACGCTCTTCGACGAAAACGGTGTCGCCTACAACAAGGAAGCCGCCGACAAAATCCGCGAGGCAAACGCCTGATCAGCCGCTCAGCGGCTGACACAGTCTTTCAAAATCTCGGTTTCGTCGGTGGCTCCGGCCGCCGCGAAACTGACCATCGCGTTCCAGCCTTTCGACCGCAGGGTATACGTACCCTGCCCGTTCACCGACTCGTAACGGATACCCGAGCCGCTCTGGACCTGACGCAAGGCAATCAACTGACCATCGACGATCATAGCCGCAGCCCCTTCGCCGTCGGAGGGGTTGAAGTATGTCACGGGCAGCTCAACGCCACTCTCGCAGGTGAAGGTCACCGATAGGATGTCAATCTGTGCCAATGCCGGGCCCGAGACCGCCCCGACCAACGCCGCCAGGCACAAACTCCGCAAATGTGTCATCTCGCGTTCTTCTCTTCGATCACCGAGGCCAGCGCCTCGGCGCGTGCCGCCATCTCTGCAAGTGTGTCGGTAACCGACGGCGGAACAACGGCCACTTCGATCCGTTCCGGCTCGGGCGCGGGCGCACTGCGCATACGCTCCAATTCGCCTTCAACCTCGGCCAGCTTCGCCTCGAGTGTCTTGATGCGATCCTCGGTGGCCGCCGCCTTGTCGGCCAGCATTAGCCCCGCCATCAACAGCATCCGCGACTCGGGCATACGGCCAATCTGGTCGGCCATCACCTGGGCCTCATCGTCCAGCATCTTCGCGGCTGCGTGCAGAAACGGTTCCTCGCCGTCCTGGCAGGAAACCTCAAATCCGCGCCCGCCAATATGAATGGTAACCTCGGGCATTACTCTACCTCTCCTTCGGCCAGGTTGGCGTGGGTCAGCAAAGGCTCAAGCCGCGCCAGAACCGCGTGAGCCTCGGCCGCGTCGGTGGCGCGGGCGGCCCGGGTGGCCTCCAGCTCGGCCACGGTTGCCTTGTTCAGAAGCTCGGCATCGGGAACGCCGTCCTCGGCAGCCTTGCGCAACTCGTCGACCGCTTCGCGCAATTGGTCATTTGCCTTGCGCAAGCGCTGCAGGTCGTCATCAAGCCGCGACATGGCTGCGCCGTGGCTGGCGCGTTCGGCCCGCAGCATTTCCAGTTCGGCATTCAATTCGGGGATACGCTCTGAATCCTCCAGCTGCCGCCGCAATTCGGAGATCTCGGCCTTCAGAGCTACAACTTCGTCCTGATTTTCCAGCGCGGCCTTGGCTTCGGACAGTTCGGCACGCGCGGCCTCGACGGTGGCCAGTTTGGCATTGGACTCGCCCAACTGGGCGCGCAATGCGTCGATTTCCTGGTCGTGCCGCTCTTTCAGAGACTTCAGGCGCTCTTCCAATTGCGCATTGGCCAGCTTTTCCTCGTCCAGAGCGGCGCGCAATTGTCCATCTTCGCTGCCCGCGACCGGACCCGCCGATTGTAACGCCTCGATCCCGGTGCCAATCCGATCCATCGCGGCCATGATGCGTCGCTGTAAGTCTTCGATCTGGCTCATTGCCCCTGTCACCTCTTTACCAAGGTTCGTTCTATTTTTCCGATGGCCGAATCAATACGGCTCGTACCGGTACTTAGTCTAACGGAATGTTCGCCAAAATACCCACTCTTTGCTTTCAAAGGCTTGAGCAACACTCTTGAAGCGATGGCAATGCGCCGCGCCGGGTTCCGCTTGCACTTTGGGGGGTGGATGGTATTCAGCCCGCAATCTGCCGTAATCCAAAGGAACAACACCCGTGGACCTGACTGCGCTGCGCAATGCCAACCCTGAACACTGGGCGAAGGCTGCGGCCATTCGCACCCTGACCCTTGATGCTGTCGCCGCCGCCAATTCCGGCCATTCCGGAATGCCGATGGGCATGGCCGACGTCGCGACCGTGTTGTTTGAAAAACACCTGAAATTCGACGCCTCGGCCCCAAACTGGCCTGACCGCGACCGGTTCATCCTGTCGGCTGGCCATGGCTCGATGCTGATCTATTCCCTGCTCTACCTGACGGGCTACAGCGCAGTTACTCTGGACGAGATCAAGAACTTCCGCCAACTGGGCGCGAAAACCGCCGGCCACCCGGAAAACTTCCTGATTGACGGTGTCGAAACCACCACTGGCCCTCTTGGGCAAGGAATTGCCAATGCCGTCGGTTTTGCGATGGCCGAAGAAATCCAGCGGGCTCATTACGGCAAAAAGGTTGTCGACCACTACACCTATGTGATCGCCGGTGACGGCTGCCTGATGGAAGGTGTCAGCCAGGAGGCCATCACCCTGGCCGGTCGGCACGAGCTCAGCAAGCTGATCGTGTTCTGGGACAACAACAACATCACCATCGACGGCACCGTGGACATTGCCGACCGTACTGATCAGGTGCGCCGGTTCGCCGCTTCGGGCTGGCATGTGATCGAGATTGACGGCCACGACCCCAAGGCCATCGATGCGGCGATTGTGCAGGCAAAAGCGTCGAAGAAACCGACCATGATCGCCTGCGAAAGCCACATCGCGCTGGGGCATGCCGCGCAGGATACCTCGAAAGGTCACGGCGCATTGACGGATGCCGAACAGCTGCAGGCCGCCAAGGATGCATATGGCTGGCCGCACGGACCGTTCGAAATTCCGACCGAGGTGAAATCCGCGTGGGAAGCAATCGGCGCGCGTGCCGCAATGGAACGGAAGGCGTGGGAAGAACGTTTTGCCCAACTGTCCGAGCGCAAGCAGGCCGAGTTCAACCGCGCCTACGCGTTCGAGGCGCCGAAGAAGCTGGCTGGCGCCATCCGTGCCTTCAAAAAGCAGGTTTCCGAGGATCAACCCAAGCTGGCCACCCGCGCCTCGTCGGAAAAGGTGCTGAACGTCGTGAACCCGATCATGACCGAGACGGTCGGCGGTTCGGCGGACCTGACCGGGTCGAACAACACCAAATCAGCCGATATGGGCGTGTTCTTGCCGGAAAACCGCAAGGGCCGCTATATCCACTACGGCATCCGTGAACACGGCATGGCCGCGGCGATGAACGGCATGGCGCTGCATGGTGGCATCCGTCCCTATGGCGGCACTTTCATGGCATTCACCGACTATGCGCGCCCGTCGATGCGTTTGGCCGCGCTGATGAAGATCCCCAGCGTTTTCGTGATGACCCATGACTCGATCGGTCTGGGCGAAGACGGCCCGACGCACCAGCCGGTCGAGCATCTGGCGATCTCGCGCGCAACGCCGAATACCTATGTGTTCCGCCCTGCCGACACCGTCGAAACCGCCGAGGCCTGGGAACTAGCGCTGACCTTCAAGGACAGCCCCTCGGTCCTGTCGCTGACCCGTCAGGGCGTTCCGACCTTGCGCACTCAGCACAAGGCCAAGAACCTGACCGCCCAGGGCGCCTATGTTCTGGCCGAGGCCGAGGGCAAGCGTCAGGCGATCCTGATCGCCACCGGGTCCGAGGTGTCGCTGGCCATGGAGGCCAAGGCGATGCTCGAGGCCGAAGGGATCGGCACCCGCGTCGTTTCGATGCCCTGCATGGAGCTGTTCGCCGAGCAGGACGAAGCCTATCGCAAGAAGGTCCTGCCCGCCGGCCCCGTCCGCGTCGGTATCGAGGCCGCCGTCCGTGCCGGCGGCTGGGACCGCTGGCTGCTGGGCGAGCGTGGCCGCGAGGCCAAGGCCGGTTTCATCGGCATGTCGAGCTTTGGCGCGTCCGCTCCCGCAGGCGAACTGTACAAGCATTTCGGCATCACCGCCGAGGCGACGGTTGCCAAGGTCAAGGAATTGCTGGGCTGATCCAGCCGATCTGAGCAATCAAAGGGCGGCCATCGTGCCGCCCTTTTCTTTTGGACCTCAATGGTCGGCTGTCTGCTCTGCCTTTTTGGGCCACAGCGGTGCGATGACCTTGGTCGCCAACGGGATCAGAACGAACCCCCAGGCCAGCCCGAACACGCCGTCCATCGCAGCCTTGCTGATCCACTCCACCGCGCCGACCCATTGATCGGACACGGCATGACCGGCCGCATAAGCCCAATCGTGGATGTGGTGGCCGAGCCAGCCAAAGCCCAGCACCTCGAGCCCATGGATCATGATCGAGCCGCCAACCCACAGCATCGCCGCCGTGCCCACGACCGACAGTGTCTTCATGACCTTTGGCATCGCCTTGACCAGCCCGCGCCCCAGCCCGCGGCCGACCGACGTCAGCGCGTTCTTGGCGAGATAAAGCCCGACATCGTCCATTTTGACGATCAAGGCGACCGAGCCATAGACGGCCACCGTGACACCGATCCCCACAACCGCCAGCGTCGCCGCCTGCATCCAGACATTCGGCGCCTCGATTGCAGAAAGAGCGATGGTCATGATTTCGGCCGACAGGATAAAATCGGTCTTGATCGCGCCCTTGATCTTCTGCTCCTCCAGATGACCCGGATCACGGACGTTCATGTCCTCTTCGATCACGTGGCTACCATGCGGGAACAGCACGTGAAAAATCTTCTCGGCGCCTTCGAAACACAGGTATGACCCACCGATCATCAGCAAGGGCGTTATCAGCCACGGCGCGAAGTTCGCCAGCAACAGCGCCACAGGCAGCAGCAGAATGACCTTGTTGAACATCGACCCGCGCGCGATGCGCCAGATGATCGGCAACTCGCGCGCCGGAGCGAACCCTTGGACGTATTTCGGCGTAACGGCCGCGTCATCGATGATCACACCGGCGGTCTTGGCCCCCGCCTTGCCGGCCGCCGCCGCCACATCGTCGACCGAGGCCGCCGCCACCTTGGCGATTCCCGCCACATCGTCCAACAGGGCCAGCAAACCGCTCATGCCGCATCCTTTCCGTTCATCTGTCGCACTTTGGACCCTAACCGATCCGACAGCTAGCGCAAGCGTTAGCGCAACCACACCAAGTTTGCGCTAACACATTGCAAATATGGTATTTTCCATCTTTTTAGATGGACCGATCATCGCTATATCGCCCGGAACACAAGCGGATTTGGAGACGTCACATGACCATCAAGGTCGGCATCAATGGTTTTGGCCGCATCGGCCGCTGTACCCTGTCGCACATCGCCGCGTCAGGCCGCAACGATATCGAAGTGATCAAGGTCAACGCCACGGGACCGCTTGAAACCTCGGCGCATCTGCTGAAATACGACAGCATCCACGGCCGCTTTCCACGCGATGTCTCGATCAGCGGCAACACGATGGACCTGGGTCGCGGGCCTATGCAGATGTTTTCGACCTACGACATGAACGAGCTGGACTGGGAAGGCTGTGACGTCGTTCTGGAATGCACCGGCAAGTTCAACGACGGGCTGAAGGCGAAAACACACCTTGAACGTGGCGCTCAAAAGGTTCTGCTGTCGGCTCCGGGCAAGAACGTGGACAAAACGATCGTGTTCGGCGTCAACCACAACAGCCTGACCGCCAACGACAGGATGGTGTCGAATGGCTCGTGCACCACGAATTGCCTTGCCCCGCTTGCCAAGGTTCTGGACGAAGGCATCGGCATCGAAAACGGCATCATGACCACGATCCACGCCTATACCGGCGACCAGCCCACGCTGGACCGCCGCCACAGCGACCTGTACCGCGCCCGCGCCGCCGCCATGTCGATGATCCCCACCAGCACCGGTGCCGCCAAGGCGCTGGGCGAGGTTCTGCCGAACCTCAAGGGGCGCCTGGACGGTTCGGCCATTCGCGTGCCCACGCCGAACGTGTCCGCCGTCGACCTGACCTTCCGCGCCGCGCGCGAAGTGACCGTCGACGAAGTCAACGCCATCGTCGCCGAGGCCGCCAAGGGGCCGATGCAGCGCGTCCTGGGCTATGAACCCGCCCCCCTGGTGTCGACCGATTTCAACCACACCGAGGAAAGCTCGATCTTCGCGCCCGACCAGACCCGCGTCGTGGACGGCCGTATGGTTCGCGTGCTGGCGTGGTACGACAACGAATGGGGCTTCTCAGTACGCATGGCCGATGTGGCCGTCGCCATGGGACGGCTTAACTGATCTCATCAAGACCGCTTGAACCGCGTCGCCCGCTCAGGTTATCTGGGCGGGCTTTTTTGTTCGGAGCAGCAATGACAAACCAAATCGCGATCTGGCTGGGAGTCCTCATCCTTGGTGGTCTGATGCTGGATTTCGCGCTGTTTGGAACCGAGCACCTCCTGTTCCTCGGCAAGAAGTTCTACGACTTTCTCGACTGGGTCGCGTTCTGGCGCTGACAGAGGTTTTGCTTGACATTTTCGCCTGACTGCCTTTGTTAGCGCTAACTGATTTCAATCGCGGCTTAGCGGCCATTCAGACGGAGCGCGACATGACACTCAAACTTGCAATCAACGGATTTGGACGGATCGGGCGCGGTGTCCTGCGCGGCCTGATGGAAAGCGGTCGTACGGATGTGCAGATCGTCGCGATCAACGACCTCGCCAAGCCTGAAATGAATGCGCATTTGTTTGAGTTCGACAGCGTGCATGGCCGCTACACCAAGCCGGTCACCCTGACCGAGGCCGGGCTGGACGTAGGCGCCGGCCCGATCCGGTTGACCAGCGAGCGCGACCCCGAGGCGCTTGATTGGTCGGACGTCGACGTGGTTCTGGAATGCACCGGCGTGTTCCGCACGCGCGAAGCTGCATCTCGCCATTTCAAGAACGGCGCGAAAAAGGTTCTGATCTCGGCGCCGGCGCGCGGGGATGGCGAGGTTAAAACCGTGGTGTTCGGCGTGAACGACCACGATCTGACCGCCGCCGACACCGTGGTTTCCAACGCATCCTGCACCACCAACTGCCTGTCGCCGGTCGCTGCCGCGCTGGATGCGGGCCTGGGTATCGTGCACGGCAATATGACCACGGTGCACGCCTATACCGCCAGCCAGCCGGTGCATGACACCGCCGGCAAAGACCCGTACCTGTCGCGCGCGGCGGCCCTATCGATGATCCCGACCACCACCGGTGCGGCCTCGGCCGTGGGGCTGGTTCTGCCGCAACTGCAGGGCAAACTGACCGGTCAGGCGATCCGGGTTCCCACCCCGAACGTCTCGGTCGTCGATCTGGTGGTCGAGGTTTCGCGCCCCACCACCGAAGACGAGGTCAACGCCCTGTTCACCGAGGCCGCGGCCAAGATCCCGACGGTTCTGGCTGCGGAAACCCGCCCGTTGATCTCGATCGACTTCAACCACGATTCCCACAGCTCGACCGTGTCGCTGGCCGAAACCAAAGTGACCGACGGCACGCTGGTTCGCGTTCTGGCCTGGTACGACAACGAGTGGGGGTTCTCGAACCGGATGCTGGACACCGCTGCCGCGATGGGCGCCCTAGCCTAACCGCTCTTTCAGCGCGATATTGACTTGGGGCGTGACGAATTTCGACACGTCCCCACCCAGCCGGGCGATTTCCTTGACCAGTTTCGAGGCAATCGCCTGGTGTCGGGCTTCAGCCATCAGGAACACGGTCTCGATCGAATCGTCGAGCGCCCGGTTCATCCCAACCATCTGAAATTCATATTCGAAATCGGCAACAGCACGCAGACCGCGTACGATGATCTGCGCCCCTACGTCCCGGGCGCAGTCTATTAGCAGGTTTTCGAACGGATGCGCAACAATTTCAGTGCCGGTCTGTTCGGTCAGGTAGGCACATTCCGCCTCAATCATCGCCACCCGCTCTTCCAGCGAGAACAACGGACCCTTGTCGCGGTTGATCGCGACGCCAATCACCAGCTTGTCGACCAGCATGGCTGCCCGGCGGATGATATCGATATGACCCATGGTGATGGGGTCAAAGGTTCCCGGATATAATCCAACCCGCATCGCGCCCTCCTGAGCAAGAAAATTTCTGCGCAAGCAAACACAAGTTTTCCGCAGCTGCAAGAGGCCGCAATGTCGTCAGATGGGGCTAGTGCCCCATGATCATGCCCTGCAGGGCATCTTTTTCCATGGCCAGTTCTGACAATTGCGCTTTTACGACGTCGCCCAGAGTGACGATCCCAATCAGTTTGCCATCTTCGACAATCGGCATGTGCCGGAACCGACCTTCGGTCATACGAGCGAGAACGTCCTGCACCTTATCTTGTTGGGTGGCGGTCACCAGTTTCTTGGTCATGTAGGCGCTTACCGGCTGTGTCAGGCACCCGCTGCCACTGGCCGCCAATTCCCGCACGATATCGCGTTCCGAGAGGATGCCGGCTGCGGTTTCGCCATCGTCTTCCGATACGATCACCGTACCAATGCGCTTATCGGCCAGAATCTTTGCGGCGTCGGACACGGTCATCGAAGGCGCCACCGTCACAACCCCGCCCGTCGACTTGGACTTCAGAATGGCCTGTACAAGCATGGGCAATACCTCCGAAATAATTTTCCCGTTTTCCAAAGCGTTGCCCGATTAGATCAACCTGTCAAGCTTGGGCTTCGGCTTCCAGCCGCGCAACTTCGTCGCGAATTCCCCGGCTGAGCGCTTCTGCAAATCGGTTCAACCGTTCGTTGCGTTGATCACCCTGATGGCGAACCAGGTGAAAGCTGCGCGTCAGACTGACTTGATCCGTCAGAATTTTTTTTAGCTGAGGATGGAATGGCAACGTGAAGTCATGCGCGATACACACCCCGGTACCCAGCGAAGCTTGCCGCAACTGCACCGAGACCGAGTTCGATGCAAGTGGGACACGATCAATACCCAGATCGTTGAGGTAATCGAGCTCGCGGTCGAAGATCATGTCCGGGATATAACCGATCATGCGGTGGCCCTTCAGGTCACCGACCGAGCGAATGGGACCATGCCGCGAAAGATAGTCGGCTGTTGCCACCATATGCAGCTTGTAGTCGCTGATCTTTTGCACCAGCAGCTTGCCGGCCGTTGGGGCGCTGACGGTGACAGCCATATCCGCCTCGCGGCGCGACAGGTTTATGATCCGCGGCAAGGCGAGGATCTGTATGTCCAGGTCGGGGTTCGAGTCGCTGATTTTGGCGCAGACTTGTGGCAGCAGATAGTTGGCGCTTCCGTCCGGAGCACCAATCCGGATTTGACCACTCAGCGACTTGGTCGCGCCCTCCATCGCGCCAGCCGCTGCGCGCATCGCCTCTTCGGCGCCTTGAGCGTGCTCGAACAGTCGCTCTCCGGCCGAGGTCAGCACGTAGCCCTGCGGCGACTTCGTGAAAAGCGGCGCTTTCAGTGCTGTTTCCAACCGGGAAACCCGCCGCCCGACTGTCGCCGGATCGATCTTTAATAACCGCCCCGCCGAAGACAGGCTTTCCTCGCGCGCAACCGCGAGGAATACGCGCATGTCATCCCAGTTCGGGTCCATCCCCACCCCTGCATTTTTGCAAAACTCTTTTGGGATATTGCCTCTGTTCATGAGATTTATGCAAGCCTATGCTGCGCGCAAATTCAGCGGAGGAGTTTGCGATGCAAGACCTGACCCATTTCATCAACGGCGAGTACACGCCCGGCACATCCGGTCGATTTGACGACGTCTACAACCCCGCCACGGGCGAGGTTCAGTACAAATGCCCGATGGCCAGCGCCGCCGAGACGACGGCAGCAATCGAACACGCCGCTGCAGCCCAGCCCGCATGGGGCGCAACCAACCCGCAAAAGCGCGCCCGCGTGATGATGCAGATGGTCCACCTGATGCATCGCGACATGGACAAGCTGGCCGAAGCGCTGAGCCGCGAGCATGGCAAGACCCTGCCCGACGCCAAGGGCGACCTGCAGCGCGGGCTTGAGGTGATCGAATACTGCATCGGCGCCCCGCAGATGCTGAAGGGTGAGTTCACCGACAGCGCCGGCCCCGGCATCGACATGTATTCCATGCGCCAGCCGCTGGGCGTTGTCGCCGCCATCATGCCGTTCAACTTCCCGGCCATGATGCCCCTGTGGCATGTCGGCCCTGCTCTGGCCTGCGGCAACGCGGTGGTGCTGAAGCCCTCGGAACGTGACCCATCGGTACCGCTGATGCTGGCCGAACTGTTCGTCGAGGCCGGTCTGCCCAAAGGTGTGTTCCAAGTCGTCAACGGCGACAAGGAAGCCGTGGATACTCTGCTGGACAGCGAGATCATTCAGGGTGTGTCCTTCGTCGGCTCGACCCCCATCGCACAATACATCTATTCGCGCGCCACGGCGAACGGCAAACGCGCCCAGTGCTTTGGTGGGGCCAAGAACCACATGATCGTCATGCCAGACGCGGACCTGGATCAGGCCGCCGACGCGCTGGTGGGCGCCGGTTTCGGCGCTGCCGGCGAACGCTGCATGGCCGTTTCGGTGGCCGTTCCGGTGGGCGAGGAAACCGCTGACGCGCTGATCGAGAAGCTGGTGCCGCGCATCGAGAAGCTGAAGGTCGGTCCCTATACCGCCGGCGACGACGTCGACATGGGGCCGGTCGTGACCGCCGCCGCCAAAGAACGCATCCTGGGCCTGATCAATTCGGGCGTGGAACAGGGCGCGAAACTGGTGGTCGATAACCGCGACTTCAAGCTGCAGGGCTATGAAGACGGTTTCTTTGTCGGCCCCCACCTGTTCGACCATGTCACCCCCGACATGGATATCTACAAGCAGGAGATCTTCGGCCCCGTTCTGTCCACCGTCCGCGCCGGATCTTACGAAGAGGCGCTGAAGCTGGCGATGGACCATGAATACGGCAACGGCACCGCGATCTTCACCCGCGACGGCGACACAGCCCGTGATTTCGCCAGCCGGGTCAATATTGGCATGGTTGGTATCAACGTCCCGATCCCGGTGCCGCTGGCCTATCACACCTTCGGCGGCTGGAAGAAATCGATGTTCGGAGACCTGAACCAGCACGGCCCCGACAGCTTCAAGTTCTACACTCGCACCAAAACCGTGACGTCGCGCTGGCCGTCGGGCATCAAAGAAGGTGGCGAGTTCAACTTCAAAGCGATGGACTAACAGACTGATTTAAGAACAAAGGCCGCCCTAAATTGGGGCGGCCTTTTTGTCCGCAGGCAAACCCAATTCGCCAACCGTTACCTTGTGCACCTTCTGCTTGGCAAAAAACTGCGCAATCCGGCACGCGTTCACGAGAATTTCAGCACCGACCTCTGGCTTCACCTCTCTGCCCGGCATAAATTGGCCGAAAATTCGAGCAGTCAGTCGCCAGGAGGCCATCGTGACAACCAGAATTTCCCGCCGCTCGGCCCTTTTGGGGGTAGCATCCGTATTGGCGTCGCCGACCTTGTTGCGGGCGCAGAGCCAGGACGCCTTCCCTCAAAGCGAGGAGGCGATCAGCACTCAGCTTCCCGTTCGCCGCAACGTATCGTCCTTTTCCAAGCAGGATTGGCAGGATCACTTCGATGAACTGGGCGTGGGCTGCTTGCTGGCAGACATCACCAGCCGGGCGGTGCATTACTGGGGTCCTGACGGTACCTACAAGCTGTACCCCAGCTCGGTTCCCATGAGCGAAGAGCTGACCAAACGCGGCTACACCGAAGTCGTGCGCAAAGCGGAAAACCCCAGCTGGACGCCGACCGCATCGATGCGCGAGCGCGATCCCAACCTGCCGGTCCGCATGGAAGGTGGAGATCCGGGCAACCCACTTGGAACCCGCGCAATGTACCTGTCCTGGCCGGCTTACCTGGTGCATGGCACACATGACACCCGAAAGATCGGACGCCAAAGTTCATCCGGGTGTATCGGGTTGTACAACCAGCATGTCGAGGAACTGTATCCTCTGGTCCAAATCGGAACAAAAGTCAGACTGCTTTGAAACGACAAAGCCCCGGCCGATCGACCGGGGCTTTGATTTTGTGGCGAGTGTCTTGATTACTCGGGGATCAGAACAGTGTCGACGACGTGGATGACGCCGTTGCTTGCCTCGATGTCGGCCTGAACGACATTCGCTCCGTCGACCTTGACGCCGTTCTTGGCATTGACGCTCAGACGTTCGCCCTGAACGGTCAGAACCTTGGCCCGCTTACCAGCGATGTCACCCGACATCACTTTAGCCGGCACAACGTGATAGGTCAGGATGGCGACCAACTGATCCTTGTTTTCGGGCATCAGCAGCGTCTCGACAGTGCCCTCGGGCAGAGCGGCGAACGCTTCATCGGTGGGCGCGAACACCGTGAAGGGGCCTTTGCCCTTCAGCGTGTCCACCAGACCGGCGGCCTGAACAGCGGCAACCAGCGTGTTGAACGACCCGGCCGAAACTGCGGTGTCCACGATGTCTGCGGCTTGGGCTTTCATCGGCAGTGCGAGTGCGACGGCGGCTGCGGCACCCATGAATGTACGACGGAACATGTTTAGTCTCCTCTCCAGCGTGATATGGAAAGGGGTACGCGCGCTTTCAAAAAGCGGATCACGAAAAAATCTGCTTTACCGCTTCTGAACCCAGATACTCTGCGCGCGGCCTTCAGTCAGAAAAGGCAACGCTTCGACGGCATCGGGGCGCGCCTGCTGAAGGTAAAAACCGGGCCAAAGCATTGAAAAAGAACCAGATTGCAGCAAAACGTGCAGCATGTACTGCTCGCCCCAACCCGGGCAGTCATAGAAAAACCGCTTGGGGTATTCATAGGGCAAAAAAACATCGTGGACATGGATCACGACGCCCGGTTTCAGGTTCGGAATGATGCGGCAGAACAGATGCGCTACGTCATTGCTCATGCGCACGACATGGCTCGAGTCGATGAACAGAACGTCTCCGGTCTCGAGCTGATCGAACACGGATGCGTCGACCTCTTCCAGTCGTTTCTGTTCGAATTGATCAACAACATGCGCGATGTCTGCGCGCGGATACGGGTCGATCGCCGTGATCCGCGTTTCCAAGCCGCCGTCTAGAACGGCTTGCCGGGTCACTCGGGTGGAGTTTCCACATCCGACCTCGACGACGCGTTTCGGCTTGAACCGCCGGATCATCAAGTACAGAGCGTCGGCGTCCGGACTGTCGTAGTACCCGTTGCCGATCCGGTAGCCGGTTTGGTTCCGCTCAGGATCCTTCAAGGCAGCCAGTGCTTCGGCATGGACCGTATATTCTGAGACCAGTTCGGCAATATCGAACCCTTCCATCCCGGGTGACAGGGCATAGGCCGGTCGGGTCAGGCCGCCAACCCGCTCGAATGCTTCAAGCCGTGCCCGCTCATCCCGCTCGGGTGCCTTGTCGATCAACCGTGTGCCGAACCTGTCCAAGAATGCATTGAGCTTCGGGAATTTCCTGGGTTTCACGACATACGGCTCCGATTATCTGTCTGGCTTCTGTGGTGCTTACCGTCGGCACACGGGTCAGCGCAAGGTCGATGGCGCCAAAGCCTTGGCAAAAGAGCAGATTCCGTATTCACTGATCCCAAAAGGGAACGGGAGGCCCGCACATGCAGCAGGATTTCACGATCGGCATCGAAGAGGAATACCTGCTGGTCGATCGCGACAGTTTGCAACTGGCGCAGGCGCCCGAGGCATTGATGCAGGCCTGCCAGGCGGATTTTGAAGGCCAGGTCAGCCCGGAATTCCTGCAATGCCAGATTGAGGTTGGAACCCGCCCGCATACGACGGTCAAATCCGCGCGTGAGGACCTCAGGCGGCTGCGGTCCTGTGTCGCCAAGCGCGCCGCCGAGCACAACCTGTCGCCCATCGCTGTATCCTGCCACCCGTTTGCGGATTGGAAAGACCAGCACCACACGCGAAAAGAGCGGTATGACAACCTGCAACACGCGCTGGGGGGTGTCGCCCGGCGCATGCTGATCTGCGGGATGCATGTGCATGTCGGCGTGGACGATCCCGCGCAGCGCGCCGATATCCTGCCGCAACTGTGTTATTTTCTGCCCCACCTCCTGGCGCTTTCAACCTCATCACCCTTCTGGAACGGACAGGATACCGGGCTGTCCTCGTATCGCCTGACGGTGTTCGACAACCTGCCCCGCACCGGCCTGCCCCCTGTTTTTGGTAGCTGGTCCGAATACGAGCGCACCACCGGTGTCCTGGTCGAATTGGGCGTAATCGAGGATACCTCGAAGATCTGGTGGGACCTTCGACCGTCGCACAGCTATCCGACGCTCGAGACGCGGATCATGGATGTGCAGCCTCGCATGGAACACGCGCTGTCGCTTGCGGCCATGGTGCAGGCACTGACCCGAATGCTCTGCCGCCTGAAAGACCGCAACCTGCGCTGGCGGCAATATGATCGGTTCCTGATCGGCGAAAACCGTTGGCGCGCGCAGCGCTACGGCGTGGGCGAAGGTCTGATCGATTTCGGAGACCGCTCGATCAAACCGATGCCCGACCTGATGGGCGAGTTGATGGGCATGCTGGCCGAAGATGCCGAAGCATTGGGCACCATGGCCGAGTTGGCCCGTTTGCGTCAGATCGCCGAGAGCGGCACCTCGGCTACGCGACAGCGTCGCGTTCACGCCGAAGCGCTGGCCAATGGCGACGATCCGGGCCAGGCGGTGGTCCGGCACCTGATTGACGAATTCCACGCTGATCTCTGACTCTCACACCGCATTGAGGATCTGTCTGATCCGGTCGGCCACGGGCTCGTACAGGCTGCGGGCTTTCCAATACCCATTGTGCGAAAACGGATTCCATCCGGTGAAGATATTCCCGACCCGGATTGCCTGGTCGGTGATCTCCCCCGTTCCGACAAGCTGCCCATAGCTGGGCGCGATCGGTCCAAGGGGGAAGCCAAGAACGTCGTGCTTGTCATAATAGTTCTGCCACCAGTTATGGAATTGCAGGGTCAATGGCAATTCCTGGTTGGGGCGTTGGATCGGCGTGATGTCCTGTTCGGGATAGGCGAACAGAAAGATCGGGATGTTGCAGCCAAACGTGACCAGCCCGGCCACTGTCTGCATGTCTTCCACCGGAACACCGTGCTGCGGCAATCCACCGTGGCGCAGATGGCGCTGAAGGTCATAGATGTAGTTCGACATGATATGCCCACCCAGGGAATGGGCGACGATCAGGATGGGGGCACGCTCGCCGATCTGAAACCGGACGATGCGTATCACTTGCGCAACTCGTTCATGGATCGCGGCATAGGTCTTGTCGCTGCCGTCGGGGGTCGGGCGATAGGATGCCGCGTCGGACAGGTTGCACACTACGAAACGGCGCGTGCGGTCATAGCCAGTATAGGGGCTTATGCTGTTCAGATAGGCCATCTGCCGCCCCTGCAGGATCTGCGCCCAGATCACCTCGTGCCAGGCAACCTTGCTCATGTCCTGCCCCAACTGCCGCCCCACCCGGTCGTGCAAGTCGCTCGAAAACGTCGGCACCGAGGACGGCTGGTTCGGCCCGACCGACTGGCTGCCCATTCCGTGTATCGCAACCACGGCCATCTTGTAATTCGACATCCACAACTCCGATCAATCAATAAAACGAATGGCTCAGCATAACCGCCTTTTGGCAATCACCCAAATCCGGCGCACGTGCATCACGGGGTTTGCTCAGCGTGAAAAATTTCTGTAAGGATTGCGCAATAAATAAACAGTCGTTCAATTCACGTCGCCACAAGGGGGAGACCGGCCATGGATTTCGCGCTGACCGAGGAACAGACGGCCATTTTCGATATGGCCTACGCGTTCGGGCAAGAACAGATCGCACCTTTCGCCCGCCAGTGGGAGGCCGAGGGCACCATACCCAAGGATCTGTGGCCCAAAGTCGGCGAACTGGGCTTTGGCGGGCTCTATGTGTCCGAGGAAAGCGGCGGTTCGGGCCTGACCCGTCTGGACGCCACGCTGGTGTTCGAGGCGCTGTCGATGGCCTGCCCCTCGGTCGCGGCCTTTCTGTCGATCCACAACATGTGCGCCAAGATGCTGGACAGCTTTGCAAGCGATGAATTGAAATCGCGCATCATGCCCGACGTTCTCAGCCTGAACACGGTGCTCAGCTATTGCCTGACCGAACCGGGCACGGGCTCGGACGCGGCGGCGCTCAAGACACGGGCCGAGCGCACCAACGACGGTTATACGCTGAACGGCACCAAGGCCTTCATCTCGGGCGGCGGCTATTCCGATGCCTATGTCTGCATGGTGCGCACAGGCGGAGACGGGCCCAAGGGAATCTCGACCGTCTATGTCGAGGACGGCACACCGGGCCTCAGCTTTGGTGCGCTGGAACAGAAGATGGGCTGGAAAAGCCAGCCCACCGCGCAGGTTCAGTTCGACGACTGCAAGATCCCGGCCGAAAACCTTGTCGGGACCGAGGGCGACGGGTTCAAATACGCGATGATGGGCTTGGACGGCGGGCGCCTGAACATCGCCTCATGCTCTCTGGGTGCGGCGCAGGCGGGGCTGGATATGACGCTGCAATACATGTCCGAACGCAAGGCCTTCGGTCAGACCATCGACCAGTTCCAAGCCCTGCAGTTCCGGCTGGCCGACATGGAGATCGAGCTGCAGGCCGCCCGCACCTTCCTGCGTCAGGCGGCTTGGAAGCTGGATCAGGGCGCGCCCGACGCCACCAAATTCTGCGCGATGGCCAAGAAATTCGTGACCGAGACCGGATCGAAAGTGGTCGATCAGTGCCTGCAGTTGCATGGCGGCTACGGCTATCTGGCCGACTACGGCATCGAAAAGCTTGTGCGCGATCTGCGGGTGCATCAAATTCTGGAGGGCACGAACGAGATCATGCGCGTGATCGTTGCCCGCCAACTGCTCGCCCATCGCTGAGGTTTCCATGTCCGATATCGACATCCGCACCACGGGCCGCGCCGGCCGGATCACCCTGACCCGGCCCAAGGCCCTGAATGCGCTGAGCTACGAGATGTGCATGGCCATCGACACCGCCCTGCGCAATTGGCGCGAGGATGACGAGGTCGATCTGGTCATCCTGGATGCCGAGGGCGAAAAGGCCTTCTGCGCGGGCGGAGACATCGCCGAGTTGTACACAACGGGCACCAAGGGCGACTATGCCTATGGGCAGAAGTTCTGGCGCGATGAATACCGCCTGAACGCGATGATCTTCGAATATCCCAAGCCGGTGGTCAGCTTCCTGCAGGGCTTTACCATGGGCGGCGGCGTGGGCATCGGCTGTCACGGCACGCACCGGATCGTCGGCGAAAGCTCGAAGATCGCGATGCCCGAATGCTCGATCGGGCTGGTGCCGGATGTGGGTGGGTCGCTGCTGCTGGCGCTGGCGCCGGGGCGGCTGGGCGAATATCTGGGCGTCACCGGCGCGCGCATGGGTCCGGGCGACGCGATCTATGCCGGGTTCGCCGACCACTTCATCCCGCAGGACCAATGGCCCGACATGATCGAGATGCTCGAGGCCTCGGGCAAGGCCGACCTGCTGGCCGAACACGCCGCCCCTGCCCCGAACCGCACCTTACCGCAGGACGAGATCGACCGTTTCTTCGGTGGTGAAACCCTGGGCGACGTGCTGACCGACCTGCGCAATGGCGACACCGAATTCACGCGCGGCGCGCTCGCGGCGATGGGCCGCAATTCGCCGCTGTCGATGGCCTGCGCGATCGAGATGCTGCACCGCCTGCGCGGACCCGCCCTGACCATGCGCAAGGCGCTGGAGCTGGAATACCGCTTTACCTTCCGGTCAATGGAGCATGGCGATTTTCTGGAGGGCATCCGGGCGCAGATCATCGACAAGGACCGCAACCCGAAATGGCAGTTTGCGGACATGAACGTGCCGGCCACGGCGGTATCACGGATGCTGATGCCGCTGGGCGCGGACACGCTGACATTCGAGGAGGAGTGAAACATGAAGATCGGATTCATTGGCCTGGGCAACATGGGCGCGCCGATGGCGGCCAATCTGGCCAAGGCCGGTCACGACGTGACTGGGTTCGACGCCGCGGGCGTGTCGGTCGAAGGCGTGACCAAGGCCGAAACGGCCACTGATGCTGTCCGCGGGGCCGAGGCGGTCATCACCATGCTGCCCAATGGCGACATCCTGCGCGCGGTGGCCGATCAGATCATTCCGCACATGGAGAAAGGCGCGGTGTTCATCGACTGCTCGACCGTCGATGTGGACAGCGCCCGCGCCGTGGCCGATCAGGCCGAGCGGGCCGGGCTTCTGGCCGTGGACGCGCCCGTTTCGGGCGGAATCGGTGGCGCGGCCGCAGGCACGCTGACCTTCATGGCCGGCGGATCGGACGCGGCCTTTGCCAAGGCGGCTCCGCTGTTCGATATCATGGGCCAGAAGGCGGTGCATTGCGGTGCGGCCGGCGCAGGCCAGGCCGCCAAGATCTGCAACAACATGATCCTGGGCGTCACCATGATCGCCACCTGCGAGGCTTTTGCCCTGGCCGACAAGCTGGGCCTGGACAGGCAGAAGATGTTCGACGTGGTCAGCACCTCGTCGGGCTACAGCTGGAGCATGAACGCCTATTGCCCCGCCCCCGGTGTCGGACCGCAGTCACCTGCCGACAACGGCTACAAGCCCGGTTTCGCCGCCGAGCTGATGTTCAAGGACCTGCGGCTCAGCCAGCAGGCCGCCGAAAGCGCCGACGCCGACACGCCGATGGGCCAGATCGCCACTGCGCTGTACGAACAGTTCGTCGAAGCCGAAGACGGCAAGGGCATGGATTTCTCGGCCATGCTGCCCCGTTTCGAAAAGCGCGGCCGCAGCTGAGCTTGGGCGGCATTTCGCCGCCCAGGGCTTGAACTTCTGGCGGGCATTCCAAAATATCGGGAAACGCGGCATGACGGCGCGACGAACCGAGGGGAACCGCCCATGAAGACACTGTTGCATATTGCACTGCTTGCCGGCCTGTCGCTGACCCCGGTCGCGACGCTGGCTGACAACGGCAAAGGCAAGGGAAAGACCAAGGACGCGTTCTCGGTCGAGCGCGTGGCCCCGCAGAAGGGCGCAAAATCCGTTGCCAATTGCCCGCCCGGATTGGCCAAGAAGGCCGTGCCCTGCGTCCCGCCCGGTCAGGCCAAGAACTGGTACAAGGTCGGAGACCGGATTGATCGCGACTATGTCTGGATCGACGATCCGTACCGCTATGGCCTGAAACGTGGCGGCAACTACGTTCGCGCGGGCGACTACGTCTACAGAATCGACCCCGATACGCGCAAAGTGCTGAACCTTATCGGCGCGGTGGCGGATATTCTGTACTGACGCGCAGGCAGCCTATTCGGCCGCCACGCGTTCGGGGTTCAGCATCGGCTTGAGGTATCGCCCGGTGTGGCTGCGCTCGCATTCGGCGACCTCTTCCGGGGCGCCCACGGCAACGATCTCGCCGCCGCCATCGCCACCCTCAGGGCCGATGTCGATGATCCAGTCGGCGGTTTTCACCACGTCCAGATTGTGTTCGATCACGACGACAGTATTGCCCTGATCGACCAGTTCATGCAGCACTTCCAACAGCTTGCGCACATCTTCGAAATGCAGGCCGGTTGTGGGCTCGTCCAGAATGTACAGGGTCCGGCCCGTCGAACGTTTTGCCAGCTCTTTCGAAAGCTTGACTCGCTGCGCCTCGCCGCCCGACAGGGTCGTGGCCTGCTGGCCGACCTTGATGTAGCCCAGCCCCACGCGTGCCAGCGCATCCATCTTGTCGCGGATCGAGGGTACGGCCTTGAAGAACTCCTGCGCGTCTTCGACCGTCATATCCAGCACGTCGGCGATGGACTTGCCCTTGAACTTGATCTCGAGCGTCTCGCGGTTGTAACGCGCGCCCTTGCAGGTCTCGCAGGTGACATAGACGTCGGGCAGGAAATGCATCTCGATCTTGATGACTCCGTCGCCCTGACAGGCCTCGCAGCGCCCGCCCTTGACGTTGAAACTGAACCGCCCGGGCTTGTAGCCCCGCGCCTTCGCCTCGGGCAGACCGGCGAACCAGTCGCGGATCGGGGTGAAGGCGCCGGTATAGGTGGCCGGGTTCGACCGTGGCGTGCGTCCGATGGGCCGCTGGTCGATGTCGATCACCTTGTCCAGATGTTCCAGCCCCTTGATCGTTTCGCAGGGCGCAGGCGTCTGACGCGCGCCGTTCAGACGCATCGAGGCGGTCTTGAACAGCGTCTCGATCGTCAGGGTTGACTTGCCGCCGCCGGACACCCCAGTCACGCAGACGAACTTGCCCAGCGGAAACTCAGCCGTCACGTCTTTGAGGTTGTTGCCCGAAGCCTTTACAACCGTTACCTTTTTCTTGTTCCCCTTGCGCCGCTCGGCGGGCACCGGAATTTCCCGAACCCCCGACAGATACTGCCCCGTAATCGAGGCCGCATCGGCCGCGATCTGCTCGGGCGTGCCGTGGCTGACCACCTGCCCGCCATGCACGCCGGCACCGGGGCCGATGTCGAACACATAGTCGGCTTCGCGGATGGCTTCCTCGTCATGCTCGACGACGATCACGGTGTTGCCCTGATCGCGCAGGTTCTTCAGCGTGCCCAAAAGGCGGTCATTGTCGCGCTGATGCAACCCGATCGAGGGTTCGTCCAGCACGTAAAGCACGCCGGTCAGGCCCGAGCCGATCTGGCTGGCCAGCCGGATGCGCTGGCTTTCGCCGCCTGACAGGGTACCACTTGAACGAGACAGCGTAAGGTATTCCAAACCAACGTTATTCAGAAACCCCAACCGCTCACGGATCTCTTTCAGAATCGCGCGGGCAATCTCGTTTTTCTGGGCGCTCAGATGGTTCGGCGCGTCCTCGACCCAGGCTAGAGCCTCTTTGATCGACATTTCGACCACCTGACCGACATGCAGCCCTGTAATCTTGACGGCCAACGCCTCGGGGCGCAGGCGGTAGCCCTCGCAAGTGTGGCAGGGACGGTTGTTCTGATACCGTTCGAATTCCTCGCGGATCCACGCGCTGTCGGTTTCGCGATAGCGGCGCTCCATGTTCGGGATAACGCCTTCAAAGCTGCGGGTCACCTGATAGACCCGTCCGCCTTCGTCATAGCGGAACTGGATTTCATCATCGCCCGAGCCATGCAGAAACACCTGCTGCACATGCGCCGGAAGATCTTTCCACGGCGTGTTCTTGTCGAACTCATAGTGGCGCGCGATCGCTTCGATCGTCTGCAGGAAATACGGCGACTTACCCTTGCGCCACGGGGCCAACGCACCGTCATACAGTTTCAAGGTCTGATCGGGCACCACAAGCCGTTCATCGAAAAACAGCTCGACCCCCAGCCCGTCGCAATCCGGGCAAGCCCCAAAGGGCGCGTTGAACGAAAACAGGCGCGGCTCGATCTCGGGGATGGTGAACCCACTGACCGGACAGGCAAAATTCTCGGAGAACGTGATGCGCTCGGGCTCGCCCTCGCGCGGGGCGGTCTCCAGTATCGCGATGCCATCGGCCAGGTCCAGCGCGGTGCGCAGGCTGTCGGCCAGGCGGGTCTCCATCCCCTCGCGCACGACGATCCGGTCAACAACCACGTCGATGTCATGGCGGAACTTCTTGTCCAGCGTCGGCGGCTCGTCCAGTTCGTAGAACTGGCCATCGACCTTGACGCGCTGGAACCCTTGCTTGCGCAGTTCCAGAAACTCTTTCTTGTACTCACCCTTGCGGTCGCGAACGATGGGCGCCAGCAGATAGCCTCGGGTGCCCTCCTCCATCGCCATGATCCGATCGACCATGTCCTGAACCTGCTGGGCTTCGATCGGCAAACCGGTGGCAGGGCTGTAGGGCGTGCCTGCGCGCGCGAACAGCAGGCGCAGATAGTCATAGATCTCGGTCACCGTTCCCACGGTCGAGCGTGGGTTTTTCGACGTGGTCTTCTGCTCGATCGAGATCGCCGGGGACAGGCCGCTAATGTGATCAACATCGGGCTTTTCCATCATGTCCAGAAACTGGCGCGCATAGGCCGAAAGGCTTTCGACATAGCGGCGCTGGCCCTCGGCATAGATCGTATCGAAGGCCAAGGACGACTTTCCTGACCCGGACAGACCCGTGATGACAACCAGCTGATCGCGCGGAATGTCCACGTCAATGTTTTTCAGGTTGTGCTCGCGCGCGCCGCGCACCTCGATATTCTTCAGCTCAGCCATTCAGGCCCCCAACACACAAGTGTCCTAGAGATAGGCGAGCGACGCTGAGTCTCCAACCGAAAAGTTAGAACAAAGTGTGAACGAGCAGATTTTCTCCGCTTGGCTCACCCGTCTTCGCTCTTTTGTGCCATGGCCCAGGCACAGATCGGAAAATCCGGGTCGTTTTCCAGACTGTCGGTTTCAGGGTCGTAGACGGGCGGCCAGACCGGTTCGAGGTTCCGCAAAGCCGCCTGACGGTTGCCCCATTGCGCGGCCTGTATACCTTCCGGATCAAAGCCGCATTCGGTCAGCAAGTTGCGCAATCCCCGCGCCGACCAACGCGAACAGTCGTTCGGAGCCGCATGGAACGGGATGAAGAACGGCACGGCCAACCAGAACCACCCTCCCGGCCGCAGCATTTCGAGCACGTTCAGACTGGCTTCATAGGGCCGGTCCAGATGTTCCCAGACCTGGTTGGCCAGTATCAGATCGAATTGCCGAACCTCCGCGCGCTCATCCATCAGCGGTCCTTTGCAGATATCGTGTTTACGATGCCAGATCTGGGTATGGCTGCGAAATCCGAATTGCGTTCCCCATTTTCCCGAAATTTCGGCGCAGTCCAGCGCCTCGGGCCCCAGACTCCGTATCCATTTCTTGCTTTCCCGAACCATGACGACGCGGTTCAAGCTGACCATCGAAAACCCCGACTGCGTGCTACCTGCCGGGACCGATTGTCCAGAAAAGCAGCCCTGTGTCCACAGGGAACGCAACGACTTTTGAGGAGAAGTGGCGCGGTTGACGGGGCTCGAACCCGCGACCCCCGGCGTGACAGGCCGGTACTCTAACCAACTGAGCTACAACCGCGCATTAGGGTCTATGTCGATCCGTTTGCCCAGATCAAAGGCTGGCAGCGATGGCGCGGTTGACGGGGCTCGAACCCGCGACCCCCGGCGTGACAGGCCGGTACTCTAACCAACTGAGCTACAACCGCCCGCTGCCCGTTCATTGCTGAACGTTGGGGTGTATTATGGCCACGCCCGGGCATCGTCAAGCGGCGTTTTCAAGTTTTTTGCAGGAACTGGAAAATTTGTTCGCGAGCGCGTTTGGCATGCTCCTTTTGAATAGCTCCGGCGCGCACCGTTGCGTGAACCGGCACTCGCCGGACTTTCCACTGGCCAGCGTGCTGGATAGCGGTTGCCAGACTGCGCTCCCGCATAGGCTGTCGAATTCGAAGATTACTTTTCGGTTTGCCCGCAGGAGCCTTGCTCGAACCGAAGGGGAAAGCCCACTCGCTGTGTAGACCCGACTTATTCACTGCCCCGACGTTTACTTGACGACACGGTTTTGCCGAAGTCTTGACCCAATCGAGCCACAACCATCTGGGAACTATTTACTTTCTGGCACATCAACGCGAGAAGAGTCCCTGAAAGAATTCAGAGGCCGGGAATTCCTCCATGGTACTTTCCGATACCCTCCACCATGATCGCGCGCAGCAAACAGGGGGCTGCTAGAGGCCCCAAAAATATTGAAACCTGTTGAACACCAAAGAAGGCGATAATTTTCTATGTCGATTGCCAATACAACCAGTCCGGGCGCCAACCCGACCGGGCTTACCTACGTAGACGGATTGATCTGGGGGACATCCTGGGATCTCAGCACCAATATCGGAGGCCCGGCTGGAACGCTTACCTATTCTTTTGATGACGGCACCCTTGGGGATCAACCGTTTGCAAAGTACATGAAGGCGGCAATTCGGGCAGCATTCGACCTGATCGAAACGATTATCCCCATTGAGTTCACCGAGACAAACTTTCTCGCGCCCAATGGCACCATCAACCAGGTGAACCTGACTTATGGCTTGGTGACCCAAGACACCCTGGGAGGTTCGATCGGGTTTCACCAAGTGCCGGGCGATACGCCTCTGCTGTCCGGCTCACTCGGTTTGGATGCGCTGTTTGGCCTGTTTGCGTACGATACCGTTTTGTGGAGCAAAGCTGCTTTGCGTAAGGGCGGTGAAGGCTTCGCGACTGTACTGCATGAAATTCTACATGGCATGGGGTTAGCTCACCCCCATGATGACGGCGGTTCTTCCTCGGTCTTTCCCGGGGTTACCCAACCCTTTGACGACTTCGGGACGGACGGACAAAATCAGGGCGTCTATACGATCATGTCCTACAATTCGGGTTACCCCGAAATGTTCCCCCTGCATTACTACGATATCGGCGGCACTGCCTCGCCAATGGCGTTGGACATCGCAGCACTGCAGGCGATCTACGGCACCCAGCAGCACAACACCAAAAACGACGTGTACAAGATCAAAGGATCGAACAAGGTCGGAACGGCCTGGACCTCAATTTGGGATGCTGGCGGAATCGACACACTTTCGGCCGCCGGAGTCGGGCGTTCAGTGACGATCAACCTGAACGACGCCGACCTCGAGGGGGACGACGCCGGAGGCGCGATATCATCCGCCGAAGGCGTTCGTGGCGGGTTTACAATCGCCAATTCTGTCGTCATCGAGAACGCGATTGGCGGCAACGGTGGGGACGCCATCCTCGGAAACGAGGTTGGCAACGTCCTGCAGGGTCGCGGTGGTTCCGACACCATCTACGGCGCCGAGGGCGAAGATACACTCAGCGGCGGCGGTGGCCACGATACGTTGTCCGGTGACACCGGTGCCGATACGGTTCTCGGCGGCGGCGGCAAGGACAACATCCTTGCGCAGGACGCGGACGGAAACGATGTTCTGGACGGAGGTGGTGGCAGCGACTGGATTCGCTTCCTCGGCACCGGGGCGGCCACTGTTGATCTGTCGAATATCGAGGCGCAGGACACCGGGTACGGCGTTGACACTTTGCAACGCATCGAAAACGTTTCCGGGACCGCTCAAGCTGACCAGATAACCGGGTCCAAAAAAGCCAACATCTTGCAGGGTAATGATGGAAACGACACACTCAACGGCCTGGAAGGAAGGGACACACTGGAAGGCGGTCAAGGAAATGACGCTCTGACAGGCGGAACAGGATCCGACAAACTGCTGGGCGGCACCGGTCAAGATATCTTGGCCGGAGGAACCGGAAAAGACTTCCTGACCGGTGGCGACGATGCCGATACCTTCGTGTTCAACACGATAAAGGACAGCTCAAAATCCGCAGGCTCGGCGGATGTCATCACCGATTTCGAAGTCGGCGTGGACAAGATTGACCTCAGCGGAATTGACGCCAGCACGGTTTTGGATGGCGATGATGCTTTCACCTTCAACGGAACGACGCCGTTCTCGACTGCGGATGAAGGTGAGATCTACTACAAGCAGATCGATTCTCGCGGAACGGCTTCGGACAGGACCCTGGTCTTCATCGACACCGACGGGGACAAATCGCCCGAGATGGTCATCCGCTTGAATGGCCTCCTTGACCTGACAGCGGACGACTTCATCCTCTAGAAACGGCGCGATTCTCGAATGGACAAGGCCCCGGATTTCCGGGGCCTTTTCGTAGGAACGACTACCTGCAACACGAGCCGGCGCCTCAGAATGACCGTGTCGATTTCACAGCTTGGCGCAGGATATCCTCATGCCTGAAGAGGTTAAGAACTCCAGCCATCTCCCCTCTTGCAGCCGGATAAAAAGCACTGTAAGACGCCGCCCTACGGGTGATTAGCTCAGTGGTAGAGCGCTTCGTTCACATCGAAGATGTCAGGAGTTCAAATCTCTTATCACCCACCATTCTCTCTCTTTTTCAACGCTTGAAACGGATGAGACTCGGCGTCTATCCTTGAGTTCGGGTCGGTGCAGCACCGGCATGGCAATCAGGGACATGCATGGCCGAATTAAAGCGCGACATCGGCCTGGTGGGTCTGACATTCATATCTGTCGGAGGAATCATTGGCTCAGGCTGGCTGTTTGGGCCGCTTCTGGCCGTTCAGCACGCAGGCCCCGCGGCGGTTTTGTCCTGGGCAATCGGGGCCGTCGCGATGTTCATTCTGGCCATCACATTCGCCGAAATCTCTGCCATGTTGCCGATCCCCGGAGGGATCGCTCGGGTCCCGCAGTTTTCACACGGCAATATCGTCGCCATGACGATGGGTTGGACTGCCTGGATCGGGTACAACACGACCGCTCCGATCGAGGTCGAGGCAATGCTGTCCTACCTCGCACCCTATGCACGCTGGCTGCATGCGCCATCTGGTGACCTGACCGCGCCCGGACAGGCTGTGGCCTTGGCATTCATGGTGTTCTTCGTCGTGATTAACATGCTGGGCGTAAAGTTCTTTGCGCGTGTCAACACAATGATAACAAGCGCAAAAGTGGCCATTCCAATCCTGTTGTCCGTGGTGCTGATCGTTTCACGTTTCAATGCCGAGAACTTCACGCAGCCCGAGGGGTTCGCACCGTATGGGCTCAAGGGAATAATGGCCGCCGTTTCGACAGGTGGGGTAATCTTTTCGTTCATCGGGTTCAGGCATGTGGTCGACATGGCAGGCGAGGTGCGAAACCCGAAATTCGACATTCCGGCGGCGCTTGTATTGTCGATCATCATGTGTGCGGCAATCTATCTGGGCCTCCAGATCGCTTTCATCGGCTCGCTCGACCCTCAGATGCTGGTGCAGGGCTGGGCCAAGCTCAGTTTTGCCGGAGAGGGCCCTTTGGACGGGGTCATAATGTCCGTCGGGATATTATGGTTCATCAGCATCCTCAACGTCGGCTCGGTGATCGGGCCGTTCGGAAACGCCCTCGTGGCCACCGGTTCGAACGCTCGTATTGCGATGGCCCTGTCGCAGAACGGGTTTCTGCCTGCGCGCATCCAACACCTGTCGGCATTTGGCGTGCCCATCTGGGCGCTGGTGCTCAACTTCGTGATTGGCACTCTTTTCCTTTTGACCATTCCCTTTGAGACAGTGATCGCCCTGAACGGGGCAGCGATCGTCCTGTCCTTCGCCGTGGGCCCCATCGCCGTTGTATGCCTGCGCAGCCTACTGCCAGACAGGCCCCGCTCGATCCGCGTTCCAGCGGTTGGTTTTGTCGGAATGCTGGCCTTTGCGATTGCAACTCTGATCGTCTACTGGAGCGGCTGGGATACGGTCTGGCGCCTGGGCATCACCCTTCTGATCGGACTGCTCCTGCTTTTGGTGCGGTTTCGGGGGCGCCTGGAACAGATGGATCTCAAACAGGCCTTGTGGCTCGCGCCCTATCTGGCCGGACTTGGGTTGATCTCGTTTCTTGGTCAATTCGGAGACGGCGCGCTGCACCTGATCCCGTTCGGGTGGGACATCTTGTTGTGCACCCTGCTGTCATCGACCATTTTCTGGATCGCAGTCCGGTCCGCCCTGCCCCCTGAGAAATTCCAGCGCTACATAGCCGAGGAAGAAGTTCTGGACCCATCAAAACCTGTAATCGGGCTTTGAATCAGAAAGGGCGGGGATTATTCCCCGCCCTTCTCGTTGTTTTCAGATCAGTGCGCCGTGGCTGAAGGTCCGCTGTTATCCGAAGCCTTGGCCGCTGCGGCTGCGGCTTCTTCGGCGGCCTCATCCCATTCGATCGGCTCAGGTTTGCGCACCAAGGCGCGCTCAAGAACTTCGGACACGTGCTTGACCGGGATGATCTCCAGCCCTTCCTTCACGTTTTCGGGGATGTCGGCCAAATCCTTCTCGTTCTCTTCCGGAATAAGCACCGTCTTGATGCCACCCCGCAGAGCCGCGAGCAGTTTCTCCTTCAACCCGCCGATCGGCATGGCGTTGCCACGCAGCGAAACTTCGCCCGTCATGGCGATGTCCTTGCGGACCGGGATACCGGTCAGAACCGACACGATCGAAGTCACCATCGCCAGGCCGGCGCTGGGTCCATCCTTGGGCGTCGCGCCGTCAGGCACGTGCACGTGGATGTCGATCTTGTCGAACTGCGGCGGTTTGACCCCGATCTGAGGCGAAATCGACCGCACATAAGACGAAGCCGCGTCGATGGATTCCTTCATCACATCGCCCAGCTTGCCTGTGGTCTTCATCCGACCCTTGCCTGGCAGCTTCAACGCCTCGATATGCAGCAGGTCGCCACCGACCGAGGTCCAGGCCAGACCGGTCACAACGCCGACCTGATCATCCTGTTCAGCCAAACCGTAACGGAACTTGGGCACACCCAGGAATTCGTGCAGGTTCTCAGCCGTCACGACAACCCGGTCGGTCTCGTTCTTGATGATCCGGGTCAACGATTTGCGCGCCACCTTGGCAATCTCGCGCTCAAGATTCCGCACACCGGCCTCGCGGGTATAGGTGCGGATGATCGCGGTCAGCGCCTCATCGGTCAGTTCGAACTCTTTGGCTTTCAGCCCGTGGTTCTTCACCTGCTTGGAGATCAGATGCTGCTTTGCGATCTCGCGCTTTTCGTCCTCGGTGTAGCCGGCCAGCGGAATGATCTCCATCCGGTCCAGAAGCGGCCCAGGCATGTTGTAGCTGTTGGACGTGGTCAGGAACATCACGTTGGACAGGTCGTATTCGACCTCAAGATAGTGGTCCATGAACGTGCTGTTCTGTTCCGGGTCCAGCACCTCGAGCATGGCCGAAGCCGGATCACCACGGAAATCCTGCCCCATCTTGTCGATTTCATCGAGCAAGATCAGCGGGTTCGTGGTTTTCGCCTTTTTCAGCGCTTGGATGATCTTGCCGGGCATCGAGCCGATATAGGTCCGGCGGTGGCCGCGGATCTCGGATTCATCGCGCACCCCACCCAACGAGATGCGGATGAACTCGCGCCCCGTGGCCTTGGCGACCGACTTCCCAAGCGAGGTCTTGCCCACGCCCGGAGGGCCGACAAGGCACATGATCGGGCCTTTCAACTTCTTCGAGCGCTGCTGAACCGCCAGATACTCGACGATCCGTTCCTTGACCTTTTCGAGGCCATAGTGATCGGCATCGAGGATCTGCTGCGCCCGGCCAAGGTCTTTCTTGACCCGAGACTTGGTGCCCCAAGGCAGCGACAGGATCCAATCCAGATAGTTGCGCACCACTGTCGCTTCGGCCGACATCGGCGACATGTTCTTGAGCTTTTTCAGCTCGCCTTCCGCCTTTTCGCGGGCTTCTTTCGAAAGCTTGGTCTCGGCGATCTTGGCTTCCAGCTCGGCGATCTCGTTCGCGCCGTCCTCACCATCGCCCAGCTCCTTCTGAATGGCCTTCATCTGCTCATTCAGATAGTATTCGCGCTGGGTCTTCTCCATCTGCGACTTGACGCGGGTCTTGATCTTCTTCTCGACCTGAAGAACCGACATCTCGCCCTGCATCAGGCCATAGACCTTTTCCAGACGCTCGCTGATGCTGAGCGTTTCCAGCAGGTCCTGCTTCTGTTCGACCTCGATGCCAAGGTGACCCGAAACCAAATCGGCCAGTTTCGCCGGATCGGTTGTCTCGCTGACTGCAGTCAGGGCTTCTTCCGGGATGTTCTTGCGAACCTTGGCGTACCGCTCGAACTCATCGGCGACAGTGCGCAAAAGCGCCTGCGTCGTCGTAACGTCGCCGGGGATCTCGGTCAGGTATTCGGCGCGGGCCTCAAAGAACTCTTCATTCTCAATGAACTCCGAAATCTTGACGCGTGCCTGCCCTTCGACCAGCACTTTGACCGTGCCATCGGGCAGCTTGAGCAGCTGCAGGACATTTGCCAGAACGCCGCTGCGGTAGATACCGTCCTGGGTCGGGTCGTCGACGGAAGGGTCAACTTGACTGGACAGCAGAATTTGCTTGTCATCCTGCATCACCTCTTCCAGCGCGCGCACCGACTTTTCACGCCCCACGAACAGCGGGACGATCATGTGCGGAAACACGACAATGTCGCGCAGCGGCAGAACGGGGTATGAGGAATTAAGAGGCTCTTGCATGCTCTATCCTTATCATTGGCAAGATGGCACTGACCCCTGTTTCAGGCAGCCGTCGGCCATCTCCTTTCTCGGACGATAAAGGTGGGGCGCGGACCGCCCCATTTCAACCTCGTCGCCTTACCTGTACAAATCAGAATGGCCCGAGGTTTCCCCGACTGCAAGGCATCGCGGCAACATATCCACTGATTTTGACTTGGGTCGCCCAACACGCCCGTTAGAGCGGCTCGATATCACCCAGCGCCCGCTGCGCATGGAACTCGGCCTGCCAGACCTCGAATGCACCGGCGGCGATGGCGTCCCGCATGCACTGCATGATCTCTTGGAAATAATGCAGATTGTGCCAGGTCAGCAGCATGCCCGAAATCATTTCGTTGGCCCGGAATACATGGTGCAGGTAGGCGCGCGAGTAATTCGAGCAGGCTGGGCACGTGCACTGTTCGTCCAGCGGACGCGGATCGTCGGCGTGGCGGGCGTTCTTGATGTTCACGACCCCGCGGCGGGTGAACACCTGCCCCGTCCGTCCCGAGCGCGACGGCAGCACGCAATCCATCATGTCGATCCCGCGCGCCACCGCGCCCACGATGTCGTCGGGCTTGCCCACGCCCATCAGATAGCGCGGCTTGTCGGTTGGCAGGAAATCGGGCGCATAATCCAGACAGTCGAACATGGCCTCCTGCCCCTCGCCCACCGCGAGTCCACCAACGGAATATCCCTCGAACCCGATGGCCTTCAGCGCCTCGGCGCTTTCCTCGCGCAGGTCGCGCTCCAACCCGCCCTGCATGATCCCGAACAGCGCATGGCCGGGCCGATCGCCAAAGGCCTCGCGGGACCGTTCGGCCCACCGCATCGACAGGCGCATCGACTCGGCGATCCGATCGCGGTCGGCAGGCAAGGCAGGACATTCGTCGAAACACATCACGATGTCCGATCCCAGCAAACGCTGGATCTCCATCGACCGCTCGGGTGTCAGCTCGTGTTTGGACCCGTCGATATGCGATTTGAAGGTCACGCCCTTTTCGGTCAGCTTGCGCAGACCCGCCAGGGACATCACCTGAAACCCGCCCGAGTCGGTCAGGATCGGGCGCTCCCAGTTCATGAATTTGTGCAGCCCGCCCAGACGGTCGATCCGTTCGGCCGTGGGCCGCAGCATCAGGTGATAGGTGTTGCCCAACAGGATGTCCGCCCCGGTCGCACGCACGCTTTCGGGCATCATCGCCTTGACCGTCGCGGCGGTGCCCACGGGCATGAAGGCAGGCGTGCGCACCTCGCCCCGCGGCGTGTGGATAACGCCGGTGCGAGCCTTGCCGTCGGTGGCCTTCAATTCGAATGAGAAACGCTGGGTCATGTCATCGCCTCGGGTCGCTGAACCGGGCAGGATTTGCCCGATCTGCCCGGCCATTGCAACCCGTCAGGGCAAGCTGGCAACCCTTTGCGTGAACAGGTCCACCACCTGCTGACCAACGACGTCACAACACACCTGCAATGGTGGGCGAGACGGGTCCGGCCGGGTTGCCCCAACCTCGGGCCCTTCGGTTACCACTTTCAAACCTGTTTCTTGAATTTCGAACATCGCACGGTGCGAACAGGCGATGACTGCGGTCGAGTCATGCAGACCGCAGCCATCCAACCCGGCGACATCGCGGTAGAAATTCAGATAGAACTGAGAGATATCGTTCAGAAATCCACCGATTTCAGGCGCGCGTCGCGCCAGTTCCCCGAAATCAGCCGCGCGATAGAGCGTTCTCAGGGTCACATCCAGACCCACCAGAACCGTCGGAGCGGGCTGGGCAAACACCTCGTCTGCAGCTTTGACATCGTGATAGATATTCGCCTCGGCGTGTTCGGTGATGTTGCCAGGACAGAAGACTGCTCCGCCCATGATGACCAATTGGCCGATGTTCTCAGCGAAATCCGGATCCAGACGCATCGCATTGGCAATGTTGGTCAGCGGCCCAACCGCGCACACCGTTAGGTCCTTCTTGTAGCGCCGGGCCATCTCGACCAGAAACTCGGCTGCGCTCAGGTCGTGGTTCGCGCCGATCTCGGGCACGTCGATTACATCGCCAAAACCCTCATCCCCATGCACGTGCCGAGAGGGCGTGTGCGCATCAGCTTCCCATGGAAACGCTGCGCCCTGCGCTACAGGTATGTCCAGCCCAAGCTTGTGAGCCAGAAACCGCGCGTTCCGGCTGGACTGCTGGACATGCGTATTGCCGAAAACCGTAGTCAGGCCGATCAGGTCAATTTCCGGAGCGGCGGCGGCGTAGGCGATCGCCATGGCATCGTCGATGCCGGGGTCTGTGTCTATAATCAGTTTCATTTCGCCCCGATAGCGCAATCAACGGCGGATGCAAAGCAGCCACAACCCGAAATCTCCGTGCTTTGTCCCAATTACCTTGCATGGATATCCTGTTCGGTTCATTTCATAGCTGAGTTGAAATTCAGCCCTTCAATCCCCAAGTGTATACCATTGTACACAAAAAATGAGGACAGAAATGACCGAAGACCAGATCATCGGACTGCTATCATCGAACATCATCTACCTGCTTGGGGCGGCTTTGGTCGTCGTCATCATTCTCAAGGGTATCAAGATCGTTCCACAATCCGAGAAATATGTGGTCGAACGGTTTGGACGCCTCCACTCTGTGCTGGGGCCCGGGATCAACTTTATCGTTCCTTTTCTTGACGTTGCGCGCCACAAGATATCCATCTTGGAACGTCAGCTGCCCAATGCGACGCAGGACGCGATCACCAAAGACAATGTGTTGGTGCAGATCGATACATCGGTCTTCTACCGTATCCTCGAGCCGGAAAAGACCGTCTACCGCATTCGCGACGTCGACGGCGCCATCGCAACGACCGTTGCTGGTATCGTGCGGGCCGAAATCGGCAAAATGGACCTGGACGAGGTTCAGTCAAATCGCGCGCAACTGATTGAACGGATTCAAGAAAGCGTCGAAACCGCGGTTGACGACTGGGGGATCGAGGTAACCCGCGCCGAAATTCTGGACGTGAACCTGGATCAGGCGACCCGCGACGCCATGCTTCAGCAGTTGAATGCCGAACGCGCACGTCGCGCTCAGGTAACCGAAGCCGAGGGCCAGAAACGCGCGGTCGAACTCCAGGCCGACGCCGAGCTGTACGCGGCGGAACAGGCCGCCAAGGCGCGTCGCGTTCAGGCGGATGCTGAAGCATATGCAACTGGCGTCGTCGCAAAAGCCATCCAAGACAACGGGATCGAAGCCGCCCAGTATCAAGTTGCGCTGAAACAAGTTGAGGCATTGAATGCGATGGGCAAAAGCGGAGGCAGCCAGACGATCGTCGTGCCCGCAAATGCGCTTGAAGCGTTTGGCGATGCCTTCAAAATGCTCAAGGGAGGCAAATGATGGCAGATCCGTTCTGGCTGACATGGTGGGTATGGCTGGCAGCCGCACTGGCGCTGGGCATTCTGGAAGTGGCCTTGCCGGGTTTCATCTTCCTTGGCTTCGCTATCGGCGCGGCTATCACCGGCATCCTTCTGGTCATCCCCGGCTTGGCGCCGAACCTGCCCGTCCTGCTTTTGATCTTCGCCACCTTGTCGTTGATCGCATGGCTCGTTCTGCGGCGCATGTTCGCGCTGCCACATGGGCAAGTCAGGACGTTTGACCATGACATCAACGACTGAGCGGTGCGGCGCCCTGTAGCGGGGCGCCCTACCCCCTCTGGACGCTGCCTTCAGCTTTCCCTATATAATTGCTCAGGTAACAACCCGAGGCATTCATGACCCACCCCAGCGAACAGCTTGAAGGCACGCCCCTGATTGCGCCTTCGACCGTTGAGCACCCTCTGTACGAATCCGTGGTCGAGGCCTGCAGGACTGTCTATGATCCTGAAATTCCGGTCAATATCTATGACCTTGGACTGATCTACACGATCGACATCAGCAGCGACAACGCAGTCAAAGTCATCATGACCCTGACCGCTCCGGGCTGCCCGGTGGCCGGTGATATGCCAGGCTGGATCGTCGAGGCCATCGAGCCTGTTGCCGGAGTTAAGGAGGTGGATGTCGAACTGACCTGGGAACCACCCTGGGGCATGGAGATGATGTCCGACGAAGCCCGGCTGGAACTTGGCTTCATGTAAGGGCCTGCCGCACTGAACGCACGGGAATTGTCACAAACCTGAAACCCAGCTGTCACGGATCGGTCGTCGAACCGTTACGTTGCTGCGTAACAAGTACAACGCGGGCTTCGCAGTCGGACCCGTCAGAGGAACTCGGCAACTCAAATATCGCCCCAGCAGTCAATGGCGACCACGTTGGAGCGTCTACCGCCCCCCCTGCCGAGGCTCCGCAATACTGGGCCGCTCTTGCCCGAGAGCGGCCCTATTTTACTCGCTGAGGTGCACTCACTTCACGTTGCACTGCGCTTTGATCTCGGCGGCGCGGTCGTCCAGCTTCTTGACATAGTCACCCGACAGCATCTGCAACCGCTTCTGTTCTGTTCCAGAGATCAATCCAAGCAGCGCCCCGGCCGGCGTGATCGCGACCACACTTTCCGCCTGCTGATCCTCGGCGTGTTTCTTTTCCGCCGCAATTGCACGCAGGTCGCCTTCGGCGGTCGAGCAATTCACCGGGTGCCGCTTGTGATCGCCCGCTGCATGAACGGCACTGCCGGCCACCAGAAGAGCCAGAAACGCAACCTGCCGGCACAAGCCAATCTTATTTGAAATCCGCAACATCATCGAAACCCACCTTGTTCTGCTGTCAATTCGATCTCATCGGCAAACCCTGCCCTCTGCCCGTACGGTACGGTCAAAACCGGCGATGAGCAAACTTGTGGCTCTGCGCTCTCTTGAGCCCGGGCCCTCGGGGCCTTAGATTAGGTATAACGCGCGAAAATGGAGACGACGATGTTCGGCATTCCCGGCAAACAGGCCGTGACGATGACGCCCAAAGCTGCAGAGCAGATCCTCCGCCTGATGACGTCGGGCGGCCATGCCGGTCTGCGGATTGGCGTCAAGAAAGGTGGCTGCGCCGGTATGGAATATACCATGGAGTATGTCGATCAGCCGGATCCGCATGACGAAGTGGTCGAACAGGATGGGGCGCGGGTCATGATCGCTCCGATGGCTCAGATGTTTCTGTTCGGAACCGAGATCGACTACGAGGTCTCGCTGCTGGAATCCGGGTTCAAGTTCAAGAATCCCAATGTCGTCGATGCCTGTGGCTGCGGCGAGTCGATCAAGTTCGACGAAAACCTGGCCGAACAGCGCTGAGTCACCTAAAGCCTGCAACGTTTGTGGGCAGGTGAATTGCCGCCTGCACCGTCCGTTTGAGTCCACCCAGATCGATCCGTCGCGCGACTCGCTCGCGCGCAGCCACCCAAGCGCAATTGTCAGACCTTGATCCGGGTGCTAACTGGATAGAAACGCACGAAAGATCACGGAGACCCCGCTATGCGACGCAGACTGGCAGCCGGAAACTGGAAAATGAACGGAACCGGGGCTGCTCTTTCCGAGTTGGACACGCTGACTGCGACGCACCCTTCTCCGACGGTCGATATTCTGATCTGCCCTCCGGCAACTCTGATCCACCGGGCCGCACAAGCCGTGCAAGGCTCGGGCGTCGCCATCGGCGGACAGGATTGCCACGCCGAAGTTTCGGGCGCCCATACGGGTGATCTGAGCGCCGAGATGCTGAAAGACGCCGGCGCGACCAGCGTAATCGTCGGGCATTCGGAACGGCGAGAAGACCACGGCGAGAAAGACGACGATATCCGCGCCAAGGCCCGGGCAGCCATGAACGCGGGCCTGACCGCAATCATCTGCGTCGGCGAAAGCCTTGAACAGCGCGAAGCGGCCAATACGCTCGATATCATTGGCGGACAGTTGTCCGGATCGATCCCGGATCTTGCTACCGGAGAGAACCTCGTCGTGGCTTATGAACCGATCTGGGCCATCGGCACCGGCAAGGTTCCCACCTTGGAAGAAATCGGAGAAGTCCACGATTTCATTCGCGCCAGACTTGAACGGCGATTTGGCGAAGGTGTCGGCCGGTCGGTTCGTTTGCTCTATGGCGGTTCGGTCAAGCCGGACAACGCGGCGGAGATTTTCGGAGTGTCAAACGTGGACGGCGCGCTGGTCGGCGGTGCAAGCCTGAAGGCACGCGATTTCTCGGGCATCATTTCAGCGCTGGAACAGGCCTGACCGGTCCACGCACACTCAGTCCGCGATGTCCTCGGCCCAAAGCTCAGGCTGTTCGGTCACGAACCTGCACATCAGGGCAATGCAGTCCGGGTCTTCGGCCAAAACAACCTCGAGCCCATGATCGCGCAGGAAGTCTTCGTTGCCGCCGAAGTTTTCCGTGTCACCGATGACCACGCGTGGGATGCCGAACTGAACGATCGTTCCGGCGCACATCATGCACGGAGACAGGGTGGTATACAGAACGGTATCTCGGTACGTCTTCTGCCGGCCTGCCTTGCGCAGTGCATCCATCTCGCCATGGGCGATCGGATCCCCCTGCTGAACCCTTTGGTTTCGGCCCCGCGAGATGATCGTGCCGTTCCGAGCCAATACAGATCCGATCGGGCAACCGCCCTCATTGAAACCGGCTTTGGCTTCTTGGTAGGCAACGCGCATCAGGCGCTTGTCGTCATCGGTCAGCATGTTGCGGCACTCGTTGGTTGCGGTGGTCAGGATGGTTCCAGCCTGCCCACCGCGGGTGCCTGCGTCAACAACGGGCCGGTCACGCAAGTTTCATTGCGACCATGCCGGACACGATCAGCGTCGCTGCGATGACACGCAGCGGGGTCAGTGCCTCGCCCAGAAACATCACACCAACCAAGAACGCACCGACCGCGCCAATACCCGTCCACAGCACGTAGGCGGTTCCCAGTGGCAAGGAACGCATGGCCAGGGCCAGCAAACCGAACGAACCGGCCATCGCGCCCCCCATGACAACGGTCGGCCAGAGCCGCGTGAACCCAGCAGACTGCTTCATGGCAACTGCCCAGACGATTTCCAGCAAACCGGCAAAAAGAAGAAAGATCCAGGACATCGGGACACCTCTATCAGCTTCGGGTCGTCCCGAATGATCACCCATGGTGGGGAGGTCGTCCTCGGTCAGTATGTGGGAAGAACCGGTGGTGAGTTCAAGCCCGGCCATTCAGCGTAGCGGCCCGTCAGATGCCAGCCGGCCGCGCAAAAGTGATCCGAACCGGTAGCCCGGTTCGGATCGAACGCAATGGTCTAGTTCGTAATGATCTCGGGGCCCATGAAGGTATTCGGCAACACCGTCGACAGCCACGGGATATACGTGATCATGATCAAGAAGACGAACAGAACGGCCAGGAACGGCAGTGCCGCGCGCACGACGGCCATCATCGGCATTCCCGCGACGCCCGACGTAACGAACAGGTTCAGACCGACCGGAGGCGTGATCATCCCGATTTCCATGTTCACCACCATGATGATGCCCAGATGGATCGGGTCGATGCCCAGTTCGATGGCAATCGGAAACACCAGCGGCGCCACGATAACCAGCAGGCCCGAGGGCTCCATGAACTGACCGCCGATCAGAAGGATCACGTTGACCACGATCAGAAAAGTGATCGGCCCCAAACCCGCCGACAGCATCGCGCCGGCAATATGTTGCGGCACCTGCTCATCGGTCAGAACATGCTTGAGGATCAGCGCGTTGGCGATGACGAAAAGCAGGGTGACCGTCAGCTTGCCAGCCTCAAACAGCGTATGTTTGGTGTCGGGGTGGAAAAAGGCCGTGATCAGCGCCAGCGGCTTTTTCGCAAGCGAGAGGTTTTGCTCACCATCCTGGGTGCTGAGTGGCCCCATGTCCTTGTAGACGAAGCTGGCAATGAAGAAGGCGTATACAGCCGCGACCGCCGCTGCTTCGGTCGGCGTGAAGATACCGCCGTAGATGCCGCCCAGGATGATGACGATCAGGAACAGACCCCAACCGGCCTCGCGTGCCGACGCAAATATCTCGCCCCAGCCTTTCCAATCACCTTTCGGCAGGTTCTTGACCTTGGCCATCACATAGATTGTGACCATCAGCATGAACCCGGCCATGAGCCCCGGAATGACACCGGCCAGGAACATCCTGCCGACCGAGACTTCGACCGCGGCCGCGTAGACAACCATAACGATCGACGGCGGGATCAGGATACCCAGCGTACCGGCGTTACAGATCACGCCAGCTGCGAATTCCTTGGAATAGCCGACCTGCCGCATACCGGCGATCACGATCGAACCGATCGCAACAACGGTGGCCGGGGACGATCCTGACAGCGCGGCGAACAGCATACATGCGAACACGCCCGCGATTGCCAGACCGCCAGGCAGGTGACCAACGCAGGCGATCGAGAACCGAATGATCCGCCGTGCCACCCCTCCGGTCGTCATGAAGGACGATGCAAGGATGAAGAACGGGATGGCCAGCAGGGTAAAGTGGCCCTCGAACGCCTCGAACAGGGTCCCGGCAACCGAAGCCAGCGAGCTGTCCGAGTAGATCAGAAGAAACAGGGTCGAGCTCAGCCCTAGGGCGACCGCGATCGGAACGCCGATCAGCAGCAGGCCCACGACCATGGCAAAAAGTAGTACTACATCCATCAGTCGTGTTCTCCCTGAAGGGCCCGGACTTCTTCGATCTCGTCCTCAACCTCGTGGCTTGCGACAATACGGTCGGCCTCACCGCGCAGGATCTGCAGCCCTGCCTGGGCAAAGCGGATCACCAGCAGCAGCATCGACAGCGGCAGAACGAAATACGGCACGACCTTGGGCAGCTTCTCGTAGTACTCGCCATAGTTGATGAGGTCTTCGAGGAACCGAAGCGGCGCGACCATGGGGATGTCGTCCACCTCGTAGAAGCTCTGACTACGAGCGTCAAAATCAAAGCCCGTGGGGAACCAGCGTCCAGAGGTCGGAGGCAGGTCGGCAAAGACCGCCCAGTAATCGTAGGACCCTTTCAGCAGCAGCAGCGAGAATACGAGGCAGCACCCCACCGCGATCAGTGCCAGTACCCTGCGCGGTGCTGGTGGCAGCATGTTCAGGATGGCATCCACCCCCAAATGCGCGTGCTTCTTGACGGCGTAGGACGCCCCCAGCAATACCAGCCATCCGAAGGTGAATACGGTCAGCTCTAGCGCCCAAAGGATGTTGGAGTTGAAGACGAAACGCGCAATCACGTTGGCAAAGGTCACGGCCGTCATCAGGCCAAGAAGCAACGCGATCAGGGTTTCTTCGATTCGGTCGACCAGCCCACCGGGGCCGGTTTTCGCACCAGACATCTTTCTGTCCCCATTTTTGTTGATTTATCGAGGTGGCGGGCGCGATTGGGCCCACCTGGTATGTGCTCCGGCGGGCTTGCGACCGTCGGAGCACACCTGCGTGTCGGATCAGAACCCGGCGTTGATCGCCTGAGCGGCGTCGATCTTGTCCTGACCGACGTCACCGGAGAACTTGTCCCAAACCGGCTTCATCGCGTCGACCCAGGCCTGACGCTGCTCGGGTGTCAGCTCGCGGATCGTTCCGCCCGCGTCGATGATGGCCTGCTTGGCCTTTTCGTTAACCGCAAACGCCTCTTTGTTGCGCTCTTCGGTCACCTCGGCCAGGATCGTCAGGAACTGCTCGCGCACCTCCGGATCCAGGCTGTCCAGCCAGTCGACCGAAGTCACGACCAGATAGTCGATGATGCCGTGGTTGGTTTCGGTGATGCCATCCTGAACTTCGAAGAACTTCTTGCCGTAGATGTTCGACCAGGTGTTCTCCTGACCGTCCACAACGCCCTGCTGCAGAGCACCATAGACTTCCGAGAAGGCCATTTTCTGCGGGCTGCCGCCGATGGCTTCCATCTGCGCAACCAGCACGTCCGAAGACTGAACGCGGAATTTCAGTCCGTTGGCGTCCGAAGGATCGATCAGCGGCTTGTTGGCCGACATCTGCTTCATGCCGTTGTGCCAGAACGCCAGACCCTGCAGGCCGCGGCGCTGCATGCTATCCTTCATTGCCTGGCCATCCGCCGAGGCCTGGAACGCATCAACCGCGTCGATGTTCTTGAACATGAACGGCAGGTCGAACAGACGGAACTGCTTGGTGAACTTCTCGAACTTCGACAGCGACGGGGCGGCCAGTTGCACGTCGCCCTGCAGCATCGCCTCGAGAACCTTGTCGTCGTTGTACAAGGTCGAGTTCGGATAGACCTCCATGCACATGACGCCGTTCATCTCGTCATTCACGCGCTGCTCGAGCAGCGATGCGGCGATGCCCTTGGGGTGCTTGTCGGTGTTCGTCACATGCGCGAACTTGACGACGATCTCGCCATCGTCGCAGGCAGCGAAGCCCGCTGTTGCGGTAACGGAAAGCGCAAGCGCGGTGGCGGCTGTTGCCAGGAATTTCATCTGTCTTTTCCTCCCAGACTTCCAAAGAAACTTCCTTTGACATCCATGCGGATGCCGGATGCGCAAGAGTGAAACGAATCAAAGGACACCGTTCAACAATTCGAGAACGACTGGCAGAATACAGATTTTCTAATTACTTTTCATTGGCTTAAATAGAACATCCGCAATGAGCATTTTGTTATCGCAGACATTTGTGCGGGAAACCGCACACCCAAATGCGCGAGTGTGCGAAAAACCGCACATACATCGAATCATCGGGCGAATCGTTCCGCGTCAGCGCCGATAGTCTTCAGGGCGTATGCCGTAGCGGGCCAATTTGTCGTAGAACGTCTTGCGCGGCAGTTTCAGGGACTTGGCCGCATCCGACGCCCTTCCGTTGTGACGACCCAAGGCCGCAATCAGCAACGAGCGCTCAACGCGCGCCATCTGTTCGTTCAGCCCAAGATCGGCCGCGGCGGCAACATCCTCGGGCATCCCCAGAACAAAACGCATCGCAGCTGACATCAGTGAACGCGCGTTGCCGGGCCAGTCCCGTGCCATCAATGACGCCAAGTGTTCGGACGAGACATCAGGTACCGCGATCCCGGCCTGCTCGGCCGCCTGGGCGACGTAGTGGCGAAAGATCACCGGGATGTCCTCGGGGCGTTCGGCCAAAGACGGTACGCGCACCCGCATCACGTCCAACCGATAGAACAAATCTGCGTTGAAACGACCCTCGGCCGCCATCTCGGCCAGATCCGCGGTTGTTCCGGCGATGATGCGGACCCCGGGCCCGTTTTCGATCATCTCCAGGGCCGCATATTGCGTCGACTCGGGCATGGCCGAGACTTCATCCAGAAACAACGATCCGGCTGCCGCATCCTTGCATATCGCCTGCAGGGCATCCGCTCCCAGACCTGACGCCGGGCGCTTAACGAACGGCCCCTGCGCGCGGGGTGACATCAAATGGATGACTTCCGCGACTTTCGAAATACCGCTGCCGGGCGGTCCGGTGACCAGAACTTCGGCCTGAGTTGGGGCAACGCTGCGCACCCTGTTCCGCAATGCATCAGCCTGCGGTGACAAACCGAACAACAAGCGGGCCGCAGGATCGCCCTTCTCCAGTTCGCGCTTGGCTGCCCGGTGGTCCAATACCTGACTGCGCGCGGCAAATGCACGGCTCAGAACCGCAAGCAGATCGGCGGCGGCGCAGGGCTTCTCAAGAAAGTCGAACGCGCCCTGCCCCATAGCCTGCACCGCCATCGGTATGTCGCCTTCGCCGGTCAGCAGAACGACCGGCAACTCCGAGTCGACCTCGCGGGCATAGGACAGAAGATGAAACCCATCCCGCCCCGGCATCCGAATATCCGAGACAATCACACCTGGGAAATCTTCCCGGATATGGTCTTTGGCAGCCACAAACGATCCAGCGGGAATTACGGAATAGTCCGCAAGTTCCAGAGTCTGGGCCAGCGCCTCGCGCACGGCGGCGTCATCATCGACCAATAGAACCGTTCGGATCATGCCGCGGCTTCCTTCTCAAATGGTTCCAACTCGACGGTGAATTCTGCTCCGTCGGGCATGTTCGCGCCGCGTATCTCTCCTCCGAAACTCTGGACCAGACCGTATGAGATCGAAAGGCCAAGGCCCATTCCCTCGGATGTGCCAACGGTTTTGGTTGTGTAGAACGGCTCAAAAACGCGATCGGGATCCTGAATGCCCGGGCCGGTATCGCGCACCGCGACCATCAACCGCTCGCCACGGGTCAGCGTGATCGTCAGGCTTCGGGTTTCCCGACCGGTCATCGCGTCGGCGGCATTGGTGATCAGATTGACGAAGACCTGCACCAGCCGCACCTCTCCGCCCCAGGCAAAGACAGGTGCATTGGGCGGCTGCCAGATCAACGTGACCCCGTCCGAGCGCAACCGACCGTCAGTCAGTTCGACGGCCGTATTGAGCACCTGAACCAGATCGACCTTGCCCATCGGCTCGCTCTCATTGCGGGCAAAGGCTCGCAAGTTCTTGATAATGCGCGCCATACGGGCAGCCATGTCCGAGATACGCCCCAGGTTTTCGCGGGCCTTTTCAGGCTTGCCCTGCGCCAGAAAGGCCGTGCCATTGTCGGCGTATTGCCGGATCGCCATCAGCGGCTGATTCAATTCGTGGCTGATGCCTGCCGACATTTTCCCCAGAGCGCTCAGCTTGCCGGCCTGAACCAGATCGTCCTGAGCGCGTTTCAACGCCGCTTCGGCCTCTTGCCGCTCGGCGACCTCGCGGCGCAGCGCCACGTTTGCGGCCGTCAAAGCGCGGGTCCGCTGGGCCACCCGGCTCTCCAGCACCGCATTGGCTTCGGCCAACGTACGCCGCCGTTCGGTCGCCAAAAAAAGCAACGCGCCAAAAGCTAGGCAGATCGCCGCGACCGCGGCAGCCTGCAGTCCGGCCAGCCGTCGTGCCGGCGTCACATCCATCAAGACTTCGCCGGTCATTCCGATTACCGGCAGATCGCGGGTCAGGTGCAGGGCACGATCCGGAAGGTACGGGCTCCAGCCGATCGACCATAGTTCGTGCGGGCCCATGCGCGTAGACGAAAACGCGCCCGGCTTGCCATCAGCAGGCTGCAAGCCGATCTGTCCCGGCCGACGTTGCCAGAACAGCAGTTCGGACCGGTTGGAAATGAAGACCGAGCCAGCACGATCCACGAAGAACACCGCCTCGGTACTGCCGCGCCACGTGCTTTCAACGTCTTCGACATCCGCGATGACCATCAGGGCACCGGTTACCTGACCATCTTTGGAAAACGCAGGCGCCGCATAGGAATAGATCCGGTTTCCAGTGTCGCGCAAAACCCCGTGCGAACTGCCAAGAGCGCCGTGTAGCGCGCGTTGAAACGCGGGCTGGTCGGCCATGTTGCCATTCACCACGTCCCGCGCAGCGGCCAGAACGCGCCCGGTCTTGTCCGCATAAAGTACATCCACAGCCGAGGTCTTGTCCGCGACCTCCAGCAGAAGCGCCTGCGCCGCCCGCCGCCGGTCGCTGGTGTCCAACGCCCGCAGTGCCGGATGCTCGGCCATCAGTACCGCAAGTTCCTGATAGACCTGCAACTGAGTGCTCAGACGATCCGACGCCAACTCCAGATCGGCTTCGGCTTTCTCGCTTAGCTGAGAGAGCGCCTGCCGGTACCCATAAGACCAGACGGCTGCCGACAACAGCGCGACCGCGAACAGGAAACCAATCGTGACCCAAACCCTTTGCATGAAACAGGGTCTTGCATTCACAGCGCCGCATGGCAAGTCTGCGCCGCATGAAGACCGTTCACCAATCTCCGACCGAGCCCGAATTTGTTCAAAACCCCTACCCTTTCTACCGGGCTGCGCGCGATCAGGGTAACCTGGTACACTGGCAGGACTACGACATACCCGCGGCGATGTCTCACGCGGCGGTCCAGGCGCTTTTGCGCGATCGGCGTTTCGGACGCGAAGTACCGCCAGAGATGGCCACAAAAGGCCCCGATCACCTTGCGCCGTGGCTGACGGTCGAAGCGCATTCGCTGCTCGAAGCCGAACCTCCGCGCCATACCCGCCTACGCGCTCTGGTTCTGCGCGCCTTTACCTCGCGGGCAATCGGAGCGCTCGCACCGGACATCGAAAGGCTGTGTCACGATCTGATCGACGCATTCCCCGATGCTCCATTCGACCTTCTGGATGCCTATTGCACGCAGGTTCCAGTGATCACGATCTGCCGGTTGCTGGGTGTACCCGAGAGCATGGCACCGCAGTTGTTGCATTGGTCCCACGCCATGGTCGCCATGTATCAGGCCAGCCGCACCCGTGAGACCGAAGATCAGGCAGCACAGGCCTCCGCCGAGTTCTCGGCTTTCCTGAACGACTACGTCTCTCACCGTCGATCCGAACCGAAAGACGACCTGATCACCCGTTTGATCACGGCAGAGGAAGACGGCGAGAAACTGTCACGCGACGAGTTGATCGCAACCTGCATCCTTTTGTTGAACGCCGGCCATGAGGCAACCGTTCATTCGCTGGGCAACGGCGTCAAAACGCTTTTGGAGTCCGGAACCAGCCCTGATGCCCTGGACGCGGACACACTCGACATGACGGTCGAGGAGATCCTGCGCTTCGACCCGCCGCTGCATATGTTCACGCGATATGCCTATGAGGACGTCGAGGTTTTTGGCCATCGGTTTGCCCGCGGCGATCAGGTGGCGTTGATGCTTGGGGCCGCCAACCGTGACCCGGACGTCTGGACCGACCCGGACAAATTCGACCCGACCCGCAGCATTCAGGCCAACGCGAGCTTTGGCGGTGGTTTGCATTTCTGCGTCGGCGCCCCGCTGGCTCGGCTGGAAATGCGGATCGCTCTGCCGGTTCTTTTTGACCGCTGTCCAGGCCTGCGACTGGCCGAATCTCCGGTATATGCGAACACCTACCACTTCCACGGGCTGACACGACTAATGGTCCAAACCTGAGCGCCGATCAGGTGTCGGCCAGGGCGTTCAGGGGCAGCATGGTGGTCGACTTGATTTCTTCCATCGACAACAGCGCGGTGACGTTGTGCACGCGCACTTCTGAGATCAGTGCCTGGTAAAAAGCATCGTAGGCCCGTGCGTTCCTGACCCGAACTTTCAGAATGTAGTCGATGTCGCCAGCCAGGCGGTGCGCTTCTTGAACTTCGGGACGATCACGCAGGGCCTGCAGGAACTTGCGTTGCCAATCCGCCTCATGCTCGGAGGTTCGGATCAGAACAAAGAACGTCGCCTCGAAACCCAGCGCCTCTGCGTCCAGCAGAACGGTCTGCTGACCGATGATTCCGGCCCCTTTCATCTTGCGGATCCGATTCCAAACGGGTGTCTTTGAACTGCCCACTTTGGCCGCGATTTCGTCCAGCGATTGACTGGCGTCTCGCTGCAGCTCGGCCAGAATTTTCCGATCCGTGTCGTCTATTCGAACCGACATTCCAATTTTCCTTCCGAATGAAAACCCTTGTTCCGCCTGCCGCGCAATTCAGAACGCTTGTCCTTATTTATTCGGCAATATGGCATCTGGTCGGGAATATTTCCTATATTGAGGGCCAAGTCAAACAACAGCCAGGGCTACCCAATGAAGGCCACGCAGACAAAAGGACAAACGGGACAGGTCGACTTCGTCGGCGCGGGACCCGGTGATCCTGAATTGCTGACTCTCAAGGCCCTGTCCGCATTCCAGCGGGCCGAGGTTGTTTTGCATGATCGCCTGATCAGCCCAGAGGTTTTGCAACTGGCCGGCCAGAACGCCCGGCTGGTCGACGTGGGCAAGGCCGGCTTTGGTCCGTCCTGGAAGCAGGATGACATCAACGCATTGCTGGTTGACTACGCGCTCAAGGGACAACGGGTCGTTCGCCTCAAATCCGGTGACGCGACCCTTTTCGGCCGGCTGGACGAAGAGATCGATGCACTGGACGCAGCCGGTATCCCGTGGACGATCGTTCCCGGCATTACGGCTGCCTCGGCGGCGGTGGCCGGAATTGGCCAAAGCTTGACCCGACGCGGCCGAAACTCCTCGGTCCGGTTTCTGACCGGGCACGACATGCAGGGCTTTGCCGATCACGACTGGGCTGCGCTGGCCCGACCGGGGTCTGTTGCAGCCATCTACATGGGCAAGAAATCCGCGCGCTTCATTCAAGGACGCCTGATCATGCACGGCGCCGATCGCGCCACGCCGGTCACGTTGGTCGAAAACGCCTCGCGACCTGATCAGCGCGTTGTCGCCACGACGCTGGATCAACTGTCTGCAGACCTCGCCGCTGCCGGCCTCGACGGTCCTGCACTCACATTCTATGGCCTGGCCCCGCGCGACGCGGCCAAAGCCGTCACCGAATTCAACAAGGAGCTTGCCTGATGGCCCGCGCTTTCACCCCCAAAGTCGTTACCGCAAATGACCTGCTGGAAGGCGACGTGATCTATCTGACCGCCGATGACCGTTGGTCGCGCGATCTGCGCGAGGCCGAGCTGATCACCGACGAAGCGCACGCTCAGCTGCGTCTTCTGGATGCACAGAAGCAAGTCGACAAGATCGTAGGTGCCTATCTCGCCGACGTCGTTGCAGGCGAAAACGGTCCTGAACCCACCCATTTTCGGGAAGACTTCCGCCGGACTGGTCCGTCCAACTATGCCCACGGCAAACAGGAATCTTCCCCGCAGCCCCGGGTCTGACCTCAGGCCCCTCTCTCCCCGTAAAAAGGCCCCGGATCCGGGGCTGCAACAAAGGACAGCCAAAGATGTACCGCTACTCCGAGTTTGACAAAGCATTCCTGGCCGAGCGCAACGCACAGTTCCGCGCCCAGGTCGAACGCCGCATCGACGGCTCGCTGACCGAGGACGAGTTCAAGCCCCTGCGCCTGATGAACGGCCTGTATCTGCAACTGCACGCCTACATGCTGCGGGTGGCCATCCCCTATGGCACGCTCAACAGCGACCAGATGCGCCAACTGGCCCTGCTGGCCGAGAAGTGGGACAAAGGTTACGGCCACTTCACCACGCGCCAGAACATCCAGTACAACTGGCCGAAACTGCTCGACGTGCCTGACATGCTGGACGCGCTGGCCGAGGTCGGCCTGCACGCGATCCAGACCAGCGGCAACACCATCCGCAATGTGACCGCGGACCATTTCGCCGGCGCCGCAGCGGATGAGATCGCCGATCCGCGCCCCTATGCCGAACTGCTGCGCCAGTGGTCCACCGACCACCCGGAATTTCAGTTCATGCCGCGCAAGTTCAAGATCGCCATCACCGGGTCCGAGCATGACCGCGCCGTGATCAAGGCCCATGACATCGGCCTGCAACTGGTCGAGCGCGACGGCGTTCTGGGCGCCCGCGTTCTGGTCGGCGGCGGTCTGGGCCGCACGCCGATGATCGGCAAGGAGCTGTCTGATTTCGTGGCCTTCGACGACCTGCTGGCCTATCTGGAGGCCACCGTTTCGGTCTGGAACCAGATCGGCCGCCGGGACAACAAGTACAAGGCCCGCATCAAAATCACCGTGCATGAACACGGTATCGACGCGATCCGCGCCAAGGTGAACGAGCGCTTCCTGCAGGTCCGCCCGCAGTTCAAGGGCGCCGACATGGCGCTGCTGGATCAAATCAAGGCGCATTTCGCCCCGCCCACCTTCCGCGAAGGCTCGGTCGCGGGATTCGAGAGCGCCTATTCGAACGACCCGGTGTTCCGCTCGTGGATCGACACCAACATCGCGCCGCACAAGCAGGCGGATCACGCGATCGTCACGATTTCGATCAAGAAACACGGCCAGACGCCGGGTGACGCAACCGCCGAGCAGATGCGCGTGATGGCCGATCTGGCCGAGCAATACGCCTATGACGAGCTGCGCATCAGCCACGAGCAGAACGTGATCCTGCCGCATGTCCACAAATCGGACCTGCCCGCGATCCATGCCAAGCTGAAAGAGCACGGCCTGGCCACCGCGAATATCGGCCTGATCAGCGACATCATCGCCTGCCCCGGCATGGACTATTGCGCACTGGCAACGGCCCGCTCGATCCCGGTGGCGCAGCAGATCGCGACCCGGTTCGACGAGCTGAAGCTGGAGCACGACATCGGCCACCTCAAGATCAAGATCTCGGGCTGCATCAACGCCTGCGGACATCACCACGTGGGTCACATCGGCATCCTGGGCTTGGATCGCGCGGGCGTCGAGAACTACCAGATCACGCTGGGCGGAGACGCCACCGAAACGGCCGCCATCGGCGACCGCACCGGTCCGGGCTTTGCCTATGACGAGATCGTGCCCGCGGTCGAACGGATCGTGGAAACTTATCTGGAACAGCGCGCAAGCGCCGAGGAGACCTTTTTGGAAACCTACCGCCGTGTTGGAATGGCCCCGTTCAAGGCGGCCCTCTACCCCGAGGCGCGGGCCAATGCCGCTTGACCTGATCCAGACGGAACTGGGCCGGGAACGACGCGAACTGACCGAAAAGGTCGAGGCGCTGAACGCCCGGTTCCGCCACCACAGCGCACATGACGTCATGCATGGTGCGCTTGAGGAAGCAGGCAACCTAGCGCTTGTCTCAAGCTTCGGCGCCGAGTCGGTGGTGTTGCTGCACATGGCTGCCGTGGTCGACAAGGCCACGCCTGTCCTGTTCATCGACACGATGATGCTGTTTACCGAGACGCTGGAATACCAGCACGAAGTCAGCGAGCGTCTGGGTTTGAAGAACGTCCAGATCATCCGCGCGGATGACGAGGATATTCAGCGCGAAGACCCCTATGGCGCACTGCGGCTGCGCGACATGGATGCCTGCTGCAACCTGCGCAAGACCTTCCCCTTGCAGCGGGCCTTGGCGGGCTATGAAGGCTGGATTACCGGGCGCAAGCGGTTCCAATCCGGCACCCGCGCCACGCTCGAGTTCTTCGAGGTCGAGGACGGCACCGGCCGGATCAAGGTGAACCCTCTGGCGCATTGGGCGCCTCAGGACGTGCGCGCCTACATGGAAGAAAACCGCCTGCCCCGGCATCCGTTGGTGGCAAAGGGCTATCCCTCGATCGGCTGTGCGCCCTGCACCTCGCCGGTGAAGGATGGCGAAGATCCCCGCGCCGGACGCTGGCGCGATCAGAACAAGGAAGAATGCGGCATCCATTTCGTCGACGGCAAAATGGTACGCAGCGGAGAGAAAACATGAACGTAATCGTGAATGACGAGGGCTTTGCCCCTGATGACTGGACCGACGGCTTTGTCACCCTTGAGGATGCCGCAAACGATGTGATCGCACTGGACGTCACCTCGGATACGGACCCCGACGAATTGTTCGAACGGCTTGGAAACACGCGCATGGTGCGCGTCGACTTTCCGTCCTTTGCCGATGGCCGAGGCTTTACCATTGCCCGTACGCTGCGCCTGAAGGGCTATGAAGGCCGCCTGCGCGCGAAGGGACACGTGTTGGCCGACCAATACGCGATGGCCCGGCGCAGCGGCTTCGACGAGGTCGAGATTGACGCAGACCTTGCCGCCCGCCAGCCCGAGGACCAATGGCTGGCCCGCGCCAACTGGCAGGACCACGATTATCAGGCCCGCCTGCGCGGCTGACGCAACGATCGGGGCAATCTGCCCCCTTTTCCTGACCTGGATCAAAGCTTAAACGGAGATGCCGGTTTACCAGACCGGTAGTGAAACGATGACAGAGATGAAGCCCGTGACCGAAGCAACCGCCGTGAAGGCCCCCGTCCTGCCGGACGCCCAGACCGTTCTGGAAGTGAAACACTGGACCGACCGCCTGTTTTCGTTCAAGGTCACGCGTCCGCAATCGCTGCGCTTCCGCTCGGGCGAATTCGTTATGATCGGCCTTTTGGGCGACAACGGAAAACCGTTGCTGCGCGCCTATTCGATCGCGTCGCCGTCGTGGGACGAGGAACTGGAATTCTATTCGATCAAGGTGCAGGACGGCCCGCTGACCTCGAAACTGCAGCACATCCAGCCCGGCGATCAGATCATTCTGCGGCCCAAACCCGTGGGTACGCTGGTGCATGATGCACTGCTGCCGGGCAAGCGCCTGTGGTTCTTTGCCACCGGAACAGGGTTTGCCCCCTTTGCCTCGCTGCTGCGCGAGCCGCAGACCTATGAGGACTACGACGAGGTCATCATCACCCACACCTGCCGCGAGGTGGCGGAGCTGGAATATGGCCGCCAGCTAATCGAGAACATCCGCAAGGACGAGTTGCTGGCCGAACTGATCGGCGAAGGTTTCGCCGACAAGATCCGCTATTACCCGACCACCACCCGCGAACAGAGCCCCAAGATGGGCCGGATCACCGACCTGCTGAAGGACGGAACTGTCTTCAAGGACCTGGGCATCGAAGGCGGCATCAAACCCGAGACCGACCGAGCGATGGTCTGCGGCAGCCTGGCCTTCAACCACGACATCAAGGCCATTCTCGAAGAGTTCGGCCTGCGCGAGGGTGCGAACTCGGACCCCAAGGAATTCGTGATCGAAAAAGCCTTTGTCGGCTGAGCCGAGATCCGGGCCGGCGAACGCCCGTTCCGCCGGCCCGAGCACCGCGTCGACACGTGCGAATTTCGTGTCATAGCACCTATATGGCGCTTGAAAGAACCTTCGTCTCAGTTTAAGTTCCCGGCTCGGAAATCGGCAATTATCAAAGGAATGAACCCATAGCCCGCAGACCTCACAACGCGCCGCCACAACGTGATACCGGCCCGCGCGTCAATGAAAAGATCCGTGCCCCCGAAATTCGCCTGATCGGCGCCGAAGGTGAGAATGTCGGGGTGGTTCATCCCGCCAAGGCCATGCAGATGGCAGCCGATGCCGGTCTTGATCTGGTCGAGATCTCGCCCAACGCGAATCCGCCGGTCTGCAAGATCATGGACTTTGGCAAGTTCAAGTACGAGCAGCAGAAACGCGAAAGCGAAGCCCGCAAGAAACAGAAGATCATCGAGGTGAAAGAGGTCAAGTTCCGGCCCAACACCGATACGCATGATTACGACGTCAAGATGCGGAACGTTTTCAAGTTTCTCGAGAATGGCGACAAGGTCAAAGTGACCCTGCGCTTCCGCGGCCGGGAAATGGCGCACCAGAACCTGGGACGCGAACTGCTCGAGCGCGTGGCGGAGGACGTCAAGGAAATCGGCAAGATCGAAAACATGCCGAAGATGGAAGGCCGCCAGATGATCATGATGATCGGACCGCTTCCCCAGAAGTGACGGCACTTGGATCCGAGTGACCAAAGCTCCCTCGTTCGAGGGAGCTTTTTTGTTTTTGGGTCACATTCAGAACGGCATGTCAAATTGCTTTGGAAATCGCAACCGACAGCTTGTCCACCAGTTCGTCCAACTGCGGCTCTTCGATGATGAATGGCGGGGCCAGAAGCACATGGTCGCCTCTCCTGCCGTCGCGTGTTCCGGACATCGGATAGCAGATCAACCCCGCTTCGACGGCGGCTTTCTTGATCTTGGCCGCCACTCCCCGGGCCGGGTCAAACGGTTCGCGCGTATCTCTATCAGCCACCAGTTCGATGCCCCGGAACAGGCCGCGGCCACGGATGTCCCCGACATTGGGATGCTGGCCAAAGGCTGCTTCGAGTTTGGCTTGCAGTTTGTCACCCATGTTGCGGGCACGGGCCGGCAAATCGCGCGAGGTAAGCTCTGTCACCACTGCGAGGGCTGCAGCCGTGGCCACCGGGTGTCCGACATAGGTATGGCCGTGCTGGAAGAAACCCGAGCCATTTCGGATGGCGTCATAAATCCGATCGGTGCACAGCGTGGCACCGATGGGTTGATATCCGGCCCCCAAGCCCTTGGCGATGCAAAGAATATCCGGCGCCACCCCATCGTGGTCGCAGGCAAACAGATGGCCGGTCCGGCCCATGCCGCACATGACCTCGTCCAGGATCAACAACACGCCGTATTGATCACAGATTTCGCGGATCCGCTGGAAATACTCCTCGACCGCGGGGACGGCGCCCAATGTGGCCCCGACCACCGGTTCCGCCATAAACGCCATCACGGTCTCGGGTCCCAGCCGCTTGATCTCCACCTCAAGCTCGTTTGCCACGCGTTGGCCATAGTCATAGCTGCTCTCGCCTGCGGGCTTTTCGGCATATTCGTAGCAGGGTGCGATATGGCTCATCTCGATCAGCATTGGTGCGAATTGAGCCCGTCGCCATGCATTTCCGCCCGCTGAAAGCGCGCCCAGCGTATTGCCATGATAGCTCTGCCGCCGTGCGATAACCCGAGACCGCTCGGGCTGCCCGATTTCAAGGAAGTACTGGCGCGCCAGCTTGATCGCGGCCTCGGTCGCCTCGGACCCGCCCGACACGAAATAGACCCGGTCCAACGATCCGGGCGCGTGCTGGATCAGCAGATCTGCCAGGGCTTCGGCCGGTTCCGAGGTCATGAAACCAGTATGGGCAAAAGCGATCTTCTGAACCTGCTCCTGTACCGCGTGGATCACTGCCGGGTTTGAATGTCCCAGGCACGACACGGCCGCATCCCCACAGTCGAGATACTGTTTGCCCTGTGCGTCGATCAAATAACACCCGTCACCGCCGACAGCGACCGGCAATTCCGCCTTGGTGTGGCGCGGAAAAACATGGCTCATATCATTGTCCTTTCAGCAAAGCGATCAAAGCCGCAACCGAGGCCGCGTTGTCCGTCCATCGGGTTCCATCCGAGTTCGTCAGGCTGTTCTCAAAACCGACCCTGACATCGCCGCCACGAGCGGCCGCAGCGGCCAGACAGGCGTGTTCCAGACGCCCGAACGCACAAACCATCCAAGGCGTACGAGCAGCGGGAAAGGCCTCGAGGTCCGCCGGTTGGGATTCCTGCCCGGTGGCATAGCGTCCCAGCACCAGCAAGCGGTCTTCCTGCTCGCGCCGCACGATCCCTTCCGACTGCCATCGCTCCAGCAGATCCGCATCCGTCGAATCGTAGAGGATATGCTGCACCCGAGTTCCCTGTTCCGCACACAGCGCATAGACCCGCGGGGCCAGATCGGGCGCGCGCGCAATTTCCCGAACCGAGATCGAGGCCCATTTCGGGGCCAGCTGCTGCAGGCACTCCAACTGCGCAGAAACGTCAAAGATACCGGCGGCCTCGGTCGTGATCTGAACATCCATCGTGGGCACGGTTCGGGCAAGCTCGGCCATAGCCTCCCGATAGCGCCCTGCATCCAGAGAATGCGCGCCCTGCCCATCCCTGACATGCAGGTGCAACCCGTTTGCCCCGGCCGCGTGGCAGGCAACGGCCGTCTCCACAATCTCACCGGTCGAAACCGGCAAGGCGGGGTGATCCGTATGACTGCGTCGCGCACCGTTCGGTGCGACCAAAAGATACGGAAGCGACGAAGCCTGTGTGTCAGACATTGAATCATCCTATCGGTTTCTTGCGTGCTTAGCTCGTGTGAGGGTGTTTTTCTGTTGAATTATTCAAAACATTTGTTTTTCTCCCATCATGACACCCTCAACTCACCACCTGATGGATCGGCTGCGCCGAGAGATCGACCATTTGCCGGCCCAATTGCAGGCCGCAACAAAATACATCATCGACCATCCGGGCGATTTCGGAATCGACTCCATCCGCGTGTCTGCCGAAAAGATCGGCGTCAGCACAAACGTGATCGTTCGCCTGGCACAGCATCTTGGTTTTGATGGCTTCGAAGCCTTTCGCCGCCCTTTCCGCAGGGATCTTGTGACAGACAACGAAGACCGCCTCAGCCGGGATTGGCTGACCCAGTTGAATGCCGGCGATGCCTTTGCGTCGGCACAGGCCAACTATGCCCGAAACGAAATGAACGTGGTGTCACGTTCGTTGCGCCAGCTGGATCCCGGCAAGGTCAGATCCGCAGTCACCCTGATGTCCGATGCTCCCCAGTGCTTGGTCACTGCAACCCGCGCAAGCTATGCCTTGGCCTATTACTTCCACTACGCCGGACGTATGGCCCACCCGGGAATGCAGTTGATCCCCAGGCATATGGGGTCGGCCATCGACGACCTTCTGAGCGCGGGCGAAACCGACTGCCTGTTCGCGATCACCGTTCATCCCTATTCGGCCGACACGATACGTGCCATCCGGTTTGCCAGGGAAAAGGGTATGCGCGTTGTACTGCTGGCTGACAGCGATGTCATTGCCCCAGGCGTCGAAGCGGACGTGACGCTGACCGTCAGTACCCGATCGCAGCATCAGTTCTCCAGCTTCTCCGGAGCGATGGCCGTTCTCGAAGTGCTTCTGAGCCACCTTTTCGCGGTCAAGGGCGACGCGGCTTATCACCGGGTTCAGGACTATCAGAAAGCGCGCGAGGATGCGGGAGCCTACTGGCAGCCCAAAAGGCTTCCGCGTGTCGCGAAAAAGAAATAGGCCCCAGAACACGTCCGGGGCCCGAAGCAGTCACTGCGACCGCGTCACATGCAGGCCTGAACCGCTCGCCGCGTCATGACACCCACCAAGTGCGCGCGGTAGTCTTTGCTGCCGTGCAGATCTCCGATCATGTTCATCGGATTCACCCGGAGATCCATAAGGGCATCGGGCCGGAATTCCTTGCTCAGCGCCTGTTCGGCTTCGCTCCAACGGAACACGCCGTCCTCGCTGGCTCCGGTCACCGCAACGCGCACACCGTCCGCGAAACGGGCAAGGAAAACCCCCACCAGCGCAAAGCGCGAGGCAGGCTGCAGAAACTTCTGGTAGCTTGCTGCCTGCGGTACCGGGAACCGGACCGTCGTTATCAGCTCGCCCTCGTCCAGCGCTGTCGTGAACATGCCCTGAAAGAATTCATCCGCAGCGATTTCGCGCGCATTCGTACGAATGGTCGCGCCTGACCCCAATGCAGCTGCGGGGTAGCAGGCCGCCGGATCGTTATTGGCCAAGGACCCACCTATCGTGCCCCTATTGCGAACGGCAGGATCACCGATATGCCCCGCCAGATCAGCCAGCGCGGGATACTTGCCCGCAACTTCTGCCGCTACCGTGGCATGCGTGGTCGCCGCTCCAATCGAAATCGACCCATCATCTTCGATGCAGACGCCCTTCAACTCGGGAATGGCACCCAGGCTCACCAGCGTCGCGGGTGAGGCCAGTCTTTGCTTCATCGTCGGGATCAGGGTCTGACCGCCCCCCAACGCCTGTGCATCCTCTCCTGCCAACGCGGCAACCGCATCAGCAATGGTCGAGGGGTTCTTGAACTCGAAATTGTACATTTCGCTTTTCCTTTCCGAAAGGCGCGGAACCGCCCTTCATCTGGCATTTGATTGACCAGGGAGCGCGAAGGGCTGACCCCTCGCACACCAACCTCTCCACTCAGCTGTTCATCGCCGCCCAAACACGCGACGGGCTGACCGGCATGTCGATGTGGTCCACCGCCTTGCCACCCGAGTTCAGCGCATCGATCACGGCATTGACCACCGCAGGCGGCGATCCAATCGCCCCGGCCTCGCCGCAGCCCTTCACACCCAGCGGGTTGTGCGTGCAGGGCGTCTGGCTCGAATGATCCACGGTATAGAACGGCACGTCATCGGCCCGCGGCATGGCATAGTCCATGAAGGACGCGCTCAACAGCTGGCCGTTTTCGTCATAGACGCAGTTTTCCAGCAGGGCCTGACCGATCCCCTGCCCGATACCGCCATGCACCTGGCCGTCAACGATCATCGGGTTGATGATGTTGCCGAAATCATCCGCTGCGGTGAACCGTTCGATGGTCACCTGCCCGGTCTCAGGGTCAACCTCGACCTCGCAGGCATAGGCGCCGGCCGGGAAGGTGAAGTTGGCCGGATCATAGAACGCGGTCTCCTCCAGCCCCGGCTCGACCTCCAGCGGGAAGTTGTGCGGCACATAGGCCGTCAGGGTCACATCCCCCCAGGCCACCGACTTGTCGGTGCCGGCCACGGTGAACTGGCCATCCTTAAGCTCGATATCGGCCTCGGACGCCTCCAGCAGGTGCGCCGCGATCTTCTTGGCCTTGTCGATCACCTTCTCGGTCGCCTTGACCATGGCCGATCCACAGACCGCGAGAGAGCGCGACCCATAGGTGCCCATGCCAAACGGGATCTTCGAGGTATCGCCGTGCACGATCTCGACCATCGACTCGTCGATGCCGATCATGTCGGCCACGACCTGCGGAAAGGCGGTCTCGTGCCCCTGCCCGTGGCTGTGCGCCCCGACCATGACGCTGATCGAGCCGGTGGCGTTCACCCGAACGGTTGCCGCGTCATAGAGACCCGCACGCGCCCCCAGCATGCCTACGATGTTCGAAGGCGCGATGCCGCAGGCCTCGATATAGCAGTTCACGCCCAGGCCGCGCAGCTTGCCCCGTGCCTCGCTTTCGGCGCGACGTGCCGGGAACCCTGCGAAATCGGCGGCCTGTTCCAGCTTGTCCATGGTGCCGTTGTAGTCGCCGGTGTCATAGGTCAGCGCCACAGGCGTGTCATAGGGGAACTGCGTGATGAAGTTCTGCCGGCGCAGCGCCACCGGATCGACACCCAGCTCGCGCGCGGCTTTGTCGATCACGCGCTCCAGCTGATAGGTCGCCTCGGGGCGGCCTGCACCGCGATAGGCATCCACCGGCACGGTGTTGGTGAACATCGCCCGCACATTCACCTGAATGACCGGCGTCTTGTAGTTGCCCGCCATCAGCGTCCCGTGCAGCCAGGTCGGCACCGAGCTGGAAAACGTCGACAGATACGCGCCCAGATTGGCAAAAGTATTTGTCCGCAGCCCGACAAAATTGTTGTCGGCATCCAGCGCCAGCTCGATCTTGCTGACATGGTCGCGTCCCTGTGCATCCGACATGAACGCCTCGGACCTGCTGGCCGTCCACTTGACCGGGCGGTTGCAGGCCTTGGCGGCGAAGGTGCAGAACGCCTCTTCTGCGTAGTGGAAGATCTTGGTGCCAAAACCGCCACCCACATCCGGAGCCACGACGCGGACCTTGTGCTCGGGCAAGCCCAGCACGAAGGCACACATCAGCAGTCGGATCACATGCGGGTTCTGCGAGGTGGTATAGAGCGTGTATTCATCCGTGCCCCGGCTGTATTCCGCCACGGCCACGCGCGGCTCCATCGGGTTGGCGACCAGACGGTTGTTCACCAGTTCCAAGGTGGTGACATGCGCCGCATTGGCGAACACCTCGTTCACCTTGGCATCGTCGGCCTCGCCCAGCTGCCAGTCATAGCAGATGTTGTTTTTCAGATCGTCATGGACTAGCGGCGCGCCCTCTTCGGCGGCGGCTTTCATGTCCAGAACGGCGGGCAGTTCCTCGATGTCGACGTCGATCGCCTCGGCCGCGTCGCGGGCCAGTTCCAGGCTGTCGGCCACGACGGCCGCGATCGGGTCGCCCACATGGCGCACCTTGCCTTGCGCAAGGATCGGGTGCGGCGGTTCCTGCATGGGCGCGCCGTGCTTGTCGGTCACCTCCCAGCCGCAGGGCATGCCGCCCACGCCTTCGAAATCCTTGCCGGTAAACACCCGGACTACGCCGGGCATGGACTCGGCGACGGACGTGTCGATGCTTTTGATCCGGCCATGCGCGATGTCGGATCGCAGAAAATACACATAGGCCTGACCACGTACGTTGATGTCGTCGGTGTAATTGCCCGCTCCGGTCAAAAAGCGCACGTCCTCGCGGCGCTTGGAACTGGCTCCGATGCCACTGTCTTTGGGCATTGCTTGTTCTCCTCCCATAAACGGATGCTTGGGCGCATCCCTGTCAACCCACGGGCGCTTTCAGTCACGCCCGCAGCGGCATCATTCGGCGGCGATGTGGCTGACGTCCTGGCCGGACGCGGCCATGATCGCCTTGACGATGTTGTGGTACCCAGTGCAGCGGCACAGGTTGCCTTCCAGGTATTTGCGGATTTCGCCCTCGGTCGGGCGCGGGTTTTCCTTCAGCAGGGCCGCTGCCGACATCACCATGCCGGGCGTGCAGAAACCGCATTGCAGGCCGTGATGATCCTGGAACGCCTGCTGGATCACGTTCAGCGATCCGTCCGGGTTGGCCTGCCCTTCGATGGTGCCAACCTCTGCTCCATCCGCCTCGAGCGCCAGCATGTTGCAGGACTTCACCGCCTCGCCGTTCACATGAACCACGCAGGCGCCGCATTGGGCCGTGTCACAGCCCACATGGGTACCGGTCAGGGACAGGTTATCGCGCAAAAAACTGGACAGCAGCGTCCGGCCTTCGACATCACCACTCACGGTCTTTCCGTTCACGGTCATTGAGACCTGTGTCATAAGTTCCTCCCATTTTCGTATTTATCCTTGGCCCGAGTTAAACACGGGAAAAGTCGTTTGAGAACAAAAATCTTGGCCGTTTCCAACCCGTCTCTTGGGAGCAAAGAGCTAACACATATCGCAGGTCGCCAACGGGGCAAAACTGCCGTTACGTCACTTTGCGTTTGGCCCGAGGTTGCGGACGGGTCGGGATTTCCTTGAGCAGACCACCGACGCCCATCGCCGCGATATCGGCTCCCGTGGTCGGGATGCCGCAGGCGACCCGAGACAGCACCCAGTCGGCCCCATTCAACGCGGGCGAACGTGCGCATCCCGGCAAACCGATGACCGGCCGCTTGCCCAAAACCCCGAGAAACAACAGGTTGCCCGGATCAACCGGCATACCGAAACGGTCCACCTGCCCGCCCGCGCGCCGAACAGCCTGAGGCGCCACGTCCTCGACATCGGATGTGGCCGAGCCGGTCAGGATCATCACGATATCGGTGTTCATCCGGGACAATGCCTGCGCCAGAGCGTCGACCGCGTGCGGAACGATCTGCACGTCCTCCAGGCTCAGACCCAGGGCCTCGACCCGGCCGCGCATCGCGGCGATGCCCTTGTCGTTGGGCGGCCCGCCGGTAATGTCGGTCACCACCAACCCGGCGCTGCCAAATATCGGCGTTGCCAGGCGAATGGCCCCCTTTGCCAGCTTCGCCGCGCGCTGAACGTCCGCCAGCGGCACCGCGTAGGAAATGACCTTGATCGTGGCAACCATGCCACCGACACCCATCTGGTGATGCTGAGGAACGGTGGCCACCGTGATCATCGGGTTGACCTGATTGAACGCAAGCAGAGCCTCAACGTCCAGAGCGGCAACCCCAGCTTGATCCGCAATTAGGTTGACGCGGCCTGTAAACGGCTCGGTCACGCGCAAGTTGGCCCCCTTCGGATCCGGGGTCAGTGCCGCAGCCAAATGGCGCGCGGCCTCGTCCTCGTGACAGTCGCCGGGTTCCAGCCGCGCGACGACCACCTCGGACAAGCCCGCCTCGGCCAACAGGGCGACATGCGTGTCGTCCAGCATCAGACCCTTGCGCAGCTTTTTCGTGCCAGCCATGACCGAATGCGCAAGGATCGCGCCCTTCGCGACCGCAACCGGTACAGGGCCGAACTTCATGCCTTGCCCCGCAGCACCGCCGTCATCTGCGCGATGATCGCAACGGCAATCTCGGCCGGTCCGGCCGCGCCGATATCCAGACCAATCGGCCCGTGGATGCGCTGCAACTGCGCTGCCGAAAAACCCGCCTCGGTCATCCGCTGCACCCGCTTGGCATGGCTGCGCGACGACCCCAGCGCGCCGATGTAGAACACGTCCGAGTTCAGCGCGGCCTGCAGGGCCGGATCATCCAGCTTGGGGTCGTGGGTCAGCAGAACCACCGCCGTACGCGCATCCAGTCCGATGCTGGCCACGGCCTCGTCCGGCCAGTCGGTCAGCAGCTTTTCACCGGGAAAGCGGGATTGCGACGCAAACGCCTCGCGCGGGTCGATGATGATCGGGTCATAGCCCGCAATCCGCGCCATCGGCACCAGCGCCTGCGCGATATGGACCGCGCCCACCACGATCAGCCGCAGGGGCGGGTTGTGCACGGCTACGAAGGTCTGACCGTCTTCCTCGAACCCTGATCGATCCATGCGCAACCGGTCCGCATAGGCGTTGCGCCGCAGCGCGCGGTGGCCGGTTTCGACATTGACCTCATAGGCCACAGGCTCGCGCCGCGCCCGCGCCGCCACCAGTTCGGCCAGCATCGGTTCGGGCAGGACCGAGCCCACCGGCTCGACCAGAACCCGGATCGTGCCCCCACAGGCCAGCCCGACGGCAAAGGCATCCTCGTCGCTGACCCCGAATTCCAACAGACGCGCCTCGCCTTCTTCGATGGCTTCAAGCGCCTCGACGATCACCGCGCCTTCGACACAACCGCCCGAGACCGAGCCTTCGATCCGGCCGTCGCCGCTGATGACCAACTGAGCGCCCACCCGCCGAGGTGCGCTGCCCCAGGTTTCAACGACCGTCGCCAGAACCGCGCCGCGACCCTCGCGAAACCACGCCAATGCCGTTTCCGGACTGTTGTCAAATCTGCCCATCGGACCCTCCCGCGGTGGTTCGCATCAACATAAGCAGGATTGACGCGATGAAAAGCAAGGAGCGCGTTCTCGGGTGGATTATCTCGAGCACCGACCCTGCCAACTTGGTTCTTCATGTGACGCAGAAGGCAGGTTTCGGCCGAAGTCCGCGACAGACAATCAAACATTTGATTGTTTCTCGGACGCCGACTAGCCTGCGGACAGGCCCGACTTGCGGCCGAATTGACGCAAGAGATTTCGTAAAGGAGACAATGTCTTGAAACAGATATTTACACTAACCATCGGCGCAGCGGCATTGATTGCAGGCAGCGCCTGGGCCGACACTTTCGAACGCTACGGAGAGGTCGAGGGCTGGAAGGTCTTTGTCGACAAGGACAAAAAGTCATGCCTGATCGAAGCGGTCGATGATGCCGAGAACGTGGTGCAGATGGGTCTGACCGAAGACCGCAGCGTGGGATATGTCGGTGTCTTTACCAAGGCGGAAACCGACATCAAGCGCGGAGACAAGGAGGCCGTCGCGATCCTGCTGGGCGACAACCTGTATGTCGGTGAGGCAACAGGAATGAAGGGCAACATCACCAAGGGGTATTCGGGCGGCTATGTCCTGTCGGACGACCCGCAATTCGCCGACGACCTGGCCAAGCAAAAGGTCATGGCGGTGTTTCCCGAGAAGTCCTTTGGCTTCACCGTCGATCTGACCGGCACCTACAAGGCCATGGAAATGGCGCGCGAGTGCAACGAAAAGCAGCTGCAGTGACGTCAGCCTGAAAGCGCGGCCAACAACCGCGCTTTTTCTCCCTGGTCGTCGGGTCGTGAAATCACGGCGGCCAGATCCTCAAGCGATGCAATCGAATGACCAGCGCGGAAGCTGTCCACATGCGGCAGCATGGTGGCGACGCCCTTCGCCTTCGGCGCGAACCCGTCCCAGCGCAGCAGCGGGTTCAGCCAGATCAGCCGCCGGGCTGACAAGTGCAGGCGTTCGATCTCTTTTTCCAGCAGATCAGGGTCACCCCGCTCCAGCCCGTCGGTAATCAGCAGCACGACGGCCCCCTGCCCCATCACCCGGCGCGACCAGTCGCGGTTGAACTGGTGCAGGCATTCGCCGATGCGCGTGCCGCCCTCCCAATCCTGCGCCTCGGCCCCGGCGGCGGCCAGCGCCGCATCGACGTCGCGCTGATGCAGGTGCCGGGTGATGTTAGTCAGCCGCGTGCCGAAGGTGAACGCATGCACCTTGGCCCAGCCGGCCCCCTTGGCGTTCGAGACCGTGTGCAGGAAGTGCAGGATGATCCGGCTGTACTGGCTCATCGACCCCGAGATGTCACACAGCGCGATCAGATTGGGCCAGCGCGGTTTCGGTTTGACGAGTGCGATCTGTCGCATCTCGCCGCCCTGACGCATGGCGGCGCGCAAGGTGCGCGCCCGGTCGATCCGCTGGCCCAGATGGCGGGCCTGTCCCCGGCGCGAGGCGATCGGGTCCACCGGCAGTTGCAGCCGCGCCAGAATGCGCTTGGCCTGTGCGGTTTCCGCGGTGCTCATCTGTTCGAAATCCAGCGACCTCAGCCGTTCTTCGGACGAGGCGGTCTGCGTGGCATCAATCTCGATTTCGCTTTCGCCTTCTTGCTCGACGTCCTTGGGCTCGTCCCGTTCGACACCGTCCAGCAGGGCCTCGGCCGCGCGTTTTTCGCCCGCTTCGGCCATGCGTTCCTCCTGAACTCCGCGAATGGCCGGCAGCATCATCGACATCATGTGCTCAAGATACCGCGGGTCGCGCCAGTACAGGCGGAAGATCTGGGCAAACACGGTGCGATGCTCGGGCCGGTTCACGAAACAGGCGTGCAGGGTCCAATAGAAATCCTGCTTGCGGGTAAAGCCCGCCGCCTGCACCGCGCGGATGGCGTCGACCACACGGCCGGGGCCGATCGGCAGCCCGGCCTTGCGCAAGGCGCGCGCGAAATGGGTGATGTTCTGCGCCAGTTTCGGATCGGCCGGGATATCCAGCGGAAGCTGTTCGGCCATCGCTAGGCCCCCGGAGTGTTTTGGCGCTGCGACGACATCAGACCGGTTCGAGCGTGGCTTTGGCCTGATCCAGAATGCGCTTGGCCTCAGAGCCCTGCAGTTTCTGGATGTCGTCCTGGTATTTCAGGACCGCGCCCAGCGTGTCGCCGATCACCTCGGGGCTGAGGTTGATCACGTCCAGCGCCAGCAGGCACTTTGCCCAGTCGATGGTTTCGGCCACGCCGGGTTTCTTGAACAGGTCCTCGGTGCGCAGATGCTGGACAAAGGCCACCACTTCACGGCTCAGCGCCTCGGCGGCCTCGGGCGCGCGGGCGTGCAGGATCTCCAGCTCGCGGTCGAAATCGGGGTAGTCGACCCAGTGGTACAGGCAGCGGCGCTTGAGCGCGTCATGTACCTCGCGCGTGCGGTTCGACGTGACGATGACGATGGGCGGTTCGGGCGCCTTGATCGTGCCGATCTCGGGGATTGTCACCTGGAAATCGCTCAGCGCCTCCAGCAGGAAGGCCTCGAACGGTTCGTCGGTGCGGTCCAACTCGTCGATCAGCAGCACCGGCGGGCCAGCCGGGTCGGGCTCCATCGCCTCGAGCAGCGGGCGGCGGATCAGATAGTCGCCGCTGAACAGCTCCTCCTGCAGGCCCTTCCGGTCGGACCCGCCGACCGCCTCGGCGGTGCGGATGGCCACCATCTGGGCGGGAAAGTTCCATTCATAGACGGCCGAGGACGCATCGAGCCCTTCATAGCACTGCAGCCGGATCAGGCGGCGGCCAAGTCCAGCGGCCAAAGCCTTGGCGATCTCGGTCTTGCCGACACCCGCCTCGCCCTCCAGAAACAGCGGCCGGCCCAGTCTCAGCGACAGGAACACCACGGTGGCCAGGGCGCGGCCACAGACATAGCCCTGTTCGCCCAGCATCTTCTGAACGGCATCGATGGAATCTGGCTGGCTCATGTTTCTCAATCTCCCTTGGCACAACAGGTCATGGCTGCCGCTGCGCGTCAAGACCGTGATCTTTCCGGGACTTGCGGCAATCTGGTCGCCTGGCAAGGTTTGTTGTCACTTTCCCGTGCGGCCTGCCTGTGCTAGCCCGGCGCCATGACCGATACTCTGACGCTCCGCCGCCCCGATGACTGGCACCTGCATCTGCGCGATGGCGCCATGCTGCAGGCCGTCCTGCCCGAAACCGCCCGCCATTTCGCGCGAGCCATCATCATGCCCAACCTTGTGCCCCCTGTGGTCACCGGCGCTCAGGCCGCGTCCTACCGCGACCGTATCCTGGCCGCCCTGCCCGAAGGCATGAGCTTTGAGCCGTTGATGACCCTGTACCTGACCGAGGATACCGACCCCGACGACATGGCCGCGGCCCACGCAAGCGGTCTGGTCAAGGCGGTCAAGCTGTACCCGGCGGGGGCCACGACCAACTCGGCCTCGGGCGTGCGGGATTTCGACAAGGTGCGCCCCGTGTTGGACCGGATGGCCGAGATCGGCCTGCCGCTCTGCGTGCACGGCGAGGTCACCGATGCCGAGATCGACATCTTCGACCGCGAGGCGGTGTTCATCGACCGCGTTCTGGACCCGATCCGCAAGGCCACGCCGGGCCTGCGCGTGGTGATGGAGCATATCACCACCGTCGACGGCGTTGAGTATGTGCGCGCGAACGAAACTGACCTGGGCGCAACGATCACCGCACATCACCTGATCATCAACCGCAACCACATCCTCGTGGGCGGGATCAAGCCTCACTACTACTGCCTGCCCGTCGCCAAACGCGAAGAGCACCGCACGGCACTGGTTGATGCCGCGACTTCGGGCGACGAACGGTTCTTTCTGGGGACTGACAGCGCCCCGCATACGGATGCCAACAAGGAAATGGCCTGCGGCTGCGCGGGATGTTTCACTGCGACCAACACCATGTCACTGGTGGCCGAGGTCTTTGACCGCGCGGGTGCGCTGGACAAGCTGGAAGGGTTCACCTCGGTCAACGGGCCAAGGTTCTACCAGCTACCCGTCAACGATCAGACCATCACCCTGCAGAAGGGCGAACCGGTCAGCTACCCCGACAAGATCGAAACGCGCGATGGCCCGGTCACCGTTTTCGACCCCGGCTTCCCGCTGCACTGGCGCGTGGTCTAATCAACCAGTCGTTTTGCCAGATCCGCTGCGCGCCCGCCGGTGCGCAGCATCGACCAGATCGCATCCGCCTCGTCAGCGCCGATCAGTTTGGCGGCCTTGTCACGGACCCGGTCCTCACGTTCGGAAATCGAGATCGGCGCGGTCAGATCGTGGGTCGCTTCGCGCCGCGCCCCGTCCCGCCGCAGCAGCGCCAAGCGGGCCTCGGTCTCGGAAAGGGTTTCATCCGCTTCGACCGTTATCCGGTCGCGCAGCGATTGCAGGCGCGGATCGGCGCAGACCTTGTCCGTGTAGCTTTCAGGCAGGGCCGTATCGTATCCCAGCGCCTGCATCGCGATCACCGTCCGATAGGAAAACTTGGCGCCCAGCCCGGTTGTCGGTGCGGTCTGATTGCAGACGCTCATCCAACGGGGATGGGTGCGGATCTTGATCTCGGCCACCTCGGGTTCGGCGATGTCCAGATCGCGCGCCGCCTCGAGCGCGGCGTGCAGCCCGTGGCAGCAGGCGTGGAACTTGTGGCTGACGCTTTCGAACAACCATTCATCCCCAAGCCCCGACAGCGCTGTGGCTGTGTCATCGGCACCGTGATGGGTTGCGCCGAACCCGAACGGCCCGGTCAGGGCATCGGGATTGGGAACGAACCCCCGCTGCACCAGCAGCGCGGCCTCGACCCCGACCGAAGCCGCCTGCCCCGCATTGTAGGGCTTGCCCATGGTGCCAAACTGCGCCTTGAGGCCCGCCGCCCGGGTCGCGGTCAGCCCCAGTACTCGGCGCATGGCCGCCGCATCGCATCCCAGCAGGCGGGCGGCCGCCACGGCCGCTCCGAACGCACCCGCCGTCGCGGTCTGGTGAAACCCGACCTGATAGTGTCCCCGCCCCAGCCAGAGGCCGACACGGATGGAAAGTTCCATCCCCACCAATGCCGCCTCGAGCAAATCGACGATGGGCTGGTCCTGCCACTCGGCCACGGCCAACGCGGCCGGAAACACCGCCACCGACGGGTGACCGATATGGGCGAAATGCGTGTCGTCATAGTCCAGCGCATGCGACACCGTGCCGTTAACCAAAGCCGCCGCGCGCATCGGCGCGGCCCCGCCGCCGAACAAGGTGGCCTGTCCGGCCCCGCATTCGTCCAGCACCATCCCTCGCAGGATGCGAGAGACCGGATCCTTGACCCCTGCGCGCCCGACCGCCAGCCAATCCAGCGCGGACAGAGACGTCACGATCCGTGCCTGCGCCGTTGTCTTGACCGGCCCTGCGGCGAATTCGGAAAGAGTGCGTGTGAAATCAGTCATGCGGCGCAGTCTAACGTGCGCCCGCGCCGGGTAAACCCTCAGCCGTAGAGGCTGACCGCGCGCTGCTCGAAGGCGCGTACGATCCGGTGCATCGCCTCGTTGAAGACCACGCCGATGATGCCCTGCAACACGGCGTTCTTGAACTCGAAATCCACGTGGAAGGATACGTTGCAACCGCCCTCGGGGGCGTCTTCGAAATGCCAGTCGGATTTCATGTATTTGAACGGGCCGTCCAGGTATTCGGTGTCGATCTTCTTTTGCTCGGGGTACAGCGTCACCCGGCTGCCGAACCGTTCGCGGAACACCTTGAACGAGATCACCAGATCGGCCTCCATCACCTGCGCCTCGCCCGCCGCATAGGTCCGCCGGATCCGCGCGGCCGCGCACCAGGGCAGAAACTCGGGGTATTTCGCCACATCCGCAACCAGATCATACATCTGCTGCGCGGTGTATGGCAGGTGGCGGGTTTCCGAATGAGTGGGCATGGCAACCTGGGCATTTGAAACGTGACAATGGCGCGTCATGTCGTATGTTGCGCGCCAAAGATCAAGGGGGCAGCCATGAGCCAGCGCGCATATGTGATAGATGAGATGATCTCGGCCAAGGCCATCGCGGCGCGGATCGAGGAACTGTGCCGCGAAATCACCCGCGAATTCGGCGATACCGACAAGCTGGTGGTCGTGGGCCTGCTGCGCGGCAGCTTCGTTTTCATCGCCGATCTGGTGCGCGAACTGGACCTTCCGATCGAGGTCGATTTCCTCGAGGCGTCCTCGTATGGCGATTCAATGGAAAGCAGCCGGGAAGTTCGCATTCTCAAGGACTTGCGCGGCGCAATTGAAGGGCGCGACGTACTGGTGGTCGAAGATATCGTCGACACGGGGCACACGCTGAACCACGTCACCAGCCTGCTGCGCAGCCGCCAGCCGAAACGGCTCAAGTCGATTGCCTTGCTGGACAAACCCAGCCGCCGCGAGGTTGATTTCCGCGCCGATTGGATCGGCTTTGAAATCCCGGACGAATTCGTCGTGGGCTATGGCATCGACTATGCCCAACGCAACCGCAACCTGCCCTTCATCGGCAAGGTCCGCTTTACCGAAGACTGATCCCGCCGCGGATTCGAGGCCCCATGATCCTGCGCCACCTTCTGCGAATGTCCCGATCGGCGCGCAATCCGCCCTCGGACCAGCGGGTCAAGCTGGTGCTGGGCCTGATCGTGCTGTGCCTGGTGATTGCCGGCGTTGAATACATGGGCTGGTGGCCCGAATGGGCAACCAGCCAGCCGCGCAAGCTCAGGCCGTGACCGGCGCGTCCAGAACCTGACGGATTGCCGCCAGAAAGATACCCGCGCCGACAGGGATCAGCGCATCGGGGAAGTCATAGTCGGGGTTGTGAAGTTGCGGATGGTCGACCCCGGCCCCCAGCCAGAACATGGCCGTTTTCGACCCTTTGGCGAACTGCCCGAAATCCTCCGAGAACCGTTGCGGCACGGTGGTCAGGCGCGGTTGCACCCCGGCCTGGGCGCAGGCATGAGCCAGGATCTGTACGGCCTCGGGGTGGTTGACACAAGCGTCGAACACGTCGTCATAGGTGATCTCGACACCCAGTCCCTCGTCGGCCGCAGCCTTGCGGACCAGCGCCTGGGCCTGATCGACCAGTTGCGCCATGCGCGCGTCCGAGACGGTGCGCAGCGTGACCCATATCTCGGCCTCACCGGGCGCCACCCCGAATGTCGGGGCCCCCAGTTGGGCGTGGGTGACGGTGGTCAGTGCGTAATCCTCGGTCAGCTCTCCGCCCGGCCCCAAGGCGGTCAGGGCCGGAATCAACTGCGCCATGGCCGAGGCCGGCGACAGGCCGTCCTGCGGAGCCGCGGCGTGCGAGGTCTTGCCCGTCAGCCGCACCCGCATCCCGCGCGAGGCGCAATTGGCCGGGCCAGAGCACAGCTCGACCGCTCCCAGGTCCAGCCCCGGCAGGTTATGCAGGGAGAACAGGAAATCCGGCTGCATTTCAGCGTATTGCGGGTCGTTCCGAAAGTCGCGCGCGCCCTGTCCGGTCTCTTCGGCGGGTTGGAAGATCAGCACGACCCGACCGCGTGTCACGGGCGTTTGCGCCAGGTCCTGCGCGACGCCCAGAACCATGGCCATATGGCCGTCATGCCCGCACAGATGACCCTTGCCCGGAACCTGCGAGTACCAGGGTTTGCCCGGCATCTCCAAAATCGGCAGCGCGTCCAGTTCGCAGCGAATGCCCACGGTGGGCCCCGGCTGGCCCGAGTCGAACACGGCCGCGACCCCGTACCCACCGATCCCGGTCAGAACCCGGCCGGTCACACCGCGCAATTGCTCGGCTATGAATGCCGCCGTTTCAGCCTCTTCACCCGAAACCTCGGGGCGTTGGTGCAACGCGTGGCGCAGCGCAGTCAGTTGCGCGAGCCGTTCGGGCGTCACGCCTGCCCCAGCTTTTTCTGCCGCGCGGCCCGCAGGCGCGCGAAATCATCGCCCGCATGGTAAGACGACCGGGTCAAGGGCGTGGCCGAAACCATCAGGAACCCTTTGCCGTAGGCGGCTTTTTCATAGGCCGCGAACTCTTCGGGCGTGACAAAGCGGTCCACGCGATGGTGTTTCGGCGTGGGCTGCAGATACTGGCCGATGGTCAGGAAATCAATATCGGCGGCGCGCATGTCGTCCATGACCTGGCGCACCTGCTGTTCGTTCTCGCCCAGTCCGACCATGATACCCGACTTGGTGAAGATCGACGGGTCCAGTTCCTTGACCCTCTGCAGCAGACGCAGCGAGTGGAAATAGCGCGCGCCCGGGCGCACCTCGGGGTACAGGCCCGGCACGGTTTCAAGGTTGTGGTTGAACACATCCGGCTTGGCCGCGACCACGGTTTCCAAAACCGACGGATCGCATTTCAGGAAATCCGGGGTCAGGATCTCGATCGTGGTCTTGGGCGAGCGGTGACGCACCGCGCGGATGGTCTGAGCGAAATGCTCGGCCCCGCCATCGGCCAGGTCGTCGCGGTCGACCGAGGTGATCACGACATGATTCAGACTCAGCTTTTCCACCGCATGTGCCACCCGGCCCGGTTCGAACGCGTCCAGCGCATCGGGGCGACCGGTGGCGATGTTGCAGAAGGTGCAGCCGCGGGTGCAGATCTCGCCCATGATCATCATGGTTGCGTGGCCCTGGCTCCAGCATTCGCCCACGTTCGGGCAGCCGGCCTCTTCGCAGACGGTGACCAGGTTGTTGTCGCGCATGATCCGGCGCGTGTCGGCATAGCCCTTGCCGCCGGGCGCTTTCACCCGGATCCAGCTGGGCTTTTTCGGCTGCGCATTGTCGGGCTTATGCGCCTTTTCCGGGTGACGTTGTTCAGGGATTTTCAGATCGCGCACGGGGCCGGTTTCCTGACTTTGGGTCAATTTGGTTGGTGCATAACATAAACCGGTCGGATGTATTACGCCAGCCGTGCATAGCAGCCATGCGTCAGCGTTTCGCAGATGCAGAATTTAGGTGTGATTTTCTAGGAGATCAACGCAAATTTCGACATGATTTCCATAGATAAGAGGATATTCGCAAACGCAGCACATCCCGTGTTGAAGCCGGTTTGGAATCGTTTTAACCCACGGGCCGAACAAATGTGAATCACAGGAGATGCCCCATGAAAACCGGCGCCAAGCTGCCCGACGTGACATTCCACACCCGCGTGCGCGACGACTCGATCGAAGGGCCCAACCCGTTCCGCTGGGAAGACAAGACCACGGCCGACTACTTCGCAGGCAAGCGGGTCATCCTGTTCTCGCTGCCCGGTGCGTTCACGCCCACCTGCTCGACCTACCAGCTGCCGGGGTTCGAGAACAACTACGAGGCGTTCAAGGCAAAGGGCATCGACGAGATCTACTGCATGTCGGTCAATGACAGCTTCGTTATGAACAAATGGGCGCAGGATCAGGGGCTGAAGAACGTCAAGGTCATACCTGACGGGTCGGGCGAGTTCACCCGCAAGATGGGCATGCTGGTCGACAAGGCCAATCTGGGCTTTGGCATGCGGTCGTGGCGCTATGCCGCCATCATCAACGACGGTGTGGTCGAGGCGTGGTTCGAAGAGCCCGGCCTGATGGACAACTGCCCCGAGGACCCCTATGACGTTTCGTCTCCCGAAAACCTGATGAAGCACCTGGAAGAAGCCCAGCAGCCCGAAATGGCCTGAGCCTTCAACCAGCCTCCACTCGAAGGGCTCGCCAAGTGCGGGCCCTTTTCAGTTCCGGGTTTCTGACACGATGTTTTCGCCGACCTGCCGGATCACCTGGGCCAGTTGATCGAACCACACCGCCCCATCCGACGAATCGCGCCGCACGAGGCCGATCTGCCGCGCGGGCTCCGGGGCGCCGAACCGCAGCAGTTTCAGCCCCGGCACGGCATCGGCCTCGGAACGTGCCGCCAATTCCGGAATCAAGGTCAGGCCGAACCCCTCGGCCACCAACCGCGACAGCGTGGCCAAAGACGACGCGCCCATGTTGATATGGGCGCTGGTCCGGTCCTGCCCGCACACCTCAAGCGCCTGATCCGTCAGGCAATGCCCGTCTTCCAGCAGCATCAGCTGGGCTGCGTTCAGGTCGATCGGGCGCAGAGCGTCGGGGCTGACGGTCAAGCTCTTCAGGCGTGTCTCGCTGCCGGCCAGCAGAAAACGATCCTCGAACAAAGGCACCTCGTCCAGGCCGCGCGCGCCCACCGGCAGGGCCAGCACGGCGGCGTCAATCTCGCCCGCTTTCAGCATCGACAGCAACCGCTCGGTGCGCGCCTCGCGTACCTGTACGCGCAGGGACACATCCGCTGACCGCAGACCAGCCAATACAGCCGGCAACAGATATGGCGCGACCGTCGGGATCAAGCCGACCGACAGACTGCGATGCCCGGTGGAGTTGTCACGCGCGAACCGATCCAACCGTTCGGCCGCGCCCAAAATGCGCCGTGCGTGCTCCAGCGCATCACGCCCCAACGGTGTCAGCAGAACATCGCGGGCGCGCCTTTCAAACAGCGGCCCGCCCATGATGTCTTCCAAAGCCCGGATCTGCACCGATAGCGCCGGTTGAGAAACGTGACACACCTGAGCGGCCCGGCCAAAGTTGCGCTGCTCGGCCACGGCGCGGAAGTATTGCAGCTGCCTGAGGGTAAAATTCATAACCCCTGATTATCACCTCCTGCGTTGTCCGCAACTGCAGCCAATCGGATTCAACGTGAATCAGCCGATCAACCGGTCACACTCTGCTTGCTTCTCGTAATGTCGCTTGAGGCGCTGCAGTGCAATGCGCAGCACGATCTTCCCCGAACGCGCTGACCAGCCCATCCGTTTCTCGGCCAGTTCCAGACCTTCCAGATAGCAGCAACACCGCAGCGCAACGTCGCTCAGACCCGGACCCAGATCCGACAAGGCCCGGGCCACGCGATCACGCGCCTCGGACGACCCGCGCGCAACCTGCGCATCGCCGTCGAAACCCGCACGACCGCCAGCGGTGAGGAACCGGTCCCAGTTCTGCGTGACCCGCGGTCCGATCTGGGCCAGCTCGAAATCTTCGCGCAGTCGCTCTCCGGCGCGCACCAGGCTTTCGTCCAGAAACGGCTTTCCATCCCGGTCGCGCCGGCGCGACAAGGCAATCAGGGGGCTCTCTGCTGCGCAATAGCGGATGCGCCGTGGGCGCTTCTCGTCGGCTTGACTGCGCGTTTTGAACTTCGCCGGTGCCTCGGCCATCCCATATTCTGTCTGTGTCCGCGCCCGGTTTTCGGCATCTGCAATCAACTGGCTTAGTGCGGTTCGGCCCGTTTGCGTGATCCGGTAGCGCGACACACGCCCCGGATTGTCACAAACGATCCAGTCCTTCAGAGCCAAAGCCTGAGCGGTCTTGCAATCAACAACAGCGGTCCGAGTTGCACCGCCCTCGCCGTTGTCGCGGACAACGACCGCCTTTTCCATGTCCTCGGCCACGGCCAGAACCGCGCCCGTTTCGCAAAGGCGCCGAAGCACCCGCAAAGCCTCGCGCTCGAACGCCTCGTCTTCGGCATTGGGAATGCGATGAGGATCATCGCCGACGCCGAACAAGGCACAAGAAGCCGTTTCATTCCCCGCACCGGGAAAGTGTGTTTCGGCAAGAGATTGCAATGCTGCATCCACCAAGGGGTCGTCGCGCCGCATTTCGATCCTTCGGATCTGTCGCAGAATGGTTGACGCGTGACACCCTGCCGACCGCGCCAGATCCCGGATCGACCGTCCCGCCTCGGTATGGGCCAGGTATCGCTGCGCCCCTTCGGGAACCCAAGCTGGAACGGTGAATGCGGTGCTGTTTTCCATCGTTATTCGCCCTCGTCGACAATCAAACTGCCACTGTCCGCCGTCGGATAAAGTGTTAACCAAATCTACCTAGAGTTGCTTTCGTTACTCGTTCGTTAACCTCCAACGGCTCTGACCAGAATTGATTCAAAAAGATAAACAGTCGTGAAACCATCGTTCGGCGCGAACTAAGTCACGGCAACACCCGCTTGGGTTGTGCCAAATTGCTGCAGGAAAAATTGAACAGAGGAACGCCGAAATGCAGGACCTGATGACTATGATCACCGCCCTCCGCCGCCCACGGCTACTGTCTCGGGCAGCCAAGGTCGGAGCACAGCAATACGACCGTGACCGCCACTTGCAGCGCCTGTTCGGCTATGGCGCGCTACCGGGAACCGGAGCCGCCTTGATGCGACTGTTGGAAATGGAGCGGAGCGTCGACGACCAACGACGCTCGGGCGACGCCGCGTATTCGCTGGTTCGCCACCTGGACCTACTGATCGCATTGATTGGCGAGGCGCGGCTGCATCAAGCCAGCCGCGCCCCGGAACTCCATGTCATCAAGTGAAGGCGTCGGGCATGGACGCTTTCTTTTCCTCGACATAGGCGGTTAGCGCCGCCAGTTTTTCCGGGTCGAGTTGCGGTTGCTGGTAGTTGGCCAGCAGATGCTCGACCCGGGCCGAGGCAAGCATGCGCGTGTCCCGCGCACCCTCTTCTTCCCATGTTTCAAAGGGTTTGTAGTCCAGCAGGTCGGTCTTCCAGAAGGCGCTTTGGAAATTGGCCTGGGTGTGCGCACAACCAAGATAGTGGCCACCCGGCCCCACCTCACGAATCGCGTCCATGGCCTGCGCGTTTTCATCATAGGCCACCCCTTTGGCCAACGCGTGAAGCGCTCCCAACTGATCGGCATCCATGACGAATTTTTCGAAATCCGCAACAAGACCGCCTTCGAGCCAGCCACATGCATGCAACATGAAGTTGACGCCTGACAGCAGACCCATGTTCAGCGAGTTCGCAGTCTCGTAGGCCGCCTGCGCGTCCGGAAGCTTGGATCCGCAGAACGACCCGGCCGAACGGTAGGGAACACCCAAACGACGCGCCAACTGACCGGCGCCATAGGTGATGTGCGCGGCTTCGGGCGTGCCAAAGGTCGGTGCACCAGAGTTCATGTCGATCGACGACACGAATGCGCCGAAAATGGCCGGTGCACCCGGGCGGATGATCTGGCTGTAGGCGATGCCGGCCAGCACCTCGGCCAGCACCTGCGTCAGAGTACCGGCAACCGAAACCGGGGCCATCGCGCCGCCCACGATGAAGGGCGAAATGATGCAGGCCTGGTTGTTGCGCGCATAGACTTCCAGCGACCCCATCATCACGTCGTCGAACGTCATCGGCGAGTTGATGTTGGTGAGCGAGGTCATAACGGTGTTTTCCTGCACGAACTCCTTGCCGAACAGGATCTCGCACATCTCGACCGAATCCCGCGCCCGGCTGGGATCGGTCACCGACCCCATGAAGGGTTTGTCAGACAGCGTCATATGCGCCATCAGCATGTCCAGATGACGTTTGTTAACCGGAACGTCCGTCGGTTCGCAGACCGTACCGCCCGAATGGTGCAGCCACTTGGACATGTAGGCCAGTTTCACGAATTTGTTGAAATCGTCCATCGTGGCATAGCGGCGGCCACCTTGTGCGTCCCGGACGAAAGGCGGTCCGTAGACCGGCGCTAGCACAAGGTTGCGCCCGCCGATCACCACCGATTTTTCCGGGTTGCGCGCGTGCTGCGTGAACTCCTTGGGCGCGGTCTTGATCAGTTCGCGGGCCAGACCTCGCGGAATGCGAACGCGCTCACCATCAATGTCGGCCCCGGCATCGCGCCAGCGTTCCAGCGCCGCGGGGTTGTCGACGAAATTGACGCCGACCTCCTCCAGCACGGTTTCCGCATTGGCCTCGATGATCTCCAACGCTTCGTCATTGAGGATCTCGAAGTTCGGAATGTTGCGTTCGATATACTTCGCCGTTTCGATCCGAACCGCGGTACGCTCGGCCCGGCGGGCGGCGCCTCCGCCACCACGCGCTCTGCGTCGGGTGCTTGCCTCTGTCATGAGATGATCCCGTGTGAAAGTTTAGATTGGATTGCTTGTTACAAGATGCCGCGACTTCACCAGATGTGGATTCCGGCGCAATAGGGGGAAAAGCGACATATTTCGCGCTGTCCAGTACCTGCAACAGGCCTTACGGGGCGTCAGTTTGGCTTGCTGAAATAAACCTTGTTCCCCTCGTGCTCGGTCTCCTGCCACCCAAGATGGCGGTACATCGCGCGGGTGCCCGTCATCAGGCGGTGGGTTGTCAGGCGCATGTTCCGAACTCCGTTTTCGCGAGCCTCTGTCGCGACGAAATCGAGCAGCCGACGAGCAATGCCCCGCCCTTGCGCATCCGGTGAAACGGCCAGATTGAAGATCATCGCGGTTTCTCTTTCGAAACCAAAAACCACGACACCCTGCAGGGATGTTTCATCCACGGCCACAACGACGTTCCGGTCGCGAATGTCCTCCTCGACCCCCTCGGTCACATCCGGCAGGTCCGGAATGGTCTGGCGCGCGGCGGTATAGGCCGCTTCGATACATCGGCGGATGGGCTCCGCATCGGTTGCCACAGCCCTTCTGAGCGAAATTCCGGTCATTCAATGCGCTCCGCGTCACTCTTTCCCGCCAAATGACGTCAAGGCGCTTGCACATGCAAGGCTTCCGACCTAAAGGCCGGGTATGACCGAGACATCCCATGACCGCCTTCTGATCATCGACTTCGGCAGCCAGGTAACGCAGCTGATCGCCCGCCGCCTGCGCGAGTTGAACGTCTATTGCGAAATCCACCCCTACCAGAACGTCACGATGGATTTCGTGCGGGACATGGCCCCGCGCGCCATCATCTTTTCCGGCGGGCCGGACAGCGTGACCCGCGAGGGATCACCGCGCGTCCCGCAAGAGATATTCGAGTATGGCGTTCCGATCCTGGGCATCTGCTATGGCCAGCAGGTCATGATGCACCAGCTGGGCGGCAAGGTCGAAAGCGGCCACGGCACCGCCGAGTTCGGGCGGGCTTTCGTGACGCCGCGCGGCAAGCTCGACCTGCTCGAGGGCTGGTTCACCGATGGCGACGAACAGGTCTGGATGAGCCACGGTGATCATGTGAGCCAAATCGCACCGGGGTTCGAGGTGTTCGGCACCTCGCCCAACGCGCCTTTCGCGATCACCGCCGATACCAGCCGTCATTTCTATGCCGTGCAGTTCCACCCCGAGGTGCACCACACCCCCAAGGGCGCAAAACTGTACGAGAATTTCGTGAAACTGGCCGGGTTCAAGGGCGACTGGACCATGGGCGCCTATCGCGACGAGATGATCCGCAAGATCCGCGAACAGGTCGGCGACAAGAAGGTGATCTGCGGTCTGTCGGGCGGCGTCGACAGCTCGGTCGCGGCGATCCTGATCCACGAGGCGATCGGCGACCAGCTGACCTGCGTCTTCGTCGATCACGGCCTGCTGCGCAAGAACGAGGCGCAGGAAGTCGTCTCGATGTTCCGCGACAACTACAACATCCAACTGATCCACGCAGATGAAAGCGAGCTGTTCTTGGGCGAGCTAGAGGGCGTCTCGGACCCCGAGACCAAGCGCAAGATCATCGGCAAGCTGTTCATCGACGTGTTCCAGAAACACGCCGACACGATTGAGGGCGCCGAGTTCCTGGCCCAAGGCACGCTCTACCCCGATGTCATTGAATCGGTGTCGTTTTCCGGCGGCCCGTCAGTCACGATCAAATCGCATCACAACGTCGGCGGCCTGCCCGAGAAGATGGGCCTGAAACTGGTCGAGCCGCTGCGCGAACTGTTCAAGGACGAGGTGCGTGCGCTGGGCCGTGAACTGGGCCTGCCGCCCAGCTTTATCGGCCGCCACCCCTTCCCCGGACCGGGTCTGGCCATCCGCTGCCCGGGCGAGATCACCCGCGAAAAGCTGGAAATCCTGCGCGAGGCCGACGCGATCTATATCGACCAGATCCGCAAGCACGGCCTGTATGACGAGATCTGGCAGGCCTTCGTCGCGATCCTTCCGGTGCGCACAGTCGGCGTGATGGGCGACGGGCGCACCTATGACTATGCCTGCGCCTTGCGGGCGGTGACCTCGGTTGATGGAATGACGGCCGATTACTACCCGTTCACCCACGAATTCCTGGGCGAAACCGCCACCCGGATCATCAACGAGGTCAAGGGCATCAACCGTTGCACCTATGACATCACCTCCAAGCCTCCGGGCACGATCGAATGGGAATGACACCAAAAGCCGGGCGCTGACCCGGCTTTTTTGTTGTTGTGAACCGGCGTCGGTTTTGGTTCGGTGGCCAAACGCACGCTCAGCCCAAGGATCGAAACATGCGCGATAGCAAATCGATGATTGCCAAAACCGCGCTGTGGATGACCGGGGCGATCGCTTCTTTCTCGTCAATGGCCGTTGCCGGGCGCGAGCTTAGCCTGACGCACGACACGTTTGAAATCATGATGTACCGCAGCATTGTCGGCGTCATCGTCGTTTCGGCCGTTTTGACGGCAACCGGCAAATGGCACCAGGTATCGACACAACGTCTGGGTCTGCACGCGGTTCGAAACTCGTTGCATTTTGCGGGCCAAAACCTGTGGTTCTACGCTGTCAGCGTCATCCCGCTGGCGCAGGTTTTTGCGTTGGAATTTACGCAACCGATATGGGTCGTACTCCTGTCTCCGCTTCTGCTGGGCGAACGCCTGACACCCACGCGGGTCATGTCGGCAATCATAGGTTTCGCAGGCATATTGATCGTCGCCCGACCCGGAGCCACACCGCTCACGCCCGGTGTTCTTGCAGCGGCCTCCTCGGCTGTTTTCTTTGCGCTTACAACGATTTCGACGAAGAAACTGACAGGGTTCGCCAGCATCGGATGCATCGTTTTCTGGCTGACTACGATGCAGGCCGCAATGGGTCTTGCTGTTGTCGGAGCGGACGGGCAGATCGTCCTGCCAACCGCTCAAAGCGCGCCCCTGTTGTTGCTGGTCGGGCTGGCCGGCCTGCTGGCCCATTTCTGCATTACAAACGCGCTTGCCATCGCTCCGGCCACGGTCGTTATTCCCTTTGATTTCGCGCGCCTGCCGACGATCGCCATTGTTGGGATGCTGCTGTATCACGAACCCCTGGATCAGTGGACCATGCTGGGCGCCGTCGTGATTTTCTCGGGCATATTCCTGAATGTCTGGTCCGAAGGCCGCGCGGGATCGGGCACTCTGGCAAAAACCACACACAAAAACTGACGTTCGGTCACTGGCAGAAACTAACGTATGGTCAGTGGTTGACGTTTTTTTAAACTCCCCGTGAATAATGGTCACAGAAATCACCGCCACTGACACTCACAAGACAATACTGTGGCGCCGGATAGTGAAAAGGGAGGAATACATGAAGAAAGCGCTGTTACAGGCGTGCGTGCTCTGTGCAGGGGCGACCGCCGCTCATGCCGGCGGTATCGACCGTAGTGGGCAAGGCATCAACATTATCTTTGAGGAAGGTTCCGTCGTACAGTTTCGCCTGGGCTACACCAACCCAAGCGTAAGCGGCACGATGCTGGGCGTTGACTCGGGCAACGTTGCAAACGACTTCTTCTCGCCTCATCTCGCGTACAAGCACGCCTTCACCGACCAACTCGACTTTGCGCTGATCTATGACGAACCGTTCGGTGCCGATATCGCCTACGGTTCGAACTACCCGCTCTCGCAGAACCCGATCCCGGGCGGTCGCACTGACGTTCTGCGCGCGAAAGCCGACACAGAGGCAATTACTGCCTTGTTGCGCTACAAGTTCGACGGCGGCTTCAGCGCCATCGGTGGTCTGCGTATTCAGCGGCTCAGCGCTGACGTTGCCGTGCCGGCGGCGGCTGGTTACGAGGTGAATGCCGACAAGGATACCGCGCTGGGTTACGTCGTAGGTGTGGCTTGGGAAAAGCCCGAGATCGCAGCGCGCGTGGCGCTGACCTACAACTCGAAAATTTCCCATGACCTGTCGCAAACGGAGTCGGTGAACCCAATCCCGATCCCGCCGATCCCGCCTGGAACCGTGGCGACATTCGACACTTCCAGCGAGGTCGTTTCTCCGCAATCGGTGAACCTGGACTTCCAGACCGGCGTTGCCCCCAAGACATTGCTGTTCGGATCGATCCGCTGGGTCGATTGGCCGCAAACGGTTTACGATCCCCCGAACTATCCGCCGACCAGCGCGCTGGTGGACTATGACGATCCGACCTGGACCTATTCGCTGGGTCTTGGCTACCAGTTCTCCGAACAATTCTCGGGCGCTGTGACCCTTGGCTATGAATCGGCAACCAATGAGCCCGTTTCCAACCTGGGTCCGACCGACGGGTTCTGGAGCATTGGCCTTGGCGGCACCTACTCGATGGAACGTGCCAAGATTTCGGGCGGCGTTCGCTATACCGATCTGGGCGACGCAACCGCTGACGGTGCTGGCCCCGGGGCGCGGGCGAACTTCTCTGGAAACAGCGCGTGGAGCGTTGGTATTCAGGTGACCTACGCCCTGAACTAACGGATAGGCTCATTCATACAGAATTGGAAAACCCCGCCCTTGTGGCGGGGTTTTTCGCATGATCCGGGTCGCTTACCGAATTGCCGAATGCAAGTATTCCGCGTGAGGCAAACATAAACATGCAAGAAATAGCCATGACGCAGCAAAAATCCCTCTCCGCCCTTGCCTGGTTCGAGCTCATCCTCCTTGGACTGATCTGGGGAGCGTCCTTCCTGGCGATCCGCGTCGCACTGGACACGATACCTGTGATGACGGCCGTGTTTCATCGCGTTTTCTGGGCGGCGCTCGTACTTTGGGCCGTCGTCCTCTTCCGCCGAGAAACGATACCGAGGGACCCGCGTATTTGGGGCGCTTTTCTGGTCATGGGTCTGTTGAACAACGTATTGCCCTTCTCGCTGATGGCCTGGGGCCAATTGTATGTCGACACCGGTCTGACCTCGATCTTGAACGCTGCCACGGCAATCTTCGGTGTTCTGGTTGCTGCTGCGTTCTTTCCCGACGAGCGACTGACCAAACGTCGAGCCGTGGGCGTTGCGCTTGGCTTTGGCGGAGTTTCCACCGCAATCGGATTGCACAATTTCCTTGGGTTCAGCCTTCAAAGCGCTGCTCAGTTGGCCATTTTGGCGGGGACCGTATCCTATGCGCTGGCGGCTGTCTGGGCCCGTTTGCGCTTGTCAGGCCTGGCGCCGCAGGTTGCGGCGGCGGGAATGCTGAGCGGGTCAACCATCGTCATGCTGCCGGTAATGCTGGTCGTCGACGGTGTGCCGTCGTTCGACTTGCCTATGACAACTTGGCTCGCCGTAGCTTATTACGCACTCGTCGCTACGGCTGGGGCCTACTTGCTGTACTACAGGGTTCTGGCCGCAGCCGGCAGCGGCAACCTGCTGCTGGTCACCCTGATCATCCCTCCGGTCGCCATTCTGTTGGGCGCCTATGTCCGGCACGAAACCCTTGCCCCGAATGCCTTCATCGGCTTTGCGATCCTTGCATTGGGGCTATTGATCCTAAGCCGATCCCGCAGCCGAGATTGACGCCATCGCCGGGCCGATTTAGCTAGAACAAAACAAGGGACGGTTGCACATGATCTACAGCTCGGCAAAGGACTGGCGCGAAGCGGCGCGCAAAAAGGTGCTGTTTTTCGGCATGTCCGGCTTGGGCAAGACTTACGTGTCGAACATCCTTCGCGACTCGGGCGACTGGTTCCACTACTCGATCGATTATCGAATTGGCACGCGTTACATGGGTGAATACATCACCGACAACGCCAAGGCTGAGGCAATGAAGGTTCCCTTTCTGCGGGATCTGCTGCTCTCTGACTCGATCTATATCGGTTCCAACATTTCGTTCGAAAACTTGACGCCGGTCGCCGCCTATCTGGGCAAGCCCGGAAACCCGGCCTTGGGTGGGCTGGCGATGCCGGAATATCGGCGTAGACAAGAGCAGTTCCGGCAGGCCGAAATCCACGCTCTGCTGGACACCGAATTTTTCATTGACCGCGCTCAGCGTCTGTACGGGTACCCGCATTTTATCTGTGACACCGGCGGGTCAATCTGCGAATGGGTGGACCCTGACAACCCTTCCGACCACGTCCTGTCGGAACTGTCGCGCCAGACCTTGATGGTCTGGATCAAGGGTGACGACGATCACACCGCCGAACTGATCCGACGGTTCGACAAGGCTCCCAAACCGATGTCGTATCAGGCCGATTTCCTCACGCGCACCTGGCAGGAATACCTTGATCAGCACGGCTGCGCCGAGGCAGAGGTCAATCCCGACGACTTCATCCGCTGGACCTATGCCCGCGCCCTGGCCCACCGTCAGCCCAGATACCAATCCATGGCTGAGAATTGGGGGGTCACCGTTACCGCCGACGCAATCGGCAAAGTGCGGGATGCCCGTGATTTCGATGAGTTGATCGAGAGCACACTTGAGACCCGCGCCGCGGCGTCCTAACTAGAACGCTTCAGAAGAAACTGGAAAAGTCCGCCTCATGCCTATCAAGATTCCGTCCGACCTCCCGGCCTTTGACGTTCTGACGAAAGAGGGCGTCATGGTCATGGCCGAGGATCAGGCCGCACGGCAGGACATCCGGCCCCTGAAGATCGGGTTGCTGAACCTGATGCCGAAGAAAATCCAGACCGAAAACCAGTTTGCCCGATTGATCGGCGCGACGCCTCTGCAGATCGAGTTGTCCCTGATCCGCATGACCGAGCATCAGACCAAAAACACCGCGGCCGAACACATGGAAGAGTTCTACCGCCCCTTTCAGGACGTGAAGGACCAGAAATTTGACGGCCTGATCATCACCGGCGCCCCCATCGAGCATTTGGAGTTTCAGGACGTCACCTATTGGGACGAACTGACCGAGGTGTTTGAATGGACCCAAACCAATGTGCATTCGACCTTCGGCGTTTGCTGGGGTGGTATGGCGATGATCTATCACTTTCATGGGGTCAAAAAACATATGCTGGACGCCAAGGCGTTTGGGTGTTTCCGGCATCGGAACCTGTCACCGGCCTCGCCTTTCCTTCGAGGTTTCTCGGATGACTGCGTGATCCCGGTCAGTCGCTGGACCGAAGTCCGTCAGGATGAAATAGATGCTGCCGAAGGGCTTGTGACCCTTTTGGGCAGCGACGAGGTCGGTCCGTGTCTGGTTGAAGATCGGCAGAACCGGGCGCTGTATATCTTCAATCACTTCGAATACGACAGTGACACGCTGAAACAGGAATACGACCGGGACGTGGCCAATGGCACTCCGATCAACGTGCCCATCAACTATTATCCCGACGATGACCCGTCTCGCACGCCTCAGAACCGGTGGCGCAGCCATGCGCATCTGCTGTATGGGAACTGGATCAACGAGATCTACCAGACCACTCCTTTCGACATGACGAAAATTGGTCATTAAGTCGTTGATATACCTGGGCCTGTTTGCGGCCCTTTTTGCGGCCTTGACGGCTTGGCTTGCCGCACGCCATGAGGCCCGGGCCGAGGCCGCGTTTCCGCCAGAGGGTCAGGTATTGGATGTCGACGGCGTTGCTGTACATGCCGTCGTCATGGGCGAAGGCCCGGATGTCGTCCTGATCCACGGGTCCAGCGGCAATACCCGGGACATGACGTTTGCTCTGGCGCCGTTGCTGGCAAAGTCCTTTCGGGTCATTGTATTCGACCGGCCGGGGCTGGGCTATTCTCAGAGCTTCTCGGCGGATGGCGAAACCATCGTCGAGCAGGCAGAAATCCTGCAGAAAGCTGCCGCGATATTGGGGGCCGACAAACCCATCGTCGCCGGTCAAAGCTATGGCGGGTCGGTATCACTGGCCTGGGCTGTGACGCGCCCTGACAACATCTCGGCTCTGGTCCTGATCGCCCCGGCCGCGGTGCCATGGGAAACTCCGCTCGATTCCTTCAACCGCATTGCCTCGACCTCCTGGGGAAATGCTCTCGTCCTGCCGTTGATCACCGCCTACGTTCCGGACTGGTACGTCAACAAGGCCCTGGATACGGTCTTTGCCCCCCAGACCGCACCCGAAGGCTATGCCGAGCATTTTGGCCCGGCCCTGACGCTCCGCCGGTCGTCGATGCATGCCAACGCAAAACAACGGGCCAACCTCCTGGACGAAGTTGCCGAACTGCAACCGCGCTACCCTGAGATATCGGTGCCCACCGAAATCGTGCATGGTACGGCAGATACGACAGTTGGTCTGGGCTGGCATTCCGAGCGGCTGATCGAACAAATCCCCGGCGCTGAGCTGATTGAACTTGAAGGCATGGGGCACATGCCGCAGGTGGTGGACGCTCCGGAAGTTGCTGCTGCGGTCGAACGTGCCGCGGAACGAGCGGGTTTGCGTTAACCCCGCCCGTAATCCATAGTAGAAACTGGATTTTATGGCGAGGCAACTCATGACCCGTGCAGCGGACCGAGCAATCAACAGCTACTTTCGGCACGACGCTCCCGAGAGCGTGCGAAAGGCCATCGAAGACGCTGAAAAAGGCGACATCCTCAACCCCAGCTACCCATATCAGGAGAGGATGAAGCGCAAGGACTATGACAATCAGATGGAGGCCCTGCAGATCGAACTGGTCAAGATGCAGGCATGGGTCAAGGAAACCGGACAACGCATCGCGATCGTGTTCGAGGGCCGGGATGCAGCAGGCAAAGGCGGTACGATCAAGCGATTCCGGGAAAACCTGAACCCGCGTGGCGCCCGCAATGTCGCCCTCAGCAAGCCCTCCGACGCCGAGCGCAGCCAATGGTACTTCCAGCGGTACATTCAGCACCTGCCATCGGCTGGCGAGATCGTTTTCTTCGATCGCAGCTGGTACAACCGGGGGGTCGTCGAAAACGTCTTTGGATTTTGCACCGCAGACCAGCGGGAACGCTTCTTCAGGCAGGTCATGCCACTGGAGAACGGGCTTGTTCATGACGGCATTCACCTGTTCAAGTTCTGGCTCAACGTCGGACGCGCAGAACAGCTCAATCGGTTTCTCGCGCGCGAGAATGACCCGCTGAAACAATGGAAACTGAGCCCTATAGACATCGCCGGTCTGGGCAAATGGGATGAATACACGCAGTCGATTTCCGAAACTCTAACACGCTCCCATTCCGATCTGTGCCCTTGGACGATCATCCGTTCGGACGACAAGAAGCGTGCCCGGCTTGCGGCAATCCGGGCGGTATTGTCGAACGTGGACTATGACGAAAAGGACGTCGAAGCCGTTGGAGAGCTCGACCCGATGATTTGTGGCGGACCGGAAATCTGGGATGCGTAGTCTAGGGCGCCTTTGGTCAAGCGGTGGCCCCTCCGATCATGCCCCGGGGATTGGACCTGCAGCGCCGCGTGCATTATGTCTGGTTGGTAAAAGAGCACGCAACCACAGGCAGGTGCCGTCGGAATGACCAAACGCGGCTATCACCATGGAAATCTGAAACAGGCGCTGATCGACGCCGCCCTCTCGCTGATCGAAGAAAAAGGTCCGACCGGCTTTACCCTATCTGAGGCCGCAAAACGGGCCGGTGTCACCCCAGCCGCGGTTTACCGACACTATCAGGGTCGCGAGGATCTGATCGCCGAGGCGGCCCGTCAGGGGTTCGAGATGTTCGCGGACCTCATGCAGTATGCCTATGACAAGGGGCAGCCCTCGGCGCTGGCCGCTTTCGAAGCGACCGGGCGCGCATATCTGGCGTTTGCGCGCAAGCATCCCGGCCATTACATCTCGATGTTCGAAAGCGGAATCTCGGTCAACCGGACGCCCGAGCTGGCGCTGGCCGCCAACCGTGCAAAGGAGGTTCTGGAAATGGCTGCGGCCGATCTTTCAGAACACATTCCGCCGGAAAAGCGACCACCGGCGTCTATGTTCAGCGCGCATATCTGGGCGATGAGCCATGGTGTCGTCGAGCTTTATGCCCGCAATGCGGGGGCCAGTTCGCCCTTCCCGCCCGAAGACCTTCTGGAATCCGGGATCGGCATTTACCTCAGAGGGTTGGGGCTGGTTCCGCCCGACGAATGATCGTCAAAACATCCGGCTGGCATGCGGTGCGTTCAGCCGTGAGGTGACATTGATCAGATCCATCATGCCCATCCCCTTGATGTCGACCGGACCCAGATCCGAGACCTGAAATTCATCGATCAGGGCGTATTTCATCTCTTCCGGGGCAACGATGTTCATGGGGTTCGCAAAGACCTGCAACCGCGATGCTATATTCACGGCCGGTCCGAAAACGTCATAGACGTATTTCTGGATCCCTACCACGGACCCAACGGCAGGCCCCATGCCAAGCCCGATCCGAGCCTGCCATTTGTGCGGATGACTTTCGTTGCGCCGTTCCAGATACCGCAGAAATCGGACCGCACAATGCGCAACCGCCGTGGCATGGTCAGGCGTGGCGTCGGGCATGCCTGACACCGCAAGATAAGCGTCCCCGATCGTCTTGATCCGTTCACACCCGAACTGTTCGACGATCCGGTCGAAGGCGGTGAAGATGTCATTCAACTCACTGAGGGTGACCGTAGGGTCTGTTTTTGCCGCAAAATCCGTAAAGCCGACGAAATCCAGCATGACCACGGAAACCTGATCATACAGCTGAGGCGTTACTACGCCGAAGGTTTTGAACTCTTCATAAACCGCACGCGGCATCAGGTTCAGCAAAAGCCGTTCGACCCGTTCCTTTTCTCTTTCCAACTCGCGAGTATTGCGCTCGACCATGGTCGAATAACTGTCGATCATGCTTTCCAGCTCACGAATTTTCGTTATGTTCTGACATTCGACAACCAGAACCTGCTCATCCATCCCGTTGGCCAAGGAAATCGTCACCGCGAAGATCAGCGTGCGGCGCTTGGGCTTCATCTGCAGCTCGGCCGAGTATCGCAGGCCCGATTGTTTGACGTCATCCAGTTCGCGCTGGTCGAGATCCGGCAATATATCCAAAAGTGTCTGGCCGGGCTCGGGTTTGCCGAACCATTCGGCAAATGGACCATTGTGGAACACGAAGGTCAGGTCCGAGGCCCGCAATACCGCTACACCGACCCCGATGGCACGCAGCAGTTGCTCGTTGATGGCCAGGATGCTCATGCCGCATCCCGGGCAACGATGATCGCCCTTTTGCCTTCGATCGCAGCCAGCGCGACCTGCACGTCATCTTCGGTCATTCCATGAATCGAAAGGGCTTCGCCGAACAGCGTAGCCATCTCGTCGAAATCATCGTGGCTGATGTTGAGGTGCCGATGCACGGCCTCGATCCGATCATCACTGAAAGACGCGGGACCACCCACCAGAGACGAAACGAATTTGGTTTGGTGATCAATCAACCGTGGCATGTCGATATCTTCGAAGTAGCCTCCGATCTCATCCGATTCCAATGCCATTTCGTAAAATGTCATCACGATCCGGCTGATGGTTTTGAACCCGCCGTATTTCTCGTAAATCGTTTGACCCACACCAAAACCCCAACAAATCGCGCAATAACACTGCGAGGTTATATCAAATCGAGAGTTTTGTTAACGTTTATGCACTTTGCGACTGGCGCCGATGGTTGGAACCGCTTGGTTTTTCACCACTGGCACAAAGACTTCAGGACCAAGGGCGCACGATCAGATCGTCGGCACAGGGAATGAAGTCCACCATGCCGCCGCGCTGGAGAAGCCGCGCCTGACCGCCCAGCTTCCATTTCAGTTTTCGGCCGGCCGACTGAAGCTCGCGCCGCAGCCGAAACCACGTGGGGCCCTTGTCCAATCCGCTGTTTGTGGCTGCGCTTTGGGTTCGTTCGCTGCTTTTGACCGGTTCGTCGATCTGCTCCTGCCGTCCCGACCAGATCATCTGGACACCAACAGCCGGAAAGCACTGAAACATGTTCCAATCCCTGCGCGGCAAGGACAGAAAATCATCGAGATGGTCAGAATATCTCTGCGACCAGGCCAACAATTTGCGGCAGCCTACCTGTGACAGAACATAGGCCGCCGCACTTGGCGCCATTTCCAACATTGGGCGCACGCGGACATTTCCGATCCCGGTCTCCGGCCCAAAACGCAGTGACCGGGGCGAGTAATCCAATTTGACGCAATCATAGGCTTCCGGGTGGTTCAGCACTTCGATGATCACCCGGCCAGCTTCAGAGGACATTTCCACATCATCCTCAAAGACGACAGCAGCTGGAAGGTTCCGATCGGCGATCCGTTGCCAAACCGATCTATGGCTTTCGAAACAGGCGATTTCGCTGGTCGTCAGACCCCAGCGCGTTCCCGTTCCCGCGATATATCCGTTTTGCTCCAACGCGCCCGACTGACTGGCATCCGTGGCGCTAATCCTATGCGCACCCACAAGGCCCGCCTTCAGAAACTGCGCTTCCATGAACGCCCGGCGCTCAGGCACACGGTCCAGATTGATGTAATAGACGCTGTCGCCTGCCATCTGCTGGGTTATCTGCACCGGAAGTCCTTTCGCATCGCGCGCCGCTTTATTGGCCATATCCCCAGTTGGGACCGGAAGTCCAGATTGCACAGCCGGCAGATCTACGGCCAGCGGGGTGAGCGAACTGACTGGCTAAAGCTTGTTCAGCCGATGTTTATCCAAGATGTCAATGATGACGGATTTGGCATGCAGCCGGTGCTGGCGATGCCGGTCGCGTGCCACATCAGGTTTGCCGTCGCGGATTGCCGTATAGACCGCACGGTGATCCTCATTCGACTTGACCGGCAACGGGCGGATGAACAGGGTCGAGGCCCGCGCCCTGCGGACCTGGTCGCTCATCATGGACACGATGCTTTCCACCCGCCGGTTGCCACCCAATCGGACAAGCTCGCGGTGGAACAGGTCGTCGGCCTTGGCCCATGCCTCCAGGTCTTCGTCACCGATGGCGCGATCCATTTGGGCGATCGAGTCCGCCAACGGCTGAAGATCTTGCTCGGAAAATCCGGCCTGGGCCGCGCGTTCGGCTGCAAGGCTCTCCAACTCGGTCAGAATGTCATAGATCTCGCGCATGTCATCCGGAGATACCGGCAGGATCCGCACCCCTTTGCGCGGCCGCATTTCCAGCAGGCCCTTGCTTTCCAACATAAGCGCTGCTTCGCGAACCGGCGTGCGCGACATCCCCAACTGCTCGGCCAGTTCGGTTTCCAGATGGTCGGTGCCGGCGGCCAACTCTCCGGTCAGGATCATCCGCCGCAAGTCCCGCACCGCGCGTTGAGTATTCGAGAGAGCCTTGCCGGTCTCGTTTTTCATTCGGCCTCCAAAACGATTTTCCTGCCCTCCGCATCAGATCTGTAGATCGCCTGTTCTATGCGGATAACGTCCAGATAGTCCGGGCCAGTATTTTCCAAATGCGTTCCATTTAGAAGACCGGATATGACATGCTGCTGCAATGCGTGCACGCAATCGCCACCAAAGCCCTCCCATTTATCGGGTGCAAGCAACTGCTCTCTGCTCTGGCTGCCGAATTCCCGCAGCCCAACGGCGCCAAAGCCATCCATCGTCAGTGTTCCGCCAGTGCCTTCGATCAAGGCCTCCCCCATGGTGCGGCGCAGATTGTCCGAGGTATGATCCAGGTTCCGGTTGCCATCGAATACGGCCCTCAAGCCGTTTTCGAACTCAAAGATGACATAGCCTGCGTCCTCTCCGGCAATGACCGGGTTTATCCGCCGCAGATCGGCATAAACCGAGATCGGATTGCCGAACAAGAACCGGAACGTATCGACCCAATGCACCGCCGTTTCGTGGATCAGAAAACGAGGCATTTTCTGAAAATAGGGTTGCCGATCAAGATAGGCGCGCGGCCCCTGCCCGTCGCCCGGGCGCAGTCGGAACGTGGCCTGCAACGGCGTCCCGATATCCCCGCGTGTCAGGGCGTCCTTCATCACCCGATACCACGGCTGGAAACGAAAATTCTCGTGGACAACGACGGTGGCTCCGGCATCCCGAGCGTCCTGCAGTACAGCCTCCGCTTCTGCCAGAGAACGACAAAACGGTTTTTGGCACAGGATCCAACCCACACCTGCGTCCAGCGCGGCACGAATTGCGTCGGCATGACCGTCAGGCGGCAGGATTATGTCCAACAGCTGGGGAGATTCCCGGGCCAGCATCGACGGCAGATCATCATAGGCAGGCAACCCAGTGGCGGCCGCCTTCTCGAGATCGCGATCACATGCGGCGACCAGTTGAACCTGCGGTATGCGGCGCCAGCTGCCATAGTGGAACTGGCTGAAATAGCCGGCGCCGACACAGGCGACACGAATGAACTGCTGGCCGCTCACGCCAAAAACACCCTGTCCGCCACCGCTCGCGCCGCGGCCAGCGTATCGGCTTCTCCGCCCAGATCACGGGTCAGAATTCGGCCCTCGGACACGACGCTGTCGACTGCCGTGTGCAACCGTTGCCCATCTCGCGACAACACGGGGTTCTGATGCCGCAACCCAAGCCATTCCAGCATCATCGCCGCCGACTGGAACATGGCAAACGGATTGGCGATGCCTTCCCCGGCAATGTCAGGGGCGGATCCGTGACAGGGCTGGAACACCGCATGACCCAGACCAATGTCAGCCGAGGGCGCCAGCCCAAGCCCTCCCATCAGACCGGCCCCAAGGTCAGACAGGATGTCTCCGAACATGTTTTCCGTGACAAGAACATCAAATTCCCAAGGCTTCTGAACCATCCACAAGGCCGTTGCATCCACATAGGCATGATCCGCAACCAAATCCGGGTGACGCTCAGCCTCGGCATCGAACAGATCCCGGAAGAATGCAAAGGCACGGAAGACGTTGGCCTTGTCCACACAGGTGACCCGACCCCGACCCTGCCCGGACGTTTTTCGGTCATGCGCCAACTGGAAGGTAAACCGAAACAGCTTTTCGCAGATCTCTCGGGTGATCAGCAGCGTCTCGCGCGCCTCGTCCTCGGTCACTTCTCCGCACCCCTGGGTGTGAAACAACCCCTCAGTACTTTCGCGGATCAGAACAAAGTCAATTTCCTTGCCCGGCGGCAGGGCCAACGGTGTTGCTTGCCCAGCTCTCACCCGCACAGGGCGCACACCGGCAAACAGCCCCAACGCCTTGCGGAGGTCGATCTGAGGTGAAATCTCGGTCCCATCCGGGTACCGAACGTCCGGCAAACCCATCGCGGACAGTAGAATGGCATCCGCCTGCCGCGCCGCATCCATTGACGTTTTCGGAAATGATTCTCCGGTTTGCGCATAGTGGGCTGCCCCGGCCGGAACCTCCCGAAACTCAAGTGTATAGTCCTCGGTCTGCTCAGATAGCTGCCCAAGGATGCTTAGCGTCGGAGCCATGATTTCCGGGCCGATCCCGTCCCCGTGGAACACTGCAATCTCTAGTTTCTCGGCCATCTGCGCCCTGCGTCCTTTTCCTGTGTTCTTGCGTTCGACCTTAAATCAATTCCGGTCGTTGACAACGCATTGTGTAACGTATACGCAATTAAATGCAACAACAAACACATCACTGCATCTGGGAGGAAAAGATGAAGTCGAAAATCGCAAGGTTGGCAGCGGCCGCCCTAATGTCGGCAGGTGCCGCAGGGCTCGTCAGCGCACAGGAATATCCGTACCGGGACATTACCACCGCCGTCGTCTGGGGCGCCGGAGGCGGTACCGACACCATCAACCGGATGATCATGGCCGAGATGGAGAAACATCTGCCGGTGTCGATCAACGTGATCAACCAGACCGGAGGCGTGGCGGGTTCAAACGGAATGGTCTACGCCATGAACCAGCCTGATGACGGCTATACGTTGGTCGGACTTTCCGAATCGAACGTGACCGCCGCCGTCCAGGGCGGCTGGGACAAAAAGTTCGACTACTGGTATCCGTTCATCGTTGGCGGCTCGCCTGATTTGATCTCGGTTCCCGCCGACAGCCCCTACAACAGCCTTGAAGAGTTGGTGGACGCGGCGAAGGCCGCGCCCGGAACCATCCCCGCGGCAGCCTCGGGTGCGGGATCCATCCACCACCTGAACCTGCTGGCCATCGAAAAGGGCTCGGGCGCCGAGTTCAAATTCGTCCCCTACAAAGGCTCAGCTCCGGGGCAAGAGGCCGCCATCGCCGGTGAAGTTGCGCTGGTCGTGACCTCGCTGGCGGAACAGGCCCCGCTGATCGAAGGCGGACAGTTGCGCCCGCTGGCGATGCTGACACCTGAAAACGCGGAAATCGCGGGAATGACCGTTCCTTCGGCCTTTGGCATCTATGACGGGCTCGACCAATATTTGCCGCTGAAACAGGCAATCGGCTTTGCGGTCCACAATTCGGCAAGCGACGATGTAAAGGCAAAACTGGCCGAAGCATTCCAGAAAGCCATGGCCTCGCAGGCCGTGGCCGATTGGGCCGCGGCAAACAATTATGACATCGGCGGACAGTACGGACCCGAGGCGCAGAAGCTGTTCTCGACGTTGGAATCCACCTTTGCATACACCCTGCAAGATTTGGGTGCGACGACCGTCGATCCGGCCTCTCTGGGCATCGAGAAGCCCTGAGCGACAAACGATCTTGGGGGCGCGGTTCCGCGCCCCTTTTTTGCACGGGAGGGCAACGTTGGAAAAGGCTGAGGACATTCTGGTCCTGCGCGCACGGGATTTCTGGGCGTCGCTGGTTTTGGGGGCAACATCAGTGTTCTTCCTGTGGGAGACCATGGACATCCCCCTGTGGGGAGAAAACAAGGCGGGGGTCAGCGGTACCCAATGGTACGACTCGGCAGCCATTGTTCCGTTGTTCATCTTTGTGGGCCTGTTGTGCCTCTCGATCGCGCTGTTCGTGATCTCGGTCCGGTCCGGCGGGGCGCGGCACGCCCTTGGTGCGGCTGGCATCGGCTGGAACCCTGACGAAGCATTTCGCTTTTCCACCATTGGCCTGATCCTTCTGGCCTATGTGGGCGGGCTGGTGCCGCGCGTCGATTTCATCCTGTGTTCCGGCCTTCTGATTACCGCTCTCATATTTGGGTATTACGGTGGGCACCCGCGGCGCGCGATGATCGCCTGCGGCGCCGTTTGCCTGGCTGGGTTCACGTCCCGGTTGCTCTACCCTGCTCAAGCCGACTGGAACGCACATGCGGACGACTGGATCACGTTGGGCATATGGGTTGCCCTGACGATCCCGGTTTTGGTCAAGGCCCGGTCCGAGCGGCTTTTGCGGGTTGTTCCCTACACAGCCATCCTCGCGCCGTTTACCCTGGTTTGCGCCATGGCCTTCGGATTTCGCCAGAATGTTCCGGCGCGCGGTGGCCTGCTGTTTCAACAAATCGAGTACCACTACTACGTGACGCTCCGCCCGATCTGGAAAGGCTAAGACCATGGAGTTCGTCTTGTCTCAGCTGGCGGGTTTCGGCCATGCCTTCGCTGCGCTGGTCGCCGATCCGCTGACCTATCTCTATCTGGTTTTCTCGGTCTTTCTGGGCATCACATTCGGTGCTCTGCCCGGCCTGACTGCGACCCTTGCCGTGACCATTCTGACCGGTTTCTTCGGCAACAAGATCCCGCTGGATTACTCTTTGATCGCGCTGCTGGGCGCTTATGTGGGGGCGATTTACGGCGGGTCCTATCCCTCGATCCTGCTGAACATCCCCGGCACCGCCGCCAGCGCCGCCACCGCAATGGACGGTCACCCACTTGCCAAGGCCGGACGCGGCGGTGAGGCCCTTGGATTGACGACGACGGCCAGTTTCATCGGGACCATCATCGGCACACTCACGCTCCTGATCTTCGTCTGGGCACTGCTGCTTGTTTCAAAGAATATCGCAAGCCCGGAAAAGGCGCTACTGGCCCTGTTCGGTATCCTTCTGTCTGGCACGCTCATGAGCGAGGACCTGGTACTCAAAGGGTGGATATCCGGTCTGATCGGGCTTGCCATGGCCATGGTCGGACTTGACCCCTTGCTGTCCGAACCCCGCTACACTTTCGGCTGGTCCTACATGCTGAGCGGGTTCCAGGTGGTGCCCGTTCTCATGGGGGCCTTCGCGATCCCTCAGATCATCGAAGGCCTGCGCCATGTCGAAGCCGGCAAGGTCATGGCTCTGAAAGGCTCGATCCTGCCAAATCTCTCGACGGTCCGCCGTCACCTGCCCACCATCGGCAGGTCCGGCGTGATCGGCACCGGCGTTGGTGCCCTGCCGGGCGTCGGCGAGGATGTTGCCGGATGGGTCAGCTACGGTGTCGGCAAAACCGTTTCGAAGGATGGGAAGAACTTCGGCAAAGGTTCACTGGACGGGCTTTTGTGTTCAGAGACAGCCAACAACGCCTGTATCGGCGGCGCACTGATCCCCCTGTTGGTGCTGGGCATCCCCGGCTCACCACCCGCGGCCGCGCTGCTGGGGGCGTTCAAAATCAACAACGTCATCCCCGGCCCTACGATCGACCCCGAAATCATCTTGCGGGTCGTGGCCATCCTGGTGCTGGCATCGTTGACGATGTTCCTGATGGGCCTTTTCACCGCGCGGGTCTTCATCAAGATTCTCAAAATCCCGCAAACCGTTTTCTTGCCCGTCGTGATGGTTCTGACCACGATTGGGTCATTCAGTGTGGGGGGCGGGGTCAATGACCTTTACCTTATGCTGGGGGTCGGCTTCGTGGCGTATTTCATGAACCTGATGAAGTATCCGATTGCGCCGCTGGTCATTGGCGTCATCCTTGGTGGGTTGTTCGACGAGACATTCCGCCGGTCACTGTTCCTGTCGGATGGCGATCTGTCGGTATTCGTTTCTCGACCCGGAGCAGCAATTCTGCTGGTGTTGAACGTGGCGCTGATCCTCAGCCAATTGCCTCCGGTCAAACGCCTGTTCGCCCGTCTGAAAGGAGCGCCCGCCTGATGTATGCCGTCACCGTAACCTTCGAGTTGAAGCCCGGGACACGCGATCGTTTCCTGCCTCTGATGCTGGACAACGCGCGCATGTCGTTGAGCTACGAGCCCGGGTGCCTCCAATTCGACGTCTGCGCAGGGGACGATCCGGCCATCGTTTTTTTGTATGAGATCTACTCGAACGCCGAAGCGTTCAGGATCCACTTGGACAGTCCGCATTTCAAGACATTCGATCTGGCAGTTTCGGATATGGTGGTCCGAAAGCAGGTCAACACGTTCTCCGAGGTCATGCGATGAACGACTGGGAAGTCTATGCCATCAAATATGCGGACAGAAATGCCCGCACCCGCGCCGACAGTTTCATACTGGATGACGATCACGCTGCCCCTCATGCCATGGACTACTACTTGTGGCTGCTCAAGCGCGGCACGCAGGTCATTCTGGTGGATACCGGATATGACACCGACGAAGGGCTGAGCCGCGGACGTCCTATTGCCATGGATCCACGTGATGCCTTGCGGCCATTCGGGATCGCGCCAGAGGCCATTCAGCAAGTGATCGTCACGCACCTGCACTATGACCACGCAGGGGGTCTGCACCTGTTTCCAAACGCCACGTTGCATATGCAGGCGGCCGAGATGGCCTTTGCCACGGGTCCCTGCATGTGTCACGACACTCTGCGCGCGCCATTTTCGGCCGGTCATATCTGCGAGGCGGTCAAGCGGCTTTATTCCGGCAAAGTGGTTTTCCATGACGGCGACGCCGAGTTGGCTGACGGAGTCACGGTCCATTGCATCGGCGGCCACTCCCGCGGGCTGCAATGCGTACGTGTCCGGACTGCCAGCGGCTGGATGGTTTTGGCCTCGGACGCATCGCATTACTACGAGAACTTCATGGCCCGAAAACCATTTCCCATTGTGGTCGACCTGCAGGACATGCTGGACGGCTTTGACAAGCTGCAAAGCCTCGCGTCCGCCCCCGGCCTGATCATCCCGGGCCACGATCCGCTGGTCCGGTCCGTTTTTCCCCCGGGACCAGCCGACCACATCAACCGTTTGGACACGGGGCCAATCAGAGAGATCAGACTATGAAGATCGGAGTCATTGCCGATGATTTCACCGGCGCATCCGACATTGGCCTGACCCTCGCTGAGGGCGGCATGCGCGTCAGCCAGTTTGTTGGCATCCCAAAGGGCCACACGGACCAGGATCTGGATGCGGCCGTGGTTGCGCTCAAGTCACGCACGGCCCCGGTTGACGAGGCGGTGCGCGACAGTCTGGCAGCCTGTGACTGGCTGCTATCCCAAGGTGCGCAGCAAATCGTCTTCAAGGTCTGTTCGACCTTCGACAGCACCGCAAAGGGCAATATCGGTCCGGTTCTGGATGCGCTGACGGAAAGGCTGAACGCTCCGACCACGATCGTCTGTCCGGCTTTTCCCGAAAATGGGCGCAGTGTTTACCAAGGGCACCTGTTCGTGCAGGACAAGCTGTTGAATGAAAGCGGCATGCAGAACCATCCACTGACTCCGATGACCGACCCTGATCTCCGGCGTCTGCTGGCCGCTCAGTCCGCCCGTCCGGTCCATCATGTGGCCGCCTTGTTGGTCATGCAGGGGGCTGCGGCCATTCGGTCTGCCCTGCCTCCCAAAGGTCATACGATCGTCGACGCAATCCGCGACGCAGACCTGCTGGAAATCGGCAAGGCTGCCCGTGATACCCTGCTCCTTTGCGGCGGGTCCGGGATCGCGCTTGGGTTGCCGGCAAATTTTGGGTTCGCACCGCGACACCCACAGTGGGACGGAGTGTCCGGGCCCGGCATCGTGCTGTCAGGATCCTGCAGCCGCGCCACCCGAGAGCAAGTCGCGCGCTTCCGGGACGTCGCCCCACACCGTGAGGTCACCGCGCGGGACGCGGTCAGCGGCTCGATCTCGGTGGAAGAATTGGTCAACTGGGCGCTCGAGCAGAAACAACCGCCGCTGATCTATTCTTCGGCCGATCCACAAGTCGTGAGGCAAGCACAGGACTCCTTCGGCAAGGAAAAGGCATCTGCAGCGATCGAAAACCTGTTCTCCGATCTCTCCCGCAGCCTGCGGGCCGCGGGCTTCCGACGGATGGTCATTGCTGGGGGTGAGACTTCGGGCGCGGTTGTCCAGGGTCTGCGCGCGCAGCAGTTGCAGATCGGCCCCCGCTTGGCCGCCGGCGTTCCCATGGTACTCCTGCCCGGCACCCCGTCCATTGCACTGGCTCTGAAATCGGGCAATTTCGGCGGCCCCGATTTCTTTGCGGACGCCTTGAACAGAATGGAGCAACAACAATGAGCGAGGCGGCGAAGCTGCGGGAAGAAATCTGTCTGCTTGCAAAGTCGATGTTCGACCGGGGACTGACCTGCGGTGCGTCGGGCAACATCTCGGCCCGGCTGACCGACGGAACGATCCTGGTTACGCCGACCGGCAGTTCGATGGGGTTTCTCGACCCGGCGCGGATCAGCCATCTGGATGCCCGGTTTCAGCACATTGATGGCGACTTACCGACCAAGGAAGTCCCGCTGCACTCGGCCTTCTACGACACAAGGCAGCAGACCGGGGCTGTGGTCCACCTCCACTCGACGCATTCGGTGGCCTGGTCCATGCTTCCCGAAGTTGACCCCGAGGACGTTCTGCCGCCGCTGACCCCGTATTCAATCATTCGGGTCGGTCGGGTGAAATTGCTGCCATTCTTCCTGCCCGGCGACCCTGAAATGGGCAACGCGGTCCGGGGACTGGCTGGACAGCGCAGCGCGGTGCTGCTGGCCAATCATGGCCCTGTGGTTGCCGGCAAAGACATCTGGGCGGCCAGTTTCGCAATGGAAGAACTGGAGGAAACCGCAAAACTCGCCCTGCTGACCCGAGGCCTGAACCCTCGCCAGCTGAGCGCCGAACAGATTTCAGCCCTGTACGACATGACAGGCCACAGCAAGTAACCGGTTCGAACACCTGCTGCTCTGACAACACGCTTTGCGATCCAATCGGCCGGATTTCGGCAATTGCCGCCAGCTTTTACGCACATTTCTGGCAAAGATCATCTCAAGCTTGCTCAATTACCCTGCGTAAATTACCATTTTCGGCGGGGGACTGTGTCGTTGAATGGTTTAAAGCTGCTTTTTGTGCAGGCAGGGTTCGGTCCGGGTGGTGCGGAAAAAGTCATCGCCATGTTGTCGAACCATTTCGTGGAACGCGGTTGCGAGGTTCACGCAACGGCGTTCAGCATGCCGGAAAACGGTCCCTATTTCTCGATGAATGAAAAAGTGCGGACCAGTGCGCTATCAGGCAGGCGCGGACAGTTGAACAGGATCACGCACCTACGTTCGGTCATTCGCGACCTACGCCCCGATGTCGTGATTTCGTTTCTGACCAAAGTGAATGTAGTTACCCTGATCGCCACATTGGACTCCAAGCTGCCGGTCATCATTTCGGAACGGAACAACCCACGTCTACAGGACGCACACCCCGGATGGGCACGATTGCAATCCGTTCTGGGCCGAAGGTCGAAGGCTGTCGTTGCATTGACACAAAAAGGTCTGGAGGATCTGCCTGGCCCGCTCCGCCGTCGCGGTCGGGTCATACCAAACCCGATCGAGCCCTTCACAAGGGCGCAGGTGTCGAACTCCGAAAAAGCGCGTCACCTGGTCTCGGTTGGTCGCCTGGTGCCGCAGAAAGGTTTTCACCTTCTTCTGGAGACCATGGCCAAGATCCATGCCGAGTGCCCATGGACCACCCTGACGATCTATGGTGAAGGCCCCGAGCGTCCCCCACTCGAGCGGTTGCGCAAGTCTCTCGGTCTTGAGGGTTGCGTTCATTTGCCCGGCAATACGGCCCGGGTCGGAGAATGGGCAAACGACGCCGATATCGTGGTTGGGTCTTCGCTGTATGAAGGGTTTCACAATGTTGTCGCCGAAGCTGTCGTCAGCGGGATCCCGGTCGTCTCATTCGATTGTGACTATGGTCCGTCCGAATTCATCCGCCACGGGCGAAATGGCTATCTGGTACCGACCGGCGACGTAACCGGATTGGCAGAAGCCGCCATTCGTCTGATCAATGACCCGACAGCCCGCGCGGGGATGGCAAACGAATCCGATGAGTTAAGGGCGCTTCTTTCTCCAGAGAGGGTCTACTCCGCGTGGGAGAACGTCGTCGCGGACGCAGTTGCGCGAAACGGTCGTATGATCTGACGAGACCCGACACGGACGACCATCCCATTATGCCAAATCCTGAGCAGGGACAGGCTGATTTTGGCCTGTCTTCAACCCTGCTTTGTTAATTTTCATTATTGACAACTTATCCGCTGTAGTTATTTGTCAAAACTGACAACAAAGGAGCCCCAATGCCCCGGCCCACGCTCAAAGACCAACGATCCGCTGAAATACTCGATGCCTATCTGACCTGTGTGGCCCGTTTCGGATTGGAAGGCGCAACACAAGAACGCATCGCGGCGGAGGCTGGTGTCAAACGGCCCTTGTTGCGCCACTACTTGGGAAACCGGGATGACATGACGGCGGCATTGGCAGACCACGTGATCAACGCTTTTGCCGAAGTTACAGAGGCGGTCTCGGTTCACTTCGGGTCGCAGGGTGAGCCATCTGAGTTGATTGATGCCCTGTTTGACGACGGGCACGGCCATGATCCCCGCCTGATGCTGGCTTGGCAGGCTTTGGCAACGGCCGCAGAACGCATTCCTGACCTGGGCCCCAAACTGACCCAAAGCTACGCCGACTTTCTGGCCGTCATCGAAGGCAATCTGGCCCGCGCCTATCCATCGGCACCTCCCGAACGCATTCGGGCCGTCGCCCATGGAGTAACCGCTTGCGCTCAGAACATCGACGCGCTTGTCCCGATTTCACCGCCAACTCAGTGGCGCGACGATCTGAAAGCGGCGGCGCTGGCGTTGCTTGCAAGCTTGGAGAGTGACGCATGATCAATCTCCCCAGACTGATCAACTACGCAGCCCTACCCGTTCTTTTGGTGGCCACATGGCTGGGGCTCCAATGGCCCTGGGGGCTGGTATTCCTCTGGTGGGCCATACCGTCGATCCGCAGCGGCCAAGCTTTCCTGATCAATACCGTCAACCGCGAAACCGATCCACTCCTGTTCTGGACCGTTACTGTTCTTTGGATGGTCTTCGGCGGCCTGATGGTTACCGCCGACATCGCACCGGCCGACTATCCGGCCTGACTGGTCTGAGAGGTTTTCATGACACGAATGTATCACCGGCTTCCCGCCTCTGCCTATACAGCGCAGGACTGGTACGGCCGCGAGCAAGAACTGATCTTCTCTCGCACCTGGCGATATGCCGGGTTTGCCGAGGATGTACCCGAGCCCGGACATTACATCTCGGTCCAGGCAGGTTTGCACAACATCTTCGTCGTAATGGGGCGCGACCGTCGGCTGCGGGCGTTCCACAACATCTGCCGTCACCGCGGAACCCAATTGATCCGTGCAGTGGGCAAAACACAGAAGGCACTGACCTGCCCCTATCACGATTGGACCTACGATCTGGAAGGCAACCTGATCTCGGTCCCGGATGAAAACCGCGAATATCCTGACGGCATCGACAAATCTTGCCTCGGGTTGAAACCCGCAAGCGTCGATCTCTGGCGCGGGATGATCTTCGTGCACCCTGACCCGCAGGCGCCGAGCCTTGCGGAGTGGTTCGGGCCCGTGGATCCGCTGCTGGGCCGGCACAAGCCCGAAGAATTGGTCGAATACGGCGAAGCCCGCCAAAGCTATGAGATCCGCGCCAACTGGAAGATCGTTGTTGAGAACTACATCGACGTCTACCACCTGAGCCACCTGCATTCGAACACGCTGCACATGTATGACCATGGTCGCGCAGAATATGGCTGGAAAGGTCCACACTATCATTTTTGGGAGCCGCCCTCGTCAGACTATGCCCGCACGCTCGAGAAAAACCTGCCCACTCCGCGGGTAATCCCGAAACCGAATGTTGGCGCCTGGGTGCCGATGCTGTTTCCGGGCATTGGCTTGGCAGGCAGTGAAGACAGCTGGAACATCTTCATCATCACGCCACTCGCGCCCGACCGAACACGCGTGGAGAACCGAACCAGATTGGCCAGCGCGTCGGCATGGGAGTACTCGCGGCAGCAATGGTCATCTTGTGCGTTCTGGCGTGACTTCGGTGGCCCGAAATACAAAGGCGACGATGCGTTGGGCAACGATGACCCGATGGCCTCGGGCGATTTCACGACCGAAGATGTCTATGCCTGCGAACAGCAACAGAAATCCTTGGCAAGCCCGTTGTTTGAAGTCGGCCCCGCCTCTGTCGGAGAAGGCCCGGTTTTGCAGCATCAGCAAGTTGTTATGGACTTCATGACGAAAGCTGAGGCCGAGACATGACCAGGCCCAAAACACTCTCCCCAAACGCCATCCCTGGGCCGGCACCAATCATCCCGCGCCCAACTGCCTAGAACCCAAAGGTCATCCTGTGAGACTTCGCATTCTTGCCAGCTTGGTTGGGATCGCCCTGGCAGGCGGACTGGCTCTCGCCGCGCCCGGCAGCGACCCGAAGGCGGTTGCCGAACGTCAGCTATCTGTCCCCAACTCTCAGATCGCGTGGAGCGACTGGGATCCCGAAGCGATCCACACGATCACCGTAAAATATGGTCAGGGCCAGCCGGATGATCACTTTAGCTATTCGGTGGCCGATTGGGCCCAGCGAAAGGGCGACCCCGGCTTTGAACCTGTCCCAGAGCTGCAGGGGTATGTGGAAACAGAGCGCTCACCCCCGCGGATCGTGATCACGGAAGAGCCGGGCAGCGCCACGGCAACAGCGGTCACCACAGTCAAGTACGACTGGCAGGGTCACGCAGGTACGATGGCTCAAACCGACCGCTTTTCGCTGACGCGCAAAGGCCGAAAATGGGTGATCCGCGCACTGCACACCACCATGGATTATCGCTGACTGAAGATGGCCGTCTTTTGCTCGGGAAAGGACCACTCGTGACCCGCAAATTCTTCCCCTTGTCCGTGGCTGAAATCCGGCCTGAAATCGGTGGCGAAGCAACCACCGTCGTGCTGGACGTACCACCAGCCCTGACTGAGCTGTTTCGCTGGTCCCCCGGCCAACATCTGACACTGCGCTTCGGCCTGAGCGGGAAAGAGCAGCGACGCTGCTACACCATCTCAAACCCGCCAGACGAAGCGCTGCGGATCACCGTGAAACGCGTTTCCGAAGGATTGGTGTCGAACCATATCGGCGACACCCTGCGCGCCGGAGATGCGGTCGAGGCGATGCCACCCTTTGGCCGCTTCACGCTGGAACCCAACGCAACTGCACGACGCACGCACTACTTTTTTGGCGCGGGCAGCGGGTTGACTCCGCTTTATGCGATGATCCGAGCCGTGCTTGACCACGAGCCACATTCCGTCGCCCATCTAATCTACGGCAACCGGTCCGAGAATGAGATTCTGTTTCGGGAAACGCTGGACGCCCTCGTCGAGGCCAACCCATACCGGTTCACCCTGCGCCATGTCTTGTCTGCCCGATCGCTGTTGAGCTGGTTCAGCCCCTGGCGAACCGGACGCGTTGACTCGGATGCGATCAAGGCCGCAATCGAAGAGTCACCCCCCATCGCGCAGGACGTCCAGTATTGGATCTGCGGCCCTGGCAGCATGAACTCAGACGTCCGGGCAGCGCTGAACGCACTGGATGTGCCCGATGCTCGCATCCACATGGAAAGCTTCGGCGCCAACCCAGCTCAGGACACGATCCAGTCGGGCATGGCGGCCACAGCGAGGGTGACGCTTGATGGGGAAACCCACGATGTGCCCATTGAGGCCGGGCAAACGATCCTGGAGGCCGCCATTGCAGCGGGACTGGCGCCGCCCTTCAGCTGCCAGTCAGGCGTCTGCGGCGCATGCCGCGCAAATCGGACAGAGGGTCAGGTTCAAATGCGGGCGCACATGGCCCTCGATCAGAACGACATCGCACGCGGTGAAGTTCTGACCTGCCAAGCCGTTCCCAAAAGCACAGAACTGGCCGTGCAGTTCCCCGATACGTAACAGTCCCGGTACCACCCCTCACCGCCCGGCAGTACGGATCCCAGCGCACAACACATGTTCGCCCAACATGCCCGGGTCAAAGAACGGCCGATCCCGCGCGGTACGCAAAAACTGTGGGTATTCAAGGTGAATGGCGGAGAGACAGGGATTCGAACCCTGGAGACGGTTTCCCGCCTACACACTTTCCAGGCGTGCGCCTTCGACCACTCGGCCACCTCTCCGTGCCGGCGATATTTGGACCAACGAACAGGGATTTGCAAGGGCCGATTGCGCGGAAATCCAAGGGATACGCAAGTTGCCTGAAGCCCCCCCACCCCAAGCGAATGAGCGGGGTCGCTTCAGTCTCGGCCAGCCGGCGAGATGGTACTGTAGTCCTCTGACTACAGCTCTTCGCCGTTGTCTCCGTCCATGTCCGCCTCGGTCAGGCCCATCGGCGCCGAGCTTGAGTCGTCGGTCTTCACAGGTTCCTGTTGATCCGGCTGTTGGGGCTTCGCTGCTTTGTTGGCCGGTTGCACCAGAACCTCGGGGTTGCGAAGCCAGAGATCGCGCTGTACGAATGGAATCTCGATCCCTTCTTCGGTGAAGCGCCGGTTGATTTCGTGGTTCATGTCCGACTTTACGGACAGCACCCAGTTCACGTCGCGCAGGATCGCTCTGATTTCGAAATCCAGCGAGTCCGCGCCAAACCCCTGGAACACGACGTTGGGTGCCGGGTTGGCCAAAACCATCGGATGCGCATTCGCGATTTCGCCCAGGATCTTCTCGACCTTTCGGGTGTCGGTCCCATAGGCGACGCCAACCGGAACGATGACCCGTCCGATGGTATTGCCGCGGGTATAGTTGGTCACCACACCGCTGATCAGGTCCGAGTTCGGAACGATCACATCGGTCCGGTCAAAGGTTTCCACCCGTGTCGAGCGTACTGAGATGTCGCGTACATAACCCATCATCCCGTTGACATCGATCCAGTCCCCCTTGGCAACCGGCCGTTCGACCAACAGGATGATGCCCGATACAAAGTTCGACACGATTGTCTGCAATCCGAAACCGATACCCACAGACAACGCACCCGCGACGATCGCCAGTGACGACAGATCAAAGCCCGCGACAATGATCGCGGCCAGCGCCGCAAGGAAAATTCCCACATAGCCCGTTCCTGCGACGATCGCGTTCTGCCCACCCGGATCGATGCTGGTTTTTGGCAGCAATGAGTTACGCAAACCGCTCTGCAGCAGTCGGGTCAGCATGTAACCGATCGCAAACACAGCCACGAAAGTCAGGAAGTTGCTGGGCGAGACCGTCACGCCGCCGATGTCAAAACCCATCAGAAGCCGGGACCACGCCTCGCGCAGGTCCGAGTCGCGCGCGCCCCAATACAGCGCCAGTATGGGCAACGACAGAATGGCCAGAACGAACCCGACCAGCACCGAGAACAACGAGTCGCTGGCCGCGTCGCCCTGCCCCGTCAGCCAGCCATAGATCGAGCTGATGAACCGCTGGAAGATGACGATGGCCGTTATCAGGACCAGCGTTTTGACCGATGGGAACACGATCGCTTCGGCGGCATTGGTATAGCCAATGGCAGCCAGGACAACGCTTGCGATGCCCAGGAAAAACAGCGCCCGACGGAGCAACTCGACCAGTTGACTGAACCCGGCAGCCCGTGCTGACTGGCCCTGCTCAGTCTCGTCCTCGGAACCTTCGGGGCGGCGGATTTGGCGGATCCGCAGCAGCAACAGGGCTGTCACGAGTATCACCGGGAAGCTGACGACGGCGCGAGTAGCCTCGGACGTGTTTTCGATCCGTTCGAACAATTGGCCCAGTTCATGCAGGATCAGCATCAGCGCGAGCAGATCCAGATAAACCCGCAGTTCCTTGATCGTATTTGCCGACAGGACTTTGAAACCCCGTTCTTCGCCCATCAAATAGACCTGACGGCCGATCCAATCGTAAAACAGGATGATCGCGGCCCAATACGGAATTTCCTGGATCAGCAATGTGCCGCGCAACCCCGGCACTCCGGTCATGACCACGGCCTGAACGATAATGGCAACCCCGAACCATGGCAGGATGATCCGGAACAGCGACACGACGAATGTCCATACGCCACGCCCGGAGCCTCCGAACCGCCGCAGATAGTCCCCAGCTTTCTCTGACCATGATCGCCCGAACAACAGCAGGATCGCGGCCACCGCGAGCAGAATACCGATGGCAAGTCCGCTCTCTTTCAGCTTTTCACGGACAACGGCCGAACGCATGTTGGCCTTCGTCTCGTTCATCAATGCACGGCCAGCTTCGGTTACGTCCACCCAAGCAGGCGCCCAATGCGCCGGGTTGAGCGGCGATGGCCCGCGCTCAAGAAACTCTTTCCGCTGCCGTTCACGGATGATCTTGTCAATTTCGCTGATCAGGCCGTTGGCACGGCTGTAGGCCTCTTCCGAGATGATCCGCGGCACCTTCAGGCTGTTAAGTTGCTGCTCGAGGTTCTCTCGCAAGCTTGCGATGTCTTCGGGTTCCGAAGATCCGTCATCGGGTTTGGGCCCCAATGCCTTGAGCTGGCTTTCCAGCGTTTGAATGCGATCCGTGTTCGCACTTCGGGCGCGATTGAAGTCGTCCCGATAACCACTTATTTCAGTGCGCAATTTCTCCATCGAGGCATTCGATGCTCGATTGGCTTCGATCACCTTCTCGGCACGCTCGGCGGTGCTGAGCCATCCCTGGTAGTACTCGCTCTGACGGTCGGTCAGCTGCGCCGAGGCTCCGCCTGCGACGCCAAATGCGACCACAAACGCAAATGCCAGTAAAACGAGAAACTGCCGCAGCATCATACGTCCTCAAAAACACCCGGTATGCTGCGCGGGGCCTCGGTCATCCACTCTGGAACCGGCAACTCTTTTTCACGCAGGAAGTCGGGGTTGAACAGTTTCGACTGGTAGCGCGTGCCATAGTCGCACAACACGGTGACGATGGTGTGACCCGGACCCATTTCCTTGGCCAGCCTCACGGCGCCGGCAATGTTGATTGCGGTGGACCCACCCATGACCAACCCCTCTTCGCGCAGAAGATCGAAGATATAGGGCAACGCTTCGTTGTCCGTAATCTGGTAGGCGTGGTCGGGCTTGAACCCTTCAAGGTTTTTGGTGATGCGGACCTGGCCGATCCCCTCGGCGATCGAGCCACCCTCCATCGCGATTTCACCCGTCGTATAATAGGAATAGAGACCCGCACCCATCGGATCGGCGATACCGATCTTGACGCCCTTGGGCTGCAAAGCCTCGGCCACACCGGCCAGCGTTCCGCCCGATCCGACCGCGCAAATGAATCCATCGACCTTGCCGTCGGTCTGCTCCCAGATTTCCGGCCCAGTGGTCTCGACATGTGCCTGACGGTTCGCGACGTTGTCGAACTGGTTTGCCCAAATCGCACCATTGGGTTCGGTCTTGGCCAACTGCTCGGCCAGCCGCCGCGAGTAATGCACAAAATTGTTGGGATTCCGGTAAGGTGCAGCGGGAACCTGAACCAATTGAGCCCCGGCGAGGCGCAGCATGTCCTTCTTCTCTTCGGATTGGGTTTCCGGGATGACGATCACGGTTTTGAACCCCATCGACGCGCCGACCAGCGCCAGACCGATGCCCGTGTTCCCCGCCGTCCCCTCGACAATCGTCCCGCCAGGCTTGAGATCGCCGCGCGCAATGGCGTCGCGAATGATGAACAGCGCCGCGCGATCCTTGACCGACTGCCCGGGGTTCATGAACTCGGCCTTCCCAAGGATTTCGCACCCGGTTTCTTCGCTGACACGGCGCAGCCGGATCAACGGAGTTTTTCCTACAGCGTCAGCAAGGTCTCGTGCAATGCGCATGGCACCCTCTTGTAAAATGGCGTTTTCGCAGATGTACAGGTGCCCTGCGCCGACCACAAGGCGGGATAGTCATCCCCGCAGCCGATCGCGGTTGCGTGCCAACCAATGCGCCAGGGACAATAGAGGAAGGTCCTTGAAGACATGCCGGTCAACCATATCCATGAATTCGACATATGGCAGAATCCTGCTGCGAATGTCCTCCCCCTCGGTCGCTAAGCCACCATTGTTGATCGAGGCGGTGACGTCTCCAATCCCAACATAGAGGTGGATGTATTCGGTTGACGAACCGCTCGAAGAATAGGCGCCACCTGCATATTCGAGCCGCGAGAACGACACCTGCGCCTCCTCCATGGCTTCTCGGTGGGCCGCCTGTTCCGGGCTTTCTCCGGGGTCGATCATGCCGGCAACCGGCTCCCACATCCAAGGCTCGGGGTCATCGATCAAAAATACGGGGGTTCGGAACTGCTCAACCAGAAGGACCGTATCGCGCAGGGGATCATACGGCAGCACCACGACCGCAGCACCCTGCATCAAGCCATTCCGATTCAGAACCGGCCCCATCGATCCATCGTATCGGCGGTGCTGCAGTTCGATTTCTTCCATCCCGAAATAGTCGATGTATGCGCGCGTGTGGCGGTGCACGATCACATCATCGTGGACACTGCGACCACCCCCGGTTCTCCGTTGCTGCGCCGCAAGCTTGGCCCACGCCCGGGTACGAATGGCGGGAAAGCTGCGCGCGATCCGAGAGGCATCGACCTTGCCGAAATACCCCATGACCTCATCCGCAGCCAAAAGGGTCATCGCACCCCACTCTGACACCCACTTTTCCAATGACCAGGGATCGGCCGGCGTCCATAACCCGGGGGCGGGAAAGAAGACTTGGGCGGAAACGGGCGATCCGCCCTCAAGGACGACCTCTTTGACATGCAGGTCATAGTCGAACCCACCTTCGTAGAAGGCCAACCGTTCAATGTCTTGCGTAGATAGGTTCTGCACCAAGATACCCTGTGCCGCTGCGCCGGGCACCTCAAGGATCATCGGAAAGGCCTGGTCCTGCACCGCGTGAACCGCATGGTCCGGCAGCATCGCCGGCTCGGCCGCAAGATCCTGTCCCGAGCGACCCAAAACAAGTTCAAGCAGCGGCAAATACCGCAATGTGCCGTAAAAAAACAGATTGGTCATCGTAGTCTCGTGACTAGGGCGTCAGTTCCAGCGCCGCGAGGCGCCTTCGGTAAACAGGCCGGACAGCAGAGCACCAATCGCCAAGGTCGCGATGATCTCGGGCGAGATCAGTTGCTTGCCGAAATCCACACCGATCTGGAAAATGGCCAGCAATGCCTCGAATGGCCCGTCATAGCGGTGACGCATCGCAAGCCGGAACATCTCGTACGTGCCCTGGACGAACAGGCCCCAAAACACCAGAGAAACCACTCCGGTCAGGCCATTGTTCACGGCTGCAGTCCAGCCGCGGCCAGCCCGTTTGCCCATGATGACCCAACCACACAAAAAACCAAGGACCAGGTTCACATAGGTAAAGTAGCCGTAGTCCTTTCCCTCTTCGCCGTTGTCGATGATCATGCCGGACACAAGGAAAGCCACCACCATGAGACTGAGCGCGGCAACAAGACGTGAGGCTGTCGGCATTCCGATATTTCCGTGTGTTAGTTGGGTTTTGCTACGGTGATCTGTGTCACATCGCAATTGCCCGTGTCAAAGGCTGCGCCGCAGGCGGTCAAATAATAATTCCACATGCGGCGGAAACGCTCATCAAAGCCCATTGCAGCAACCTGGTCCCACTTGTCGTTGAACGTGTCGTACCAGCGCCGCAAGGTCAGGTCATAGCTTGGGCCGAACTCCTTCGACTTGACCACATCCAGACCGGCCTGCTGGATTTCCTGCCTCAGCACCGTCGGGGCTGGCAACATGCCGCCCGGAAAGATGTATTTCTGAATAAAATCAACGCCGTTCTTGTAGACGTCCCAGCGGCGGTCGGCCACAGTAATGATCTGAAGCGTGGCCCGTGCGCCGGGCTTCAGCCGGTCGCGGATTGTTTGAAAATAAACCGGCCAGTACTTTTGCCCAACGGCCTCGAACATCTCGATTGACGCAATGCCGTCATACTGCCCACGCTCGTCGCGATAGTCCTGCAGCTTGAAGGTTACCTTGTCGGAAAGCCCAGCTTTTTCTATACGTTGCGTCGCATACTTCAACTGCTCCTGACTGATGGTCAGGCCTGTGACCCTCAGGTCTCTTTCCTTGGCGGCGTATTCGGCAAAGCCACCCCAACCGCAGCCAATTTCAAGGATGTGGTCGCCCGGCTTTGCTCCCATCTCGTCGACCAGGCTGGCATATTTGGCCGTCTGAGCCTTTTCCAGACTTTCCTGACCGGTTTCGAACAGCGCGCTGGAGTAGGTCATCGTCTCGTCCAGCCACAGGCTGTAGAAATCATTGCCCAGATCATAGTGGTACGAAATGTTCTTTTTGGCCTGTTTTCGGTTGTTCCGGTGCAGCCAGAACCGCAGGCGCTCGTAGGCCTGAACCAAAAACTTGCCAGTGAAATCATCATAGACCGTCTCGGTGCCCAGATGGACAAGATCCATGAAGGCGCGCAGGTCAGGTGTGCTCCACCCACCCTCAAGGTAGGCGTCGGAAAATCCGAGCTCGCCTTCACGGATCAACCGGGCGAAGACATCCGGGTCGTGAATATCAACGCGGGCGACAGGTCCGGGCTTGGCGCCTTCGTTGCGAAACACGCGCCCATCCGGCAGCGCGATGTCCAGCCGTCCGGACTCCATTCGCTGCAGCATCTTGAAGACCTGCGAAAAATATCTGGGCAGGCTTTTCTGCCCCTCTGTCGTCGTCAGGATCATCCGCTCTCCCCTGTGCGGTGGTCGGAGCAGGCTAGGACGGGATTCCGTTTCTGGCAAGTTTTCAATTCCTTACTGGTGTTTTCGGCCTTCGTAGGCGGCAAGCGCCCGCTGTCGCCCAACCTTCAGATCAACGACCGGATCAGGATAGGCATCCGTCGGAGACAGTCCCCATGACACCGGCACCGCATCGAAATAGGCAAGCGCCGTCTCGGGTGGGTTCTTTTGTCCTTCGGCCAGCCACCGGCGGACATAGGCGCCCGTGGGGTCAAACTTCTCGGCTTGGGTCTGCGGGTTGAAGATACGAAAGAACGGCGAGGCATCCGGCCCCGACCCCGCAACCCACTGCCAACCCATGGCATTCGCCGCCGGATCCCAATCGACCAGACAGTCCGCAAACCAATCCATGCCGACCTTCCAGTGCGTCATCAGGTGCTTGGTCAGGTAGCTGGCGACGATCATGCGGACGCGGTTGTGCATCCGCCCGGTGACATACATCTGCCGCAGGCCCGCATCTATCACCGGTATCCCCGTTCGCGCCATCGTCCAGGCTCGAACTTCGGGGGTGTAGGTGTCGGTGTTCCACGGAAACGCATCCCATTCCGGCTTCCAGTTTGCGCTCAGTAGATGCGGTGTGTGGTACATCAGGTGATATGCGAACTCGCGCCAGACGAGTTGGCGCAAGAAGCCCTCGGCCCCGGACGAACCGGAAAACCCTGCGCTCTGCACCCGGTGCCAAATGGTTGCCGGGCTGATCTCGCCCAACGAAAGGTACTCGGACAGTCCGGACGTGCCGTCATCGCCCAGATCGTCGCGTTTTGCTGGATACGCGTCGAGCCGTTCGGTGAATTCGTCCAGCTGCGCAAATGCGGCGGCCTCGCCCGGTTCGACATGAGCCCGAACGACCGTTGCGCCACGACGCATATCCGCGCCAAGGTTCCAGGCCTCAAGCCCGTCCGACTGCGGCCATGATCGGGGTGCCGCGATCCGCGACGGTGCCGGCTTGGGAGCGTCGACCTGTCTCCCGCTCACAGCCCGCCACATGGGCGTAAAAACACGAAACGGCTGACCCGCCTGTGTGGCAACCGTCCAGGGCTCGAACAATAAATGCCCTGCAAAGGACTTGGCGGTTACGCCCTGCGCGGACAATGCAGCCTTTATCTTAGTGTCACGCCCGATGGATTCGGGATCATAGGCCCGCGACCAATAGACATCAGTTGCCCCTGTTTCCCGTATCAGGTCTTCAAGCGCGGCCAGCGCCGGGCCGCTTCGCAGGATCAGCTTGCTGCCCTTGCGCTCGAGGCTGTCAGACAATGCGGCAAGGCCGAGGCCCAGCCGCCATTTCGGAGCCGCGCCCAAGTCATCGACCAGCTGATCTCGCAGAAAAACAGGGATCACAGGTCGACCTGTCTGCGCTGCCGCAGCCAAAGCCGGGTGGTCAGTCAGGCGTAGATCACGCCGGAACCACAAAATGATTGGTGACTGCTCTTTGTCCATTTCCGCCCCGTTTTCATATGTCTACGGGGCGGAACTGTTACCGGATCACAAAACCCGGTCAAATGCTTCGAGCAATTGGTCGATCTCGTTTCGCGAGGTGTAGTGGGTGAAACTGACCCGTAGAACACCTTGCCCCAGATCGACACCCATGGCGGTCAGCGGGCGAACCGCGTAGAAATCACCACCGCCGGCCATGATGCCGTGTTTGGACAGATCAGCCGCGACGCTTTCGGCGTTGCGATTGACGGCCAAGGCCACGGTCGGAGCCCGGCGTTCGGCATCGAACGGGCCGATCAGGCGCATCGCGTTGCGATCCTTGAGCGCGTCCAGAAGCGGCTGCAGAAGCTCAACTTCGTGCGCACGCATCAGGTCGTGGACAAAAGCACCACGCGCAGAAGCCCCCGAGGATGGGCCGCCGTGGTGGTCGCAGAGTTGTTCGACATAGTCGGCCATGCCGGCGCTGGCGGCAATCTGAGCGTGGTCCGGTCCGGCCGGCGTGAACCGCTTGTAGAGCACGTCTCCGTTGAAGAAATGCCCCTGATTGGGCAGCAGCTCGCCCAGCGTGCGCCGGATCACCATGCAGCCCTGATGCGGTCCGTAGGTCTTGTAGGACGAGAACAGGTAGACATCCGGCCCAAGGTCCCCCACGTTCGGGAAGCCGTGCGGTGCGTAGGAAACACCATCCACGCAGACAAATGCCCCGGCCGCATGCGCGATCGCCGTGATTTCTGTGACCGGGTTGATCTCGGCGATCACGTTTGAACAGTGGGGAAAGCAGACCAGCCGCACCTTTTCGTCCAGCAGATTTTCCAGATCGGACGGATTCAACGAACCGGTTTCCGGGTCGATTTCCCATTCGCGAACCTCGATGCCGTCCTCGGCAAGGCGCCGCCAGGGGCCCGAGTTGGCTTCATGGTCCTGGTTGGTCACCACGATCGCTTCACCCGGTTTCATCCACTGCCGAAAGGCCTGCGCCAGTACGTAGGTGTTCTGCGTGGTCGAAGGGCCAAAGCTGAGTTCGTCGGTGTCCACGCCCAGCAGAGCCGCCATCCGGGCACGTGCCTCGTCCATCTCTTCGCCCGCCAGACGGCTGGCCTCGTAGGGCGCATATGGCTGAACCTTGCGCTGGGTATAGAAGCGGGTCAGCCGATCCAGAACGGGTTTGCAGGTATAGGAGCCGCCCGCGTTCTCAAAGAATGCCTGCCCTTTCAGGCTGGGTTCGGAAAAAGCCGGAAACTGCGCCCGAACGAAATCGATATCCAGAGTGCCCATCGCACAATCCTTCTGTTGTCATGCCCAATGTTCCGGAGTTCCGCCCGCGCATGACACCGGACAACTCCGATACATGGCAGGTCTTCCAGCCAGCCACGGGTATCGCCGCGGCAGTTCGGCAGCCCGCACGAGAATGACGGGACCAAACGCCGTCAGTTAGCCCGGCCAACCCCGCGCGGTCAAGCCGGGCGTCTGATGCCAGCTTCTGTCATCAGCGCATGCCAAACTCACGGCACTCAAGACAAGAGAGGTTACAGATGAGTTATCTTCCGAAGGATTTTCTGGTGTGGGGCGAACTGCCCGTTTTCGACTTGGACAAGGCGGTAGAATTCTATGCCCACGCCACGGGGGCAGAACTTGCGGTCGACACATCCGGCCCGAACCCCATGGCCATGTTCCGCCCCGCTGACCCGGCAACGGGCGTGGCCTTGCATCTGTATCCGGGTAAGCCAGCAAAAGATGGTACCGGCCCAACCCTTCATCTGGCCGCAGAGGGCACGGCTGAAGAGATCATGGCCAGGGTCAAGGTTGCCGGGGGTCAGGTTGTCTCGGATCCGATCCAGATCCCGGCCGGTCGGTTCTTCTATGCGGTCGATCCCGACGGCAATTCCGTCGGCTTCTTCGAAGGCAGTCAGAGATGAAAAAAGGCCCCGGTGATGTAACCGGGGCCCTCTGTCAGTGGCGTTACGTTCAGTTGCGTCGGCGTTCGTTCACCAGACCGATGAAGATGGACACGCACATCAAAACCAACACGATCGCAAAAGGAAAGCCGGTGGCAATGGCCGCGGCCTGCAATGCGCCGAGCCCACCGCCCAGCAGCAGTACGACCGCGATGGCCCCTTCCAGCACGCACCAAAATACGCGCTGAGCCGTCGGAGCGTTGGTCTTGCCGCCAGCCGTGATGGTGTCGATCACCAGCGAACCCGAATCCGAGCTTGTGACGAAGAACACAACCACCAGAACGATACCGACGAACGACAGCAGTCCAGCCATCGGGAAGGCCTCGAACATCTTGAACATCTTCAGCTCCAGCGCCGCATCGGTCAGAGCCTGTCCATTGCCGGACATGACCTGATCCAGAGCAGCTCCGCCGAAAACGCTCATCCAAAGGGCGCCGACAAGCGTCGGGATCAGGATGACACAGGTCACGAACTCGCGGATCGTGCGCCCGCGCGAGATACGTGCGATGAACATGCCGACGAACGGCGACCAGGAGATCCACCAAGCCCAGTAGAAGGTGGTCCAGCCCTGCATGAAGTTCGTGTCTTCGCGCCCGACCCAATTGGACAGGCCCGGCAGCGCGACGACGTATTCGATCATGCTGTCGAAGAACCCGGTCAGGATCGCCATAGTCGGCCCCACGATCAGGACCAGCAACAAAAGCAGCGCCGCCAGCACCATGTTGGCCTCGGACAGGCGTTTGACCCCCTTGTCCAGTCCGGCGATCACCGAAATCAGCGCGAAGACCGTGATCAAGCCGATCAGCAGCACTTTCATCCCGTCCGTCACCGGAACATCAAACAGATAATTCAAACCGGCCAGCGCCTGTGTCGCCCCCAGGCCGAGCGAGGTCGCCAGACCGAAGATGGTCGCAAAGACCGCAAGTACATCGATGACATGCCCCAGCGGACCCCAAGTGGCCTCGCCGAACAGCGGATAAAAGACCGAACGCATCGTCAGGGGCAGCCCGCGATTGAAGCTGAAGAATGCCAAGGCCAGCGCAACGACCGCATAGATCGCCCAGGGGTGCATGCCCCAATGAAAGATCGTGGCTGCCATCGCCAGCTTCCGCGATGCGTCGGGATCCTCCAGCCCGGCGCCCAACGGAGCCCAGTCGGTGCGCAGGCCGTCCTCTCCCACGGCGACACCACCAAGTGATGCGCCATAGTGCGAGATCGGCTCAGCCACGCCCCAGAAAACAAGCCCGATCCCCATGCCAGCGGCGAACAGCATCGAGAACCAGCCCGCATAGCTGTAGTCCGGTTTCGCATCGTCGCCGCCCAACCTGATCTTGCCCAGCGGCGTCACGATCAGCAGCAACGAAAACACAACGAAGATGTTGGCCGAAAGCATGAATACCCAGTCGAACTGGTTGGTCAGCGCGGGGCGCAACCAGCCGAAGAAATCGGCAGCCTGCTCGCGGAAAACCAACGAAAAGAAGACGAAGGCGATGATGGTCAGGCCAGACACGGCAAAAACCGGATTATGAATATCCAGCCCCATGATCTGGATATTGTCCTGGCCGACCTCGTAGTCGGCATCTGAATTGTCGGACATTCTCTCTCCTCTCATTTTAATGCGCTTTTGATCGGGGAAAGATCGCTTTTTCGGTCTGCCGCCAGAGACTTTCCGGCGGGCAAAAGCGACACGCAAACCGGTCACACCGAGCATTTTCAGCAGACCGGAAGGCGTTGGGTTACCTAACGTCCGAACCGAGTCGGGCGTCAGGCAAACTGATGTGGTCTGTTGGGTCGGGTCTTTGGCTAGCCTTGAACCTTGGTATAGGTCCCCTCGCCTGCCAGGATTCCGCGGAACCCGCCAGGCTCGTCCAGTCCGAATACGATCAGCGGCAGATTGTTGTCGCGCGCCAGAGCGATGGCCGAAGCATCCATGACCTTCAAACGCTTGGCGAGAACGTCGTCATAGGTCACCGAGTCATAGCGGACAGCGTCCGAATGTACCTTGGGGTCCTTGTCGTAGACGCCATCGACCCCGTTCTTGCCCATGAAGATGGCCTCGCAGGTCATTTCGTTGGCACGCAACGTCGCTGCGGTATCTGTGGTGAAGTACGGGTTGCCGGTTCCAGCCGCAAAGATGCAAACCCGTTTCTTTTCCAAGTGGCGCACAGCGCGGCGGCGAATATAGGGCTCGCACACCTCGTCCATGCGGATGGCCGAGATCACCCGGGTGAAGACACCCAGGCCCTCAAGCGCGGATTGCATGGCCAGCGCGTTCATCACGGTCGCCAACATGCCCATGTAGTCGGCCGTGGTCCGTTCCATCCCTTGGGCCGAACCGGACAGGCCGCGAAAGATATTCCCTCCGCCGATGACCATGCAGATCTCGACCCCGAGATCATGCACCGACTTCACCTCCTGCGCGATGCGCTGGACAGTCGGCGGATGCAGCCCGAATCCCTGATCCCCCATCAGCGCCTCGCCCGAGATTTTCAACATGACGCGTTTGTATGTCGTCTTTGGGGTTTCGGCGGTTGTGTTGGTGGAAGAAAGGCTCATCTTGCGCTCCGGGCTGGCACGGGTTTGTTTTCCGGCGCAAAATGAAGCAAAACCACCGCGGGTTCAATGCGGATGGTCAAGGAACAGGGCAAACACTCATGGCTGAAAACACAGCGCGCAATTTGCTGAACAGTCTGCCGCCCATTCCCGACGATCTGCCGGTCCTCATCATGGGGCCGACCGCATCGGGCAAATCAGCCCTTGCGCTGGAGATTGCCGAACACGCGGGCGGGATCATCGTCAATGCGGATGCCAGCCAGGTTTATGACTGCTGGCGCATCATTTCCGCCCGACCCTCGATCGACGAAGAAGCTCGGGCTCTACACGCTCTCTATGGCCATGTCGCTTTTGATCAAGACTATTCGGCCGGCCACTGGCTGCGCGAGGTGCGGACTTATTTGTCAGGGCCGCAGCGTCCGATCATCGTGGGCGGAACAGGTCTCTACTTTTCGACGCTGACGGAAGGTATGGCAAACATCCCGGCAACGCCGCCCGAGTTGCGCAAGACTGCGGACGCGATCCCCCTGCCCGAGCTTCTGGTCGGGATTGATCTAAGGACACGGGACCGGATCGACACGCGCAACCGCGCCCGTGTGCAACGGGCCTGGGAGGTCGAGCAAGCCACGGGCCGGACTCTGGCGGATTGGCAGGACGACACGCCGCCACCGCTGCTGCCCCTGAATCAAGCGTTTCCGATCGTCGTGACGCCCGAGCGAGACTGGCTGATCACGCGCATCAATTCGCGCTTTGACCAGATGTTGCAGGCAGGTGCCCTGGACGAAGTTGCGGCGATGCGCAACAGGTACGACCCGAACCTGCCCTCGTGCAAGGCCATCGGAGTACCTGAGTTGATGGCCCATATCGAGGGGCGAATGACCTTGGCGGAGGCCCGCGAAAGAGCAACGATTGCGACACGCCAGTACGCCAAACGCCAGCGCACGTGGTGCCGTGCCCGGATGAAGCAATGGCATAACGTCGATCCGAGCCAAGGCTGAGTGGATCACTGACATCGCACCAAAACCTCGTCCGAAATCTTTTATTTTCAGCCACATAAGGGGTTTTCGACCGAAACCCGCCGGAAAAGGGAATCACAAGTTCCAGAATCAGACTTGCCGATACCAGCTCCGGCGACCACGGCTAAGGTTTCTCTGCAAATGTCGTTTTTGTGCACTTGATGACGATTTCGAACATTGACCTAAATTGGAATCTGGTGCCGAATGAACCCATGGGGATGCACAGAATTCGAAAAACCACATCCAAAATGACCTTGCTCGGCGCTGTCTGGCTTCGACGGGGACCAACAAATACCCATAATAATCTCACAGGGAGACATCCATGAAAACCAAGACATTGACCGGAGCACCGATGCACTGGGCTGCCGAAATGCACGCCCAGGAATATCGGGACGGCAAGCTGAGCCGCCGCGAGTTTCTGACGCGCACGACCAGCCTTGGTGTCACTGCCGCGGCCGCATACGGCATGGTCGGCCTGACCGCACCCGCCAAGGCCGCGGGCGAAGACGCCAAGAAAGAAGGTGGCACCCTGCGCGTTCAGCAGGAAGTTCGCGCGCTGAAGGATCCGCGCACCTATGACTGGTCGCAGATCGCCAACGTCACCCGTGGCACGCTGGAATACCTGGTCGAGTACAACTCGGACGGCACATTCCGCGGCATGCTGCTGGAGGGCTGGGAAGTCAACGACGATGCGACCGTCTACACGCTGAAGGTGCGTCAGGGCGTCAAGTGGAACAACGGTGACGATTTCACCGCCGAAGACGTGGCACGCAACATCGCGCGCTGGTGCGACAAGAGCTCGGAAACGAACTCGATGGCAGGCCGTTTTGCCACGCTGGTCGACGCAGATACCGGCCAGGCAATCGAAGGCGCGATCGAGGTTGTGGACTCGCACACCGTCAAGCTGAACCTGCCGAACTCGGACATCTCGTTGATCCCGGGCATGGCAGACTATCCGGCCGCGATCATCCACAGCTCGTTCAGCGAAACGGACCTGACAAACAACGTGGGCACCGGCCCCTACCTGATCGAAGAGCTGGAAGTGGGTGTGAAAGCCGCGCTTGTGCGCAACGAGAACCACACCTGGTGGGGCGAAGCCGTATTCGGTCGTCCGGCGCTGGATCGCATTGAGTACATCGACTACGGCACCGATCCGTCGGCATGGCTGGCAGCTTTGGAATCGGACGAAGTCGACATGCTGTATGAATCGGTTGGTGAATTCATCGACGTGATGGACAGCCTGGGCTACGTCAAGTCCGAGGTTGTCACGATGAACACTATCGTGATCCGCCCGAACCAGCTTGCGGAAGTGGACGGCAAGAAGGTCTATGCCGACAAACGTGTGCGTCAGGCGCTGCAGATGGCCGTGGACAACTCGGTCTGCCTCGAGCTCGGCTACGGTGGTCGCGGCTCGCCTGCGGAAAACCACCACGTCGGTCCGATCCACCCGGATTACTACGAACTGCCGCCGCAGAAAGTTGACCCGGAAGGCGCGCGCAAGCTGATGGAAGAGGCCGGTATGGCCGATTTCGAGCACGAGCTGATCTCGATCGACGATGACTGGCGCCGCAACACCACCGATGCCGTGGCAGCCCAGCTGCGCGACGCGGGCATCAAGGTCAAGCGGACGGTTCTGCCGGGCAACACGTTCTGGAACGACTGGGCGAAATACCCCTACAGCTCGACCAACTGGAACCACCGTCCGCTGGGCGTTCAGATCTGGGCACTGGCATACCGCACTGGCGAGGCATGGAACGAGTTCGGCTGGTCCAATGCCGAGTTTGACGCCCTGCTGACCGAAGCTCTGGCCATTGCCGATGCCGACAAGCGCCGCGAAATCGTGGCCAAGGGCGAAGCAATGATCCAGGAAGAAGGTGTCACCATCCAGCCCTATTGGCGGTCGCTGTACCGTCACATGAAGGACGGTCTGGTCGGAACCGACATGCACGTGTCGTTCGAACACCATCACTATAAATGGGGTTGGGCGGCCTGATCCCGACCTGAACCTTTCAAGGGGCGCCCGAATGCGGGCGCCCCTTTCCAGCCGCAGACACACCGACGCGGGGTCGGACGTCCGAGGCCAGAAAATGGTCCACTGATCTGCGGAGAACCCGAACAACAGGGGCCAACATGGGACTCTTCATCCTTCGACGATTGGGCGTGATGCTGCTGACGGCGCTGTGCCTGACCTTCGTGGTCTTCTTCCTGACCAACCTCTATCCAAACCTGGAAAAGCTGGCCAAGACGCAGGGCAACCAGCGTATGTCCGATGAGCAGGTCGTCACTTGGCTTGAGAACCGCGGATACATGCAGCCCACGCTGGTCAAATACGGTCAATGGCTGGGGGTGGTGCCCGGTTTCACCAACACGCTACCGGATGGTCAGTTCGTGGGAAGTTGCACTCGTCCCGGCTCTACTCCGGAAACGACACCGCGCTATTGCGGCATTCTTCAGGGCGACTGGGGCTATTCCACCGTCTTCAAGGACGAGGTCGGAACGATCGTCAGCAAGCGGCTGGGCAACACCGGCTACCTGATGTTCTGGGTGCTGGTGCTGATGATCCCGACCGCCCTATTGGTTGGCGTGCTGGCCGGCATGCGCGAGGGGTCTGCGTTGGACCGGTCCCTGTCCACGTTTTCGATCATCACGACGGCCACGCCGGAATACGTGTCGGGCGTGATCTTCATCGCTATCTTCACCTCGTCAACCGTGGGTCTGAAATGGTTCAAGGGCACGGCCACACAGGCCATGGAAAACCCGACTTTCGAGAATTTCTTCCTGCCGGTCCTGACAATTGCCCTTTACGGCATGGGCTACATTGCGCGGATGACCCGAGCCTCGATGACCGAGGTGATGACCGCGCAATACATTCGGACCGCGCGCCTGAAAGGTGTGTCCTTCGGGAATATCGTTCTGAAGCACGCCCTGCGCAACGCGCTGATCGCGCCCTTCACGGTCATCATGCTGCAGTTCCCTTGGTTGCTGAACGGCGTCGTGATCGTCGAGACCCTGTTCAACTACAAAGGTTTTGGCTGGGCGCTGGTGCAGGCCGCGGGGAACAACGACATCCAGCTTCTGCTGGCGATCTCGGTCGTGTCGGTCTTCGTGGTGCTCGTGACGCAGCTGATCTCGGATATCGGCTATGTCTACCTCAACCCGCGCATCCGCATTTCATAAGGGAGGATAGACCATGGAACCTCTGAGCTGGACTGGCTCTATCGCCTTTCTGAACCCGATCATGATGATCGCCCTGGCTGCGCTGGTCGTATCCGTCGTTGTCTGGATCCTGGCAAGCATTCTGCTGCCCGAGACGCAAGTCAGCGTGAACGCGGATGGCACCGTCAGTTCGGGCGGCGGCCTCAGGAACCTGACGCAATCCGCGCTGTGGTATTCTTTCCTGGCCAGCATCGCGACGATGGTCGCCTACCTGCTGCTGGGAATATTCCTGGGCACTGGGGCCGGGATTATCGGCGCGATCTCACAGCAATTTCTGCCGGTCTGGCTGTCGCTGATCATTCTGTTCGCAATGTCGGTTGCCTTCAAACGGCGCCTTGGCCTGTACGGCAAGCTGTTCGACAGCCCGATCGGCATGATCGGTTTTGGACTGGTCATGTTCTGGGTTTTCACCGGCATCTTCGGGGCTTTGGACCTGATCGTGACACATGATCCGTTGGTCCAGGTTTCCGGCATGAAGAACAAGGTGCCCGGCACCCCCCTGCCCAATGCCGAGGACGGTGAGTTCGCCTGGTACCTGCTGGGCGGCGACAACCTTGCCCGCGACGTATTCAGCCGCATGGTCAAGGGGGCGTGGATCGTCGTACAGATTGCTCCGCTGGCCACGATGTTTGCCTTCATGGTCGGGATCACGCTGGGCTTGCCCGCCGGGTATTATGGCGGGCGGCTGGACACGTTTCTGTCGTTCCTCGCCAATCTGATCCTGGCGTTCCCGGTCATCCTGCTGTTCTACCTGCTGGTCACACCGGAAATCGTCGCGACCGGCGTGCCGAACTATATGGCCGCAGTCCTGTTCGTGTTCCCGATCCTCTTCATCGGTGTCCTTCTGAATTCGCGCTACTACACCCGGCCGAAATTCCGTACGCCGCTGCTGATCGGCGTCTTGGGTATCGCGATCTGGCTGTACCTGTCGCTGATCTCGACCGGGGGATACGTCATCCGCACGGACGACTACAGCATCTGGGGTCTGCCGACCTATCTGGATCTGTTCGACATTCCGGGCGGCATCCTGGTCGTGTTCGTTTCGGTTGTCTTCGTCAACTCGCCCACGGTGTTCCGCATCGTGCGCGGCTTGGCCATGGACATCAAGACACGCGATTACGTGGCCGCGGCGCAGACGCGCGGCGAAGGCCCCTGGTACATCATGCTTTGGGAAATCCTGCCCAACGCCCGCGGGCCGCTGATCGTCGATTTCTGCCTGCGCATCGGCTACACGACCATCCTCTTGGGGACCTTGGGGTTCTTTGGACTGGGCCTGCCGCCGGAAAGCCCGGATTGGGGGTCCACGATCAACGAAGGACGCAAGCTGCTGTCGATCTACCTGCACCCTGCACTGCCGCCGGCACTGGCGCTGTTGTCACTGGTTCTGGGATTGAACCTGCTGGCGGATGGCCTGCGAGAAGAAAGTCTGAAGGACTGATGTGAAAGCGGCCGGGGGACTGCCCCCGGCCCCCACCAGGATATTTTTAGCCAGATGAAGGGGATCCCCTGAATGCTGGCGAGGAGCAAGCAAGATGAACAAACTGGCGGATTATGACGGGCCGATCCTCGAAATCGACAAGCTCTCGATTTCGTTCTTTACCCGCTTGCGGGAAATACCAGCCGTAATGGATTTTTCGGTCAGTGTGCAGCCCGGCGAAGCTGTCGGCCTGGTCGGTGAATCCGGCTGCGGCAAGTCGACGGTCGCCCTGGGTGTCATGCAGGACCTTGGCAAGAATGGTCGGATTGTCGGCGGTTCGATCAAATTCAAGGGCCGCGACCTTAGCGAGATGAGCAAGGAAGAACTTCGGGACATTCGCGGCAATGAGATCGCGATGATCTATCAAGAGCCGATGGCTTCGTTGAACCCGGCGATGAAGATCGGCAAACAGCTGATGGAAGTGCCGATGATCCACGAAGGGGTCGGCAAAGAAGAGGCCTATGCCCGCGCCCTGGAAGTGGTGACCGATGTGCGCCTGCCGGACCCCGAACGGATGCTGAACAGTTTCCCGCATCAGCTGTCCGGTGGCCAGCAGCAGCGCATCGTGATCGCGATGGCGCTGATGTCCAAGCCGTCGCTTCTGATCCTGGACGAACCGACAACCGCGCTGGACGTGACCGTCGAGGCCGCCGTGGTGGAACTGGTCAAGGATCTGGGCAAGAAATACGGCACATCAATGCTGTTCATTTCGCACAACCTCGGCCTGGTTCTAGAGACATGTGACCGTTTGTGCGTGATGTATTCCGGCGAGGCGGTCGAACGTGGCTCGATCCACGATGTCTTTGACGAGATGCAGCACCCCTACACTCAGGCGCTGTTCCGCTCGATCCCCCTGCCCGGCGCGGACAAGAATTCGCGCCCGCTGGTTGCTATCCCCGGCAACTTCCCGTTGCCGCACGAACGCCCACCGGGCTGCAATTTCGGCCCGCGATGTGACTATTTCGAAGAGGGGCGCTGTGACGCGCAGGACATTCAGATGTTCCCGGTCCCCGGCAATGACCGCCACCATACGCGTTGCTTGAAGTTCCAGGAAATCGACTGGAATGCGCCCATCTCGGTTGCCGAGCAAAAAGAAAAAGCACCGATCGGCAAGACCGTTCTGAAGATGGACAACCTCAAGAAATATTACGAGGTGGCCGCAAACGCTCTGTTCGGTGGGGGCGAAAAGAAAGTGGTCAAGGCCAACGAAACCCTCAGCTTCGACGCACATGAATCGGAAACATTGGCAATCGTTGGCGAGTCCGGCTGCGGCAAATCCACGTTTGCCAAGGTCCTAATGGGATTGGAGACGGCCACCGACGGGCAGATCCTGCTGGACAACCGCAATATCGAGCATTTGCCGATAGAAGAACGGGATGCCAAGACCGTCGGCGAAGTTCAGATGGTCTTTCAAAATCCGTTCGATACGCTGAACCCGTCGATGACGGTCGGACGTCAGATCATCCGCGCGCTGGAAATCTTCGGCGTCGGAAACTCGGAAGCCGAACGCAAGCAACGGATGCTCGAGTTGCTGGACTTGGTGAAGCTTCCGCGCGCGTTTGCCGACCGTATGCCGCGCCAACTGTCAGGCGGCCAGAAACAGCGCGTCGGGATAGCCCGTGCCTTTGCCGGGGACGCCCGGATCGTCGTCGCGGACGAGCCGGTCTCGGCATTGGATGTGTCGGTGCAGGCAGCTGTGACCGATCTGTTGATGGAGATCCAGCGCGAACACAAGACGACACTGCTGTTCATCAGCCACGACCTGTCGATCGTGCGCTACCTCAGCGACCGCGTCATGGTGATGTATCTGGGCCACGTGGTCGAACTGGGCACGACCGATCAAGTCTTCTCGCCGCCCTATCACCCCTATACCGAGGCGCTGCTGAGCGCGGTTCCCATCGCCGATACCTCGGTCGAAAAGAAACACATCGTCCTTGAGGGCGACATTCCTTCGGCGATGAACCCGCCGCCCGGATGTCCGTTCCAAACCCGGTGCCGGTGGAAGTCCGAGGTTGCGGGCGGATTGTGCGAAAAAGAGGTTCCGCCGGTCCAGACGCTGGCTGACGGACACCAGGTCAAGTGTCATCTGTCCACCGAAACACTGGCGAAGATGGAGCCGGTTATCAAAATAGCGGCTGAGTGATCGCCCAAAGAAAAACCGGCCTTGGGCCGGTTTTTTTTGAGCAGCTATTGTATCAGCCGCCCCAGATGACTTTGACGTAATTCTGCGTCTCGGCATAGGGCGGCACGCCCCCATGCTTTTCCACCGCTTGCGGACCCGCGTTGTAAGCTGCCAGCGCGAGGCGCCAGGACTTGAATTTGCGGTATTGCCACGAAAGATACCGCGCACCGCCTTCAAGGTTTTGCTTCGGGTCATGCGGGTTCACGTTCAGCAGCCTGGCGGTTTGGGGCATCAGCTGCGCGAGGCCCAAAGCGCCCTTGTGCGACTTGGCGTGAGGGTTCCAACCGCTTTCCTGTTGAACCAGACGCAGGAACAGTTCTTCCGGGACGTTGTGCTTGCGCGCTGCCTGGCGCGCCATGGCAAGGTATTCACCACGGTACTTGCCGGAATAGCGCTTTTTGAAACTGGCGTCCGGCGTTTTCGGTTTCAGCCGTTCAGAGTCGCGATACTGGCTAGCGGCCCGCGTGTCCAGAATCTTGGCCTGCTTCAAAAAGATATCTTTGCGATTCTTGGTCGACAGCACATCTGCGCTCAGCGGCGTCGACGCCAGAACGAGGCATGCAATTGAAAAACCACTTAACAGACAACGCATTCAAGCAATCCCGCTCGTTCAGCAATCAATCGGATTATAGGTAATTCAGGCAGAAATGAAAGCTTGGTTAAGGAAACACTGATTTTCCGGGTGGCTTTCCGGGCATCAACCGTGTTCCAACCCGGGCGCAGGACGTATAGGGTTTCAGGTGAACTCAGCGTCAGATTCGGGCGCCATCAAGCTAGTCAAAAAACGGGGAAATCCATGGCAGGTTCAGTCAACAAAGTCATTCTGGTCGGCAATCTCGGGCGCGATCCCGAAGTGCGGTCGTTTCAGAACGGTGGCAAGGTCTGCAACCTACGGATCGCCACCTCAGAGAACTGGAAAGACCGCAATACCGGTGAACGCCGCGAACGGACCGAGTGGCACACAGTCGCTATTTTTTCCGAACCGCTCGTCCGCATCGCCGAGCAGTATTTGCGCAAAGGGTCAAAGGTCTACATCGAAGGCCAACTGGAAACGCGCAAGTGGCAGGATCAGTCCGGTCAGGATCGCTATTCCACTGAAGTCGTTCTGCGCCCTTACCGCGGTGAACTGACCCTATTGGACAGTCGCAATGAGGGCGGCGGATACGGTGGCGGCCAGGACAGCGGCGGATACTCCGAGCCCTACGCCGCACAATCCAGCGCGCCGGCACCGGCATCAGGCGGCATCGACGACGACGAAATCCCGTTCTAAGCTTTAGCGAGGCACGTCATGACATGGTCCTTCGCCGTCGGCCGGTTGCTCGGATCGGAACTGAGGGTCCATGTCACCTTCTTCCTGCTGCTGGCTTGGGTCGGCTTTGCCGCCTACTCTGACGGAGGGTGGCCGGCAGCCATCGACAACATCATTTTTGTTCTGGCGTTGTTTGCCTGCGTTGTTGCCCATGAATTCGGTCATGCGCTGATGGCCCGCAGGTATGGCATTCGCACTCCTGACATCACTCTGCTGCCCATCGGCGGCTTGGCCCGCTTGGAGAGGATGCCGGAAAAGCCGATGCAAGAAGTTGCCGTTGCATTGGCTGGTCCAGCGGTCAACGTCGTCATTTGGGGCATCCTTGTGCTTCTGGGCGCGGGAATGCAGGTAGAAACGCTGGCGCAAATCGACTCGACCCGCATCGACCTGCTAAGCCGGCTGGCCTACGTCAATCTGTTCCTCTCGGTGTTCAACCTGATCCCAGCGTTTCCGATGGACGGCGGCCGCGTGTTCCGCGCCCTGCTCTGCCTGAAGATGGACAGGGTCAAGGCCACACGGGCCGCAGCCTTTGCGGGCCAGGCCGTGGCCGTCGGTTTCGGTTTTCTGGGGCTCAGCACCGGTAACCCGATCCTGGTTCTGATCGCAGTTTTCGTCTTCATCGCGGCCAATGCAGAAAGCCAGGATGTGGCAATGCGCTCGGTGGCGCGCCGCGTGCTGGCCCGGGACGCGATGATCACCGAATTCCACGCACTGACCCCCCAAGACACGTTGGCAACGGCGGCTCAGGCCGTGATCCAGACAACGCAGCACGAGTTCCCGGTTTTGGGCGAAGACGGGCAGCTGTTGGGCTTCGTGACTCGCAATCGGCTGTTTGCCGCGCTAGCTGGCGATCACCCCCGGTCGGAACCCGCGACCTCGGTCATGGAAGAGCAAATCCCCCGGGTGGCCTTGACCAGTGGGCTCGAGGCCGTTCTGGATGGTCTTCATGGTGGCGCACCGGCCGTGGCGGTCTGCACCAAGACCGGTCAGATGGTCGGATACATCACCCGCGAAAACATTGGCGAATTGATGGTGATACGGGGCCGCTGACTCCGCTTATCAGCACGTTGCCAATGCATCCTGCAGCACGGACAGAACGGCATCGCGTGGCACGTCCGACGTGACGAAGGCCTGCCCGATCCCACGCGCCAGGATAAAGCGCAGTTGGCCGTCAACGACCTTCTTGTCCTGAGCCATAAGGTCGACCAGATCTTCCGCGCCCGGCAGATCTCCGGGAATGTCAGACAGATCGGTCTTCATGCCCATTGCCTTCAAGTGCGCGCGGACGCGGCTCGGGTCTTCCTGGGAACACAGACCCATGCGGGCCGACAACTCGAACGCCAGGGCGCAGCCGATGGCAACACCCTCGCCATGCAGCAGCCGGTCGGAATAGCCCGTCGCCGCCTCAAGCGCGTGGCAGAACGTATGCCCGAGGTTCAACAGCGCCCGGTCGCCTTGTTCAGTCTCATCACGGGCCACGATATCGGCCTTCATCTGAACCGAACGGGTGACCGCCCGAACCCGGGTCGCCATGTCCCCGGCCGACAGCGGGGGGCCGTTGCGCTCCAACCATTCGAAGAAATCGGCATCCCCCAAAAGGCCATATTTTACGACTTCACCATATCCCGCCAGAAAATCACGCGCCGTCAGCGTGCCAAGCACTGAGGTATCAGCCAGAACCAACGAAGGTTGATGAAACGCACCGATCAGGTTTTTGCCTTGCGGAGCATTGATACCGGTTTTGCCCCCCACGGAACTGTCGACCTGCGCCAAAAGCGAGGTTGGGATCTGCACAAAGCGCACACCGCGACGCAGCACCGCCGCAGCAAAGCCGCCCAGATCGCCGATCACTCCACCGCCGAAGGCTACGACGACATCGCGCCGTTCGATCTTTTCGGCCAGCAGCCATTCGACGGCGCGCTCGAAATGCGGCCAGCTTTTGGTCGCCTCACCTGCGGGCAGAGCCAATGCGGTCATTTCCACCCCGGCGGACGCCAGGCCGCTGCGCAAAGCATCCAGATGCAAACCGGCCACGGTTTCATCGGTCAGAACCGCGACACGCGGACGGTGCAGCATAGGTCTGATCCGCGCACCGGCCTGAGCCAACAGGTCCGGCCCGATTTCCACGTCATAGGACCGCTCGGCCAGATCAACGTTAACTGTCTGATGCATCTATTTGACTTCCAAAACATCCGGGCGCGTCATCAGCTTTTCCAGAACCCGGTCAACCATATCTTCGATGGCGGTGTCGCCGTCCGAATTCACCACCAGATCAGCCTGTGCGTACAACGGCACGCGGGCCTCGTACAGGTCACGCAGCGTTGCATACGGATCCGGCGTGCGCAGCAAGGGTCGCGTGTCTTTGTGGCGCACCCGGTTCCACAATACTTCCAGGTCGGCGCACAGCCATACGGAAACCCCACGGTCCGAAATCATCGTCCGGTTTTCTTCGCTCAGAAAAGCGCCGCCACCGGTCGACAAGATACCCTTTTTCTCGTCCAGCAGACGGCCGATGACCTGGCTTTCTTTGGCGCGAAAGAACGGCTCGCCGTCCCGTTCAAAGATCTCGGGGATGGTCATGTTGGCAGCCGATTCGATCTCGCTGTCACTGTCGAGGAAAGGAACACCAAGGCGCGCGGCCAGAGCGCGCCCCACGGCCGTCTTGCCAGCGCCCATCATGCCGACCAAAACCACCGTTTTGTGCAGGTCATAGACCTGCCGTTGTCCGGTCGGCGCCACGTTATGCTTAATTTCGCTCATTTCCCAGTGAATGACGTGATCTTGGGAAAAATGCCAGTTATAACTTGGCCAAAATCGAAAATTGAGGCAGCGTTGAGCCATGGGCCGTCTGATCAAATTCCTGTTGTACCTAATTTGCCTGCTTTTCATAGGCTTGGTGGCCTATGCGTATCTTGGTCCGTTCTTCGGCGCCGACTTCTCGGCCCCGCAAAGCGAAATCAGCGAACCGGTAATTCTGGATGTCAACTAGGGCCGTCGTGCTGGCGCTTGCACTGACCGGCCAAGCCGCCGCACAAACCGAACAGCCGCTATCCGCGATCGACTGGCTGGAGACAGCCCCTGACCTGTTGCCGGGGACCGTATTGCTTGAGCCGCCGGTTACCGATACGGGCCTGCAACCCGACATTCAGGTTTCTCCTCTCGAGGCGCTGTCGCCGCCGTTGGGATTGGTGGATGGGTCCGCGACCGGGCTGCCGGTTGATCTGTGGTTGCCCAGCGATCCGGCCCGGCTGGCCGAACTTATCGCGCGCGTGCCGGTCAAATCGAACCCTGCCATGCAGCGGCTGTTGTTCACACTTTTGCTGACCGAGGCCCGCGCACCGGCGAATTCCAATGAGCCAGACCAACTTCTGCTGGCGCGGCTGGATCGTCTGATGCAGCTGGGTGCCGCCGATCCGACGCAATCCTTGGTGCAACTTGCCGGCCCCACCGATACGCCTGAGCGGTTCAAACGATGGTTTGACGCAACTCTATTGACTGGCGACGAAGACCGCAGCTGCACTGCGCTGATCGCGCAACCGCATTTGTCGAGGGATTATTCCGCGCAGGTCTTCTGCAAGGCCCGCAGAGGTGACTGGGCTTCGGCCGCGCTGACACTCGAAGCGGCGCATGCGCTCGAATTACTGCCGCCCGCGCAACTCGATCTGCTGGATCGCTTCCTAAGCCCAGAGATGTTCGAAGGTGCCGCCTATCTGCCGCAGCCCGAAGACCCTGACCCGCTGACGTTTCGCCTGTTCGAAGCGATCGGCGAGCGACTTCCGACCGCCTCGTTGCCGCGGGCCTTTGCCAATGCCGACCTGCGCGATGTTGCCGGTTGGAAGGCCCAGATCGAAGCGGCCGAGCGCCTGACCCGCATCGGCGCGCTTACGCCGAACCATCTGCTGGGCCTCTATACCGAGCGCGCGCCTGCGGCTTCGGGCGCGGTCTGGGATCGCGTCTCGGCAGTTCAGCGTTTCGAAACGGCGCTGGAGACCGAAAGCCCCGAGGCAATATCCAAGACCCTGCCGAAAGTCTGGGCAGAAATGGGTTCGGTCGGGCTTGAAGTGCCCTTTGCCGAACTGTTCGCCGAGCGCTTGATGCCGATCAAGCTGCCCGACCCGACCACCGAGAATCTGCGCTGGCGCATCCTGCTGTTGTCCGAGTTGTACGAGGATGCCGCACGATCTGTCCCCGACGGACCCGAGGCCAATGCCTTTCTGGCGGCTTTGGCCTCGGGCCAACCCGAGCGTTCGAACTCGCCCTCACCGATGGCTGACGCCATTGCCGAAGGGTTTGCATGGTCGGCCCCGATCCCGTCCGATATCCGCGCGATGTTGGAAGCAAACCGTCTGGGTGAGGCAATTCTTGAGGCCATGCAGATGTTCGCGCATGGCGCGCGCGGCAATCTGGTTGACTTGACTGCGGCCATCGCGGTGTTCCGACATGTCGGCCTGGAAGACACGGCGCGCCGCGCGGCCTTGCAGTTGCTTGTTCTGAAGGGGGCCTGACAGTGTCCGCTCCGGCGACACAAGACTTGTGGATTTCCGCGTTTCTTGAGGCGCAGGCCGCAGAACTTGGGGCGGCAACCAACACTTTGCTGGCCTATGGGCGGGACCTAAAGGACTTTGGCGCGTGGCTCGACCGGCGACATGCCGGGTTCGAAGCCGCCGACCAAGGTATGATCGAGGCCTATCTGATTGACTGTGACGCACAAGGCCTTTCGCGCGCAACCCGCGCCCGCCGCCTCTCTGCCATCAAGCAATTGTACCGTTTCGCGTTTGAGGAGGGCTGGCGCTCGACCAATCCGGCCATCCAGATCAAGGGTCCGGGACGCCAGAAAAGGTTACCCAAGACGCTGGACGTAGCAGAAGTCGACCGCCTGCTTGAGGCGGCCAGGCAAACAGGGCGCAGTACGGCAGACAAGCTGCGCAACACCTGCCTGATGGAAATTCTGTATGCGACCGGGATGCGTGTGACCGAGCTTGTTTCCCTGCCGGTATCATCCGCCCGGGGCGACCCACGTATGCTGCTGGTTCTCGGCAAAGGTGGAAAGGAGCGCATGGTGCCCTTGTCACCGCCTGCGCGCGATGCTTTGGCGGCATGGCTGACCATCCGGGACGAAGCCGAAGATGCAGCCGTTGCCAACGGAGGCCAGCGGTCCCGGTTCCTGTTTCCTTCGCGCGGAAAATCAGGGCACCTGACCCGTCACCGGTTCTTTGCACTGATAAAGGAACTGGCCGTGCAAGGTGGTGTTTCTCCCGACAAAGTCACGCCACACACGCTGCGCCATGCCTTTGCGACGCATCTTTTGGCCAATGGTGCCGACTTGCGTTCGATCCAGACCCTGCTTGGGCACGCCGACGTCGCGACGACCGAAATCTATACTCATGTCCTGGACGAGCGCCTTTCGGAACTGGTGTTGCAGCATCACCCGCTTGCCAAGGATGAACGTCGAGACTAGGGCCAAACCCTTGATCGCGCGCATCTGCGCCCCCATAACCATTGCATCAACAATACCTGAAACGGACCGATGGACTCTGACCCTTCTCTTCTCGATGGCGCCTTCTGGCTGACTACGGCCTCAATTCTGCTTCTGCTGGTACTCTCCGGCTTCTTCTCGGGGTCTGAAACAGCGCTGACGGCGTCTTCGCGGGGCAAACTGCGGGCGCAAGCCGACAAAGGTTCGCGCGGCGCGCAAAAGGCGCTGGAGATCACTGATGACAACGAACGTCTGATCGGCTCGGTTCTGCTGGGCAACAACCTGGTCAACATCCTCGCAGCCTCGCTGGCCACGGCGTTGTTCACCCGACTTTTCGGAGAAAGCGGCGTGGCACTGGCCACCTTGGTCATGACCCTGCTTGTTCTGGTCTTTGCTGAAGTCTTGCCTAAGACCTACGCGATTACCAATGCCGAAAAGGCCGCCGCGGCGGTCGCCCCGGTGATCGGTGTTGTCGTTACTGTGTTTTCGCCGGTGGTGGCTGCCGTACGCCTGCTGGTGCGCGGGGTCCTCCGCCTGTTCGGGGTTCAGATCGACCCCGACAGCAACATCCTTGCCGTACGCGAAGAGATCGCCGGCGCCCTGCAACTGGGCCATTCCGAAGGCGTCGTGGAAAAAGAGGATCGCGACCGTATTCTGGGTGCGCTTGATCTCGGCGACCGCACGGTCGAGGAGATCATGCTGCACCGCTCGAATATCGAGATGATCGACGCGGACGCAGACCCTGAATCAATCCTCAAACAATGCCTCGAAAGCCGTCACACGCGCCTGCCAGTGTTCCGTGGCCAGCCCGAAAACATCGTGGGCGTCGTGCACGCCAAGGATCTGTTCCGCGCCATGTACGCAAAGGCAGGTGGTAGCGATGGTGGGGCGGAAAGACTGAAGTCATTTGACATCCTCAAGGTAGCAAATGACCCCTATTTCGTACCGGAGACCACCACGCTGGACGACCAAATGCGGGAATTCCTGCGCATGCACAGCCATTTTGCGCTGGTGGTAGATGAATACGGCTCGCTGCGCGGTTTGATCACGCTCGAGGACATTCTCGAAGAAATCGTAGGCGAGATTGCCGACGAATTCGACGTGGACGAAGATGTGACGGTAACGCGAACCGAAGATGGTCAGTATCTGGTCGAAGGCTCGATGACGATCCGCGACCTGAACCGTGCGATGGACTGGTCGCTGCCCGATGACGAGGCCAACACCATTGCCGGGCTGGTCATCCACGAAGCGCAGATGATCCCGACCGTCGGTCAGGTGTTCTCGTTCCACGGCTTCCGGTTCGAGGTCGTCGAGCGCGAGGGCAACCGGATCACATGGTTGAAGGTGCGGCCGCTCTGACGGACGGCGGGTGGAAACGACAAACTCGGTCGTTTTCGTGACAGATACCGGCGCGGCGCCCCTGCACCTTCAGGCCAGACGCAAGGAGGTGCGGATGAAATCGACGTGTCAGGTTGCCGTAATCGGCGGTGGAGTTGTCGGGTGTTCGGTGCTGTATCACCTGACTAAGCTGGGCTGGTCGGATGTGATGCTGCTGGAACGGTCGGAACTGACCAGCGGATCGACGTGGCACGCGGCGGGCGGGTTTCATACGCTGAACGGCGACACCAACATGGCGGCGCTGCAGGGCTATACCATCCGGCTGTACAAAGAGCTGGAAGAGATCACCGGCATGTCCTGCGGGCTGCACCATGTGGGCGGCATCACGCTGGCCGACAACCAGGACCGGTTCGACATGCTGCTGGCCGAACGCGCCAAGCATCGCTTCATGGGGCTGGAGACCGAAATCGTCGGCCCCGACGAGATCAAGCAGATCGCCCCCATCACCAACACCGACGGGATCATCGGCGCGCTCTATGATCCGCTGGACGGGCACCTCGACCCTTCGAGCACGACCCACGCCTATGCCAAGGCCGCGCGGATGGGCGGCGCCACGATCGAGACCCACTGCATGGTGCGTGAAACCAACCAGCGCCCCGACGGCACGTGGGACGTTGTGACGGACAAGGGCACCATCCACGCCGAGCATATCGTCAACGCTGGCGGCCTCTGGGCACGCGAAGTTGGCGCGATGGCGGGCATCTACTTCCCGCTGCACCCGATGGAGCACCAATACCTCGTCACCGACACCATCCCCGAAATCGAGGCGATCATCGACGCGGGCAGCGAGCATCCGCACGTCATGGACCCGGCCGGCGAAAGTTATCTGAGGCAGGAAGGCCGCGGTCTCTGCATCGGCTTCTACGAACAACCCTGCAAACCCTGGGCCGTGGACGGCACGCCGTGGGAGTTCGGGCACGAGCTGCTGCCCGACGATTTCGACAAGATCACCGACTCGATCGAATTCGCCTATCGCCGCTTCCCGGTTCTGGCCGAGGCCGGGGTGAAATCGGTGATCCACGGCCCCTTCACCTTTGCCCCCGACGGCAACCCGCTGGTCGGGCCTGTGCCCGGCGTGCGCAACTACTGGTCGGCCTGCGGCGTGATGGCCGGGTTCAGCCAGGGCGGCGGCGTCGGCCTGACGCTGGCGCAATGGATGATCGAGGGCGAACCCGAGCGCGACGTCTTTGCCATGGACGTGGCCCGCTTCGGCGACTGGATCACCCCCGGCTACACCCGCCCCAAGGTGATCGAGAACTATCAGAAGCGTTTCTCCGTCGCCTACCCCAACGAGGAACTGCCGGCCGCGCGGCCCAACCGCACCACGCCGATGTATGACATCTTCAGCGATCTGGGTGCGGTCTGGGGCCAGCAATACGGGCTGGAAGTGCCGAACTATTTCGCGCAAGAGGGCGAGCCGGGTTATGAAACCCCGTCCTTCCGCCGCTCGGACGCCTTCGAGGCAACGGGCCGCGAGGTTCGCGCTGTGCGCGAAGGCGCCGGCATCAACGAGGTGCACAATTTCGGCAAATACCTCGTGAAAGGCCCCCGCGCCCGCGACTGGCTGGATCGGATCATGGCCGGGCGCATCCCCAAGCCAGGCCGCCTGTCGCTGACCCCGATGCTGTCGCCCAAGGGCAAGCTGATTGGTGATTTCACCGTTTCCTGCCTGGGCGAGGAGGAATTCCAACTCACCGCCTCCTACGGCGCGCAGAACTTCCACATGCGCTGGTTCCACCAACATCAGCAAGACGGCGTAACCGTCGAGAATATCAGCGACAAACGCAACGGCTTCCAGATCGCAGGCCCCAAGGCGCGCGAGGTTCTGGCCGCCTGCACGCGCGAGGATATCGGCAACATGCGCTTCATGGACGTGCGCCGGATGGTCGTCGGCATGACCGACTGCATCGTGCAGCGGGTCAGCTATACCGGCGACCTGGGGTTCGAGATCTACTGCGATCCGATGGCGCAACGGCAACTGTGGTGGACGCTGTGGCAGGCCGGCCAGCCGCACGACATGACCCCCTTCGGGATGCGCGCGATGATGAGCCTGCGGCTCGACAAGTTCTTCGGCTCGTGGATGCGCGAGTTCTCACCCGACTACACAGCCGCTGAAACCGGGCTGGACCGCTTCATCTCGTTCTCCAAGAACGTCGATTTCATCGGGCGCGCTGTCGCCGAGGCCGAGCGGGCTGAAGGAACAGCCCGCAAGCTTGTGGCTTTTGAGGTCGAAGCCGAGGACGCAGATGTGAACGCCTACGAACCCATCTGGCATGACGGCGCAGTGGTTGGGTTTTGTACATCCGGCGGGTACTCGCATTTCGCGCAGAAATCAGTTGCCATGGGCTTCCTCCCAACGGGACTGGCGGCCGACAGTTTGGCGGTCGAAATTGAAATCCTGGGCCAGATGCGCAAAGCCCGTGTGCTGACCAGTCCACTATTTGACCCCGACGGTGCGCGTATGCGGGGGTGACAGCCGTTCCGGTTGGCGGCAAGGTGGCCGCCATGAAGGATATCCCTGTCATCTTGCTGGCCGCCGGAAGTTCTCGCCGTATGGGCGGAGTGGACAAACTGATGCAAATTGTCGACGGTCAACCGCTGATCCGACGCTCGGCTGAAACCGCACGAGCTGTCGGGCCGGTCATCGTCGCCCTGCCGCCGGCGCCTCACCCGCGATACACCGCCCTGAGCGGGATGGACTTGGAGGTCGTTTCAGTTCCCGATGCGGATGAAGGCATGAATGCCAGTTTGCGCAGGGCCGTCGCGCAGCTGCCGGTATCAGCCCGGGCAGCGATGATCCTGCTGACCGATCTGCCAGAGCTGACATCAGACGATCTGCGCGCGGTCCTCCGGTCGGTCACCGAACATCCTGACAAGCTGATCTGGCGCGGAGCGTCTTCGGACGGCGTACCAGGCCATCCTGTGATCTTCGACCGAAGTCTCCTTGCTGATCTGGCGCATTTGACCGGAGATGGCGGCGCACAAGCCATCGTACGCGCGCATCTGGACCAGGTGCACCTACAGCCTTTGCCGGGTCAGAACGCTATTCTGGATCTGGATACGCCCCAAGCGTGGGCCGAATGGCGCAAAAAGCAAAGATCCCAAAAGTAACGCGGCCCGGTCGAGAACGACCGGGCCGGTTGCCCAAAACAGGACTACCACTTTCACCAATCCCGAAAACGCGGCCCGGATGTCGTCAAGACATCGGACCAATGTGCTGCCGAACCGAAACAAGACCCCCTCGTTAACATGCCGCTCAGCGCTTCCGGTGACTGAGATCTGCCTTCAAGCACCCCCTTGATGCTGTCAGGCCCCCCTTTCACTTGGGCACGTTCATCGTCACCGATAAGTTCAGTGCAAACAACGTAAAATTGGTTGAATCGGTTAATTTTACCGGATTCGTAATGGTATTTCCGCAACAACGCGCGTCACGGAAATCTACCCAAGGTTGTTCGTTCGCTTTGCCATTGCTGACCCACGACAAGAAATTTTTAGCGCTAAACGATCAAAATGACATTTTTGCAAAGACCTATTAGACAAATACCGCCTTCTGAAAGGGCGGTGGCGCAACCTGTGAGTGTCCGTGAAAATTCGGTCAAAAACCGCCGCTGGACTGTTAACAAATTTGATTCAATTCAATGCTTTTGCGAATTTGACCCTCATTTCGGCAACAATCCACCGATTCGACCGGCAACTCCCACGGCCGATTCCCGGGATTGCGAGCGCTACCAGACGCCTGCAATGTGGCAAAATTAAGATTTATTAATTGATCAGTCAGAAAACGCAAAGACTGTTGGCTCATGTTCCCTGCAAAGCGCACATCAACAAGCGCCGAACCAAGGAGACCTAGTCAACATGAGCATCCGCAAATCCCCCCTTATTCTTCCTCGCACCTCAGGGCTGTTTAGCGCCACCGCGCTGAGCGCGGCGTTGCTGGCCGCGACCGCCATTCCGTCGCAGGCCGACGAAGCCCTGGCGGATCTGGTCGAGACCGTTTCACCGTCCGTGGTAACCGTCATTGCCTCGATTGACGCGGCCCCGTCGCCAGCGAGCGGCCAGGAGTTTGATTTCGAAGGCCAGCCTTTTGGTGAGTTCTTCAAACGTTTCGGGATTCCCGAAGGCTTTGACGCCCCGCGCCGTGGTCCCAGTCAGGGCCTCGGGTCCGGGTTCGTATTGGATGAAGATGGCTATATCATCACAAACCACCACGTCGTCGACAAAGCCAGCAAGATCACCGTGCGCCTGAACGATGATCGCTCGTACGAGGCTGAAGTCGTGGGGACCGATCCCCTGACCGATATCGCGCTGCTCAAGATCGACGCGGATGAGGCGCTGCAGCCGGTCCCGCTGGGGGATAGCGACGACATCCGCGTGGGCGAAGACGTGGTCGCCATCGGCAACCCGTTCGGCCTGAGTTCGACCGTCACGACCGGCATCGTGTCCGCCAAGGGACGCAATATCTCGGAAGGCCCCTACGCTGAATTCATTCAGACCGATGCAGCCATCAACAAAGGCAACTCGGGCGGTCCCCTGTTCAACATGGACGGTGAAGTCGTCGGGGTGAACTCGGCAATCTATTCGCCCAGTGGCGGTTCGGTCGGACTGGGCTTTGCCGTGACTTCGAACATCGTCGAGCACATCGCTGCGGACCTGCGTGACGATGGCCAGGTCAGCCGCGGCTGGCTGGGTGTATCGATCCAGAACATCAGCCCCGAGCTGGCAGCAGCGATGGGTGTCGATGGCACTGTCGGCGCACTGGTGTCCGAGGTTCTGCCGGACAGCCCCGCTCAAGGCGTGCTGCAACAGGGTGACGTGATTATCGCCTTCAATGGCGAACAGGTCGACTCGAGCAGTGAACTGCCGGTGCTCGTTGGTACCACGGCCGTCGGGACCGACAGCAAGGTCACCGTCCTGCGCAATGGCAAGGAAGAGACCCTGAACGTCACGATCGGGCAGCATTCGGCACAGATGGCGGCAAACGCGGAACCGACCGATGACGCGGTGGCGGGCAAGACGCTGGGTGTCACCGTAGCACCGCTGTCCGAAGCGACTCGTGCGCAGATCGGAGTTCCCGAGAACGTGCACGGCGTGGTCGTCACTTCGCTCAAGCCGGACAGCCCGGCGGCCAAGGCCGGTCTGCGGCAGGGCGACGTGATCGTGAAGCTGGGCAACCAGGATGTGGAAACACCCGAGGCGCTCAAATCCGCGCTCGAAGATCAGAAGACCGATCCGGCGCTGATGCTGATCAACCGCGGCGGCAATCAGATCTTCGTCGCCGTCGAGATCGCCTGACCTGCGTCCCGCGCGCACCGCATGATGGGGATATCCGGTGCGCGCATCTCCTGACGGACACGATTTGTCCACGTGCTGTCGGGATTGCCGGGTGCGGATTTCGCACCCGGCAGTTTTTTTACCTGTCCATACGTGATTATATCCTGAGTGAAAGGAAATCCGACCATGAGCAGACGTCTGTTGATCGTTGAGGATGATGAAGACACGCGGGACTTCATCGCCAAGGGATTTGGCGAGGAAGGTTATGTCGTCGAATGCGCCGAGGACGGCCGCGAAGGTTTGTACCACGCGACCGACGGCGGATTTGACGCGGTCGTTCTGGACAGGATGCTGCCCGGGCTGGACGGGCTGGCCCTGATCAAGTCGATGCGCGCCGCCGGCGTCAAGACACCGGTTCTGATGCTGACAGCCATGAGCGCCGTGGACGAACGGGTGAAAGGGCTGCATGCGGGTGCCGACGACTATCTGGTCAAGCCTTTCTCATTTCAGGAACTTCATGCCCGGATCGAAGCCCTGTTACGCCGGCCTCAGGAATCCGAGGAAACCCCGACCCTCAAATGCCGCGACCTTGAAATGGATCTGCTGACCCGAAAGGTCACGCGCAACGGTCGCGAGATCACCCTGACGCCCAGAGAGTTCCAGATTCTGGAATTCTTCCTTCGGCGGAAAAACCGGGTGGTGTCGAGGACGATGCTTCTCGAAGGTGTCTGGGACTATCATTTCGACCCGAACACAAACGTCGTCGACGTTCACATCTCCAAACTGCGTCGGCAATTGGATGAAGGTGGTGAACCACCACTGATCGAAACCGTGCGCGGGGCCGGTTACATGGTTTCTGATGGTTAAGTCGCCCTTGTCGTTCAAGGACTCCAGGACACGGTTGGTGCTGGCCAGCATGGTGCTCAGCACATTGCTGACCGCGGCCGTATTGTTGCTAGTCTATATCACCGCCAACCGCACGATCGAAGGCGAAACCCGATCTGTCGTGTCCGCCGAGCTGACCGGGCTGGCGGACGAGTACGAACGCCTGGGGCTGGTCGGTCTGATGGTGGCCATCGAACGCCGGCTTCCGACCGCGTCCGAGCGCGATGCGCTTTATCTGTTGGCTGACCGCTCGGGAAAAACCTTGGCCGGCAACCTCAAGCGATGGCCCGATGGCATCGCCGCTGGCAGTGGGTGGGTGGATCTGGAACTGCGCAGAACCGAGACGGATCAGCTGGTCCCGATCTCCGCCGCATCGATCCTGCTGCCCGGCGGCGAAAGGCTGTTGGTTGGCCGCGACGCCCTCGCCCGTCAACAGTTCGACCGGGTGCTGTTTCATTCGGTGGCGCTGGCCCTGGGCGCGGCCCTTGCGCTGAGCATTCTGACCGGTTGGCTTTTGACCCGTCTGGTGTTTTCGCGGCTGAAGGATATCGCCGACACCGCAGAAACCATCGTGTCCGGCGACCTGTCCCAACGAATGCCACAGCGTGGGACCGGCGACGAATTCGACCAGATGGCAGGCACATTGAACAACATGCTGGACCGGATCGAAGAGTTGGTCAGCAACTTGCGCACCACGTCGAACTCGATCGCGCATGATCTGCGGTCACCTCTGTCCCGGTTGAAGCAGCGGGTGGTCGCCTTGGCCGAGCCAGGCAAAAGCGACCTGGATCGTGAGGTCGACATCGCCCGGGCAACGGCCGAAATCGATCACGTGTTGCGGGTTCTCGGGCAGCTGACCGAGATCTCACGCGCCGAGGCCGGGCTGGGGCGGGAGCAGTTTGAACCTGTGGATCTTGAGCGCTTGGTCAACGATGCCGTGGAGTTGTACGAACCGGTCGCGGCCGACAAGGATGTGCGCCTCGAGGTCACGGGTCGGGCGGCTCCGATCATGGGGCACCGCCCTTTGCTGTCGCAGGCCCTGTCGAACCTTCTGGAAAACGCCATGCGCTATGCCCCTGAAGGAACTGCAATTTCCATCGAACTGCGCGAAGACGGCCCGTTTGCCCTGCTGAGTGTCCGCGACCGCGGCCCGGGCGTGCCGGCCGAGATGCTGTCGCAGCTTCAACTGCCCTTCGTCACGCTCGATCCCGCGCGGTCGGACCGAAACTCAGGCCTCGGACTGGCTTTGGTGGCGGCCATCACCCGCATGCATGGCGGGGGCTTCAGTGCCCAGAATGCGGATCCCGGGCTGAAGGCAGTTCTGAAGCTGGCGCAAAAACCCTAGGTTAACGCCCCACCCCTTTTGTCGATCAAAGGGACGCGGGCAAGGAAGCATATCCGCGGAACCGCATACGCCCACCTCTGACACGTTCATCGGACAGTTGGAAATCTGGGAACCGTGTCACGAACCGCGACAGGGCGACCCGCCCTTCAAGGCGCGCAAGTGTAAGACCTGCGCAAACGTGCGGCCCGCCGGCAAAGGCAAGGTGACGGTTCGGTTTGCGCGAAATGTCGAACCCGCCCGGGTCTGGGAACACAACCGGGTCCCTGTTTGCAGCGCCGATACACAGATGAAGGTTGGTGCCCTTGGCTATCGGACACCCGTCAATCACGATGTCAGCCGTCGTTTCCCGGTTGCCGAACTGGTTGGGTGAACGGAACCGCAAAACCTCTTCGACCGCCGTATTGATCAGGCTTGGATCATCCATAAGCCGCTGACGCTGCTCCGGGTGGTCATGCAGCAAGGCCAACCCGTTTCCGATCAGGTTCGTCGTGGTCTCATGACCCGCATTCAGAATGAAGATGCAATTCTGAAGCAACTCGATTTCACTCAACTTTTCGTCGGCCCCTTCACCGCGGATCAACCGGGTCAGGACGTCGGTTTCGGGGTCGCCGGGCGTGGCCCTGCGCCGGGCCACCAGATCGGCCAGATACTCCTTGAAGTCCCGAACGGCCGCATGGCCGTCCTCGAGTTGCTTGGCGGTCAATGCCGGTTCGAGCGCCCCAAGAATCGCCAGGGACCAGTCGCGCAGCGGTTCGCGCTCGTCCACCGGTACGTCCAGAAGGTTTCCGATGATCTGGATCGGGATGGTGGCGGCATAGTCTTCGATCAGATCCACTTGCCGCTTGTCTTCCAGGCGATCCAGCAAGAGATCGACAGTCTGGATCAAACCGGGCTCCATCCGGGCGATGGCGCGCGGGGTCAGGGCCGAAGTCATGATTTTGCGAACCCGCGTGTGCAACGGCGGATCCGAGAACACCAGCGAGGTGGTGTGATGCTCGAACAATGGTGATCCCGGACCGAACTTTGGTCCGAACACGGCCTTTTTGTCGGACGAGTACAGGGTCGTGTCCCGATAGATCCGGTCCAGATCAGCGTGCCGCGACAATAGAACCGAGCCATCGGGCTGCGCCAGAACCGGCGCCGAAGACAGCAGCGCATCATAAAACGGGAAGGGATTGTCGATGAAGCCCTCGGGCGGGTTCATCAGGTCCAGATTGCTGATGTCGCTTGTCAATTCCTTCCCCCTCCTGCACGGACCCGTCGCTCAATGCCTAGCGCAACAGAATTCGTCGCACAACGTTCCGGCGGGCAGTGACAGCACGCCCTGGCAAAGCTAAGAAAGAAACATGCCCGAACCTGTGTCTTCCATCCGCAATCTTGGACCTGCTTTCGAGCAGGCCTGTGCCCGTGCGGGCATCCACTCGGCCGAAGAGCTACGCGAACTTGGTGCCGATGCGGCTTATGCCCGGCTGATACAGGCCGGAACCCGGCCTCATTTCATCGGCTATTACGTGTTGGTCATGGGCTTGCAAGGCCGCCCCTGGAACGATTGCAAGGGCGAAGAAAAGAAAGCCCTGCGCGCAAGGTTCGATGCTTTGAAATCGTCAACGAACCAGGCTCCGGCGTCCCGGATCGTCGCGGATCTGGATGCCATCGGTGTACGTGTCGGCCCTGACGATCTGAAATCCGTCTGACCAACAAAAAACCGCGCCCGAAATCGGACGCGGCAATCTCGACAGGTATCGTGGTGCGGCTTAGCCGACCAGTTCGATGCCCGAGAAGAAATATGCGATCTCAACCGCTGCGGTTTCCGGCGCGTCCGAGCCGTGAACCGAGTTCTCACCGACGGACTCGGCGAATTCGGCGCGGATGGTGCCCGGTGCCGCATCGGCGGGGTTGGTTGCACCCATGACTTCACGGTTCTTGGCGATGGCGTTTTCGCCTTCCAGAACCTGAACGACAACCGGTGCCGACGACATGAACTCGCACAGTTCGTCATAGAACGGACGCTCGGCATGAACTTCGTAGAACTTGCCGGCTTGTTCCTTGGTCATGTGGATGCGCTTCTGCGCGACGATGCGCAGGCCGGCTTCCTCGAACTTGGCGTTGATCTTGCCGGTCAGGTTGCGGCGGGTTGCATCGGGCTTGATGATCGAAAAAGTGCGTTCCAGTGCCATATCGGGCCTCTCCTTGGTCTGACGGCGCGGGCTGGGCCGCGCGAAATTCATCGCGCGCCGCCTAACACGGTATTTCGCCCGTGAAAAGTGGAATGATGGCGCGATCGCGCCTTTGGGCGTCAGATTGCGTCGGGAAGCGGGTCCCGTGCATCCACCCAACGGACATACAGAACGGCCAAAAGGCCCAGAAAGCTGCTGCCTGCCATCATCGACAGCACCAGATACGGGCCGTTTTCGGGGCTGACCGCAGCTCCGGTGATCGAAGTGATGACCGCACCGAGCGCGACGATCAGAGCGCCCGACAGGCCCGCCGCGCTGCCGGCCAGTTGCGGTCGAACCGACATGACGCCCGCAGACGCGTTGGCGTTCGTCAAACCGTTTCCAAAACCAACAAAGATCGCTGATCCAAAAAACACCCAGACCGACCCCATCCCCCCTAAAAACAGCAACAGCCCGCAGAACGGCCCGACCGAGGCGATGATGCGCCCGGCCAGAATCATCGTCGTCAGCCGAGTACGCGCGGCGATCCGACCCGTTACGAAATTGCCGACCATGAAACCGCCGGTGATGATGCCGATCCCCAGGCCCAGTGTGGCGGGGCTCAGATCGAACCAGGCGGCGGCCACCAGGGGCGCTCCGGTGATGAAACTGTAGAACCCCCCGATCGAGAATGCCGCGCACAACGCGTAGCCCCAGAACCGCCGGGCACGGAACAGGTGCGGGTATTCGCGCATCTGCGCGGCAAAAGTGGCGGACCGGTTGTGGTTGGTCTCGCCCATATCCGCCCAGAGCAGCGTCAGCAGCGCCGCCCCTGCAACCGTGTAAAAGACGAACCCGGCCCGCCACCCGAACAGCATGTCCAAAGTGCCACCCAGCATCGGGCCCAGCATCGGCGCCAAAGCCATTGCCATGGCGACATATCCCAGCTTGCTTGCGGCCTCGTTGGGCAGAAACTGGTCGCGGATCGACGCGGCAGACAGCACCGAGCCCCCGACCACGGCGGCCTGCATCAGACGGAACCCCAGAAAGGTCCAGATCGACTCCGCCAGAACACAGCCAAGTGACGCCGTCACAAAAACCGCCATGCAGGTCAAAAGAACCGGCCTGCGCCCGAACCGGTCGGACATTGGCCCAAGGATCAGTTGCAGCACGGCGGACACGGCCAGATAGGCCGCGATCGAGAGGTTCACCAGCGCATAATCCGCCCGAAAGTCGACCGCCATGTTCGCAAGCGACGGCAGGAACATGTTCAGCGACAGCACGGACAGCCCCGTCGCCAGAACAAGGGTCACCAAAGAGGGTGGAGTTTGTGCCGCCCGCATCTCAACATCCGAATTTCGTTCATCTGCAAAAGCGCTAGCACAGCGCGTGTGGTTTGCACATGGCTTGCGTCTGGCGGTGCCAGTATCGCTCTGCTAAGAGCGGCCCATGCTACGGATCGAGAACATCACCTATTCGGTCGAAGGCCGCCCTCTGTTCGAGGGCGCCAGCGCGACCATTCCCGAAGGCCACAAGGTCGGTCTGATCGGCCGCAACGGCACCGGCAAGACCACTCTGTTCCGCCTGATCCGGGGCGAGTTGGCGCTGGAATCGGGCAGCATCACCCTGCCCCGCCGCGCGCGGATCGGCGGCGTGTCGCAAGAGGTACCCTCGTCCAATGTGTCGCTGATCGACACGGTCCTCGCCGCCGACACCGAGCGCAGCGCCCTGATGGCCGAGGCGCAGCAGGCCACCGACCCCGACCGGATTGCCGAGATTCAGACCCGGCTGGCCGATATCGACGCCTGGTCGGCCGAAGCCCGCGCGGCCACGATCCTCAAAGGGCTGGGCTTTGACGATGCCGATCAGCAACGACCCTGCTCCGATTTCTCGGGCGGCTGGCGGATGCGCGTCGCTCTGGCGGCGGTTCTTTTCTCACAGCCCGATCTGCTGCTGCTGGACGAACCGACCAACTATCTGGACCTTGAAGGCGCGCTGTGGCTGGAAAGCTATCTGGCGAAATATCCGCATACGGTCATCGTCATCAGCCACGACCGGGGCCTGCTGAACCGGGCGGTCGGCTCGATCCTGCATCTGGAAGACCGCCAGCTGACCTATTACGCGGTCCCTTATGACAAGTTCGCCGAACGTCGCGCCGAACGTCTGGCCCAGGCCGAGGCCGAAAACGCCAAGGCCAAGGCCCGCATCGCCCATTTGCAAAGCTTCGTTGACCGGTTCCGTTACAAGGCGTCCAAGGCCGTTCAGGCACAATCGCGGCTGAAGATGATCGAACGGATCCAGTTGATCTCCACCCCGCAGGAGGCCGCCTTGCGCGCCTTCTCGTTCCCCGAGCCCGAGGAACTGTCGCCCCCGATCATCCAGATCGAAGGCGGCGTCACCGGCTATGGCGACACCGAGGTGCTGCGCCGTCTGAACCTGCGCATTGATCAGGACGACCGGATCGCGCTGTTGGGGAAGAACGGTCAGGGAAAATCGACACTGTCCAAGCTGCTGTCGGACCGGTTGCCCCTGATGGCTGGCAAGATGACTCGCAGCAGCAAGCTGCGCATCGGGTATTTCGCCCAGCATCAAGTGGACGAGCTGCATGTGGACGAAACACCGCTGGATCACCTGCGGCGCCTGCGCCCGACCGAGACCCCGGCCCAGCTGCGCGCGCGTCTGGCCGGTTTCGGGTTGGGCGCGGATCAGGCCGAAACCGAGGTGGGCCGGCTTTCAGGCGGCCAGAAAGCGCGCCTGTCGCTGCTGATCGCGACGATCGACGCGCCGCACATGCTGATCCTCGACGAGCCGACCAATCATCTGGACATCGAAAGCCGCGAGGCCCTGGTCGAGGCGCTGACCGCCTATTCCGGTGCTGTGGTTCTGGTCAGCCACGACATGCACCTGCTGGGGCTGGTGGCCGATCGGCTGTGGTTGGTCTCGGACGGCACGGTCAAACCCTTTGACGGCGACCTGGAAGCCTATCGCCAGATGCTGCTGGCGCGCGACAAACCACCGGCCCGGGAAAAACCGGCCGCCAAACCCAAACGCGCCTCTCGCGATACCATTCTCGCGCTACGGGCCGACCTGCGGAAATGCGAGGAACGGCTGGAGAAATTGACGGACATGCACGAAAAGCTCTCGGCCAAATTGTCCGACCCGGCCTTGTACGAAGATGACCGGATCGCTGATCTGGAAACCTGGAACCGAAAATTCGCCGAGGTGGTCGAGGCCATGTCCCGCGCCGAGGCGCTGTGGGTCGCCGCCGCCGAGCGGCTGGAAAGCGCAGAGGCCGCCGCATGATCGAAATGGCATTCTTCATAACCGCGTTCACAACCCTGTTCGTTGTGATCGATCCCTTTGGCACCGCACCGATCTTCGTCGCGCTGACACAAGGAATGGACCCGGCCACCCGTCGCCGCGTCGCCTACCGCACGTGCCTGACCGCTTCGGGCATCCTTATCGCCTTCGCCGCTTTCGGAGAGGCGGTTCTCGGCTTTGTCGGCATCTCGATGGAGGCTTTCAAGGTCGCTGGCGGCGCATTGCTGTTTCTGACCGCGCTCGACATGCTGTTCGAGCGGCGCAACAAGCGGCGCGAGGACCGAGCGGAAGAAGAAGAGCACCCTGACCCCTCGGTCTTTCCGCTGGCCATTCCGCTGGTGGCCGGGCCCGGATCGATCGCAACGATCATCCTTCTGGCCGGTGAGCACCCCGGCATTCAGGGCATCGCTGCCGCTGTCGGCGTGATGCTTGCCGTGATGGCGGTTGTATTGCTGTTCTTCTTGTCCAGCGGCCTGATCGCGCGCATTCTGGGCAAGACCGGCCTGACCGTGCTGACCCGCCTTCTGGGCATGTTGCTGGCCGCGCTGTCGGTTCAGTTCATTCTTGACGGGCTCAAGGCCTTTGGGTTCGCGTCCTGAAACCCCATATTGACCTTATGAAAGAAGGTTTCGGGTGCCCGCATGGATGGTAACGATTTTGGACGGTTGGCCTATCTGGTTCTGCTGGGAGCCGCACTGCTGATGTGGTTCTTCACTCACAATCGGCAGTCGTTGGGGAAGACCCTGCAGATGGCTATGGCCTGGGTCTTCATCTTCATCGGGATCATTGCCGTTGTCGGCCTTTGGGGCGACATCCGCTCGACCGTTGGCGTATCTCCGCAGATGTCCGTGACCGGAGATGTGATCGAAGTACCCCGCTCGTTCGACGGGCACTACTACTTGCCGATGCTGGTGAATGGCAAACCGGTGACATTCCTGGTGGATACCGGGGCCAGCCAGATCGTGCTGAGCCCGCAGGACGCGGAGCGCGTCGGATTCGATACCGGTCAGCTGACCTTTCACGGGCGTGCCTCGACCGCAAATGGGGTGGTCCAGACTGCGCCTGTGCGCCTCGACAGCCTGGCGTTGGGGCCCATCACGGACCGAAATGTTGCGGCATGGATCAACGGAGGAGATCTGGACCAGTCCCTGCTGGGCATGGATTACCTGCACCGTTTTTCCAACATCCAGTTTTCTGACGGCCGGATGATCCTGTCGCGCTGAACGGCGGCTTTCGGGATTGAGAACAAAGTGCGAACATGCTAGCATTCGGCCATGTCCACGCATCTTCTTGGCCGCAAACCGGCGCGCGCGGCGCCGGGGCTGACCCTGCATGATGAGATTTCGCTGCAACTGGCCCGCGTGCACGAGGCCTGCGGCCCCGCGCGGCGCAGCTTTGCCATGTGGCTGGCCGGTCAGGCGCAGGGGCCGGTTCTGTGGATCTCGCCCGCGTGGGAGGCCGATCAGCTGAACCCCGACGGCATGATGCCCTTTGCCGATCCCGCCCGTTTCCTGTTCGTCCGCCCCACCCGGGCCGAGGACCTGCTGTGGTGCATCGAAGAGGCGCTGCGCAGCGGGGCGGTGCCGCTGGTGATCGGCGATCTGCCGGGGGCACCGGGCCTGACGCCGGTGCGTCGGATGCATCTGGCCGCCGAACAGGGGGGCACGATGGGTCAGGCCCCGCTGGGGCTGCTGCTGACCCCGGGCGACGGCGGCGCGCAGGGGATCGAGACGCGCTGGCACATGGCCCCGGCGCACACGGGCCAGACCCGCCGCTGGACCCTGACCCGCCGCCGCGCCCGCGCCCTGCCCCCGGTCAGCTGGCACGCCACCCAGACCGCGCCGCGCGCCGGGCTGCACCTGCAACGGATCGGCGCCGAGGAAACCTGCGCCTGACCGACCGGCCCCGGATCACGCAAGTTGTGACTGGTCAAACTGCATCCCGCCCCCTAGCGTGCCGAAATGACCCATCCGATCCACGACAGCCGCTATTCCTGGCTTCGCCTTCTGGTCACGCTGGCCATTGCGGCGGTGGCCAATGTGGGCATGTGGGCGGTGATCGTGGTGATGCCCGCGATCGAGACCCAGTTCGGCGCCAGCCGGGCCGAGGCCTCGATGCCCTACACGCTGGCCATGATCGGATTTGCGCTTGGCAACATGTGGCTGGGTCAGGTGGTGGACCGGCTGGGCGTGACCAAGGCGCTGATCGGTGCCGCAGGCCTCAGCGCGCTCAGCTATCTGCTGGCGACATGGGCGCCGACGATCACGATGCTGTCGGTGGCGCATCTGCTGCTGGGCCTGGGCACCGCCGTCGGGTTCGGCCCGCTGATCGCCGACATCTCGCACTGGTTCCTGCGCCGACGCGGGATCGCCGTGGCGCTGGTGGCCAGCGGAAACTATCTGTCCGGCGCGATCTGGCCCACGCTCCTGTCCGGTATCCTCGCCCGCGACGGGTGGCAGCAGGTCTATCTGACATTGGCGGTCATCACCCTGATCGTTGTCATCCCGCTGTCGCTGCTGCTGCGCCGGCAGGTCCCGGCCGAGGCGCATGGCACCGCCGCAGCCGCCGCGCAGATCAACGCGCGCAGCGTCGGCCTGTCGCCGCGGACCCTGCAATATGTTCTGGGCCTCGCCGGAATTGGCTGCTGCGTCGCAATGTCGATGCCGCAGGTCCACATCGTCTCCTACTGCGTAGGCTTGGGCTATGGCCCGGCGGTCGGGGCCGAGATGCTGTCGCTCATGCTGATGGGCGGTGTCGTCAGCCGGATCATCTCGGGGCTGGTGGCAGACAAGTTGGGCGGCGTTCACACGTTGCTGATCGGGTCGATCCTGCAATGCATCGCCCTGTTCCTGTTCCTGCCTTATGACGGGATGGTGTCGCTCTATGTCATCAGCCTGTTGTTCGGACTGGCGCAGGGCGGCATCGTGCCCAGCTATGCGCTGGTCGTCCGCGAATACATGCCCCCGCAAGAAGCCGGGGCACGGGTCGGTTTCGTGATGATGATGACGATCATGGGCATGGCGCTGGGTGGCTGGATGTCCGGCTGGATCTATGACGTGACCGGGCAGTATGAACTGGCCTTCGTGAACGGGATCCTGTGGAACGGGCTGAACATCGCCATTATTGCGACACTGCTGATGCGCTCGCGGCCGCGCCAGGGGCGGGTTCCGGCATGAGCCGCCTGACCCGCCGAACTCTGGTACTGGCGGGGCTGGCATCGCTGCCCTTGGTGCGGCACGCCGTGGCCGCCCCGGTTCCGTATATACTTGAAACACAAGGGACATTGATCGAATTCACATTCGGGCTGGCTGGCTCGGCCCAGACCGGCACCATGCCGATCCAGACCGCTGACGTTCTGGTGGACACGAAAAACCTGCGCAACAGCATGGTCGACGTCGTCCTGAACGTCGCCGAGGCACGCACGAAACTGCCGTTTGCACGCGGCCCGATGCTAAGTCGATCCGTGTTGGACGCCGCGCGGTTTCCATCTATCCACTTCGTCTCGACGGCCGTCAGCCTAGGCCCCGGCGGACGCATTTCCGACGGAGCGACCGTCACCGGCGATTTGACGGTGCGCGACGTGACCCGCCCGATCACTCTTGATGCCGCCCTCTATCGCCCGCCGGGTTCCGCAAAGGACGATCTGAACCGGCTGTTCATCCATTTGACCGGCGCGTTGAACCGGAACGATTTCGGCGCCACCGGCTATGCGGACCTGGTCGACGAAACTGTGGGATTGAACATACGAACCGAAATTCGCAGAAAACCCTGAAACTGGCGGAAAACGACACCACAAAGTCGAATAGCCGCGCGCATCGTCATGCGCCATTCGGACATCTACTGGACCCATGCGTACCATCATCTCATTCGCCGCCCTTTTTCTTTCGGTCATTCTATTGCAGCTTTCCACGGGCGGCGTGGGTCCGCTGGACGCGATATCCGGCCTGACGCTGGGGTTTTCGACCGAACAGATCGGCCTTTTGGGCTCGGCTCACTTCTTGGGCTTTTTCGCGGGATGCTGGTGGGCGCCAAGGTTGATGGGATCCATCGGGCACTCGCGCGCCTTTGCGGTCTGCACGGCTCTGGGCGCGATGGGTCTGATTGGCCACACGCTGACCGAAAACCCCTATGCATGGGCCGCGCTGCGCATTGCCTCGGGCACCTGCGTGGCGGGTTGTTATACGGTTATCGAGGCCTGGCTGAACGCCAAAGTCACCAACGAAACCCGCGGCCGCGCCATGGGCACATATCGGTTGGCCGATATGGGAGCCTCTCTCAGCGCGCAGTTGATCATCGCCGTTCTGCCACCTGCCTCATATGTCTCTTACAACCTGCTGGCCATCCTGTGCTGTGCCTCGTTGCTGCCGCTGACCCTGACGCGCGCCAGCCAGCCCGAAACCCCGGACGCACCGCGTTTGCGGCCCAAGCTGGCCTGGCATTGCTCGCCCTTGGCGGTGGCTGGAGTGATCGTCTCGGCCATCAGCTCTGCTTCGTTTCGGATGGTTGGTCCCGTCTACGGACAAGAGGTTGGGCTGGGCGTCGATCAGATCGCGTTCTTTCTGGCCGCCTTTGTACTGGGCGGCGCGCTGGCGCAGTATCCGGTCGGGTGGCTGGCCGACAAGTACGACCGCCGCTGGGTGCTGATCTGGATGTCGATTGCCGCCGTTATCAGTTGCAGCATCACCATGGCTGCCAGCGGCACGGGCACCGTCGGCGTCATGCTGGCCGCAGGATTATTCGGAATAACGACCTTTCCGATATTCTCGATCTCATCCGCGCATGCCAACGACTTCGCCACCACCGAGCAGCGGGTGGAACTGTCGGCGGCGCTGATGTTCTGGTACGCGCTGGGGGCCATTGCCTCGCCCTATGTTTCCTCGACGCTGATCGAGCAATTCGGCCCCGGCGCGCTGTTTGCCTTCGTGGCATTGGGCCACGCGGTCCTGATCATCTTTGGACTGGCCCGGATGCGCTCGCGCCCGACGCCCGAGGAACGTACGAACTACGTCTACGCGCCGCGCACGTCCTTCACCATCGGCCGCCTGCTGAAACGCTCGCGCGAAGGGCGATAGCATTCTGGGGCTGGGATTTCCCGATCCGGTTTGATAGAGCGCGCGCAGACAGTTAGGCGGAAACCAAACATGGCTCGGATTCTCATTACCTCGGCAATTCCCTACATCAACGGGATCAAGCACCTTGGCAACCTGATCGGCTCGCAGCTGCCGGCGGATCTGTTCGCGCGCTACCAGCGCGGCCGCCGCAACGAGGTCATGTTCCTGTGCGCGACCGACGAACACGGCACCCCGGCCGAGCTGGCCGCGGCCAAGGCGGGCAAGCCTGTGGCCGAATACTGCGCCGAGATGCACGAGGTGCAGGCCGACATCGCCAAACGCTTTGGCCTCAGCTTCGATCACTTCGGCCGGTCGTCCAGCCCGCAGAACCACAAGCTGACCCAGCATTTCGCCGGCAAGCTGGCCGAGGCCGGGCTGATCCGCGAAGTGACCGAAAAGCAGGTCTATTCCAACGCCGACGGCCGTTTCCTACCCGACCGCTACATCGAAGGCACCTGCCCCAACTGCGGCTACGAAAAGGCCCGCGGCGACCAGTGCGAGAACTGCACCAAGCAGCTGGACCCGACGGACCTGATCGACCCGCGCAGCGCCATTTCCGGCTCGACCGACCTTGAGGTGCGCGAGACCAAGCACCTGTATCTGCGCCAGTCGGCGATGAAGGATCAGCTGGACGCCTGGATCGACGGCAAGACTGACTGGCCGGTGCTGACCACCTCGATCGCCAAGAAATGGCTGCATGACGGCGACGGCCTGCAGGACCGCGGCATCACCCGTGACCTGGACTGGGGCATCCCGGTCAAGAAGGGCGACGAGGACTGGCCCGGCATGGAGGGCAAGGTCTTCTACGTCTGGTTCGACGCGCCGGTCGAATACATCGCCTGCGCCAAGGAATGGGCCGACGCCCACGGCAAGCCGGATGCGGAATGGGAACGCTGGTGGCGCACCGACAAGGGCGCTGACGACGTGCGTTATGTGCAGTTCATGGGCAAGGACAACGTGCCGTTCCACACCCTGTCCTTCCCGGCCACCATCCTCGGCTCGGGTGAGCCGTGGAAGCTGGTCGATCACCTGAAGTCGTTCAACTATCTGAACTATGACGGCGGACAGTTCTCGACCAGCCAGGGCCGCGGCGTCTTCATGGACCAGGCGCTGGACATCCTGCCCGCCGACTACTGGCGCTGGTGGCTGCTGAGCCATGCGCCCGAAAGCAGCGACAGCGAATTCACCTGGGAGAACTTCCAGCAATCGGTCAACAAGGACCTGGCGGACGTGTTGGGCAATTTCGTCAGCCGGATCACCAAGTTCTGCCGCTCGAAATTCGGTGAAGAGGTTCCGTCCGGTGGCGAATACGGTGAACGCGAACAGGCGCTGATCGAGGAACTGACCAAGCGCATTCGCGCCTACGAGGCGCACATGGAGGCGATGGAGGTCCGCAAATCGGCGCAGGAACTGCGTGCGATCTGGGTTGCGGGCAACGAATACCTGCAGGCCGCTGCGCCTTGGTCCACCTTCAAAGAAGACCCGGAACAGGCCGCCGCGCAGGTGCGGCTGGGCCTGAACCTGATCCGGCTTTATGCAGTACTCAGCGCGCCGTTCATCCCTGAAACTTCGGCCAGAATGCTGAGCGCGATGAACACGCTCGATACCAGCTGGCCCGAGGACGTGGAGGCCGCGCTGAGCGCCCTGCCCGCCGGACACGCGTTCACGGTGCCGGACGTTCTGTTCGCCAAGATCACCGACGAACAGCGCGAAGATTGGCAAACACGCTTTGCCGGAGTGCGGAGCTGAGTACAGCAAGGGGGCCGGCGGCCCCCTTTTTTTCAGCCAACTGACCCGACCGATCCGATGAAATCGTCGGACGAAATTGGTTCGACGGCCGAGACATCCCCGGACAGGGTTCGAGCGTTTAAAATTCAAATACTTGAGAATTTTCAACAATGCCTCCATCCTGACTTGGAGTTTAATCGACTCGGGCTTCAGGAACGGTCCGGCTCGACCCAAATCCCGGTTTGAATGAGGCACTCGCAATGACCGTTGAAAAGACGCTTACCCACACGACCAGCAATCGAACGCTCTCGCGTCTCGGCCTTTGCGCGACACTGCTGGCATGCCTTGCGTTTACACCGGTCGCATTTGCCCAGGATCAGTCGGATGCACCGCCGCCCAAGGTTTCGATTGCGGCCGCATACACACAGGAAATCACCGAGGAGGCTGTTTTTATTGGGCGGGCCGAAGCCACGGACAACGTGGACATCATCGCACGTGTCAGCGGTTTCCTTGAAAGCCGGAATGTCGAAGAAGGCTCTTTGGTCAACGAGGGTGATCTGCTGTTTACCATTGAGCCCGACCTGTACCAGGCCACGCTGGACGCCCGAAAAGCGGATCTTGATCGGGCCGAAGCCAATCTGGAACTGGCCAAGGTCGACCTGGCCCGCAAGGAAGAACTGTACAGGCGCGACGCAACGCCGGAATCCGAGCGCGACATTGCCCGCGCGAACGAGTTGGTCGCCGAAGCCGAAGTCAAAGCGGCCAACGCAGCCATTCAACAGGCGCAGCTTGATCTGGACTACACGCAGATCCACGCGCCGTTTTCCGGCCGGATCGGTCGGATCAGCACCAGCGTCGGCGACGTGGTCGGCCCCAACACGGAACCGCTGGTCAACCTGATCAGCGAAGCGCCGATTTACGTGAATTTCTCGTTGAATGAAAAGCAGTTCACCTCCGTTCTTCAGACCGTTGGTGAGACCGCCTCCACCCTTGCTGAAAGCAACAAGAGCCCGGTTGTCCGGCTTACGCTGCCCAATGGTACCGAGCTGGAAGAAACCGGCAAGATCGTGTTCGTAGACAACCGGATCGACCCGTTGACCGGTGCGATCACCCTGCGCGCCGAGTTTGCAAACGACAAACGTCTGATCGTGGATGGCGCCTTTCTGAACGTTCACATCGAGGCGCTCGAGCCTACGCTTGAGGTGCTGATCCCTCAAGCTGCCCTGCAGCGAGATCAACGCGGAGAGTTTGTGCTGGTCGTCAACGACAAGCAGATGGTCGAACAGCGCTACATCACGACCGGCGACACGGTCGGTTCTGCCGTGATCGTCAAGGAAGGTCTGCGCGAGGGCGAAAGCGTCATCGTGGAAGGGCTGCAAAGGGTGCGCCCGGGTGTTGCCGTTGACGCCGTTGTCGCCTCTGAACAGCCGGGAGAATAACTGATGTTTTCCGCCCTGTTCATCAGCCGGCCCAAGCTGGCACTTGTGATCTCGCTTGTGCTGACAATCATGGGGGCGATCGGCTACATGGTCCTGCCGGTTGCCCAATTCCCGGACATTACCCCGCCGGTGGTCAGCGTCACGACGACGTACACTGGCGCTAACGCCGAAACCGTTGAAAACACGGTTGCCGCGCCGATCGAAGCGCAGGTCAACGGCGTGGATGACATGATCTACATGACGTCCACATCCTCGGACAACGGCTCGTATTCGCTGAACATCACGTTCGAGGTGGGCACCGACCCCGACATCGCATCAGTCAATGTGCAGAACCGTGTGGCGCAGGCCATGTCCTCGCTGCCGACCGAAGTTACCTCGTCGGGGGTGGTGACGCAGAAAGCGTCGACCAACATGCTGTTGCTGGTCACCCTGACCTCGCCCAACGGCACCTATGACAGCGTGTTCCTGTCGAACTACGCGTCGATCAACCTCAAGGATGCGCTGGCACGGGTGCAGGGCGTGGGCAAGGCCGACGTTCTGACCAACCTGGAATACGCGATGCGGATCTGGATGGATCCCGACAAGATGGCCGCCCTTTCCATCACGCCGGGTGACGTGATCTCGGCCATTCGCGAACAGAACATCGAGGTTTCCGCTGGCTCGATCGGCGCCCCGCCGGTGCCTGAAGGCCAGACCTTTCAGTACACGATCAAGACCAAGGGACGCCTCACGTCTGCCAAGGAATTCGGCGATATCGTGATCCGCACCGGCGACGCCGGCTCGATCGTACGGGTCCGCGACATCGCGCGGGTCGAACTGGGCGCTCAGTACTATGCCGCCTCCGGTTTATATCAAGCCGTACCTGCCACCGTCATCGGCATCTATCAAGCGCCGGGCGCCAATGCGCTGGCGGTGTCCGATCGGGTTCAGACAGAACTGGAGCGCCTGTCGCGCGCCTTTCCGACGGATGTCGAATACGACGTTCCGTTCAACACCACCGATTTCGTCGAACAATCCCTCAACGACGTGGTATCGACGCTGGTTCTGACCTTCATCCTGGTGATTTCGGTCGTGTTCATCTTCTTGGGCAGTTGGCGGGCGACCATCATTCCGGCGGTAGCGATTCCGGTCTCATTGATCGGGACATTTGCGTTCCTGCTGCTGTTCGGGATGTCGCTGAACACAATCTCGCTTTTCGCACTCGTGCTAGCCATCGGGATCGTGGTCGACGACGCGATTGTGGTCGTCGAGAACGTGGAACGGATCATCGCCGAGGAAGGCCTGTCGCCGGCCGAAGCGACCCGCAAAGCCATGGGGCAGATTACTGGCCCCGTCATTGCGACAACTCTGGTTCTGCTAGCCGTGTTCGTGCCCGTGACCTTCATGCCCGGTATCTCGGGGCGGCTGTATTCACAGTTCGCGGTTACGATCTCGACCGCCGTCGTCATCTCGTCCATCAATGCGCTGACCTTGTCCCCGGCGCTGTGCGGTTTGGTCCTTCAGGCACGTTCAGGCCCACCCAAGGGTCTGCTGGCGGTGTTCGAGAAATTCATCGGGACGATGCGCGCAGGCTATGTGTCCATCGTACGCAAGCTGCTGATCATCCCCGTGGTCTCGCTTGGGATCATCGCGGGGTTTGCCTTTGGCGGCGTGACGATCATGTCGAACACCTCCAGCGGGTTCCTGCCGCTTGAGGACAACGGCTATCTGTTCGTCGACATCCAATTGCCCGACGCGGCCACACTGGAGAGAACCGAGGCGGTATCCAAACGTGTCGATGACCAGATCCGCGAGATTCCGGGCGTGGCGAATACCGTTCTGATCAACGGTTTCTCACTGCTGAACGGAACCATCACCAACGGTGCAGCTGTTTTCGTCAACCTCGACAACTGGGATGAACGGCAAGACGAGGATCTGACGGCGGACGCCATCCTGCAGAAGGTACTGGCCATCGCCAACGGCGAATCCGCCGCCTCGATCGTCGCGTTCAACCCGCCACCGATCCAAGGTCTTGGCATGTCGGCGGGCGTGGAAATGGAGGTTCAACAAACCGGAGGCGGCTCGCCGCAGGATTTGGCCTCGGCCGTGGGATCCTTTGTCTACGCGGCCAACCAGCGGCCTGAAATCGGCCAAGCCTACACGACTTTCCGGGCCAACGTCCCGCAGCTGTTCGTGGATCTGGATCGGGAAAAGGCAAAAACGCTGAACGTATCGGTCGCCGAAATCTTCCAGACCATGCAGGCTCAGCTTGGCTCGTACTATGTGAACGACTTCAATCTGTTCGGCCGCGTCTATCGCGTGATGATCCAAGCCGAAGGGTCGTATCGTGACAATGTCGAGGACATCTCGAACCTGTACGTCCGCTCGAACACCGGTGAGATGGTCCCGCTGGGAACGCTCATCGACGTCGAAAACGTGCTTGGCCCGGTTCTGTTGAAACGCCACAACCTGTTCCGTTCCGCGACGGTGACAGCGGTTCCGGCCGAAGGTCTGTCGACCGGTGACGCAATCACCGTGATGACAGAAGAGTCGGCGACCGCCCTGCCCCCGGGATATGCCTTTGAATGGACCGGAACCGCCCAGCAACAGCTGGCATCCGGCGGGCTGGTCGTGGTGATCCTGGGGCTGGCTATTTTGTTCGGGTATTTGTTCCTGGTCGGCCAATACGAAAGTTGGACGATGCCGGTCTCGATCCTGCTGTCGGTGATCGTGGCCCTGTTCGGAGCGGTTGCGGCGGTGGCGATCGTGGGCAGTGACATCAACCTGTACACGCAGATCGGGATGATCATGCTGGTGGGGCTTGCGTCAAAGAACGGCATCCTGATCGTGGAATTCGCGATGGAGCAGAGGGCCAAGGGTCTGTCTGTCAAGGACGCCGCCGCCGAGGCTGCGCATCAGCGTTTCCGGGCCGTCATGATGACCGCGCTGTCCTTCCTGCTGGGCGTTGTGCCCCTGCTGGCAGCCAGCGGTGCTGGTGCCGCCAGCCAGAAGGCGATTGGTGTGGCCGTATTTGGCGGGATGCTCGCCGCGACCCTGTTCGGGGTGATCCTGGTGCCGGTCCTCTATGCGGTGATGCAGAGCATGCGAGAGTGGATCAAGGGCACGAACAAGGATCCCGACCCCTCCGAAAAGGCGGCCTGACCGAGAAAAAAGAAACGCCCCGCGACATCCGCGGGGCGTTTTTCTTTGGTGGGTAATTAAGCGGTTTTCCGTTGTTGCTGACGACGCTTCTGCATCCAGGCCTCGATCTGCTCAACCTGCTCGGGTTTCAGGCGCAGTCCCAGTTTGTTTCGACGCCAGATCACATCCTGCGCTGTACGGGCATATTCCTTGTCGATCAGCCATTCGAGCTCACGCTCGGTCAGGGTCGCGCCAAAATCGACGCCCAGATCATCGGCCTGGACCGCGTTCCCGAGGATAATGCGTGCTTCGGTGCCGTACGCATGTACCAGACGGTGCGCCCATTTGTCGGTGAGGAATCCGTAGTCAGCCTTCAATCCGGCAACCAGTGCCTCTACCCCGTCGACCGGGAAATCCCCACCCGGCAGAGCAACTCCCGCAGTCCAAGGGCCAGAGAGGTCTGGGAAGTGCTCGGCCACCTTCTCCATCGCGCTTTCGGCAAGGCGGCGATAGGTTGTGATCTTGCCGCCAAACACGTTGAGGACCGGCGCGCCGCCCTCGGCGTCCACTTTCAATGTGTAGTCCCGCGTCGCTGCCGTGGCGCTTTGGGCGCCATCATCATACAGCGGGCGCACGCCGGAGTAGGTCCAGATGATGTCGTCACGCGAGACCGGCTTCTTGAAGTATTTGGACGCGAAGGCGCACAGATAATTTTGCTCGGCCTCGGTGCAGACGGGCGGCTCGGACGGATCGGGGTGGTCCTGATCAGTGGTCCCGATCAGAGTGAAGTCCTGCTCATAGGGAATGGCGAAGATGATGCGCCCGTCCTCACCTTGGAAGAAGTAGCATTTGTCATGGTCGCAGAGACGCGGCGTCACGATATGGCTGCCGCGCACCAGCCGCACGCCCTCGCGTGAGTTCGAACGGATCTTGGTCCGAATGATGTCTCCAACCCACGGCCCGCCCGCATTGATCAGCATCCGCGCGCGCAGTTCACGGGTTTCACCGCTTTCGCAATCCTGCACGGTGATCTGCCAAACATCTTCGCTGCGTTCGGCCGACAGAACCTTGGTGCCCACCAAGATCCGCGCGCCGCGTGCCTCTGCATCGCGTGCGTTCAAGATCACCAGCCTTGAATCCTCGACCCAGCAATCGGAATACTCATACGCGGTTTCGAACTTGTCCTTCAGCGGCGCACCCTCGGGCGCCGTGCGCAGGTTCAATGAACTTGTTCCCGGCAGGATCTTCCGGCCGCCCAGGTTGTCATACATGAACAGCCCCAAACGGATCAGCCAGGCAGGCCGCCGCCCCTTCATCCACGGCATGACCGCCCCCAACAGGCGCGACGTGGGCGTTTCAGAGTCAAACCGCATGTCCGGGTGATACGGCAGAACGAACCGCATCGGCCAACTGATATGCGGCATGGCACGCAAAAGCGTTTCACGTTCGATCAGGGCCTCGCGGACCAGACGGAACTCGAAATACTCCAGATAGCGCAGCCCTCCGTGAAACAGCTTGGTCGAAGCTGACGAAGTGGCCGAAGCCAGATCGTTCATCTCGGCGAGCGTGACGCTCAACCCGCGCCCTGCGGCGTCGCGCGCGATGCCGCAGCCATTGATGCCGCCACCGATGATGAAAAGATCGGTGATCTGGGTGTCCGACTGTTCCATGTCTGATGATTCCATTTGCAAAAGGGTCGCGCGCATTAACGCGACCGACACTCGTTTAGTCAATTTCGATTTTCGTTTTTGTTCGCTTTGTCGCATCTCGTGCAACTTGGTCGTCGTTCACTTCTTTCTTCTTCGGCACCCAGTCGGGAAAACATCAGGCTTGCGCTAGATGCCCAAAAAGAACAAAAACGAACAGAGCCACACCCGCGGAGCCGAATATGTCCCTGTCCTTTCGCCAATCCGACATCCTGAGCCTTGCCAAGCAAAACGGACGTGTCGCGGTCGAGGATCTGGCCGAGCGGTTCAATGTCACCGTCCAGACCATTCGTCGGGACCTGTCGGAACTGTCCGATTCCGGGATGCTGGACCGCGTTCACGGCGGCGCGGTTCTGAGGTCGGGCGTTTCGAATATCGGTTACGAAGACCGCCGCGGACTGAACGACGAAGCCAAGAAACGCATTGCCAAACGGTGTGCCGCCGACATTCCGGACGGAGCATCGGTGTTCATGAATATCGGCACCTCGACCGAGGCCGTGGCGCGGCAACTTCTGACCCACAAGAACCTGATGGTCGTGACCAACAATATGAACGTGGCCAACATTCTGGTCGAAAACCCCGAATGCGAGATCGTGGTCGCTGGTGGTGTTCTGCGCCGCTCCGATGGGGGCCTGATCGGAAACCTGACCGTTTCGACCATTCGCCAGTTCAAGTTTGACTACGCGGTCATAGGCTGTTCTGCGTTGGATGACGAAGGCGATCTGCTGGATTTCGATTTTCAGGAAGTGAATGTCAGCCAGACGATCATCGCGCAGGCGCGGCATACCAGCCTTGTTGCAGACCACTCGAAATTCCAGCGGTCGGCCCCGGCCCGCATCACGTCATTGTCCGAAATCGACACGTTCTATACAGACGCACCCGTCACATCCGAACTGGCTGCGTGCTGCCGCGAATGGCAGACTCAATTGGTGGTGTGCGGCTAGGGTTCGCTCGCACTTAAGGCGAACGGACGATCCCAAAACTTGCCAGATGGCAGCGGGCCTGACAGTATCACCACCATTGCAATCGTTGCACGGGAGGGGAGGACCGAGCCATGATCGCGCTTTTATTTGCGTTACTTACAGCCGTTATGGCGCTGAACTACTTTGGACGGACAAAAGCCGGAAACGTGGTTTTCTTTCTCACGCTGGCGTTGAGCGTCTATTGGCTCAAGTTTCACGCCACCAGCCAACTGACAATTCAGTTGTAGAAAGGGACGATCATGACACCTGAACTGTCCCGTACTCTGAATGCCCTAGGAATGCTGGCCGTCAGCCTTGTTCTGCTGCTGGCCTATGTCTACCAGCTCAAGCTGTACGAACTGCCCTGCCCGCTCTGCCTGTTGCAGCGAGTTGGCTTCGTTGCGGTTGGTGTTGGTCTGGGCCTGAACCTGCTTTATGGCCCGCGGCCCCAACACTATGCGATCATGCTGATTGCGGCCCTCTACGGCGGCAGCGTGTCGGTGCGGCAGATCCTTCTGCACATCGTGCCGGGAACCGGGCACTATGGCTCTCCTGTGTTGGGCCTGCACTACTATACTTGGGCTGCCATCTGCTTTTTCCTGATCCTGTTGGGCACCGCCATCATGCTGATGTTCGAGAAACAGTATGTCTCGGACACGCGCGCGGAACCACGCTTTGGCGGCAGCACATTGGCAAAGGTTGCGTTCTTCATCATGCTGGGTCTTGCGGTGCTGAACGCCGGTTCGACGCTGTTGGAATGCGGTCCGGGCATCTGCGCCGACCCGCCGACCAGCTACAAATTGATTGACGAACTGGACACCAACAACTGAGGATGGGGCAACCGTCCAGACAGGAGGCGCGACGATGGGACTACTGGGGCAGCCGCTGGGCTATTATGACTACCTGACATTCGTCGCGCTGATCTTGCTGCTGGCGGCGGTCATGGCCTTGTTTCTGTTCATCATGGGCCTGCCCGGCCGCATCGCAATCAAGCGGAACCACCCCCATGCCGAAGCCGTCAAGCTGATGGGATGGATGGGGTTTCTGGCGATCATCCCATGGGTGCACGCCTTTATCTGGGCCTACCATGATGGCATGACCGTGGACATCCGCCGCTTGCCCGAGGGCGAGCGCGAAGCGATCCGCAAGGAGATCGAGCGCCTTGGCGGGCAGGTCAAGGACGAGTACCGGGCCCCTGCTGCAGACGACCCACAGAAAACCTGACGCCGAAGGAAATCCACCACAATGTTCGTCGCCCTCGGCATCACGCTTTTCTACATCATTTTTGTCTGGTTCATTTTCTTCAAAGCACAATGGCTCAAGTTCAACATTGTCTGGGGGATCGTGTCGTTCTGGGTTGGCGCCCATCTGCTGCTGATCTTCTTGGTCGCGCTGCGGTTCTTCCAACCCTTCTCAATCGACAGCCACGTGGTGCGGTCCACCATCCAGATCGTCCCGAAACTGACCCAACCGACCATCCTGACCGAGGTCTTGGTCGAACCCAACACGCCCATCACCGAGGGCGATCCGCTGTACCGGTTCGATGACACGGTGTTCAAGCTGGCCGTCGAGAACGCGCAAGCGCAACTGGTGGCTGCCGAGCAAAACGCCAAGATCCTCGAACAGGACGTGATCGCCTCGACCGAGGCGGTGGAGCGCGCCAATGCCCAGCTGGCCTATGCGATGACGCAGAAGGCGCGCTATGAAAACCTGGTGCCTGCCGGGGGCGCGCGTCAGGACGAACTGGACCGCTGGAACGAACAAGTGACCGAAGATCAGGCTGCGGTCAAACAGGCTGAGGCCAATCTTAGAAAAGCGCAACTTGCGCAGGAGTCACAGATCGACGGAGTGAACACCGGTATCCTTCAGGCCAAGGCGCAGCTGGCCGAAGCGCAGTATTTCCTCGACAATACAACGATCTACGCTCCTGAAAACGGTATGATCGTCTCGCAACAGGCCCGTCCCGGCCTTGTGGTGGGTGATATCCGCCTTGGGGCCATCGCCAGCTTCGTGACCGAGGATTCGCCCTATATCCTGGCCACATACCGTCAGCAGAACCTGAAATTCGTCGAACCCGGTCAGCCCGTCGAAGTCGCGCTGGACCTCTATCCGGGTGAAATTCTGCCCGGCAAGGTCGAGGCCATCTGGTGGGCCACCCGGCAGGGGCAATACCTGCCCTCCGGCCGCCTGCCGGGGTTCGAGCTGCCCAAAATTCCCGGGCGCATCGCGGTGCAGATTTCGGTCGACGTCCCTGAAGGGCATACCTTCCCCGCTGGCGGGCACGCGGCCGTGGCCATCTACACGGGACAAGGCAAAAGCTTCGAGTTTTTGCGCCGCATCAACATCCGCCTCTATTCCTTCGCCAACTTCATCCGACCGTTGGATATCTGAGCATGACACACATGAACCCGGACCATCCGCGCAGGCCACGAAACCGCCGCCGCATGTTGATCGGCACCGCGCTGAGCGCCGCATTGCTGTTTGCCTGCACCCCGGTCGGGCCGGATTTCGTGCGCCCCAACTCGCCGGTCGTGAAACAGTGGATGGAGGCCAACAGCCCCAGCGCCAGCCAAGCCAGCGGGCTAACGTCGCGCAGCGCCCCCGTGGTCAAATGGTGGCAGAGCTTCAATGATCCGACCCTGAACAAGCTGGTGGCCGAGGCCTATGCCCAGAACCTGACCCTTCAGGTCGCAGGCGCGCGCGTGTTGCAGGCCCGCGCGCAACTGGGCATCGCCTTCGGCGAGCTCTATCCGCAATCTCAGGCCGTGGGCGGCGCGTTGGAGCGGCGCCGGATCAGCGACAACCTCGGTCCCATTGCCGATATCAACCGGATCATTCCGCTGGATACCGAGTTTTCGACTTCACAGGTGGGATTTGACGCCCAGTGGGAACTGGACGTCTGGGGGGCGCAGCGGCGCGGAGTGCAGGCGGCGCGGTCGAACCTGGCGCTACAGGTCGCCAACTATGACGACGCACTGGTGACGCTGACGGGCGATGTGGCCGCGCTGTACATCAACATCCGCGCGCTGCAGGAGTCTCTGGCCGTCGCGCGCGAGAACATCAAGCTGCAGCAGGAAGCCAACGATCTGACGCAGTTGAGGTTCACCAATGGCGTGACGACGGAATTGGATGTGCAGGAGTCCACCGCCCTGCTGAACAACACCAAGGCGCTGGTGCCGACGTTGGAAAGCGATTTGCAGCAGGCCAAGAACGCGCTGGCGGTTCTGCTGGGCACGACACCGTCGCGCATGGCCGGTTTGCTGGGAACGTCTGGACGGATTCCGTCGGCAAGATCGAACGTCGCCGTCGGCGTTCCGGCCGAACTGCTGCGCCGCCGCCCCGACGTTCGCGCCGCAGAACTGGCTGCAGCCACGCAATCGGCGCAGGTGGGCATTGCCATGGCGGACCTGTATCCGCAGTTCATCCTGTCGGGCTCGATCGGCCTGCAGGCGTCGGGCGGGCGCGACCTGTTCAGCTCGAACAGCACCACAGGTCTGGCCAGCGCCGGCGTGGTCTGGAACGTTCTGAACTATGGGCGGATCAAGAACAACGTGCGCGCGCAGGACGCCGCCTATCAGGCGCTGATCGCCAACTATCAGAACACCGTGCTGACCGCCTATTCCGAGGTCGAAAGCGCCATGGTCGCCTATGCCCAGGCGCGCAAACAGGTGACGTTCTACCAACGCAGCGTCGACGCAGCGCGCAAGGCCGCCGACATCGCCGTCAGCCAGTATCGCGACGGCATCGCCGACTATTCCCGCGTCCTGAACACGCAGACCGCGCTTCTGCGCTCGCAAGCCAACCTGATCGAGGCGCGCCAGCAGGTGTCGTCGAACCTGGTCGCGGTCTACAAGGGGCTGGGCGGGGGCTGGCAGATCCGTCAGAACCAGGAATTCCTGCCGGAAACCGTACTGGCCGAGATGTCCTATCGCACCGATTGGGGTGACCTGCTGCAGCAGGACCCTACACGGGCGAGTCTGAACTAGGCGCTATTTCGTCAGGCCCGTCAGGCCTCCAGAGATCAGGATGTTCACCTCGTAAAGGATGCGCGGCGCGGCCAGACCGCCTGGGCTGGCAAGATAGTTGGGGCTCCACTCCGGGTCGAACTTCTGCTTGAAGGCGCGCAGACCCTCGAAGTGATAGAACTGCTCGCCGTGCTCGTACACGAAGCCGCCGATCCGGTTCCAGAGCGAGGCGAGTTGCCGGTTCTCGATCCCGGAAAACGGCGCGGCCCCCAATGAGAACCAATGAAACCCTTGGCCGGCGCCCCAGTTCATCATCTCGGCGAACAGAGCGTCCATGACAAAGCTGGGGCAGTCGGGCTCGTACCGCATCAGATCCAGCGACAATTCCGACTTGTTGCCGCCCTGAAACAGGTTGGCAAAAGCCACGATCTTGCCTGTTTCGCCGTTCTTCAGAACCGCATGATCGAAATAGGACAAATACTGCTCGTCGAACCCGCCCAGGGCAAAACCCTTTTCCGCGCCCGCCTTGCCTTCCAGCCAGTGATCCGAGATCTGGCGCAGCTCGGGCAGGACTGGTGCTAGCTGTTCTTTGGGAATGATCTCGAAGACATATCCTTCACGCTCGGCCCGGTTCCGGGCCTGACGGAACCGCTTGCGGGATTTGCCGTCCAGCGTGAAGTCCTTCAGCGGAACGCGGGCGACTTCACCGATCTTGAGGATCGACAGCCCGAGGTCCAGAAACGTAGGCAGATACTTGGTGGACACGCTGTAAAATGCGCAGAGCTTGCCTTCGGCATCGGCCATTTCGCGCAACTGCCAAATCAGCTGCTGGCCGGCGGCCTCATCGCCGACAGGCTCGCCCTTGCTGATCAACGCGTTGCCGGAATCGGCATAGGCCAGAAAGGCGCTTTCATCTGGCGCGATCAGGAACTGTTTGTCGCCGGTCAGGCTGATCTGCGCCTCGGTGTCTTCGCTGGCAAGCGACAAACGTTCGACCGCCGCAGGGATTTCGGTGCGTTGACGTGCGGGGATCGTACGTCCGAACAACGAGTTCACGGCCACCACCCCGACGATGACCGCCACCACCATGCTGGAGCGTAGGAACCGCGAGGCATCGCCATTCCATGCAAACTCCCACCACAACGCATTTTCGTATTCGACATGGGAATAGGCGAACAACCCGATCCAGAAGATCACCGCCAGCAACGCGATCAGACTGACCAGCCAGGGAATGTTCAGTCGGAAGATGGATGCGCCGCTGACCCGGTAGAAAGCCCCCCGAAACAGGGCCAACAAACCGATGGCTGCAAGCATTCCGATGGCCTCATGCGTATCCAGCCCCTTGGCCAGTGACGCAAAGAACCCGGCCAGCATCAGGATCATGGCAACGATCCATGCCCGGTAGAGCTTGCGGTACAGCCCCCGCGCCACAAGCAGCAGCAGAACGCCAATGGCGCTTCCGGCCAGATGCGATGCCTCGACGAAGGACAGGGGCAGAAACTCGCGCAGGATCCCCAGCTTCGTCGAGCTGGCAGGCAAGGTGCCGGACACCAGAAGAACCACACCGGCCACTGCCGCGATACCGGCAGCCACCATCGGCACGATTGGCCGGACGGCCCGATAGAACCAAGTAGCCGCGCCGCTGATGTGATGCCGGTGTGCCAGCGCCGAAGCGACGGCGATCGACAGGCTTGCGATGGCAAATGGCAAAAACGTGTAGACAACCCGGTAGAGCAGCAAGGCGGCAATCACGTCCGACCGACCCGAGGCCCCCAGCCCTGCGATCAAAGTGGCTTCGAACACACCGATTCCGCCCGGCGCATGGCTGAGAATCCCAACTGCGATTGCGCAGATATAGATGGTGAAGAAATACGGATAACCGACGCCTAGATCGTCGGGCATCAGAACATAAAGAGCCATCGACGCGCCGAACAGATCCCCGATTGCGGCCAGTGTCAAAAGGCTGGCCAACTTGCCTCCGGGCAGGTCAAATCCCACTCCGCCAAAGGCCAGCCGACGCCCGCCTTTGGCCAGCCATACAAACAGAACCAGCAGGCCGACCAGCAGGGCAACCCCGATGACCGTTTCAAGAGTTCCACTGATCGGCAGCGCTTGGGCGATCCCGTCCGGATGAAGCGTCATCATTCCGCCGAGGATCAGGATGAGACCCATCCAGAATGCCACCCATGATGTGGCGATCACGCCCGCGACCCGTCCCAGATCCAACCCCAGCGACGCATAGATCCTATAGCGGATCGCCGTGCCCGTGATGTACGAAAACCCTAGGCAATTCGACACCGCATAGCCGCTGGCCCCGGCCATGGCCGCGATGCGAAGGGGGACCGTTCCCCCCGCCACGCTCTGCACGGCGAAGACGTCATAGAAGGACAGAGACAGAAAACTGAAGGCCGTCCAGAACACGGCAAGGAACATCACCCGCCAAGACGTTCCGGCAATGTCAGATTGCACGTCCGACCATTTCACATGGCTCGACAGGTCGTGCAGCACCGTCAACGCGATCAGCGTTATCACCACAGGTATCGCAAGCCTGACGACCGGCTGCTCCAACAGACCGGTCACCCGGGCAATCAGGATTTCCGCCCGCGAGTTTTCGCCTGGGTCTGCTGTGCTCATATTGATTTCCCTGCCCATGGGCTTGATCAAGCCTGCGGGAAAACTCTTGCACAAATCGTTTGGTATTCAAAGCTATGCCGCGCTGGTGAATGGCGGGCGGTTCAGAAGCGGCCTTTTCGGGTGGACAGAAGCAGATTGGTCTCGGAGCGGGTCACACCTTCGATGCGGCGGATCTGGAACAGAACCTCGTCCAGTTCGGCCAGCGTCTCGGTCCCGATCTCGGCGATCAGGTCCCATCCGCCATTGGTGGAATGCACCGCCCGCACCTGCCGCATCGCCGCGATCCGGGCCATGATGCGCTCGGTCCCGCGCCCTTCGATTTCCAGCATCATCAACCCGCGCACCGGGCTTTGCGCGACGTCCCGACGGGTCAGGACAGTAAAGCCCACAATCTCACCCGATTGCTTGAGCCGCTGCAGCCGGCTGCGCACGGTCGTCCGCGTTACACCCAGCACTTCTGCAAGCTCTGACAGGGACGCGCGAGCGTCTCGGTGAAGGGCGCTGAGCAAGCGGCTATCCAGATCGTCCATTCCGTGTTTCCATTTTGGATTTTCAGATTTCATTTTGAGCATTTTGCCTCCTTCACGCAACCCGCATTGCACCGCTAAATGAACGTATGGATACCAAATCAGTCATTCTCGTTGGTGCCGGCATGGACGTCGGCAAGCGGCGGCAGGGTTGCCGAATGGGACCCGACGCGTACCGGGTGGCCGGAATCGCCGAGGCGCTGTCCGACCTCGGGCACACGGTCACAGACTTTGGCGACACCCGCCCGGACACTGTCGACATGCCGCAACATGATCACCTCTTTGCCCTACCCGAATGCGTAGGTTGGACGCGGGCTTTGAAACGGGTCGCGCAACAGGCGGCCCAACAGGGTCTGCCGATCTTCATGGGCGGGGACCACGCCCTGTCGATGGGCACGGTCTCTGGCATGGCCGCCCATGCGCAGCAGATCGGGCGCCCGTTGTTCGTGCTTTGGCTGGACGCGCACAGCGATTTCCACACGCCCAACAGCACCGGCAGCGGCAACCTGCATGGCACGCCGGTCGCCTATTTCACCGGCCAGCCCGGGTTCGACGCTTTCCCCGCTTTGGATGCTCCGATACCAACGGACCGTGTCGGCATGATCGGCCTGCGCTCGGTCGATCCAGCCGAGCGCGCAGCGCTGGAGAAAGACCGCGCCATGCTGGCCGACATGCGCAGCATCGACGAACACGGCATCAAAGCCCCGCTGATGGCCTTTCTGGAACGCGTCCGTGCCGCGAACGGTATTCTGCATGTCTCTCTGGACGTGGATTTCCTTGACCCCGCCATCGCGCCGGCCGTCGGCACCACCGTTCCCGGCGGCGCCACCGAACGCGAGGCGCATCTGGTCATGGAACTGCTGCACGAAAGCGGGCTTGTCTGCTCGCTGGACCTGGTCGAGCTGAACCCCTTTCTGGATGAACGCGGCCGCACCGCGAAACTGATGGTCGATCTGGCCGCCTCGCTGCTGGGGCGCCGCATCTTCGACCGCATTACCCGGAGCTTCTGATGCATTCCCTTCAGGCCCCTTCCGCCGTGGTCATGATCCGGCCGCATGCCTTTGCCTCGAACCCCGAAACCCGTGACGACAATGCGTTCCAGACGCTGGCTAACCGCTCGGCCGAGGCGACCTCCGCCGCCGCCCGCGACGAACATGACCGCGCGGTCGCCCAGCTGCGCAACGCCGGCGTGACCGTGCATGTGTTCGACGATTTGGGTGACAACGACACGCCCGACAGCGTGTTTCCGAACAACTGGTTCTCGACCCATCCGGGCGGACACGTGGCGATCTATCCGATGTTCGTCCCCTCGCGCCGGCGCGAACGACGGATGGATGTGATCGAGATGCTGAAACGCGACTATCGCGTACAGGACGTTATCGACTATTCCGGGCTCGAGCAGGACAACCTCGCGCTGGAGGGCACCGGTGCGATGGTGCTCGATCACGTCGGGCGCATTGCCTATACCGTCAAATCCAACCGCGCCGACCCGGTGCTGCTGGAACGGTTCTGCACCCATTTCAACTACGAGCCCATCGCCTTCGAGGCCCGCGACGCGCAAGGCCGCGATGTCTATCACACCAATGTTCTGATGGGGATCGGCACGCATTACGCCCTGATCTGTCTGGACATGATCACCGACCCCGAGCGGCGCGCGACCGTTCGGGCGCGGCTCGAGGAATCCGGCCGCACGGTGATCGACCTGACCCACGACCAGATCGCCGAATTTGCCGGTAACGCCATCGAACTGACAGGCCGCGACGGGCTGGTTCTGGCGCTGTCCAGCCGGGCTTTGGCCGCGCTGCGCCCGGATCAGATCGACATCATCCACGACAGCGCGACGCCCCTGCCGCTGTCCGTACCCACCATCGAAACCGCCGGCGGGTCGGTGCGCTGCATGATCGCAGGCATCCACCTGTCACGCCGCTAGGAGAGACCCCATGCAACCTTCCGACAAGGCGCTTGTTCCCTTCGTATCCGTCGACAACATGATGCGGCTGATTCACCACATCGGTGTCGAAAGAATGATCACCGAGATCGCCGCCCAGATCGAGGACGACTTCAAACGGTGGGAGAGCTTTGACAAGACCCCGCGCATCCCGGCCCATTCCCCACATGGCGTGATCGAACTGATGCCGACCTCGGACGGCGAGGCCTATGGGTTCAAATATGTGAACGGCCACCCCAAGAACACATCCGAGGGCCTGCAGACCGTCACGGCGTTCGGCCTGCTTGCGGACGTGTACACCGGGTATCCGACCCTGTTGACCGAGATGACGATGCTGACGGCGCTGCGCACCGCGGCAACCTCGGCGCTGGTCGGCAAGTACCTAGCCCCCAAGAATGCGTCCACGATGGCGATGATCGGCAATGGCGCGCAGTCCGAATTCCAATGCCTGGCCTTCAAGGCCATGGGCGGGATTGATACCGTTCGCCTTTACGACATCGATCCCGCCGCCACCGCGAAATGCGCGGCCAATCTGCAAGGGACCGGGTTGAACGTGGTTTCGTGCCGCTCGGCTGAAGAGGCGATCGAGGGCGCGCAGATCATCACCACCTGCACCGCCGACAAGAAATACGCCACCATCCTGACCGACAACATGGTCGGCCCGGGCGTGCACATCAACGCGATCGGAGGCGACTGCCCCGGCAAGACCGAATTGCATCGCGATATTCTTCTACGATCCGACATCTTCGTGGAATACCCCGAGCAGACTAGGATCGAAGGTGAAATTCAGGCCCTGGACCCTGACCACCCGGTCACCGAGATGTGGCAGGTCATCACCGGTCAGGCCGAAGGTCGCCGTGACGACCGGCAGATCACTCTGTTCGACAGCGTCGGTTTCGCGATCGAGGACTTTTCGGCCCTGCGCTACGTCAAACGCGCGATCGAGGGAACCGAGTTTTTTGAGCCCCTGGACATGCTGGCCGACCCGGACGATCCGCGCGACCTGTTTGGCATGCTCATGCGGGCAAAGTGAGCCGTTTCGCCCGGTTTTGACGTTAGGCCGGATGGGGGCGCTGCCCCCGTTCAGTCTTTGCGACACTGAGGTATTGGGTCCACTGATGGACCGAGACTTCGTGCCGCCCGAACTTTCTATGCGCGCGGCAGAGCCATGCATCAAAGCCCGTGCCTGGATTGCCCAAAACCTCAGCCGGCAAGCGATGGCAGATACAGAACGATCGCCGGAAACGCGACCAGCAGCGCAATTGTCACCGCATCAGCGACGAAGAACGGGGCCACGCCCTTGAACACGTCCTGAACGCTCAGGTCCGGGCGCACGCCAGCGACCACGAAGCAGTTCAGGCCGATTGGCGGCGTGATCAGACAGAACTCGGCCATCTTGACCACCAGAATACCAAACCAGATCGCGCACATAGGGCCCGACATGCCAAATGTGCTCTCGGCCGCGCTTACCGCCTCGCCCCCGTTCAGGGCCATGACGGCAGGATAGACCACCGGCAGAGTCAGCAGTAGCATCCCGATTGCATCCATGAACATGCCAAGCACGGCATAAGCCAACAGGATACAGATCAGGATCAGCATGGGTGACATATGGAGGGAAGTGATCCAATCCGAAAACGCCCCAGGCAGGTCGGCAAATCCCAGAAAGCGCACGTAGATCAAGACACCCCAGATGATCGAGAAGATCATCGCCGTCAGCTTGGCGGTTTCCAACAACGCCGACTTCAGCTCGGTCCAGCGCATGCCGTGAAACAGAGCAAAGCAGAACACGATGAATGCACCGATTGCGCCGCCCTCGGTCGGCGTTCCCCACGCCTTGTCACCAAATGGGTTGTAGACAAAACAGATGATGATCAGGATTACCGCGAAGATCGGCAGCGCACCGGGCAACGCGGCAAAGCGCTGTTTCCAGGTAAAGCCCCGTACCGGCGGACCCACGTTTTTGAAGAAAACCGCGATGCCGATGATCAGCAGTCCGTAGATCACCGCCGAAAACGCACCTGGGATGAACCCGGCGAGCAGCAGTTTGCCCACGTCCTGCTCGACGATGATCGCGTAGATCACGAGGATCGCGGAAGGTGGGATCAGCGACGCCAAAGTACCGCCTGCGGCCACGACGCCTGCGGCAAACCTTTTGTTGTAGCCGACGTCCAGCATCTCGGGGATGGCAATGCGGGCAAAGACGGCCGACGTAGCCACTGACGCGCCTGACACGGCTGCAAAGCCGGCCGTCGCGAAAACCGTGGACACCGCCAAACCACCCGGCACCCAGGCGACCCAGCGCTTGGCCGCTTCGAACAACGCCCGGGTCAATCCCGCGTAATAGGCCAGGTATCCGATCAGGATGAAAGTTGGGATCAGGCTGAGCGTGTGCGAGGCCACTTTGGAATGCGGCACCTGCCCCGCGGTCTTGACGGCAACGGTCAAAGCCTTACCAAACCGATCCGGGTCGTATCCGAATTTGGCCCAGAATATCCAGACCAGCCCTACCAGCCCTGCAAGGCCTGCGGCAAACGCAACGCGCATGCCCCCGACGACAAGAACCAGCAGGCCGCCCGTGACCCACAGGCCGATTTCAATCGTGTCCATTTGTCAGTCCTGCCTCTCAAACTGCTCGGCTTCGGCCGCGGCCTGCGCGGCGGCGTCCTGGATCAGCGGCACCGCAACCGGAGTTTCCAGCCCCAACAGGAACGCCCGACCATACCCCCAGATCTGGAGACACAACCGCAGACACAAAACGGAGAAGGCAACTGGCGCCAACAGCTTGGCGGGCCAGATCGGAATACCGATGTCGATCGAGCTGTCACGGCTCCACATCGGTGCGCCGAAATCAAACGATCGATCGAAATGGGACCAGCTGCCCCAGACCAAAGCCAACATCAGGACCAGGATCAGTACGACCGAAATCAGCTCGAACAACCACATTGCGCGCCCGTGCAGCCGTGCGATCACGATGTCCATGCGGATGTGCCCGCCGTCTCGCTGCACATAGGAAATGCCAAGAAACGCGATCAGAGGCATGACCTGCTCGATCCAGTCGACATAGCCCGGCAATGGCGCGTTGATCGCGTTGCGTCCGCTGACGGACACAACAGCCAACACCATCAAACCGAAAACGGCGATGCCGCTGAGAAGGGCCAGAAATCGTTCAAGTTGCAGCAATTGCCGGTCGAGACGGCTCAGGAGGCTGCCGTCCTCCAATACCGTGGCGTGTCCTGCCATCCGGTTGTCCCCTGTTCCAGATGATCCCGGGGGCGTTTCAGCCCCCGGCTGTTTTTTATCAGTTGCCGCCGCGCTGCTGCTTCAGCGTTGCCTGCACCAGGTCGTAAAGATCCTGCGCCGGCAGGCCTTGGGCGGACATGTCAGCAATCCACTGGTCGCGGATCGGGTCGGCCGCCTTGGCACGGAACTCGTCCAGAACCGAGTCATCGATCATGACTTTCTGAACGCCCTTTTCTTCGAGCACGCCATCCCACTTTTTCAGCAGCTCACCGTAGTTGGTCAGGTAGTGGTCAATCGCCTCGTCGATCGAGCTGTCCAGCGCCTCACGGTGCTCGGGCGGCAGTGCTTCATAGGCGTCGATGTTCACGACCACCGGGCAGTTCACCGTGCCGGGGTTCAGGTTCGCGGTCCACCAGTCGGCCTCATTGATGGTGCCGAAAGACAGGTGTGCGTGCTGAGCAAATGCGACGGTGTCCACAACACCGGACTGCATCGCATTATAGGCTTCGGTCGCCGGAACCGATGTCGGAACGGCACCAACGGCCTCGAACGCCTGACCAAGGCCCCCGGTCGCACGAACGCGCATACCTTCAAACTCTGCCAGTTCGTCACGCGGCTCGCCTGTCCCGACCAGATTGTACTGCGGCATCGGCGAGGTCATGAGGATCCGAGCGTTCCACTGAGCCATCTCTTCCTTGACCGCAGGGTGATCGTAGACCGCGTGGCTGACGGCCACTTCCTCATCCAGTGTGTTCACACCCAGGAACGGCAGTTCCAGGACGGTGATCGCGCGGTTCTTGTCGCGATGGTAACCAGCGCAGAACTGGGCCATCTCGAAGGCGCCGATTTCGATGCCGTCCAGGTTTTCCTTGGGCTTGGAAAGGCCGCCATAGCTGACGTTGATGGTGAACGCGCCATCGGTTTTCTCGCTGACCAGTTCGGCCAGTTTCTCAACATGTTCGGTGAAGGCGCGGCGCTTGCCCCAGACCGAGGCATTCCACTCGGTCGCAGCCGCCTCGGTGACAAAAGCAACGCCAAGGGCGGCGATGGCCGCTCCGCTCAACATCTTGTTCATAATGATCTCTCCCATTGGTGCACCCCCTCCCGGGGCGCTTGCGAGTCAAGCTAGCGCCAACATCGACACGTGCCAAGCCCCGCCGCCCGAATGGTGCACCCGTGAAAGCGCTGATTTCTGCATGGCTCAGAAAGCCCCGCCGACACGGTCGACCCACAGGAGAAAAGGTGTCGCTCTGGACCGTTAACAACCATTAGATCTTTAAATAATTGTTTTTTATCATGTTATCGCAAACTCAAGCCTAACGAATTTACAAAACGCCCCCAGAAACGGAAAGTTGTTTACAAACAAATCCAAGGATTACGGCAATTTATTTCTTTCTTTTCTCGAAGGCGTATTATCCCGACCGGGGAGGAAACGGATCGACAATGCCAATCAATTGGGCAAACTCGGTCCACCTGAAGTCCAGTCAGAGGGAGGAGCCTCAGAATGACCACCGCTGCCCAGGCAGAAGCCAAGGTATTTCCGCCATCCGCAGAAACCGTCGCTCGCGCTCATGTCGATGCCGAAAAATACACCCAGATGTACGAGGCATCTGTCAACGACCCCGTGAAATTCTGGGGTGAGCATGGCAAGCGGATCGACTGGATCAAGCCCTACACCCAGGTCAAGGACGTCAACTACGATTTCGGCTCGGTCAAGATCAACTGGTATGCCGACGGCACGCTGAACGTCTCGGCCAACTGCCTGGACCGTCACCTGAAGACCCGCGGCGATCAGACCGCGATCATCTGGGAACCGGATGATCCGAACGACGAAGCCCAGCACATCACCTATGCCGAGCTGCACCGCCGCACCTGCCGCATGGCGAACATTCTGGAATCGATGGGCGTGCGCAAAGGCGACCGGGTCGTCATCTATCTGCCGATGATCCCCGAGGCAGCCTATGCCATGCTCGCCTGCGCCCGCATTGGCGCGATCCACTCGATCGTGTTTGCCGGCTTCTCGCCCGACGCGCTGGCCGCTCGGGTCAACGGTTGTGAGGCCAAGGTCATCATCACCGCCGACGAGGCCCCGCGCGGCGGCCGCAAGACTCCGCTGAAATCGAACGCCGACGCCGCCCTGCTGCACTGCAAGGACACGGTAAAGTGTCTGGTGGTCAAGCGCACCGGTGGCCAGACGACCTGGATCGACGGGCGCGACTTCGACTACAACGAAATGGCGCTGGAGGCCGACGATTATTGTGCGCCGGCCGAGATGAACGCCGAAGATCCGCTGTTCATCCTTTACACCTCGGGCTCGACCGGACAGCCGAAAGGCGTGGTGCACACCACCGGCGGCTACCTGGTTTATGCCGCGATGACCCACGAAATCACCTTCGACTATCATGACGGCGACATCTACTGGTGTACGGCGGACGTGGGCTGGGTCACCGGCCACAGCTATATCGTCTATGGCCCGCTGGCCAATGGCGCGACCACACTGATGTTCGAAGGCGTGCCGACCTATCCCGACGCCTCGCGGTTCTGGCAGGTTTGCGAGAAGCACAAGGTCAACCAGTTCTACACCGCCCCCACCGCGATCCGCGCGCTGATGGGTCAGGGCAACGAGTTCGTAGAAAATTGCGACCTGAGTTCCCTGAAAACTCTCGGCACGGTGGGCGAGCCCATCAACCCCGAGGCTTGGAACTGGTACAATGAGGTGGTAGGTAAGGGGAAATGCCCGATCGTCGACACCTGGTGGCAGACCGAGACCGGCGGCCACATGATGACCCCCCTGCCCGGCGCGCATGCGACCAAGCCCGGCTCGGCGATGAAGCCCTTCTTTGGCGTTCAACCCGTCGTGCTGGATCCGCAGTCGGGTGTCGAAATCACCGGAAACGGAGTCGAAGGCGTGCTGTGCATCAAGGACAGCTGGCCGGGCCAGATGCGCACCGTATGGGGCGACCATGAGCGGTTCGAGAAGACCTATTTCTCAGACTACAAGGGGTATTACTTCACCGGTGACGGCTGCCGCCGCGACGAAGATGGCGATTACTGGATCACCGGCCGCGTCGATGACGTCATCAACGTCTCGGGCCACCGCATGGGCACCGCCGAAGTCGAAAGCGCGCTGGTGGCACACGCCGCCGTCGCCGAAGCGGCCGTCGTTGGTTATCCCCATGAAATCAAGGGCCAAGGCATCTATTGCTACGTCACCCTGATGAATGACCGAGAGCCCTCGGATGAATTGCTGAAAGAGCTGCGCACATGGGTCCGGACAGAAATCGGACCGATCGCCAGCCCCGACGTGATCCAGTGGGCTCCGGGCCTGCCCAAGACCCGTTCGGGCAAGATCATGCGCCGCATTCTGCGCAAGATCGCCGAGAACGACTTCGGCTCGCTGGGCGATACCTCGACCCTGGCCGACCCGTCCGTCGTCGAAGATCTGATCGCCAACCGGGCCAACAAGTGAGGGCGTGATGCAGGCTGAAACAATCACAAAGCCCGCTGTCCTGATCCTTCTCGGCCCTCCGGGCGCCGGGAAGGGCACACAGGCGCGAATGCTGGAACAGAAATTCGGCCTTGTGCAACTCAGCACGGGCGACCTGCTGCGCGCCGCGGTTGCTGCCGGAACCGAGGCCGGAAAGGCCGCGAAAGCAGTGATGGAAGCCGGCGACCTGGTCAGCGACGACATCGTCATCGCAATCCTGCGCGATCGCATTGCCGAGCCCGATTGCGCGCGCGGTGTCATCCTGGACGGGTTTCCCCGTACCACGGTTCAGGCCGAAGCGCTGGACAAGCTGCTGGCCGAAAACGGACAGAAGGTGAATGCGGCCATCAGCCTCGAGGTCGAGGACGCCGAGATGGTCACCCGGATCGCCGGACGCTACACCTGTGCAATGTGCGGTGAAGGCTACCACGATCAGTACAAGCAGCCGAAGGTGGACGGTGTTTGTGACAAGTGCGGCAGCACCGAATTCAGCCGCCGCGCCGATGACAATGCCGAAACCGTGGCGTCCCGGCTGGAGGCCTATCACGAACAAACCGCGCCTCTGATCGACTACTACAAGGATCGCGGCGTACTCAGAAAACTGGATGCCATGGGGCAGATCGATCAGATCGCCCGTGGCCTGGAAAGCATCGTGGGCGACGCGATGCGGTAAGGGGAAGAGGACTCCCAAAAAGCGGGCACTGACCCCGACACGAGTTTCTTCAACGGAACCGCTCTGGCGGACCGGAGGAGCTTTGCCTGGCGCCATCGCGGCGCTCGGCGCAATCGAATGGCGGCCCTACGCCGGAGGACAAATGCACCGGGCCGCCCTGGAGGAACCAAGGAGGAAACCGCAATGGCGGATAATTCAACAAACTCCGCGCAGACTGCCGAGTCCGACAAGGGCTATTGGCAGGCAAACCTGCGTCTCATCTACATCAGCCTCATCATCTGGGCGCTGGTGTCTTTCGGGTTCGGCATTCTGCTGCGCCCGTTGCTGTCGGGCATCGCCGTCGGCGGCACCGACCTGGGCTTCTGGTTCGCGCAACAGGGATCGATCCTGGTCTTTCTGGCGCTGATCTTCTTCTACGCCTGGCGCATGAACAAACTGGATGCCGAATACGGCGTCGAAGAAGAATAAGGGAGCCAGGGGACAATGGATCAGTTTACCGTCAACCTGCTGTTTGTGGGCGCGTCCTTTGCGCTCTACATCGGCATCGCGATCTGGGCCCGCGCGGGGTCCACGTCGGAATTCTACGCCGCCGGTCGCGGCATTCACCCGGTCACCAACGGTATGGCGACAGCGGCTGACTGGATGTCGGCGGCCTCGTTCATCTCGATGGCGGGCCTTATTGCCTTTACCGGCTATGACAACAGCTCGTTCCTGATGGGCTGGACCGGCGGCTACGTGCTGCTGGCGCTTCTGCTTGCGCCCTATCTGCGCAAGTTCGGCAAGTTCACCGTGTCCGAATTCATCGGCGATCGCTTCTACAGCCAAACCGCGCGCGTCGTGGCGGTGATCTGTCTGATCGTGGCCTCGGTCACTTATGTGATCGGCCAGATGACCGGCGTGGGCGTGGCCTTCGGCCGCTTTCTGGAAGTGTCGAACACCACCGGTCTGCTGATCGGCGCGGGCGTCGTGTTCGCCTATGCGGTGTTCGGCGGTATGAAGGGTGTGACCTATACCCAGGTCGCTCAGTACTGCGTGCTGATCACCGCCTACACCATTCCGGCGATCTTCATCTCGCTGCAGCTGACCGGCAACCCGATCCCGGCCCTGGGCCTGTTCGGCGACACCGCCGGCGGTGAGCCGCTGCTGACCAAGCTGGATGCCATCGTGGCCGAGCTGGGCTTTGCGGAATACACCGCTCATCATTCGAACACGCTGAACATGGTTCTGTTCACCCTGTCGCTGATGATCGGCACCGCCGGCCTGCCGCACGTCATCATGCGCTTCTTCACCGTTCCCAAAGTGTCGGACGCCCGCTGGTCGGCCGGTTGGGCGCTGGTGTTCATCGCGCTGCTGTACCTGACCGCCCCTGCGGTTGGTGCCATGGCCCGTCTGAATATCACCGACATGATGTGGCCGAACGGCGGCATCGAAGGCGGCGCTGTTTCGCTTGAGCAGATCGACAACGATGCCCGGTATGACTGGATGGCCACCTGGCAGAAAACCGGCCTGCTGGACTGGGAAGACAAGAACGGCGACGGCAAGATCCAGTACTACAACGACAAGAATGCCGACATGCAGGCGCTTGCCGAAGAAAAGGGCTGGGTCGGCAACGAGTTGACCAAGTTCAACCGCGACATCCTGGTTCTGGCCAACCCCGAAATCGCCAACCTGCCGGGTTGGGTGATCGGTCTGGTCGCGGCCGGTGGTCTTGCGGCTGCGCTTTCGACCGCTGCGGGCCTGCTGCTGGCAATCTCGTCGGCGGTGTCGCACGACCTGATCAAGGGCTCGATCAACCCGAGCATCTCGGAGAAGGGCGAGCTTCTGGCGGCGCGGATCGCAATGGCCGTGGCCATCGTGGTTGCCACCTATCTGGGCCTCAACCCTCCGGGCTTTGCGGCGCAAACCGTGGCGTTGGCCTTCGGTCTGGCGGCGGCCTCGATCTTCCCGGCGCTGATGATGGGGATCTTCTCGACCCGCATCAACAACACCGGCGCAGTCGCGGGCATGCTGGCTGGTCTGACCGTCACCCTGGTCTACATCTTCCTGCACAAGGGCTGGCTGTTCATTCCGGGCACCAACTCGTTCACCGATGCAGACCCGCTGCTGGGTCCGATCAAATCGACCTCGTTCGGAGCGATCGGCGCCATGGTCAACTTCGGCGTCGCCTATGTGGTGGCCGGCATGACCAAGGAAACCCCGCAGGATATCAAGGATCTGGTCGAAAGCGTGCGCATTCCCCGTGGTGCGGGCGCGGCTCAGGATCACTGAGCCGGATGCGGTCCGCGATGATCCATCACGGGCCGTTTCCCTCGACCAACTTTTCCCGCCCGGCTAACCCCCGGGCGGGGCTTTTCATTCAAGCGGATAGGCGGCCCCATGGCGCTTTCACCTGATCAGATCACCCGGTTTCTGAAATCCGTGCACCCCTATGACGCGCTGCCGGTCGAGGAACTGGCCGACATCGCCGCCCGGATCGAAGCGCGCGAAATCCCAAAGGGCACCGTCCTCTATCGCCGTGGCGCGCAGTTGCCCGGCCTGTTCATCATCTATGAAGGCCAGGTCGAGATCACCGACGAAAACGGCGCGGTTGTATCCCATCTGGGCCTGCGCAACTCGTTCGGCGAGCGTGGTCTGATGCGCGACGGGCGCGCGGTGACCACGGCAACGGCTGACGCGCCGTCGGTTCTGCTGATCATCCCCACCGATCTGTTTTCAGACCTGCTCCAGCGTCACGTCGTTGTCGCCAAATTCTTCAATCGGGCCCGCCCTGCGCGACCTGAACAGCAATCACTGGCCACCACCCGGGTCGAGACCCTGATGGCGCGCAAGCCGGCCACATGCACCCCGGACACGACCGTTCAGGAAGCCGCGCGCCTGATGCGCGACCGGGGCATTTCGTCTGTCTGCATCACAGAGCGCGGCGCGTTGCGCGGCATTGCTACGGTTCGGGACCTGTCGGGCCAGGTCGTGGCGGGCGCCCTGCCCCCGACGACCCCGGTGTCACAGATCATGACCCCGGACCCGCTGACCCTGTCGCCCGGCGACATCGGCTCGGACGTGCTGCACGCGATGCTGGAACGCGGTATCGGCCATATCCCCATCACCGAGGGTGGGCGTCTGGTCGGAATGGTCACCCAGACCGACCTGACCCGGTTCCAGGCCGTCAGCTCGGCCGAGCTGGTCGGCCGCATCGCGCAGGCCGGGTCGGCGACCGAGATGGCCGCGGTCACGGCCGAGATCCCGAACCTGCTGGTGCAACTGGTGGCGGCGGGCAACCGGCACGAGATCGTCACCCGCCTGATCACCGACATCGCCGACGCCGCGACGCGCCGGCTGCTGGCGCTGGCCGAGCAGAAACTCGGCCCGGCGCCCGTGCCCTATCTGTGGCTGGCCTGCGGCTCGCAAGGCCGGCAAGAGCAGACGGGCGTATCCGATCAGGACAATTGCCTGATGCTGGATGACAGCGTCACCGATCCCGACCTGCCCTATTTCGAGGCGCTGGCCAAATTCGTGTCCGACGGGCTGGATACCTGCGGGTATTTCTATTGCCCCGGCGACATGATGGCGACCAATCCGCGCTGGCGGCAGCCGGTCCGGGTCTGGCGCGACTATTTCAACGGCTGGATAGCCAAGCCCAATCCCGAGGCGCAGATGCTGGCCTCGGTCATGTTCGACCTGCGCCCCATCGGTGGCCGGTTCGATCTGTTTTCAGACCTGCAGGCCGAAACCCTGCGCGCGGCTCGGGCGAACTCGATCTTCGTGGCGCACATGATTTCGAATTCTCTGAAGCACACGCCGCCGCTGGGCCTGCTGCGCGGGATCGCCACGATCCGCTCGGGCGAGCATCGCAACACGCTGGATCTCAAACACAACGGCGTGGTCCCGGTGGTCGATCTGGGCCGCGTCTACAGCCTGCAGGGTGAATTGACCGAGGTGAACACCCGCGCGCGCCTCAAGGCCGCCGAGGCCGCCAGGGTGCTCAGCCCGTCGGGCGCGCGGGACCTCCTCGATGCCTATGACCTGATCGCGGAAACCCGGTTGAACCATCAGGTCAAACAGATCAGGAATGGCGACAAGCCAGACAACTATCTTGCGCCGTCGGAACTGTCGGACTTTGAGCGAAGTCATCTTCGGGACGCGTTTGTCGTGGTAAAGACGATGCAATCCGCGGTCGGGCACGGCAAGGGGATGCTGGGGTAAAGACCCAGGCCAGGAAGAACGGAGGAGGAAGATGTTTCTTGAGCTGATCGGCACGATCTTTGCGGGTTTTGCCATCGCGGGCCTCGTAATGGGGCTGAACCGGCTGACAGGTGGCCGTCTGCCGAAATGGTCGGCTCCGGTTGCGGCCGGTTTGGGCATGATCGCGGTCACGATCATCAGCGAGTATTCCTGGTACGACCGCACCCGTGACGCCCTGCCCGAGGGCCTTACCGTCGTGCAAGAGGTCGAAAGCCGCGCGCTCTATCGCCCCTGGACCTACGCGGTGCCCTATGTCGACCGGTTCGCGGCGGTCGATACGGCTTCGTTGCGGACCAATGCGCAGGTGCCGGATCAGCGCCTGATCGACCTGTACTTCTTTGGCCGCTGGGCGCCGGTATCCAAGATGCCGATCGCTGTGAACTGCGCCGAGCACAGCCGGGCAAGTCTGGCCGATGGGGCCGAGTTCTCGGATGAAGGGCGTCTGGTCGGTGCCGATTGGGTGCCGGTTGGCCAGGATGATCCGGTGGTCTTAGCCACTTGTGAGGCCTAACCATGCTGACCCGCCTGAGCCTGCGCCTGAGAATTTTTCTGTTCTTCTGCTTGCTTGCCGCGGGTGGCATCGCCATCACTCTGATCGCGCTTTGGCTTGGCCTGCGCCGGGCCGATCCCGCGGACATGACCAGCGCCTTCGTGTTCAGCGGCCTGCTGATCTCGTTTGGCTTGCTTGGGCTGGTTGTCGGTGTCTGGTTGCTGTTCGACGACAACGTGGCCAAACCGATCGAACGCCTGTCGGCGCAGCTGCGCGCACGTGCACATGCGGGGGTGGATACCGATCTCGACCTGCAGGCAGCACGCTATTTGGGTGATCTGGCCCCCGCCGCCGCCAGCCTGGCCGAACGGCTTGCCAGCACCGCCTTGTCGACCGCTGAGGCCGTTGCCGCCGAAACCGCGCATCTCGCGTCAGAGAAGGAACGTCTGACCGCGCTTCTGTCCGAGATCCCGGTCGCGATGCTGCTGGCGGGGCCAAACCACCAGATCGTTCTGTACGACGCGCAGGCCGCCGAGGTTCTGGCGCAGATCGCCCATCCCCGCTTGAACGCCTCGCTGTTCGACTATCTCGAACGCAAACCTCTGCTGGACGCTTATGAGAAGCTGGGGAAAACCGGCATGGATGTCTATTGCACCCTGGCCAGCGTGGACGGGCGGCAGACCTACACGGCACGTATGAAACCGCTGGGCGATGCGCCGGGCTATATGCTGATCTTCGAAGACAGCGTCGCCCGCATTCCGCCAGAGGCCGCGCGCCCTCTGGTCTATGATTTCGATCTTCTGGACACCCCAGGCGACGAGGCGTTCGAAAACCGCCCGCTATCGCAACTGTGCTTTGTGGTCTTCGACACCGAAACCACCGGTTTGCTGCCGCACAAGGACGAGATCGTGCAGATCGGCGCCGTCCGTGTCGTCAAGGGGCGCATCGTCGAGGGCGAGCGGCTGGACACGCTGGTCAATCCGGGCATTCCGATCCCACCCGCTTCGACCAAGGTTCACAAGGTCAGTGACCGTATGGTGCAGGACGCGCCCGATATCGCGCAAGCCGGGCGCATGTTCCACCACTTCGCCCGTGATGCCGTGATCGTGGCGCATAACGCACCATTCGACATGGCGTTTCTGCGCCGTCATGCCAAGCGCATGGAAGTGACGTGGGATCACCCCATCCTGGACACGGTTCTGCTGTCGGCGGTCCTTTTCGGAGCCAGCGAAACCCATACGCTCGACGCTTTGTGCGAAAGACTGGGCGTGGAAATCCCCGAGACGCTCCGCCATACGGCTTTGGGGGATGCGGTTGCGACGGCTGAAGCATTGGTGCGGATGCTGCCGATGCTGGCTGCACGCGGTATGCAGACATTCGGCGACGTGATCGCAGAAACCCGCAAGCACGGTCGGCTGCTGGAAGACCTGAACTGAATCAGCCTATTGATCGCGATACAGCTTTTCGTGGACAATTCTGCTGCGGCATGGCACCCCGTGCCCGGCCACCAAACGAGCGCGCGATGACCGAAAGAACATTCAAACCCGGACCCGATCAAAGCATGGCCTTCCGCGAGGCCCTGGGGTGCTTTGGCACTGGTGTAACGGTCGTGACGACCAGCACCTCGGAAGGGCCGTCGGCCATCACCGTCAACTCGTTTGCATCGGTGTCGCTGGATCCACCATTGGTCCTATGGTGTCTGGCAAAAGAGTCGAACCGTTACGGGGCCTTTCAAGCGGCGCAACATTACTCGATCCATGTCGTGGCCGAGGATCAGCAGGACCTGGCCCTTCGTTTTGCACGCAATGGCCTCGATTTCTCGCATGCAGACTGGTCCCCGGATCCCAAAGGACGACCGCAGCTGAGCCAGTGTCTGGCCCGATTTGACTGCACATTGTCTGCCCGCCACGAGGCCGGGGATCATCTGATTCTCGTGGGAGAGGTCGAACAGGTCATGTACCGCACCGGCAAGGGCTTGATCTTCAAGCGCGGACAGTTCGGCGGTTTTGCCGACCTTTTGTAATCACTCGTCCAATGACCCGTGCACGGCAAAGGCCTCCAACTCGGCCTCTTGCGGCGTGATCACCCGAAAAGCCTCGTGAACGCCGGACTCGGTCAGGCTGCGGGCAACGGTCAGCAGGGTGTTGGGGGCATGATCGTCACACAACTCGGACATGTGAGCCAGCTCGGCCCGGGCCACGTCCAGCGCCGCCTCGACCGACGGCGCGCCGTAAAGGCGCACGAAATGCTCGGCCAGGTTGGTGGCCAGCCGCTCCATCTCGACCGGCTCGATCTGCGTCACCGCTACGAAGGTCACGCGCCCGAAGGTCTCGAGCCCCAGCCACCCATTGGCAAAGGCCTGGCGCGCCTTGCCGGCCAGGTCGGCCTCGCCCCAGTTCGAAAACTCGAACCCGCCCGAGATGCACCACTCGCCCGTTCGGGCAGGCGAGTGAAAGACGTTCAGGTCGCTTTCGTCGAAATGAATGGCGCGGGCCAGATTCAATGGGCGTCCTCCAACAGATGGGTCAAGGGAACAATCTGCGTATCCGCCCGGTTCCGCAACAGCATGCCGAACCGCTCATCGGCCCCGAGAAACACGCCGCGATCACCATAGGGCTCTCCGACGCCCTGCAGCAAGCCCATCCATTCCCCGTGCAATGGTGCGTTGCCGTCCTCGGACCAACGGTTCAGCCAGGTCAGCATGTGGCGCGACCAGCTTTCGACCAGCTGCACCGGGGACACATCCGCGCAGCCTTCGTCATACAGGGCCGTCACATCGGGCGACTTGCCGGGCTCGTCCCCGGTTTGCAGCAAGGCCAGTTCCCAACCGACGACCAGCCAGTCGGGCACGGCTTCCGGATCCGAGGTCGACGCGGTCACACGAAATCGGCCACACCGGGCCCCGTTGACGAAAATCGGACCATCCCAGCCCAGATGCACCGCCACCTCGGGCGGAGCCAGCGCGCCCAGCGCGTTCTGGAACCCGACGGCGCACAGCGGCAGCATGGCCATGGCGTCCTGCAAGGGCACCTCGGGCGCAAATACGATGGCCGCGCGCAGGCGATCCGCCTGGATGTTGTAGACGACGCTGCCCGCATCGCAGCCCAGCGCCGCCATGGCCTGCGCATGGTCGAACGGGTCTTCCCCACCCTGCACCGGGAGCCCGGACAGCAATGGGGGAAAGACCGGCTGTGTCATGCCTTGCCCGCGGCGATCAGGTCGCGGGCGATCTTGCGGAAGGCCTCGGCCTGCGGGCTGTCGGGTTTGCTGACCACGATCGGCGCCCCGCCATCGGCGGCCACGCGGATATCCAGATGCAGCGGGATTTCCCCCAGCAACGGCACGTCCAATTCGGCGGCTTCGGCGGCGACGCCCCCATGGCCGAACACGTGTTCCTCGTGCCCGCAGTTCGAGCAGATATGCGTGGACATGTTCTCGATCATGCCGACGATCGGCGTCTTCAGCTGGCGGAACATGTCGATGCCCTTGCGCGCGTCGATCAGGGCCACGTCCTGCGGGGTCGAGACGACGATGGCCCCGTCCACCTTGAACTTTTGGCTCAGCGTCAGCTGCACGTCACCGGTGCCGGGCGGCAGGTCGACGATCAGCACGTCCAGTGCGCCCCACTGCACCTGGCTCATCATCTGCTGCAGCGCGCCCATCAGCATCGGGCCACGCCAGACCACCGCCTGACCTTCGTTGGTCATCAACCCCATCGACATAATGGTGACGCCGTGATTACGCAGCGGCAGGATGGTTTTGCCATCGGGGCTCGCCGGCCGTCCGGACACGCCCAGCATGCGCGGCTGCGAAGGTCCGTACACATCGGCATCCAGCAGACCGACACGCCGCCCTTCGGCCGCCAGCGCACAGGCCAGGTTGGCCGAAACGGTCGACTTTCCGACCCCGCCCTTGCCCGAGGCCACGGCGATGATCCGGTCAACCCCCGGCACCGCCTGCGGCCCGGTCTGCGAGGGCTTGGGCTTGGGTTTCAAATCCGGCGGCGCCTTGTCGGAATGCGCGGTCAGCAGGGCCGAGACCTTGGCCACCCCGTCGACCATCTGCGCCGCCTTTTCGGCGGTGGCGCGCACCGGCTCCATCTTTTCGGCGTACTTGGGGTCGATCTCGAGAACGAAGCGCACGGTGTCGCCCTCGACATTCAGCGCGCGGACCACGCCCGCGCTGACGATGTCCTGCCCCGAAACCGGGTCGGTGATCTTTTTCAGGTTCGCCAGAACCGCGTCGCGGATGCTCATGCGTCGCCGTCCTTGATCTGGCCTGTCACCACGTGTTCGACATCCAGCCCGTTGATCGTCAGGACCATCTTGGCCTCAAAGCTTTTGCCCGCCGGATCGCCCGCCTTGCGCAGCGCATCTTCGATGGCCTGCTGGCTGGTCACGCCAACCTGTTTGAGGAATTTGCGCATCGACATGTTGTAATCGCCGCTCATCGCCGTTGTCTCCGTCTTGTTCGTTCATTTGACGCATTCGCCCTGTCACCGTTAGGCTGGGCCATGCGCTTTGTTCTTTTGTGCCTGAGCCTGACGCTCTTCGCCAGCCCCTCTTGGTCGCAGGAGGAGATTGGTCTGGCCGCGCCGGAAGATGTCGCACGCTCGGGTCTTTTGAAACATATTCTTCCGCGCTTCTCGCTCAAGACCGGAATCCGCGTTGTCGCGGATGATGCGGGCGCGATGGTTCTCACGGTCGGGCCACCGGGACAGCCGGTGTTTCAGCGCGGCAACGACATCTATCACTTGCGCATTCAGGACGAACCGCGGCAGGCCCGTTTTCAGGATTGGCTGATGTCCGATGTGGGCAAGCGCACCGTCGAAAGCTTTGCACCGGCCGAGGGCGGCCCGTTCTCGGCCAGTTTCGAAACGGTCGCTGCGCCCGAGTCCGACGCAATCGAAGGCGACGCCTTGCTGGGCGAAAAGCTGTCGCTGACCCATTGCGGGCGCTGTCACGTGATTGGTCCGCAGAACCGAATGAACGGGTTGGGCTCTACTCCGTCCTTCGCTGTACTGCGCGCGATGCCGGACTGGTCGAACCGGTTCCAGGCGTTCTTCGCCTTGAACCCACATCCGTCCTTTACCCAGATCGAAGGGATCACTGCGCCCTTCGACCCCGAACGCCCCCCGCCCATTCACCCGCTGAGGCTGACGCAGGACGAGCTTGAGGCGATCCTCGCCTATGTCTCGGTCATCCGCGCGGCTGATCTGGGGGCGCCGCTCAAGCTTCAGTGATCCTTGCGCTTGCTGAAATAGTCATCTGTAGTAACGACCTTGGGCTTGGGCTTTGAGGTAAACGGGTTGTCCTCGCTGTGGAACTGCGCCTGCACACGGCAATCGTCACACATCTGGATCATCTTCGCCTGCTCGGACGAGGCGAACATCGGGTGGCCGCCGGCCAGCTTCTCCATGATCCGCTCGACCGTCGATTTCACCCCGAACAGAGCACCGCATTCGATGCAGGCAAAGGGCTCTTCTTCGTTCAGGACACGCGGCGACAGCGCGCGGTCGCTCAGGTCCAGCTCGGGCACCAGGGCGATCGCGCTTTCGGGACAGATGGTCTTGCACAGCCCGCATTGCAGGCAGGCATCCTGCTGAAAGTTCAGCTGTGGCATGTCGGGGTTGTCGATCAATGCGCCTGACGGGCACAGCGACACGCAACTCAGGCAAAGGGTGCAGGCCTCGATATCCACCGCCACCGCGCCATACGGCGCGTGTTCCGGCAGGGGCAGCGGCTGAGACGCATCGAGGCGCAGCGCCTGCGCCGCCAACCGCGTGATCTGGCGCCGGTTGCCCAGCGGCAGAACCGGCTGGGCCAGTGGTTGCGGCACGTCCTGCGTATAGAGCAGATCGGCCAGCACATCCGGATCGGATTCGTCGATCACTCCGACAACGTCCTCTCCGGCGATGGCCAGGGCCAGCGGCAGTTCGCGCTCCAACGCATCCCGCTCGGTCGTCGGGGCCAGCAGGATGTCGACCCGGGCAAAGCCATGAGCCAAGGCAGCCAGCATCTCGGCATGTCCAAAGCCGGACACGACCTCCAGTTCCAGTGGGATCACATCGGCAGGCAGCCCGCGTCCGAATCGCGCGGCCAGCCGGATCATCTCGGCCCCGTGGGCATCATGAACCAACAGGCGCGGGGCGCTCCCTCCGGCCCGACGGTAGGTCGCCGCCAAGGTCTGCATCCGCGCCAGCAGGGCCGCCACCGGCGGATCTTCGTAGCTGATCGCGGTCGAGGGGCACAGGGCCGCGCATTCACCGCAGCCCGCGCAGACCATCGGGTCGATGGCCACGTGATCTCCGGCCGGGGTGATGGCCCCGGTGGGGCAGATGTCCAGACAGTTGGAACAGCCCACCTGACCGGCCCGCGAATGGGCGCACAATGTTTCTTCGAGTCGGACATACAGCGGCTTTTCGAAAGTCCCGACCAGCTGCGCCGCGTCAAAGGCCAACCGGGCAACCGCCACAACATCGCGCGGGTCGGCGCGCAGGTAGCCTTCGCGCTTGTCGGGGGCCGTCACGAAAGGCTTACCCCCCGCCAGGTCGATCAGTACATCGCAGGCCGACACCGCACCGTCGCGCGGCGGGGTCCAGGCAAACGCACCGCGCCCTGCCGGATCAATCTGCTGCAACGCATCCAACCGCAGGTTGAACCCGCCCAGCGCCCCCGAGACCGACCGGACCCGCGCGCGCACCACGTCATAGGCCCGGCTGTCAGGCTGCGCCTCATCGGTGACGACCACCGTCACCGCCATCGTGTCCGACAGTCGCTGTGCAAGGTCAAACGCAACCTCACCCGGCCCGATGATGCAGGCGGTGCCTTCGCTGATGACATCCACGCTGGGCGTGATCGGCTGTTGCAACAGAGCCTCGGCCGCCAGCGCCGCCATCTTGGGCATCGCCGACCGCCCTTGCTCGGACCAGCCGGCCCGGTCGCGCAGATCGACAAAGCCGGGGTGATCCACGCCCAGTTCCTCGGCCAGTTCTTGAAACACTTGGGCTTCTTGACCGCAGGCGATGACGATCTGGTCATCCGACTGCATCAGCTTGGCCGCAGCGGTCAGTTCGGAGGTGCACAGCGCCGTGTGGACCCTGCTGCATTCAGCACCGCAGGCGTCCGATATCCCCTGCCCGTCCTGGGCCTGACTTCCGGCGCAATCGCACAAGACCAATTTGGTGACCATGTTCCCCCCGCATCTCTTCCTTGCCCCTAACCTTAGACCCAAACGCCGCCCATGCAACGTGTGGCGGCCGGTTCTGGTCAGAAACTCTGCCTCGCCCGCCAAAGTCGGCTGATCGTCGCCGCGACCCATTTGCGACGATTTTTTTCCAGATCACGACCATTTCAGGCCGCTGCGGACTTGGCACGTGGCCCATTTGTGTACCATAGTGAACCTAAGGGAAAGCAGGGGAGAGCTTTTCCGGGGAGGATCAAAGTGGCCGAGGCCGCAAAACAGATCGAAATGCCGGTTGGCGTCGTCGTGCGCAAGACACCGGGGGTCACTCGCTGGGCCCGGTGGAATTGGCGCGCTGTCGCGGTGCTGCCCGGCGCCCCGCCCGCCGACTGGGTCGAACTGCGCCGCGAGGGCGACGCGGTCGAATACCACGCTGCCACCCTGCCCTTGAAACTCTGGTCCGACGAAACCGAGGCCTATATGGCCAATCTCTCGGACAGCCAGCCATCGCTGTATCTTGTCCTGCGTGACGATGCCGAAGGTGATCGCCCGCTGAACGCGTTTCTGATCACAGCGTCACCTTATGAAGGGCAGGACTATGCCGATACCGGCGAAGAGATCGTGGAAAAGATCCCTATGACCGAAGGCTTGATCGCCTGGGTGCGCGATTTCACTGTGGCCCATCACCGCGATGAGGTGTTCGTCAAACGCCGCCGCGACAAGAAACGGGTGGATCTTGTAGAAGATGGCAAGGGCGATGCGCGCATCCGCCAGACCTCGGATGTCTACCGCGCCCCGCGGAGGGCCGCACAATGAGCACCCGACAGGATTTCTGGTCTCGCCGCAAGGCCGCCGTGCAGGCCGAAGCGCATGCCGAACAAGAGGCCCTGACCGCGCAGGAGATCGCCGCGCAGCAGGCCGAACTGGAAGAAAAGACCGACGCCGAGATTTTGGCCGAGCTTGACCTTCCTGACCCTGACCTGCTGCAGGCGGGCGACGATGTGTCGGGCTTCATGGCCAAGGCCGTGCCGGACCGTCTGCGCCGCCGTGCCTTGCGGCGCTTGTGGCGGTTGAACCCGGTGCTGGCGAATGTAGATGGGCTGGTCGATTACGGCGAGGACTACACTGACGCCGCCTGCGTGGTCGAAAACCTGCAGACGGCTTATCAGGTGGGCAAAGGCATGTTGCGCCAAATCGAGGCGTTGGCCGAGCAGACGGAAGCCGATGAACACCCGGTCGAGGCCGAAGCCGAGCCGGAAACCGAAACGCCCGAGCCTGAAGCCGAGCCCGCGCCCCTTGTCGAAGTGGCAGACGCCATCCAACCGGATGAGGACGAACGCCCCCCGGCCCCGCGGCGCATGAAATTCGAATTCGAAGGATGACCCGATGAACATTCGCGACCCGCAGACGTTCGAGATTTCCCCCGAGGACCGTCTGCGCGCGGATTTCTACAACTTTCTGGGCCTGCTTCTGGCCACACCGCCCGACCAGACCCTGCTGAGCCAGATCGCGGCGTTGTCGGGGGACGAGACAGATCTGGGCCAGGCCATTCAGGCCATGGCCCGCGTGGCCAAAGTGACCAAGCCCGAAGCGGCCGAGCGCGAGTTCAACGCATTGTTCATCGGGCTGGGGCGCGGAGAACTGCTGCCCTATGCCAGCTTCTACCTGACCGGGTTCCTGAACGAGAAACCGCTGGCGCAGCTGCGCAACGACATGGCGGCGCGGGGCATTACCCGGGCGGCAAACGTGTTCGAACCCGAAGACAACATCGCCTCGTTGATGGAGATGATGGGCGGCATGATCGTCGGCCGTTTCGGCGGCCCGGCCGCGTTGGAAGATCAAAAGACGTTCTGGAACAAGCATATCGGCCCCTGGGCCGAGCACTTTTTCTCGGACCTGGAAGCAGCCGAACATTCGGTTCTCTATGCCTCGGTCGGCACCGCCGGCCGGGTCTTCATGGAGATCGAACGCGAGGCCTTCCGCATGACGACGCACTAGGCGGCCGTCATTCGCTGGCGCCCCGGCGGGCGCTGAACCGCAAATGGGAAAGGAGGATCCCATGAGCAAGACCAAGGAGACCGGCGCCAGCCGCCGCGACTTCCTGAAACTGGCGGGCACCGCGGCCCCGGCAGCCGTTGCAGCGGCCAGCCTGGGAACCGAGGCCGAAGCGGCCGAGCAACCCTCGGACGAGACCCGCATTCAGGACACGGCGCATACCCGCGCCTATTTCGACAGCGCGCGCTTCTAGGCCGCCCCGACGACGCCCGGCATCGGTCCGGACGTGGTCACACTCGGCTGACGGTTGCGATTGGCCCTGACGTCGATTTCGAAACACCAAGCCAGCCATGGTCAACATGGCCAGCAAGGGAGGAAGGAAATGCTTAGGAAAAAGACCAACGGGGTTGCGAGACGCCCCCAGCGGACAAGTATCCTGTCCCAAATCGGCGAAAAGAGCGTCGATCGCCGCGCGTTCCTGCGTGGCTCGGGCCTGACGATCGGCGGCCTGGCCGCGATCAGCGCCACGGGTGGAACCGTGTCGCCCGCCAGCGCCCAGACCGCAGCCAACACGGCTGTCGAGAACATCAAATCCGTCTGCACGCATTGCTCGGTCGGCTGTACCGTGGTTGCCGAAGTGCAGAACGGCGTCTGGATCGGGCAGGAACCCGGTTGGGACAGCCCGTTCAACTTGGGCGCTCACTGTGCCAAGGGTGCCGCTGTCCGTGAACACGCCCATGGCGAACGCCGCCTGAAATACCCGATGAAGAAAGAGGGTGGCGAGTGGAAGCGCATCAGCTGGGAACAGGCGATCGACGAGATCGGCGACGGCATGATGAGCATCCGCGAGGAAAGCGGACCTGACAGCGTCTATTGGCTGGGTTCGGCCAAGCACAACAACGAACAGGCCTATCTGTTCCGCAAATTCGCGGCCTACTGGGGCACCAACAACGTGGACCACCAGGCGCGGATCTGCCACTCGACCACCGTTGCGGGTGTTGCGAATACATGGGGCTACGGCGCCATGACCAACAGCTACAACGACATCCACAATTCCAAGGCGATCTTTATCATCGGCGGCAACCCGGCCGAGGCGCACCCCGTCTCGCTGCTGCATGTTCTGCGCGCGAAAGAGCAGAACAACGCCCCGCTGATCGTGTGCGACCCGCGCTTTACGCGCACCGCGGCCCATGCCGACGAATATGTCCGCTTCCGCCCCGGCACCGACGTGGCGCTGATCTGGGGCATCCTGTGGCACATCTTCGACAACAGCTGGGAAGACAAAGAGTTCATCCGCACCCGTGTCTGGGGCATGGACCAGATCCGCGAGGAGGTCGCCAACTGGACCCCCGAAGAGACCGAGCGCGTCACCGGCGTGCCGGGATCGCAGCTCAAGCGCGTGGCGCGGACGCTGGCCAACAACCGTCCCGGCACCGTAATCTGGTGCATGGGCGGCACCCAGCACACCAACGGCAACAACAACACGCGCGCCTATTGCGTGCTGCAGCTGGCGTTGGGCAACATGGGCACCTCTGGCGGCGGTACGAACATCTTCCGCGGCCATGACAACGTGCAGGGCGCAACCGATCTGGGCGTTCTGTCCCACACCCTGCCCGGCTATTACGGCCTGTCCGCAGGCGCATGGGGTCACTGGGCCCGCGTCTGGGGCGAGGAACCGGAGTGGCTGGCTGGCCAGTTCGCAATGGTCAAGGACAAGGACGGCAAGGACAAGTCGCTGCAGAACGAACGGGGCATCCCGGTTTCGCGCTGGATCGACGGTGTTCTGGAAGATCCCGAGAACATGGATCAGCCCAACAACGTCCGCGCCATGGTTCTGTGGGGCCACGCGCCCAACTCGCAGACCCGGATGGTCGAAATGAAGACGGCGATGGAAAAGTTGGACATGCTGGTCGTGATCGACCCGTATCCAACCGTTTCCGCGGTCCTGCATGACCGGACCGATGGCGTCTATCTGCTGCCGGCCTGTACGCAGTTCGAAACCCGTGGCTCGGTCACGGCATCAAACCGGTCGTTGCAGTGGCGCGACAAGGTGGTCGATCCGCTGTTCGAAAGCCTGCCGGACGAGGTCATCATGGCCAAGTTCGCCAACAAGTTCGGCTGGGCCGACCGGCTCTTCCGCAATATCGAGATGGAGGACCCCGAAACCCCGAATGTCGAAAGCATCACGCGCGAGTTCAACGCGGGGCTGTGGACGATCGGCTACACGGGGCAGTCGCCAGAGCGGATCAAAAGCCATATGGCCAACCAGCACACGTTCGACAGAACGACGCTGCAGGCCGTGGGCGGTCCGAATGACGGCGAATACTACGGTCTGCCGTGGCCCTGCTGGGGCACCGCCGAGATGGGGCATCCGGGGACGCCAAACCTCTATGACATGTCCAAACCGGTGGCCGAGGGCGGCCTGACCTTCCGCGCACGTTTCGGCGTCGAGCGTGACGGTCAGAACCTGCTGGCCGAAGGGGTCTACAGCGTCGGCTCGGAAATCCAGGACGGATACCCCGAGTTCACGATGCAGATGCTGATGGATCTGGGCTGGGATGGCGACCTGACGGCCGAAGAACGTGCGGCCATCGACGCCGTGGCCGGGCCCAAGACCAACTGGAAGACCGACCTGTCAGGCGGTATCCAGCGGGTGGCCATCAAGCATGGCTGTGCGCCCTTCGGCAACGCCAAGGCCCGCACCGTGGTTTGGACCTTCCCGGATCCGATCCCGCTGCACCGCGAGCCGCTGTACACGCCGCGGCGCGATCTGGTGGCCGACTATCCCACCTACGAGGACCGTCAGGCCTATCGCCTTCCGACCTTGTATGCTTCGATCCAGAAGAACGACTTTTCAAAGGATTACCCGATAATCCTAACGTCAGGTCGTCTGGTCGAATATGAAGGTGGCGGTGACGAGACACGGTCGAACCCGTGGCTGGCCGAGCTGCAGCAGGACATGTTCGTCGAGATCAATCCGCGTGACGCCAACAACCTTGGCATTCGCGACGGATCGCAGGTCTGGGTCGAAGGTCCTGAGGGCGGCAAGGTCAAGGTGATGGCGATGCTGACCGAAAGGGTCGGTGCCGGCGTGGCCTTCATGCCCTTCCACTTTGGCGGCCATTTCCAGGGCGCGGACCTGAGGGAGAAATACCCGAAAGGCGCCGACCCGTACGTGCTGGGTGAAAGCACCAACACCGCCCAGACCTATGGCTATGATTCAGTGACCCAGATGCAGGAGACCAAAGCGACTCTCTGCAAGATCTGGGCAGCGTAAGGAGGACGACAATGGCTAGAGCAAAGTTTCTCTGCGACGCTGAACGCTGCATCGAGTGCAACGCATGCGTGACCGCGTGCAAGAACGAACACGAGGTCCCTTGGGGCATCAACCGCCGCCGGGTGGTGACGATCAACGACGGCAAACCGGGTGAACGTTCGATCTCGGTCGCCTGCATGCATTGTTCGGATGCGCCCTGCATGGCTGTGTGCCCGGTCGACTGCTTCTATCAGAACGAAGAAGGCGTCGTCCTGCACTCCAAGGACCTGTGCATCGGCTGCGGCTATTGCTTCTATGCGTGCCCGTTCGGCGCGCCGCAATACCCGCAGGCCGGCAACTTCGGATCGCGCGGCAAGATGGACAAATGTACCTTCTGCGCCGGCGGTCCCGAAGAAACGCACTCGACCGCAGAGTTCGCCAAATACGGCCGCAACCGGATCGCCGAGGGCAAACTGCCCATCTGCGCCGAGATGTGTTCGACCAAAGCCCTGCTCGCCGGTGACGGCGACGTGGTCTCGGCCATCTACCGCGAACGCGTCGTGGCGCGCGGTTTCGGCTCGGGCGCCTGGGGTTGGGGCACGGCCTACGACCAGAAGGACGGCTGAGACCTCAGCCTGACAACACGGGTGACCCGCCCCGGTGGGTCACCCGATTTTGGATTGATACCGAGGTTCCGATGCTGCGCATTTTTCTGGCTTTGACGTTGACACTTGGGATCGCGCACGGCGCGCTTGCACAGGACACGACCGGCACAGACGAACCAGCCGCTGCCCCGCGCGCGCAGACCGGTGGCGCCACGACGCTCGAGGATATTCTGGCCCGGCAACGCGGCGAGAAGGTCGACAACAGCTATCGCGCACAGAATACCGGGCAAGGCAATGCCGAAGGGCTGCTGGGTCAGTTGGGCACGCGCGGCGTAGCCTCAGACAGTGATGTGTATCGCGCCATCCGCTATGGCTCAGCCGATGTGACCGTTTCGACCAAGGGGCCTGCTGCCGGCGTACTGATCCAGGACGGCGGCATGTGGTGGTGGACTTTCCGCACCGGTCCCCTGCGCGAATACGGAACCTATATTCTGGGCGGGATGCTGGTCGTTCTGCTGCTGTTTTTCCTGATCCGCGGCCGCATCCGCATCGACGGCGAGAAAACGGGCCGCACGGTCACACGGTTTTCAGGATTTGAAAGGTTCGGGCACTGGCTGTTTGCCGGCTCGTTCCTGATACTTGGATTGACCGGCCTGCTGACGCTCTACGGCCGAGATTTCCTGATCCCATTGTTCGGCAAGGAAGGGTTCGCCACCATCGCGCAAGGCTGCAAGTGGTTGCACAACAATCTGGCCTGGGCCTTCATGCTGGGATTGCTCATGATCACCGTGAACTGGATCGCCCACAACATCCCCAACCGGACCGACCTGAAATGGCTGGCGGCGGGCGGCGGATTGTTCACCAAGGGCAGCCACCCCCCGGCCAAGAAATTCAACGCTGGTCAAAAGATCATTTTCTGGCTGTGCATCCTGCTTGGCGTCTCGATCAGCCTGTCGGGCCTGTCGCTGCTGTTCCCGTTCGAACTTCCGATGTTCGCCAAGACGTTTGCGATCGCCAACGCGACCGGGTTGCCCCAACTGATGGGGTTGGACTTGCCCACGCAGATGTCTCCGCAGGAAGAGATGCAATATGCCCAGATCTGGCACGTCATGGTCGCCTATGCCTTCATCGCCATCATCCTGGCCCATATCTACCTCGGCTCGGTCGGCATGGAGGGCGCGTTTGACGCCATGGGTACCGGCGAGGTCGAAGAGCAATGGGCGCGCGAGCACCATTCGCTGTGGCTGGAAGAGGTAAAGGCACAGGAGGCCAGCGACGGCGCGGCCTCGCCTGCCGAATAGATGCGCGGGCTGGCTTTGGCGCTGGCCCTGCTGCCGCTGCCGCTGCCGCTGGCGGCGGATTTCTACACGCTCAAGGGCCATGGCGGACCGATCATGGACATCGCCACAGCCCCGGACGGACGCATTGCCACCGCCAGTTTCGACAATTCCGTGGGCCTGTGGTCCGGGCAGCAGCCGGACTGGCTGGAAGGTCACGAGGCTGCCGTGAACGCGGTGGTGTTCAACGGCACGGCGATCTATTCGGCCGGCGACGACTTTACCCTGCGCCGTTGGCCCGGTGGACAGGTCGTTGGCCAGCACAAGGGCAAGGTTGTCGGGATTGCCGCCTCAAAGACCCTAGTCGCGACTGCCAGCTGGGACGGGACCATCGGCCTTTGGCCCACCGAGGGCGGTGTGCGCAAGTTGCTGGGCCCTACAGGCAGCGGCGTCAACGCGGTGGCCTTCGCGCCGGACGGGCGGTCGCTGTACTCCGCCGGGGTCGACGGCAGCTTGCGGGTCTGGGACGTGACGACCGGGGCCGAAACCGCGCGACTGGTCGAGCATGGTTTCGGCATCAACGAACTGGTCCTGAACGCGCAAGACGGTTGGATCGCATATGGCGCGGTCGATGGCGTGACCCGCATTCTGGACCTGACCACCGGAGCCGAGCGTGATTTCACGTTGGACCGCCGCCCGATCCTTGCGCTCGCCCTCAGCCCGGATCGGTCACTGCTGGCGGTGGGCGATGGTGAGGGCTACATCATGGTCATCGACACGCAGAACTGGCGGATTGCGCAGGATTTTCGGGCAACGCTACGCGGCCCGGTCTGGGCACTGGCCTTTTCCCCCGATGGAGAGAACCTGTACGCAGGCGGGCTGGATCAGGCCATGTACAGCTGGCCGGTGGCCGCGCTGGGGTCACAGGAACGGATGACCAGCCAAGAGCCGAGTTTCCTGAAGGACCCCGGCGAAATGCAAAACGGAGAACGGCAGTTCGCCCGGAAATGCTCAATCTGCCACAGCCTTACGCCGGACGATCAGCGCCGGGCCGGACCGACCCTGCATGGCGTATTCGGGCGTCAGGCCGGGACACTGCCCGGATACATCTACTCGGAAACGCTGAAAGGGTCTGATATCGTTTGGAACGAACAGACGATAAACGCTCTTTTCGATCAGGGACCGGACCACTACATTCCGGGATCGAAGATGCCGATGCAGCGGATCGCGCAGGAGCAGGACCGCACTGACCTGATTGAGTTTCTGCGCAGCGCGACGGCGCCCGCAGACTAAGCCGGAGGATAAGATGAAAGCCTTTCTTGCAGCTGCCGCCGCAATGGTCGTCATAACTGCGGCCGCACCGATGGTTTTGAAGCAACTCGGACACTCAGCCGCCGAGACACAGACCGGCTCCTCGGTGCGACTAGACTGAATGTCCGAATTCCTGACCACACGAGAGTTGGCGGACCTGCTGCGCATTGGCGAACGCAAGGCCTATGATCTGGCGTCTTCGGGCGAAGTGCCCTGCGTGAAAGCGATGGGAAAACTTCTCTTTCCCCGGGCCGAGGTACTGGCCTGGCTCAATGCGTCGCGTACTGGGCCGGACACGGTCAAACCGCCCCTGCCCGACATCGTGGCTGGTAGCCATGACCCCCTTTTGGATTGGGCGCTCCGCGAAAGCGGCTCGGGGTTGGCCACCTATTACGACGGCTCATTCGACGGGCTGAACCGCCTTGCGCGACGTGACGCACAGGCCGCGGTACTGCACATCCATGAACCGGGCGGGTTCAACGTCAATTCCGTCCGCGATGCGCTGGGAGAGGCGCCCGTGGTTCTGTACGAGGTCGCAAGCCGCCAGCGCGGCCTGTTGCTGGCCCCCGAGGTTCAGGGAATTTCCGATTTTGGTGATCTGAAAGGCCGCCGTATCGTTCTGCGCCAGGACAGTGCCGCCAGTCAGCACTTGTTCGATGCCCAGTTGGAGAGCTGCGGCCTGAGCCGCGCCGATCTTGACGCCCTGCCGACTTGTGCCCGCACCGAAGAGGAACTGGCAATCGCCCTGCACGACCGGAAGGCCGAGGCAGGGTTCGGCATCGGAGCCTTGGCGCGTCTCTACGGGTTGGGCTTCATTCCGACCCACTCCGAACGTCTCGACCTCGCCATCTGGCGGCGGTCCTGTTTCGATCCCCCGATGCAGAAACTACTGACTTTTCTGGGTACAGACAAATTCAGGCGTCGCGCCGATGAATTGGGCGGATACGATCTGTCCGGCTTGGGACAGATCCATCACAACGGCGCAAGTGACTGACCGGCCCTATTGCTGCGCGTTCGGAAAAAAGAGTTGCTCTCCGTTCAATTTGTACGCCGCAATTGCTTCCTGACCGTCGGGGCCAGTGAGCCAGTCGATGAACCTTCTTCCCGCGGCCGCCCGGACCCGCGGATGCTTTTCGGGGTTCACCAGAATTACGCCGTATTGATTGAACAGCCGTGGATCGCCTTCGACCAGGATCTCGAGGTTTCCCTTGTTGCCGAACGACAGCCATGTGGCCCTATCGGTCAGGGCATAGGCATCCATGCCCGCAGCAAGGTTGAGCGTTGCGCCCATGCCCGATCCGGTCTCGCGGTACCACTCGCCCGACGACAAGGTCGGGTCCGTTCCGGACAGGCTCCAAAGAGCCTTCTCCGCCTTGTGGGTCCCGCTGTCATCAGCGCGCGACGCGAACGGAGCTTTGGCCTGCGCGATCGCTGCCAACGCGGCCACCGCGTCGTCGCCGCCTTTGATCTTGGCCGGGTCCGATTTCGGCCCCACCAAGACGAAATCGTTGTACATCACGTCCCGCCGCTCGACACCCCAGCCGTCGGCCACGAATTGCTCTTCCGCCGGCTTGGCATGCACCAGCAGAACGTCACCGTCGCCGTTGATCGCGTTTCGGATCGCCTGCCCCGTCCCCACGGCGACAACACGGACATCTATCCCGCTTTCCGCCTCGAACCCTGGAAGGATAAAGTCCAGAAGGCCGGAATTCTGGGTCGATGTCGTGGACTGCACGACAATGAATGGTTCTTCGGCCGCCGCCGGACCGGCGAACAGCCCGAACAGGATCATTGCGCTTTTGATTGCTGCGCGAAACATGGATTGCCTCCGGTTGTTGTTATGTGACCAGCCAGCCCGCCAGATACTGGCGCGAGGCCTGACATTGTGGCGCTTCCAGCACCTGTTTGGCGGCGCCATGCTCGACCACGCGTCCGCCCTGCATCATCACGATATCCGCCGCCAGCCGACGGGCTTGCCCGACGTCGTGGGTAACCATCACGATCCGCACACCCCGGGCCGAGGCGCGCAGGATCATCGCCTCGATCATTTGGGTCGCCGCAGGATCAAGGGCGCTGGTGGGTTCGTCCAGGAACAGGGTCTCGGGGCCAAGCGCAAGCGCGCGAAGGATGGCTAGACGCTGTGCCTCGCCACCCGACAGCGAGCGCGCCGACTGCCGGGCCTTGGTCTCAAGCCCTCCTTCGGCCAGAAGTTCTTGGATCCGGTTTTTCCGAGCAGCCCTGCCGAGCCCCAGCCGTTTCAAAACAAAATCCAGATTGGCAGACACCGAGCGGCGCAGCAGAACCGGTTGCTGAAACACCATGGCCTGCCGGGCCTTGTGGGCCGCATTCAGAACTCCGCCATCCTGCAGAACCTGCCCCGCATCCGCCTTGATCAAACCATGCAGGCAACGCAGCAGCAGGCTTTTGCCAGCACCGTTCGGCCCAAGGATCAAAGTCGGCCCCGGACCATCCATCATCAGCTGCGGGACATCCAGCAACAGCTTGCCATTGCGTTCCACTCGCAGCCCATCGGCCTGCAGACAATTGGGCATTTCTGGCATCAGATCACGCATGGCGCAACCCTTCCTGCTCGGCCCGAAGCGTCAGGGCGCTGACTGCCGCATTCACGGCCACGGCAATTCCGATCAGGATCGTCCCCAAGGCCAGCGCCAGGGCCAGATTTCCCTTCGAGGTCTCCAACGCAATCGTCGTCGTCATGACCCGTGTCACATGGTTGATGTTGCCGCCGACGATAATCACCGCGCCGACTTCGGCGATGGCTCGTCCGAACCCGGCCAGCAATGCAGTCACCAACGCCAGACGCGCATCCCACAACAGCACGGGAACAGACGCCAGCCGCGACACTCCCAACGAACGCAACTGTTCCGAATATTCCTCGGCCAGCATCTCGATCACCTGCCGCGTCAACGCCGCGACGATCGGGGTCACCAGCACTGTTTGGGCGATGATCATGGCGGTCGGGGTGTACAAAAGCTCCAGCACGCCCAGCGGGCCCGAACGGGACAGCATCAGGTAGACCAGCAGGCCGACGACAACCGGAGGAAAGCCCATCAGAGCGTTCATCAGAATTATCAACGCGCGCCGTCCGGGAAAGCGGGACACCGCCAAGGCCGCGCCAACCGGCATCCCGATCACGGCTGAAATCAACACAGCCAGCACCGAAACTTGCAGCGACAGCGTCACGATCGCCCAAAGGTCCGGATCCCCGGTCAGGATCAGGTGGCCTGCTTGGCTGAATTGTGATGCAAAATCCTGCATTTTATTCCCAAATCCACCAATTTTCGTAGGGATCGCAAAATCTTACAGGAATAATAGAGGAAACTGCCTCTGAAGACAGTTAAATTCCGACATCCGCAAAAACAAACGCGGCCCACAGGGGGCCGCGCTGAATTGTTGCCATGGTACAGCCAATCAGTTCAGGGCTGCATCCGTGATCTGGCTGGTCCACGCGCCTTCGGGCTTTTTAGTGATCACCGGGTCCGAGCCGCCGGCCAGCAGCGTGTTCACCGTGCGCTCGAAATCAGCCGGATCCAACGCGCCATTCGAACCGGCGGTCAGCTTGGCGATTTCGCCCATCATGCGCTTCTGGTGTTCCTCGGTCTGAGCACCGGTCGCATCGTTCTCCAACACGATTTCGGCGGCTTCGTCCGGGTTCTCCTCGGCGTATTTCCAGCCTTTCATCGAAGCGCGCACAAAGCGTTCCATCTTGTCGACGAAGGCCGGGTCGCTGAGGTTTTCTTCAAGCACGTACAGGCCATCTTCCAGCGTGGCAACGCCCTGGTCTTCATACTTGAAGGTCACCAGTTCGTCGGGGCTGACGCCGGCGTCGATCACCTGCCAGTATTCATTGTAGGTCATGGTGCTGATGCAATCGGCCTGACGCTGCAGCAGCGGGTCGACGTTGAAGCCCTGCTTCAGAACCTCGACGCCGTTCTCGCTCTTGCCGCCGGTGTCGATGCCCAGCTGGCTCATCCAGCTCATGAACGGGAATTCATTGCCGAAGAACCAGACGCCCAGCGTGCGGTTCTTGAGGTCCTCGGGCGAGGAAATGCCCGCGTCCTTCCAGCAGGTCAGCATCATGCCCGAGCTCTTGAAGGGCTGCGCAATGTTTACCAGCGGCAGGCCCTTTTCGCGTGCGGCCAACGCGGCGGGCATCCATTCCACGGTGACATCAGCGCCACCGCCCGCGATCACCTGCGTGGGCGCGATGTCGGGGCCGCCGGGCAGGATGGTGACGTCCAGCCCCTCTTCTTCGTAGAACCCCTTGTCCTTGGCGACGTAGTAGCCCGCGAACTGGGCTTGGGTGACCCATTTCAACTGCAGCGTCACCTCGTCTGCGGCAAAGGCCGAACTTGCGGCGAATCCTAGGGCGGCTATGGCCCCGGTCAGTAGCTTGTTCATCTTCATCTTCTCCTAGTTGCTAGTGCTGCCCCGTTTTCGGGGTCTGTTGAATTGTTGTTCCGCTTAACTGCGTTGTGACGGGTGCCAGAAGGTCACCAATTTCTCGATCATGGCGACCAGACCATAGAACGCGGTTCCGGCCAGTGCCGCGACCACGATTTCCGCCCAGACCATGTCCAGCGACAATTGCCCGACACTGGTCGAGATCCGGAACCCCATGCCCAAGGTGGGCGAGCCGAAGAACTCTGCCACGATAGCGCCGATCAGGGCCAGCGTGGTGGAAATTTTCAACCCGTTGAAAATAAACGGCATGGCCGCGGGCAGCCGCAGCTTCAGAAAGCTTTGCCAATAGGTTGCGGCATAGGTCTCCATCAGGTCGCGCTGCATTGCGGTGGCCTCGCGCAGGCCGGCCACCGTGTTCACCAGCATCGGGAAAAAGACCATCACCACGACCACAGCAGCCTTCGAATGCCAGTCGAACCCGAACCACATTACAAGGATCGGCGCGGTACCCACGATCGGCAGCGCGGCCACGAAATTGCCCACCGGCAGCAGGCCCAGGCGCAGGAAGTCCCACCGGTCCACGGCGATTGCCATCAGGAAGGCGGCGCCGCACCCGATGACATAGCCGCTGAGCGCGCCTTTGATGATGGTCTGCACGAAATCGGCCCACAGGATCGGCAGGCTGTCCCAGAACCGGTCCCAGATCACCGAAGGCGCGGGCAGGATGACCAGAGGCACCTCGAGCCCGCGCACCAGCAATTCCCACACCCCGATGACGGTCAGACCGAAGATCAGCGGCGCAAGAATGCGCACCGCCCGCGCGTCGGCATAGGTTCCGCTGGCAAGGCGGGTGTTTAGCCACCAACCGGCCAGCCACAAAAGGATTGCAAGACCGACCATCATCATTGCGCCATCCCCATGCGTTTCAACACCGCCCGCTCGATCAGGCCCAGCAGGCCCACCAGGCAGGCCGCAAGAATGGCCGCGGCAAACAGCGCCGACCAGATCTGCACCGTCTGGCCGTAGTAGCTGCCGGCCAGCAGACGCGCGCCCAGCCCCGCCACGGCGCCGGTCGGCAGTTCGCCGACGATGGCCCCCACCAGCGACGCGGCGATCCCGATCTTGAGAGAGGCGAACAGATAGGGCATCGAGGCCGGCAGGCGCAGTTTCCAGAACGCCTGCCCGTTGCTTGCATTATAGGTGCGCAGCAGGTCCAACTGCATCGCGTCAGGACTGCGCAGGCCCTTGACCATGCCCACGACCACCGGGAAGAAGCTCAGATAGGCCGAGATCACCGCCTTGGGGATGATCCCCTGAATGCCGATCGAATACAGCACCACGATGATCATCGGCGCCAACGCGATGATGGGAATGGTCTGGCTGACGATGGCCCAGGGCATGACCGACAGGTCCATCACCCGGCTGTGCACGATCCCCACCGCCAGCAGGATGCCCAGCCCCGTGCCGATGGCAAAGCCAAGAATCGTCGCGCTGAGCGTCACCCAGCCGTGATAGACCAGCGACCGTTTCGAGGTGATCTTCTTCTGAACCGTGGTCTCCCACAGCTCGATGCCCACCTGATGCGGCGCGGGCAGACGCGGCCGGTCCTGCGCCCAGGTCGCCGGAATGGCAAAGCTGTTGCGCAGCGCCAGGCCGATTTCCCCCATGTCGCGGCGGTCTTTGGCCGAGGGCGGAACCACTTCGGCCCCGGCCCGTTCCTGTTCGGTCAGAACGCCCTTGATGTTCATCGGAATGCAGGCCGCGTACCAGATGACGACGATGGCCAACAGAACGGTCAGAACGGCAACAAGCTGCTTCATGCGTGCCACTCCATCCGCACCACGGGGACGGTCTCGGGCGGCGTTGCGGCCTCGGTCCCGGTTTCGACAAAACCCTCTCGGCGATAGAACCGTTGCGCGGCGACATTCGGTTGATGGGCCGTCAGCCACAGAAAGCTGCGCCCCTGTTTTGCCCGGTCCAGCAGGCGCTTGCCGATGCCCTGCCTGGTCCGCAGGCAATACAGCGCCCCGACCTTCTGCGCCGCGGGATCGACCGACATGTAGCAATCGACGGGTTCGCCCACGACCCACATCTCGCGGTCCGGGAAGGCCTGCACGATCAGCGACTCCAATTCCTGCTGGGGCAATTCATCCGTCATCCACTCGGTCTGGCGGACCCAGGCCGAGACCACCGCCGCGCAGGCCGGCACATCCGCCTCGGTCGCGCGTCTGATGTCATCCCTGCCCATCACACATCGTCCCCGTGCCCGGCGCGCAGCCCTTCGCGCACGCGATGCGCGACCTCTATGAATTCGGGCGTGTCGCGGATGTCCAGCGGCCGTTCCCTAGGCAGCGGGCTGTCGATAACATCGGTAATCCGCCCGGGGCGCGGGCTCATCACCACGATCTTGGTGCTCAGATACACCGCCTCGGGGATCGAGTGGGTGACAAACCCAATCGTCTTGCCGGTGCGCGCCCACAGCGCCAGAAGCTGTTCGTTGAGGTGATCGCGCACGATCTCGTCCAGTGCGCCGAAAGGCTCATCCATCAACAGAATATCGGCGTCGAAGGCCAGTGCCCGGGCGATGCTGGCCCGTTGCTGCATCCCACCCGAAAGCTGCCAGGGGAATTTTCCACCAAAACCTGCAAGATCAACAAGTTCCAGAACGTTATTCACACGTTCTTCCTGCTCCTGCGCCGAATATCCCATGATCTCGAGCGGCAGTTTGATGTTCTTGGCGATGGTCCGCCACGGGTACAGGCCCGCCGCCTGAAACACATAGCCATAGGCCCGGTTTCGGCGAGCCTCGTCCGGGGTCATGCCGTTGACGGTCAGCGTGCCGCCCGTAGGTGTCTCCAGCGCAGCGACACAGCGCAGAAAGGTTGTCTTGCCGCAGCCCGAAGGGCCGATGAAACTGACGAATTCGCCCTTGTCGATCGCCAGGTTCACGTCCTTGAGGGCGTGCACTGGTCCGTCATTGGTCTGGAAGGTCAGGTCGAGATTCTTTGCCTCGATCACGGGCTGGGTATTGCTTTCCGATGTCATCCTACTGCCTTGAAGTTTTGGCTTTTTCGCCCGTTCGGTAACCTTCGCGCATCACACCCCCGTCGCCGGTATGCCTGACCGCTCCACCGGGCGCGGGGCGGTTAGCTCTTTCCAGGTGCTCAGCGCTTTGTTCACGGTAGTGTTGGCCTCGCGCGCGACGAATTTGCCGTGGCCTTCCTGCGTTCGGATCTCGCCATCATGCACCGCGACCTGTCCACGGGTCAGGGTAAAGCGCGGCAGGCCCTTGACCTCGTGCCCCTCGAACACGTTGTAGTCGATCGCCGACTGCTGCGTCGCCGCGCTGATGGTCTTGGTCTTTTCCGGGTCCCACACCACCAGATCGGCATCCGCGCCCACCAGCACGGCACCCTTTTTCGGATAGCAGTTCAGTATCTTGGCGATATTTGTTGAAGTTACGGCAACGAATTCGTTCGGCGTCAGCCGCCCGGTCGCCACGCCATGAGTCCACAGCATCGGCATCCGATCCTCAAGGCCGCCCGTGCCGTTGGGTATCTTGGTGAAATCGCCCACGCCGAACCGTTTCTGCTCGGTCGTGAAGGCGCAGTGGTCGGTGGCCACCACGCTCAGCGAGCCCGACTGAAGCCCCGCCCACAGGCTGTCCTGATGCTGTTTGTTGCGGAACGGCGGGCTCATTACCCGGCGCGCGGCGTGATCCCAATCGGGATGCGCATATTCGCTGTCGTCCAGCGTCAGGTGCTGGATCAGCGGCTCGCCCCAGACGCGCTTGCCCTGCATCCGAGCCCGGCGGATGGCCTCATGCGCCTCTTCGCACGAGGTGTGCACCACATAGAGCGGCACCCCGGCCATGTCGGCGATCATGATGGCGCGGTTGGTGGCCTCGCCCTCGACCTGCGGCGGACGCGAATAGGCATGGGCCTCGGGGCCGGTATTGCCTTCGGCCAGCAGCTTGGCCTGCAACTCGGCCACCACGTCGCCGTTCTCGGCATGGACCATCGCGATCCCGCCCAGCTCGGCAAGCCGCTTGAACGAGGCAAACAGCTCGTCGTCATTGACCATCAGGGCGCCTTTGTAGGCCATGAAATGCTTGAAGGTGTTGATGCCCCGCTGTTCGATCACGGTTTTCAGATCGTCGAACACCTGTTCGCCCCACCACGTCACGGCCATGTGGAAGGAATAATCGCAATTGGCGCGGGTCGATTTGTTGTCCCAGCGTTTGAGCGCATCCAGCAGGCTTTCGCCCGGGTTCGGCAGGGCAAAATCCACCACCATGGTCGTGCCGCCGGCCAGCGCCGCGCGGGTGCCGCTTTCGAAGTCATCGCTGGAATAGGTTCCCATGAACGGCATTTCCAGATGCGTGTGCGGGTCGATCCCGCCGGGCATGACGTAACAGCCGGTCGCGTCCAGTTGCTCGTCCCCCTTCAGATCTGGCCCGATCTCGGTGATCACGCCGCCTTCGATCTTGACGTCGGCCTTGTAGGTCAGATCCGCAGTGACGACGGTTCCGTTCTTGATGACTGTGCTCATGTTCAACTCCCTGCGGGCGCGTCTGTTGCGCCTCTCTTGGTTTTCCGGTGGATTGAGGGCGCGCGGCCCCGGCTACTCCACGATCTCGGCGGTTTCGACGACCGCGTGGAACAGAACATCCGCCCCGGCGGTTGCCCATTCCTTGCTGATTTCCTCGGCCTCGTTGTGGCTCAGGCCATCCACGCAGGGGCACATCACCATCGCGGTCGGCGCCACGCGGTTGATCCAGCAGGCATCATGCCCCGCGCCCGAGATGATGTTGGTGTGCGAATAGCCCAGCCGCTCGGCCGCGTTGCGCACGGCGGCGACGCAGGTTTCGTCGAATTTCACCGGGTCGAACCCGCCGACCTTCTCAAACTCGACCTGCAGGCCCATCTCATCCACGATGTCCTCGGCGGCGACGCGCAGGCGGTTCTCCATGTCCTTGATGACATCCAACTCGGGCGAGCGGAAATCGACCGTGAACACCACCTTGCCCGGGATCACGTTGCGCGAGTTCGGATAGACGTCGATATGCCCGGCAGCCCCCACGGCATGAGGCGCGTGCGACCAGGCGATCTCGTCCACCTTTTCAAGAATGCGCGCCATCGCCAGCCCGGCGTTCTTGCGCATCGGCATCGGGGTCGATCCGGTATGCGCGTCTTTGCCGGTCACGGTCACCTGGGTCCAGCTGAGGCCCTGCCCATGGGTGACGACGCCGATATCCTTGCCCTCGGCCTCGAGGATCGGGCCCTGTTCGATATGCAACTCAAAGAAGGCATGCATCTTGCGGGCCCCGACCTCTTCGTCGCCGCGCCAGCCGATGCGCTGCAATTCGTCGCCGAATTTCTTGCCCTCGGCATCCTCGCGGTCATAGGCCCAGTCCTGCGTGTGCATCCCCGCGAACACGCCCGAAGCCAGCATGGCGGGGGCGAAGCGCGTGCCCTCTTCGTTGGTCCAGTTGGTGGCCACGATCGGGTGTTTGGTCTTGATGCCCAGATCGTTCAGGGTGCGGATGATCTCAAGCGCGCCCAGAACCCCCAGCACCCCGTCATACTTGCCGCCCGTCGGCTGCGTATCCAGGTGCGAACCGACATAGACCGGCAGCGCATCGGGGTCGGTGCCGGGGCGTATGGCGAACATGTTGCCCATCTGGTCAAGGCCCATGGTACAGCCGGCCTCTTCGCACCATTTCTGGAACAGCGCGCGGCCCTTGGCATCCTCGTCGGTCAGGGTCTGGCGGTTGTTGCCGCCGGCCACGCCCGGCCCGATCTTGGCCATCTCCATCAAGCTGTCCCACAACCTGTCGCCATTGATCCTGAGATTCTGCGCCGGAGCTGCCATGTTCGTCTTCCCTGTTGCTTGCGATTTGGCTCGCTTTTGGTGTCTTGATTTGACCATCTGGTCAAACTCACGCTATCACGGGTTCGACATCAGTCAAGAAATTGCATCGCACCGATGCAAAAATCGGCATATTCAACACCTGCTTGTTCGAAAAAGAGACGCCCTGCATACATGCCCAAAGACCGCGCCCCGACCCGAATTCAGAAAAAGAACCGCGCCGCGATTCTCGAGGCCGCGCTGAACGTGTTTTCGGCCCACGGCTTTCGCGGGGCGACCGTCGATCAGATCGCGGCCGAAGCAGGGCTGAGCAAGCCGAACCTTTTGTATTATTTCCCGTCAAAAGAGGCGATCCACACTGCGCTTCTATCCGGACTGCTAGATACTTGGCTGGCGCCGTTGCACGACCTTGACGAAAACGGCGAGCCGATGGAGGAGATCCTCTCGTACATCAAGCGCAAGCTGCAGATGAGCCGCGAGTTGCCGCGCGAAAGCCGCCTGTTCGCGAACGAGCTGGTGCAGGGCGCGCCCCGTATCCATGACGCCCTGTCGAACGATCTGAAGGCGCTGGTCGATCAGAAGGCGGCCGTTCTGACGCACTGGATGGACCAGGGAAAAATCGCCCGCCTGCACCCGCATCACCTGATCTTTTCGATCTGGGCGCTGACCCAGCACTATGCGGATTTTGATGTTCAGGTGCGCGCGATCCTGGGCGACGAAGACCCGTTCGAAGGGGCCGCGCCTTTCATCGACACCCTGTACCGTAAATTGCTGACCCCATGAAAAAAGGGCCGCAGCGCGGCCCCTTTTGGTGATCTGACGCCGGTCACTCGGCGGCCTTGGCCATCGGGTTGTTCGGGTGGGTCGTCCAGTTGGCATAGTCCGACTGAACCACCTTGCCGGTGCGCGGATCGACCTCGCCCGCCGCCATCGGCACCATCGAGATGCAGCCCTCGACCGGGCAGACATCCACGCACAGGTTGCAGGCCACGCATTCCTCGTCGATCACCTCGAACAAGCGGTCGGGCGACATCGAAATGGCCTGATGGCTGGTATCCTCGCAGGCCGCATAGCAGCGGCCGCACTTGATGCACTGATCCTGATCGATCTTGGCCTTGGCGACGTAGTTCAGGTTCAGATACTGCCAGTCGGTCACGTTCGGGACGGCCCGCCCGACGATTTCCGAGACGTTGGAGTATCCCTTCTCGTCCATCCACTGCGACAGGCCCGCCGTCAGTTCGTCGATGATCTTGAACCCATAGGTCATCGCCGCGGTACACACCTGCACCGTGCCACAGCCCAGCGCCATGAACTCGGCCGCGTCGCGCCATGTGGTCACCCCGCCGATGCCCGAGATCGGCAGGCCTTGGGTCGCCTCGGCGCGGGCGATCTCGGAGACCATCGACAGGGCGATGGGCTTGACCGCCGGGCCGCAATAGCCGCCGTGGCTGCCTTTGCCGTCGATCGAAGGCTCAGGGCTGAACGTGTCCAGATTGACACTGGTGATCGAGTTGATCGTGTTGATCAGCGACACCGCATCGGCCCCGCCATTCTTGGCCGCAGCCGCCGGCTTGCGAATGTCCGTGATGTTGGGCGTCAGCTTCACGATCACCGGGCGGTCATAGTATTTCTTGCACCAGCGGGTGACCATTTCGATGTATTCGGGCACCTGCCCCACGGCCGAGCCCATGCCGCGCTCGCTCATCCCGTGCGGGCAGCCGAAGTTCAACTCGATCCCGTCGGCGCCGGTTTCAGCGACGCGCGGCAGGATGGCTTTCCAGGCCTCCTCCTCACACGGCACCATGATCGAGGCGATCAGGGCGCGATCCGGGTAATCCGCCTTGACGCGGGCCATCTCCTCGAGGTTCACCTCGAGCGGTCGGTCGGTGATCAGTTCGATGTTGTTGAGGCCCAGCAGACGCCGGTCGGCCCCGTAGATCGCCCCGTAACGGGGGCCGTTCACGTTGACCACCGGCGGCCCTTCGGATCCCAACGTTTTCCACACGACGCCGCCCCATCCGGCCTCGAAGGCGCGGCGGACGTTGTATTCCTTGTCGGTCGGCGGCGCCGAGGCCAGCCAATAGGGGTTGGGGCTTTCGATGCCCAGAAAGTTCGTTTTTAAATCAGCCATTTATCCGGCCTCCCTGATGCGAAGATGCATCTTCGTCTTGTCACACATATTCACGCGCCGACGCCTCGCTCAGGCACTCAGGCTGGCGTGAATGTCCATCGCGGCATCGCGGCCCTCGGCCACTGCGGTCACGGTCAGATCCTCGCCACCTGCGGCACAGTCTCCGCCGGCCCAGACCCCGGGAACCGAGGTGCGGCCGGTAGCGTCAACGGCGATCTTGTTGCCGTCGAGTTCCAAACCTTCCGGAGCACCATCCAAGGTCTGACCGATGGCCTTCAGAACCTGATCCGCAGGCAGGCGAATGGTTTCGCCCGTGCCGGTCAACGTGCCATCTACGGTGGCAGTATACTCCAATTCGATCTCGGCCGCCGCTCCGTTGCCATGGATGGCAACGGGCTGGACGTTGCACAGAATTCGGACGCCGTGGGATGCGGCCAGATCCTGTTCGTAGCGACTGGCGCCCATTGCGTCACGACCGCGGCGATAGGCGATGGTCACATGTTCGGCCCCCAGCAGCTTGGATTTCACCGCGGCATCCACGGCCGTCATTCCACCGCCGATAATCACCACATTTCGGCCTACCGGCAGTTTTGCCAAATCGGATGCTTGCCGAACATCTGCGATGAAGTCGACAGCATTCCTGACGCCGTCCTTGTCCGACCCTTGCGCGCGCAAGGCGTTGACGCCTGCAAGGCCGATTGACAGGAAGACCGCGTCGTAGGCCTCCAACAATCCGTCCAACGAGATCGTGTCGCCCAGGACCGATCCGGTTTCGATCGCGATGCCGCCGATCTTTAGCAGCCAGTCCACCTCGGCCTGGGCAAAGTCATTGGTCGCCTTGTAGGCGGCGATCCCGTATTCGTTCAGCCCGCCGGGTTTGGGTTTCGCCTCATGGATAACCACGTCATGGCCCAACATCGCCAGCCGATGCGCACAGGCCAGCCCCGCCGGCCCTGCCCCGATCACGGCAACGGTCTTGCCGGTGGGGGCCACGCGTGTGAACGGGTGCACACCGGCCTGCATCAGCGTGTCGGTCGCATACCGCTGCAAGCGCCCGATCTCGACCGGCTTGCCCTCGGCTGTTTCGCGCACGCAGGCTTCCTCGCACAGCGTTTCGGTCGGACATACACGGGCGCACATGCCGCCCAGAATGTTCTGATCGAGGATCGTCTTGGCCGCCGATTCCGGTTGTCCCGCCTGAATCTGCCGGATGAACAGCGGAATATCGATGTCGGTCGGGCAGGCCGTCACGCACGGCGCGTCATAGCAGAAATAACACCGATCGGCCGCCACAGCAGCCTCGTGCGGCGCCAGAGGCGGATGCAGATCGGTGAAATTCGAGGTCAGCTCATCGCTGGAAAGCCGTCCGGCGACGATGCCGGGTGCCATCTGGCCCTGTGCCATCACTCTACTCCCTGTAGATATGTTTGTTATTGAGACCAGCTTGCCACAAACAAAAATTTTATCAATTGGTAAAATTTGCCAATTGGTCAAAAAAGAGAAAACCGGGCCGAATGACCCGGTTTTTGGCGGCACTTGCCTGTTTTTCAGGCGAAACCGGCCTCAGACCATGCCGGACAGGTGCCCTGATTTCACCCAGACGCGGGCGCCATCCGGTCCTGCCCCCAATTCGGTGCGCGTTCCGGGCGGCAGCCGCAGCCAGTCCCATCGCGCAAATTCCTCGCCTTGTTCGGTGAAACCGCCGTCGATCACGAAGACCTCGGCCCCGCCGGGCGCGTCAATCGGCACGACCTGACCCGGCGGCGAACTGCGCATTTCGACCGCTTCATGGTCGTCCTTGAACAGCGGCACGTGGTCCGCACCGTTGATCGAGCGGCGCACGGTGGTTCGGTCGTTCGGGTCGAACTGGTGCAGTTTGACCAGGATCGTCGCGCCCTGGCTGGCAGAGGGCGTATGCGACGAGGTCGGCGGGTTGCGGACATAGCTGCCCACCGGGAAATCTCCGGTCTCGTCCTGGAACACGCCGTCCAGAACCAGGTATTCCTCGCCCCCGTCATGGGTGTGGGCGGCAAAGGCGCTGCCGGGGGCAAAGCGCACGATGGTGGTGGCGCGCGCCACCTCGTCGCCGATCCGGTCCAGCATCTTGCGCTCGACCCCGGCGGCGGGCGAAGCCACCCACTCGGTCTGGTCGAAGTGCACCGCCACCCGCTGGGTGAAATCCGCATTGATCCGCATGTTGCGCTCCTGTCTGGCCCTCCCCATCAACATGGGCGTGCCGGGCCCGATTTCAAACACGCGGCGTCAACGGTTTTGACGCGGGTTCAGCGATGCTGTAGGTCGAAACCAACGGCAAGGGGCGGGCAAGCGCCCCGAACGGAAGGCGCAGATGCAGGCAGACCGGCAGAAATTCAACATCCTGATCATCGGGCAGAACAACCGCCTGCAATACGAAGCCGTCCTGTTCGCCGCCTCGCTGCGCCATTGTTCGCCCGGGTTCTCGGGCCGCCTGTTCGTTGGCGTTCCGCAACCCGGCCCGCGCTGGAGCCAGGACCCGAGCATCCGCAACGAGGATGTTTTGAAGGCGCTGAAACAGCTCGATGCCGAGATCCTGCCCTTTTCGTCCGAGGTGTTCGGCCAAAGCTATCCCTACGGCAACAAGATCGAGGCGCTGGCCGCCCTGCCCGAGGGTGAGCCCTTCGTGTTCTTCGACACCGACACGCTGATCACCGGCGACCTGGCCGCCGTGCCGTTCGATTTCGACCGGCCCGGCGCATCTCAGAAGGTCGAGGGCACCTGGCCCAAGCCAACCCTGTACGGGCCTGGCTTCGACGGCATCTGGCGGGCGCTCTATGACCGGTTCGGGCTGGATTTCCAAAGCTCGATCGACCCGACCCAACCGGCGGAATACTGGCGGCGGTACCTGTATTTCAATGCGGGCTATTTCTTTTACAAATGCCCCCGCCAACTCGGCGCGCGGTTTCTGGACTATGCCCGCACCATCCGGGATGGAGAGATCCCCGCCCTGACCGGCCAGAACCTGGACCCTTGGCTGGACCAGGCGGCGCTGCCGCTGGTCATCCACGCGCTTGGCGGCGGGCGCGATGTTCTGCCCGAGGGCCTGCTGGATGGCTCGGTCAGTTGCCACTATCGCCTGTTTCCGCTGCTCTATGCCCGCGAAAGCGACCGGGTGGTCGAGGTGCTGGAAACCGTTGCCGCGCCCAACAAGGTCAAGAAGGTGCTTAAGAACTACGACCCGCTGAAACGGCTGGTCTATCAGGGCAAGGGCGCCAAGATCCGCGCCATGTTCGACCGGGACAACCTGCCCCAGCGCGAGCAGGCCATCCGTAAGGTGATCAAGAACAAGGGGCTGTGGCTGCGCTGACGCGGACATTGTGCCGGGCCCGGCAATCGCCTAGAGATTCTGCAACGCTTATACCCAACAGGAGAGTGACGGATGTCCGACGGCCCCACCTATGGTTTTGATACGCTGCAAATTCACGCGGGCGCCCGCCCCGATCCGGCGACCGGCGCGCGCCAGACCCCGATCTATCAGACCACTGCCTATGTGTTCCGCGATGCCGATCACGCGGCCGCTTTGTTCAACCTGCAAGAGGTCGGCTATATCTACTCGCGCCTGACCAACCCCACGGTGGCAGTTCTGCAAGAGCGGGTGGCGACGCTGGAAGGTGGCGTTGGCGCGGTATGCTGCTCTTCGGGGCACGCGGCGCAGATCATGGCGCTGTTCCCGCTGATGGGGCCGGGCTGCAACGTGGTCGCCTCGACCCGGCTGTATGGCGGGACGGTCACGCAGTTCAGCCAGACCATCAAACGCTTTGGCTGGACGGCCAAATTCGTCGATACCGATGATCTGGATGCGGTTAAGGCCGCCATCGACGACGACACCCGCGCGGTGTTCTGCGAGTCCATCGCCAATCCGGGCGGTTACGTCACCGATATCCGTGCGCTGGCCGATGTGGCCGACGCCGCCGGCATTCCGCTGATCGTCGACAACACCTCGGCCACGCCCTATCTGTGCCGCCCGATCGAGCATGGCGCCACGCTGGTCGTGCATTCGACCACCAAGTACCTGACCGGCAACGGCACGGTCACCGGCGGCTGCATCGTGGATTCGGGCAAGTTCGACTGGTCCGCCAATGACAAGTTTCCCTCGCTCAGCGCGCCGGAGCCTGCCTATCACGGCCTGAAGTTCCACGAAACCTTCGGCCCGCTGGCCTTCACCTTCCACGGTATCGCCGTTGGCCTGCGTGACCTGGGCATGACGATGAACCCGCAGGCAGCGCATTACACGCTGATGGGGATCGAGACGCTCAGCCTGCGCATGCAGCGCCATGTCGAAAACGCCGAAAAGATCGCCGCCTGGCTCGAGAAAGACGACCGCGTGGACTATGTGACCTATGCGGGCCTGCCCTCGTCGCCCTATCACGACCGGGTCAAGAAGCATTACCGCAGAGGCGCCGGGGCCCTGTTCACCTTTGCGGTCAAGGGCGGCTATGACGCCTGCGTCAAGCTGGTGAACGCGCTCGAGATCTTCAGCCACGTCGCCAACCTGGGCGATGCGCGGTCCCTGATCATCCATTCGGCCTCGACCACGCACCGGCAGTTGACCCCCGAACAGCAAGAGGCTGCCGGCGCCGGGCCGAACGTGGTGCGGGTCTCGATCGGGATCGAGGATGCCGACGACCTGATCGCCGATCTCGATCAGGCGCTGTCCAAGGCTTGCGCCTAGGCCGAAATGCCAGGGCACCGGATCAACGCGTTGGGGCAGCCCGTGGGCCTGCCGGTTGCGGGGGATTTCCCGCGCCCGGCCCCACCGCGCGCGCCCATGCAGGGGCGGTTCTGCTGCGTGGTGCCCTTGGATGTGAATGCGCATGCGCCCGGCCTGTTCCGGGCGTTTGCCGCCGATACCGACGGGCGCAATTGGACCTACCTGCCCTACGGCCCGTTCGACTCGCAAGCCCAGTTCGCCGCCTGGCTGGCCCAAACCTGCACGTCGGACGATCCGCTGTTCCACGCGGTTCTGGACCAGGGCGGGCAGCCCGTCGGGATGGCATCCTATATGCGTATCGACCGCAATGCCGGGGCGATCGAGGTGGGGCACATCCATTTCTCGCCGCTGATGCAGCGTACTCCGGTCGCGACCGAGACGATGTTCCTGATGATGTGCCGCGTGTTCGACGAGTTGGGCTATCGCCGGTACGAATGGAAATGCGATGCGCTGAATGCCCCGTCGCGCCGGGCCGCCGAACGGCTGGGTTTTGTCTTCGAAGGCGAATTTCGGCAGGCCACCCATTACAAGGGGCGCAACCGCGACACGGCGTGGTTTTCGATCATCGATACGGACTGGCCACGCATCCGGCAGGCGTTCGAAACTTGGCTGTCACCTGAGAATTTCGATGCCACGGGCCAACAACGGGAACCGCTGATGGCCCGCAGCGAAAGCTGACGTCACTCGGAAATGTCGAACTCCATCGACACAGTGACCGAAACCGAAACCTCGCCACCGGCGACCGGGACCCCGCCCGAATCGGCCATGGCCATCTCGCGCATCTGGGGCATTGGGCGAATGCCCCCGTCCTGTTCGTTGATCGACACGACTGAACCCAAGGTTACACCTGCGGCCTGAGCCAATTGTTCGGCCTTGGCCCCAGCATCGGCGACGGCTTGAGCGCGCGCCTTCGCTTCAAGTGGCTTTGGATCCTGAATCGTGAAGGTCAAACCACCAAAATCATTCGCGCCATCCTGAATGACCGCATCCATGATCTGCCCCAGATCATCCAGATTTCTGACCCGCACGAACACACGGTTCGACGCAACGAAGCCCGTGATTCTCGGTGCTTCGCCATCCGCGTTGCCCCGTCCGGACCAGACCGGGGACAGGGACAGATCGCGGGTCTGCAGGTCGCGCGATTCGATCCCCATCTCACTCAGGCGGCTCAGGACGGTGGCAACCGCGTCCGAGGTCGCCTGCATTGCTGCCGAAGCCTGCGCGTCTTGATTTGTCACCCCCACCGTGATGGTTGCCATATCCGGCGCGGCCTCGGCCGTGCCGGTTCCGTAAACCTGGATGCGACGTTCTTCCGCATGGGCGGCCACAGCAACTGTCGCCGCCAATACCGCCGCCAAAAAAGCAAATGTCTTCAATGTGATCTCTCCTGTTTTCTGAGATCAAAGATGGGTTGGCAAGCCTTCGCCGGACAAGGGGAGATTTTGCCTTTTCCTTTCCCTCGGCGGGTTCCTGCTTTAATCTCGGTGCGCGGACGCAAGGGCGTTTGCTTTGGTTCAGACAATTACGGCACCCTTGAATAATGAAACCCGCTTTTGCGCTGTCTCTTTCTGATAACGGGATCACTCTGCTGCACTATTCGGATAACGAATGGTTTGGCATCGGGACCGTATCACTAGACGCGCCGGACTTTTCCGAACAGCTGAACGAGCTTCGCGGTCGAGGTTTCGCCCTGGCGAATGACCTGAGCTGTACGGTCGTGATTCCTCCGGACCACGTGCGCTACCTCACGGTCACCAGCCCAGACGACTCCGACGTGACGCAGGTGGTCGAGGCGGAATTGGCTCAGGCCACGGGCTGCGAGATTGCCGAGTTGATGTATGACCTCCGTGCGAATGGGTCGGATCTTCTGGTAGCTGCGGTGGAGAAAGAGACAGTAGAAGAGGCCCGAGCCTTTGCCAGTCGCTACGGGTTCGTGCCTGTCCGGTTCGCTGCAACATTGGCCCCCGATGCGCCTTGGACCGGTACCAGAGAGTTCGAGTTCTCCGAGCGCGCGACATCCATCACACTGCCACCCGAGCCACCGGCCGAGGAGATTGCTGCTGTCGCGCCGGCCCCGGACGCAGAACCCGCGCCTCAGGCTTCGCAGGCATCGGACCCCGATCCGGCCCCCTCGCCTCAGGCGCATCCGATTGCTGAACCGGCTCAGCCGGACGTATTCGTTTCGCTCATTGAAGCGACTGAAACCGCCTCACAGAATCCTGCGGCATCAGATTCCGGCATACCGGTTCGCTACATTGGTGCCGCTGCGGCGGGCGCTGTCGTGCTGGCCGTTGTCGCATTGATCTGGTCGGGTTCAGACGAAACCGGCAGCCCGGTGGCGACTGCGCCGATCGTCGAAACGGCACCTGCGCCAGTTTCTATCGCCGCCCCGCCGCTGACCGAGACCGACGCTGAAGGACTTGCAGAAGTCGCTCCTGAGCCCGAGGGCACGCCCGACCCCGAGGCATTGGCCGACGAAGACCTGACGTTTGAAGCCAGCACACCCCTGGTCGAGCCGGAGACACCCACACCCCCCGAATTGACGCCGACGGATCAGGCAATTCTGGAAGCATTGAATGTTGCGCCCTCGCCCGTTGAGCACGTCGAACGCGATCCGGAAAGTGTCGAGGATTTCGAAGAAGCCTCTGGCCTGGCGATCACCGCGCCCGATCCGCTGCCGCTGCCAGATCCCGAGGTGCCCGAGGACGTATACCTGTCGTCCGTTGATCACGCGGCGCTGTCGCAGGATGCTGTGGCGCTTCCTGCCGAAGAGAGCTTTGATACCGACGAGCCGGTGGCTACGGTTGGTCTGCCCAATGCCGCGGGCAGCCGTTTCGAGCTGGATGACCGCGGCCTTGTCACTCCGACACCTGAGGGGACATTGAACCCCGACGGCATCCTTGTGTTCCTCGGCCGCCCGTCGTCGGTTCCCCCCCAGGTGCCGGTCAGGTTCGAAACCGACCCAACCGCCACAGACGACGACACACGGCTGGCCGGCCTGCGTCCGCGCCTGCGCCCGGAAACGCTGGTTGAGAACTTTGAGCGTGTGCAGTTGGGCGGCCGGACGGTGGACGAGCTGGCGGTCATTCGCCCGAAATCCAGGCCGGCGTCTATCCAAGAGCGCGCGGCCGTGGACCGCACGCCCACCGCATTGGCCGTGGTGCGCGTCCCCCGCCCCCGCGTTCGTCCGTCGACCGTGGCCGCTCTGGCGGCCCGAAAAGCAACAACCGGCTCGGCCACTCTGGGGTCGACAGCGGCAGTAGCAAAGGCGGATGACGATGAAGCGGGATCGTTCAAACCCACAACCGTCGCCCCCAAGATACCCAGCCGGGCCTCGGTGGCGCGCCAGGCCACGATTGACAATGCATTGAATCTGCGGCGTCTGAACCTGATCGGCGTTTACGGTACTCCCGCCAATCGGCGTGCCTTGGTCCGACTACCGAGCGGTCGTTACAAGAAGCTGAAGGTAGGAGATCGGATTGACGGCGGCAAAGTCGTCGCGATCGGCGACAGCGAGCTTCGTTATCAGAAAGGCGGCCGCAACGTCACGTTGAAGATGCCGCGCGGATAAAATTCGCCGCGTTTCGGAAAATGGAACCCGGCAGGCCGGGTTCCAAATTCTGGGTCTTCATCAGGCGGCAGAAATCTCTCCGGATTCAATTTGCTCACGCTCGATCGACTCGAACAGAGCCTTGAAATTGCCCTCGCCAAAGCCGTCATCACCCTTGCGCTGGATGAACTCGAAGAAGATCGGACCAATCACGGTTTTCGAGAAGATCTGCAGCAGGATCTTGGTCTCGCCGCCATCCACCACGCCTTCACCGTCGATCAGGATGCCGTGCTTTTTCATGCGGTCCACCGGCTCGTCATGGCCCTTCACGCGGTCGAAGGACATATCATAATAGGCATCGTTGGGACCGGGCATGAACTTCAGCCCTCGTTCGGCGATTGCATCGGTCGAGTCATAGATGTTCTCGCTGCCGACGGCGATGTGCTGGATGCCCTCGCCTTTGTACTTCTTCAGATAGGATACGATCTGACCGGTCTCGCCGCGGTCTTCGTTGATCGGAATCCGGATACGGCCGCAGGGCGAGGTCAATGCACGGCTGAGCAAGCCGGTATATTTGCCCTGGATGTCAAAGAAACGGATTTCGCGGAAATTGAACAGATCGCCGTAGAACTTGAACCACTTGTCCATGTTGCCCTTGAAGACATTGTGAGTCAGGTGATCGAGGTAATAGAAACCGACGCCGCGCGGTTTGGACTGCTTCAGCCACTCGAATTCCTGATTGTAGGGCGAGGTTTCGTAATACTGGTCGATGAAATAGATCAGCGACCCGCCGATACCCTTGATCGCGGGCACATCCATGGTCTTGTCGGCCGCATCATAGGGTTCGGCCCCCTTCGACACGGCATGGTCATAGGCCTTTTGCGCATCCACGACACGCCAGCCCATCGACGGGGCACAGGGGCCATGCTCTTCCACGAATTTCGCAGCAAAGCTGTCGGGGTTCGCGTTCAGGATGTAGGTCACATCGCCCTGCTGCCATAGCTCGATCAGCGGTTTGGTCTTGTGGTGCGCAACCTTTTCAAAACCCATCTTGGCGAACAGGTCGCGCAGCTCCTGCGGTTCGGGATGCGCGAATTCAACAAATTCAAACCCATCTGTGCCGGCGGGGTTCTCGGCGCTGATCACGGATTTCGGGGCGTTGTGCGGGAAAGGGCCCATGGCTTGTCCTCTTGAAACAGGAAATTCTTTGCTGATTCAAGAATACGCCTTTTTCAGCGCTGTTTTTGCGCATTCTTTTCATGTAAACTACAGAAGCCTGCGAAAACTCCGCACCAGAACCCGAAAAATGTGAGAATCTCCGCACATGCTGGACGCAACCGATACTCGCCTTCTGGCCGCGCTGCAAAAAGACGCGCACCTGACCGCGCATCAGTTGGGCGAAATGCTGAACCTGTCCCCCAGTCAGGCCGGGCGCCGCCGTCAGCGGCTGGAGGCCGAGGGCTATATCACCGGCTACGCGGCGCGGCTTGACCCGCGCAAACTTGGCCTGCAGGTCCAAGGCTTCGTTCAAGTTCACCTCGGCACCCACGGCCCCGAACAATCATCCAGTTTTGCGCGCATGGTGGAAACCCGCCCGGAAATCACCAGCGCCTGGACGATGACTGGCGAGGCAGACTATCTGCTCCATGTCTATTGCGAGGATCTTTCCGCGCTCAACACCTTGCTTCACGAGGTGATACTGCCCCATCCTGCGGTGGCACGGGTGCAAAGCCAGATCGTGATGGACCAGCTGAAACGCGACGCTCCGCTGCCGACCTGACGGCAAGGAAAGGAAGAAGATGAACGAGTTCCTGTACCAGGCATCGATCTATCTGGCAGCCGCCGTGATCGCCGTCCCCCTGTCGGCGCGACTTGGGCTGGGGTCTGTCCTCGGATATCTCGCCGCCGGCATCGCCATCGGTCCGATCCTTGGGCTCGTGGGCGCGGAAACCAAGGACTTGCAGCATGTCGCGGAATTTGGCGTCGTCATGATGCTGTTCCTGATCGGTCTCGAGCTGGAACCCCGCGCACTTTGGGATATGCGGCACCGGTTGTTGGGGCTTGGTGGACTGCAGATCTCGGTCTCTACGGTCGTGATTGCAGCAGTTACTTTCTACACGGGTCAACCGTGGTCAGTTGCCTTGGCCGTGGGGCTGACACTGTCCCTGTCATCAACCGCCATCGTGCTGCAGACGCTGTCGGAAAAGGGCTTGATGCGCACAAACGGCGGGCGATCCACGTTCTCGGTCCTTCTGACTCAGGATATCGCCGTGATTCCGATCTTGGCGTTTCTGCCGCTGCTGGCCATGCCGGCCAGCATCTTCATCGAGGATGACGGATCAATCACGCGCGGCGGCGACGGGCACGGCGACGCGCACCATACGTTGTCATTGGTCGATGGCCTGCCCGGATGGGCGGTGACGCTGGTGACATTGGGTGCGATCGCGTTCGTGATCGTGGTCGGCGTCTACCTGACCCGTCCCTTGTTCCGGTTCATCCACACCACCCGCCTGCGCGAGATGTACACGGCGTTGGCCCTGATGATCGTGGTCGGGATCTCGTTCCTGATGACCTTGGTGGGCCTGTCCCCGGCGTTGGGCGCCTTCCTCGCTGGCGTCGTCCTGGCCAGTTCCGAGTTCCGGCACGAGATGGAAAGCGACCTTGAGCCGTTCAAGGGATTGCTGCTGGGCCTGTTCTTCATCACGGTCGGGGCCGGGATCGACGTCGGGTACTTTTTCAACGACCCGTTCGACCTGATCGGACTGGCCCTGCTGGTAATCCTGGTCAAGGGCCTGATCCTGTATGCCGTGGGTCGTGCATTCAAGTTGCGCGGCCGCGACCATTGGCTGTTCACGCTGGGTTTGGCTCAGGCGGGTGAGTTCGGCTTTGTGCTGCTGGCCTTTTCGACCAAGCAGAATGTCATTCCCCCGGCCCTGTCGCAGAAGCTGTTGATGATCATTGCCCTGACCATGCTGATCACACCGCTTCTGTTCATCATCTATGACTACCTTTCGCGTCACATCCGCGACAACTCACCCGAGGTTGAACCCGAGGAAATAGACGAAAAAGGTCCCGTCATCATTGCGGGAATTGGGCGGTTCGGACAGATCGTCAACCGGCTGGTGCGCGCCAGCGGGTTCAAGACGGTGGTGCTGGACCACAATATCGAAACGATCCAGCTGATGCGTCGGTTCGGCGTCAAAGGCTTCCTGGGTGATCCGACGCGCCCCGAGTTGCTGCGGGCCGCAGGTCTTGAGAAGGCTTCCGTTTTGGTGGCCGCTATGGATAACCGCAAGGAAGTGACCCGATTGGTCGGCTACGCCCGCCGGCAGCGCCCCGACCTTCACATCGTCGCCCGCGCACATGACCGGACCCATGTGTACGAGCTGTATCAGGCCGGCGCTGATGACATCGTGCGTGAGCTGTTCGACAGCTCTCTGCGGGCCGGGCGCTACGTGCTGGAGAACATTGGTCTGAGCGAATACGAGGCCGCGCAAGCGCAGCAGACCTTCTACCACCATGATCGGCAGGCAATTCGCGAATTGGCCGAACTCTGGGTTCCCGGCATGCCGACGGCCGAGAATAAAAAGTACATCGAACGCGCGCGCGAGTTGGAGAAGGACCTGGAGACTGCGCTGCTGGAACTGGCCGAAAAGAACGAAAAGAAGTCAGCCTGACCCGGGGATCTCCCGGGTCAGCCGAGCTCAACCGTCCGACACACCGGCTTCGGCAAAAGTGGCCATACCCGAATGGCAAGCGACGGCGCTTTTCAGGATGTTGATGGCCAGCGCAGCCCCAGACCCTTCGCCCAGCCGCAGCCCGAGGCTCAGCAAGGGCGCTTTGTCCAGCTTGGTCAGCATGGCCGCGTGCGCACCTTCCGCACTCTGATGGCCGGCAACGGCATGGTCCAGCGCTCCCGGCGCCAGACGATCGAGACAAGCAGCAGCAGCGGTACAGATGAACCCATCCAGAATGACCGGGATGCGCAGAATTCGAGCGGCTGCAATGGCCCCTGCCATGGCCGCGATCTCGCGCCCTCCCAAACACCGCAGGATCTCAAGCCCGTCGTCAGATGCTCCGTGCAGCGCAACACCTTCGGCAACGACGCGCGTCTTGTTGGCAAGGCCCGCATCGTCCACACCGGTTCCACGCCCGGTCCAATCAGCGGCTTCTCCGCCAAACAACGCGCAGGCGATGGCCGCTGCAGGGGTGGTGTTGCCAATGCCCATTTCGCCCACGACCAGAAGGTCTGCGGTGGGATCAACGGCACTCCAGCCGGTCTGCAGAGCGGCCAGAAGCTCGGCCTCGGACATTGCCGGGGCCTTTGTGAAATCGGCCGTCGGCCGATCCAGGTCCAGCGCGTGTACCGTCATCTTGGCCCCGGCCGCCTTGGCCAGTTGGTTGATGGCCGCGCCTCCGTGCTCGAAGTTCATGACCATCTGAACCGTAACTTCGGGCGGAAAGGCCGAAACACCCTGCGCCGTCACGCCGTGATTGCCGGCAAATACAATCACCTGAGGTGCCTCAATCTGCGGTCGGGCATCCCCGCGCCAACCGGCATACCAGATCGCCAGATCTTCGAGCCGGCCCAACGCACCCGGCGGCTTGGTCAGCTGTCCGTTGCGGTCGGCAGCCCCTTGCTTTGCAGCCTCATCCGGGCCCGGGACATTGCGCAAGGCGTCGCGGAAGGTATTCAGATCATTGAGTTCAGGCAGCATTCAAAGCCTCGTTGCATCGGAGTGGTCCTGCGTGTTTAACCGAAGCAGGCAAAGCAACAACCCCTCGAAAGGCGCGCAAGTGCACAAAAACGACACTCGAACCTTTTCGCCATGGGACGTGCCGCTGGTTCTGGTTCTGTTGACGCGGCTGCCTTTGCCCGTGCTGCCCAAATGGCTCTTTGAGCGGCAGTCCAAAGCCGCTTGGGCCTATCCTGCGGCCGGACTGGTCGTTGGCGGCTTGGGCTGCATCGTAGGCTGGTCTGCGATGGCCGTGGGCCTTTCAGGGACAGTCAGCGCTGTCCTTGCTGTCGCCGTTCTGATCGCAGCGACCGGCGCCATGCACGAAGACGGGCTGGCCGACACCGCGGATGGGCTTTGGGGCGGATATACACCCGAACGCAGACTCGAGATCATGAAGGACAGCCATATCGGCACCTATGGGGTATTGGCCTTGTTGGTCATTCAACTGCTCAGGATCTCAGCGGTCGCATCATTACTGGCGGCAGGAAGTCCGGCCGGAATACTGGCGGCGACTGTGTTTTCCCGTGCCCTAATGCCACCATTGATGGCGGGCCTACCGAACGCCCGCGGCAGCGGGCTGAGCCATAGCGTCGGCGCTCCTCCGCCTTTGTCGGTTGCAGCCGGTTTTGGGCTGGCTTTCGTTTTCTCTCTGGCTCTTCTGGGCTGGACCGCCCTTCTGCCCGTCGCCTGTGCGGTAACTGCAACCGTGGGTCTGGCAATCATAGCCAAAGCCAAGATTGGCGGTCAGACCGGTGATATCCTGGGGGCTTCTCAACAGCTGTCGGAGGTTGCTTTCCTGCTGGCCGTTGCGGCCCTGCTCTAGCCGACACCGCCGGTTTTGATCCGCAGTGTCTCACCGCAGTGCTTGCAGTGCACGGCATCCGGGTCGTGCCGAAACAGGCCGCAATTGGGACATTTGTGGCGTACTTTTTGCGGCATGAAAATGGCCTGAGCCAGCCGCACGAACAGCGCCACACCAACCACCATTATGAAGACGGAAAACAGCTTGCCGCCCGGAGAGTTCAGTGTGATGTCGCCGAACCCCGTCGTGGTCAGTGTCGCCATCGTGAAATACAGCGCATCGATATACGGGGTCTGGCTATCCTGGGGGATATAGAAAACCAGTACGGCGGTGGATGTTGCGAAAATGAACACCAACAGGTTCACGGCCGCGATGACCGCATCCTCGTGGGTTCGGAAAAACTCACTGTCGCGACGCAGATCATGCAACAGGTGATAGGAATGGATCAGTCGCAGCGCGCGCAGAATCCGCAGGAACGCAAGGCTGCCGGTCAGGAACGGGTCAAGGATCAGCGAGGCGATCACGACCAGATCCGCAAGCGTGTAGATTTTGAACAGCAGCTTCTTGCGGTCTTTCGCGATCCACATCCGAGCCGAGAAATCCAGGAGTATGATCAGCCCCACCGCCCAGCTGACTGCAATCAATCCGGGGCCGTGCGGAATGTTCGCCGTCGCCACGAAAAACACGATCGAGGCAAGGTCGAACAGGATCAGACAGTACCGGAACCAGACCGAAACCGCCCCTCTGCCGATATAGAGTGCCTTGACCGTCTGCTTCATGACTGACCCGTACACGGTTCCAATGACTGAGAAATTAGCGGGAAAGGCGGCGCGAACCAAGCGATCGGGCATGAAAAAGGCCGCTCTGAAACCAGAGCGGCCCTTTGGTGTTGCTTCAAAGCCCGATCAGGCCGCGCGCGAGGTCAGGACTTCGTCCACTTGCTTGGCCGCTGCGATTTCGTCCGAACCGGACACGGCCGCAACTTCGCGCGTCAGACGCTCAAGCGCGGCTTCATAGAGCTGACGTTCGGAATAGCTCTGCTCGCGCTGGTCGTCCGTGCGGTGCAGGTCACGCACCACCTCGGCGATCGAGATCAGGTCACCCGAGTTGATCTTCTGTTCGTATTCCTGCGCCCGGCGCGACCACATGGCACGCTTTACCTTGGCTTTGCCCTTCAGCGTCTTCATCGCCTGGCTGATCACATCGGGCGAGCTCAGCGAACGCAGGCCGGATTCAGTGATCTTGTTGGTCGGCACCCGCAGGGTCATCTTGTCTTTCTCGAATGAGATGACGAACAGCTCGAGCGAGTATCCAGCGACTTCCTGTTCTTCAATCGATATGATTTGCCCGACCCCATGTGCAGGGTAGACAACATAGTCGTTCGGACGGAACTCAAGCTTCTTCGACTTTGTCATGCACGTGTTTCCTTGGTTGCAGAGCGGGAAAAAAGCGACAAAAAACCTAACCGGGGTCACCCGCGACCCCTGTCAGGCTGATTACATGTCAAAAACTCAGAACTCCAAAGTGAGCATACTTACGGAGTCGTCCCCATCTCGATCATCATTTGCCTTAAGAGTATATCACAAAATTACGACACCTGAAAGCGGACGGGGCCTTCGGATCGGAATCTGTGACGGTTTTCAGCGCATTAGGGCCAAAACTTACGGCGGTCTTTCGGGTTTTGCGACCCGAATCGCTCAGCCGCCTTCGCCCGGGGTTTCGGAGAAGTATTTCTCCATCTTGCCCTCTTCACCGTCGCGCTCCTCGGCGCCCGGAAGCGGGTCTTTCTTGGTTACGATAACCGGCCATTGTTCGGCATATTTGCGGTTGAATTCGACCCACTGCTCCATCCCCGGTTCGGTATCCGGGCGAATGGCGTCCGCCGGGCATTCCGGCTCGCACACGCCGCAATCGATGCATTCATCCGGATGGATGACCAGGGTATTTTCACCTTCATAGAAGCAATCCACCGGGCATACCTCGACGCAGTCGGTGTATTTGCAGGCGATACAGTTCTCGGTGACAACGTAGGTCATGGTCCAATTCCCGTCAGAGGTTTGGGCGACTAGCTAATTCAGTCTGCCCCCATCTTCAAGAGAAGATCAGCCCTTGGGGGTGCGAGAAAGATCAAGCGCGCGCCGATCCTTCTTGGTCGGACGACCTTTTCCTTCGAAACCCGGATTTTGTGGCGGATTATCCTTCTCTTCAGTCAAATCCGTGTACAGCGTCCGCGCCTCGGTCGCCGGGCCGCGTCGCGCGCCCAGGATTTCGACCTGAACCACGCGAATAACCCGCCCCTGAGCGAAAGTCAGAACATCACCGGGCCCGACGGTTTGCGCCGGCTTCTGGGCCCGGTCGCCGTTGATGCGCACATGCCCGCCGCTGACCTGTTTGGCGGCCAGGCTGCGGGTCTTGAAAAACCGCGCATGCCACAGCCACTTGTCGATCCGCAGCTTGGCCGGTGCGTCGGCCATCAGCGATCAGTTGCCGTCCTTCAGACCCATCAGCGCAGCGGCAAACGGGTTGTCGGGATCAATCGCCTTTTCCTTTTTGGGCGGCCGGGACGAGAAGGTCTTGGCCCCTTGCGGCTTGCCACCCTTCTTGCCCTGCGGCTTGCCGCGACCATCCCGAGGCTTCCCGCCCGGTTTGCCCCGACCCTGCCGTTGGTCACCACGTGGCCCCCGGTTGGCCTGACGGCCCCAGGTAAAGGTGTAGAACACCTCGACTTCGGGTTCGTCCGATGCCGGGTCTGCGGCCGTGGCCTCGGCCTCAGCCTCGGCGCTGTCAGTAGCCTCGGCTGGCGCCTCGGTGGCGACGGCCACATCCGACTGCGCCTCTGCTTCGGTGGTCTCGGCCGGAGCTTCGGCAGTTGCCGCCGGTGGTTGCTCGGCCATCTGAGCCGGCTTGATCTTGGTCCGTTCACCGCGCTCGGCCTTGTAGCCCAGCCCCTGCATCAGGTCGGCGAACTGTTCCAGCGTCATACCGGTGATCGACAACATGTCCGCCTTGGCTTCGAAACCGCCGCGGCTGTCTTCGGCGCGCAGCATGTCGGCCAGACGCTCCAACATGTCGATACGGATCGAACGCTCGCCCGCATTGCGGTAGCCGCACATGGTGTCATAGCCCTCGGGCGCGCCCTTGGCGACGGGCACCGTCACCAAGCCCGGCGGCGGCGCTTCGGGAAACTCCTGAAGTCCATTTGCCAGGGCCCACAACACCAGACGCAGGCGCGTCGGGGCAGGTTTCAGCAGCAGCGGCATGAAGATGGTGAACTGGCCGAACCGGATGCCGTGCTTGCGCAGCGCGCCACGGGCGTCCTGGTCCAGGTCCTTGACCTCTTGTGCGACTCCGGCGCGCGGCAGGATGCCCAATGCCTCGACCATACGGAAGGCAAATCCCTTGGCCAACCCGGTCAATTCTTCGTCGCGCGACAGGTTCAGCAGGGGTTCGAACAGCGCCGCGATCTTGCGGTCGATGAAGTGTTGCAGGCGGCGCTGCACCTTCTGCTCAACCTCCGGCCCTGCGGCCTCGTCCACGAACACTTCGACCATCGGTTTGAGCGGTTCGGCCCCGGCAACCAGCTTGCCCACGGCATATTCGCCCCACATCAGGCCACCCTGATCGGTAAAATCAATTTCGGTATCGGGCGCATTGTAGAAGCGATCGGCACGCAGATGGAATTGCGGCGCGAGTGCTTGCAGTGAGGCCGATTTGAGCGCTTTCGCCTCGGTTCCCTGCGCGCTTTTGTCCGGGATGAACCGGAACCCTTCCAAACGACCGACGAATTCGCCTTCGACGGTCACTTCACCCTTGTCATTCACTTCGGCCAAAAGGGCCTCCTTCTGTTTGAGCCGGCGCAACAGAACAGATGTACGCCGGTCCACAAATCTTTGCGTCAGACGTTCATGCAAAGCGTCTGACACCCTGTCTTCTACAGCGCGGGTTTCCGCGCGCCAATGGGATTCGTCGCGCACCCAGCCGTTTCGTTGCGCAACATATGTCCACGTGCGAATATATGCCAACCTTTTGGACAGTGCATCAATATCGCCGTCGGTTCTGTCGATCCGGCGGATCTGGCGCGCCAGAAAATCCTCGGGAATCGTGCCGCGTTCGTGCAGATGTCCGAAGATCGATTCGAGCAGGCTGGCATGTTCCGCGTGGCTGATGCCCCGAAAATCGGGGATTCGGCAAACATCCCACAACAGGCGGATCGACGGACCATCGCTGGCACGGGCCGCAACCTCGGGCACCTGGGCCAGCGACTTGAGCGCGTTCAGGTCGTCTGCGGGCCGGGCTTTGACCAAATGCTCGTTGTCCGGGCTGGCCTCGAGCGAGTCGATCAGCGCATCGACCGAGCCGAACCGCAAGGCGGCATTCCGCCAGTTCAGCTTTTTCATCGGCGTGAACCGGCTGTCCATGATGGCCTGCGCCACGCCTTCGTCCAGCGGCGACGCCTCGCCCGTCACGCCGAAGGTGCCATCCGACATGCCGCGCCCGGCGCGCCCGGCGATCTGGGCCAGTTCGTTCGGGGCCAGCGGCCGCATGCGCCGGCCATCGAATTTGGACAGGGACGAAAACGCGACGTGGTTCACATCGAGGTTCAGCCCCATTCCGATGGCATCGGTCGCGACCAGATAGTCGACCTCGCCATTCTGGTACAGTTCGACCTGCGCATTCCGCGTGCGCGGACTGAGAGCGCCCATGACCACGGCCGCCCCACCCTTTTGCCGCCGTAGAAGTTCGGCAATGGCATAGACGTTCTCGACCGAGAACCCGACGATGGCACTGCGCGGGGGCATGCGGCTGATCTTCTTGGACCCGGTGTAGACCAGTTGCGACATCCGCTCGCGCCGGGCGAACTGCGCCTGCGGCACCAGCGCCGCGATCGGGCCGCGCATCGTGTCGGCACCCAGAAAAAGTGTCTCGTGCGTCCCACGCATCCGCAGCAGCCGGTCGGTAAACACATGACCGCGCTCGGGATCGGCGCACAGCTGGATTTCGTCGATGGCTACGAAATCGGTGCCCATCCCCTCGGGCATCGCCTCAACCGTACAGACCCAATATTGCGTGCGCGGCGGAACGATGCGTTCCTCGCCGGTCACCAGGGCCACCACCGAGGGGCCGCGGATGGCGACGATCTTATCATAGACCTCACGCGCAAGCAGCCGCAGCGGCAGGCCGATGACACCGGTCCGGTGCCCCAGCATGCGCTCGATGGCATAGTGGGTTTTGCCTGTGTTGGTCGGGCCAAGTACGGCCACGATTCGGGATTCCCCGTTCACCTTTGCCCCCTGCCCGGACCTTAAAGCGCCTTGCCCGCAATCTGCGGTTTCAGCCGATTCACGGCATTGGTTACTTCTTCGTGATGGGGATGTATAGCCAGCGCGCGGGAATAGGCGTCATAGGCCTGTTCGGGCTGACCCAGCACCTCAAAGATCAGGCCAAGCCCGTAGATGGCTTCGTAATTGTTCGGGTTCAACGCAAGCGCGTGCTCAAGATCGGCGGCCGCCATGCCGAACCGCTCCAGCCCAAAAAACACGGAGGCGCGCACATGCCAACCTTCTGCGAAATCGGGTGCATGGTCTGTCAGTGCCGTCAGATGGTCCAACGCCGCTTCGACATTGCCCTCGTCCAGTGCTTCGCGTCCGCGTTCAAGCAGCAGATCAGCCGACGCAGACCCGGATTGCGACCACAGCGACTGCAGTTGCCGATCCAGACCGGCTGCCTGCTCGGGCGACGCTTCGGCAAGCTGTCGCAGAAGCTCGGCTTCGTCCCGCAAATCGGCCTGTTGCGCAATCCCAGTGGTGGAATACATGACTAGGAGGGCAAATGCCGCAACGGTACCTTTGAGATTGTTGATTGCAATGCTCATAACAATTTTCAGTGTAGCGTTGCGACCGCGGATGTCCATTCACGGCGCACTAACAAATGAGGAAGACCATGAGCGACACTCTTGAAAAAGCGGCAGCCGCGCTGAACGAAAAACTGTCGGGCGGCGATTTCGATTCGTCGGCGAAATTCGCCATCGCCGACCTCGGCTCGATCGTGTTAGATGAAAATGGCGCGCGGGTCAGCGACGAGGACGCCGAAGTCACCCTGAGCGCCGACGCGGAAACGTTCGAGCAGATCCTCAGCGGTGAGCTGAACCCCACGGGTGCGTTCATGGCCGGCAAGCTGAGCGTCGACGGCGACATGGGTGTTGCCATGAAGCTTGCCTCGGTGCTGGCCTAATGGATTTGTCGCCGGCCCGTTTCTTTGAAGATGTGGCCGGCGGTCCCGCCGGCGGCGCCGCGCATTGGTTGACCACAAGCGACGGCACACGCATTCGCGTGGGCCACTGGCGCCCCGAGGGTGAGGCGACCGGGACGGTGATGATCTTTCCCGGCCGCACGGAATATATTGAAAAATATGGCAATGCAGCGGGTGAGTTCGTACAACGCGGCTTTGCTGTACTGGCCGTGGATTGGCGCGGACAGGGTCTGGCCGACAGGTTGCTGGAAGATCCGCGCGTTGGCCATGTGGACAAGTTTACCGATTATCAGCAGGACGTGCGCGAAACGCTGAAACTGGCCGAGCAGCTTGGCCTGCCGAAACCTTGGCACGTGATCGGCCATTCGATGGGCGGCGCAATCGGGATGCGCGCGGTTCTGGAAACCGGCCTGTTTGCCTCTTGTGCCTTCACCGGCCCGATGTGGGGCATTTTCTTCACCCCACTCATGAAACCGCTCAGCCGTCTGACCGCCTATTGGGGGCCGCGGATCGGGCTGGGCGAAAAGACGCCCCCGACCACGTCACTGGAAAGCTATGTTCTGATCCAACCTTTCGAGGGCAACGCGCTGACCCGCGATCTTGGGATGTACCGGATGATGCAGGATCAGTTGAAAGCGCATCCTGAACTGGCCTTGGGCGCGCCGTCCACCATCTGGCTGCGCGAGGCGCTTGACGAGTGCGCCTGGCTGATGGCGCAGACCGCCCCCGACATTCCCTGTCTGACCTATCTTGGCAGCCACGAGCAGATCGTGGACCGCAAGGCGATCCGGGCGCGGATGGCGAATTGGCCCAGCGGCCGGTTGGTCGAGATCCCTGACGGCGAACACGAGGTGATGATGGAACCGCCCGAGGTCCGCGGCCCCGTATTCGAGGAGATGGCCGCGCATTTCTCGGCCGCCGCCAACGGTCAGACACCCGAACTTGCGATGACGCGCTGACACCTCGGCTGCTTGTGATCCGCGCGCCCTGCGCCTAGATGTGATCCGACGCAGACAATAGAGGTGTTCCATGCACGAGCTTCCCTTCCCCGTCCGAGACGCAAATGCCGGTGGCGGCGCCGACAACCTTGGCAACCTGCCGGAATGGAACCTGGACGATCTGTACAAGGGGCAGGACGCGCCGGAACTGACCCGCGACCTTGAGTGGTTGGAGCAGGAATGCGCGGCTTTTGCCGCCGATTACGAAGGCAAGCTGGCCGATCTTGACGCTCAGGGTCTGCTGAACTGTGTCCAGCGCAACGAAAAGATCAACGCCATCGCCGGGCGCATCATGTCTTTTGCCGGACTGCGATATTACCAGCTGACCACGGATGCCGAGCGCGCCAAGTTCCTGTCGGACATGCAGGAAAAGGTCACGCTGTTCACCACGCCGCTGGTGTTCTTCACGCTCGAGATCAACCGCATCGACGATGACGTGCTGGCCACCCATTTCAAGGCCAACGCGGACCTGGCCCGGTACGAGCCCGTCTTCCGCCGCATCCGCGCGATGAAGCCCTATCAACTGTCGGACGAACTGGAGAAATTCCTGCATGATCTGGGGGTGGTCGGCGACGCGTGGGAACGGCTGTTCGACGAAACCATCGCCGGGCTGACCTTTACCGTAAACGGCGACGAGCTGAACATCGAAGGCACCCTGAACCTGCTGACCGAACAGGACCGGTCCAAACGCGAGGCCGCGGCCCGCGAACTGGCCCGCGTGTTCCAAGACAACGTCAAAACCTTTGCCCGCGTCCACAACACGCAGGCCAAGGAAAAAGAAATCATCGATCGCTGGCGCAAGATGCCGACCCCGCAGACCGCGCGGCACCTGGCGAACGATGTCGAACCCGAGGTGGTCGAAGCCCTACGCGAGGCGGTCGTGGCCGCCTACCCCAAGCTCAGCCACCGGTACTACGAGCTCAAGCGCAAATGGTTGGGTCTGGATGTGATGCAGGTCTGGGACCGCAACGCGCCGCTGCCGATGGAAGACACCCGCACCGTGTCGTGGGAAGACGCCGAGAAGACGGTGATGGAGGCCTATGCCGCCTTCGATCCCCGCATGGCCGAGATTGCGGCGCCGTTCTTCTCGAAAGGCTGGATCGACGCGGCGGTGAAACCGGGCAAGGCCCCGGGCGCCTTTGCGCACCCCACCGTGACCGATGTGCACCCCTACGTGATGCTGAACTACCTGGGCAAACCGCGCGACGTGATGACGCTTGCGCACGAGTTGGGTCACGGCGTGCATCAGGTGCTGGCCGCCGGTCAGGGTGAGATGCTGTCATCGACGCCCCTGACGCTGGCCGAGACCGCCAGCGTCTTCGGCGAGATGCTGACCTTCCGCAAGATGCTGGATCAGGCCGAAACGCCCGAGCAGCGCAAGGTTCTGCTGGCCGGCAAGGTCGAGGACATGATCAACACGGTGGTCCGTCAGATCGCCTTCTACGACTTTGAATGCAAGCTGCACGCCGCCCGCCGCGAGGGCGAACTGACGCCGGACGACATCAACGCCCTGTGGATGAGCGTTCAGGCCGAAAGCCTTGGCCCGGCGTTTGAATTCATGGACGGGTACGAGACCTTCTGGGCCTATATCCCGCACTTTGTTCACTCGCCCTTCTACGTCTACGCCTATGCATTCGGCGATGGGTTGGTGAACGCGCTGTACTCGGTCTATGAAAGCGGCGCGGACGGGTTCGAGGAAAAGTACTTCGAGATGCTCCGCGCGGGCGGCTCCAAGCACCACAAAGAGCTGCTGGCCCCGTTCGGGCTGGATGCCAGCGACCCGAAATTCTGGGATAAGGGTCTGTCGATGATCTCGGGCATGATCGACGAACTGGAGGCCCTGGAGGGGTGACAGACCCAACCGACAAGGGGCGTTGGCGGGCCATCAAGGACCGCCTGCGCCCTGTCCGCGCCCGGATCCGCCGCAATGTCCCGCGGGGGCTGCGTTTTGTCGTGGGACTTTTGTTGATCGTCGCAGGCGTCTTCGGTTTCCTTCCTGTTCTGGGGTTTTGGATGATTCCCTTGGGCATCATGGTTGCCGCCATGGACGTCAACCTGCTGCGGCGCTGGTGGCGCCGCCGGTAACTCTGTTCCGGCTGTCGCCTAGTTTTTTCTGGTCGTAAGGAACACCGCGAATACGATCAATCCCGCCCCAATTGCAGCCATTGGGGTGATCGGTGCCCCCAAAAAAATTGCCGAATTGACGAAGGTGAACACCACCGAGGTGGCGAACAAAAGGGTCGCGGTCAACGTCGACACTCGCGCGGCGGCCTCGTACCAAAGGTAATAGGCCAGCGCAGTCGGGAAAACGCCCAGCAAAACCAAAAACACCAAATCGCTGCCGGATGGCATCCGCAGCGCAAAAACGGAAAGCGGAAGCAGAATTACGGCCGAGCACAGGAACACACCAAACAGGAAATTCAGACGCTCGGCCGTCGATTTCGACGCGCGCATGGCCCGGCTGCTGGCGATCAGGAACACCGCCCAGCTGACCCCGGCCCCAATTTCCATCATATCCCCCAGAACCGGGTCCCCGCCGCCTTCGAAATCGCGGAAAACCGTAAGAAAAACCCCGAAGATGGCCAGAAGGGTCGCCAGAACATCGGTCCTTCCAACAGGGGTGTCGGCGAAGAAATACAAGAAAACCAGAACAAAGAACGGCGCGGTATTTTCCAACACCATCGCGCTGCCTGCACCGGTGTGTTCAAGCCCGATATGGAACAGAATGTAGTTGATGACCGTCGCCAAAACCGCAAGACGGAAGTTCCAATCCCGGAACTGAACGGAAACCGGCGCATTCATCGCACGCAACATGCCATAGATAGCCAAAGCAGCTATGAACAGCCTGGTTGTGGCAATTTGCATGCCACCCAGATCTCCGGTCAGGTAGCGCACGATGACACTGTGCGTGCCCCAAAGAAATGCGGCCATGAACCCAAGAAACAGGCCATTCTGAAAAAGGGAGCCGCCGTCTTTGCCGGGCCCCTTCACTTGAGCTGGCTGTCCTTGGAGCCGCGCCGATTGATACCGCCGCGGGCCTTGAAAGCACCATCACGCTCTTGCTGGCAATCCAGGCACAGCTTGACCCCGGGGATCGCCAGTCGGCGCTTCTCGGGGATCGGTTCTTCGCACTCTGCACAATGGGTCAGGCTTTCACCGGCCGGGCGCTTTTTCGCCTGCATCCGTGCCAGCTCGTCTGAAATCGAAGCCTCGATCTGTTCACTTACAGCGCCGTCACGCGCCCAGCCTCCGGCCATGGCTCCCTCCTGTTCAGGTGCTCTCCAGTTTAGGCGCGGGGTGGCTGATCACGCAAGTCAGAGCAGTGTTGCGCCGTCGAACACCCGGTCGATCATCGCCTGCGTCCCGCGTGAGAATTCGAGCGGACACGGGTATTCGTCGCCCGCGCGTACGGACCGGCAAAACGCCTCGACCTGCAGCTTATAGTGATCGTCGGCTGGGAAGCGCGTCACAAGAACTTCCAAACCTGGGCGATGCAGCTCGACCCGTGCCTCGCCAAACACTCGCGCGTTGAACGGCGCGGTCAGGCGGATCAGGCCGCGTTCGCCGTGAAAGACCATTTCCTGATACGGATGCATGCGGATCGAGACGTAAGCTGAATAGGTAAAGCCGGGAAATTGCGCACGTATTTCCGTGAACGCGTCGATGCCATCCTCCCAGCGGATGGCCGATTGCACGGCGTCCGGTTCCTGCCCCGTCGCAAAACGGGCCGACCCGATGACATAGACGCCGATGTCGCGCAGCCCGCCCCCGCCGGTTTCGGCGCGGTTGCGGATATTGCCGGTGTCGGCTCTGTTGTCGAAACTGAATGCGCCCGTGACATGCACCAGATCACCGATGGTGCCGTCGGCGATCAGGTCGCGCACGTGCTGCCACTGAGGGTGGTGCACAATCATATAGGCCTCGGCCGCCAGCAGCCCGGTCTGGTCGCGCTTGTGGATCAGAGCCTCGAACTCCTCCGCGCGCATGGTCATCGGCTTTTCACACAGAACGTGCTTGCCAACGTCCAGCGCTTTCAGACTCCATTCCACATGCAGGTGGTTCGGCAGAGGGATATAGACCGCCTCGATTTCGGACGAGGCCAGCAGCGCGTCATAGTCGTCAAAGACCTTCAGGTCCGGGCAGAACGCCTGAAACGGCTCGGCCTTGGCCGGGTCCGAGGTCGCAAGCGCCGCCAGCCGCGCGCCCGAGGCCGCATGGATCGCCGGACCCATGAATTGGCGTGCAAATTTCGCCGCCCCCAGAATGCCCCATTGAACCGGCTTGTGCATGGTTTCCTCCGTATTTGACCATGTTCCGCGCTGAAATGTTTGCGCCAACATCTGTTGCGCCTTCTGTATCAGCCAAGCGACGCCAAGTCAGGCTTTTCTGTGCGCGGGACACCCGTAATCTGCGCATGACAAACGGGAGGGACTAACGTGAGAAGATTTCTGAAATGGCTGGCAGGCCTCACGGCGGCTGTGGTCGTCATCGGGGCCGTGATATTTTTCGTGGTAGTGCCGCCATATGTCGAAAACGCACGCAACAACGTGATCGACCACGACCCATATCCGGTGTCCGACACTGCCGCGGCTCTGCACGAAACCCTGATTGTGGGCGACCTGCACGCCGATCCGTTGTTGTGGAGCCGCGACCTGACCGAACGCGGAACCCGCGGCCAGGTGGATATTCCCCGGCTGATCGAAGGCAACGTGGCCCTGCAGGTGTTCACCGCCGTGACCAAATCACCGGCCGGGCAGAATTACGAGGCAAACTCGGCCGAGGCATTCGACAACATCACCCTGCTGGCCATCGGTCAGCTGTGGCCGCTGCGCACCTGGGACAGCTTGAAAGAACGCGCGATTTATCAGGCCGAGAAACTGCACCAGTTCGAGGCCGCCTCAAGCGGACATCTCAAGGTCATCAAGACCCGCGCGGATCTGGACGCGGTGCTCGAGGCCCGCGCGCGCGGCGAAAAGGTCGTGGGCGGCATTCTGGGGATCGAAGGAGCCCATCCGCTGGAGGGCGATCTGGCCAATCTCGACCCGATATTCGATGCGGGACACAGGGTGTTCGGATTGCAGCATTTCTTTGACAACGAACTGGGCGGCTCGCTGCACGGCACCGGGAACACGGGCCTGACCGAATTCGGACGGCAGGTGGTGGCCGAACTGGCCAAGCGCCCTGTGGTGATCGACCTGGCCCATTCGAGCCCGCAAGTGGCGCGAGACGTGCTGGCCATGACGGACGAACCGCTGATCGTCAGCCACGGCGGACTGCACGGGTTCTGCCCGGTCAAGCGCAACTATCCCGATGACCTGATGAAGGAAATCGCCGCGACCGGCGGTGTCATCGGGATGGGATATTGGGCCGACGTCACTTGCGGCGACATCGCCCCGGCGGGAATTGCCAAAATGATCAAGGCAGCCATTGAGACGGTCGGGGAAGACCATGTCGCACTGGGGTCCGACTATGACGGCTCGGTCGAGACCGCATTTGACACGTCGGAACTGGCGGCGCTGACCTCGGCCTTGTTGGACGAAGGCCTGACCGAAGCGCAGATCCGCAAGGTCATGGGCGAAAACATGGTACGGGTATTCCGCCAACAGCTGCAGTAGGACATGACGAAAAAAACGGCCCGGGTTTTCCCGGGCCGCTTGTTCATCGGATTTCCGTGATCAGGCGGTGGCCAGCATGCCCTTTTCACGCGCCAACTCACGCATCTTTTTCTGCAGCTTTTCAAAGGCGCGCACTTCGATCTGACGGATGCGTTCGCGGCTGACATTGTACTGCGTACTCAGTTCCTCGAGCGTCACAGGCTGATCCATCAACCGGCGCTGGGTCAGGATGTCCTTTTCGCGGTCGTTCAGGACGTCCAGCGCCTCGGTCAGCAACTCGCGGCGCACCTCAAGCTCTTCGCGGGCTTCATAATCGCCGGCCTGGTCGGCATCTTCGTCTTCCAGCCAGTCCTGCCACTGCATGGTGCCTTCGCCCTCGGACCCGACCGTGGCGTTCAGCGACGCGTCCCCACCCGACATGCGGCGGTTCATGCTGATGACCTCTTCTTCGGTCACGCCCAAGTCATTGGCGATCCGCTTGACATTGTCCGGGTGCAGGTCGCCCTCCTCCAACGCGCCAATCCGTGCTTTCGCCTTGCGCAGGTTGAAGAACAGCTTTTTCTGCGCCGAGGTGGTGCCCAGTTTCACAAGCGACCAGGATCGCAGGATGTATTCCTGGATCGAGGCGCGGATCCACCACATCGCATAGGTCGCCAGACGGAAGCCTTTTTCCGGATCGAACCGCTTGACGGCTTGCATCAAGCCCACATTGGCCTCGGAAATCACCTCGGCCTGCGGCAAACCATAGCCGCGATAGCCCATGGCGATCTTGGCGGCCAGTCGCAGATGCGATGTCACCATCTTGTGCGCCGCTTCGGTGTCCTGCTCTTCGACCCAACGTTTGGCCAGCATGTACTCCTCTTCCGGCTCCAGCAGGGGGAATTTGCGGATTTCCTGCAGATACCGGTTCAGCCCACCTTCTGGCGTAGGCACGGGGAGATTTTTGTAATTTGCCATGTATCACGTCCCTTGGACAAATGTTTACACCCTTAACATGGATATGGGGCCACGTTCAGGACCATTCAAGAGCAGGTGTTAACAGTCTGGGATTAAGGAACGATAAAGGAAAGCTAAGAAAGTCTTAGTCACGAGACTTTGCAGGTTGTTTCAGAACCGAGATGAGTGCCTCGATATCTTGCGGCAACGCTGCCTCAAAACGCATTTTCTCGCCGGAAACGGGATGAACAAAGCCCAATACAGCCGCGTGCAGTGCTTGGCGCGGGAACGCACGCACCGCCTCCGCAGCGTCTGCATCAAACGACCGGGCCGACAGTTTACGCTTGCCGCCATAGACCGGGTCGCCCACCAAGCCGTGGCCCGCATGTGCCATGTGCACCCGAATCTGGTGGGTGCGTCCGGTTTCCAGCCAGCACTCGATCAATGATACCGCACCGGGTTGTCCGAACACGTCAACGACGCGCGCACGCGTCACGGCATGGCGCCCGCCATGGAAAAGCACCGCCTGTTTCTGCCGATCGTGCTTGTGCCGGGCCAGTTGCGTTGTGATGCGCATCACGTTGCCGGGCTCAAAACTCACGCCTTTGATGCCGCGCAGCCGCGGATCATTGGCATCCGGAACGCCATAGCAGACCGCGCGATAGTAGCGCTCGACGCTGTGCGCCTCGAACTGGGCCGCCAGCCCTTGGTGGGCGGCGTCCGATTTGGCAACCACCAGCAATCCGCTGGTATCCTTGTCGATCCGGTGCACGATGCCCGGCCGCTTGACCCCGCCTACCCCCGACAATTCCTCGCCACAATGGTGCAGCAGGGCGTTCACCAAAGTGCCGTTGGGCGATCCCGGTGCCGGGTGGACGACCATGCCCGCAGGCTTGTTGATCACGATCAGGTCAGCGTCTTCATGCACGATGTCCAGCGGAATGTCCTCGGCCCCGATGTGACTCTCGTCCGCTTCGGAGACGGTTATGGACACAACGGCGCCTTCTGGCACTTTGGCTTTGGCGTCGAGCACGACCTTGCCGTCGACCAGAACCGCGCCCTCTTCGATCAGCCGGGCGAGCCGGGTACGCGACAGGCTTTCACCTGCTGGCACATCCCGCGAAAGCGCCTTATCAAGGCGGGGCGGCGGAGCGTCCGCGATAACGAAGTCTATTTGCCGGGTGCCCATGACTGTCCCTTCAGATCCCCAAGAACCGCAGGAAACGCCTCAGTTGCGCCTTCTGCGCCGCATGGTCATGCTGCTGACCGCGGTGATGATTGGCGGGGTTCTAGTGACATTCGCCTTGATTGTCATCCGTCTATCGGACAGAACCCCCACCCTGCCCGATCAGATCGAACTGCCAGACGGTGCAAAGGCCCAAGCCGTGACCATCGGAAACAACTGGTTCGCCGTGGTGACCGATGACAACCGCATCCTGATCTTCGACAAGACCACCGGGAAGCAACGACAGCAGATCTCGCTTGATTGAGCCTTTGGCGCCGCCAGCCTATTCACCCAAGGCCATTCTGAACACGATTTCTGCAGCCTGCTTGAACGCAACGATCTCGTCCGGCGCATCACGACGAAACCTGACTTCGTCCGGGCTCAGCCAGACCGGTTTGAACAGAGTGTCCCGGTCGGGAAAGAACTCAGCCCGAAACCCTTCGTCGGCCTCGGTCAAATAGGTATCAAGCCATGCCCGTTCCTCGGGTTCCAGAACGTCATGGTGCCGGAACATGATGGGTTCTTTGGGTACTTGGCGACGCAGTTGGCGGCTGCGCTTGCGCCCGATGGCTCGCGTGACGACGCCAAAGGCTTCACTTGCAGCGCGGGAAAGTGTTGGATTGGCAGGCTCACTGGCAACCTCCCCTCCCGGTCGCGACACGCCCAGTTTGTTCAGGAAGTCATCGACGATATTGCCATTCAACATTTCGTCGCGGTCATAGAGTGCCGGCACAACCGTGACACCCGGGAACGCGTTGCGGATTCGGGAAACCGCGCCAGAAAAAGAAACCGAGTGAGGCTCGGCTTTGATCTTCGCCAGCCGGTCCCGAATCAAGGCTGAACCGTCGGCTGGCAAACGGCCATTTTTGGCCCGCTGCTTGTAATCCGCCTCAAAGAAATCGGAGTAGCGGCGGCAATAGAATACCACACGCATTTCGCGAGCGGGTATTTCGGTGAAGAGCTGCGCAAGCCGTTCCAGATCGGCCGAATAGAACATTTCCGACGACATCAGGCAGGCCTTGCTGCCATGTGCCTCGTACTCGTGCGCAACGGCCTCACGGTACTTGTCCATCGGTTCTGCGGACTGGTTCATGTGGAACGCCAACAGATTATGGCTGACCTTGGGGCGATCGTCCCCTTCCGGTCTGCGACGTCCGGCCTCCATGTATCTGAGCCCGGAATCTGACAAGGCCGACGCATTGTTGCGCAGATAGGACTGCAATGCCGTCGTCCCTGTCTTCGGCATCCCCAAATGCAACCACAGCATCAGGTTGCACCTTTTGTGACGGTATCGGCCTGCGCGGTCATTTGATGCATCAACTCCTGCATCTCGGACGTGCCAAGCAGTTCCGATATCTGTTTGCGGTGCAGTTCGCAGGACTGACGGTGCAGCCGGGCCGTTTCGGGGTCCGACATCAGGTCGTCGAAACAGTCCCGCTTCCGCGCGGCAATCGCATCGATCGAAGTCTCGACCACCGCATTCTGGTTCATGATGTTCCAGTACTCCAAGCCCAGGCTGTCGCCCGTGTGATGAGCCCGTCCCCGCACTTTCTTGACCAAGTAGCTCTCGCAGGACTTCAGAGCGTAGTGGTTGAGCTGCACAAGGTCATATCCGACCGAGTCCCGCGCCGACCGCCAACTGCTTGTAAAATACCGCTCGGGCATTGGCTGGCCCGAACCATTGTACCAACGGCAGTCTTCCATGCGGTCGACCGTCGGACGTTTGGGGCGGTGAACACCGATCACATCCCACAAGTGCCGCTGGAACATCGTCTTCAATCCCCATGCCTGCGCCGGTCTGGGTTTGCGCTCGGGGGCAGCACGGCGGAATTGGTCGGACAAGAACCTGTCTTCGTATTGAACCACTCCTGCATTGCCGAACAACCGCCAGGTCATTGAAATCATCTTGGCATCCGGAACGGCATCAACCAATGATTTCAGCGTGTTGTCACCCGTCTTTACATTGATCTGCTCGTCGGCGTCAATCACGATCACCCAGTCTTCAGGCCCCGCGATGTCCATCTGCAAAAAGCGTTTGTACGCGCGTTTCTGGGGGCTTGTTGCGCGGCGAGAATTGTTGTCCACATGGATCAGAACCCCGCGCTGGTCGAGCCGCTCGAGCAGCGCATCCGTCCCGTCAGTGCAGTCATTCGTCATCACGACCATCTGGTCGATGCCAATAGCCTGATTGTGCGCGACCCATTCAAGAACGAACGGGCCTTCGTTCTTCATCGGGGTAACGCTGACAAAGCGAGGGGGCTGATCGACCATTTTTGCCTCAGTTTTTGGTGCCTTGCAGGCCGGACGCGGGCACGCAAGACCAGTGTTTGCCCACAAGAGTAATTCCATTGCAGGCGGTGACCAAGCCGAAACCTTGGGCGTGTTTGCACACAGATGACCCTGAATGGCGCTGGATATCGTGAAAGGCCCGCATGTTACCCCTCTGCCCTTTTTAACTGGTTGGAAAACCGTTTGTAGGTTGGGCACAACGCCTTGGCCCGTTGCAGAAACACCTGCGCCCGCTGTTTTTCACCACGCTTCAGGCAAATCTGACCCGCGGCCCCTTGAATGGCGGCGGTGATGTCGTCCAGCTCGGCCGCGTGCAGGATCTGCGCCTCGGCCTGCTCTTCGGAGCCGATGCGCGCCAAGAGTTGCCCCATCGCGAAAACCAGAAACGCGCTGTCAGGGTCACAAGCCAGCGCCTCGGCCATAGTCAATCGCGCCTGTCGTCGGTCCCCTGCATCCGAATAAAGCTCGGCAAGACGTTTGTGGTACAAGGGGTTGTCAGGGCACCGCAGAACCACGTCCCGGGCGGCATCAATTGCCGTCTCGACGGCAACCTCGCCCATGCGCCATTGCAGCAACGATAACAGGCTTTCCACAGCGGGGTCCTGTTCCGGCACGTCGTCGATCGAAGTCAGCCCGGCCCACAAAGCTTGCAGGCGCGGACCGCTGTCCTGCAGCCGCCTGGCGCGCTGGTCCAGTGAAAGATCGGACCAATCAAGCAGAATCATGTCGAAATTGCAGGGCGCCCTCACGATCACCTTGTGCTGGACAAGGTACAGTTTGTTGAACGGCGGAAACCGACGTTGGCGCAACTTTCGCTGCAGGGCCCAATCCACGGGCGGAAACAGTCGAACGGGCAATTGATCGCGGTACAGCATGCGCGAACCCAAAACCACAACATCGGGTCGCAACGGCTTGGCCCAAAACGCTTTTGCAAAGTGACGCCCGGCAGCCCAGCGTTTCTTTGTGGCGCCAAGTATGGCCCCCCGCAATGCGGTCAGAACCGCGTGATCTTCGGGCCAAAGATGCGGGTTTTCCAACCCGTCCCGGGCCAGCTGCTCGCTTTCCTTCCACTTGCCCAGATAGAACGCGTTCAGCGCCTGCAGCAGGGGCAGAAAAGCGTTGTCCGCCCCGGCATCGAGGATCGGCTGGCCCAGATCATAAGCCTCTTGGCACCGATCCTGGGCGCACAGATATTGCGCAGCCTTGGCATAGACATGGGCGGCCTCGGACGGGTTCAGAAACGTCTCGGGGCCTTGCGCCACGCGCCGGATGACGGTTTCGTTCGCCTCGTCCAGTTCGGCCTCGGTCAGGACATCGCGGAATACCAGTCTTTGCTGACCCGATATCCGTGCGGCTGCCATGGAAAAGGCCGAGATGAACGGAGCGATCACCTGCTCGGCCCGGGACATCGCAAAAAGCTCGAGAAAGTCGCGCTGCGCTCGGGTCATTCCCGACAGGTCCGCAATGTCGGACATCTGCATCAGGTTCGGATAACGCTTTTGAAACCGCGCAATCAGCTCGGGCTGGTCCGAGAACATGATCGCGGGCCGGTCCTGCCTCTTGGAAAGATGCATATCGTAGAGTTCTTCCGGCTCGACCTTTGCCGGCCAGGTGGTGTGCTTCCAGGGCAGCGCGTTCAGGATGTCACCGCGCCGGATATGGTAGGCAGAAACGCCCTGCCCCGAGAGCCTGGCATCGGCAAGCTCCATGATGTGCCGGATTTGCGGAGTGAACCCGATACGGTGAATGAACTCGCGGTAGCGCGGGCGGATCGCCTCAATATCCTCCCAAGGAAAGGCCAGAACCTCGAACCCCTCTTCGACCAAGACCGAGCGGCCAGCGGCCAGATGCGCCATCAGCCGATCGGGCGTCGCGTCGCCCAAAAAGCTCCAGACCGGCAGTGCATTTTTCGACAGCCGATCGTGTGTTTTCTGATCCAGAAAGTGAGACTTGATCCATTCGGGATCGAACAGCTCTTCCGGGTTGTCCAGTTCGGGGGCATCGGCCCCCGGTGGAAACCAGTTGACCCGATAATCCGCGTCAAAATCCTCGGCCAGGCGTATGCAGGTCAGCATCATCAGCAGTCGGGCACCCATGCGGTCTTTGCGCTGGCCGATGAACACGCCCCGTTTGGGCGTCATGACGCGTCTCCTGCCGCCATAGCCCGGCGCATGGCCCGGAACCGCTGGCGGGCGGCCATTACCAGCTTTGGGTGACGCTCTTCGCCCACAGCTTCAATACCGCGCATGTAGATCGGCAGTCTCCGGCGGGCACGCATCATCTTGTAGTACTCGGACGGCTCCAAGGTCCCACGCATCGCCTGCTGCATCACCGGCTTCAAAAGATTGAGTTTCCGCAGCATGGGTGCAGCAAAGTGGTTGGCGAACCAGGTTTTGAGAAGAACGACATTGCCGCCCTGCAGCCGTGTGACCTGTTGCCTGTCCAAGTCAAAGAACGGGTCGTAAAACACATAGGCCCGAGCGGCGGCCTGAACGGTTTCGACAGCGTCACTCAGCGGCAGATCCCAGTCCTGGACACGACCGAACCGATAGCGAGTTTCCCAAGGGACCCGCCGCTCGTCCAATGTGGTCTGAGGATTGAAAGCAATGACGATCGCACCCGGCACCAGCGCTGAGAACGTCAACGCGGCGAACCCTCCCATGGACGCTCCGGCAAACACGACCTGATCGAACTGGTCAAAAAACCCCTCGCGCGACTTGTCCTCGAAATAACCGATGATTTCGGGGTCGCGATACCATGCCTTTGTGCGGGCGATCACGCCCAGATGGGACCATCCCTCGTCCCGGAAAAACTTCCAGCCCCACGGCTCGCGGGCAAAGGACAGGTCATTGGCATTTGCAATATTGTCAAAACTGATGACCAGCCGCGCCGAGTCACGCTGGTGGAAGAGAACCGAGTGACGGTCGAGCTTTTGCAGAAACCCCGTCCCGTCCCCGCCGGGGTAAATCTCGACAAACCAAGGCGGAGGCGGATCGGTCAGAATGCGTTCATAGCCGGTCTTCCGATCCGGGTGGTCAGGTTGCAGCTGCGCTTTGGTCAGGTCGTCCGCCATGGCCGTCACACCAGATTGTCGACCAGCCAAGACCGGAACTCCACCCAATCGGGGCGCATCTTGATCTCGGCGATTTTGGCGCGGTGCCAGTCGCAGGCCCGTTCGTGCAATTCGCGCAGCTCGGGATCCGATTTGAGTTCGTCAAGCAACGGTGCTGCACGCTGGGCGATCGGCTGGATCGAGGTGTCCTGAACCTTGTTTGCATTCATGTCCGACCAGTAGGATTGACCCTGATCCACCTTTACGTGGTTGGTCCGCCCCCGGTCCCGCTTGATAAGAAAGCCATCCAGAGATCGAACGGAATAATGATGGAGCCGTCCGAAGGAATGGTCAAAATTCCGCCAGGCGCGCCAACCGACATTCTGGGCCGGAAACAGATTTCCGCCCGCGTCCGACCATGCGACCTCGGCCTCTTTGCCCTCTTCAATGCCCTTGGGTCTATGCGGACCGAACCGAGTGAACTTGCCATTGTTCCGAAACAGCGTTTTCAGACCATATGCGCGACCCGAATGATAGGGAAACTCCTGATCGGCCATGCAAAATGACCGTGTCACGGGCGTGTCGTCAAAACTGATATTGCCCGACGTCCCAAACAACCGCCATGCGAACGAAATGGCGTCCACCGATTGTCCTGCCTTCTGTTCAACGGCATCAATCAAGGCCGCGAAGCTGTTGTCGCCGCATCGAATGTTCCAAAACTCATCGACATCAAGGCACATCAGCCAATCGGCTTCTTTGACCTTGGGATGTCGCCGTGCCCGCCGGAGCATCTGGTGCTGGGGGTTTCCACCCTCAGGCACAGCATTCGGGACGTGGGATGCCAAACCCATCTGCCCAAGCCGTTGTGCAATCCTATCGGTACCGTCCTCACAGTCATTGGTGAAGATCACAAAATGATCGACGCCCAAAGTCCGATGAAACGCGACCCACTCCAGCATGTAGGGGCCTTCGTTTTTCATCGTCGTGAATACGGTAATGGTCTGAGACATTTACGCCTGTTCCCGAACTGCCTTTGACCTTCTTCTTACACAAACCGCACCAATGCTGCGAGGGTCGAATTCCGTACGGGGGAATGTCTGGGCCCACTGGTGCACCGCTACACGTGTAACCGGCCTTCGGACGCAAGCGCCCTAAGCACCACGGAAGCAGACGACAGGTCCCATCTGGAGTCGATTGCCCTCTCAAATAATCCCAGAATTTTGGGTTACGGCGTAAAAGGGACCAGTAAAAACCAAACTAATTCCGCCAGTTGCACCGCAAATCTCTTGCGACCGGCCTCGTTAATCCCAACCCTACCAACGGAAAAACAGCGCACGTCAAAAGCGGCGGTCGAGCAGTCTTGTCGAGGGGAGATGGTACCGCCTCCCTGGCTTGAACAGGGGACCTCTGGATCCACAATCCAGCGCTCTAACCAACTGAGCTAAGGCGGCACTCGTGAGGGGCGATTTAACGAACGCGTTCGGGGATTGCAAGAGCCTTAAAGTCGAATTGACCAGCTTTGTTCGATGAGATCGACGCCGAAGGAATGAACCGGTTTGCTGTCGGTCAAGCGCCATCCATACGCTTGGTACAGCTTGCAGGCAGCCCTGTGGCTTTCGTGGGTCCACAACACCATCGACGCATAGCCCGCGGATCGTGCAAAATCCATGCATGTCATCAAAAGCCGCGCCCCAAGTCCCCTGCCCCGCGCGTCGGGTTCCAGCAAAAAAAGCCGCAGTTTGGCGGTAGTTTCATCCTGCGCTACACAGAAAATACTACCAAGGCGCTTTCCGTCACTTTCAACGATCCATCCCCTCTCGCGTTGGGGATCATGCCCGGCGACAAATTCGTCCAGAATACGGGCCACCAGCGGAGCGAAGCTCTCGTCAAATCCTTCATCCCGCGCGTAAAGTGTTCCGTGGCGCTCGACCAGCCAATCGCGGTCATCTTCGCGAAACGGCCGGATCTCAGCATTGTCCCCTTGCAGCATCGGCCACACACTCCGCTTGATTCCCATTGCGTTGCAGGCTAGCAGAAACGCTCAGTCCCCGGAGGCGAGAATGGGCATCAATACCGAACGTGACATCGAAGCGAACCTTCAGATCGGTCCGACCGACCATGGAATGGTACGCCTGTTCATCGAGGCGGGCGAGCTGGAAATCCCCATGGATTTCGACCCGGAAGAAGCCGAGGAAATCGCCGACGAGATCCGCGCCGCAGCACAAGCCGCACGCGCCGTCAAAGGCTGAAATCAAAGCCGCGGATCACGCAGGCCGTGCAACCGCCGCGCGGCGTCCATGGCAAATTTCTGGATCATCTTTTTGCGTCTTGCCCCGGCCAACTTGGTCTCGGGGGACATGCGTACGATCTCGGCGTCATAAGCATCCGCAATGATAAGTCCGGTTTCAGCGGGCAGCAGCTCGGTGGGAAAGTCCGTGTCCACCGCCCAGAAGAAGCGGTCGCACCAATCCAGATAGCCCTGCCACTTCGAATCGGACATATAGTCGGCCCGGCTTGACTTGCACTCGATCACCCAAAGCTCGCCCTTTGGCCCCAACCCCATGACATCAACGCGCAACCCGCGGGTCGGGACGAATTCCTCAATCGAAACAAAGCCGTGCGTCACAAGGTGCCGAGAGACCCCCCTGGCCAGTCTTTGTCCGGGCTGAAGTTCAACTGTCATGCGCAGAGTGTGAACAATTAGTGAACAAATTGTCAAGTTGGCGAGTGTTGATCATCATCCCGGATTTGACCCGGCCCGCATGCCCAAGATTTGCTCCCACAATCAACTTCGGCACGACCCAGACCAAAAACTGTTGTGCAAGCCCCTTGTGCAACTCAGTTTTGCGCCCTACTTACGCCCTTGGCGGGTTCTGCCCTTCTCGTGACTGGTAGCATTCCGGTGGCCTTAAGCAATTCCGAGGGAGCTGGCTCTGTTCGGGTCCTGGCCCGTTTACCTGGCGCCCACCTGTACATACAGGTCCTCGGGAATCAAAACCGCACGGTTGCCTGGTGGTCCCGCCGCCTTCCGATCAGGTGAATTCCTGCGGATCGACCCGTGCGAAGGTTTCGTCATCAAGAGCAAAATCATAAAGCCTGCGCCCGTTCCATTGCGGCATATAGCAGTCAAACATTCTGTTTTTTTGCTCCGGCAGGCTTGGCACGGTCAAATCTGCCGCTGGCAGGTTCAATCCAAACGTCAACATCTGGGCGTCCGTGTAACGTGCAGATGCCTGCTTGACCGCATGATGCAACAGCACGTGTTCGACATGCCCGTATTCGCCAACTCGGTTGTGAGTGATGACGGTTGTCGGCGCGAACTGCTTCATCAACGCATAGGCGGATCCGGATAACAGCCCAAACAACGGATGGCGGCGCAATGGCCGGACGATTTCAGGTTCTGGCATGCCATCGCCGGTTGGCATGCGAATAAAACGGCGCAGCCTCGGGTAATCACTTTCGACCGCAAAGGGCAGTTGCACCCGGGTGGCTCCAATCATGTCGCACACCTGTTGCATCGCCGCTTCGCGCGTATCGGTGTCTCGACGGTTGGATGCAGGCCGGAAGAAGCTTGCAACGACAATTTCGGCATGTCCCTTGAGATGCGCCAGAAGTGAGCCGGCAAACAGCGTTTCATCATCTTGATGGCACACGCACACGAGAATGCGCTGATGGGCAAGCCCGTCCAGGCTGAGTGCGTTGCGCGCAACGTCCGGACCGGTCTCCAAAAGGCCGAAATTCGCGCTGTGCAGGGTTTCCGGCCCAACGAGGTTGACGGGCCGCGCGCGCCCTTGCTGGACCAAACGGGCCGAGCTTGCCTGCACATGGCCGTTTCGGTTGTCTCCCTGAATCAGGTAGCATCTGTCAGCCAGGCCAGACCAGACCGCATCCAGCTCGGCGACCCTGCTGTTCTTCTGCGCATCCAAGTGCAACAGGTCGATCGGGCCGAACGGCCGATCCTGAATCGCCTGCTCAAGCCCTTCGATCGCTGGGCTGAGGTAGAACTTCACGCGATCCGGGAAACGGTTTTCGAACCATCGGAATGCGATCGGCACGTAGATGTCGACCGGCGGCCACGAGGCGCGCAAACGCTGTCCGAGGTCGATGCCGATATACTTCAAACCGGGGTTCGAGTGCAGCGCCAACAGACCCGCGTGGCCGCCCGCCACCCCGACCTCGGCAAAGCAATTGCTTTCCTGTGCCAGCCGATGAAGAGAACGCCGTTTCGGCTCCATCGACGGCGCGAGATCGGATAAATGAAAGTCTTCTTGCTTGTGTGCATAGCACACATTTCCATTAATCGCGACTGGCTCGCCTGCTTGTTTCAGACCGTCGGCAATCGCCTGATTCAAACTTGACAGATCATCCAGAAACGCTGGCGAATTGATGACGTCTTCGTAACTTGGCTTGGTCAAGGAAACGGTCTTTCATAGACAATTCGATACGCTTGCGCATCAAATGTCAGGGGCAGACCAATTGCAAGCGCCAGGAACCACCTATCACGACCGGCGCGCTTCAACGCGCACGGGTTCCAACTTGACCGCGACCGGGGTACCGCCCCGCGGGCCTTTGGGTTTTTCGGCCATGCTCATGATCGCATAGGCGAATTGGACGCCTGCAAAGACGATCCCGTTCATGAACCAGATCATGATCAGCGCGATAAAGCCAATGTCGGACCCGGTGATGAGGTGACGCAGGTTGGCCACGTTCAAAAGCAGCAGCACCGCGACAAACACAGCCGAGATCACAAAGCCGAGCGCGACCTGGGTGATGTAAAGACGGATCAGTTTCGGCATGACGCACCTCCTTCACACGACAGGAGTCTAGCGCAATTTCATGCCGGGTAAAATCGCCCGTGGCGCGTCAGAACGCCTCGGGCTTGGCCTCGCGGGCCATGTGATCCAGTACCGCGTTGACGAATTTCGGCTCTTTTCCTTCGGGGAAGAAGGCACGCGCCACGTCGACGAATTCGGTGATGACCACCTTGGGCGGCGTGTCGCTCTGGCTCAGCTCGGCGCCGGCCGCGCGGAACAGTGCCCGCAGGGTCGGGTCGATGCGCGAGATCGGCCACTTGGCCACCAGCGCACGGTCGGTCATCTGGTCGATCGGCGCCTGATAGTTCACAGCATCATCCACCAGCTTGCGAAACAGCGTGCTGTCGCCTTCCAACATCTCGTCGCCCTCGTAGACCGCGCCGAACCGGTGATCCAGAAACTCGTTGACCACCTGCTCGGTCGTCTGGCCCGACTGCTCCATCTGGAACAGCGCCTGCACGGCATACAGCCGCGCGGCGGATTTCATCAGGCGTTTCCGGTTTGCCGGTTTCGGCGTGTCTGTCTGGGTCATGCTGTCGTTGATCCGTTGCTGTCGCCCGCCACGAGGATGGACTCGGACGGCGGTTTGAATCCGACGCCCTTTTTCGAAGCGCCCCACTTACGTCTGAGTGCGATCAGATGCAAGGCCGCAGCCGCCGCGCCGCCACCTTTGTTCATCTTTTCCGGATTTGCGCGCACTTCGGCCTGCGCGTCATTTTCAACCGTCAGGATGCCGTTGCCGATGCACAGCCCCTGCAGGCCCAGCAGCTGGATCGCCCGGCTGGAATCGTTGCAGACGGTTTCGTAATGCGTGGTCTCGCCCCGGATCACGCAGCCCAGCGCCACATAGCCGTCAAAGTTGCACTGGCGGTCGGCCATGGCAATCGCGGTCGGAATCTCGAGCGCGCCGGGCACCTCGACCACCTCGCAACTGCCGCCGGCGGCCTCGATCTCGGCCTTGGCGCCGCGAACCAGGTCGTCGGCGATGGCGCGATAGAACGGGGCCACGACGATCAGCAGCTTGACCGGGTCGTCGAATTTCGGGGTCGGCAGAACGCCGTGTTTGTCTTGCTCAGCCATGCTCAGTCATCCTTGAGAATCGAGCGGGTCCCGACGATGGACAGGCCAAAGGCGTCCAGACCCAGGTATTTCGTCTGCGGCGAGTCGGTCAGCAGCACCAGTTCCTTGATGCCCATCTTGGACAGGATCTGCGCGCCCAGACCGGTTTGCTTGATGGTGCGCGGGCCTTCGTCCTCGGCCGCGTACAACGAGTTGCGCGGGTTGCGGAACAGGCAGACCACGCCGCGCCCCTCGGCGGCGATCTTTTCCATCGCGCGCGGCAGTTCCTGCGGCGACTTCGGACCAAGACCCAGAATGTCCGAAGCCTCGTGCAGCGCATGGGTGCGGGTCAGCACCGGCTCGGGCGTGCTGATGTCGCCCTTGATCATCACCAAATGCTCAATCCCGTGGGTCTGATCGGTGAAGATCCGCATCTCCCACTCACCGCCATATTCCGACGTGACCATCCGGCGCGCGGTCTCGACCACCAGATTGTCGTGGCGCGCACGGTACGAGATCAGGTCGCTGATGGTGCCGATCTTCAGCCCATGCTCCTTGGCGAATTCGACCAGATCGGGCAGCCGGGCCATGGTGCCGTCGGGCTTCATGATCTCGCAGATCACGCCCGAAGGGTTCAGCCCGGCCAGACGCGAGATGTCCACGGCGGCCTCGGTGTGGCCGGCGCGTACAAGCACCCCGCCCCGCTTGGCGCGCAGCGGAAAGACATGGCCGGGCGTGGCCAGATGCGCCATGGTGTTCTGTTCGTTGATCGCGGTGGCGATGGTCAGCGCCCGGTCGGCGGCCGAGATCCCGGTGCTGACGCCTTCGCGTGCCTCGATCGAGACGGTAAAGGCGGTTTCGTGCCGCGACGAGTTGTTCACGGCCATCATCGGCAGGCCCAGCCGGTCGATCCGCTCGGCCGTCATCGGCAGGCAGATCAGCCCGCGGCCATGGGTGGCCATGAAATTGATCGCCTCGGCATCGGCGAATTCCCCCGGGATCACCAGGTCGCCTTCGTTTTCGCGGTCCTCGTGATCGACCAGAATGTACATCCGGCCCTGGCGCGCCTCTTCGATGATCTCTTCGATCGGGCTGATCGCGTCGCGCAGCTGGGCCTCGACCGGTCCGGGTGTTTCAAAGCTCATGGGGCAGCCTTTCACAGAGCAGGTGTTGCATCGCGGGATAGACCAGCGCGCGCGCAAAGGCCAGTCCGCAAACGAAGTGGGCCGTACCTAACGCGACGCAATTTCTTCGCTGGCGATCACGAAACCTCGGCCAGACGGGCCACGTACCGGGCCAGCGTGTCGATTTCCAGATTGACCCGATCTCCGACCTTCGCTGCACCCCAGGTCGTCACCTCTTTGGTATGGGGAATGAAGTTGATCCCGAAATCGCACCCGTCGACATCGTTGACCGTAAGCGAAGTGCCGTTCAGAGCAACCGAGCCCTTGGGCGCGATGAAGCGCGCCAAATCGTTGGGCGCGCGCAGGGTCACGCGGGTGCTGTCACCTTCTTCGGCCATCGCGACGATCTCTGCGACGCCATCCACGTGTCCCGATACGATATGGCCACCCAATTCGTCACCCACCTTCAAGGCCCGTTCAAGGTTGACCCTTGAGCCCACCTTCCAGCCGTCCAGATTGGTTTTGGAAACGGTCTCGGCGCTGATCTGAACATCGTACCAGTCATCACCCAGCGCGATGACGGTCAGGCAAACCCCGTCGCTGGCGATCGACGCACCAATATCTATGCCGGATGTATCATAGCCTGTCCGAATGCGCGCACGCAAATCGCCCTGCTGCTCCAACTCGATGATTGTGCCGATATCGGTGACGATCCCAGTAAACATTCCGTTAACCCTCTGCGCCTAAGCTGTGCCATGCAATCCACGCCGAGGTAAGGCCAAGTGGCGGGCGGAGCAAGCCCTGCCTTGCCCGGCTGGCCGCAAAAAGGCATAGTTTGCTCAACAAAACACGGGCAACAAGAATTCGAGCATCTGGCATGAGGCAACCGAAGGCCACCTCCGACAGTCGCGTATTCCTGTTTCTGCAGGGGCCGCATGGGCCGTTCTTCAGCGGCCTGGGTCGCATGTTGCGCGCGGCTGGCGCGCAGGTGTGGCGTGTCGGGTTCAATGCCGGGGACCAGGCGTTTTGGTTCGATCGCGCCAGCTATATCCCCTATCGCGGCAGGCTCGACGACTGGCCGGAAAGCCTGAGGGACATCATCCTTGCGCGCGGTGTTACCGACATCGTGCTTTATGGCGATGTTCGCCCGGTGCACGCCGACGCGATCCGGACGGCGCGAATCCATGGCATCCGTGTTCATGTGTTCGAGGAAGGTTACCTTCGACCTTGGTGGGTCACCTATGAGCGCAATGGGTCCAACGGGCATTCTCGCCTGATGGATCTGGAAATCGCCCAGATGCAGCAGGCGTTGCAAAGCTCGGGCGCCAAAACGCCCCCACCGCCGTCACATTGGGGAGATATGCGGCAACACGTTTTCTACGGCGCTCTGTACCATTGGTTCGTTCTGTGTGCGAACCGCGGGTACCGAAATTTCCGCCCGCACCGAGAAGTGCCTGTCTCAAAGGAATTCAAACTGTATTTCAAACGTTTGGCGCTCATGCCGATCCATCGGTTGCAGCGCGTTCTCGCCACTTGGCGTGTTAGGCGCGGCGGGTTCCCGTATCATCTTGTGCTGCTGCAACTGGGGCACGACAGTTCGGTCCAGGCGCATTCGGACTTTTCATGCATGGCCGATTTCATCACCCCGGTGATGGAGGGGTTCGCCAAGGGCGCTCCGTCCCACCACCGCCTCGTCATCAAGGAACATCCCCTTGAGAACCAGCGCGAACCGTTGAGAAGACGCGTCCAAGCACAGGCGCGCGCTTTGGGCATCTCGGATCGCGTGCATTACGTGCCTGGCGGAAAGCTGGCGCGACTACTGGATCACGCGAGCTCGGCCCTGACCATCAATTCCACCGCAGGACAGCAGGCCCTGTGGCGCGGCATCCCTCTGCGTGTCTTCGGCAAGTCGGTCTACGACAAGTCTGAACTGGTCTCGCATCAACCGATTGACGAATTTTTCAGGCACCCGCAAAAACCGGACACGGAAGCCTATCGGGCATACCGCCAATTCCTGTTGGAAACCAGCCAGGTGCCGGGCGGCTATTACTCGCGCGGCGGACGGCGCCAGTTGCTGCGGCGGGTTGCTGACATGATGCTGCAGGCTCGCGACCCTTACCAGGCCGCGCTGACCGGAATCGCGACCATCACGCCACAGTTGAAAATCGTTGAATGACACGGTGCTTCGCTGGCTGGAACTTGAAGTATGAAACCGCTAGTTTGACCGCAAACCAAAAGACTACATACGAAACTCGAGGTATTTCGGCAGTGCAGCGTTTCCCTACTCGATGGATACGAGGGTTTTCCCTTGTTGCAGCCGTTGGCCTTCTGACAGCGTGCCAACTGCCCAAGGCAGGGCCGAACAAAACCGAAATTCTGGCGGGCTCGACGGTCAATGGCGGCAACGCCCACGTGGTCGAAGTTGATGACCGGGTGGCCCACGTCACCTCTGCGGTTCCACAGTTTGGTTTTCCGCCTGCCTTCCGGTCAGCACAAAGCGTAACATCCGACACCATTCGTCCCGGCGACGTGCTTGGCCTGACCATCTGGGAAAACGTCGACGACGGTCTGCTGGCTGGCGAAACCGGCCCATCGACCAATCTCGATGAGGTTCAGGTCGACAGCGAAGGCTTTATCTTCGTGCCCTATGCCGGCCGCTTGCGCGCCTCGGGCAATACGCCCGAGCAGCTTCGCTCGCTGATTGCAGAAAAGCTGCGCGAGCAGACGCCTGATCCGCAGGTTCAGATCCGCCGCGTGGCGGGTGACGGTGCGACGGTCTCGGTAACCGGCACGATCGGCGCCTCCGGCATCTACCCGATCGAGCGCCCGACCCGCACCTTGTCGACGATGCTTGCAAGGGCCGGTGGCGTGGCGGTCGCCCCGGATATTGCGCTGGTCACGGTGATCCGCGGCAATCAGCGTGGCACCGTGTGGTATGACGATTTGTTCCGCAATCCTGAAACCGACATCGCTCTGCGCGGCGGTGATCGCATCTTGGTCGAACAGGACACCCGGTCGTATATCGCGCTTGGGGCCACGGGCGGGCAATCCCGCGTCGCCTTCGACAGTCAGGATCTGTCCGCGCTGGAAGCGCTGGCGCAGGTCGGCGGTTTGCAATCGCTGTCCTCGGATCCCACAGGTATCTTCGTTCTGAGAGACGAGCGTGAAGACATTGCACGCAAAGTGCTGGGCCAGGCGAACCTTCAGGGCGAACAACGCGTGATCTACCTGCTGAACCTCACGGCGCCCAACGGTCTGTTTGTTGCACGTGATTTCGTGATCCGAGACGACGACACGATATACGTGACCGAAGCCCCGTATGCACAGTGGACCAAGTCGATTTCGCTGATTGCCGGCGGTCTGACACCCGTTGCAAACGTCGCCACGCTGACCGGAAACTGAGGCATGAAACCCGGCGCCGACACTGCGGACGCCGAGGATCGAACGCGCCTGTATGTCTACAATGGCGGGTTTCTGACCCAACGCAGGGTCCGACGCATCCTGTCGCTGGCGGGATTCGACATTCGCGTTGGGCTTCCGCGTTCGGGCGACATGGTGGGTATCTGGGGCGAAAGCCCGACCGCACACCGCGGAATTCGAGTTGCGAAGGACCGGAAAATCCCGCTGTTGCGGGTCGAGGATGCTTTTCTGCGATCCTTGCTGCCGGGGCGCGATCACGAGCCGCCGCTGGGCCTGCTTCTGGAACGACGTGCGATGCATTTCGATCCGTCACAGCCGTCGGACCTCGAAACTCTGCTGGCCACGCACCCGCTGGATGACACCGCCCTGCTGGATCGGGCGCGCGGCGCGATCGCACGGCTGAAGGAATCGCATCTGAGCAAGTATTCGGCCTGCGACCCGGATATCGCGCCCCCGGATCCGGGCTATGTACTGGTTGTCGATCAGATACAGGGCGATGCGGCGGTTACGGCAAGCCGGGGCGACCCGGCGCGGTTTCTCGAAATGCTGATCATGGCCCAAGAGGAAAACCCCGGCGCGCGTGTGATCATCAAGACCCACCCGGAAACACTGCAGGGTCATCGGCGCGGTTTTTTCTCGGCAGATGACGAAACTGACCGTGTCTCCCTGCTGGCGGATCAGATCAGCCCCTGGTCGTTGCTGGAAGGCGCGATCGGGGTCTATACCCTGTCCTCGCAGCTGGGGTTTGAGGCCATTCTGGCCGGTCACAAACCTAGGGTTTTTGGGCAACCCTTCTATGCTGGGTGGGGTCTGACACAGGACGAGATGCCTCTGGCGCGCCGTCAGCGTAATCTGACCCGCGCTCAACTATTCGCTGCCGCCATGATACTGTACCCGACGTGGTACGATCCCTATCGCGACCAGCTGTGTGAGCTGGAAACGGTGCTGGATACGCTTGAAGCCCAGAGCCGCGCTTGGCGACAGGACAGGCACGGCTGGACAGCGTCTGGAATGCGCTTGTGGAAACGCAGGCATATTCAGCAAACCTTCGGGAAGTGGAAAAAAGTCCGTTTCGTGCCGGAACGACCCTTGGCGACCGATCGGTCCCATATGGTTTGGGGCAATCGTGATCTGGACGCCGAAGATGTGGTCCGCGTCGAAGACGGTTTTGTGCGCTCGCGCGGGTTGGGGGCCAACCTTGTGCCCCCGCTTTCACTGGTGACCGACGACCTTGGAATTTACTACGACCCCACCCGACCCAGCCGTCTGGAAGAACTGATCACCGCTCGCGAAGAGTTGCGACCCGATCAGGAGATACGGATACGCCGCCTGGTGACGCAACTCACCGCGGCGGGACTAAGCAAATACAATACGGGCGGCGGTTGCCCGCCCTTGCCGGACGGGCACCGGATTCTTGTACCTGGCCAGGTAGAGGACGACGCCTCGATCCGGTTGGGCACCAGCACGGTCCGCACAAATCTCGAGTTGCTGAGCACCGTTCGCGCGGCCAATCCCGACGCAGTTCTGATCTACAAACCGCACCCAGATGTTGAGGCCGGGCTTCGAGACGGTCGAATAGACGCCGAGGGTCTGGCGGATGTCGTCCTCCACGATGTCGATCCGGCACTGGTTCTGCCAGAGGTTCATGAGGTCTGGACAATGACCTCACTGCTTGGGTTCGAAGCTTTGCTGCGCGGGATAAAGGTCACTACGCTTGGGGCCCCGTTTTACGCCGGCTGGGGTCTGACGACGGACCTTGGATCGGTCCCGGCACGACGAGGCGCGCGACCGACGGTGTTGGGCCTGGCTTACGCCACGCTCATCGACTATCCACGGTATTTCGATCCAGTCACGCGCGACGCATGCCCGGCGGAGGTTGTCGCAGACCGTTTGACGAATGGCCCGATTGCACCAGCTGGGCCGGCAATTCGGCTGCTGGCTAAGCTTCAGGGGGCTTTTGCAACACATGCGAACCTGTGGCGCTAGGGCTCGCCGCTAGCGGACCGGCCTGCGCCAGACATGCAGGACATCGCCACCCAAGTCCCGGGTTTCGACCAGCGAAAAGCGGGGCGCGTCGCCCAATTCCTCAAGCCCCATGGCGCCAATGGCGGGCAATCCCTCGGCTCCGATGGCCAAGCCCGCGCTGAAACCGACCAGCTCGTCGACCAGATCATTTGCCAGCAGGGACGCAGCCAGAGCCGAGCCCCCCTCGCAGAATACCCGGGTCAGACCGGCCTGCCCCAATTGGTGGAGCATGTCTGCAGCGTCGATCCGGTGATCCTGCAACGCGCAGGATATCAGCCGCGCGCCCAGTCCCTGCCACGCCGCGGCACGCTCGGGATCGGGCGACGGGCCATGGCAAAGCCAAACGGGAATATCAGACGCGGTTCGGGCCAACTGGCTGAGCAAAGGCAATTCGAGGTGACGTGAAACTACGACACGCACGGGTTGCCGGTCGATACCCAGATCACGAACCGTCAGCGAAGGATCGTCGGCCCGCGCGGTGCCCGCGCCGACCATCACCGCATCGTGCCGCGCACGCATGGCATGCACCGCCCGGCGGGCCTCGGGGCCGGTGATCCACTTGCTCTGCCCGGTCTCGGTTGCGATCCGTCCATCAAAGCTGCCGGCAAGTTTCAGCGTCACGAAGGGTCGGCCTTGCTCGGTCTTCATGAAAAAGCCCGCGTGATCCATTGCCGCCTGATCGCTCAGAACCCCGGTCGTGACCTCAATCCCGGCATCGCGCAACATGGCAAACCCCTGCCCCGCGACGCGCGGATCGCTGTCCTCGATCGCCGAAACCACGCGGGCCACTCCGGCGTCGATCAACGCCTGAGCACAAGGTGGCGTCTTGCCGTGATGCGAACATGGCTCCAGCGAAACATAAGCCGTCGCGCCACGCGCTTGTTCGCTGGCCTGGGCCAGAGCCTCGGTTTCCGCATGAGGGCGACCGCCGGGCTGCGTCCACCCGCGCCCGACGATCCGGCCGTTTTTCACCAGAACACATCCGACCGCGGGGTTGGGCCAGCAAGATCCTTGTCCGCGCCGCCCCAAGGACAGGGCCAGCGCCATGTATCGCTTGTCTGTTTCGGTCACTCGTCAGTCGATGGCTGCGGCGGGCGCAGTTCGTGGACGAACTCCTCGAAATCATCGGCCGCCTGGAAATTCTTGTATACGCTCGCAAAGCGAACATAGGCGACGGTGTCGATCCGCGCCAGTGCTTCCATGACGATCTCGCCGATCTTGTTGGACGGAATGTCGGTCTCACCCATGCTTTCCAGGCGCCGCACGATGCCGGATATCATCTGGTCGATGCGGTCCGGATCAATCGGGCGCTTCTGCATCGAAATACGGATTGACCGTTCCAGTTTGTCCCGGTCGAAATCCTCGCGTTTGCCATTTGTCTTGATGACCACAAGGTCGCGCAACTGGACCCGCTCATAGGTGGTGAAACGGCCCCCACACGCGGGGCAGAACCGACGCCTGCGGATGGCCACGTGATCTTCTGCCGGACGCGAGTCCTTGACCTGAGTATCGATATTTCCGCAAAACGGGCAGCGCATCCGCCGTCTCCTCGTCCCTTGTTCCGCCTCTTTTTGTCAGCGCTGTGGCCGACTTATCCACAACTATAGGGCAGCCGCTAGAGTTTGGGTAGTCGGAAATTTCAACCGCTATATGCAGGGTCACCCAAAATGCGCCGCAACTCGGCGAACATGGGGCGCGGTCCTGTGCTCGAACAGGTAGATACCCTGCCATGTTCCCAAGGCAGGTTGCCCACGTCGGACCGGGATCGAAAGCGAGACCGGCATCATAGCCGCCTTGATATGGGCCGGCATGTCATCGGGCCCTTCATACGTATGTTTCAGATAAGACATCGACGGATGATCTGTGGGCGGAACCAGCCGCGAGAAAAATGCCTGCAGGTCCGTCTGAACCTCGGGATCCGCGTTTTCCTGTATCAAGAGTGAACAGGATGTGTGGCGGACGAACAGCGTCAGCAATCCGTCGGCCCCACTTGAGGATAGCCAGTCACGGATGTCGGAGGTGAACTCGTACAGCCCCTGCCCTCGGGTTTCGATGGTGAATTCGGCCTGCATCAACCGGGTGGCCCTGTTTGCGTCAGTTGAAGAATGGGCGCACGTTGCACCGGGCATTCGCACCTTGGACCGACATGCTGTAGCCCGGTTGAAATCCAGAAACCACTACGCTGGGTTGCTGTGGCACGCCGCCTGTCGGCGGTTTGATCGAAAACTGCACGGCGGTCCGACGCCCGGTTGTCACACTGGGCCCGTAGCCGCGCAAAACGTAAATCCGCTGCTGCCAGCCGGCCCCCAGTTTGCGCCGAGCAAAATCCGCCGCCGCGCACCAATACCCATCAACGTCCTGCCGGGCGCGGGGGATGACCTCAAAATCGGTGCTGTTCATCGGCTCGGTCCGGTACCCGTTCGGGGCGGCGTTAGTCTCGACCGGAGCAGCTGCAACCATTGCCGCAACCGCGTAGCATGTCAGAATATGTTTCATTGCAAATATCTTCCCTGATTTTGACACGCATCATAGCCTAGTTTTTCACCAAGCCCAGAACAGCGTCGTTCACGATGATTTCAGGAACAGTGCGCACGCGAGTGGTGCCTTGCGTCCGGGGAACTGGGACATGCATTCAATGTGTGCCGGGGAGCCACAGATCGGTTGGTGTGACCAAATCCTTCGGCTCTGCCCGATCCCCACGGGACTGACCCGGCACGCGGCTGATTTATGACGGCCGTACCATCGAGTCTTTCTTTGCCCGGCCACGTCTTTGTGATCTGAAGCCATTTCCGGTGCACGTAAGTGCGCCGTGTCTGACCCTGTGTGGAAACGGTCACCTCACAAAAACTATGCAAATGACAAAATTCGCTACATAATCCGGCCAATTCAGTGGGTTCCGGAGCGTGGCATGCAAGTCGATATCGCCAGAATTCAGCTGCTGGCGTCCGCGTTGCAGGATCAGGCAGGGAATACTGATACGGTCGTTCGAGTCCTCGCCAAAAGCGGGCTGAGTGCGCAAGACCTCGCGCCGCCTGCAAAGTTGTACAGTGCCCATAGCGAGGCCTTGTTTGCCCGCCACGCTTGCGATGAACTCAACGACATCCTGTTCGGCGCGCGAACGGGCTTGCAGTTCAGCGCAACTTCTAGCCTGACCGCTTATATCAGCAAGTATTCCCGGGATCTCCGGCAGGTACTGGAGAACGCCAACCACTTCCACCGGCTGATTGATCCGGCCTTCGCCGTGAGGCTGCATGAGTCCGGAAATTCGGCAACCATCGAGGCCAGGTGGAAGGACCCAAGCTTTTCGCGGTACCACCGGCGAACCGAGTTCCTCATGTTTGCCTGCATTGCCCGCCTGCGTGCTCTGACGGGGATCCCGATCCAACCGATCGAACTACGGTTTCAGCACAAGGTCGGCGCGCGAGAGGAAGACTATTCCAAACTCGGCAAATTCCCGGTGGTGTTTGGCGCGGAAAAGCTCGAGATCATTTTGCCGCAATCAACGCTCGACGTGCCTGTCCCGACCTACGACCCCAGCTTGCGACAGCACCTGATGGAATATGGTGACCGTCTTCTGCGTGAAAACAGTGACGAAAAACAGACTCTACGGTCGCGGGTCGAAGGGCGGATCACCCAATCGCTTCCGGGAGCCATCGCCCGCGCCGAACAGGTCGCCAAGGATCTGGGCATGAGCCCGCGGACATTCGGTCGGCGCCTGACCGAGGAAGGCACCAGCTTTCGCGAAATTGTCGACGACCTGCGCTGTGACCTCGCCAGAACGTTTCTGAAGAACGACATGAGCCTATCTGAGATCTCATACAGCCTTGGCTACGCAGACCAGGCGGCGTTTTCGACTGCCTTCAAACGCTGGACCGGGCAATCTCCCAGCGCATACAAGGATAAGTCCCGGCGCAGAATGCTTGCCTGACAAGCGGCCGGGGGTCATCAGCGTTGCCGCCTCGCCCCGACCTGTCCCATGAGCGGACACAAGCGATATGGTCCGCGAAGGCTCTGACCACTTGCGAATTCCCGCCAAATTGAATTCACGTTTGGCCGTCGTGAACCAAACCGCAGCTCAAATGAAAGAAGGCGCCTCGGTCGAGGCGCCTTTTTGATCACTGATCCAGGAAGGACCGCAGCTTTCGGCTTCGGCTGGGATGTTTCAGCTTGCGCAGGGCCTTGGCTTCGATCTGCCGGATACGTTCGCGCGTCACGCTGAACTGCTGACCAACCTCTTCCAGCGTGTGGTCGGTGTTCATGCCGATGCCGAAACGCATCCGCAGAACCCGCTCCTCGCGCGGGGTGAGCGAGGCCAGTACACGCGTGGTGGTTTCCTTGAGGTTTTCCTGAATGGCGCTGTCCAGCGGCAGCACGGCATTCTTGTCCTCGATGAAATCACCCAGCTGGCTGTCTTCCTCGTCCCCGATCGGGGTTTCCAGAGAAATCGGCTCCTTGGCGATCTTCATCACCTTGCGGACCTTTTCAAGCGGCATCTGAAGCTTTTCGGCCAGTTCTTCCGGCGTCGGCTCGCGTCCGATCTCGTGCAGCATCTGGCGGCCAGTCCGCACCAGCTTGTTGATCGTCTCGATCATGTGCACCGGAATACGGATGGTGCGCGCCTGATCCGCGATCGAGCGCGTGATCGCTTGACGGATCCACCAGGTCGCATAGGTCGAGAACTTGTAGCCACGGCGGTATTCGAACTTGTCCACCGCCTTCATCAGGCCGATGTTGCCTTCCTGAATGAGATCAAGGAATTGCAGGCCACGGTTGGTGTATTTCTTAGCGATCGAGATCACCAGGCGCAGGTTGGCCTCGACCATTTCCTTTTTGGCCTGACGCGCCTCTTTCTCGCCTTTCTGGACCTGCTGCACGATGCGGCGGAATTCGCTGATGTCCAAACCGACATATTGACCGATCTGCGCCATGTCGTTGCGAAGTTCCTCGACCTTGTCCGACGAGCGTTCGATGAACATCTGCCAGCCCCGGCCCGGCTTTTGAGCCATGTCGGACAGCCAGTTGGGATCAAGTTCGCGACCGCGATACTCGTCAATGAACTCACGGCGGTTGATGCGGGCCTGGTCGGCCAGCTTCACCATGGCACTGTCCAGCGACATCACCCTTTTGTTGATGCCGTACAACTGATCGATCAGGGCTTCGATCCGGTTGTTGTGCAGATGCAGGCCATTCACCAGTTCAACGATCTCGGCGCGCAGCTTTTGATAGGTCTGCTCATCCTTGTCGCTGAACGACCCATCCTCGTTCAGAGTTGCCGAGATCCGGCTGTCCTGCATTTCCGAGAGCTTTGCGAAATCCGTCGAGATCCGCTCAAGCTGGGTCAGAACCTGATCTTTCAGTGCCGCTTCCATCGCGGCCAACGACATGTTCGCCTGATCGTCTTCGTCATCGTCATCATCGTTGGCAATCGGGTTGCCGTCGGCGTCCAGTTCGGGACCCGTGTCCTTGGCGGGCTTGGCGGCCGCGACAGTCGAGGTATCCACCACTGGCTCTTCTACGTCGCCATCCTCGTCCATCTGATTGCCGAATGTCGCTTCCAGATCGATGACATCGCGCAGCAGGATGTCCTCGGACAACAGTTCGTCATGCCAGATCGAGATCGCCTGAAAGGTCAGCGGGCTTTCGCAGAGCCCGAGGATCATGGTGTTGCGACCGGCTTCGATCCGTTTCGCGATGGCGATTTCGCCCTCGCGGCTCAGCAGTTCGACCGACCCCATCTCGCGCAGATACATGCGCACCGGGTCATCGGTCCGGTCCAGCTTTTCGGTTTGCGCACCGGCCAGCGCAACCTCGCGGTTGCTGTCGGTGGTGACCAGATCGGTCGAGCCCTTCTGCTCTTCCTCTTCGGCCTCTTCGTCTTCGATGATGTTGATGCCCATCTCGGACAGCATCGACATAACGTCCTCGATCTGTTCCGAACTGACCTGATCCGGCGGCAGGACCTGGTTGAGCTGATCGTAAGTGATGTAGCCTTTCTCGCGAGCCTCGGCGATCATCTTCTTGACCTGGGCCTGGCTCATGTCCAGCGAGATTTCCTGTTCCTGGTCGTCGGACTTCCGTTCCTCGTTGGTATCCTTGGCGGCCATTCAGTGCTCCTGCAGGGATGGGTGATTCGATGGAACCGAATCATTAGCGCGTAGAAGTGATTCGGCCACCCGTTTACCCGTTTTTCTTTTCCAGTGCTTTATGAAAACACCACTTCAGCGGCGTTTCCGCTCGAACTTGATACCGGACATGATCGCCTGAAACGCGTCTTTCTCGTCACGATTGATTCGCGCCCCGTTGTCCGCAATGTCGAAAATGGCCCTGTCCTCATTCTGGCTGCGGCTTGCGCGGTTGCGTTCTTCGGCGGCCTGGGCCAACCGGAACGTCAACGCTTCGTCCGCCAGATCGGACAACTCCTCTTCGGCTTCAGCAATCTCGGCATCCAGCCCCCGGAGCGCTTTGATTTTTGCGAGTTCCTCGGCCAGAGTCATCTGTGCCTTTTCGACGTCGCCCGGTTTGTGCACACAGGGGATTACAGCGACATGGCGAAGGGCCAGCAGGTTTTCAAGAGGGGCCGGCCCCAAAGACTGAACAATGTGCTCTTTGAGGTTGTCGGGATCGTCGATCGCGTGCCGCAGGATCGCATCGCGTAGGGCCGCGTGATCGGGGTTCAGGCATTCCATCTCTTCCAGTTGATGCTCGAATTGAACGACCACCTCTGGGTTCAGGATTGCAATCGCTAGGATTGCCGCTTCACGCAGTTGGATATCCGCATTCTCCGAGGACGCAAGGAACGAGGCCCGCGCATCCGGAGTTGCCGACGGTTTTGGCGGTTGCCATTTGCCTTTCGGCTGCCAGTTTCGAGCCCCTGCCCCTTGCCGCTGCGGGCGGAAAAGCTGCCAGCGGAGGTCCTTGATTTCCTGCCCGTAATGCGACCGGATCGAGGGATCGCGGATCAGTTGGATCTTTTCGCGCAGCTCCTTGTCGAGGGCCGCCTTGCGCTCGGGGCTGTCGAACACCTTGCCCTCGGTCTCGCGCCGCCACAGAAGCCGCACCATCGGAATGGCCGCGTCCAGCACCGCCTGAACCGCTGCCGGGCCTTCGGCGCGCAGCAGATCGTCGGGATCCTTGCCTTCGGGCATCAGGGCGAACCGCAGAGACTTGCCGGCCACCAGCAGGGGCAGCGCCAGGTCGATGGCCCGCATCGCCGCGCGCAGGCCGGCCGTGTCGCCATCCAGCGCGATGATCGGCTCGTCGGCGATGCGCCACAGCATGTGCAACTGATGTTCGGTGATCGCGGTGCCCAGCGGTGCGACGGCGGCGCCGAAACCTGCCTCGGACAGGGCAATCACATCCATATAGCCCTCGGCCACGATCAGCGGTTGCCCCTTGCCCGCCGCCTGACGGGCCGGTCCGTGGTTGTAGAGGCTTCGCCCCTTGTCGAACAGCGCGGTTTCGGGCGAGTTCAGATACTTGGCGTTGTCATTGGGGTCCATCGCCCGCCCGCCGAACGCGATGCACCGGCCGCGCGGATCGCGGATCGGGAACATGATGCGGTTGCGGAAGGTGTCATAGGGCTTTTTGCCCTTGCTCGACGGCTTGGCCAGACCGGTGCCTAGGATCAGGTCCTCGGCCACGTTCTTGCCGCGCAGATGGTCCCACAACGCCTGCCAGCCATCGGGCGCAAACCCGATTTCCCAGCGGTCCAACGCCTGAGCGTCCAGACCGCGGCGGTCCAGATAGGCGCGCGCCTCGGCCCCTGCCCCGGTCTTGAGTTGCAGGCGAAAGAACTGTACCGCCTGCTCCAAGACATCGGCCAATTGCGCCCGGTGGTCCTGCTTTTCCTGCGCCTTTGGGTCGCGCGCGGGCATCGGCAAGCCGGCCTCGCGCGCCAGGATCTCGACCGCCTCGATGAACGAGACGTTCTCGGTTTCCTTCACAAAGCTGATCGCGTCGCCTTTGGCATGGCACCCGAAGCAGTAATAGAACCCCTTCTGGTCATCCACATGGAACGAAGCGGTCTTTTCGTGATGGAACGGGCATGGTGCCCACATGTCGCCCTTGCCCGGATTGGACTTGCGGTTGTCCCACATGACCTTGCGCCCGACGACCTGAGACAGGCTCAGACGGGTGCGTAGCTCATCCAGAAATCCAGGGGGCAATGACATGCTTCATACATGGCAGAAACCGGGCCGCCCGCCAAGGGCGCGGCGGGCCTTTGTCCACAGCCAATTCGCGGCCCTGTGGATTACTGCTGCAGGCACAGTTCCATCCAAGCCGCGCCAAGGTCTTTTTTGCGGATGTCGCGCATCTTCTGCTCGTAGACCCATGGGGTGATCAACGGGATAGCGGCGTTGTAGTTCTCGGGCCAGGTCGGGCCGGCCTCGGCCAGCGCTTCCGGAACGTCCCGTTCTTTCACGCGATCAAGACGGGCTTTTTGTACCGCCGCCACAACGTCTGCTTGATAGCGGCAGCTTTGCTCCTTGGTTTCAGCGGCAGCCAGCGGTGTGGCAAGCAGTGTGGCGGCAAGTGCGATGCGCAGCATAAGGTCCCCTTGGAATCAGTTCTTTGCAACAGTCTAACCGCGTGCTGCCACACCTTCCATTGCCCTCTGCAGATCATGCACCAACGATGTGGCCATCGACCGGAATACCATGATCTGAAAGGCTTTCTCACCAACCCGAGTGATCGACGCCGTCATGTGAAACAGCAGCGTGCGCGCCGTATGTCCGCGCTTGAAGTGCTGCGGGCGCAGATCGACGGGCACCAGACGGGCCAGGACATCTTCGGCCCCGTCGCCCTCAAGCCGCACCACGGCCCAGGCATCGGACTGGTCGACGACCGCGGCGTGGGCGGACAGCGACGGGTCCGGCGCGGGGCCGAACAGCATGACCTGACCCGGGCCGAACCAGACCGCCCGCGCGCCCGACTTCCCGGTAGCGCGGTTCGGGGCCGGCAGGGCCATGCCATGCGCCGCCTTCATCGCCTCGGACAGTGATTTGGTCTGCCCTTGAAAGGCCGAAACCGCATGTATCGCGCCCGGGTCGACCTCGGTGACCGAGACCGTTCCGATGGTCAGCGGCAGCAGCCCGTCACACGGGGTCTGGGCAATCAGCTTATCCACGCACACGCTCTCCTTCTGGGTCAAAGAACACCGAGTCCGTCACCTCGCACAGCGTGGTTACGCCGCGCAGGTGATCGACCATTTTGACGATCTCGCCATGACGGTCGAGGCCATCGGCCAGAAACGCCAACCCCAGCATGCAGCCCAGCGTCGGCGAATAGCAGACCGAGGTCACATAGCCCTGATCGTTGGTGCGCACCGGCGCGTCCTCTTCGTTGTACAGATGGGCGCCGGCCAGCAACTGGCGGCTTTCCCCGATGGGTTTGATCCCGACCAACCGCTCGCGCCCCGGCTCCTCAAGCCCCGAGCGTTCGGACATAGTCTTGCCGATGCAGTCCTTTTTCTGCGACACCATCCGGCCCATCCCGATGTCAAAGGCCGTGGTTCGCCCGTGGATTTCGGCATGGGTGATGAACCCTTTCTCGATCCGCAGGACGTTCAGCGCCTCCATCCCATAGAGACCGCCACCCAGTGCCTCGGCCCGTTGGGTCAGGATGTCGAACAGGCTGGCCCCGTACCGCGCGGGCACGGCGATCTCATAGGCGTGTTCGCCCGAGAACGAGATCCGGAACAGACGGCCCGGCACCCCCAGAACCGAAACCGGCCCGCAGGCCATGAACGGCCACGCGGCATCATCCAGCGGTGTGTCCAGAACGCCGTTCAGCACCTCGCGCGATTTGGGGCCGGCCACGGCGAATTGCGCCCATTGTTCCGTCACTGAAACCAGCGACACGTCCCAATCGGGCCGCAGCCCCTGGCGCACGAATTCCAGATGCTTCATCACGTCACCAGCGGCGGCGGTCGTGGTGGTCATCAGGAAATGACTGTCACCCAGGCGCGCGGTGGTGCCGTCATCCATGACGAACCCGTCCTCGCGCAGCATCAGCCCATAGCGCACGCGCCCGACCTTCAGTGTCGAAAACATGTTGGTATAGACGAAATCCAGAAACTGAGCGGCGTCGCGCCCCTGAATGTCGATCTTGCCCAGGGTCGAGACATCGCACACGCCGACCGCCGTGCGCACCATCTGCACTTCGCGGTCGCAGGATTGGCGCCATGTGGTCTCGCCCGGCTGCGGGAAATAGCTGGGCCGATACCACAGCCCCGCCTCGACCATCGGCGCCCCGCGCGCCACCGACGCCTTGTGCGAGGTGGTGAAGCGCTGCGGCTTGAACCCCGCCCCCTCGGCCCCCGCGCCCAGCGCGGCAATGGCAATCGGCGCGTAAGGCGGGCGAAAGGTGGTGCTTCCGGTCTCGGGGATCGCACGCCCGGTGGCATCCGCAAGAATGGCCAGCGCCGCGACATTCGAGTTCTTGCCCTGATCGGTGGCCATGCCTTGCGTGGTATAACGCTTCATGTGCTCGACCGAGCGGAAATTCTCGGTCGCGGCCTGTTTGACGTCCTTGACGGTCACGTCGTTCTGGAAATCCAGCCACGCGCGCCCCTTGCCCGGCACCGCCCACAGCTGCGCGATTTCATAGGGTTGATCCTCGGCCTGCGGCGGCTCGAGTTTGGGCGCCTTAAGGCCCAGATCACCCAGCGCCTCGGTCGCAGCCGAAATGCCCTCGCTCAGACAAGCCGCGGTCGAGAACGCGCCGTTGCAGGCCCCGGCCGGGCGCATCCCGGGCACGGCGCCCGGCGTGGGCACGAAGGCGGCAATGTCACGCCGCCAGGTCGGGCGCCCGTTCATGTGGCAGGTCAGGTGGACCGAGGGGTTCCATCCGCCGGTCATCGCCAGACAATCGGTCTGAATGCGCTCTTCTCCGCTGGCGCGGCGCACGGTTATCGACTCCAGCCCCTTGCGCCCCGAACTGCCACAGACCTGCGCCCCGCGCAGCACCGGATAGTCGGTCGACACCGGCCCGTCATGGCGGCTGTCTATCACGGCGGCCACGTGAACACCTGCGGCCAGCAGGTCGCGGGCCGTTCGGTGGATGTCATCGGTGTTGCCGAAGACCGTGACACTCCGGCCGGCCGCGACGCCCCAGCGGTTCAGATAGGCTCGCACGGCCCCGGCGGTCATGATGCCGGGCCGGTCATTGTTTCGAAACGCCACCGGGCGTTCCAGCGCCCCGGCGGTCAGAACCGAGCGGCGGGCGGCGATCCTCCAATAGGTTTCCAGCGGCGCACCGGCGGGACGGTCGCTCGTATGGTGCAAGACCCGTTCGAGCGCGACAAAGGTGCCCTGGTCGTAGGCACCCGCAACGGTCGTGCGGGTCATCAACCGCACATTGTCCATCGCCCGCAGCTCGGCCAGAACCTCGTCTGCCCAGACTTGACCCGGCTTGCCATCCACCTCGAGCGTTTCGGCCAGCAGACGCCCGCCCATCTGGTTGCTTTCATCGGCCAGAATGACATCCGCCCCGGCCCGGCCGGCCGTCAAGGCGGCCATCAAACCCGCCGGGCCAGCCCCGATCACCAGCAGGTCGCAGAAGGCATAGGCGCTTTCATACGTGTCGACGTTGGCCTGCCCGGACAGCGCGCCCAACCCCGCGGCGCGGCGGATCATCGGCTCGTACAGCTTCTCCCAGAAGCTGCGGGGCCACATGAAGGTCTTGTAGTAGAAGCCCGCGCCCAGGAAGGGCGCGGCCAGATCGTTCACCGCCATCACGTCGAAATTCAGGCTGGGCCAGCGGTTCTGGCTGCGCGCCTCAAGGCCTGGATAGATCTCTTGCATCGTGGCCCGCACATTCGGGTCCTGCGCGGCGTCTCGGCCGATGGTGACCAGCGCATTCGGTTCTTCGCTGCCGGCGGTCAGGACGCCGCGCGGGCGATGATACTTGAACGACCGCCCCATCAGGCGCACGCCATTGGCCAGCAGCGCCGAGGCCAGCGTGTCGCCCTGAAAGCCCGAATACCGGATGCCGTCAAAGGAAAATTCGACCGGTGTGCCGCGGTCGATCAGCCCCCTGCCAGCGACCCTCATCGTTTGCCCCCGGACGCAGGTTCGGTCGCCGAAATTTCGTGGGTCAGCGTGTTGCGTGTCACGACGATCCATGCGCCGCAGCCGCCCTCGTGATACCATAGATCCCGCGTCTCGCCCGCCGGGTTGTCGCGCAAATAGACGAAATCGTCCCAAGCCTCCGGCCCGGCATCCGGGGCGGGCCGGTCCAGATCGACGGCGGCCCCGCGATAGTAGAACTCGCGGCGGTCACGCTCGCCGCAATAGGGACAGGTGATCCTCATGGCCGCGCCTCCTGGCTTTCACAAATATTCGAAAGAAACATCCCGGCCCGCCCCTAATGCAGATTGTGCTGAGAGCCCTTGCCCTCTTCATCGATGATCCCGCGCCCGGTGCGGAAACGATCCAGCCGGAACCCTGTCGCGTTCTCGTGGTACCGGTCGGTGGCCATCAGGTGGGCAAACACGTTGCCCGAGCCCGGAACCGCCTTGAACCCGCCGTAGTTCCAGCCGCAGTTCAGGTACAGCCCGTCGATAGGGGTGCGGTCGATGATCGGCGACCCGTCCGGCGACATGTCCATGATCCCGCCCCAGGACCGCAGCACCCGGGCTTTGCCGATCATCGGCATCAGGGCCACGCCGGCTTCCATCACGCTTTCGACCGTCGGCAGATTGCCCCGCGCCGCGTAGGAGGCATAGAAATCCAGGTCGCCGCCGAACACCAGCCCGCCCTTGTCGGATTGGCTGATGTAGAAATGCCCCATGCCGAAGGTCACGACGTGGTCGATGCAAGGCTTCAGCCCCTCGGTCACGAAGGCCTGCAGCACATGGCTTTCGATCGGCAAGCGCATCCCGGCCATGCCGGCAACAAGCCCCGAACGGCCCGCAACCACAATCCCTACCTTCTTGGCCCGGATCGCCCCGCGCGTCGTCTGCACCCCGCGCACGGCGCCGTTTTCGATGTCGATGCCGGTGACCTCGCAATTCTGGATCAGATCCACCCCGCGCTGATCCGCCCCGCGGGCATAGCCCCAGGCCACGGCATCATGCCGGGCCGTGCCGCCGCGCGGATGGTACAGGCCGCCATAGATGGGAAAGCGCAGATCGTCATAGTTCAGATAGGGCAGCATCTCGCGCAGCGCATCGCGGTCCAGCAGGATGGCATCGTCGCCCTGGCTGATCATCATGTTGCCCCGCCGCGCGGCCGCGTCCCGCTGCCCGTCCGAATGGAACAGGTTGATGATACCCCGCTGTGAATGCATCACGTTGTAGTTCAGGTCCTCTTCCATCCCCTCCCACAGCTTGAGGGAATGCGAATAGAACTCGGAATTTCCTTGCAGAAAATAGTTGGCGCGCACGATCGTCGTGTTGCGCCCCACATTGCCGCCGCCGATATAGCCCTTTTCCAGCACGGCGACATTGGTCAGTCCGTGCTCCTTCGCGAGGTAATACGCGGTGCTGAGACCGTGCCCGCCGCCGCCGATGATGACGATGTCGTATTCGGCTTTGGGCTCGGGATCACGCCAATGCGCCGTCCAACCCTTGTTGCCGGTCAGTCCTTCCTTCAGGACGCGCAAGCCGGAAAAGCGCATTCAGATCTCCCTGCGGGTTTGCTGGCATCAAACCAACTTCCAACAGGAGTAGCAATCCGGGCTCGGGGCTCCGCATCCGTTTTCGACAAGAACTTGTCAACGCGCGACCAAACCGGTCGCAAACGAATTCGCCTTCAGAACCGCAGACGGAAGGCAACGCCCACGATCGGAGCGGTATCATAGCCCTGCCGGCTGACCTCTTGCCCTGCTGCGTTGTCCAGGCGCAACTCGCCGTCAAACTCGGCGCCCGCAAATGCCGACAACGAAACTCCGGGGTTTGGCGCGTATTCAACCGACAGAACAACCGGGATGCTGCTGTCCTCGCCTACGCCGCCCGGTGCCAACCCGTTATCGTTCAACTGAAAGCGGACCCTCTCGGACCGAACGGCAAGCCCCACGCTGACACTTTCCGAAGCCTTGTATTCCAGCGTGACCCCGGGGCCTTGAGTGGCCCCCAACGCGCGCCCGGTGCTCAGACGCCAGCGCTCGGCAAAGGTCCAGTCGACCAGAAGCGCGGGAAAGACTTCGAGATCATTGGTTCCAACCTCGGAGAACACGCCAAATGCCGGGCCGATGCGCAGATTGGGGTTCACCGCCCATGAAATACCGGCGAAGGCACCATAGGTGAAGCCGTCCGAGGCACTGGCGCCGGTCTCATAGTCCCATCTCAATTGGGGCGAGACGATCACCGCAGCCCCGTTGTCCAGAGTGAAACGCAATGGAACGCTCAGGCGAATGTCGCGGATGTCGTCCCACGGCTGGTTTCCGGGCAACCCGAAATCGTAGGAAAACTGACCGAAACTCGCCAGCAAACCCACAAAGGACCCGTCACCATAGCTGTAAATGCCGCCTGCCCGCAGAAACGCGCGCGATGCGCTGAAATCACCGCCGTCCTCAAGATCGGCGCTGCCCTGATAGACAGCCAACCCTTCCACAGTCGGCGTCCAGCCCTGTCGGGGCTGGGCAATGGCGGCAGTCGCAAGCGCCAAGGTCGCGGATCCTATCGCCGCGGCCCAAGCTACAGAACGGGTAATTTGCATGAGATCCTCGCTGGTTTCACTGCCTGAACTCCAGCGCAGGATGTGCGGCAACCGGACTTTTTGTCAAAGCCCGATTGCCCGGTTTGCGAGACGTCAGAGGCCCTTGGCCCGATAGCTCTTGGCTACACGGTCAATGGACACGATGTAAGCCGCGGTGCGGAGGTCATCCACGTCGTCGCGATCATGCCAGACCTCGCTCATGGCCTGGTAGGCGATGCGCATCGTGTCATCCAGACCCGAGCGCACCAGCTCAAGTTCATCCGCGCCCTTGAGGTATTTGGCCTTGAAGTCCGGAGACATCGACCACGCGTCGCCAAGATAGCGATCCAGCCGTTCCAGCTCTTTCACGATCAGCTCGTGCCGCGCCTCTTCCTGACGGCGCTGCATCCGGCCGAAACGGATGTGACTGAGGTTCTTGACCCATTCAAAATACGAGACCGTTACACCGCCGGCGTTCGCGTACATGTCGGGAATGATCACGGTGCCCTTCTTGCGCAGCACTTCGTCGGCCCCGGCGGTCACCGGGCCGTTCGCGGCCTCGATGATCAGCGGCGCCTTGATGCGCTCGGCATTAGACAGGTTGATCACGCCCTCCAACGCTGCCGGGATCAGAATATCGCACTCCTCTTCCAACACAGCAGTGCCCTCTGCGGTGTGCGTTGCATCCGGGTAGCCGTTCACGCCGCCATGTTTGACGATCCACTGGTGAACCGCTTCGACGTCGATCCCCTCGGGGTTATAGATCGCACCGTCACGTTCGATGATGCCCACAACCAGAGAGCCGTCTTCCTCACTCAGGAACTTGGCCGCGTGATAGCCCACGTTGCCGAGGCCTTGAACGATGACCCGCTTGCCGTCCAGCGAGCCTGACATACCAGCTTTCTTGACGTCCTCGGGGTGACGGAAGAACTCGCGCAGCGCGTATTGGATGCCACGCCCCGTCGCCTCGACCCGGCCCGAGATGCCGCCGGCATTCAACGGCTTGCCGGTCACGCAGGCCCGCGCGTTGATGTCTGTGGTGTTCATCCGCGCATACTGGTCAGCCATCCAAGCCATTTCACGCTCGCCGGTGCCCATGTCAGGGGCCGGGACGTTCTGCGACGGGTTGATCAGGTCGCGCTTGGCCAACTCATAGGCGAAACGGCGGGTGATCTGCTCCAGCTCATGCTCCTCGTATTTGCGCGGGTCGATACGCAGGCCGCCCTTGGACCCGCCAAACGGAGCCTCGACCAAAGCGCACTTGTAGGTCATCAGCGCAGCAAGCGCCTCGACCTCGTCCTGGTTCACGGCCATCGCATAGCGGATACCGCCCTTTACCGGCTCCATATGCTCGGAATGAACCGAGCGATAGCCGGTGAAAGTATGGATCTGCCCCCGCAGACGCACGCCAAACCGAACGGTGTAGGTCGCATTGCAGACCCGGATCTTTTCCTCAAGCCCGGGCGGAAGATCCATCAGGGCAGCCGCCCTGTTGAACATCAGATCTACACTCTCCCGAAAGCTGGGTTCCTTGATGGCCGTCATAAAATCCTCCATGCCGGTTGACGTCGAGCGTCATGACGTTTTGTCGCACCCTTGGCAAGCAGCTGCAATCGCGATTTGCACTTTTTTTCATCAATTTATGAACAGCGCGTTTCGACCATCCGAGCCGAGTCGCGGACGTTTACGATTTCCGGAAATTGTCCCGAGCAACGAAACAAAGCCACCCTTCCCGGCCAGACTGCCGCCGTTTTTCATTCAAAAAGAGCACCATAGTGACGATCACGCCCAATTCTCGCCACGATCCACATCTAAATTATTAAAGTTCCGAAGAACTGGCTTCGCTGCTTTTGGCCGGCAAAAGGATTTCGTTATGCGCAATTTTGAATGGACATCGACACGGTCGGAGAAACCGCGCCAGGCAGACCGGTGCCGGGGCGCCGTCGAGTCTTTCGTGACCTCGGAAAGCGGGACGATGACCATCTTCGCCCTCTTCCTTCTGATGATCATCTTCACCGCGGCGGGCTTCGCCGTGGACGTTATGCGGTACGATCGCGAACGTGCGCGCCTGCAATATGCTCTGGACCGCGCCGTATTGGCGGCGGCCGACCTGGACCAGGACCTTTGCCCCAAGGACGTAGTCGTCGACTACCTCGCGAAGGAAGGCTTGGACCAGTACCTGGTTGGTGACCCGATCGTGGAACCCAATGTCTGCGGCGCGACCGCCGTTACGATCGAAGGCTACCGCAAGGTCCAAGCGAGCGCCCAGATGGATGTCGGCATGCACTTCATGCAGTGGTGGGATGTTGACTCGATCGTGAGCGCGGCAACCAGCGTTGCCGAAGAAGCCATTGATGATGTTGAGATTTCTTTGGTCCTCGACGTCTCTGGCTCGATGAACAGCTACAATCGCCTGGCCAACCTGAAAGTGGCGGCCAAAAACTTCGTGCAAGAGATGGCGGACAAGACCGAGGACGGGAAGCTGTCGATCTCGATCATCCCATACGCAACTCAGGTGTCGCTGCCCGACTATCTGATGGACGAATTCAGCACGACCGGCACCAATAACCGGGCAAACTGCATCAACTTCACCAGCAGCGAGTTCAACACCACCGCGCTGGACCCCGATACGATCCGCCAACGCACACTGCACTTCACGCCGTGGAGCACCTATGACCGGCGCCCCAGCAACGGCTACGTCTACAGCGAAGTCTGTGACGAACTCGCCAACCGTGAGGTCTCGGTCCTGCAAAAGGATCCGCAGGTTCTCAAAGATCACATCGAAAGTTTTACGGCCGGCGGAAACACGTCGATCGACGTCGGTCTGAAATGGGGTCTTGCCCTGCTTGACGAAAGCATTCAGCCGGTGATCGCACGCCTGGCGGGTGACGAAGTGCCTGCAGAGTTCGCCACCCGTCCCAACAGCTACTCCAGCAACGACTCGATGAAGGTTCTGGTGCTGATGACGGACGGCGCGAACACCACACAATACATGGTAAACGACCCCTACCGTGAGGGTACGTCCATTCTGTGGTGGAATGCCAAAAAGTCCACCTATTCGACCTATGACTACGAGACCGAGAAGTACTTCTGGCACGATGTCAACTATACCGAATGGGACAGCAGCAAAGGTTGGTACTGGGGTCGCGAGATCTGGCAGGACGATCCCTATGGCAACGACGAGTATACTGTCTATCGGTGCACCTACCGGTCCGGCGGCGTCTGCTACAACTTTGACTACAGCAGAAGCGAAACCCGCACTGTTCTGGACAACAATGGCGACCCCGCGACATCGGTCAACCTGACCTGGGTTCAGGTCTGGGAACGCACGACCCGTCGCGCGATCCGCGACCTGTTCCGCGAAGCGCTGGGGAGCACGAAAGGCAACACCTGGTACAACAACGCGGTCACTTCGATCGGGTCGGGCACCAAGGACCCGCGCGCGCGCGCAATGTGTGCCGCCGCTCGCGCCAATGGCATCGTAGTCTTCACTATCGCTTTCGAAGCTCCCGATCAGGGCAAGGCCCTTCTGAAAGACTGCAAAAGCGATGATGGCGCCTACTACGAGGCGACCGGTGACGAAATCGTCGACGTATTTGCATCGATCGGATCGACCATCCGCAATTTGAGGCTGACCCAATGATCAAGCGTTTGCTTCATCAATTCCGCACGTTCCGGCGGAAAGAAGATGGGATGGCGACGATCGAGTTCGTCTTCTGGTTCCCCATCTTCATCATGACGACCTATTCGGCCGTCGAAGTCGGGATCGGGGCCTTCAACCACGCCAACCTCGAGCGTGGCCTGGACGAAACGATCCGCGACGTTCGCCTGAACAACCTCGAAAAGTATGCCACCAACGTTCAGGACGGCTGGACCCACACTCTGTTGAAGGACATCGTCTGCGACAAGGCAGGCTACATTCCTGAGTGCAAGGAGAACCTGATCCTGGAAATGACCCGCGTAGACCCGTTTATGGGCAACACGCTGGATCCGAACCCCTACTGCATCGATACCCCCGCAACGATCCGCAACAGCCAGATCTTCGAGCCGGGTACGTCGGATGAACTGATGATCGTCCGCGCCTGCGTCGAGGTAAAGCCGCTGTGGTGGGGAACCATTCTGGGTGCCATCGCGCGGAAAAAGCCCAACGGTATGTACGAACTGCACGCAACAACGGTGTTTGTCTATGAACCGACCTGATCGCTCAATCTTCTCGCTGGCTGTCCGGTATCTGAAACGGTTTTCGCGCAAGGAATCCGGCGTGATCAGTGTCGAGGCCGTGATGATCTATCCCCTGCTCTTCTGGGGCATGTGTGCGTCCTATACGTTCTTCGACGGCTACAAGCAGAGCTCGCGGAATCTCAAGGCGTCTTATGCGATCGCCGACGTCATTTCCCGCGAACGCAATGACATCAACGCGACCTATATGGATACGCTGTATGACCTGCTGCAGCAGATGATGTCGGACCGCTCCGACGTGTCGATGCGCATCTCGTTCCTTCGCTTCGACCTGCCGGATGACCGGCACTATGTGCAGTGGTCCTGTATTCGCGGCGAAAGCTTTGAGGCGTGGACCGATGGCACCATCAGCGAAATCCGGGACAAGCTGCCCATCATGCCGGACAACGGCAAGATGATCCTGGTCGAAGTGAAGGACTTCTATCGCCGTCCCTTCCGCATCGGATACGGCGAAAACGAATTTGCCATGGACAATTTCGTATTCACCCACCCGCGCGTCTACGACAAGATCGACGCACCGGGCGGGTGCTGAGAGCTATTCGGCCTCGGCCAGCATCGCGGAAAGCATTTCTGACAGGAACTTGGTCTCAGCGGCGGACGTCATGCCGCCGACGCCAATACGTCGCCCGACGCGCCACCAAAGGCCCGGGGCCCAAGCCCTGCCCCGTTTGCTACGGGTCGTCAGCAGAAAGCCGTTTGACGGTTTGAAGGCGAACACACCCCGATCCACCCCTTCGATTTCACCAACCTCGGCAATCAGCTTGCCGCTGCCTGTCCGCAGTTCCGTGCGCGTCAGCTCGATCCGGTCCGCTGTCGCATGCCAGACGCGATGCGCAAGCCAAAGCGCGCCACCTCCGACCACGAACAGGAACAGCTGCCATTCCGGCGCGGGCGGTGCGGCCAGGGCGACATAAGTCACGAACGCGCCCACGGTGACGAGCATTCCCACGCCCATCCACCGCCGTGCCGATGAAGCCTGAATCGTTGCCAGTACGTCTTCTTGCATTTCCAACTCCGCCTTTGCCTGCTCCCCTTACCCGCTTTCAGCGACAAGCAACAGGCCAAGACTCACCCGGCGCATTTTTGCACAGAAGCAGTGCTTTCTCGCGAATTGACCGTACTTCAGCGAAAATTAGATAACGGGTCCAGAGACAGGAGATCCACATGTCGCTCAGACCAACACTCGAAACCCGCAAGGCCGTTCCGACGATGGAAGGCGCTGGTGTAAAGCTGCACCGCGCTTTTGGATTTCAGGATCCGTCCGAACTGGATCCATTCCTGTTGTTTGATGACTTCCGCAACGAGCACCCGCAGGACTACCAGGCCGGCTTTCCCTGGCACCCTCACCGCGGCATTGAAACCATCACATACGTATTGTCAGGAACCGTCGATCACAGCGACTCGCTGGGCAACAGCGGCCAACTGGGTGCCGGAGACGTCCAGTGGATGACGGCGGGGTCCGGAATTCTGCATCAGGAAATGCCCAAGGGGAATGCATCCGGGCAGATGCATGGGTTTCAGCTGTGGGGCAACTTGCCCTCGGCTCAAAAGATGACGGCGCCTCGGTACCAGGACGTTCAGGGCAAGGACATTCCTGAAGTGATCGATGATGATGGCACCACGGTGCGGGTCATCGTCGGCAAGTTCTGGGGTAAGACCGGGCCGGTGGACGGTATCGCCGCGGACCCGCAATATTTGGACGTATCGATTCCTGCAGGGGTAAAAAAGACATTCAGGATAGACACTTATCGCCGTGCTTTCGCCTATGTTTTCGATGGGCAGGCCGCTTTCGCCGACGCCTCGCAGCCGACCGGCGTTCTGCTTGAGAAGGAAGTCGCCGGGCAAGAGCTGAACATTCGCGACATGTCGGGCAACCGGACGCTGGTGCGGTTTGGCACCGGAGACGAAATAACCGTTCAGGCCGGGCCTGAAGGCGTGCGATTCCTGTTGATCTCGGGTGCGCCGATCAATGAACCGGTAGCATGGCATGGCCCGATCGTGATGAACACGCGTGCCGAACTCGAGCAGGCGTTTCGGGAGTTGCGCAACGGTACTTTCATCAAGCCGGCGCACTGACTCCAGACAACCGGTAACGTGGCGCGGCCAATCAGGCCGCGACCGCCTTGCGTACCATATCCCAATAAATCTGCTCGACCTCGTCCAGCGAAAGCCGTCCACCGGCCCTGTACCACGTCATGACACCATTCAGCATGGCAATCACCGCTAGCGTCGCGATCTTCGCATCCTGAACAGAGAATAGACCGTCCTTCTGGCCGGCCAGCAGGATGCTCTGTAACGCATCCTCATATCGTCGGCGCAGCTTTTCGATTTCGGCGAAGTTTTCAGGCGTCAGATTTCGCAGCTCCATGTAGGCGATGAACACTTCGTCGGGTCGCTGCATGTGAAACCGGATGTGGAAACCCACGAATTGCCGCAAGGCACCCAATGCATCCGCCTGTGGTTCCAACGCTTCATAGGCCGCCAGCAGCTCTTGCATGTGGTCCTGCATCAGGCGGAACAGAAGGCTTTGCTTGTCCGGAGTGTAATTGTAAAGCGCACCGGCCTGCACTCCGACCTCCCCCGCGATTTGGCGCATGGAAACAGCGGCATAGCCATGCCGTGCAAACAATCCCAAGGCGGCCTCGCGAATGCGGGGCCCGGTGATATCGGAATGAGAGCCTTGAGTACGTGCCATGGATCCATCGTATATGAACGTACGTTCATATAGAACCCCGCTTGAACCGTTCATGCAAAAAGTGCATCACGTTCAGGTTCCTCACTGTTCGGGTCGCGAAATGAAAGCTGTTTCCGTCATCCTGCCGCTGCTTCTCTTGGCCGCGTGCGCAGATATTCCCGAGTTGGAGGGAAGCGAAGCGGCCTCGGTAAAGGCCGCGCCCTACCCCAAGCTGATCCCGTTGACCCAGGTCAACGTGCCGCCCGTCGACCCGGTGAACGAGGCAGCCGCCGTGGAAGAAGAATTGGAACAACGGGCCGAGCGGCTGTCGCAAAAGGCACAGGCACTCCAGAACGCCGAGACCCAGTAAGCCCCGTACGCTCGCCCACTGCGCAACAACTCTGTCCCTGACGGATTGCACCGCCGCGTTGAACCAGCTATGGCAGCCGACAAAGGACCTTGCGTCCAACAGGCAGACTTCGAGCGGAAAGGAACCCACGGAATGACACAGGCGCTACGGCTTGGAATTGCTGGCTTGGGAACCGTGGGGGTGGGCGTCGTCAAGATCGTGCGCCGTCATGCCGAATTGCTCCAAGCACGCACTGGTCGTCCGATCGAGATCGTTGCCGTTTCGGCGCGCGACGCCGCCAAAGATCGCGGGGTGAACCTGTCCGGCTTCGCGTGGGAAACCGACCCTGTGGCCTTGGCCAAGCGCGACGACATCGATGTGTTCGTCGAACTGATGGGGGGTGAAAATGGCCCGGCAAAGGCCTCGGTTGAGGCGGCGTTGGCCAGCGGCAAGGATGTGGTCACCGCAAACAAGGCGCTGCTGGCCATTCACGGCCAGGCATTGGCGGAACAGGCCGAAGCCGCGAGCCGCGTGATCCGGTTCGAGGCCGCCGTGGCCGGAGGAATTCCGGTCATAAAATCCCTTACCGAAGGGTTGGCCGGGAATGACATCAAGCGCGTCATGGGCGTGATGAATGGCACCTGCAACTATATCCTGACCCGAATGCAGTCGCAGGGATTGGGCTACAACGCCCTGTTCGAGGAGTGCGCTCAGTTGGGGTATCTCGAAGCGGATCCCAACCTTGACGTTGGCGGCATCGACGCGGCGCACAAGTTGGCGCTGTTGGCCTCTATCGCGTTTGGAACAAAGCCGAATTTCGACGGGATCGAGATCGAGGGCATTCAGCATATCAGCCTGGATGACATCCATCAGGCCGACGATATGGGCTACCGCATCAAGCTGTTGGGCGTTGCGCAGCGCACGCCGCGCGGGCTTGAACAACGGATGCAACCCTGCCTGGTACCCAGTGACTCGCCTTTGGGGCAGCTGGAAGGCGGCACCAACATGGTGGTCATTGAGGGCGACGCCGTCGAACAGATCGTTTTGCGCGGACCCGGCGCTGGCGAAGGCCCGACGGCCAGTGCGGTGATGGGGGATGTTTGCGACCTGGCGCGGGGCCTGCGGATTTCCACCTTTGGTCAACCCGCCACGTCGCTGGTCGACTCCAAGCCCGCAATCACCGGCCTGCCTGCCCCTTATTATCTGCGCCTTGCATTGCTGGACAAACCAGGTGCGCTGGCCAAGGTGGCCGCGATTCTGGGCAATGCCGGCGTTTCAATCGACCGGATGCGCCAATACGCACATGCCGAGGACACGGCACCGGTACTGATCGTTACACACAAGACCACACGCGCCACGCTGGACGTTGCGTTGGAGGACTTGCGCACCACGGATGTGGTTGCGGGCGAACCGGTAGCTCTGCGTATCGAGCAGGTTTGAACCCTTGCGGCCTGCGCCACGAGCAGGCTATGCCAGTCAGGACGTCTTCGCTTTACCAAAGGATTACATCGCATGAGCGCTGCCAAAATCGATTTCAACGACCGCCTTCTGTCCCTTGGACTTGCGCGCGTGGCTGAGCAGGCCGCTCTGGCCTCGGCCTCGCTGGTCGGACGCGGAGACGAGAAAGCCGCCGACCAGGCCGCGGTCAATGCGATGCGTGAACAGCTGAACCTGCTGGATATCGCTGGCGTGGTGGTTATCGGTGAAGGCGAACGCGACGAAGCGCCGATGCTGTATATCGGCGAAGAGGTCGGCACCGGCAACGGCCCCGGCGTGGACATCGCTCTGGACCCGCTCGAGGGTACGACGCTGACCGCAAAGGATATGCCCAACGCGTTGACCGTCATCGCGATGGGTCCGCGCGGTTCGATGCTGCACGCACCGGACGTCTACATGGACAAGCTGGCGATCGGCCCGGGCTTCCCCGAGAACGTGGTGACACTGGACATGTCCCCACGGGAAAGGGTCGAAGCGCTGGCCAAGGCCAAAGGCTGCACTCCCGAGGACATTACCGTTTGCATACTGGAACGTCCGCGCCACGAGGCGATGATCGCCGAGGTGCGCGAAACCGGTGCTGCGATCCGCCTGATCACCGACGGTGACGTTGCAGGCGTCATGCACTGCGCCGAGTCCGAGACGACCGGCATCGACATGTACATGGGCCAGGGTGGCGCGCCCGAGGGCGTTCTGGCGGCCGCCGCGCTGAAATGCATGGGTGGCCAGATCTTTGGACGCCTGATGTTCCGCAATGATGACGAACGCGGTCGGGCGGCCAAAGCCGGTATTACCGATCTGGATCGAGTCTATGCCCGCGACGAGATGGTCACCGCCGATGTGATCTTTGCGGCGACCGGTGTCACCGGCGGGTCGCTGCTGCCGCGGATCAAGCGGGAACCTGGTTGGGTCGAGACGACGACCCTGCTGATGCGCTCGAAAACCGGATCGGTGCGGCGCATGTCCTACCGCACCCCCATTTGGCCGCATGTCGAGGGCTGAGGGGCCCGCAGACACAACCGTTCAAGGGCCGGGTCCGACAGGATTCGGCCCTTTTTAGGAGAAGTGGATTGAGCTTTCTGGGTGTTGAACAGTCTTTGACGGGCCGCCGGTGGATTGGTCCATCGCCTGAATTGGACCGGGCCGCCGAGATGCTGGCCCAGCAAACCGACCTGCCCCGCCCCCTGTGCCAAGTGCTGGCACGGCGCGGTGTCCCGCCGATGGAGGCCGAGAGCTTTTTATCTCCAAAACTGCGCGACCTTCTTCCCGATCCTCGCAGCCTGCGCGACATGGAGATCGCCGCAACGCGGTTCCTGAAAGCGGTGCGAGACAACCAGCGCATCGCCGTTTTCGCCGACTATGATGTCGACGGCGGCAGCTCGGCAGCCCTGTTGCTGGTTTGGCTCAGGCAGATGGGGCGTCAGGCGACCTTGTATGTGCCTGATCGTATCGACGAGGGCTATGGCCCCAACGCCCCCGCCATGAGCCAGCTTGCTGAAACGCATGATCTGATCATCTGCGTGGACTGCGGCACGCTCAGCCACGAAGCAATTGCCGCAGCCAAGGGGGCCGATGTGATCGTTCTCGATCACCACCTGGGCGCCGAAACGCTGCCGGATTGCGTGGCCGTGGTGAATCCCAACCGGCAGGATGAAAGCGGTGACCTGGCCCATCTGTGTGCTGCAACCGTTGTCTTTCTGATGTTGGTCGAGGCCGGACGCCAACTGCGCGAGGCCAACAGCCAAGGCCCGGACCTGATGGCGATGCTGGATTTGGTCGCGCTGGCGACCGTGGCGGACGTCGCACCCCTGATCGGGGTCAACAGGGCGCTTGTTCAGCAGGGCTTGAAAGTGATGGGGCAGCGGCAACGCCCCGGACTGGTTGCGCTGTCCGAAGTGGCGCGCATGGATTCGGCGCCCAACAGTTACCATCTGGGTTTTCTGCTTGGGCCGCGCATCAATGCCGGCGGCCGGGTCGGGCAGGCAGACCTCGGCGCGCGGCTGCTCAGCACCGACTCGGTGACCGAGGCCGAGGCCTTGTCCCGGCGCCTTGATGACCTGAACACCGAAAGGCGCGACATCGAGAATGCGGTCCGCGCCGCAGCGCTGGCGCAGGCCGAAGAACGTGGATTGGATGCGCCGCTGGTGTGGGCTGCAGGTGACGGCTGGCATCCCGGCGTCGTTGGGATCGTGGCGGCTCGCCTGAAAGAGGCGTCGAATCGTCCCGCCGTCGTGATTGGTTTCGACGGTGACGAAGGCAAAGGCTCGGGCCGTTCGGTCTCGGGTGTCGATCTTGGCGCATCAATCCACCGGTTGGCCGCCGAGGGTTTGTTGGTCAAGGGCGGCGGTCACAAGATGGCCGCAGGTCTGACCGTGATGCGCGACCAGCTGGAACCGGCGATGGAGAGACTCTCGGAGTTGCTGGCAAAACAGGGGGCGGGCCAAGCCGGTCCTGCCGACCTCAAGCTGGACGGTGCGCTGATGCCCGGGGCGGCCTCGGTTGATCTGATCGAAAAGATCGAGCAGGCCGGCCCATTTGGCGCCGGGGCCCCTGCCCCTCGATTTGCAATGCCCGACCTGCAGGTCCGCTTTGCCAAGCGGGTCGGAGAAACCCATCTGAAGCTGTCGCTGTCGGACGGAATGGGTGGTGGGCTGGACGCGATTGCATTTGGTGCCTTTGACGGACCGATGGGCGAAAGGCTGTCAAATCACGGTGGCGCGCGGTTCCATTTTGCCGGTCGGCTCGAGGTCAATACATGGGGTGGAAGGCAAAGCGTGCAGTTGCGCCTGGAAGACGCGGCCGATGCAAATTGACCGCTGACGCCACTGCCTTTTTTGACCCGCAAAAAAGTTTCCTGGCCGTGCGTTTTTCGTCTTGCGGGTGGGGGGCGTAATCCGTAAAAGGCCCTCCACAAGCCAGCGTGGCCCGTTCGTCTATCGGTTAGGACGCCAGGTTTTCAACCTGGAAAGAGGGGTTCGATTCCCCTACGGGCTGCCACTTGTGCTTGGGCAATGCTGACGTGGCCCGTTCGTCTATCGGTTAGGACGCCAGGTTTTCAACCTGGAAAGAGGGGTTCGATTCCCCTACGGGCTGCCATTTTCACCCCCGAGAAACGCAAATCGCGCGCTACCACTGCGGCGACTTTCTGCATCCAGATTTGCAGCTCGACCAAGCGGTGACGCCAAAAAATCCATAACGAAGCGTCATTGGTATGCTCTTTTCGCCTAGCCGATGACGCCACGTCGGGTGGGTAAAAAACCATATATTTTCAAGGCTATAGTCGTTGACTTCGTTGGGTCGAACAGACCAATTTCGCCATTTACTAATTTTTTAGTTTGACAGACTCGCGAAAAATCGCTGATGCTGTTCGTCATCCGGTTCGCGCCGGAGAACCATAAATTTTGGGAGGAGAAAGATGCGGAAACATCTTTTGTCCGCAGTGGCGGCGGCTGCCGTCATTGCGGGGCACGGTCCTGTTTGGGCCGACGAAGCCGCAGCACAGCGGTGGGTCGACGACGAGTTCCAACCATCCACCTTGTCGAAAGACGAGCAGATGGCGGAAATGCAGTGGTTCATCAACGCTGCCGAACCGTATGCCGGGATGGAGATCAACGTTCTGTCCGAAGGTATCCCGACCCACTCGTATGAATCCGAAGTTCTGACGAAGGCGTTCGAGGAAATCACCGGCATCAAGGTCAACCACCAGATCCTGGGTGAAGGTGAGGTCGTTCAGGCCGTCCAGACGCAGATGCAGACCGGACGGAACCTGTATGACGGCTATGTCAACGACAGTGACTTGATCGGCACGCACTCGCGCCTGCAACTGGCCTATCCCCTGTCGGATATGATGGCGGGTGATTGGGCGGCGACAACCTCGCCGACGCTGGACCTGGATGACTTCATGGGTATCCAGTTCACCACCGGTCCCGACGGCAAGCTGTACCAGCTGCCCGACCAGCAATTCGCCAACCTGTACTGGTTCCGCAAGGACTGGTTCGATGACGAAGCCAACAAGGCCGCATTCAAGGAAAAATACGGCTATGATCTGGGCGTTCCGGTCAATTGGTCTGCCTACGAGGATATCGCCGAATTCTTCACCAATGACGTGAAGGAAGTCGACGGTGTCGCGATCTATGGCCACATGGATTACGGCAAGCGCGCGCCTGACCTTGGCTGGCGGATGACCGACGCCTGGCTGTCGATGGCCGGTGCCGGCGACAAGGGCGAGCCGAACGGTGTGCCCGTCGACGAATGGGGCATCCGCATGGAAGCGGGCACCTGTAACCCGGTCGGCGCCTCGGTGTCGCGGGGCGGTGCCGCAAACGGCCCGGCGGCCGTTTACGCGATCCGCAAATGGGACGAGTGGCTGCGGGCCTATGCGCCTCCGGGTGCGGCGTCCTATGACTTCTACCAGTCGCTGCCCGCTCTGTCGCAAGGCAACGTGGCCCAGCAGATTTTCTGGTACACGGCCTTTACCGCCGACATGGTCAAGCCCAAGTCCGAAGGCAACAATACCGTCGATGATGAGGGCAACCCGCTGTGGCGGATGGCGCCCAGCCCGCATGGCCCCTATTGGGAAGAAGGCCAGAAGGTTGGCTATCAGGACGTGGGATCGTGGACTTTCCTGAAGTCCACCCCGTCGGATCGGGCACAGGCCGCGTGGCTGTACGCTCAGTTCGTGACGTCCAAGACTGTCGATGTGAAGAAGTCCCATGTGGGTCTGACTTTCATCCGCGACAGCTCGGTCAACCACGAGTCGTTCACCGAGCGCGCACCTAAGCTGGGTGGCCTGGTCGAGTTCTACCGCTCGCCCGACCGCGTGGCATGGTCGCCGACCGGCATCAACGTTCCCGACTATCCGAAGCTGGCCCAAATCTGGTGGCAGCAGATCGGTGACGTGAACTCGGGCGCCTTCACCCCGCAAGAGGCGATGGACCGTCTGGCTGAAGAGATGGACATCACCATGGCCCGCATGCAGGCCGCGGATGAAAGCGCCGGCGTCTATGGCGGCTGTGGTCCGCGCCTGAATGAACCGCAGGATCCGGCCTTCTGGCTGGAGAAGCCGGGCGCGCCGAAAGCCAAGCTGGAGAACGAGAAGCCGCAAGGCCAGACCGTCAACTACGACGAACTGGTGGCACGCTGGCAGTCCCAGTAAGCCACTACTCCCCGGGGGGCGCCGGTACCGGCGCCCCTTACCAACCAAGACCAAACAGCGTTGCCACGCGCTGCGGGATCGGAACCCACGGACATGATCGAACTACAAAACGCAACCAAGCGGGTCGGCACCGTTACCCATATCAAACCCACGTCTCTGACGCTGCAGACCGGCCATTTCAACGTGCTGCTGGGCGCGACCGGGTCGGGCAAGACCTCTCTGATCAAGATGATTGCCGGCCTGGATCCGATTGCCTCGGGCAAGGTCCTGATGGATGGGCAGGACGTGACCCGGCTGAGCACACAAAAACGCAAGATCAGCCTCGTGCACCAGTTCTTCGTGAACTACCCGCATATGACTGTATTCGACAACATTGCATCGCCCCTGCGCGTTGCCGGAATGGCGCAATCCGAGATCGAAGGCCGCGTGGAAGAGGCCGCCGACCTGCTGCAACTGCGCCCGATGCTGCACCGTCGTCCGCATGAACTGTCAGGCGGCCAACAGCAACGCACCGCACTGGCCCGCGCCATCGCCAAGGACAGCCGCGCCGTGTTCCTGGACGAGCCGCTGGCCAATCTGGACTACAAGCTGCGCGAGGAACTGCGCGAGCAACTGCCCGAGCTGTTCGCCGGGCGCGGCGCCGTAGTGGTCTATGCCACCTCCGAACCCGAAGAGGCGCTGCTGCTGGGCGGCTACACCGCCTTGATGGAAGACGGCCGCGTGACCCAGTTCGGCCCGACCGCGGACATCTATCGCAATCCCGAAAACCTCGCCGCCGCGCGGGTGTTTTCCGACCCGCCCATCAACGTGGCCCGCGTCACGATCACCGGCGGCCAGGTTCAGTTGGCCGGCGGCGGAACATGGCGGCTGAGCCAGGGCATCAGCCTGTCCGACGGGGAATACAAGGTCGCCGTGCGCCCGCACCGCGTCACCCCCGTGCGCGCCTCGGCCGATGATGTCGAGCTGACCGGCCGCGTGATCGTGACCGAGCTCTCCGGGTCCGACTCCAGCGCGCATTTCCAACATGGCGAGGACGCCTGGGTGTCTCTGGCCGCAGGGGTCCACCCCTATCAGGTGGGCGAGGACCACACATTCTACATGAACCCGGCCCATTGCCGGTATTTCGGCCAAGACGGCAAAAGGGTGGCCTGACATGGCACAGATCAAGCTTTCCAACCTCAAACACAGCTACATGCCATCGCCGCAAGGCCCACAGGATTATGCGCTGAAGGAAATCGACGTGACCTGGCGCGATGGCGGAGCCTATGCCCTGCTGGGGCCGTCGGGCTGCGGCAAGTCCACGCTGCTGAACATCATCTCTGGCCTGCTGACCCCGTCCGAGGGACAGATCCTGTTCGACGACCGCGACGTGACCGCCCTGCCCCCTGATCAACGCAACATCGCACAGGTGTTCCAGTTTCCGGTGATCTACGACACGATGACCGTGGGCGAAAACCTGGCTTTTCCGCTGAAGAACCGCGGCGTCGATCCGGCGACGATCAAGCGCCGCGTCGACGAAATCGCCGAGATGCTGGATGTCACTGACATGCTGAACACCCGCGCCAGCGGCCTCAGCCCGGACAACAAGCAGAAAATCTCGATGGGTCGCGGTCTGGTCCGCGACGACGTGAACGCGGTAATGTTCGACGAGCCGCTGACCGTGATCGACCCGCATCTGAAATGGAAGCTGCGGTCCAAACTGAAAGAGCTGCACCAGCGCGTCAAGGCGACGATGATCTATGTCACCCACGACCAGACCGAAGCGCTGACCTTCGCCGACGAGGTGGTGGTGATGCAGGAAGGCGAAGTGGTCCAGATCGGCACCCCGGTCGAGCTGTTCGAACGCCCGCAGCACACGTTCGTGGGCCATTTCATCGGCTCGCCCGGCATGAACGTACTGCCCTGCGAGGCCCGCGGCGACCGCGCCCTGTTCGAAGGGCACGAGGTGGCGCTGGAAGGTCCGGTCGCGGGCAGCGGCGGCCGCACCGATCTGGGCATCCGGCCCGAATATGTGGGTTTCGGCCCCGAGGGCATTCCGGCCCATGTCACCAAGGTGGCCGATATCGGCCGGCATTTTGTGGTCAGTGCCATGGTCGGCAACACCGCGTTGAAGGCGGTGACCGAACACGCGGCCCCCGAGCCCGGATCGCAAGTCTTTCTGCAATTCAAACCTGAACAGACGCGCGTCTACCGCGACGGCTGGATCGCAACCGAGGAGCGCGCCCGATGAGAACGGAAAACCAGAAAGCGTGGTTCTTTGTCCTGCCGGTGCTGGCGCTGGTGGCATTCAACGCGCTGGTGCCGATGATGACGGTGGTCAACTATTCGGTGCAGGAAACCTTTGGCAACAACCAGTTCTTCTGGGAAGGACTGGGTTGGTTCGAACAGATCCTGCGGTCTGACCGGTTCCAGGCGGCGCTGGGGCGGCAGTTCCTGTTCACCGCGCTGATCCTGATGATCGAGGTGCCGCTGGGTATCATCGTGGCTCTGTCGATGCCGCGCAAGGGCTTTTGGGTGCCGGTCTGCCTGGTGCTGATGGCCCTGCCGATGCTGATCCCGTGGAACGTGGTCGGCTCGATGTGGAACATCTTCACCCTGCCCAAGATCGGCCTGCTGGGGTATTTCCTGAACGACGTGCTGGGCATCAACTATGACATGACCCAACAGCCGCTATCAGCCTGGATCACCATCGTGGTGATGGATGTCTGGCACTGGACCTCGTTGGTGGTGCTGCTGTGCTATGCTGGTCTGGTTTCGATCCCTGACGCCTATTACCAGGCGGCCAAGATCGATGGTGCAAGCCCTTGGTCCGTGTTCCGCTATATCCAACTCCCCAAGATGAAGACGGTTCTGACCATCGCGGTGCTGCTGCGGTTCATGGACAGTTTCAACATCTACACCGAACCCTTCGTTCTGACCGGGGGCGGCCCCGGCAACTCGACCACTCTGCTGTCGATCGACCTGGTGAAGATCGCGCTGGGACAGTTCGACCTTGGCCCCGCGGCCGCGATGAGCCTGATCTATTTCGCCATCACGTTGCTGGTTTCCTGGGTCTTCTACACCCTCATGACAAAGGATGACGCGCAATGAAGAAGCGGTCTCTCATCCCGATCCTGTATATCGCGTTCCTGATGCTGCCGATCTATTGGCTGGTGGCGATGTCCTTCAAGACCACGAACGAGATCCTGTCGGGCTTTTCCCTGTTTCCCCAGACCTTTACGCTGGAGAATTACATCACCATCTTCACCGATCCGACATGGTATTGGGGCTATATCAACTCGATCACCTACGTGACGATCAACACGGTGCTTTCGGTCTGCGTGGCCTTGCCTGCGGCCTACGCGTTCTCGCGCTATCGGTTCCTGGGCGACAAACAGTTGTTCTTCTGGCTGCTGACCAACCGCATGGCCCCGGCTGCGGTGTTCGCCCTGCCCTTCTTCCAGCTGTATTCGTCGATCCATCTGTTCGACACCTACCTGGCGGTGGCGCTGGCGCACACGCTGTTCAACGTACCGCTGGCGGTGTGGATCCTGGAAGGTTTCATGCGCGGCATCCCGAAAGAGCTGGATGAAACCGCCTATGTCGACGGCTATTCCTTCCCCCGGTTCTTCGTCACGATCTTCCTGCCCAATATCAAGGCGGGCGTGGGCGTGGCGGCGTTCTTCTGCTTCATGTTCTCGTGGGTGGAAATGCTGCTGGCCAAGACCCTGACAGCGGTCGAGGCCAAACCCATCGCCGCCGTGATGACCCGTACCGCGTCCAGCGCCGGCTACGAGCTGGGCCTGCTGGCCGCCGCCGGCACCCTGACCATCATCCCCGGCGCCATCGTCATCTGGTTTGTCCGCAACTACATCGCGCGCGGCTTCGCGATGGGACGTGTATGAGGTTCGACATGCGCAAACTCCTTCTCTCCCTCTCCCTGCTCGCCCCGTCCTCGGCGCTGGCGCAAGCCAAGGCCGGCTGGGGCAATGTCGGTCAGGAAGAACCCAAGGGCTTTTCATGGACCGACCCGCTGTGGCCCGATTTCTGGATGGCCTGGACCCCGGCAACGCTGGCGGTTTTCGTGGGCATCTTCTCAGCCATCGCCCTGATCGGCGTGCTCGAGGTGGTCAAGTTCCGCGACGGGATCGAACGCCGGGGCGTGCTGGGCCTGACCACCACGTTGGGCGACCGGCTGTTCATCACCCTGCTGGGTTCGGCCTACATCTTTCTGGCCTGGCTGGGGCTGGTCGGTCAACCGGTCTGGACCCCGCTTTTCCTGTCGATCGGCTGGGGCATTTTCGTTTTCTGGAAAGTTTAGGCTTTGCGTAACCGCGAAAGGATGCTTGTCTGGCAAGCATAACAGGCAAAATGGTGACACCGAGACCGATGCGAAAGAGAAAGACAGGAAATCTGCTGACCGAGGTTGAACTGGAGTTCATGAACGAGCTCTGGGCACTTGGCGAAGGCTCGGTACGCGACGTGCTGGACCGGCTGCCGCCCGAGCGGAACCTGGCCTACACCTCGGGCGCGACGATCCTGCGTATCCTGGATGAAAAGGGATTTGTCCAAAGCCGCAAGAATGGCAAAACCCTGATCTACCGTCCGCTGCTTGAGAAGGACACCTATCAGGCGCGGTCGCTGCAGAACCTGTCCCGCACGTTGTTCGATGACACCCCGGCCTCGCTGGTGGCACGACTTGTCGACGACGCCGGCCTGACCGAAGCTGATCTGGAGGAAATTCGAGCACTGGTAGAGAGGAGACTGCAAAATGACAGCGGTTAAACCGGTTCTCGATGTATTTCTCGACCTGAACGTGGTGCTGGTTCTTTCAGCACTCATCTGGTTGTGCGCCCGCATGGCCGTGGCCCGAACGCGTCTGCGGCACGACTACATGACACAGCTGCGCGTGCTGAAGGTTCTTTGCGTCTGCGTCATGCTCAGCCCTGTTCTGGCCCTTGGGGTCACGGCAGCCGCCGGTTTTTTCTGGCCGGGTCAGGCCGTTTCCATCGGTGATATTGCGGTAGCGGCGTATTTGCGCGGTGAAATCGCGATGCCGGCCACACAATTCGAAGCTCTGCTGAACACGCGCGAACGTTGGGTCGACACGGTTCTGTCCGGACAAAGCGCCCTTGTGACGGCCGCGCTGGTGCTGCTGGCCCTGGCCGCCCTCCGGATGCTGGTCCGCACCGTCCGGGATGCGCTGGCGATCCGCGATACGGTGGTTTCCAGCTTCCTGTGGCGGCGTTCGGCCAACGTGGACATCCGCTTGTCCGATCGGATCACGGTTCCATTTGCCGTGCGCGGGGCGCGTCGTCGCCATGTCGTTCTGCCCAGCCATCTGTTGGACACCCCCCGTGAACTGCGATTTGCCCTGGCGCATGAATTGCAGCACGTTCGCGCCCGGGATGTCGAATGGGAGATTGCGTTTGAGGCCGTGCGACCGCTGCTGTTCTGGAACCCTGCCTACTGGGTTTTAAAATACCAGTTCAGCCGATTGCGCGAACTGGCCTGCGACCAGTCCGTCGTCACCCGGCGCGGGATCGACGCGCGCGACTATACCGATTGCCTGCTGAGCTATTGCGCCCGCACCGTCGCACAAGGCCGGCCACGGGTGTTGAACGTGGCGCTGGTCTCTGGTGGCAAGGCCAAACGGGTTCTGAAACAGCGCGTGATCGCGCTGGCCGATGCGCCCTCGTTCTCGGCGCCCTTGCCGGCAATGTTCCTGGGTTCGGCCCTGCTGTTCGCTGTATTGCTGGCCTTGGGCGCAGCCACGATCCGCCAGACTCAGGACTGGAGCCATGACCGGCTGATGCTGTCGACCGTCGTGAACCTTGAACGGCTCGAGGCACGCAATCAGGGCAACTGATCGGCGACGCCCGGATCTATCCTGTTGCTGGCCCGACCGCTGAACACGGGTCGCTCGAGCGGGCGGCCCAACGCTTGGACGTGCCGCCAGAGGAACACTGCCCAACATGCTCCCCAAGCCAGGGCCGCGGGCACGTCTGCAGAGGACGCCCGCAAAACCGCGGCAAGGCACAGCAAAGCATATCCAATACTATCGATCGCACTGGGGCGCAGCCGGCCGCAACGGCGCGCGACCGCACGGGCAGCTACGGCATAGATCGCGCAGCTGACCGCTCCGACCGTCAGAACGTGCAACGCATCATGGGCCGCCAGCAAGTCGGGGAAGTACAGCGAAGCCGCCAACAGGGACAGACCAGCGGGCAACCACGCAAAGGCAATATGAAGCATCGCCAGCAATCCATCCTGAAGAACTGCCGTTGAATGCCAGAGCCACAGACGCCCACCTTCGCACCCGGCGCAGATCACAAGAAGGACGCCGATAAGCGGACCATTGGCGACGGAAACAAGTCCGAAAAGCACCGCAGTCAAAGCCAGAGCTGCCGCCGAAGCGTCCCCCAATGCCCTCGCGCACCGAAACTTTTGCGCGGCGGTTGGGCTTTGGTGCGTCCAATTCCATGTGAAAGCAGCGATCATGCGCCCACCGACAACCGACACCAAAAGTGCAACGAGTAAAACTGTGGAGAAGGACGGCGCAGACCCAGCTAGAAAGGCAAGTTGGCAGATGGCCAGGAAAAGGGCGAAAAGCGCCTGAAGCCCTCCGGCAACCGCGGGCTCGCGCAGTGCAGCCCAAGCGAGACGACCGGCGAGAAAGAGCAAGAACGCCGTGCCCATTGGGACGATGAACATGGGTTCGCCCCCAAGCGCACCGATGGCGGCAAACCGGGACATCGCCCAAATCGCAAACAGCAACAATGTGCCGGTTGGCGAGACAGAATCGCCCCCCGACCAGCTGCGCATCGCCGTCAGCGAATAGCCCGCGAATGCCGCACCGACGAAGCCAAACAGCATTTCATGCGCATGCCAGGCGTACAGCCCCGGCAACGGCGACCAATGGATGATGAAATCCTGCCCCAGAAACAGGCCGCTCACCCCCAGAAGGGCAGCCGCCCCCGCCGCAGGAAACATGATCCGATGAGGCGAGGACAGCATGGTTTCCGATCATGCAAGGGACGCCTGGGCTATCCTGCGGTAGCCGGCCTGACCGTGATAGAACCCATTGCTGAACGGCGTATCCGCACAAACCTGCTGCAACCGGGCTTCGGCCGCCACGGTCGACATGCTTTGATCCAGCACCGCCCGGTAAACCTCGGCGACGGCGACCATGTCCACGGCCTGCGGCATCAATCGCAGATGGCTCACACCATCGGCAACCAGTTGGGGCAGTTCCTGCAGCAGGATCAGATACCCTTCGGATTGGGTCTGGATCCCGTTGATGCGCAGGATCGGCTGCTCATCCCTCGTACGCAGTGGCATCCCGTCGGGGTCTTCTTCGCAGACGAATTGGCAATTGTCCTTTGTCCGCCCGTGCGAGCGCGCGTGATAGCACCGCGCCGAAACGGCCAGCGACGCCCGGCCAAAGACCTGCACTTCAACCCCGAGACCCAAGTCGCGCGCCATTCGCGCCGCGACGGCGATCGAGGGCGCTGGCAACTCGGTGGGCAGGCAGACATGCGTCGCCCCCTTTGACGCCATCCAGCGGATTGTGGCCTCGTTATAGGCATTCATGAATGGGCCGATGCGATGCGGTCGCGTACCGCGTGCATACAGTCCCGCAGCGTTGTTGATTTCGATCTCGGGCGACTCCATCTCAGACAAGTCTTCGGTGGCCTTGCGCTCTCGCTTCAGCATCACTTCGGCCAAGGAGGACAAAATCACCTTTTTCCCCGCCCGTTCGAGCCTTTCGATGATGGACGGCAGGTCAGCCTCTTGAAAGGGCGCGCGTTTTGAACAGATGACCTCGCCCAGATAGACCTCATCCACCGGAGCTTCGTCGGCGACACGCGCATAGAAATCCCGGCGTTGGTCGGCCGGCCAGTGATAGGCGATCGGGCCCAATGTAAGTTTCGTCATCGTTTCACCGCCATTTCTTCGTGGCAAAAGCGCCTTGCGTCTGTTTCTGACCCTCGGTCAGTGCGACGAGGTTCCCGATATCCGCTTCGCGACCCGCCCGGATATCGTCGACAGCGTTTCGAAATGCAGACACCACGGACCGGACATAACTCTTGGACCTTTGCCGCCCTTCGATCTTGAACGCATGCACCCCGGCATCGATCAACTCAGGCAGAAGGCGGGCCAGGTTCAGGCTGATCGGTTCCTCGAACGCATAGTACCCGTCCGGACGATGTGCGACCTGATAGCGGCCTTTGCAAATCGTCGGATAACCGGCCTTCTCATCTGGCCCGAACCGGTCGATGGTAAAGCCAGCCAACCTCGATGACATCGAACCATCGGCATCGCGCACGTACTCCACGTCGGACGCCGGCGAACAGACGCCATCGAGGTTCGTGGACTGCCCGGTCAGATAGTTCGTCAGGCTGCAGCGCCCTTCGACCATCAGACCGTGATTTCCGAAGATGAAGGTTTCGATCTCACAGGGGATTTCTTTTCGGATCTGCTGGATTTCGGGGATGGTCAAAATACGGGGCAGGACCACGCGTTTGACACCGAAATTCTCGCAATAGTAGCGGATCGCCTCGGGTGACGACGCTGCAGCCTGTACCGACAGGTGCAAGCGCATCTGTGGATGGGTTCGGGCGATGTAGTCGGCCACGCCCATATCAGCCACGATAAAGGCATCAACGCCGATCCGCGCACCGGTGTCGGCAGCGTGCCGCCAAAGGTCGACCTTGCCCGCCGGGGGATAAGTGTTGAGTGCCAGAAGGACCTTGGCACCCTTGGCATGGGCATAAGCGACCGCCTCCTCCAATTCCTGCGGCGTGAAATTCAGCCCCGGAAAATTTCGGGCGTTGGTGGCGTCCTGAAAGCCGCAATAGACGGCGTCCGCCCCGGCATCGACCGCTGTGCGCAGGGCAGCGGGAGTTCCGGCGGGGCATATCAATTCGGCGAGGCTCATGAAGCGGTCCCTCCTTCTACTTCTTGGTAATTTCGGCGCAACCGGGACAGGATCGCGCGGCCAGGCGGGCCGAACATGTCCGCAGCCTCCTGAGCGATGGATCCATCCATGTCGTCCAATGCATTGCGCAAACGGACGACGGCCTCGGTATCTCCTGTGATCTCCAAATCGCGCGAGAAAAAGGCCGCGTCGCCGTCCTGTTCCGCATCGACCAATTCCAACAGCAGCAGGAACCGCCCTCGAATAATGGCTGTAGCGTCAGGCAGCATCGACCGCGGCACGGCGCGAAAGCTCAGGTTCTGAGGATCTGGACGCAGATGCAGCGCGAACGGCAGCTCGATCGGGTCGATCAGGAAATCGGCGCTTTGATACGGGCCCAGTCGGGCGAACAGCGCAGGATGTTCCTGCGCGACCCTGCGGACCACCCGCGCGAGAATGGGCTGAACCGCCAAACAGGCCAAACGCGAAACGATTGCCTGTCCCGGTGGCCTTGGCCTGTTCGATGTCTGTGTTGGGCTCACCATATGCTGCATGTACTGCCTCATCCGTTTGGCTGTTGTATTTGTGCGGGTTCAACCCGGTGCCGCCGTGTTTCGGCCTTGTGCGATGGACGATCGGCACCATTCGCCCACAACGTCCTCAATGGGCGGCAGGAGTTTGGCGGTTCCACCGGCAAACTGATCGAAAGCGGCGCGATGGGTTTTGCTCACGCCGATCAGGACCGGAATATCCCGCGCCAAGGCCTCGGCAATGAGGGTGCGAAATCCGCGACCCTCGGCCTCGCTGAGTCCGAACTTGTTCAGCAGAACAATATCGCAACCGTCATCTTGCAACTGAGCGGTCGCGATGCCGACCACGTCTTCGATCGCACCCGCGTCCATGCGGCACGCGCCTGAGCCCGAACCCAGATCCTGCGTGATCCGGATGTCGGGACCATGCGGCAGCAGTCCAAGCGTTGTCTCACAAAACTGGGCGCCAATACCCGGAATGTTCACACGCAACGCTCCGAGCAAGCGCAGACCTTCTTCCTGCAATCGCGCGGCCACTGTCGCCAGCAAATGATCCGTTCCGCCTGCCTCACTGGCGTCGACACCTGCAAGAAGCATGATTGATCCCCTCTACCGTTCGAACCGTGGAAACAGGACCTGGTTTTCAAGCATCATGTGCCGGTCAAGATCCGCCAAAAGGTTCCGCAGCCCATCGTAAAGCCGTCGCCAAGACCCGCAGGCATGTGCGGGCAGTGTCAGCTCATGGGTGATATGCCGGATCAGAGCGATGCTCTCGGCGTGGCCATCGTGATCGGCGCGCATAACCCGGATCGGGTTTTCGATCCCTTCCATGCCGCCCATGCGCATGGCGGGAAACAGGACGATCTCCTCTTTTGCCATGTGCGTTTCCATTTCGGCCGCCAGTTCGGCCAGCGCGCGGACCAACCCTCGGGGGGCTTGGGGATCGTATCGGTGAACCAAGGCCACGCGTTCAGCAAGATGCTGAAGCTGTTCAAGCTCGGTCCGGTGTGTTTCGTGATACCGTGTGAGGATGAGATCAATCAGAGCGTCTGTCTCAAGATCAGCTTCGTGCATATCGAAGTTCGTCATGGTCCGTGCTTTCAGGGTTCACGACCCGAGCATCTCGAATCGGAATTTGATTTGCGCATTCTGTTTTGCTAATACGCATAGAAAATACCGATTGGAAAACGCGACCATGCGCCTCACCTCATTCACTGACTATGGTCTCCGCATTCTGATGCGGCTGGCTGGCAGCCCGGACCGCCCGTTTTCAACTGGCGAACTTGCGGATGAATTCAAGGTGTCACGCGCCCATCTCGCCAAGGTCATTTCAGCACTGGCCAATGCCGGATACCTCAAAACGCGACGGGGCGGTGGCGGCGGGGCTGTCCTGTCTCGCCCGGCGTCGGACATCCGCTTGGGCGACGTAGTGCGCACTCTGGAGACCGGGCAACCAATCGTTGAGTGTTTCTCGGCCGATGGCAGTGCGTGCACTCTGACTCCAAGCTGCCTTTTGAAGGATCGGCTGAAGCAAGCCGAGCAAGCGTTTTTTGACGACCTGAACCGGGCAACACTGGCTGATTGCATCTATCGCCCACCGTGGGAGATTTCGGCGGCGGAATAGCAGCCGGTCTGCCACTTCGGACAATTCGCCTGGGTTCTCTCAGAACTAATCAGGCTGCGACCACTGTTACCGTTGTGCTTAGACCGGTCAGATCAGATGCCCCCCCAATCTCGGCAGCGACGGTCAACCGCACGTCTCTGGAAATTCAGCCAGCTGTTTCTCCGGCGGACTTGCCTGATCCTCCGAATGTCAGACCGAAACTCTTGTGCGGAAAAATGCAGGTTGTAGTCTTGGCAGACTGGCCGGAGAGATCCCATTGGAACTGCAGAGACTCCTTGACGACGCCAAGGCGCTGATTACCGAGGCACAGCTGGATAATGGCTTCTGGCCCTGTGGTGTGCGGGACATGGTTCTGGCCCAGACGCGCCAATCCAAACGCCCGTCATGCTCGGTCGTTGAGCCCATGATCGGGCTGGTGCTTCAGGGCAGCAAGTCGGTGCAGTACGGAACCGAGCATGTCCGCTATGACGCGGGGGACGTTATTGTCGTGGGAAGCGCCCTGCCGATGGTCTCGGGCCTTGTAGATGCCTCGCCCGAACACCCCTACATCGCCCTATATCTCGGCATCGACATGCGCGTATTGCGGGGCGTCTACACCGACATGGGCGGCACCTCGCTGGACGATGCGGGTCCGGCCTTGGAAAGCGGTCAGGCCGACGCGGAAGTCATTGATTCATTTGCACGTCTTTTCCGTTTGCGCCGAGATCCGATAGCCGAGCAAACGCTGGGGACCGCCGCCGTCCGCGAGGTTTATTTCCGGGTTCTGCGCAGCGACAAAGGGCGCGCGCTGCGCCGTATCATCCGCGCGGACAGCAAGGCCAACCAGGTCGCCAAGGCAATCGCGCATATCCGCAAGGAGTACCGCTCGACGATCAAAGCCTCGGACCTTGCCGCGATCTCGGGCATGAGCGCATCGGTCTTCTATGACGCTTTCAAACGTGTCACGGCCAACAGTCCGCTGCAGTTCCAGAAAGACCTACGCCTGACCGAGGCCTTCCAACTGCTTCAGCAGACGGGAACGCCTGTATCGAGTGTTGCACATGCAGTTGGGTATGAAAGCCCGGCCCAATTCAGCCGTGAGTTCGCCAAGAAATTTGGCGTTCCGCCCCGAGAATTGACCCGGGATCACGTGACCTGAGCTGCACGCTTTGCTCTTGGATTTCGGAGAATCGAGCAAGAGTTGAGGAGGAAGCTCAGTGTTCCACCCGAGGCGGACAGGTTAGGTTCATCCATGATGCAACCGGGCGATGTTGCCCCCGAAATCGCAAGGATACCTGATGGCAGTCTCCGACCAAGTTCCTACAAATTCCGGATTTCACGCTAAAAGCACGGCGGCCGAAGTGCTGGCCGATATTGACCTGACCGGAAAGACCGCAATCGTAACCGGTGGCTACAGCGGCATTGGCCTCGAAACCGTCCGCGCCCTTGCCGACAAGGGGGCCGCGGTGATCGTTCCCGTACGGTCGGAAGCCAAAGCGCAAGAGAGCCTGGCGAGCGTGGGTGGCAACGTCAGAACCGCACCGATGGACCTGGCGGATCTGGGATCAGTCCGACGGTTTGCCGAGACGGTATCCAGCGACCTGCAAAACCTGGATCTGCTGATCAACAACGCCGGGATCATGGCGTGCCCCGAGGCCCGTGTTGGACCCGGTTGGGAATCCCAATTCGGTATCTGCCATATGGGCCACTTTGCCCTGACCAAGTTGCTGCTGCCGCTTTTGGAGCAAACGCCGGGCGCGCGGGTCGTTGCTCTTTCCTCGACCGCACACAAGATTTGCGACGTGCATTGGGATGATATCCAGTTCGAAAAGAAGGACTACGACAAATGGCAGGCCTATGGCCAAGCAAAAACCGCAAATGCGTTGTTTGCCAACGCCCTGTCCCGCCGTTTGGCAGAGACCGGCGGTTTGGCGTTTTCGGTACACCCCGGTGGGATCTTCACCCCTCTTCAACGGCACCTGCCGAAGGAAGAGATGATCGCACTGGGTTGGCTGAACGAGGATGGCGAGCCGTCCGCATTGGCCAAGGAGGGTTTCAAGACGCCCGAACAGGGCGCGTCAACAACGGTTTGGGCGGCGACTTCGCCAAAGCTGGTTGGCAAACCAGGAGTGTATTGCGAGGACGCCGACATTGCTGCCCCGACCGACCCCAACAGCCCGACGGCCCGATATTTTGGGGTCAACGCACATGCCTGCGATGACGCATCAGCCGAAAAGCTGTGGGACATAAGCGAACGGTTACTGCAAGAGGCCTGATACCCACGCAATCCGGTCGGGATGATCCCGGCCGGACTACGCTTCTTAGGGATAAGGCAGCGCCAAGTTTTTAGACCGCAACTTCGCCCCCTGGCCCTCTGCGCTGCCGGTCCCGGCCCGGGCTGGACCTCAACGGTTCAGGCCAAAGCCTGCTCGGGCGCAGGATCGGCGATCAACAGTTCGACATCTGCCACGCTCAGCGCCACAGCCAACTGGCTTGGCGGGACCGTGTCGACGATCAACGTGTCCAAATCCGACAGTTCACACACTTTGTGCAACTGCTTCTGATTGAACTTCTGGGCATCCAGCAGAAGATGGCGTTCTGCAGAACGGCCCAGCATCGCGCGTTTGACGGCGGCGATATCACCGATCGGCTCGCTGGGGCCATCATCGGACAATCCCGACGCGCCGATCATGCAGCGATCGACGTTGAACCGGCCCAGAAACTCCAGCGTTTCGTAACCAACGACGGCAGCCTCGGCGGCAAGATAAGCACCGGGGCAAACAATCACCTCGGCCGCGCTGCCGCCCAGTGTCACGGCCACCGGAATAGAATTCGTGATGACAGTGCAACGTATGTCGCGATATGCCAATGAGCGCGCCAGTTGAGCGGTTGTCGAGCCCGAGTCGATCATGACCGTCTCACCTTCACGCACAAGGCCAGCGGCGGCGTTTCCTATCCGCTCGCGTTCGGCAACCCGGGCCGCATTGCGCTCGTCCAGGCTGAGATAATGCCCTTGCACCGGCGCCGACGCGCCACCGTGCGCACGCGCAATCAGGCCGTCTTCGGCCAGCGCGTCAAAATCCCTGCGGACGGTCTCGGTGGATACGTCGAAACTGCGGGCCAGATCACTGATGCGCACGTGCGGGCGCAGCTTGAGCTCAAGCAGGATACGTCGGCGACGATCGGACTTTTTCAGCCGATCCCGCCCTTTCTTGCTGTGTTTCTGACGCGTTTTGGCCTTTGACATCCTATTGCCCCGGCTAGACGACAATCAACTTTTGTGGCGTTTGCCTCATTTTTGCAAATATTTTGTTGCATTACCCTCAAACTGGTGATGAAAATCGTCGGACTCACCCCATTGTGGAAGGCAAAATGTTGGCCATGCAACGGCGCAGCGCAAACAAGGTATCGAACGCATGATCGTGCTGGCCACCCATCTGGCGGCCGGCGTCGCCCTGCTTTTGTGGTCTGTCCGGTTGATCCGGACCGGAGTGGAGCGAGCGTTCCTGCCCGAGTTGAAACGCGGCCTGAAAATCCTGTCTGAAAACCGAATGTCCGCTGCATTGGGTGGCGGTATGGCAGCGATGCTTATGCAAAGCTCGACTGCAGTTGCATTGATCGGAGCCGGATTTGCGGTATCGGGTATGCTCGCTCCACCCTCGGCCCTTGCGCTGCTGCTGGGGGCGGAGGTGGGATCCGCCTTGATGGCAAAGGTGCTGACCCTTCCCGTCCAGGCGGTGATGCCATTCGCATTGCTGGTCGGCGTCGTGGTGTTTTTGAAAGCCGGACGACGGCGGACGAAACAAATCGGGCGCATCATCATCGGTTTTGCCCTGGTGCTGTTGTCGCTTGGGATGATCCGCGAAGCCACAGTGCCAATCGGGGCCAGCCCAATCGTTCAAAGCATTGCCGCATATTTTCAAAGCGACTTGATCAGCGCCTATGTGGTCGGCGCAATTCTGGCGTGGCTCATGCATTCCAGCCTGGCCGCGGTGCTGACCTTTGCCACATTCGCGGCGTCAGCGCTGGTCGGCGGCACGGTGGCCGCCGCACTGGTCATCGGTGCCAATCTCGGTGGCGCCGTGATCTCATTCGCCCTGCTCTGGTCGCAGGAGCGCCCGGCCAAGTTGGTCGTCCTGGCCAACCTGGTGGCTCGGGCCTGTGTCACTTTAGTGGCGCTGGCCCTGCTGCTGACCGGCGTGCTGCACATATCCGTGTTCGGCACAGCGCCCGGTCAACAGGTGGTGATGCTGCACATTGCGATGAATGTCGCCCTTCTGGTCGTTGCGCTGCCGTTCACCAACCTGCTGATCCGGTTGGCGGACGCGTTCGTTCCCCGCCACTCCAGCATCACCGCCGACAACGTGACCGCATTGGACCCCAGTGCTTTGGACCACGTGCCTCTGGCGCTGGCCTGCGCACAGCGCGAACTGCTGCGCATGGCTGAAACGGTTCAGGCGATGCTGGTGCCAACCATTCATCTGTTCCGGAACTGGGACCCCGAACTTGCCCGCACCATCGAATTGCGGGAGAACGATGTCGACCGCATGCATTTTGACATCAAAATCTACGTCTCGCGTCTGCGGGAAGGCGATCTGACACCTCAGCAGGAGAAAAAGACACTCGAGCTGGTGTCGATGGCCAACAACCTTGAAGAGGCCGCCGACCGGATCGCGGTCAACCTTGTGGCCCTGGCGAAGAAAATGGCTGACGAGGGCATCACATTTTCCAAGGAAGGTCTGACCGACATTGAACAATTCCACGATCAGATCACAACGAACGGCCAGTTGGCTCTGAGCATTCTGACCACCGGCGACGCTGAGGCGGCCCGCCAATTGGTCGCCGAAAAGGATCGCATCCGGATCGAAGAGCAATACCTGCAGGAGCGCCACCTGAAGCGCCTGCAAAGTCGGGGTCCGGCCAGTATCGAGACGACCAATATCCACCAGGAGACGCTGCGCCTATTGAAGCAAATCAACGCGGCGCTGGCCTTTGTGGCCTACCCGATCGCCGAGGAGACGGGAGATCTTCTGGAAAGCCGCCTGGCCAAACCGCGCATAATCTCGGACGCACCTTAGTCACGGCAATCTTCGGATTGTACTTTTAAAGACCGGCAGCCAAGGCTCCCGCCCTTCCGTGAGTACAAGGCTTTCTGGCTTCCTGAACCCGGCAGAATTGACAGTTGGCCCCACTCACATGCTATCGTCATATCAGAATGTTATGACATAAATCCGTTTCTTTGAATTCGAAGCTGTTGAATTGGGAGGTTCTCATGCTGCGACTCTACGTCTGTTCAATGCTGCTGACACTCGGCCCGGCAGGCGTTCTCGCCGACGCTGTGCCGACCAAGGAAGCTGCAGAGGGAACCTTTGCCGAGCGTCCGTTCTCGCCCTATGCCAACCGGACATTTCCGGAGCGCCCTCTTTGGGGGGACACGCACCTGCACACAGGGTTGTCACTGGACGCCGGAACGTTCGGGAACACGCTGCTGCCGGATGACGCCTGGCGATTTGCGAAAGGCCAACAGGTCATCTCGTCGACCGGACAGCCGGTTCGGCTTGCGCGCCCACTGGATTGGATGGTTCTCACGGATCACACCGACCTGATGGGGTTTGCCCCGGACCTGCAGGCCGGAAAGCCGGGGGTGTTGGCACATCCCAAGGGTCTGGAATGGTACGAAGGATACTCTGCGGGCGGGGACGAAGCTGCCAAGGCGGCGTTCGACATCATTTCCAATTTCTCGCAGATGACCCTGCCGGAAGACCTGCTTGAATCATACAGCCCCGGAGCGGACGCCTTTGCGTTTACCTGGGAACATATCGTGATGGCCGCAGAACGGCACAACGACCCGGGCAATTTCACAGCGTTCATCGGTTTCGAATGGACCTCGGTGCCCAAGGGATTCAACCTGCATCGAAACGTCATGCTGCGCGATGGCCCGATCCGTGCGCTGCAGATGGTGCCGCCGGTCACGCAGCCGCCCTATGGGAATACGGATCCGAAGGCACTTTACGAGTGGCTCGAAGAGTATCAGGCCAAGACCGGAGGCCGTGCCGTTGCCTTCGCGCATAACGGCAATCTGTCGAACGGCTGGATGTTCCCGACCGAAGACACCTATCACGGCGGCAAGGTGGATGAGGAATACGTACAGAACCGCGCCAAGTGGGAACCGCATTACGAGGTCACCCAGATCAAGGGTGACGGCGAAGCCCATCCCTATCTCAGCCCCGACGACCCATTTGCCGACTATGAAAACTGGGATGTCGGGAACCTCGATATCTCCGAGCTGAAAACCGATGACATGCTGGCCGGCGAATACGCGCGCGAGGCGCTGAAGCGCGGGCTGATGCTTGAAGAGAAATTCGGCGTGAACCCCTACAAGTTTGGCATGGGCGGCGCGACGGACAGCCATACGTCGCTGGCAACGGCCGAGGAAGACAACTATTTCGGCAAATCCGTAAGCGCCGAGCCGTCGGCCACACGCGTTCTGCACCCGTTTGTCGAAAGCGATCTGGGCGCCTTTGAGGGGCATACGCTGGTCGCATCGGGCTATACCGCAGTCTGGGCGTCCGAGAATACGCGCTCGGCCATTTTCGACGCGTTCAAGCGACGCGAGACATACGCCACGACCGGGCCTCGCATCGGGCTTCGTTTCTTCGGCGGATGGGATTTCGATGAGTCCGACCTGCTGACGCGTCTGGTGGCCGATGTGGGATACACCAAAGGGGTGCCGATGGGCGGCGATCTGCGTCCGCCCGAGGGCGAAGGCGCACCGACCTTCCTGATCGGCGCACTGCGTGACCCCGTCGGCGCAAACCTTGATCGAGTTCAGGTCGTCAAGGGCTGGTTGGATGCAGACGGCGCGCTTCAGGAAAAGGTCTACAACGTGGCCTGGTCGGACGATCGTGCGCTGGATGCAAATGGCAACCTTCCCGAAGTCGGCAATACCGTCGATCTGGATACCGCCAGCTGGAGCAACTCGATCGGCGCATCGGAATTGGTGACCGTTTGGACGGATCCCGACTTCGATCCCGACGCGCGGGCATTCTACTACGTGCGGGTTCTCGAAATCCCGACCCCGCGCTGGGTGCTGTACGACAAGCTTCGTTTTGGAATCGATCTGCCGGCCGAGGCCCAGCTGATCCATCAGGAACGGGCGTATTCTTCACCGATCTGGTACACGCCTGCCAGCGAATGAACCAAGACCGAAACCGGGGGCGCGGGATCGCGCCCTTGGGCCGGGGTCGTTGCAGCAACATCTTCACCCCAAGTTGAAATCGGCGATTTGACATGACGGGCCGTTGGGATCAACGATCGGGTATCGAATTGCCAGCAGGTCAGATTTTTCATGCGCTTTTACAAAGAACCGCTGTTCCACTTCATTCTGATCGGGCTGGCCATTTTCGGCTGGTTCTATCTTGTATCCGACGAGGCCGAGCCCCCGGTAGAGGCCGAAACGATCACAATTGACAGCGACGACATCGCGCTTTTGAGAACACGGTTCGAGGCCAGCTGGAAACGCCAACCCACCGACGCCGAGTTGCAGGCGCTGATCGATTCCTGGACCCGCGAAGAAATTCTTGTGCGCGAGGCCCGAAAGCTGGGCTTGGACCGTGGTGATCAGGTGATCCGGGCCCGCCTTGCCCGAAAAATGGAGTTTCTGACCACCGCAATTGCGTCCTCAGTCGCCCCCGAGGAGGCTGTTCTAGAAGAGCATCTGGCCCAGAACGCAGACCGCTTCACGACCCCCACCCTGATCGCGTTTGATCAGGTCTATCTGGGTGATGCCCCAGACCCGGACGTTGTCGACGATACTCTGCAAGCTTTGAACGGTGGCGCAGATTGGTCCAGCCTTGGTGTTTCGTCCTTGCTGGCGCGGTCGATGCCACTGACAGCCGCGGGTGCAATCGACACAACCTTTGGGCGCGGATTTGCGTCACAGCTTGACAGAAGCGAGCCGATGATCTGGGTCGGTCCGATCAACTCGGGATACGGGCAACATCTTGTCCGCGTGACCGAAGCAAAGCCCGGTTATCTTCCGCCGCTCGCCGAGATTTACGACTCCGTTCTGAACGATTGGCGCAGGGCGACGGCTCAGGACTTGGCGCAGGCTCAATACGAAAGCCTCGCCGCCCGGTACCGGGTCGAGACACCCGAATCCAAAGAGGGCGGCTCGTGAAGACGGTCTTCTTTGTTCTGCTGGCCTTTTGGCTGGGCATGGTTCCACAATTCGGCCGAGCACACGCGCTTGACCCCGGCTATCTGGACCTGAACGAACTGGCGCCGGGCACCTGGAGAATCCTCTGGCGTATTCCCGACGTGAACGGACAACCCATGGAGATCGATGCGGTTCTGCCCGATCATTGCGCGCCGGCACATGGCCCGGCGCCAACAGCGGAAAACCAGGCCTGGGTGTCTTCTTGGATTGCAGAATGTGATGCCGAAATCGCGGGCCATGTTGTGGCCATAGACGGGTTGGAGCGTCAGCAGAACGATGTCTTGCTGCGCGTTCGACCGCTGAATGCTGAACCCGTGACGCTCAGATTTACGCCTGATGAGGCCGAATTGACGGTCCCTGCGGAGCCTACGATCTGGTCGGTTTTTGGCAGCTACTTCCTGCTTGGTTTCGAACACATTCTGGGAGGCTGGGACCACCTGTTGTTTGTCTTTGCGCTTTTTGTTCTGGTGCGGAACCCATGGCGGTTGGTCGGTGCGATCACCGCCTTCACAGTCGCGCATTCGCTGACGCTGGCAATGGCGACGCTTGGGTTTCTCAACGTGCCCGCCGGCCCCGTCGAAGCCGTCATTGCATTGTCCATCGTATTCCTTGCTTTGGAAATCCTGAGGCACAAAGAGGGCGAACTGCGGTTATCCGAGCAATACCCGTGGATCGTTTGCTTCAGTTTCGGCCTTCTGCACGGGCTCGGCTTTGCCGGTGCTCTGGCTGAAATCGGCCTGCCCTCGCAAGAGATCCCCGCAGCGCTGCTGGCTTTCAACATCGGCGTCGAGGCTGGTCAGCTTGCCTTTATCGCAGTGCTCGCACTTCTGATTGCGATGTGGCGCCTTATCGCGCCACGGAACGCCGATTGGGTGACCCACTTGGCCATCCCGGTGACAGGCTATGCCATCGGGTGCATATCGCTCTACTGGCTGATCGAGCGTGTCAACGGTTTCTGAGCGCCTAAGCGGTCAATTCACAGATCTTTGCATTCCGGCACGGCGGTCAGAACCGATCCGTCCTTGAGATGCTGCAACAGATTGTCCACCGTCAGATCACCCATGGCGGCACGCGTTTCGACAGTAGCACTGCCCGCATGCGGCAACAGAACCACGTTTGGCAACTCGCGCAACGCTTGTGGAACGCGAGGTTCATCCTCGAAAACATCCAGCCCTGCCCAGCCAAGCGCACCGCTTTGCAGCGCTTCAATCAAAGCCGCCTCGTCAACGACGGACCCTCGGCTGACATTGATTAGCGTGCCCCCGGCCCCCAACGCCCGCATCACTTCGGCGTTGACCAGCTTGTTGGTCGACGGCCCGCCCGGTGTTATGCAAATCAACACATCCACGTGTTTGGCCATGTCGACCAGATTGTCGAAATACCGGTATGGCACATCCTTGGGACTGCGGGTGTGATAAGAGATTTCGGGCGACCACGGCGCCAGTTTGTCTGCAATCGCCTGGCCGATACGGCCAAGCCCCAGAATTCCAACCTTTTGATTGTCGGCTGATCGGGTCAAAGGGGCATTGCCTTCTGATTCCCACCGGCCCGATCGGACGTATTCATGGTCGCGCACAAGCTCTCGGTAGCAGGCCAGCATAAGCAGAACGGCGGTGGTTGCGACCTCGTTGTTGAGCACATTCGGGGTGTGCGTTACGACAACTCCACGAGCTGCAGCAGCCGTTGCATCGACTGCATCATATCCAACCCCATAGACGCTGATCATCTTCAGGTTCGTCAGTTGGGCCATCAGGTCGGGCGGCACGCCGTCATGTCCGTTCGTGACCACATGTGTGATGCGCGCGGCATCAAAATCGTCCAAGTGGCGAATATCGAATGCGGTGGACAGCCGCTCTTTCATCCGGTCGGTAATCCCGCCGATCTGCAACAGCTCAGTCATCCTGACTGACCTTCTGCCGCTGCGTGCCCAGCCCGTCGATCCTCAGTTCCATCACGTCGCCCTTCTTCAAATAGACCGGATCGGGCTTGATACCCATGCCAACTCCGGGCGGTGTGCCCGTCGAAATCACGTCACCGGGATGAAGGGTGAACAACTGGCTCAGATGCTCGATGATCTCGGCAACGGTAAAAATCATCGTCGCCGTGTTTCCAGTCTGCATCCGCTGTCCGTTCACATCCAGGGACATGCCCAGCGCCTGAGGATCGGGAACCTCATCGCGGGTGACCAACCACGGACCGGTCGGACCGAACGTGTCGCAGGACTTCCCCTTGGTCCATTGTCCGGTCAGTTGCGTCTGGAAATGCCGCTCGGACACATCATTGACGATGCAATAACCGGCGACATAGTCCAAAGCATCAGCCTTGGAGACGTATTTCGCCGTTTTGCCGATCACCACACCCAACTCGCATTCCCAATCCGTATGGGTGGACCCGCGCGGCATCACAACGTCATCATAAGGCCCCACGATGGCGGAGTTTGCCTTGAAGAACAGGATCGGATGCTTGGGAATATCCGCGCCCGTTTCGGCAGCATGGTCCGAGTAGTTCAGTCCGATGCACAGAAATTTGCCGATCTTGCCAACGCAAGCTCCGATCCGCGGATCCCCTTCAACAATCGGCAAGCTTTCGGAATCAATTGCGCGCAGCCTGTCCAGCACGGCGTCGCCCAGCGTTTCACCGGTGATATCGGTGACATGGGCGGACAAATCCCGCAATTGACCCGCAGAGTCGACCAACGCAGGCTTTTCCGACCCTGCGGCTCCGTAGCGAACAAGTTTCATTTCGGTTCCTTTTAGTGATTGTCCCGCGGCAGGAATTGCCGCGCGATGTCCCTGAATTTGTCGGCGCCCTTCAGCGTCATGCCGCGATCCAGACGATCGACCTTCTCGCGGAAGATCTCCTGCCAGGGTGACTGGTCGGGCGGGACCGAGTAGCCACCTGCGGCTTCCAGTTCGCGGGCACGTTCATGCAGCTCCTCCAGCGGAACAAGCATATCCGCCGTCCCTTTGCCCAGATCGATGCGCAGCCGGTCGCCGTTTCGCACCAGCGCCAGCCCGCCGCCTTCGGCCGCCTCGGGCGAGGCGTTCAGGATCGACGGGCTTCCGGAAGTGCCGGACTGGCGCCCATCACCGATGCAGGGCAGCGCTTCGATCCCCTTTTTCAACAGGTATGAGGGCGGCCGCATGTTCACTACCTCGGCCGCGCCCGGGTAACCTTTGGGCCCTGCGCCGCGCATGATCAGGATACAGTCTGCGTCGATGTTTTCTGCCGGATCATCGATGCGGTGATGAAAGTCTTCAGGCCCGTCAAACACGACCGCTCGGCCCTCGAAGGCATTGGGGTCATCCGGGTTCGACAGGTAGGCATCGCGGAAAGCGGACGAGATCACCGATGTCTTCATGATCGCGCTTTCGAACAGGTTGCCCGAAAGGTTGATGAACCCGGCCTGATGCTTGACCGGATTCCTAACCGGCTTGATCACGTCGTCGTTCAGCGACCGGCGTGTCCCGCAGTTCTCGCCCATCGACTGGCCGTTGACCGTCAGTGCATCGGGGTTGGGCAGCAATCCGGCATCAATCAACTCACCGACCACGGCAGGGACACCGCCGGCGCGCTGGTAATCTTCTCCAAGGTATTTTCCGGCCGGCTGCATGTTGACCAGCAGCGGTACGTCGTGACCCAGGCTTTGCCAGTCATCGTTGTTGAGAGGAACGCCAAGATGCCGGGCGATCGCATTCAAATGGATCGGCGCGTTCGTCGATCCACCGATCGCCGAGTTGATGACGATCGCATTTTCAAATGCCGCCCGGGTCATGACATCGCTTGGGCGCAGATCCTCCCACACCATCTCGACGATGCGCTTTCCGGTTTCATAGCTGATCTGCCCGCGTTCCCGGTACGGGGCCGGTATCGCGGCGGACCCGGGCAGTTGCATTCCCAAGGCTTCGGCCAGCGAATTCATCGTGGTCGCTGTTCCCATCGTGTTGCAATAGCCAACCGAGGGCGCCGAAGCCGCTGCGATTTCCATGAACTCATCAGTGTCGATTTCACCGGCGGCCAGGTCTTCCCGAGCCTTCCAGATCACAGTTCCCGACCCTGCGCGCTCGCCCTTCCACCAGCCGTTCAACATCGGGCCGACGGACAGAGCGATTGCCGGGATATTGACGGTGGCAGCCGCCATCAACAGCGCCGGCGTGGTCTTGTCGCAACCGATGTTCAGCACCACGCCGTCGATCGGGTAACCAAACAAGCTCTCGACCAGCGAAAGATAGGCCAGATTGCGATCCAGCGAGGCAGTCGGCCGCTTACCCGTTTCCTGAATCGGGTGCACCGGAATTTCGATGCACGTGCCACCGGCCGCGATGATCCCGTCGCGCACACGTTTGGACAATTCCAGGTGGTGGCGGTTGCAGGGGCTGAGATCGCTACCCGTTTGCGCAATGCCGATGATTGGCTTGCCGGATTGAAGCTCGGCGCGGGTCAGGCCGTAGTTGAGATACCGTTCCAGATACAGCGCGGTCATCTCGAGGTTCTCCGAGTTCATGAACCATTTCCGCGACCGCAGATCGTCCTTTGTTATCTTCGTCATTGGCCTGACCACCCCCCATCGATTATGTGTGTATGTCCTGTGGTGAAAGCACTCTCATCGCTTGCCAGGTAGACGACCAGTGCCGCTATTTCTTCCGCCTTGGCGACGCGGCCCATGGGTTGGCGAGCCACGAACTGCGCCATGGCCTCTTCCCTGCTGCCCAGCTCTTGGGCCAAGGCCTCGACCCGATCGCGCCAACTGGGGCTGTCGACCGTTCCGGGGCAGATGCAGTTGCAGCGAATGCCCTTTGTGATGAAATCAACCGCAACCGATTTCGTCAGCCCAACAACCGCAGCTTTGGTCACGCCATAGACAAAGCGGTTGGGCGCGCCGATGATCGACCCCAGAGCGGAAGACATGTTGATGATCGAGCCGCCGCCCCGTTCGATCATCCCCGGCAGCACAGCCTTCGTTGTGCGCATCATGGACCGCACGTTGAGGTCCATCGCAAAATCCCACTCCTCATCAGTGGCGTCCAGGATGGTCCCGTGATGCACGAAGCCCGCACAGTTGAACAACACGTCCGGATTTGCCCGCTCAACCCCCTGAGAGACGCTGGCGTCATCGGTGACGTTCATCTCGAAAATTTCGATATTTTCGAGATTCTCGGACCGAATCGAAGAAAGGTTTTCGAGGTTGATATCCGTCGCAAACACCTGCGCCCCTTCGCGCGCCATTGCGATTGCGCTGGCACGACCGATACCCTGTCCGGCAGCCGTCACAAGGACGCGCTTCCCCACAAGTCTTTCTGACATATGTAAAATTTACCTTTCACTACTTGCGATCAAACACCACGACCCCGGGCCCGAGTGCGACCGGGCAGCACCAAAAAATTCTGCGTGGAAACGCAACAGGCTTTGGCGCAGGAACTTGATGCCGTTAGCGTATGACAGAGATTTTGGTTTGGCTATAACCATGCGTGGTGCGGCCCGAAGGAGGATAAGCAAGTATGAGCGAACAGCGCAAAGTGACCCTTTTGGGCACCGGCCTAATGGGGGCGCCGATGGCACGAAACCTACTTGCGGCAGGCTTTCCCCTGACCGTTTGGAACCGCAGCGCCGAAAAGGCACGACCATTGGCGGACCAAGGTGCTACAGTTGCGGAGACCCCGGCCCAAGCGGTTGCCCAAGCCGATGTGATCGTGACCATGCTGTCCGACGGGTACGCAACCGGCGCGCTGCTGGAAGACCCTTCTTTCTGCGACCAGCTTAAACCTGGCTCCGTCTGGATCGACATGTCCAGCGCCAAGCCTGAACATGCCCGCGCGCAGTCTGCCCAACTCGAAACTCTCGGCCTGCGGCATCTGGATGCCCCGGTTTCCGGTGGCACCAGGGGGGCCGAGGCGGGCTCGCTGGCGATCATGGTGGGGGGCGACGAGGGCGTCATGCAGGAGGTACTGCCAGTCCTTTCCGCCATGGGGCGCCCCGTGCATGTCGGCCCCAGCGGCGCCGGTCAATTGTGCAAACTAGCCAATCAGACGATCGTTGCCGTCACGATTTCCGCCGTTGCCGAGGCAACCCTGCTGGCCGAACAAGGTGGCGCAGACCCGGCTGCTTTGCGCGCCGCGCTGCGCGGTGGGTTTGCCGACAGCGTGATCCTGCAACAGCACGGAGAACGCATGTCCAACCGGGATTTCGTTCCAGGCGGACTCTCGAAATTTCAGCTGAAGGATCTGGACAACACCTTGGCTGAGGCACGCGGTCTCGGCCTGGAACTGCCCAATACGCAAGCCGTACGCGACCGGTTCGAATACCTGATAAACGAAATGGATGGGGCCGAGCTGGATCACTCTGCGCTCTACCTCGAGCTCAGAAAACGGAATGGCATGTCGTGACGCATATCCTCATCATCGGCGGCGGTGGAATGCTGGGTCAGAAGCTGGCGCATCACATTTCGGCCGAGCAGACCTTTGGTCCGGACGCCCGTGTATCACTGTTCGACCTTTCATTTCCGGTCGAGGGTGCACCGGGAGAACAAATCGTTGGCGACATCGCGGCCCAGAACTCGGCCAAGCTTCTGGCAGCTCAGCGCCCTGACGTGATCTTTCATCTGGCCGCGATTGTCTCGGGTCAGGCAGAAGCTGATTTTGACCTTGGTTGGGACGTCAACTTGATGACGACCTGGGCACTGTTGAACGCATTGAAGGACGAGCATAACGCCACCAGCGGCGCCTACCGCCCGCGGCTGGTCTTCGCTTCGTCCATAGCCGTCTTTGGCGCCCCTTTCCCCGCAAGGATCGACGATGAATTCCTATGCGCCCCTCTGACCAGCTACGGGGCGCAGAAGGCTGCGTCCGAGTTGATGATTTCCGACTTCAGTCGAAAAGGATACATCGACGGCATCTCCCTGCGTCTGCCGACGCTGTGCGTGCGGCCTGGCAAGGCAAATGCCGCCGCTTCCTCCTTCTTTTCGGGTATCATACGAGAGCCCCTGAACGGGCTCGAGGCGGTTCTGCCGGTCGACGACACCGTTCGCCATTGGCACGCCAGCCCTCGGGCAGCGGCACGATTTCTGACCCACGCGGCCGATCTTGATACGAAACTGCTGAACGACCGGCGCGCCCTGAACATGCCAGGCATCAGTTGTACGGTCGCCGAACAGATCGAAGCTTTGCGGACCATCGCCGGTCAAGACGCGGTCAACCTGATCAAGCATGTTCCCGACCCGGACATAGAGCGCATTGTCAAAGGCTGGCCACGCGACTTTCAAACCGATCGCGCGCTTGAGCTGGGCTTCCGCGCAGAGTCGAGCTTTGAAGACATCATCCGCGTTTATCTTGAGGATGACTTCCGCGCTTAGTCGCCCATCGTCTTGCCTGTCAGATGGCGCTTGAGGTGGTCATGAATTTTCTGCTTGGTCTGTTGCTCATCGCCGGACAATGCGGCCTCGAGGATGTCGGCGTGATGCCGGATGTTCTCGGAGATGAACTCGAACCGCCGGTCCGCCACCATCAATTGCTGTCGGAACTGCGCGTAAATTCGGCCGTGCATCTGCTTTAACGTGTCCGACCCACAGGCCGAGATCAGCGTTTGATGGAATTCCTTTTCCGAGGCAAACCAGATCTCGATCAGCTCGCTGGGGTCGTCGGTGGCATGAATGCGCTTTTCGATATGGCTCAGCTTGTGATGCGCCGCGGTCAGCCTGGCTTCCCAATCCACCCCGCCGTTGCGGATCGACATTGCGGTGCCCTCTCCCTCCAGCAAAACGCGGATGTGGGTCAGCTCGATCAGTTTTTGCGGTGAACGCTTCGGGACGCGAAAGCCCTTCTGCTCCTGAAAGTCCACCAAACCAACGGATGACAAACGAAAAAGAACTTCGCGAACCGTGCTGGCCGAGCACCCATAGTCCTTGCGCAACTCTTCGGCCCGAACCTTGGCACCATGCTCGAATCCGTTCGAGATCAGACGCATTTTAAGGTGCTGATAAATATCTACTTCTTCATTCATTCCGGTTTGCACCTTTCAGGCCTGGCTCCTTAGTGTCCTAGTCGTATTTTCGATTTATTGCAAGAATCTCGAAATTTTTGGAAATTTCATATTTTTCTTGTTGCATTCGATTCGACCGCTTAACGTCTAGCAGCGTGTCGACAAGGGAGGCGGCAAGATCTCCTACCCGGCGCACTGCTCAACGTCTGGGAGGACAATATGAAAATAGTCAAGACAGCGGCTGTTGCCGCCGTAGCAACGACGATGGCGGCCGGTTTCGCGGTGGCCGAAACGACCAAGCTGAGAATTCAAACCCATTTCTCGCCCGAGACGCTGTCCGGGCAGATGGCGGCAAAATACGTCGAAGACATCCAGGAAATGTCGAACGGCGAGATCGAAGTCGAGATGTTCTACTCGTCCTCGGTGGTCAAATCGGTCGAAACCTTCGATGCCGCGGCAACGGGCATCCTCGACTGCGACATGACCGGCGGCGGCTATCAGACCGGTAAGAACCCTGCCTTCCAATTCGCGGGCGATCTGCTGGGCGGTTACCAGAACCCCTATCAGCAAATGGCATGGCTGCTGCACGGTGGCGGCAGAGATGCCGTCAATGACCTGTACAACGGCTACGACATGGAATTCATCGGCTGGTGGATCCCAGGACCGGAATCTCTGGCCTCGACCAAGCCGATCGCCAAGGTCGATGACTTCAAAGACTGGAAATTCCGTTCGCCCCCGGGCCTGGCCACCAAGGTCTTTGCCGAACTGGGCGCATCGCCGATCGTTATGGACTTCAACGAAATCTTCACCGCTCTGGAAACCGGCATCATCGACGGCGCGGATGCTGCGAACCTGACCAACAACGTGGGTCTGGGTCTGTACGAAATCGCCGGTCACACGAACTATCCCGGCTTCCACTCGATGCCCGCAGACCACCTGGCCTGCCGCAAGGACGTTTGGGACGCGATGCCTGCACATCACAAAAAGATCATGGAAGTCGCGATGGACAGCCTGGCGCTGCACAATGCGACGATCAACGAGGTGCAGAACGCTCAGACCGCCAAGGACCTGAAGGCCAAAGGCGTTCAGCTGTATGAATGGTCGCCGGAGGATCTGGCCGCCTACCGCGCAGCCGTTCAGGTCGGGTGGACCGAGTTCGCCACGACCCCAGAGGCCAAGGCGCTGTTGGAAAGCCACATCAACTTCCTGCGCGATCTGGGCGCAATGCAATAATCGGGCTTCGGCCACTCAACGACAATCGGAAAGGCCGTGCTGACGGCCTCTCCGAATGTGCCCGGGACCCTGCATTTCATGAAAATCACCAAGATCACCAGCCATGTACTGCAGTACGAGATGCCCGAAGTCCTGGGGTATTCGCAGCAGTATTATGACAAGCGCACAACCCATCTGGTCGAGGTTCAAACCGACGAGGGCGTGACCGGCTGGGGAGAGTGTTTTGGCCCCGGCAACGTAGCAAGAGCCAACAAATCCATCGTTGAACAGGTCATTCAGCCGATGGTTCTGGGGCTGGACCCTTTGGACAAGGACGTGATCTGGCACAAGGTGTACAACCTTCTGCGAGATCATGGGCAAGGCGGAATGCCGATACAGGCGCTGTCCGGCGTGGACATCGCCCTTTGGGACATCGTCGGCAAGGTGGCCGGTTTGCCGCTGCACAAACTCATCGGCGGCGCGCATCGGACAAGCGTTCCCTGCTACGGCTACGGGATGATGCTGCGGGATGAGCCGATCGCCGACCTTGCCGCCCGGTTCGAGGACGAAGCCGCAACGATCAAGGACATGGGGTTTGTCGCCACCAAGATGAAGACCGGGTTCGGGCCCAAACCGGACGTACAGCTGTGCGAGGCGGTGCGTCGCGGGGTTGGCGAAGACTTCCCCTTCATGGTCGACGCAAATCATGCCTACACGACCTCGGACGCGTTTTATGTGGGCCGTGCCTTGGAAGAGCTTGACGCCTATTGGTTTGAAGAACCGGTGGCCCCCGAGGATCTTGACGGCTATCGCGAACTGCGCGCGGGGCTGAAGGTCAATATCTCGGGCGGCGAGGCTGTGTTCAATCGCTGGGCATGGCGCGCGCTTCTCGAAAACCGCAGTGTCGATATCGCTCAGCCCGAAGTGTGCGCGTTGGGCGGAATCTCGGAGTATCTGCAGGTACTTGCGCTGTGCCACGCGCACTTCACCCCGGTCGTCAATCACGTCTGGGGAAGTGCGGTTGCTGTGGCCACCAACCTGCATTTGCTCGCGGCAATGCCGGCAATGCCGGGCGGTCTGCACCCGTGGGAACCGATGTTGGAATTCGACACCACGGACAACAAATTCCGCGACGATCTGCTGACCGTTCCGCTGGAGATACAGAAACAAGTCAAGGCCAACAACGGCCGCGTGACGATCCCGACCGGCCCCGGATTGGGCGTCGAGCCGGACCTGGAATTTATCGATCACCACCGGATCGACGGATAAGGACGAGGGCTACGTGATGCAAAAAAACTCAGGCGGAATACTGGAGTGGCTCATCCCGCTCGCCTTCGTCGCGACGGCCAGTTGGCTCGTCTGGCATTTGCCGGCCTTCCTGTTGGACTGGCTGCCCTACACGTCCGAATCTCTGAAAAGCCAGGTAACGGAAATCTATCTGCGCAGCGACGTGACGCCCGAAATGACCGGGGTTTTCGGCGGATTTGTCGATATTGTCGATATCGGCGCGCTGATACTGCTGCCGATCCTTGCGGTGATCGGAACCAAGACCGTCCAGCCGGCAGCGATGGAATACGAGGGCACGACTGCGATGGACCGCTTCGCCCTGTTCATCGGCCGGGTCACGATGATGATGATCGCCATCATGACGGTGGTGATGCTGTACGAAGTCTTCATGCGCTACATCCTCGAAAAGCCGACCGAATGGGCCAACGAGATGACGCTGTGGTTCGCCAGCTTCGTGTTCCTGATGTCCGGCTACTATGCCATGCAGCAACGCAGCCATATCCGGATCTTTCTGCTGTATGATGCGGTTCCTCGCTGGTTGCAGCGCGTGTTCGACACGATCTCGACCATCCTGATCGTGATGTTCGCGTTCTTTCTGGTCTACGGCAGCTATCAGCAGGTTTTCGTCAACAAACTCTACAAATGGGAGCTTTATGGCTCGGCCTTCAACCCGCCGATCCCGGCGACGTTGCAGCCCATGGTTCTGATCGTGATCACCCTGGTCGCCATGCAGGCCGTTCTGAACCTGATCGCGGATTGGAACAAAGAACCGGAAATCCACACGGATGAACCGGACGAAGACGAAATTGAGATGATCAAACGAGCGGTGGGACAAGACTAATGGATATTGGAACGATCTCACTCATTCTGATGGTCGCCCTGATCGTGCTTTTGGCGATCGGGATGCCCCTGGGTCTGGCCTCGGCCTCGCTTGCGGTTCTGGTTCTTGTTCTGAAGTTCGAGCCGACACTTCTTTTGAACCCGTTTTCATTCGGCGATGGCATTCTGACCGGACGTCCCGGGACTGGGCCACTCTATATTCTGGCGCAGAAGATATATGGGCTCTTAACGGACTACGTGCTCATATCCGTGCCATTGTTCATCTTCATGGCATCGCTGCTGGAGCGATCCGGGATCGCGCGCGACATGTATTCGTCGCTGAATGTCTGGCTGTCCAGAACACGTGGCGGCATCGCGATCGTGACCTCGATCATGGCGGTGATCATGGCAGCCATGTCCGGCATCATCGGCGGTGAGGTGGTCCTGCTGGGCCTGATCGCCCTGCCCCAGATGCTGCGCCTCGGCTACGATCAGAACCTCGCGATCGGCGTCATCTGCGCCTCGGGGTCGCTGGGGACCATGATCCCGCCCTCGATCGTTCTGATCATCTATGGGCTGATCACCGAAACCTCGATCAAGTCGCTGTTCACCGCGTCTTTTATTCCGGGCTTCATGCTGGCCTCGATGATCATCCTATACATTATCATCCGCACGCAGTTGAATCCTCATCACGCGCCGCTTCCGGAACCGGACCCGAGCGACCCCGAACCGGCTGAAAAGCGCAAACTGTTTGCCGCCTTCATGAGCATCGTCGTCGCCGGATTTTCCACCGTTCTGTTTATCCGCGCCGCGTTTTTCGAGCTTTCCGGCTCGAACGCTGCCAGCCAGGGCGAGCCCGCACGGCTGGGTACCGCTGACTACCTGCCCTGGTTTGCTGGCATCACCATCGTCGCCCTTTTGCTGATATTCTTTGTCTTTGGCCGACAGCGCGCAAAAATCGGCTGGGAAATGGGCAAAGGCCTCGTTGCACCGCTTGTCGTCATCGGCGTCGTGCTCGGCTCGATCTATGGCGGGATCACCGGCATCACCGAGGCTGCAGGCATGGGCGCCTTCGCCGTTCTGATCATCGCCATCCTACGTGGCGAAGGATCGTTCGAACTGGTTTGGGACAGCTTGATGCGGACGCTCAAATCCACAGGCACCATCATCTGGGTTACGATCGGGGCCGCCGCGCTGGCGGGTGCCTACACCATTGCTGGCGGACCCCAATACGTGGCCGATCTGATCGTCGGGCAGGACCTGCCGACGATGCTGGTCATTCTGGTGATGATGCTGATCCTGCTGTTCATGGGCGCATTCATGGATTGGGTCGGCATCGTGCTTTTGATCATCCCGGTCTTTCTGCCGATCGTCCTGCGCCTTCCCATCGAGGAAATCGGACTCATCGGTCAGTTGCAGCCCAGCCATGTCGCGATCTGGTTTGGCGTCGTGTTCTGTATGAACATGCAGGTCAGCTTCCTGTCGCCCCCGTTCGGCCCGGCGGCGTTCTACCTGAAATCCGTGGCCCCGCCGCATATCAGCCTGACGGATATCTTCCGCGGCTTCCTGCCATTCATCGGGATCCAGCTGCTGGCGCTTTCCGTTCTTCTGATCTGGCCGGGCATCATCGCGCTGTTGTTGTGAGGTCGAACCCATGCTGACACAAGATCAGATTGGCAAGTTCCAGACGGACGGATACCTCGTGGTCGAGGATGTAATTCCCGGTGACGTCCTTGATCGGGTGCAAGCCGAATACTCGGATGTCCTGAACCGGCTCTATGAGGGTTGGTACGAAAAAGGGCTGGTCAAGGACGAACCTTCACGAATGACTTTCTGGGACAAACTTCTGTCCGCCTATCAGGCCGGTTGCGACTATTTCCAGCCGCTGGACATCTCATTGCCCGGCGACCGGATCATGGCTGACACACCGTTCCATATTGGACCCGCCGTGTTCGACCTGCTGACGGCCCGGCCCATGCTAGACATCGTCGAGCAGTTGATCGGGCCAGAGTTGGTCAGCAATCCGATCCAGCACGTTCGGCTGAAGCCCCCTGCCCTCAAGCTGTCCAAGGACGAGGTTCGGGCGCATATAACCGCAACGGACTGGCATCAGGACCGGGCAGTTGCGTTGGAGGATGCGGACCAGACCGACATGGTCACGGTTTGGATTGCCGTCAACGATGCAACGATCGAGAACGGCTGCCTGCAAGTGCTGCCAAAGGCACAGGACCAATCCATCCTGCCGCATTGCGCGCGCACGCAGACAGGCATTGCCGACGGGTTCATTGACGAAGACCGAGCCGTGCCCTTGCCCGTCAAGGCGGGCGGGGTCATCCTGTTTCACCCGCTGACGCCACATGCGTCGCTGGTCAACGAAACGGACCGGTTCCGCTGGTCGTTCGACATCCGCTTCAGTGCGGCAGGCCAACCCACCGGTCGAGACCATTTCCCCAGCTTCATCGCAAGATCCAGATCGCGCCCCGAAACCGAGCTGCGGGATTGGCGTGTCTGCAAATCCAATTGGGAGGCGGCACGAGCAAGGCTGTCTAGACAGCCGCATATAGATATTCACCGGTGGACATCGGACTCGCCGTTCTGCGCCTAGCTGCAGCCGCCAGGAAAGCTGATTATGACTTTTGTACGTTTAGATCGAACGGATAGCGTGGTGGTTGCAACTCGGCTGCTGGAGGCCGGCAGCGTGGTCGAAGGTGTCACGATCAATGCGCGCATCCCATCGGGCCACAAGGTCGCCACGGGGACCCTTGCACCCGGCGATCCGGTCAGAAAATACTCCCAGATCATCGGTTACGCCACCCAACCGATCCAGCCCGGCGATCATGTGCACACCCACAATGTCGAGTTCCGAAACACCAGCGTGGACTATGAGTTTGCGACAGATCACAGGCCTATGAGACCCGCCACCTCGGTCGATACGTTCATGGGCTACCATCGGGACAGTGGTCGCGTCGGCACGCGCAATTACATTGCGGTTCTGACCACCGTGAACTGTTCTGCTACGGCGGCCCGCATGATCGCCAACCACTTCACGCCGGACAAGCTGGCCGAGTTTCCGAACGTCGACGGCGTAGTGGCCTTTGTCCACGGAACGGGCTGCGGAATGGCCGATTCCGGCGACGGTTTCGAAGCTCTTCAACGGGTCATGTGGGGGTTTGCGAAACATCCCAATCACGCTGCTGTTCTGATGGTCGGTCTGGGCTGCGAGATGAACCAGATCGACTGGCTGCTTGACGCATATGGGTTGAAGCAGAGTCCAACCTTCCAGACGATGAACATCCAGAACGTCGCCGGATTGCGCCGGACCGTGGAGATGGGCATCAGCAAGATCAACCAGATGCTTCCAATTGCCAATGAGGCAAAACGCAGAGAAGCCCCGGCGTCTGAACTGATGGTTGCGCTGCAATGTGGTGGATCGGACGCTTGGTCCGGTGTGACCGCGAACCCGGCGCTCGGACATGCCTGCGACCTGTTGGTCGCTCAAGGTGGCACGGGTGTCCTTGCAGAGACGCCCGAAATCTACGGAGCCGAACATCTTTTGACCCGCCGGGCCCTTGACCGCGCAACTGGGGAAAAACTGATCGGACTGATCGATTGGTGGCAAGACTACACCGCCCGCAATCACGGTTCGATGGACAACAACCCTAGCCCCGGCAACAAGCAAGGGGGTCTGACGACCATCCTCGAGAAATCGCTGGGGGCTACGGCGAAGGGCGGAACCACCCCTTTGACCGGCGTATTCAAATACGCAGAACCCATCACCGCCAAAGGCTTCACCTTCATGGACAGCCCCGGATATGACCCGGCCTCGGTGACCGGGCAGATCGCGGCCGGGTGCAACCTTGTGTGTTTCACAACGGGGCGCGGGTCGGCCTTTGGATCCAAACCGGCGCCGACGCTGAAAATCGCCACCAATTCCGAATTGGCGGCGCGCATGCCCGAAGACATGGACGTGGACACGGGCGACATTCTGACCAAAGGCGTCAGCGTCGAAGAAAAAGGAAAGGAGATATACCGACGGCTGCTCCAAGTCGCCTCGGGCGCGCGAACCAAGTCCGAGGCGCATGGCTTGGGTGATTACGAATTCGTTCCCTGGCAAATCGGAGCGGTGATGTGAAACGGATCCTCGTAGCCGGCGGCGGATTGATCGGTATCCGCCACGTCCGCGCCGTCATTGAGCATCCCGGCTGCACGTTGGTCGGGTTGGCCGATCCGGATGGCTCAATCCAGATCGACGCGCCGCGTTTTGCCAGTATGGACGAGGTGCAGGACACAGTGGATGGTGTCATCATCGCGACGCCGACCCGCCTGCATGCCGAACATGGCATTCTGGCCGCATCACGCGGTTGGCACATGCTGATCGAAAAGCCGGTTGCCGCGTCGGTCGATGATGCCCTGCGCCTTAAGACGGCCGTTAGCGAGGCCAATGTCCGCAGCCTGGTCGGCCACCATCGGCGGTACCACACAACCTTGCAGCACCTGAAGGAGGTGATCGCGCAAGGTACGATCGGACAAGTCATCAACGTCTCGTTGCTGTGGGCCGTGCGTAAACCCGAGAGCTATTTTGAACAGAACTGGCGGACTTCCGATGGCAGCCCGGTGATGATCAATCTCGTGCATGATATCGATGTCTTGCGCTTTGTGATCGGAGAAATCTCGGAGGTTGTCGCCCTGCCCGGCGCGTCGATCCGCGGATCGGATCGGATCGAAAGCGGCGCTGTCGCGATCGCATTCGAAAACGGCGCAACAGGTACCATCAGCTTTGCCGACACCGCGCCCAGCCCTTGGGGGTTTGAAGCCGGAACCGGCGAAAACCCGAACATCGGCACGACCCATCAGGACATGATGTGGATCACAGGAACCAGGGGCGCCGTCAGTTTTCCATCCATGACCCAGTGGCGCGGACAGGATTGGGGCACTGCGGCCCAAAAAGACCAACTTCCAAGGCCGGACCAGACACGCACACCGCTGGAGGCGCAACTGGATCACTTCCTGGACGTTATCGATGGCGCCCCACCTTTGATCGACGTCGAGGATGCAGCCCGGACGCTCGAAGTCACATCACGCATCGAACAGGAGCTGAAGGCGCGAACGGCCCGAGCGCGGGCCCCGGCCTGACTGAGACGCGGCAGGGCAAAATTTCGGACCATTCAAAAGGCCAATGACTATTCCCCGGGCAATATGAGCAATCAGACTGCAAATTCGCCCGCGACAGACACAAGAATGAAAACCAGACATATTCACGGAAAGGGAAACCAATGAGCAAACCATCAATCGGGTTTATCGGCCTGGGACTCATGGGCGGAGCCATGGTGAGCCGGCTGTTGGACCAGGGATACTCGGTCACGGTGTTGGGAAACCGCGACCGCACACATCTGGACGCCGCGATTGACCGGGGCGCCCGCGAGGCGCAAAACGCGCGGGAGTTGGCTCAGGCCAGCGACATCGTGATGCTGTGCATGGGAACGTCCGAGCAGGTCGAGGGCCGTATGCGCGGTGCTGATGGAGTGATCGCGGGACTGAAGCCCGGGGCGATAGTCATCGACTTTGGCACCTCGCTTCCGGGCAGTACACGCAACCTGGCCGAGGAGGTTGCCGCAGCCGGCGGAAGCTACATTGACGCGCCACTTGGCCGGACGCCGTCGCATGCGCTGGAAGGCAAGCTCAACATCATGACGTCCGGCGACAAGGCTGCCTTCGACAAGGCCGAGCCGACACTGAAGGATCTGGGTGAAAACGTCTTTTACCTGGGCCCTGTCGGATCGGGACATACGATCAAGCTGATCAACAATTTCTTCGGCATGACGGTCGCGAACGCGATGGCCGAAGCCTTTGCCATGGCTGACATCACCGGCGTTGACCGCAAGCAGCTGTACGACGTTATGGCCGCAGGGCCGCTGCATTCCGGAATGATGGATTTCGTCAAAGCCTACGGTGTCGAGAATGATCCAAACCAGCTGGCCTTTGCCATCAAGAACGCCGCGAAAGACCTTGGGTATTATGATCGAATGGCACGCGAGGCCGGCGTTGCCAGCGTGATGTCACAGGGCGCACTTTCCGCGCTGAACGACGCGCGCGACCACGGTCAGGCGGATGACATGGTCAGCCAGATGGTTGACTACTACGTCAAACGTTTCAACACCTGATCTATGGCCGTCACCGCCAACCCCAACGCGGACCTGCCGCGCCTTGGCATCGTGCTGATGCTGACGGCGTGGCTGTTCTTTTCGCTGGTGGACCTAGGGGCCAAATGGTTGGCGTTGGCCGGCGTGCCGGCATTTCAGTTGGCGTTCATGCGTTATGCAGGGCACTTCGTGATCTCTGTGGGCGTGATCGCCAAGGGCGGGATTGAGGCCAACCGGTTCAAGACCGACCATCCATGGCAGGTCATTAGCCGGGCCTTGCTGCTGATCTCGGCGACTGTTTTCAACTTTTATGCCCTGCGGTTTTTGCCCCTGACCGTCGTGTCGGCAATCATGTTTTCCAGCCCGGTCATTGTGTGTTTTCTGTCCGTCTTTGTGTTGAAAGAAAGCGTGGGCCCATGGCGTTGGGCGGCCATCATCCTCGGTTTTCTGGGGGTGTTGGTTGTCGTGCGGCCGTTTGGTTCGGCCTTTCATCCGACCATGCTGTTGATCGTCTACAATGCCACCGCGTTGGCCTTGTACTCGATCATGACGCGCAGGCTGTCGGGGGTTGTTGCCGTAGACACCATGCAATTCTACCTCGGGCTTACCGGTACGGTGGTCCTGCTGCCGTTCGCCATCTGGTTTTGGATCCAACCGGAAAACACGTGGAGCATGATCGTCCTGATCAGTCTTGGCGTCTTTGGGTGGTGCGGGCATCAACTGCTGACGAACGCGCATCGGTTCGGAACGGCGAACCAGCTGATGCCATTTACCTATTCGTTCCTGATCTATGTTGCGATCTGGGGTTATCTGTTCTTTGACACGGTACCGGACGCATTCACGTTGGCAGGGGCTGCGCTGATCATGGCTGCCGGTCTAATCATCTGGAAAAGAGAAAAGAAATGACGCGAATTGCCTGCATCGGCGAAGCAATGATTGAATTGTCCATGCTGGAATCCGGCGCAAAGGTGGGCGTCGCGGGGGATACGCTGAACACGGCCATCTACATGCACCGCGCAGCGCCTGATCTGCAGGTGGAGTATGTGACATGTCTGGGCGACGACCCGTTCTCGGGGCGCATCGCGGACTTCATCGCCAGCCATGGTATCGGGACATCCGGCATCCAAATCATTCCGAACGCCTCTCCGGGCCTGTACGCGATCACGACCTCTGCGGATGGTGAACGCAGCTTTACCTATTGGCGCAGCGAAGCGGCCGCCCGTCAGCTTTTTTCCGATCACGATTTCAGCTCGCTGAACGGCTATGACGTGCTGTACTTGTCGGGGATTTCCGTGGCCATTCTTCCGCATTCGGTAAGGCTTGCGCTTCTGGACTGGCTCGAAGGCGCTTCAGTCCGGTTGGTCTATGACAGCAACTTTCGTCCGCGTCTTTGGGATTGCGTTGAACACGCCCGGCAGATCAACCAGCGGCTTTGGCGACGTGCGGACATTGCCCTGCCATCCATCGACGACGAGATGGCACTGTTCGGGGAAAGCGCCGAACAGGTGGCCGCACGCTTTGCGGGTCATCACGGAATCGGTGCGTTAAAGCGCGGAGAGAATGGCCCCCTGTCCATTGGTCAGAGCATTGACCAAACCTATGAGCCTGCCAAAAACGTGCTGGATACGACCGCGGCGGGCGACAGTTTCAACGGTGGGTACCTCGCGGCGTTACTGACGGGAAAAACACAGGCCGAGGCCCTGATGGCTGGACACAATCTGGCATCCACCGTCGTTCAGTTCCGCGGCGCGATCATTCCCGGATAAGCGGCGCGAGATCCTCGGCTCCGACAAGACGCAAAAGCGGCACTAGCGGATCTGGCTGCTTGACAGCCAAAGCGATTTCCGACGCGCAAGGATCGTTCAGCGCCCGACCTTTGGCGGTCTCGGACAGGCAATAGGAGACCCAGGCCCGCATCCCCGCGATCACCGCCTGAGAGTCGGTCTCACGAAGTGTGGGAACAAATCGATACGGCAGCTTCTGGCTTCCATCCATCGCGATTTGGTCCAGACGATGCGCCAACTCGGGGTTTTCAAAGCGGCGCAACAGAGCCTCGGCATAGTCCGGAACCTGTGCTTGCACCGCAGCGGGCAGCGTTGCGCCCGCATCTTTCATCAACTCGGAAACCAGCGGGCGCAGAACCGGGTCTCGAACCGCCTCGTGGACGTAGGTCAGGCCGCACTCCAACCCGGCATAAGCCAACAGGGAATGGGCCCCGTTCAACATGCGCAGCTTTCGCATCTCGTGCGGGGCCACGTCATCGACCAGTTGCACGCCCGGCCAATCCGGATGCGGTCCGGCAAAACTGTCTTCGATCACCCACTCAGAGAACGCCTCGGTCGGAACGGCCATCGGGTCGCCGCTGATTGCGCGAACGGCGTCCGTGGTGGCCGGGGTGATCCGGTCGACCATCGCGTTGGGAAAGCGAACGACACCCCAATCCACGTCCAGACCGGCTGCTTTCGCGAAATCGGAAACGGCCGTCTCGAGCGTCTTGCCATTTTCCATACGATTGTCGCAGCTTAGCACCGTCACTGGCTTGCGCCGTTCCGCAAGACCAAAGGCAAGAAACCCGATCAGCGTTGCGGGTCCCTGCCCCGCCAGATCGGCGGCAATCGCCGGGTCCTGGAGGTTCAGCTTGCCCGCGGCATCCAGATGATAACCTTTCTCGGTCACGGTCGCCGAGATGATCTCGGCATCCGCCATCACATCAAAAACCGCTGCGCGATCCTCGGGCGCGACCAGAACGTCGCGCAGAGCTTTGATGCGCCGGACGCCCTGCCCCTGTACACACAGATCGTACTCGAAACCCTGCCGGGCCAATCCATCCCGAACCGAGGATGAACGCAGGCTGACGCCGACAACGTCCCATCCACCCGCTTGATCGGTGTAGTCCAGCAAATGCGCCCGGGCAAAGTTGCCGAGGCCGAAGTGAAGAATTGTACCCATCTAGCTTTGCAATCCATAAACCTGTTTCGCCAGATCGACCGCCAGCAACCGAGCAAGATGCTCGGCACTGTCCCGACCGAAGTAACCGCGCGCAACCTGCTCGGCCAAATGAATCGCCACGCCCCGCCGCCAGAGGTCGTGTCGTGCAGGAATGGACAGAAAAGCCCGTGTGTCGTCATTGAACCCGGCCAGATTGTAATACCCGGCCGTTTCAACGACCTGATTAAAATACCGCGCAATCCCGGCTGGACTGTCGTGGAACCACCAAGGCGGCCCGATCCGAAGGCACGGCCAATGTCCCGCCATTGGTGCCAGTTCACGGGCGTAGGTGCCTTCGTCCAGTGTGAACAAAATGATGCGCAGTTCCGCCGAGTTTCCGACCCGGTTCAACAGCGCCTCAAGGCCCGTGACCCAATCCATCGCGATTGGAATGTCGGCCCCCTTGTCCCGTCCGAAATCCCGCATTACCGCGTTGTTCGTGTTGCGTTTGCTGCCCGCATGTATCTGCATGGTCAGACCATCATCGACAGACATCTGCGCCATTTCGATCAGCATATGCCCGTAGAAACGGCGGGCGTCCTGTTCGGTCCCCTCCCGCCGTCTCAGCCGCTGGTACAGCGCATCCGGGTCCTCAAGCCACTCGGTCTGTACACGTTCGATACCGTGGTCGGTGGCGGTACAGCCCAGTTGGATGAAATAAGCTCGCCGCATCCGCAGTGCGTTGAGATAGCCATCATAGCTGTCCAGATCGCAGCCTGTCAGCTCGGCCAACTTGTCCAGGTTCTGTACGAACTCCGGGTCCGCCCCATCCAAGACCCCGTCTGGGCGGAAAGTCGGAACAACCCGCCCGCCCCAACCGCTTGCACGGATCTCCTGATGCTGTGTGAGAGTGTCGAGAGCCGAATCCGTAGTGGCCAGAACCTCGATCCCGAACCTGTCGAACAATGCCCTCGGGCGAAAATCGGGTTGCGCCAACTTTTCCGCGATCTTGTCGTAGATCAGATCTGCGGTGCGAGAAGACAACTCCTCGGACACGCCCAGCGTTTCATGCAGTACGTAGTTCATCCAGATCCGGGAAGGCGTTCCAAGAAACAGATGCCAGTGCTCGGCAAAGGTGCGGAAAACGGCGCGAGGATCCTTCTTTCGCCCCTCTTCCCCAACGCCGAGTTCCGACAAGGGAACGCCCTGCGAATAGAGCATACGGAACACGTAATGGTCGGGAACCACCAACAGCTCTGCCGGGTTGGGAAACGGCGCGTCGGTTGCAAACCACCCCGGATCGCAGTGACCATGCGGAGATACGATCGGCAGATCCTTGATGCCCAGGTACAGGTCTTCTGCCATCCCATTCAAATTGCCAGTCAATTCTGCCTCCGATACTGCTACCGTCAATTGTTAACACAGTTTTTAATGGTTGCATCTTTCCCGTTCGAACCCGCAGACTGACCGGGTGATCCGGGGGACTGAATGAATATTGCGCTGATTGGTTTGGGGATGGTTTCTGGCACGCATGTCGCCGCCATTCGGGCATCGGATCAAGGCCTCAGTCTTGCCGGAGTCCTCGGGCGCAATCTTGAAAAAACAGCTGAGTTCGCGCAGCGAAACGATACCCGCGCATTCGGCTCGGTCGAGGAAATCGCAAACGACCCAAAGGTCGACTTTGCGATCATCGCAACCCCGCCCGATCAGCGCACAGAGTTGGTACGGATTCTTTCGACCGCTTCGAAACCTATCCTGATGGAAAAGCCCATCGAAAGAACGCTGGGCGCCGCGAAAGCCATTGTCGAGCAGTGCGAGGTGTCTGGCGTACCGCTGGGCATCGTTTTTCAGCACCGCGCCGGCGCCGCCTCGCATGCGCTGAAATCGGCCATCGAACAGGGGGAACTGGGCGCGATCGCCACGGTGGAAGTCCGTGTCCCCTGGTGGCGCGATCAGAGCTACTATGACGAACCGGGTCGCGGCACTTATGCACGTGACGGAGGCGGCGTCATGATCTCGCAGGCGATCCACACGCTTGACCTTGCGATGTGGCTACTGGGGCCGATCTCGGACATTCAGGCCGTGATGAGAAAAACTCCACTACACGATCTCGAGGCCGAGGATTGGGCAGGTGCAATCTTTGAAATGGACAACGGCGCGGTGGGAACGTTGATGGCAACTACCGCCGAATATCCCGGGGCCGCTGAGTCCATCACGATCCAGGGCACGCGCGCCAAAGCGCATCTGGAGTCAGGTGTCCTGACCGTGACCACTTTCGACGGCCGGGAATCCACGGTCGGCGAAACCGCCGCCACAGGCGGAGGGGCCGATCCCATGGCGTTCACGCATGCGTGGCACCAGGCGGTCATCGAGGACTTCGCCAGGGCCGTTTCCAGTGGAACGCAACCTATGGCCACCGGACGCAGTGCCCTTTTGACCCACGCCGTCATCGACGCGATGCAGATCGCCAATCGAACCGGCCAGAAAACACGAGTCATCTCATGAGCCTGACCTGCGTCGCCCTTGGCCTCGACCACCGCCATATCTACGGCATGACGGAAAACATGCGCAAAATCGGCGTGGACTGCGTTGGCTATTGGACACAGGGCGATCCGGAGACGCTGGCGGGCTACGTCAAAAGGTTTCCCGATATTCCGCGGCTGGCCCAACTGGAAGACGCCCTGACCTGCGGCGCGGATCTGGCACTGATTTCAGCGATACCGGCAGACAGGGCCGCGTTGGCGATCCGCGCGATGCAGAACGGTATGGATGTCATGAGCGACAAGCCGGGCTGCACGACGTTCGAACAACTCGACCAGATCAAAAGAGCGGTCGCAGACACCGGTCGGATCTGGTCGGTGAACTTCTCGGAGCGGTTCGAAACGCCCGTCAGCACCCGGGCCATCGAGCTGGTCGAGGCCGGTGCCATCGGGCGCGTGGTCCAGACGGTCGGACTTGGCCCGCACCGACTGAACCGGGCGACCCGGCCGGAATGGTTTTTTCAGCCTGAACGCTATGGCGGCATTCTGACCGACATCGCCTCGCATCAGATTGATCAATTCCTGCATTACACAGGTTCGGAAACTGCTGAAATCACAAACGCTTATGTGGCGAACTACGCAAACCCGAGCGATCCCGGATTGCAGGATTTCGGCGAGATCAATCTGCGCAGCGAGAATGGAACCGGGTACATCCGGGTTGACTGGTTTACGCCCGATGCCCTGCCAAACTGGGGGGATGGTCGTCTGACGATCCTGGGCACCGAAGGATACATCGAGTTGCGGAAATACGTCGACGTGGGTGGAGCCCTGGGGACAGATTATCTGATCCTCGTCAATGGTGACACCTGCCAAAAGATCGACGCATCCGACGCCGGCCTTCCCTACTTTGCGCGCCTGGCCAACGACATTCACAACCGGACTGAAACCGCAATGACGCAGGCCCACTGCTTTACGGTCATGGAACTGGCACTGCGCGCGCAGGAATTGGCGGAACGCAGATGATCAACGTTGCGATCCTTGGTGCAGGTATCGGTGCGCAACATCTGGACGCTCTGGAACGGCTTGATCGCACCTTTTGCGTAGCCGCCGTGGTCGACCAGAATATCGACCGGATCGAACAGATACGGCAGAACTCGGGTTTTCGAGCATTGACCAACATTCAGGACGCTCTGGATGATCCGACGATTGATGTCATCGACATCTGCCTGCCGCCCCATCTGCATGTACCGACCACGCTTGCGGCACTGGCCGCAGGAAAACACGTTGTCTGCGAAAAGCCCCTTGCGACCTCGATGCAGGATGTGGATCGGATCACGGCAGCCGCACGCGACGCGGGCAAGGAGGTTTTTCCGGTTTTTCAATACCGGTGGGGCCCGTCACTGGCCCAATTGCGCCACCTGCAACGCGCGGGCCTGACCGGAGCGGTCCAAACTGCCGCGCTTGAAACCCATTGGTCCCGAGGGGCGGACTATTACGCGGTACCGTGGCGGGGGACATGGGCCGATGAACGCGGCGGCGCGGTTCTGGGCCATGCCATCCACAACCATGATCTGCTGACTCATATCGCGGGTGATATCGCCTGGGTTTCTGCAATGACCACAACGCGGGTCAACCCGATCGAGACCGAAGACTGCGCCGCGATCTGCTTCGGCATGAGTTCCGGCGCTTTGTGCACAAGCAATATCACACTAGGCGCAGCCACGGACGAAACCCGCCTGCGGTTCGTCTTTGAAAATTTGACTGCCACTTCTGGCACCGAACCTTATGCTCCGGGTCAAACGCCCTGGACTTTCGTCGCGCGGGACCCCGTAGATCAAGCCGCTGTCGACGAGGCTCTTGCGGCCTCCGCCGCCGAGCCAACTGGTTTCGAAGGATTTTTTACCGAAGTCGGCAAGGCGCTGCGGTCCGAGGCAAATTCGGCCGTTACGCTGAAGGATGGCGCTGCGTCCATCGGCCTTGTGACGGCGATTTATCACGCTGCGCGCACCGGGCAGCGCGTTGCCCTTCCCATCAGGCCCGATCACCCGCTGTATGAAGGATGGCTGCCATGAAACAATGTTGGCGTTGGTTCGGACCCGAGGATCCGATCGCTCTGGCCGATCTGCATCAGGTCGGGGTTCAGGGCATCGTCACCGCGCTGCATCACATCCCGCCCGGACAGCCTTGGGATGAACAGAGCATCGCCGACCGGCAGGCCGTTCTGGCCGCGGCCGGGTACAGTTGGGACGTTGTCGAAAGCCTGCCCGTCTCAGAGGCGATCAAGACGCAGTCGGCGGACATGGCCGAGCATCTGCAGGCGTACAAGTCCAGCCTCAGGGCTCTGGCCGCCCGTGGCATCAAAGTTGTTTGCTACAACTTCATGCCAATCCTGGATTGGACGCGCACCGCCCTTCGCGCCCAGCAGCCGCATGGCGGAACGGCCATGCTGTTCGACCTGACCGATTTTGCAGTTTTCGACATACATATTCTTGAACGTCCGGATGCGTCAGAAGACTATTCCGACACCGCCCAGCAAGCGGCCAAGGATCGCTTTTCGCGCATGTCGGAGGAGTCCAAGGCCCAGTTGCAGCACAATGTCACCGCGGGGCTGCCCGGTGCCAACGATCAGTGGAGCGTAGAGGACGTACGCGGCTTGCTGCAGACATATGCCGAGATAGACCGTGACCGACTGCGCGCAAACCTCATCGACTTCCTGTCTGAGGTCGCCCCGGCAGCCCAAGAATTGGGGGTGCGCTTGTGCTGTCATCCCGATGATCCGCCCTTCTCGCTGCTCGGTCTTCCAAGGATCATGTCCAGTACCGATGACTACGGCGCCGTACTGGATGCGGTTGATATGCCCGCGAACGGCGCAACCTTGTGTACCGGATCGCTGGGTGTTTCCCCTGAATTCGATGGGCCGGAGTTCGTGCGCAGGCATGGCGGCCGGATCCACTTTGTTCACTTGCGAAACACCCGACGCATCGCGGGGTCAGACAGCCAGAAGCCGGATTTCTATGAGGCTCCGCATCTGGAGGGCGACACCGACATGGTCGGCACCATTCGCGAGTTGATGAACGAACAGCGCCGCCGCATATCTCAAGGGCGGGACGACTGGAAAATTCCAATGCGGCCCGACCACGGACAAGAGCTGCTGAGCGATCTGGGCGGACACAGCACTCCCGGCTATCCACTGATCGGACGCATGCGCGGGCTGGCGGAACTGCGCGGCATTATGGCGGCGTTCTCATAACGCGTCCGGTCAGGCGGTTTATTCCCGCCGGAACACTTCTTTGCTTGCCTGAACGCCGCGTTCTTCGTTTACTTACGGCACGTAAACGGGCAGCGGGGTGTCTTCCGGACTCGCCCGACGTCTGTTCAAGACGCGTGAAACTCCCGCGAAAACCGATGCGATTGGGCATCATTTTTCGAAACGTCTGCCATACGGAAATGGCGAAAAAACGGGAGAACTCCAAATGAAAACTGCAGGCGTAATCGGTCTTGGCGACATGGGCAGCGGCCTTGCCAAGAACCTGATCAAGAATGGCTTTGAAACCTCCGGTTTCGACCTGAGCGAGACGCGCATGACCGCATTTTCCGACATGGGCGGCCTGGCCAAGGACAGCGTGGGACAGGTCGGCAGTCATGCCGCCAGCGTGTTCGTCATGGTGATGAACGGAGATCAGGCCCGCGATGTCATTCTGGGTGAAGACGGACTGGTTGCGAACATGGCCGAAGGCGGAACGGTCATCCTGTCGGCGACCATTACTCCGGCCGAAGCCCGCGCTATCGGGCTAGACATGGAGGGCTCGGGCATCCACCTGATCGACACCCCGGTCTCGGGTGGGTTTCCCGGCGCGCAGAACGGCACATTGACGATGATGGCTGCCGGTGCTGCGGATGTGCTGGACCAAAATGCCGAAGTCATGCAGGCAGTGTCGGCAACCATACACCGGGTCGGAGAAAACGCCGGTGACGGGCAAACCGTGAAAGCCTGCCTGCAATCCCTTATCGGATCGATCTTTTCCGCCACATTCGAGGCTGCGGCCCTCGCGGCCAAAGCAGGTGTCAGCGGTCAAGCATTGCTTGACGTGTTCTCATCCTCCAGCGCTGGGTGCGGTGTCGTGAACACCGCCCTTGAAAACATCATTGATCGCAAGTTCGAAGCCACCGGCAGCCATATCGCAACGATGCACAAGGACCTGACGATCTCGCTGGCCCTGGCCGGTGCGTTGGGCGTTCCAATGCATACCGCCTCGTCCGCTATGCAGATCTTTCACGCCGGAAAAACCAAATACCCGAACGGCGACAACTGGGTGTGTACCCGCGTCATCGAAGAGATCGTTGGCGCAGAATTGCATCGCTGAGGGGACCGGACATGAAACTAGGTGTGATTTGCGACGGCATTTCCCGCGATCTGCGGCATGCCGTGGACGTGATGGACGAATTCGGTCTGGACTATGCAGAGCTTCAGTTCGTAGGCGACACCGAGGTTGGGGACCACTCCCCGCAGGAAATTGCCGAGATCGACGCGCTCTTGCGCGACCGGGGCAAGCCTGTGTCCTGTCTGTCGCGCCATATCTTCGCGGGGATGACGGCTGCCAACAGGCCCGGTGACGACCTGCACACCCGACACATGGACGCGCTGAAACGCGTGATCGACATGGCGCATGTCGTGGGGTCTCCGCTGGTTCGGATCATGACCCAACGAAAAGAGCAGATACTCTGGGGAAAAAACGGCGCCGAGAAGTGGAACGTGGCGCATGGGGTATGGGACTCGATGCCGCCGCTGATCGCGCCGGCGGTTGAACTGGCCAGGGCTGAGGGCGTGACGCTTGTCGTGGAAACCGGAAACGGCACGCTGGTCAATTCCAACTATACCGCCCGCAAGCTGATTAACGAGTTAGATGCAAAGGATACGTTGAAAGTTCTTTGGGACCCCGGAAACAACTGCTGGTGCCATGAACTGGCATACCCGGACGGTTACGAAGAACTGCGCGGCGGCTATCTGGGGCACATTCACATCAAGGACGTAAAGGTCGACACGCCGAGGGCAACGCTGGAAGTGCGCCGCATGGGGGAAGGCCAGCTTGCGCCTCTGTTCCAACCCATCGCCGACGCGCTCAGATCCGACGGCTATGATGGCGTGATTTCCTTCGAAAGCGTTTATCATCCCGGCAACGGAAATTTCGAAGATGGGTTTCGTCTGTGCATAGACCGGTTCAAAAACCTGTTTGCATGAATGAAAGCTCTAGAGTTTTACAAATCAGATACTTAAGCCTGTAAGTTGAATGCCGAATGGGGTGCGGAAAGCTGGGCGCATTCCCGCAAGATCAAGGAAAGGATCTGATGGATGAAGCAAGAGTTTTTTGAGTTGTCCATTGAAACGCCCGGCAAATCCCTGACCGACATCAGCGGGATTGTTCAGCGTGCGGTTTCCGAACATGAGTTTGTCTCGGGCCTGCTTACCCTTTGGTGCGTCCACACCGGTGCCGCGCTGTTGGTGCAGGCCAATGCCGATCCCGAGGTGGTTAAGGATATCGAGAGGTTCTTCGAAGAACTGGTCCCCAAGTCACCAGGCAAGTATCACCACCGCCCGAGCGAAGACGACAACGCGCCATCGCACCTGCGGGCGCTGTTGACGCAAACGCAGGTGTCGATACCGGTCGAACAGGGACAGCTTCCGCTGGGCCGCGTTCAAAGCCTGTACCTGTTCGAACATCGCGAGGCACCAAAGACGCGGCGATTGAAGGTTCACTACATCGGGACTTGAGGCGTTGGCTCACATGGAGAGTTGACGGCGCTACCGCCCCATCCAACCCCCGTCGACAACAAGGATTTCACCGTTGACGTAGTCCGACGCTGCAGAAGCCAGAAAGACCACAGGTCCGGCAAAATCACCTGGCGTACCCCAACGGCCCTGGGGTGTTCGTTCCAGGATCGACTTCGACCGAACCGGATCGTCCTGCAGGGCTTGGGTGTTGTCGGTTGCGATGTAGCCGGGGGCGATTGCATTCACGTTCACACCCTGCCCGGCCCACTCATTGGAAAGGGCCTTCGTCAGCTGTCCGATACCACCTTTCGAGGCCGCATATCCGGGAACGGTGATGCCGCCCTGAAACGTCAGCAGCGAGGCGGTGAAGATGATCTTGCCCGAGCCGCGCGCCAGCATGTCCTTGCCGATCTCGCGAGACAGAACAAACTGAGAGGACAGGTTGACCTCAATCACTTCGTCCCACCAGTCGTCCGGGTGTTCGGCGGCAGGTTTGCGTTTGATAGTACCGGCATTGTTGACAAGGATATCAGGGGTTTGTCCATCGGCTCTTAACTGATCAATAAACCCATGCAGTGCAGAGCGGTCCGAGAAGTCGCATTGGTAAGCCCGGAAACTGCGCCCCATCGCCATGACGGCTTTTTCGACCTCCGAGCCGGACAGCTCGAGCGAGGCGGACACACCGATGATGTCTGCTCCAGCCGATGCCAATGCCTCGGCCATGCCACGCCCGATGCCGCGTTTGCATCCGGTCACAAGGGCCGTTTTTCCCGTCAGGTCGAAACTTTGCAAAACACTCATGAACGCGGTCCTACTTCGATCAGGCTTTTCATTGCGGTTGGGCTGCGATCCAGTGCTTCGAACGCGGCCTGAATGTCTGCCAGAGGGCTGACATCAGTGATCACGACATCCGCGTCCACTCCGCCCGAGGCGACAACTGCGATCGCCTTTTCGTAATCCTCCGGCTCATAGACCCGAGCACCGATCAGTTGCAGCTCTCGCCAGAAGAATTGGAACAGGTCGATCTGGGGTTTTTGAGCATGGATCGCGACCATCACGATCCGGGCCCGCGTCGCGGCAACGGCTGTCATCGCATCAACACCGGGCTGCGTTCCCGATACCTCGAAAACTACATCCGCCCCTTTGTCGCCCGTGCGCCCGTTGATCGTGGCCACCAGATCGGTTTCGATTGGGTTGATCGTGTCGAAACCAAGCTTTTCGGCAATGGCCAAGCGGTTTGGGTTCACTTCGGAAATCACGACGTTTCCGCCCGCGTCCCGGGCAACCATGGCAACCAGGATGCCGATCGGGCCGCCGCCGATGACGACGACGTCCTCGCCAGGTTGCAGGCCAGACAAGCGCACATCGTGGCAGGCAACGGCGACCGGCTCGATCAGCGCCGCGTGATCCATGCGCAAGTCATCCGGTAGAACGTGCAAGGTGTGGGCCGGAACGGTCCAGATCTCTTGCATGGCACCATCGGTATCGAGGCCGAGAAACTTGAGGTTCTGACAGATATGCTGATGCCCCCGTTTGCAGGCCGGGCACTCGCCGCAGTGATCAAGCGGTCGGACGACGACCTTTTGGCCGGGTTTTATCGTATCGACGCCCTCGCCCACCGCTTCTACGACACCGGACATCTCATGCCCAATTACCCGGTTCAGGCCGACACGGGCATCCATGTTGCCGTGGTAGACGTGCATATCCGTCCCGCAAATCCCGCAATAGGCAACGCGAATGGCGGCCTCGCCGGGGCCCGGAGCCGCTGCCTGGGCCTGTTCCACGGCAAAGCTCTTGTTGCCCCTGTAGTACGCCGCAGAGATCGTCTGGGTCGTCATGTATGCATCTCCCTGTGTTCCGCATTCAGTTTGTCCCAGTCGAATTCCACTCCGGTTCCCGGCGTATCCGGGGCAACGGCCAGGCAGTCTTCCACGACCAGCGGACGGGTCGTGTACCGGTCTATCGGGAATGAGTGTACTTCCAGCCACCCCGCGTTGGGTTGCGCCGAAACGAGGCTGACGTGCAATTCCTGCATGCCATGGCTGCAAACCGGTATGCCGTGTTGGGCGCTCAGCGCGGCCACGCGCAACCAGCCGGTGATCCCGCCGCAATTTGAAGCATCGGGCTGGATGAAACTCAGCTTCGCATCATCGAAGGCGTACTCGAATTCGTGAATCGTGTGCAGGTTTTCACCCATGGCAAGGGGCACGCCCGTGGTTTCGGCAATTCGGCCATAGCCTTTGTAGTCGTCTGGAATTGTTGGTTCCTCGAACCACAGGATATCGCAATCGGCGAACCCTTGGGCGGCCACGATGGCCTGCTCGACGCTCATGGAGTAATTCGCGTCGACCATGAAGAACCGGTCCGGCCCCAACATTTCGCGCACCGCCCGGGCCCGCGCCAGATCATCGGCCAGATCCGGTTGACCGACCTTGATCTTGACCGCGTTGAACCCACGCGCAAGGTAGCCTTCGGTCTGGCGTAGCAGTTTCTCCAGCGAGAAATTCAGGTCGATCCCGCCGGCATAGGCCTTGCACCGTTTGGACGCTCCTCCCGCCATTTGCCATAGTGGTGCATTCTGCGCTCTGCCACGAATGTCCCAAAGGGCAATATCCACGGCCGAGATGGCGAACGAGGCGATCCCACCCCGTGCTACGTAGTGCACGTGCCACTGCATGGCATCGTACAGGCTTTCGATCTGTTCCGCGTCTTGTCCAACCAGGAACGGCGCAAGGTCATGCTGGATCATCGCCAAGATAGCATGACCGCCCTTGCCGCCCGTGTAGGTGTACCCAACCCCCTCAACCCCATCCGACGTTTGGATGGTGACGGTGATCAATTGAAAGAACGTGTGATCCCCATGTTTGGCATCGACCAGGACTTCGGCGAGCGGGACGTTGAACAGCCGCGCTGAAACACTTTCTATGCGATTCACGAACCCAAGACCTTCTGCTGCCTGGCAATAACCCGAGACTGTAAAAGGATGACCGCAAAAAGAAAGCCTCCACGTATGACCATCTGCCAATAGGCGCTGAAACTGATGGTGCCCTGACCGTTTTCAAAGTTCAGAACGTTGAAAACCAGACCCAGCAAAAGCGCTCCGGCCACGGTCGCAGGGATCGACCCCATCCCACCTGTCAACAAGGTGCCGCCCACAACGACGGACGCTATGGCCGACAATTCCCAGCCAATACCCTCAAGGGGTTGTCCGGCTCCAAAGCCCGAGGCCAGAAAGACGCCAGCCAGCCCTGCGCAGCCGCCCGAAAGCAGGTAGACGAAAGCCTTGGCGCGATTCACCTTCAGACCCATGAGGTTCGAGGCATCCTCGCTGCCCCCGATCGCCAAAACGGTCCGCCCGATGGTTGTTCTTTCCAGCACCAGCCAAAGTGCCAGCGTCAGTCCGGCCACGATGACGATTGCCCATGGAAACAGGCCGAACGCCTGCCCCATACCAAGCTTGGTGAAGTTCGACCCCCAATCAACCGAAATTGTCTGGGCGCCCGAAATCACCAATGCGCCGCCTTTAGCGGCCAACATGGTCGCCAGCGTGGCGATGAAGGGCGGGATCCGAACGACGATAATGCAAAAGGCGTTGATCGCCCCGAAGCCCACCCCGGCAAGCACGGCCCCCGGCAGCGCAACCTGAATCCCGTATGGGCTGAGATAAGCCGCAACGACCGATGTAAAGGCCGCCACGGATCCAACCGACAGATCAATCCCGCCGGTCATGATCACGAAACACATGCCCAGCGCGATCGCGATGAACATCGCGTTGTAATTCAGGAAAGACGAGAAATTGTAGGCGCTGCCAAAGTTGTCATAGCGCATCAACCCAAACAGGATCAAAGCCAGCAGTGCGATCCACACCGTCACTGAGGCCGAATTGCGCCGAAGGTACTTTCGCAGGTCAAAAGCCGTTTCATCCAACATCGATCAAGCCCTCCGGAACTGCTGGACCCAAACGGCCAGGATTATGATGACGGCTTTGGCGATCAGTGCAACTTCGTCCTCTACCCCGTTGGCCAACAATGTATATTTGACCAGCTGGATGATCACGGCACCCAGAATGGCGCCAAAGATCGGCGCCCGCCCGCCTTGCAAAAGAGCCCCGCCAACGACAGCGGCCGCGATGGCATCAAGCTCCATCAGATTGCCGTTGCGCGCGGCGTCCGAGGCCGAGTTGATCGCAACCACGATCAGACCGGCCAGGCCTGCAAGCACCGCGCAGATGACATAGGCCCCGATCTTGACCCGCCGGACGGGACCACCCGCCAGATAGGCCGCACGTTCATTGCCGCCGATCGCCAGCAGGTAGCGGCCCCAAGTGGTTCTGGTGATCACCCAAAACAGCACACAGGCAATCGCCAGCGCCAGCCACCCCTGGAACGGCAAGCCAAGCACCTTGCCGGTTCCAAGATAACTGAATGAAGGGTTGGAAAATGTCTGCAGGTTCCCGTTCGTCAAGACTTGGGCAATACCCCGACCAGAGATGAAGAGAATGAGCGTCGCAACGATGGGCTGCACGTTCAACACAGCAACCATCACGCCGTTGAATACCCCGCATAAACCCGCGACGAGCAGCGGCAGGACAATGGCCAAAGTGACGCCAAGCATCGGATTGGCGGCGCCCAGATCCGACAGAAAGATCAGTGGAGCCAGCGCCCCGGCCAAAGCCATGACCGCGCCAACCGACAGATCGATCCCACCCGTGGCGATGACCAGCGTCATGCCCATGGCCACGATGGCGATCGTGGCAACCTGACTGATATTCACGAACAGGGTCTGCAGCTGCAGGAAATTTGGGGTGAAAAACGCATTGAACACCAGCAGGGCGACCAACGCGGCGATGCCGCCATGAAAGCGAAAGGGCATCGATGCGACCCGTTGCGGCAACTTCATTGCGCGGTCCATGAACCAGTTCCTTCTTCATGATGCGCAAGCGCGCGCACCAGTATATTCTCGGTAATCCCGGGGTTGGTCAGTTCCTTGACCGAGCGCCCCTCGTGCATGACCACGATGCGGTCAGCGCCTTCCACCAGTTCTTCGAATTCCGAACTGATGAGGACAACGCCGAACCCCTTTTCGACATAAGACCGAATGAAAGATTGGATCTCTCGCTTGGCGCCGACATCCACGCCTCGGGTCGGCTCGTCGAGTATCAGGATGTCGGGCTGTGTCGCCAGCCAACGGGCAAGAAGCACCTTCTGCTGGTTGCCGCCGGACAACTCGCGAATGGGTTGGTCCATATGCGCCGCCTTGATGCCCAGGTCGTCGATGAAGGCCTGAACGATCTCGCGCTCGCGGGCAAAGTCGATCTGACCACGGCTGGCCAGTTTCGGCAGCAGGGCCAGCGTTATGTTCTCGCGCACGGACATGTCAGGAATGATCCCTTCGGCCTTGCGATCTTCGGTCAGAAAGCCGACCCCGTTTGCGATCGCGTCACCCGGTCCGGACGGTTGCCCGACCGCACCGTGCAGCTCGATTGCGCCGCTGCGGGCCCCGTCCACACCGAACAACGCGCGCGCAGCCTCTGTCCGGCCAGAGCCCAGAAGCCCGCCCAGCCCAACGATCTCCCCGCGGTGGAGCGTGAGGTCGAAATGCGTCAGTCGCGGGCCTGTCGAGACAGAGACAGCCCGCAAAACGATATCGCCTTTCTTGGCCTTGGCGCCGGCGAAGTCCGTGAGCCCGTCTGCCGCGATCTCGTCCTTGTTGCGGCCCAGCATGTCCGCGATCATTTCCAGTTTGGTCGTGTCCTGCACGTTGCGCGTGCTGACTGTGCGGCCGTCTCGCATCGTTGTGACCCGGTCGCAGATCTGGAACAGCTCATCGAGAAAATGCGAGACATACAGGACGGAAACGCCCTGTTTCTTTAACTCGCGCACCACACCGAACAGAACCTCGACCTCGCTGGCATCCAATGACGAGGTGGGTTCGTCCATGATGACCAGCTTTGCGTCCAATGACACAGCCCGCGCAATCGCAACCAACTGCTGGATCGCTGTCGAGAAATTTCCCAGCGGCTCGGTCACGTCGATATCTATGCCAAAGCGCGCAAGAACCTCGCGTGCGCGACTGTTGCCTTCGCGCCAGTCGACCAGAAAGCCAAGACGTTTGGGCTCGTACCCCATGATGATGTTCTCGGTCACTGACCGCAGCGGCACTAGGTTGAGCTCTTGATAGATCGTGGCAATTCCGGATTCCTGCGCTTCGCGCGGAGTGGAGATGTGGCTCGGCACACCCGCCAGATGCACGTCGCCGGCATCCCGGTCGTAAACTCCGGTCAGGACCTTGATCATCGTCGATTTGCCGGCACCGTTCTGACCGATCAGCGCATGAACCTCGCCCGGTGCGATCTCCAGGCTGGCCTGGCTGAGTGCCGGTACGCCGGCAAAGGACTTTTCAATTCCCGACATCGAGACAAGCGCATTCATGACATGTCTTCCTCCGATTGCTTGCAGGCGGCACCGACCAAAGGCCAGCACCACCTACCAGGGAGAATCAATAGGCTTCGTCGATGTGATCGGCCGCGTTGTCCTTGGTAAAGATGCGATCTTCGACTTTCACCCATTCCGGGATCGTCTCGCCAGCCGCGTATTTCTTCATGACTTCACAGGCCAGAGGGCCGAAGAAAGGCGAGCTTTCGACCGTGACGCCCATCTTGCCGTCGATGATGGCTTGTAGCGCATCGCGTGTCCCGTCGATTGAAACGATGGTCACGTCCTCGCCGGGTTTGCGGCCGGCCAGCTCCAGAGCCTGGATCGCGCCGATCGCCATCTCGTCATTGTGGGCGTAGACCACGTTCACGTCGGGATGCGCCTGCAGCAGGGTTTCCATCACCTGACGACCCAGGTCGCGCGCAAAGTCCCCGGTCTGAGAGGCCACGATCTCAAAACGGTCATCCGCTTTGATCGCGTCGTCGAAGCCCTTTTTGCGGTCATTTGCAGGCGAGGACCCTGTCGTGCCTTCCAACTGTACGATGATGCCTTTGTCGCCCTCGAAATTCTCCATCAGCCATTGCGCGGCCCGGTTGCCCTGATCAATGAAGTCTGATCCAAGAAATGCCACGAAATGTTCGCCTGGCTTGGCGACGGCCGGATCAACCGAGCGGTCCACCAGAAAGGTCGGAATGCCGGCGGCACGGGCCTTCATAACGGCCGGGATCAACGGCTTTTCTTCCCGCGGGGGCAGGAACAGGACGTCGATGCCTTGCGCGATCATGCTGTCCACATCCGCAACCTGCTTGGCCGCAGATCCGGCCGCATCCGTCGCGATAAGATCCCAGCCGCAGGCCTCTGCCGTGTCATGGAACGATTTCGTCTCGGCAATGCGCCAGGGATTGTTCGACTCCATCTGCGCAAAGCCGACCTTGTAGCGATCTTTCTGCTCAAGCGGCGGCAGATCCTGTGCCATCGCCGTGGTGCCCAACAGCGCACCTGCGACAACCGTCGAGATCAAAAGGTTTCTGCGTTTCATGGTTATTCCTCCTCCATTGGTGCGGTCGCCTCCGTTTTGACCGCGAGTTTTCAGGTCATGCCCAATTCATGTAAGTCGTCTGTTTCCTCAGATAGCCATCGAAGCCATAGGCGCCGTCTTCGCCCCCAACCCCCGACAGCCCCCAACCAGTGTGAAACCCCTGTACGGCCTCGCCATTCGAACGGTTCATGTACAGTTCGCCGAACTTCAAACGGCTCGGGGCCTCCATCAATCGGCGGTGTGACGCCGTAAAGAGATAGGCGGACAGCCCGAATGACGTGTCATTCGCAAAGGCTATCGCCTGATCAAAATCATCGACTCGCATGGCTGTCGCCACGGGGCCAAAGACCTCCTCCTGCATCGCGGCATTGCCGTTGTCGGAGACCTCAAGAACGGTCGGGGACATCCAGTGCCCTTTGCCGTGCGCGCCGTCCGTCAAAGGCCCACCTTCGAGATGCACCGTGGCACCCTCTGCGATGCTGCGTTGGATGATTTCGGCGACCTTGGTCACTTCGACCTTGCTGACTTTGGGCCCCAGGTCGCAGTCCTCCATCGGATCCCCGATCGACAATGCGCGGGTTTCTGACACGAATTTTTCCAAGAATTGATCTGCAATGCCGCGATGCAGATACATACGCTCGTTGCAGGTGCAGATCTGGCCGCAATTGGCAAACCGGGCGGCAATGGCGGCCGAAACGGCGGCGTCAACATCCGCATCCTCCATCACGATGAACGGAGCCTTGCCCCCAAGCTCGAGCCGGACAACCTTGATCCGGTCGGCCGCTGTGCGAAAAATCTCTTTCCCGGCGCGCGTGCTGCCGGTCATCGTGATCAGCGACGTATCGGGGTGTTCGACCAACCGCTGCCCAACCACCGGCCCTCTCCCCGTCAGAACATTCAGAACACCGGGCGGAAACCCTACCTTGTCCGCAAGCTCGGCAACCGCAAGACCGGAAAGCGGCGTGATTTCATGTCCCAACAAAACAACGGTGTTGCCCGCGACCAGCGCTGGCCCGATTTTTCTGGCGGCCAATGCCAAGGGATAGTTCCAGGCCGTCAGCGCGACGACAACGCCGTAGGGATGGCGCCGAATCTGGATTTCTTCGGACCTGTTGTCCGAGGCCACTATGTCACCCGAAATCCGCCGGGCCTCTTCAGCTGCATGGCAAAGAAAGGTAGCGGCGGCATCCACTTCACCTCGGGCCTGCGAGATCGGCTTGCCCTGCTCGGCTGTGATCAAAGCAGCCAGACGCGCGGCGTCGACCCGGATGGCCTCGGCGAGCTTTCGGACCATTTGCGCCCGCTCGATCGCCGGGCGCGCAGACCACGCGCCAAAAGCCCTGCGGGCCGCCTCGACCGCCGCATCGGCATGCATGGCACCACCATCTGGAACCTGTGCTACGATCTCTTCATTTGCAGGGTTTTCGACATCGACCGCGTCCGCGTCAAAGTCGGCAAAGCGGCCATCGATGAACATCGAATGGCGAACGACTTGACCCAACTCCCCCACTACAGACCGCAATTTCGCCTCCCGCACTTGCTCGGCCAGACCACAATGGCGACCGCACCGCCGATCAAAACACTAATAATATTATTTCGTCAACACTAATATTAATTATCACTTACTAATATTAGTTGCGCACCCTCCGCATAGTCGATAAAAAGGATGCGAACAAAAAGGTTGAGCGATGAACGATCAAGCGAACAAAGCCGGGCAGCACAGGGGTGTAGGACGAGTCGCGGGCCGGCAGCGCGTAACGATGCACGACATTGCGCGCGTCGCCGGGTGTTCGCAGACGACAGTATCGCTGGTTCTCAACAAGAATGATTCCGTCAAGATCTCCGAGGATACCAAGCAACGGGTCCTGGATGCCGCCAACACGCTTGGATACGCCATGCCCTCTCAACTCAGGAAACCCCAGGACAGCGCGCGCCGGCCCGCGGCGCTGGACGGAACCATCGCTTTCGTCGTGGATGATCTGGCATCGAGCCCCGAGATGGTGAACGCGTTCAACGGCGTGAAACAGGCCGTTCGGGACACCGGAAATCTTGTGTTGCTGGCCGAAACCCAAAACGACCCCGAGGTCGAGCCCAGAACGCTGAGGTATTTCCTCGACCAACAGGTTGCAGGCATCATCTACGCGACCGTTTTCACGCGGCGGGTGGTCGTGCCGGAGATCCTCAGGCAGACGGCCACCCCGGTTCTGCTGCTGAATTGCTTCTGCGACGACCTCTCTTTTCCTGCAGTGATCCCCGGCGAAGTCGCTGCCGGACATACGGCGACCAACGCCCTGATCAAGGCCGGGCACAAACGAATTGCCACCATCACCGGCGAGCCGTTCATGGAATGCGCCGCCGGGCGTACGACCGGGTACAGAAACGCCTTGGCTTCCGCCGACATCCCATTTGACGAGGATTTGGTCATCGAGGGCAACTGGCTGCCCAGCGCAGGCTACGCCGCCACGCGGGAATTGATGAACCTGCCCTCTCCGCCAACCGCCATTTTCTGCCAGAACGACCGCATGGCCATCGGCTGCTATGAGGCGCTCAAGGAACTTGGCCTGTCCATCCCCGAGGACATTTCAGTCATCGGATTTGACGATGACGAAACCGCGCGGCACCTGTCGCCGCCCCTGACTTCGATGATCCTTCCCACCCGGGCGATGGGACGCTGGGTCGTCGAACAGCTGTTCCACGGACCGACGGACGGTCAGCGGCACCCACTCGTGAAGCTTGAATGCGAACTGGTCGAGCGCGACTCGATCAGCGAACCCAAACGCCGGACCTGAAGGCGAAATCATGACGGAAACCTTCGATCACATCGTCATCGGCGGCGGCTCGGCGGGCGCCGCGGCAGCAGCGCGGCTGGTCAACAAAGGCAAGTGCAGTGTTCTGGTGCTGGAGGCGGGGCATTCGCATCGCCATCCACTGCTGGACATGCCGCCGGGTATCTTCAAGATGATCAACGGGTCCAAGTTCATGACCTACCACCAGACCGAACCGCAGGACCACCTGGACGGCCGCGTGCATGACATTCCGCAGGCCAACGTTCTGGGCGGCGGGTCGTCGGTGAATGCGCAGGTCTATATGCGCGGTCGGCCTTCTGACTATGACGCATGGAACGACCTGCTGCGACAGACCAACGACGGGGTCGGCTGGGGATGGGACGATGTGCTGCCTTATTTCCGCAGGATGGAAGGCAACAACAGGCTGCACAACGACCTGCACGGCAGCGACGGTCCGGTCCAGGTCTCGGATCCGGGGCATATCGACGACATGTCCCGTTGGTTCGTTCAGTCTGTGCAGGCCCTTGGCGAACCATTCAACACGGACTTCAACGGCGCAAGCCAGCGCGGCGTCGGGTTCTATCAGTTCACCAATCGCGCCGGAAAGCGCAGCTCGTCAGCTTACGCTTTCCTCGCTCCTCTCGAGACGGACCCGAATTTGACCATCCGGCTGGGCGCAAAAGTCAGCAAAATCATCATCGAAAACGACCGGGCCGTCGGCGTGCAGTATCGAGACAAACGCGGGTCCCACACCGTCCGATGTGATGGTGAGGTTGTGCTTGCGGCTGGTGCCCTGGTCACGCCGAAAATTCTAATGCTGTCGGGTATCGGACCGGATGCACATCTTGCTGAACACGATATTCCCGTGGTCTGCCCATTGCCCGGGGTCGGCCAAAACCTGATCGACCACCCCGAAGTTCCGATCACCGCCTTTGCCAACGGCCCTTACGGATATTTCAAACAAGGTGAGGGCTGGCGGATGCTGCGCAACGGTATTCAGTTCAAGCTGTTCGGCAGCGGCCCGGTGACTTCGGCCGGGGTCGAAGCCGGCGCGTTCGTCAATCCGTCGAACCCTGATGGAGAACCAACCATTCAGGCCTTTTGCGTTCCCATCGTCTATCTGGATCGCGACGCGCTTGACGAGGTGCAGGATGACTTTGGCCTGACCGTTACGACCGTCGTAGTCAAACCGAAATCACGCGGAGAGGTTCGGCTTCGCTCGGCAGACCCCGACGCCATGCCAGTAGTTTCGCCCAACCTTCTTAAGAATGAAGACGATATGCAGGAGATGATCCGGGGGCAGAGTTTCTTTCGTCGAGCATTCACCTCGGGCCCGCTTGCGCAAAGGATCCGCGAAATTGTCATTCCGACAGCGGACGACGACCAGACGCTGCGAGCACACTGCAAACGGTTCGTGAAAACCAACTATCACCCGGCGGGCACTGCCAGAATGGGCCGTGACGGTGATGGAATGGCCGTGCTGGACCCCAGAATGCGCGTGCGCGGGGTCGAGAGCTTGCGGGTGTGCGACATGTCCGCCGTGCCGGACATCAACGCCGGCAACACAAACGCACCTGCGATGATGCTGGGCGAACGATGCGCCGACCTGATCCTTGGCATTGGATCAGCACGTGAGGACCGCAATTCCTAGCCCAAGCTGCGGGGCCGCTGTCGGTTGATCCGATTTCCGGCGCAATGATATGCCCCCTGCCCGACCCGTTTCGCCGAAAAACAGGTTAACCGGCCTCATGGGGTCAAGGTAATCGCGGGCCACGGCAAGCGCGTTCGCGGAATGCGCCTTACAGAAAGTCGTCCCGCCTGGGCGTGAAACAGTCGATCAACTCTCCGGCCGCCAGGCAAACACAACCATGGCTCACGCCGGACGGAATGATCAGGCTGTCGCCGGGCCCCAGCTCTCGCTCCTGATCTCCGATGACGAAATTGAACCGCCCGGACCGCACAAATGTCGACTGCACATGCGGGTGGTCGTGCAGCGCGCCTTCGGCACCTTCTTCAAACCGGAAGGACACCATCATGAGGTCTTCGTGAGCTGCCAAAACCTGGCGCGTGACGCCCGGGGCGGGCGACACAATCGGATAGCTATTGGTCATGATACAGTGTCCTCGGTCAGGTGGCGGCGTTCATTTCACTCGAAATACTCGGCATGTTTCGCGTGAACCTCTTCAATGGTCTTGTCGATACGGCCCAGATGACGGCGAATGGTTTCGCTCGCCACCGCCTCGTCGCGGTCTGCAAGCGCCTTGGCCAGCGCCACATGATCCCGAACCAGAGTCTCGGCCTCGCTCTCGCGCCCAAGGCTCAGAACGCACAGGCGGTCGATCTTTCTTTTGCATTCCTGAATCGTGTCGAAGGCCAGCGGGTTGCCGCTCAGCTCGCATATCAACCGATGAAAGTCATAGTCGAGTTGATGAAACTCTTCGGCCTCGTTCCTTGAAACCACGTCTTTCTGCCGCTTGAGGTTGTCCTCCAGCAGCTTCGAGTATTGGGGCTTCCAAACCTGGCATGCAGCGCGCACCACCTCCAACTCGACGGCCAGGCGAACAAAGCGTGCATGACCGATCCGTTCCATTGAAAAGCTACGGACCCGAGTGGCTTTCTGAGGACGGATCAGCAACAAATCCTGCGCCTCGAGCCTGTTGAAAGCATCGCGGACCGGCTGCCTGGACACCTCAAACTTCTTTGCGATGTCTGCTTCGGACAGTTTCGTCCCCGGCAGAATTTCAAGCGAAACGATCGCCTCGTACAGGCTCTCATAAACGATGTCGGTGGTTGTGCGCCGCTCGATCTTGTCCGTAATACTTTGCATTTCCTGCCTTTTTCTGCGCGTGACCAACTCGGGTGGCTTTCCGTGGCTCGAGGCCCCTCCCTCGATACTCGTCAGTGTATCTCCAGCCAATTGATTTGGCACGCACCGTGCGATGCCCTTTGTGATCCTCAAACAAAGTTGTTGACAATACTAGTATCCTAGTCGACTAAAATACGCAACACTGCTTCATGCCCGTTCGAACCCAAAGATCGGAACGGGCGCGCCGGCAGGCTGACCGGGGATCCAAAGGGACAAGAGAATGACCGAATTGAACGCTGAACAGATTGGCCTGAACCGGGACCTTGCAGGGAAGGTCGCGATCGTGACCGGCGGCGGACGGGACATCGGCCGTGCCTGCGTTCTGAAACTGGCCGAGGCCGGAGCGTCGGTCGCAATCAACTATCACAGCTCATCTACGGGTGCAGAGACGGCGGTCCAAGAGATAACGGCTGCCGGCGGTCAGGCGATTGCCGTACAGGGCGACATGACGTCAGGCGCGGATGTGGACAGGCTGGTCTCAGAAACGATTGCCGCCTTCGGGCCCCGGATCGACATTCTTGTCCACGTTACCGGAGGGTTGGTGGCCCGAAAGACCCTGTCTGAGATGGACATGGACCATTGGCGTTACGTTATGGACCTGAACACCACTTCTTTTGCCCGCGCCGTTCAGTCGGTGTTGCCGCACATGAAAAAAGGCGGCGCGATCGTCGGGTTCGCCAGTCAGGCGGGTCGTGACGGGGGTGGTCCCGGCGCGGTTGCCTATGCGGCCTCGAAGGGGGCGGTCATGACGATGACACGTGGGCTGGCCAAGGAACTGGGGCCCGAGATCCGGATCAATTCGGTTTGCCCGGGCATGATCGACACAGACTTCCACAATGTCTTCACCAAGACCGAAGTCCGCACCAACGTGGCCAGCGCCACACCGCTGAAACGCGAAGGCACGTCCGAGGATGTGGCAAACCTCGTCGCGTTTCTGGCCTCGGACGCCGCCGCTTTCATTACGGGCGCGAACATCGACATCAACGGAGGCCTGCTCTTTTCATAGCCGGCTCCGACCGATCACCAAAAACATCTGTCTGCTTCTAGGGAGGAAAGCATGAACACCAAACTTACAAAAACACTGATCGGCGCCGCAGCCATGGTCGTCATGACCGGCAGCGCATCTTTGGCCGAGGATTGGCGCGGGTGGAACATCCACGCAGACGGCTACCCGAATACTGTCGCGATGGACAAATTCGCCGAACTGGTCACCGAAAAGACCGGCGGTGAAATCAACCTGCAAATGTTCCACGGCGGCACATTGGGCAGCCAGCCCGATGCGGTCGAACAGGTCCGCGCTGGCGCCTTGGAGGTCGGAAATTTCAACCTGGGTCCGATTGGCCCGATTGTCGCCGAGGCAAATGTCGTTTCATTGCCCTTCATCTTCAAGGACGTCCCACACATGTTCCGCGTTCTGGACAGCGAGGGCGGTGCCGCGATCGCGGCCGGAATGGCAGCCAAGGGATTGACCCCGCTTGCCTGGTATGACGCCGGCGCCCGATCCTTCTACAACGGGACCAAGCCGATCAATACCCCGGCCGATGTCCAGGGCATGAAAGTGCGGGTCATGAACAACGATCTGTTCACCGGCATGATTGCCGAACTTGGCGGCAACCCCTCGCCCATGGCCTTCGCCGAGGTTTATCAGGCCCTGAAGACCGGGGTCGTCGATGGCGCCGAGAACAACTGGCCGTCCTACGAGTCGACCGGCCATTTCGAGGTTGCCGGCTATTACTCGCTGTCCCAGCACCTGATCATCCCTGAATGCGTGTGCGTCAACACCGACAAATTCAACGCCTTGTCGCCCGAACTGCAGGCCGCAGTCAGAGAGGCGGCGCAAGAGTCCGCCGAGTTGCAGCGGCAATTGTGGGCCGAGCGTGAAGCGGCCAGCCGCGCGGCGGTCGAGGCTGCGGGTGTGGTAGTGAACGAAGTGGCCGACAAAGCGCCGTTCCAGGCCGCGATGGCCCCGGTCTACGAGGCCTATTTCGCAACCAACCCTGACCTCCGCCCGTTGGTTGAAACCATCCAGGCGACCGAGTGATCGGACCGTATCGGATCTGATACCGTCCGGCCCTGCCAATGCGGGGCCGGACATCTGATCAAGAGTTTCAGGCTTATGAGCAATACATCTACGCCCCCGTCCTCAGTGCGCACTATGGTCAGGATCCTCGACCGCATCGCCGATGCATGCCGGATCGTGACCGGTGTCGCGCTGGTCGTGGTCACCGTCATATTCGGCTGGCTCGTCTTCGGCCGCTACGTCCTGAACGCAACGCCAACGTGGGTCGAGCAGGTCGCCCTGCTGCTGGTCATGACGATCGCGTTCATCGGCGCGGCGGTCGGTGTGCACGACAACACGCATTTGTCCGTGTCCCTCGTGCGCTCGGCGGTTCCGCGGCGAGTCAGGACGGCTCTGGTCGTTTGTACAGACGTGATCATGGCCGGGTTCGGTGCTCTGATGCTGGTGTTCGGGGCGCGGCTTACGATGTTTAAATGGGGGTCGCTCATCCCCTTGATCCAGGTTCCAGAAGGCTTGCGGTCATTGCCCCTGACCATTGGCGGGGGCCTTATCCTTGTGTTTTCCGTTGGTCACCTGATCCGCCTCTGCGTCGGTTTTGACGAGCGAAAAGACAGCATCGAATAGAGGCGGATCATGGGAATTCTTCTTTTGCTTGGCGTCTTCGCCCTGTGTGTACTGATCGGAACACCTGTGGCCTTCGCCTTGGGCATTGCCGCCATCTCGGCCTTCTGGTTCGAAGGTTTGCCGCTGATGATCGGGTTCCAGCGGATCATCTCGGGCATCAACGTTTTCTCGTTGATGGCAATCCCGTTTTTCATCTTCGCCGGTGAACTGATGTTCCACGGCGGGATCGCCATGCGTCTGGTGCGGTTCGCGTCAGCCGCGGTCGGCGCCGTTCGTGGGGGCTTGGGCATCGTGAATGTGTTTTCGTCGATGTTGTTTGGTGGAATTTCGGGATCGGCCATCGCCGATATATCTGCCCTCGGCTCCATTCTTGTTCCCGTGATGAAAGAGAAAGGCTACGACGCGGATTATGCGGTCAATGTGACGGTCACGTCGTCGATCGCAGGGATCATCATCCCTCCCAGCCACAACATGATCATCTTCGCCATTGCGGCGGGGGGCGGCATTTCGATCTCAAAGCTTTTCCTCGCGGGTGTAGTTCCGGGCGTGTTGATGTGCCTCTGCCTAGCCGTCGCCGCGTATCTTGTTGCGGTGCGCCGAGGGTATCAGGCCGAAACCTTTCCGGGCTGGAAGGCTCTGGTCATCAGCTTTCTCAGCGCGATCCCCGGGCTGCTGACTGCCGTGATCATCGTCGGAGGCGTCCTGTCGGGCATTTTCACGGTCACCGAATCCGGGGCGTTCGGCGCCATCTATGCCTTTGTCGTCACGCTCGTGGTCTACCGGAGCATCACCTGGGACAAGTTCTGCATCGCGGTTGCGTCGGCCGTACGTACGACGGCCATGGTCATGATCCTGATCGCCTGCGCGGGTGCCTTTGCCTATATGCTGACCTTCTACAGAGTGCCGGACAAAACGGTGGATCTGCTGACAGGCCTGACGGAAAACCCGATCCTTATCCTGCTGATGATCAATGCGGTTTTGTTGCTTCTGGGTATGATCATGGACATGGCGGCCCTGATCCTGATCTGCACGCCGATCTTCCTGCCGGTTGCCAACAGCCTTGGCATTGATCCCCTGCAGTTCGGAATGATCTTGCTGGTGAATCTGGGCCTGGGACTGTGCACTCCTCCGGTTGGCTCCTGCCTGTTTGTCGGCTGCGCCGTTGGCAAACTGCCGATGGAAAAGGCGGTTCGGACGATATGGCCCTTTTACCTGGCAATTCTGGTCGCCCTGATGCTGATCACCTTTGTGCCCGCTATCTCGCTGACCCTGCCAGGGTTGCTTGGATAGCAAGGGCGAGCAGGCAAAAGGTCCGGACGCACCTTGGGTAAAGGTGCGCCCGGTTCCGCCACTGGCGGCAACGGAAGAAACACCTCCGGTCGGCGCCGGAAGCCGAGCGTCAAAGGTGCCGCCACATGGTGATTACCCGCACAAACGCCGTTGGATCCCTGCTTTAGGCATCCCTGACCACATTATGCTCGGGCATCGCGCCAGGAACGGTAACGTTTCGTCCATCGCTTCGCCCGCATCTGATTTCGCATCAGCGCGAGAAACGCCGAGTGCGGTACTCTCGGTGGCTTGCCATTTGCCAGTCGTTCAAGCTGGAAATACGCCAGCACCATCGAGGCGAACCCCGCCAGCCTTTTGTTTTTCCAAGACACTTCCGGGATATTGACCGACTCTGATTTGCCATTCCGCCAGTTTTCGACAAGATCAGGTTCAAACGCCATCGCGCGGGCCACCCCAAGAACCGAGACGCCAATCCCGCCCCGGTTGTTGGCCAATGCATCCTCGGCAACAGCCCGAGAGCGAATGCCGCCGGTCACCATGATCGGCATTTTCGCGTTAGCAGCGATTTCCCGCGCGAAGTCTACAAAATAGGCTTCGCGCCGGGCCGTGCTGGAGCCATCCTCCTGCCTGCCCTGCATGGCCGGACTCTCATAGGAACCGCCGGACAATTCGACCAGATCAATAGCCATATCGCCAAGTTGGTTGACCACCCATTTGGCATCATCCTGCCCAAATCCACCTTTCTGAAAATCAGCCGAGTTCAGCTTCACCGAAACGGTAAAACTCCTGGACACGCTGGCCCGGATCGCGCGAACGACCTCAAAAAGGAAGCGCGCCCTATTCTCCAAAGAGCCGCCCCAATGGTCGGTACGGCGATTGGTCAAGGGCGATAGAAACTGGCTGATAAGATAGCCGTGGGCGGCATGTATCTGAACGCCGTCAAATCCTGCTTCTTCGGCCAACGCGGCTGTTCGAGCAAAACGGGCAATCAGGTCTTGAATTTCGGCCTCGGTCAGGGCCCGCGGCGGGTTGAAATTTTTGGACATACCGGGGATCTCGACCGGAACGTCGGACGCCGACAGCGCTTCTTCTCCCAGGCTCGCCAGGACCTGACGACCGGGATGATTGATCTGCATCCAGATTGCTCCGCCGCGCATCTGCCCTGCCTCGGCCCATTCCCGGAAAGGCGCAAGATCAGTTCCGTCTTCCAGAACCACGCTGGCGGGGCCGGACAGCGCATCAGCCGAGACCATTACGTTGCCGGTGATCAACAGGCCCGCCCCGCCCGCGGCCCAGCGGCGGTAAAGCCGGTGAATTTTCTCGTCTGGCACCTGCCCGAAAGCCGCCAGACTTTCTTCCATTGCAGCTTTTGCCAGACGGTTTCTGAGAACCGCGCCATTTGGCAATGTGAGCGGTTGAAACAGCGGTGAAACAGTCATCTTGGGATCCTTTTCTTCTCGATCCCAGGTGATATAAACCTTCGACAATGGTTGAAGGTCAAGGGCATGAAGATCGGAAAATTGGCAAAAGCCACAGGTGTGTCAGCGTCAAGCATTCGGTTCTACGAAAAACACGGCCTGATCCCACCGCCCGAGCGTCTGGAGAATGGTTATCGCGACTATCCCGACGCAATGATTTCCCGCATCAAGACCATCGCAATGAGCAAGTCGCTTGGCTTTTCTCTGTCGGAAATCAAGCGCTTCCTTCCGGAAGACCCGGAAATCACTATCCCGCGGCCCGAGGTGATCGCGAACCTAAAAAGCAAGTTGGCCGATGTGGATCAAAAGATCAAAGACCTGCACGGGATTCGCCGCGACCTGGACCAGATGATCGCCTATCTGAGTGACCCTGAGTCAAATGGCTGCTGAGGGTCTGGCAGCCTGAAACCTGCGCCCTGCGGGAGCACAAGACTTCGCTCCTCAGGCTTCGTATGCCGGAAGCTTTGACAGGGCGACCTTCAGCGCATCGCCCCACCCTTCGGATATGGTCCGAAAGTACTGATCGTCAGGCTCGAACCTTGAACGCGTGCCGGCCGTAAGGCTGTCTTCCTCATAAAGCAGCAGATCAAGCGGTGCACCGACGGACAAATTGGCCTTGATCGTTGAATCGAAACTGACCAGCAACAGCTTTACCGTTTCGGAAAAGCTCATGTCCGGATCAAACGCGCGTACCAGTATGGGGCGGCCGTACTTCGTCTCACCGATCTGAAAGAACGGGGTATCCTCACCGGCCTCGATGAAATTGCCCTCGGGATAGATCAGAAACAGGCGCGACGGGCCGCCTTTGATCTGCCCCCCCAGGATCAGGGTCGCGTGAAAGGCGCTGTCTGCCTGTTGGCCCGCTCGGGAATGCCCCTCGATGACGTCGTTCAGCGTCGCCGCAACCAATTGGGCGACCTGAAACATCGTCGGCGCCTCAAGGATCGACGGCGACCGGTCTTCCGGTGCTTTCGTACGTTCTTCCAGCAGGCTTATGGTGGCTTGGGTGGTCGCCAAGTTGCCAGCCGTCAACAAGGTGATTGAACGGTCGCCTTCGACGGTCCAATTGAACATCTTGTTGAAGGTGGACACGTTGTCGACACCTGCATTCGTGCGCGTGTCCGACATGAAAACCAGTCCGCGATTCAGCCGCATGCCCACAGCATAGGTCATCAGGTTCTCCGTTACTGCTGTGCGACCTGCAATTGAACCGTCAACTGCTCGCCCGCTGCCCCAATTCTGTTTCCTATTACCGGGGCCGCCTGGGCATAGTCCAGACCGGTTGCGACACGCACGTATCTGTCATCGGGTGAAATCCCGTTGGACACGTCGAATCCAACCCAGCCGAGCCCGTCCAAATGAACCTCGGCCCACGCGTGAGTGGCATCCTGCAATTCGGTTTCGTTCATCATCAGGTAACCCGAGACATAGCGGGCCGGCACGCCGATCTTTCGCGCGCAAGTGATGAACACATGCGCGTGGTCCTGACACACGCCGCGCCCGGCCTTGAGAGCGTCTTCTGCGCTCCAGTCCGGGTGCGAGCCTCCCACTTCGTAGGAGACCTGAGCCCGAACGCTTTCGGACAGGGCATGCATCCGCTCTAGCGGCTCACCATCCGGCAAAGCGGCAATCACGTCTGCAACACCCTTGCCCGGCGTTGTCAAAGGCGTGCTCCGCTGAAAAAGCCACAACGGCGTCGAGCCCTCGTGACGTCCCAACACACCATGCGTGTCTTCAACCTCAACAACACCCTCGGAGATTAATGAGATGCTTTGGGTATTCGCTTCGAAACTGATCAGTTCCACCGTGTTGCGATGGTAGTCCTCAAAGCTCAGCTCCTTGCGCCCCCCGGTCACTTCGGTGCTCCAAGAGAGGATATTCTGATTGCGGAAGGATTTGGGAGTTTTTCTCAGCTGCTGCAGGCCAAAGGGAACCGGCGCGTCGAAATCGTATCGTGTCTCGTGGCGAATATGCAGTTTCATTGGTCACTCATAGAACCGGTAGTCAACTTCAATCTGGCGGCTCAAGTATCCGAGATCCTTCAAAAAATCCTGAATGTACTCGTGTAGCCCAAGGTCAAAGATATCGGAAATCTGCCGGTCGAGGTACTTCTCGGACAGCGCATTGGCCGCCGTAACCGACGGCCCCGCAAAGCCATAGTCTTTGCTGAGATACGAAAGGTTCTCTTGGATTTTCCTGCAGCAGAAATGCAGGCTGCGAGGCATCCGCTGATCGAGGATCAGAAACTGAGCGATTTCCGACGGCCGGGTATTCTGGCCGTGGGTCATGCGATAGCCACCACCTGCACCCACGGACCGCAGAATGCTTTCCCATTGGATGTTGTCCAGTGACGAGCCGACCGAAAAGGCCGTCGGCAGAAGAACATAGTACTTCACGTCCAGGATGCGCCCGGTATTGTCGGCCCGCTCGACAAAGGTGCCGATCCGGGTGAAATCAAAAATATCGTTGCGCAGCATGGTCCCTAGCGTTGCGCCACGAACCAGAGCCGCCTGTTGACGAATAAGCTCCAGCGTCCCCGGCAGGTCTCTCTCGTTCACGCGGCGCTTCATGGCTTGATCAATCTGCATCCACGTGGCGTTCACCGCGCTCCAGACATCATGGGTCAATGCGGTTCGAACAAGACGCGCGTTGTCTCGCGCCTGCTTGATGACAGACTTGATCGAGGATGGGTTGTCGGCATCTCGCAACATCCAATCCACGGCATTGTCTTTTGAAATCTCATCATATTTGGCGCTGTAACCACCGAAAACGCCGGCGGTTTTCAGAACCGATCCCCATTCCGCATCGGAATTCTTGGTCCGGGTCAGCGCCATCCTCTGACCTGTTTCAAGCAGTCTGGCCGTGTTTTCCGCCCTCTCAAGATACCGGGACATCCAGAACAACCCGCCAGCAGTTTTTCCCAGCATGGTCAGTCCTCCAGAACCCAGGTGTCTTTGGTCCCGCCGCCTTGGCTTGAATTCACGACCAGAGACCCTTTTTTCAGCGCAACGCGCGTCAGGCCACCGGGGGTGATCTCGATCCCATCCGGGGAGACCAGAACAAACGGCCGCAGATCGACATGCCGGGGGGCAAGTCCCGAACGGGCGAAGATTGGTACTGTCGAGAGAGACAACGTGGGCTGCGCGATATAGTTCGACGGCCGCGACTTGAGCTTGTCACGGAAGGCCGCAATCTCTTTCTTGCTGGCGGTCGGACCGATCAGCATCCCATAGCCGCCCGAGCCGTGCACCTCTTTGACGACAAGGTCGGACAGGTTGTTCAATACGTAGGACAGCGACTCGGGGTCGCTGCAGCGCCACGTAGGAACGTTTTTGAGCAGAGGCTTCTCACCCGTGTAGAACTCAACGATTTCAGGCATGTAGGAATAGATTGCCTTGTCATCGGCAATGCCCGTGCCCGGTGCGTTGGCGATCGTAATACCCCCAGCCCGATAGACGTCCAGAATGCCGGGAACGCCCAGCGCGCTGTCCGGGTTGAAATTCAGCGGGTCCAGGAAATCATCGTCAACCCGGCGGTAAAGAACGTCGATTGGTTTGTAACCTCGCGTGGTGCGCATGCAGACGCGCCCATCGACAACCCGCAGATCGTGGCCCTCGACCAGTTCCACGGCCATCTGATCGGCCAGAAACGCATGTTCAAAATAGGCTGAATTATAGATCCCCGGTGTCAATACCGCGACGGTCGGCTCGCCGTCCGCGCAGGCCGGCGCACTGGACGCAAGCGAGCGTCTCAGATTGCGGGGATAATCGGATACATTGCGCACATTCGTGGCGCTGAAAAGCTCGGGGAACATCTTCAGCATGGTTTCCCGGTTCTCGAGCATGTAGCTGACCCCGGACGGCGTACGGGCGTTGTCTTCCAACACGAAGAACTCGTCTGGCCCGGTACGCACCAGATCGACGCCAACCACATGGGTGTAGACCTGCCCCGGCGGTGAGACACCCAGCATCTGCGGCAGGAAGGCTTCGTTGCTGGCAATCATCTCTGCCGGCACGCGACCGGCACGCACGATTTCCTGTCGGTGATAGATGTCGTGAAGAAACGCATTGATCGCCCGAACCCGCTGTTCGATGCCGCGTTCCAGACGCTGCCATTCGCGCCCTGAAATCACGCGCGGAACGATATCAAATGGGATCAAACGTTCTTCGGCCTCGGTCTTGCCGTAGACGTTGAAAGTAATCCCCGTCAGCCTGAAAACTTCTTCGGCTTCGCGCTGTTTGGCCCTCAGCCGTGAGACATCTTCCGCATTGAACCAACGTCCGATCTCTTCGTACGGACCTCTGAGAGACCCGTCGCCGTTGAACATCTCATCAAAATACTCGCTCATACGAGAAGTGTGACGATCAATTCAAACTTTGCAAGTTGTACGGGCTTTTCCAGTTGGCGGCCTATAGATAAATGCACAGTTTTCGAGCGAACAGCAGCCCGGCCGTCGATGACGAAACTGGTTCTGGGTGCAGCGAAAGTCATCGCCGCCACTCTACCGGCTTCTGGCTTCAATGACGTGCAGCCACCAAAGCAATTCTCGAAAGCAATCAGGGGCTACGGCTCCGCCAGAGAACCGGCTAAGCTCCCACCGCATCCAGTAGTGCGCCCCGGACTGCGTCTACCATTCTGGCACGGGGTGACATTGCCACACTCGCAAGACCGACGATGCGTCGGGGTCCGAACTGCTCCAGAGGAATTTTTTTGAGCCGCAAATGGTCATAAGACGCCAGACGACTGTCAGGTATGATCGAGACCCCGAGTTCAGCGGCGACCATGCTTGATATTGCCTCAAGGCTTTCAAGCTCCATGGCGTCTTTGACTTCTATACCCATCCTTTGCAACCAGGTCTCGATCTGCCTCCCCACAACCGCGTCGCGAGTGAACCGAATAAACGGCAGTGCGCCGAGAAGCTCTTCGGGAGAAAGGTCCGGAGTGTTTTCCGAGACGAGCAGGACCAGTTTCTCGGTCACGATTTCCGAGAACTCCAGCGACTTCGGCAGAATATCCGGGCGTGAGATGATTGCTGCGTGAACCTGCTTCCGGTCCAGCTGCAACAGCAGCTGATTGGTCAAGCCCGGAACAATTCTGACACGCACGTCAGGATGTTCTGACTTCAGCCTTGATAACGCAGCAGGCACCAAACCCGTCAAAGTCGTTGGAACTGCACCCAAGATGATCTCGCCGGCAAGTTCCTTGTCCAATCTCACCTTGTCAGCCAGGCCATCATACGCGGCGACGACCGCCGCCGCTTCTTCAACAAGCATGAGCCCCGCACTGGTCAGTTTGGGTGTCTTCGCCGACCGGTCAAACAAGTCGAGCCCCCACATGGCTTCAAGATTCCGCATCTGATGGCTTACCGCCGACGGCGTCAGATGCTCGGCCTCCGATGCTGCTCGAAAGCTTCCATGCCGATGTATTGCGATCAAAGTTCGCAACGCTCGAATGCTCATCTCAAAGACCTCGCCACTTTTGCCGGACCCGCAAAAAGGTGAGAGATTTTCACCGATGGATCAAATCATTTTCGTTTTTGTTTACATTTTTTGATCTGTACCCTGCGCGAAACAAGCTAAATGAAACAGCACCCTGAGGTCCCCATGGTTGCCCCAAAGTCCAACACCTACACGTCCATCGTTGCCAAGCCTTTCGCTCCTAACTTCGGGGCCGAGATCTATGGGGTCGATTTGAGCCAGCCTGTGCCCGAAGACCAGTTCGCCGAGATCCGCGATGCCTTTCACACCTATCAGGTTCTGTTCTTCAAAGAGCAGAAAGAGATACCGCCTGCGCAGCACATCGAGTTTGGGAAACGCTTCGGGCCGCTCCACGCACACCCCGCAGCCCCAACGATGGAAGGGTATCCGGAGATATTCGAGATCCATGCCACTAAAAATTCAAAGGTAGCCAACGGTGAGTTCTGGCACTCGGACGTGTCATGTGATGAGACGCCCCCATTGGGAACAATGCTTCAGATCCACATTGCCCCTCCTTGCGGCGGGGACACCATGTTCAGCGATATGTATGCGGCTTACGACGATCTGTCCGAACCGATCAAAAGCATGCTCGACGGACTGTCCGCCCTCCACAGCTCCGAACACATCTACAAGGGCCGGTACAGCGACCGGGGCCAAAAGGACGCGGATATTGATTGCCCCGAAGCAATTCATCCGATCGTCCGAACTCACCCCGAGACAGGACGAAAATCGCTGTTCGTCAACCGAACGTTCACAACGAAGATTATCGGCTTGTCGGACAAGGAAAGTGAGGCGATCCTCAACATGCTTTTCGAGCATGCCGAACAGATCAACTATCAAATCCGGTTCCGGTGGTCGCTCAACGATATGGCGTTTTGGGACAATCGTTGCTGTATGCATCGTGCCATCTGGGACTATTGGCCCGCGGAACGAAAGGGGCGGCGTGTAACCGTGAAAGGCGACCGACCCGTCTAGTTCTGACGGGACGGGATTTCTGGGTCGAAGAAACCATTTTGGGAGCGCGAAGTGCAAGCTGCAGTCGTCAGAGAGTTCAACGAGGACCTTTCGATTGAAACGGTCCCGGACCCAACCTGCCCCGACAACGGAGTGGTCTTGGAGGTCGCCGCCTGCGGCGTGTGCCGCTCGGACTACCACGGCTGGTCCGGTGCCCACCCGAAAGTTCAAAACGGCTCCATTCTGGGGCACGAGTACTGTGGAACCGTTGTCGAGGCCGGGTCGAATGCGAAACACAAGGTGGGTGATCGCCTCATCGCCCCATTCATCCTGGGCTGCGGCAATTGCCATGCCTGTCAAACCGGAGTGTCGAATACCTGCGCCAACCAGATCGTTCCCGGATTTGGCGCACCGGGCGCCTATGCGGAATATGTTGCGGTGCCTTTTGACCATAACTTGGTTCACTTGCCAGACACACTCTCCCCTGCCCTCGCCGCCGGCCTTGGCTGCCGCGTCACCACCGCATGGCATGCTTTGACGGACCGAGCAGACGTTGCTGCGGGCGAATGGGTTGCTGTTCATGGAACCGGAGGAATTGGTCTGTCCGTCCTCTTGCTTGCGAAAATGCTAGGATGCCGGGTTGTCGTGGTGGATGTGGTCGATGAGAAACTCGAGCACGCAAAACTCCACGGCGCGGACGCGACGGTCAATGCATCCAAAGAGGATGCGGCGACCGCGATCCTGGAAATCACCGGTGGAGGAGCGCAAGTTTCCATCGAAGCTCTGGGCATCGAAACCACGACGAACGCTTCACTGGAGTGCCTCGCGATCTTGGGCCGTCATGTGCAGATTGGGATGCCGTCGGGTGACGGTTGGATGCGCATGAACATGCGCGCGATATATTCCAAACAGCTCTCGGTTTTTGGCACCCGGGGCATGCCGTCCTGGAAGTACCCGCGTCTGCTTGGCCTGATCGAGCGGGGTGACGTAGACATACAGCCGATGGTGGCCAGAGAAGTCCGCCTTGAGGATGCCAGCGGTGAGCTTCGCGCGATGCGTGGCCCGACCTCGCCGGGCACCGCTGTAATCACGAGTTTTCGACCTTGATTGGGTGCCTGCGTCTTGCAGGATGCACGCAGGCCAAAAGGCTAAAAGTGTTGAAAATAAATAACTTAAGGCAAGTATCGGCGTTTGCCCCGGCTATCGCCACACACGCCGAAAACACTGTTCCCGAAAAATATTGTGAAGCCGTTTCAACAAGAAAAGCCCGCCCAAACAGTTTTGGTCAGTTCAGGCGGGCTAGCCTATCAGAGAATGAAATCACCTTCGTCTAGGCTGCTGGCGCGGACGCCGAACAACGAGATTTCCGTGTCTCCCAAATCGATCTTGGTCTTGAAGAAACGGCCGCTGATCGCATCCTCGACCTCCTCATAGTCTGTGAAGCCATAGGCGCTGAGGTCGATCTTGTCGCGACCTGCGCGAAAGCCGAACACAGTGTCATGTCCGCCGCCTTGTTCGAAGACGAAGCTGTCAGAGCCCGAGCCGCCGATGAGTTTGTCGTTTCCGGCACCGCCCGCGATCTCGTCATTTCCACGGCCGCCGAAGATGATGTCGTTTCCGCCCTCGCCGTTCAGGGTGTCGTCACCCTTGCCGCCGAAAACCTTGTCCCGACCGTCACCGGCGAGAACCAGATCGTCCCCACTTCCTGCGAAAACGATATCGTTGCCGCCCTTGGCATCGATCAGGTCATTGTCCCGGCCCGTGCGGATGACTTCGCGACCATCGTCTCCGATGACGAAATCGACTGCCCCGGAACCGTCAGATTGCAGCAGATCGGCGGGCAGCAGAACGCCGTTCAACACATGAATCACACCGTTAGACGCCTGAATGTCGGTCGCGATGAGGCTTGGATCCTGAATGTCCGGATCGGCGTCGATAAGGGTAAGGGTCTCGGCATCCACACCAATCGTTCCGCCCTGGAGCGTTTCGATTTCCTCAGATGCCAGAACCTGGCTGGCCTGCAGGCTTTCACCCGAGACATGGTAGGTCAGCACCGTTGTCAACAGCTCGATGGGATCGTTTCCGCCGTTAAGCAAACGCAGTGCGTCAACAAGGTATGCAAAAGCTCCGCCCTCATCGCTGCCTTCGTATCCCAGCGAGTTGGAGAGCGCGATAAACGCGTCATCGGTCGGCGCAAAGGCCGTAAGATCGGCATTCGGGTCATTCAGGGCGCCCGCCAGATCAGCCGCGATCAGGGCTTCTCGAAGAATGTCGAAATCACCCCCGTTTTCGTCAAAGCCGGATGCGCCGCTTACCGCAAGAACGGTTTCGGTGATCGTCGGGGCGTCATTGCCTGGCAGATCGATCGGCAGCAGAACCCGATCAATCACGTGGACCACGCCATTGTCCGCCAGAATGTCTGTCTGCACCAGCGACGGGTTGATGAGGTCCGGCTCCAGATCGCCAAGTGTCGGCAATTCGGACGCATCGATCACTCCGCCCTGAAGTGAGGTCACCGAACCCGCCGACGCAATCTCGGACGAACCTTGGGTGCCTGCTGCAACATGATAGGTGACGATCGTCTCAAGCAGCGTTGCGGTTTCGACCGGATCTTCGTTCAGAGAGGTCAGAAATGCGGTTACGGCTGCGGTGTCAGTAACGTCGCCCGCAAAACCCAGATCAGCTGCGAGCTGCCCGAATGCCGCGTTTGTCGGGGCAAAAACCGTGTAGGTCGCAGAAGAGTCACCAGCCGTTCCACTGAGGACACCGAGGTAGTCAGTCCCCTTCTGGTCATCGATAAAACCTATTGCTGCGACAAGAATGCTAAAGCTTGGATTTCCTGCGGCAATTCCTGCAATTGTCGTCATAATTTCCTCCACCTGAGATTTGCAAGCCAACGATTGGCTTACCGCTGGTACGGAGCGCACAGGCCGTTCGGATCAAATATTTCTGAATCACGATATGTCCCCGGCGGTGGCGCGTAGAGCGTTCCCGGGCTCGCTGAGGCCGAAACCAAAAACAAATCCAACCGGGTCAGATCAGCGTATCGATCATCAGTTGAGAACAAAGGTGACGGCCAATGGGAAAACCCAAATTCGTAGTTGAAATGGGGCGTCAGGAACTTCGCGAAGTGCGTCGGCAAAGCTGGCGGCTGTACGTTTTTGTCGGTGTTCTCAGTTGCTTCACCAACCTTCTGATGCTGACAGGGCCATTGTACATGCTGCAGGTGTACGACCGGGTTTTGGGCAGCCGATCCGTGGAAACGCTGGTCGCTCTCTCGGTGCTTGTTGCGTTCTTGTACGGCATTCTGGGCCTGCTTGAATATGCTCGGGGAAGAATTTTCGGACGCGTCGCGGCACGTTTTCAGGCACGGCTTGACCGTCGGGTATTCGAGGCGGTGCTGCGCAAAGCCTCGGTCGCTCCGGACGATCAAACGGAAACCGGCCTGCGCGATCTTGAGGCTGTTCAGCGGCTTTTGTCTTCTCCGGTTCCAATGGCCTTTTTCGACGTGTTTTGGACTCCCGTCTTCCTCTTGGGCATCTGGATATTCCACCCTTGGCTTGGTGCTGTCGCCGCGCTGGGTGGCTTGGTCATCTTGGCACTGACCGGCTTGAACCGATTTTTTTCGGCACGGCCCATGTCGAATGCCAGCCGCGCTGTCGCCTCGTCCGAAGCAATGTCCAACCAGTTGCGGAACGAAGCCGAAATCGTTGAGGCGATGGGTATGCGCGATGCGACCTTCACGCGGTGGAAGGCCTTGCGCGACCGGGCGCTGAAGGAGCAGATCCGCTCGGCTGACGTAAGCGGCAGCTTTGCCAACGTAACAAAGACTTTCCGGTTGTTTTTGCAGTCGGCCATCCTTGGTGTCGGTGCATTTCTTGTGCTTCAGGGGGAACTGACTGCAGGCGCAATGATTGCCAGCTCAATCCTGCTGGGCCGGGCGCTGGCACCGATGGAGCAGCTTGTGGCGCAATGGCAGTTGGTTCAGACCGCAAAAAGAGGCTGGGACAATCTGGCCGAACTGCTCGGCACCGTACCCCCCGAACGTGTGAATACGCGACTGCCGAAACCCAAAGCCAAGTTGGTTGTTCAAAACCTGACCGTCTTTCCGCCGAACTCACGGCAAGCCGCTCTGAAATCCGTTTCCTTCAACGTGAACCCCGGCGAAGCAGTTGGCTTGATTGGGTCGTCCGGCGCGGGGAAATCCACACTTGCCAGATCCTTGACTGGCGTATGGCGTCCGCACAGCGGCACGATCCGGCTGGATGGCGCCGCGCTGGATCAATACGGCTCGACCGAACTTGGCGGCCTCATCGGCTATCTTCCGCAGCGGTTTCAGCTGTTCGACGGCACCATTGCCGAAAACATTGCCCGAATGGCGCCCGAGCCGGACGATGCCGCTGTCGTGGCAGCCGCAAAGAAGGCAGATGCGCATGAGATGATACTACGGCTCGCTGATGGCTACGACACCTACGTATCGGCAAACGGAGGGCAACTGTCCGGTGGTCAGATGCAACGTATCGGCCTCGCCCGCGCCATGTACGGCGACCCCGTTTTGCTGGTGCTGGACGAACCAAATTCAAACCTCGACGTCGAAGGCAGTGCCGCGGTCAATCGCGCAATTGAAGAGTTCAAGGCAAACGGAAAATCCGTGTTGATCGTGGCCCATCGGCCGGCCGCAATCCAGGAATGCGACAAGCTGATAATGCTTGAAAACGGCACCGTCCGGGACTTCGGCGCCAAGAAAGACGTGCTTCGGAAACTCGTTATCAACCACGAACAAATCGCAAAAACCGCCAGACAGGGAGGCCTGAAATGAAACCGGAACGGTCCGACATCAACTCGTCCCTTTCCTGGTCAGCGCGCGGACCAGTGCTCGTGGGTCTCGTGGGTCTGATGCTGTTGCTTGGAGGCTTTGGATATTGGTCCTTCACGACCAATATTGCCGGGGCAATAGTTGCCAGCGGTCGAATTGAAGTCGATCAAAATCAACAGGTTGTGGAACACCCCGATGGCGGCGTGGTCGCCGAGATACTTGTCGACGAAGGGTCCCTGGTCGAGGCCGGTGATGTCCTGATCAAGCTGGCATCCAATGACCTTGCCACCAAATTGGCGATCGTCGAAAAAGAGCTTTACGAACTCATGGCCCGCCGCGGCCGGCTTGAGGCGGAAAGAGACGGAAACGAAGAAATTCGCTTTGATCCCATACTTCAGCAAGCCGCATCTTTGGACATCGACATCGCGGACTTGGTCTATGGGCAGGAACGATTGTTTGTGGCGCGCAAGCAATCCATCGCGCAGGAGATCGATCAGCAAGTCAAAAGGGTTGGTCAGATCGACAGCCAGATTGTCGGGATTGATGCTCAAAAACTGGCGCTTGCCACCCAGCTGGACCTGATCCGAAAGGAACTGACGGATCAGGAGTCTTTGTTTGAACGCGGATTGGCCCCCGCATCCCGCGTTCTGTCATTGCAACGGGAAGAGGCACGCCTGAGCGGCACGATGGGTGACCTGACAGCCCGTATCGCGGAATCCGAAGGGCGAAAGACAGAAATCGAGATTCAGATCCTCAAATTGCAAAGCAAACGTCGCGAAGATGCCATTACCCGCCTCAGGGACCTACGGTATCGGGAACTGGAGTTGCGCGAGGAAACGACGAATATTGCAGAGCGTATCGCCAACCTTGAAATCACGGCGCCTGTCTCTGGGGTCGTACACGGATTGAACATCTTCAGCCTTGGCGCGGTTGTGAAACCGGCTGATCCGGTATTGTACCTGGTTCCGCAGGATCGTCCGCTGATCATAAGTGCCCGCGTCGACCCCATTCACGTCGACCAGATGTTCGTCGGACAAGATGTCGTTTTGCGCTTTTCGGCCATGGATCAGCGCAAGACGCCCGAATTGACAGGACGGGTCACCCTGGTTTCTGCGGATGCGTTCGAGGAAGCTTCGACAAACCAGACCTACTACACAGCCGAGATCGCACTGAACGCCGGCGAGCAGAAAAAACTGCCCGCGGAAACACCTCTGGTCCCTGGAATGCCGGTCGAAACCTTCATACGGACGCAGGACAGAACACCGATTGCCTACCTGATCAAACCGTTCAGCGACTACTTTGCGAAAGCATTTCGTGAGACTTGAGTGTGGGCCCCGTGTCGCCGTCAAATCAAGCCACGAGCGATTCACATAGGTCTCTCTGGCCCTGCGCGGGAAACCCGTGCGCTCCGGCTGGCTCCGACGAACCTTGTGCACCTCTCGCTTAAACAAACCAAAGGCTGACTTTGCGTTGCGGAAGGGCGCCCAAACGCCGTTCAGTTGACGGTGCAACATCGTTGGTCAACGATAGGCTTGACGCTTCAGGTCAGCATTCCACCGCACAGACGCGGCTTTGACACAGGGAACTCGGCGGCCATCGGTTGAAGTCCGCTCAACTTCTGAATCGCAACCCAACCGGATCGTTTGACCGTCTGGCCACGCATTGCGGCAACCACGCTGTCCGCAGACTTTCAGACGGCATCAACGCCGCAGATCGAACGGTCAAATACCTGCATCGACGAGCAACGAGACCCGGCTCAATCAGACGGCATTTGCGCCGTTGGTGTCGACATGGAAATCGCTCGTTCCTCATCCGTCATATCTTCGGCAATCCCTTCAAAGAGCGGTGTCGAAAGATACCGTTCGCCTGTGTCGGGCAGCATCACCAGCATCACCGATCCGTCCGGGGCGCTTTTGGCCACTTCCATTGCGATGGCAAATGTGGACCCCCCTGAGATTCCGGTGAAAATCCCCTCCTCTGCGGCCAGACGCCTGGACCAGGTGATACCGTCCGCTCCGGCGACGGGAAGCAGTTCATCATAATAAGCATTGTCCAGAGCTTCCTGAAGCACATACGGGATGAAATCGGGCGTCCAACCCTGAATGGGATGCGGCTCGAAAGCCGGATGGCTCTCAGTAGGCTGATGGGCCTCATTGCGGGTGTTCACGTAGCCAGACCCGACAATCGCAGCGTTTGCAGGCTCGGTCAGGATGATCTTGGTGTCAGGGCGATCGCGCTTGAGCACGCGCGACACGCCCGAAACGGTACCGCCTGTTCCATAACCGGTGATCCAGTAGTCAAGCCGCTCTCCTTCGAAATCACTGAGTATTTCCCTCGCTGTCGTGGCCTCGTGGATGTCGGCGTTGGCGCTTGTCTCGAATTGGCTGGCGAGAAACCAGCCATTTGCCTCGGCCAACTCCTTGGCCTTGGAGTACATCCCAAAACCCTTGAGCGCACGAGGCGTCAGCACAACCTTGGCCCCAAGAAACCGCATCAACCGGCGGCGTTCCACCGAGAAGCTGTCAGCCATAGTGACCACAAGCGGATAACCCTTTGCGGCACATACCATCGCAAGACCTATCCCGGTATTTCCCGAGGTAGCCTCGACGACCGTTTGCCCGGGTTTCAGCCGACCTTCCCTTTCGCCCGCTTCGATGATGTTCAGCGCAAGGCGGTCCTTGACCGAGCCCGCGGGGTTGAAGGCTTCAAACTTGACGTAGACCGTCACGTTGGCCGGCGCGATTTTGTTGATGCGAATGCACGGCGTGTTGCCGACCGTGTCCAGGACGCTGTCATATAAACGGCCGCGCCCGGATGTGGTTCGAATTTCCATTTGCCCCTCCTGCTTATCCACTTTTCTTAAAATGCGAAGAAGACTGCCACAAGCGCGATGCAATTGATAGAACGTCAACAGCACAGTAGAGGAACGGACCTTCTCCCACGCTACTAAAGCTGAGAGCCGATTGGCAAAATACTGAAAAATCCAGCCACGATATGATCCCAAGCCGAACCCGTTGGTTCTGAGTCATATTCAAGAATTTCTCCGTTCTCGCCCCGTGTTCTCCATTTGAGTTGGCCAGCACTCTCCAGCGTCACATGATACGTATATGCTGGAATCGCATCGTCCAAAGCTCCCATGGTTTGTGCGGTCAGCGCAGGAGAGTCGATGAGAATGCCCATTTCCGTGTTGATGTTGACTGAACGCGGGTCCCAATTGAACGAACCGACAAACAGATATCGGTCATCGACAGCGAACGCTTTGGAATGAAGACCTGACCGAGATTGAGCCCAGTTTATTCCACGACGTTGGACCTGATAAGCGTCAGGCCGCAATTCATAGAGCTCGACCCCACCGCGCAGCAACGCCCGGCGTTTCTTGGCGTAGTGCGCATAGACTGGTGCTACGTCGTTTGAAGCAAGCGAGTTGGTTACGACTTTGACGTCGACACCTCGGTTTTCCAGTTCGGTCATCCACTTCACGCCGTTGTTGCGTGGCACGAAGTAGGCCGAAACGATATTGACCTCCCTGTCAGCACCTTCGAAATACGGCAGCAGTTGCGACGCAAGAATTGGATCTGAGTTATCAAGCCCTGCGGCTTTGGAAGGCGGATCAGCGTAGAGTTTTGCGGGCACCCAATCCAAGGAAAGCGTGCCGTCTGCAAAATTCTCCCTTGCAGATTTTCTGAGAGCTTCGCCGTACTGGGTCTGCTTTGCCGCCTTTACGAGATCATTCAGTCTGCTTCGCGCTTGGCCAAGCGAAAATTCTTCAGGTTGCCCGACGACCACGCGGGCCGGAACCGCGAACTCACTGTTCCAATATTCGTCAAAGCTGTGTGAAACTTCATTTACGACAGGACCGGCTGCCAGAACATCCAGATCCGCGTAGTTCATTTCCTCCCGCGCCAGGAAGTACTCGGCGCCGATATTCCGACCACCGACAATTGTGAACACGTTGTCTGCGGTCATCGACTTATTGTGCATTCTGCGATTGATCCGCTTGAAGTCCGTGAGCCCGGCAATGATCAGGCTTTGGTCGCGCCAGAAAGGATTGAACAGACGGATTTCAATATTCTCGTGGTAGTCCAAAGCGGCTGTCATCGCGTCGTATCCGGATGTGTCCATGTCATCCAAAAGCAAGCGAACAAGTACACCTCGATCCGCCGCCTGCAAAAGGCTGGCCGCGAAGAGGTGACCTGTCGGGTCGTTATGCAAAAGGTAGTATTGAGCGTCGATCGATTGTTCAGCCGCTGCAGCGAGTAGGAGCCGCGACACCAAGGCTTGTTCACCGTCGCTGATCAATTTGACACCGGACCGGCCGTCTTTGGGGTCTCCGAGCCGGGTCGCCGCCTGCCCAAGTGCGCTGTTTGTCCTTGCCGAAAATGAAACCGAATTGGTCTTCTCATATGTACGAACTTTTGGGGCACAAGCGACAAGAGCGAATGTGCAGAACGCACAAAACATGATTGTCCAAGGCTTCATCGACTTCCTCCGCTCGTCACACATAGGTGACTACGCCAAGAGGCAAGAATGCAAGTATGTTCCGAGAAAGGTGGGGAGGTTTCCTGAAGTAGTGTCGTTCCAGAGGAATTGCGGTTCGAAGCCAGTCAGCCCGTCATGAGTATTAGATTGATCGACTGATGAAGCATCCTGTCCACAATCGAAAGACAATCTGTTCGTCGCTGAATCGTTTCCTCGGCATCGCCAGACTCCCTTGTTGCCAGAAATGTACCCAAAATCTCGTACTCGGTTCGGACCAGTTTCAGGGGTCAAGACCACCCTCTCGGCGCGCCCCGAAAAAAGGTGCACGATTCCAAGGGTGCTTTTCATCAACGGGATCGCAGTGTCGCGAAAAAAGCGGCAAAACTCGTCTTCTTTACCTGACCGCCTCGTCACCTGAAAAATTCGCATGACCATACATCCATCCTCCCAAAGGTGCGGTTTCTGAATGTATGTGTGCCTCGCACGATCCGGCTTAGCGTACTCGATACCGAGTGTCAGTTTATGGCTCGGAGCAGTCGCTAATAGTCCAATTCAACAGGCGCATTGCGGACGAAGCCGCCTAATATTCAGCTTGTTGGGGTGTGTGATAACGGCCCAAGGAGGACCTTGGGGAAATTTTGACCCGGTGCCGTCAACTGCTGTTTCTAGCACAAAAGGCTGCTACGCGGGTAAAGCTCACACACTCTTCTTCGTGTTGAACGGTTGCTACAGAGAAGTGACGAAGTGCGCCAAATCACCGGTCAACTGTTGTGTTCTGCCCGCGGTCTTCCTATGTGCACTTAATCGGAAATGGAGATTTTATGTCCCGGTAAGGAAGGGAGGCAGCGCGCCTCCCGGAGCATATTCAAAATCTGAAGCACCGCCGTCGCTTTGTTGCCGACGGAGTGTTTTGATGTGCGCACTCTTTCCTACCATCAGCGCCCAAATCTGACCTGGGCCAGAGACATGAAAGTGAACACCCTATGACAAGGGATTACTCCGACTTCCTTCCGCTTCGCGCAAGCGACGCCGGATCGCACGCCAATCCCAGCCCTCTTCAGGCATTGGGATGGCAACCGTTTTTCGCCCAACAGATCAGCGTAGAGGACTTGTCGGCGACACCTCCCGTTCGCGTTGTCGAAGTGCATCGCAATGGGCTGCATGTCGTCGGTGACGGCATAGATACGGTACTTCCGCCGGGAGCCGACGCAACTGTCGGAGACTGGCTGATGCTGGACTCCACACGTCCGCGCTCCAGTCGGGTTCTTGAGCGCACAAGCCTCATAAAGCGGCGTGCGCCCGGAACCGACCGGCAGGAACAACTGATCGCGGCGAACATTGATACGGCCTTTATCGTCACGTCTTGCAATCAGGACTTCAAGGTGGCCCGGCTCGAACGCTATGCAGCTCTGGCTTTTGAGGCACGGATGACACCCGTCATCGTCGTCACAAAGACCGACCTCGTGACAGACCCGCAGAACTATGTCGACGCGGCTCGCGCGGTATCGGACATGATCGATGTGGTCGCCCTTGACGCCCGCGGAGATGCGCCACGGACAAAACTGCTTCCCTGGTGCAAGCCCGGCAAGACGGTGGCGTTTCTCGGCTCATCTGGTGTCGGGAAGTCGACGTTGGCCAATGCGCTGCTCGAGAGCCAGTCCATTGAAACCCAAACCATTCGAGAGGACGACGCAAAGGGGCGGCATACGACAACGCGGCGCGAGCTTCATGCGATGCCCAATGGCTGTCTGGTCCTGGACACTCCGGGCATGCGGGAACTGCAGCTCACCGACGCAGCGGAAGGCATCAATGATCTTTTCGCCGACATTCAGGAGTTGGCCGCACAGTGTCGATTCAAGAACTGTCAGCACGAATCTGAGCCGGAATGCGCTGTTTTGAAGGCTATCGATGAGGGTGTTCTTGATGGCGATCGGCTTCGCAGATGGCGCAAGCTCATGGCCGAAGATGCGTTTAACTCGGCGAGTCTTGCGGAACGCAGGTCGCGCGACAAGGCGTTCGGGAAGATGGTCCGCGGAGTCAAAAAACTCAAAGATGTCAGGAAGTAAGGCGATGACACAGTCGAAAGCCGGTCAAATCGTATGGCATGACCTGTTCACACCGGACAGGGCGCGTTCAATGGCATTCTACCAGCACGTCGCCGACTGGACTTATGAAGTCGAGCGGGCATCGGATTTTGCATGGGGTGGCGGTGAGCAGGATTTCGTCCTCGCCCTCTCCGGTGACGAAGCGGGCGCGGGGTTAATCGAGACGCCTCCGGAGCAAGCGAAGGGCTGGGTCGCCTACATCGAGGTCCCCGACGTGGACCTGGCGGCCAAGCGCGTCGACACGCTCGGAGGCAAAATCGTTCGGGAGCCATTCGAGGTGCCGGGCGTCGGGCGCAACGCACTCGTTCGCGATCCGCTCGGCGCGTTGGTGGGGATTTCGCTGTCTCGGCACAGTTTCCCCGTGCCGAGACGGCAGTTTGGCCCTGAAGTGTATATCGGCAAAGGTGATGACTTTCCGCAAGCGTTCTACATCGAACTCTTCGGATGGCAGGTGTCTCCCGATAAGGACCAGGATTGCGCCACTCTCCTCGGGCCTCGGGGCCGTCTTGTTGCAATCCAGCATGCGGCGACTTGGGCAACCGCCTCAAACGCATCTTGGGTCCCTTGCCTTAAAGTTACTTCAGTCCCCGACCCCATCCGTGTTGCTGAAACCAAAGGCGCAGGTCCGGCCTCCTTGAAGGTGAGCGAAACCGTTCAAGCTCAAATCCCCATCCTATGTGATCCGGACGGAGTGCCGTTTGCGTTCGGCGGCAAGCAGACAAACCGCTTCTAGCCACTCGCAGATTCTTCTCAGGAACTGCAGAGCGGATATTTTCCGCTCTGCAGGGGCGGGAACTCAGCGCCTATGCGCGCTAGTGGACAGTGCGTTGGTTGGGATCCAGCCGCCGACTTGTTTCTGATGTCAGTTCTCTGATGCATTGGTCCGGCATAGGGGGTGTGAACCGTAGCCGCTTGGTTTGAGACCAATGGCCGACACCCAGTCCCTAACAAGTCTCGCGTACTTCCGTGTCGAGACGTGGAAAGCCGACTTTCAAGGGATATCCTGAATTCTGAAGTCGCAAACCGCGTTGCTTCCGTCGGCTGTGACCTCGACGCAGACCTCATTGACCGAGATTGCATTTCATTCGGCTTCGTCTGGGTCCGAAAATGGGTCGACAACAAGTACCAGACGCTTTGCGATGGAGCCAATTCAAGTCGGTGTTTGAGTTCAAACTACCGTTGATCGCTTGCGCGTGCGCCTCTCAAACAACTTCTTCTGGAAAAACAGATGCAAGACCAAACCGTTACGGTTATGCCAATTGCTTCAGCCGTGGCATCAAATCCAACAGTTCCCGCGTATACGGATGCTCTGGAGCTTCGAACAACGCGTCCGTCTCCTGAACTTCAAGCAGCTTCCCATGTCGCATCACGCCCACCCGGTCACACATCTGACGTACGACCGGGAGATCATGGCTGATAAAGAGCATAGTCAGGCCCAGATGCTCCTGCAGGTCTTTGAGAATGTTCAGGATTTGCGCCTGAATGGACACGTCCAGGGCGCTGGTCGGCTCATCGCAGATCAGAAAACGGGGCTGAGTTGCGAGGGCGCGAGCAATACAAATGCGCTGACGCTGCCCACCGGAAAACTCGTGTGGATACTTGCGCCACGCGTCCTTGGCCAGGCCAACCCAGTCAAGCAATTCGCGCACGCGCGGTTCAATAGCGGGCTTGGGCAGGATTTTGTGATGATGGATGGGCTCGGCAACGAGGTCCCCGACCCTCATGCGGGGATTTAGGCTGGAGAACGGGTCTTGAAAGATCATCTGGATCTGGCGGCGGTAGGCTTGCAGGGCCTCTGCCTCCATCACTGTGACGTCTTCGCCGTCAAAGATCACCCTACCACCGTCTACGGGATAGAGTGTTCCAATCATCCGGGCGACTGTGGACTTGCCAGAGCCACTTTCGCCGACAAGGCCGAAAACCTCACCGTCGCGAATGTCGAAACTCACCTGATCGACGGCAGTGAAGTACTTGCGTTGCGAGGGCAGCAGCCCGCCCTTTTGCAGGAACGTCTTAGTAATGTTTTCGATTTCCAGCAGTTTGCCGGATTTGGACAGATCGGTCTTTTCCCAATGGGCCGCCAGATCGTCGATCTTGAAGGTTCTTTCCCGCTCGCCATAATTGACCACTGGGAAACGCTCGACTTTGGTGTGCGGGCGCGGCACGGCGGCAATCAGAGATTTGGTATACTCATGTTTCGGTGCGCCGAGGATCTGATCGGTCGTTCCGCTTTCAACCACATGACCGGAATACATCACGGTTACCGAGTCGGTGGTGTCGGCGATAACGCCCATGTCGTGGGTAACGAGGATCACGCCGACCTGACGCTCCTTCGCCAGTTCCTTGATCAGATCCAGCACCTGCGCTTGGACAGAAACATCCAAGGCCGTTGTGGGTTCGTCAGCGATCAGAACACTGGGCTCGGTACAGAGTGCGAGCGCGATTACCACCCGCTGACGCATCCCTCCGGAGAACTGGTGCGGATACTGGTTGAAACGGTCCGCCGGGTCGGGGATGGACACGCGATCCAGCAGCGCAATAGCGCGTTTTTTGGCCTCGGAAGCGGAAAGGCCGAGGTGAAGCTGGATCGTCTCGACCAATTGCTCACCCACGGTGAACAACGGGTTCAGCGAGGTTAGCGGGTCCTGAAAGATCATCCCGATCTCTTTGCCCCGGATTCGGCGTTTGTCCTCGGCGTCCAGTTCGTCAATCCGACGACCGTTCAGCCAGACTTCGCCTTCGGAGACATGGGCCGGGGGATCCAGAAGGCCGATCACGGCGTTGCCGGTCATGGACTTGCCAGCACCGCTTTCGCCGACAACGCCCCGGATCTCGCCAGAATGCAGGTCGTAGGTCACATGCTCGACCGGCTTGAAGATGCCGTGGCGTGTGGGGATTTCCACTGTCAGGTTGCGGATCGAAAGAACGGGATCGGTCATTTCAGCCTCGGGTTCAGAACGTCACGCAACCAGTCGCCCAACAGGTTCACACTCAGCGCCAGTGCCAGCAGGGTGCAAGCCGGGAAGAACAGGATCCACCACTCACCCGAGAACAGGAATCCCTGCCCGATGCGGATCAGCGTCCCCAGCGAAGGCTGTGTCGGCGGCGCGCCAACGCCAAGAAAACTGAGCGTCGCCTCTGCAATGATCGCCAGCGCCAATGAGATCGTCGCGATCACCAGCACCGGTGACAGTACATTGGGCAGGATATGGCGCAGCATGATGGTCAGCGGGCTTTGCCCGATGATGCGCGCGGCGGCGACGTAATCTTTGTTCTTCTCAACCAGCGTTGCGCCCCGGACCACCCGAGCAAACTGCACCCAATCGGACAGGCCAATGGCCAGGATCAGCACCCAGATCGCCATCTGGTCGCGATACTCCACCGGGGTAATGCCTTTGGCGATCCCAAAGATCAGCATGGCCAGAAGGATCGATGGGAAAGTCAGCTGCACATCCGCCGTGCGCATGATGATGGTTTCGGTCCAGCCGCCGAAATACCCTGATAACAGGCCCAGAATGATCCCCAGAACCATCGCGAACAGAACGGCTGCCACCCCAACGAATAGCGAGATCCGCATTCCGTAGAGGATGGTCGAGAACACATCACGCCCCTGATCGTCTGTGCCCATCAGGAAGGTTTCGCCTGTAAAGGCATTGGGTTCCATTGGCGGGGTGAAGCCGTTCATCAGGTTCAGGCTGGCCGGATCAAACGGGTTTGTCGGCGCAATCAGTGGTGCGAGGATCGTGGCCAGGATCAGGATCAATGCCGCCGTCGCCGACACCATGGCGACGGGCGAGCGGCGGAAGGCGTAGAACTGGTCGCTGTCCAGAATGCGTTTCACACGGCTCATGCGCTGACCCTCAGGCGCGGGTCGATGAAGGCGTAAAGGATATCGACCGCAAGGTTGATGGTGACAAAGATGACCGAGATCATCATCAGGTATGCTGCCATGACAGGGATATCCACGAATTGGATTGCATTGATGAACAAAAGGCCCAGGCCCGGCCACTGAAACACTGTCTCGGTGATGATGGCAAAGGCGATGATGGCCCCCAGTTGCAGGCCGATAATCGTGATGACCGGGACCATAGTATTCTTCAGCGCATGGCGGAAATTGATGGTCCGGTCACTCAGCCCACGGGCGCGGGCAAAGCGGATATAGTCTTGCCGGAGTACTTCCAGCATCTCGGAGCGCACCAGCCGCATGATGAGGGTCATCTGGTATAGACCCAGTGTAATCGCGGGCAGGATCAGCGCCTTGAGTCCGCTGCTTGTCAGCAAGCCGGTGTTCCACCAGCCCAGATCCACGACTTCTCCGCGTCCAAAACTGGGCAGCCAGCCAAGTTCGACCGAGAAGATGTAAATCAACAGGATGCCGATCAGGAACGTCGGCAGGGACACCCCGATCAGAGAGGCTGACATGATGAAATTCGCTGCAAACCCGTCTCGCCGGATTGCGGTGAACACACCCAGCGCGATGCCCAAGACTATGGCAAATACGGCTGAGACCAGCGCCAGTTCCAACGTTGCCGGAGCGCGTTCGGCCAGGATTTCCGCGACCGGACGCCCTTGACGGAAGCTGACGCCGAAATTGCCCTGTACCGCTTCCTGCAAAAACTTCACATATTGCACCGGAAACGGCTGATCGAGCCCCAACTGCGACCGCAGACGTTCCACATCTTCCATGGTCCGCTCTTGCCCCAGCATGTTGTCGATCGGATCTCCGACAAAGCGGAACATGGAAAAGGCGACCAGGCCCACGACGAACAGAACCAGCGCCGACTGAGCCACACGCCTGATAATGTATGACAGCATTTAGTTGACCGTTACCCAGCGCAGAAGGAAGAAGTTGTCGGGCCGTTGTGTCAGCTCGATATTGCTGCGCGCGCCCCAGACCAGCGGTTGAACGTAAAGCGGTACATAGGCCACCTCATCGTGCAGGATACCTGCCACCTCGTCCAGCATTGCCTGACGTGTGGGTTCGTCAATCTCGGACTGGATCAGCGGCAGCAATTCATCCACGCGAGCGTTCGAATAGCCGCCAAAGTTCCACGACCCCAACTTCTTTTCCTCATTTGGGGTCGAAGCGAGGAAACGCACGGGATGCTCGGCATCGAACGTACCGGGTGACCAACCCAACAGATACATATCAAAGTTGTCGGCCCGCAGTTCAGGCCAGTAGTTCTGAACCGGCATCGCATCGAGCGTCACGTTCAGCCCGGCCTGAGACAGCATGGCGGTGATCGCCTGGCAAACGGCTTCGTCGTTCAGGTAGCGATTGTTGGGGCATTTAAAGCTGATCTCAGCCCCCTCAGCGCCAGCCTCGGCCAGCAAAGCTTTGGCACCCTCGGGATCGTAGCCATAGGGGTCCGCATTCGCAGCCGAATAGCCACGCATCGCGGGACTGACCAACTGGCTCGCCACCTCAGCATTGCCGCGCATGATGGTTTGCAGGATGGCTGGAACGTTGACTGCCTTTGCTACCGCCTCGCGGACGCGCACATCCCGGAAAAGGTCCGAGCCACCCTGCCCGGCTTCGCTCGAGCCTTCCTGCTGATCAAACCCCAGCATGATCACGCGCGCTTCGACGCCCTGAATGACCTTCACATCCGGACTGCCTTGCAACCGAGCCACATCCTGAATTGGGACCGGGTTGATGAAGTCGACATCTCCGGACAACAAAGCCGCCAGAGCGGTTGCCGGGTTTTGGATTGGCACCAATTCAGCGCGGGTCAGGTTGTGTTCTGCTGTGTCCCACCAGCCGTCGAACGGCTCCAGAACAGTGCGCAGGCCCGGCTCTCGCGCGGTGACTCGGAAAGCACCGGTGCCATTGGCGTTCAGGGTCGCATAGTTGCCCGATTCTTTGTCAGGGAGTGCTGCGTCGTTTGCCTCGGCCCAGCCGCTATCCATGATCATCCAGTTGGCAATGCTGTCCGGGAAAATCGGGTTCGGCGCAGTGGTCATGACATCGACGGTATAGTCGTCAACTTTCACCACCTCGCTGACGGGCGCGAACCAGCTGCGGGTGTCCGAATTTTCGTCAGACGCCCGCTGGTACGAGAAGATCACGTCATCCGCATTGAATTCAGAACCATCATGAAACGTTACGCCCTCGCGCAGTTTGAACCGCCATCCGGCTCCATCCCCGATGGTCTCCCAACTCGTGGCCAGCGCCGGTTCAATGGTCATGTCCTTGCCCCTGCGCACAAGCCCTTCGTAGACGTTATTCAAGAAACCTAGAACCGGGGCAGAGTTGACAGCATGAGGATCCATTGTTTGCGGGTCCGTTGTAACGGCAAACGTGAACTCTTCGCCTGCGACGGGCAAGGCAAGCGCGCAGAATAGCGCGGCAGTGGTCAGACGTTTCATGATAGCTCCCACTCTTTGGTGGCGGGCCTCGCATCCCGAGGCCCGGCCACGTTTCTTACTTCAGGCCAAAATGCTTGACCATAGGCTGATCTTCGGGATCAACGTTGATGTCCAGGTTTTCAGCCATACCCCAGTTCAACACTTGATGGTGGATCGGAATATACAGCTGTTCATCCTGCACCACGCGCCAGATCTCGGCGATCGCTTGATCTCGCGCGACGAGATCCGTGTTCGAGGCCAGCGACTTGATCTTGGCATCCAACTCATCATTGTCATACCCGGTGCCGTTCCACGTCCCGATGTCGCTTTCACGACCATGGACCAGGAAGTTGAAGATGTATTCCGAGTCATACGTCGGAACGCCCCAACCCAGCATGTAGAAATCGGTCTTTCCGTCCGTGATCAGCGGGAAATGTTGTGCTTTCGGTTTGGCATCCAGATTCACAGTGATGCCAATCTGACCCAGCATCCCGACAGCGGCCTGACAGATACCTTCGTCATTGATGTACCGGTCGTTGGGACAATCCAGCCGGATCGAGAATCCGTCCGGATAACCCGCTTCGGCCAAAAGCGCCTTTGCACCTTCAACATCCGTGCTGCTTTCACTGTCCATCTCGGCAGTCCAGCCGTTCACGAAAGGCGGGGCGATCATCCCGGCAGGTTGCGACTGACCGCGCATGACCACCTGTTGGATGGCATCTCGATTGATCGCTTTGGACATGGCCCGACGAACGCGGACGTCGGCAAGTGGGTTCTTGCCATCGACGTTATCCGCCTCGATGTCATCCGAGCCCTGGTTCATGCCAAAGAAGATCACCCGGTTTTGCGGCGCTTGTTTGACGACTAAACCGTCGACGGCATTCACCCGGTCCAGGTCCTGCACCGGCATATCCTGAAGGAAGTTCACCTCGCCCGACAGCATCGCCGCAACGCGGGTCGCGTCATTCTGGATCGGGGTATAGATGATTTCGCTGATCGCCATCGGGAACTGATCACGCCCCCAATAATCTTCGTTCCGCTCCATCACCGTTTTGACGTCTGGTTCGCGGCTGACCAGTTTGTAGGGGCCGGTTCCATTCACATTGACGGTCGCAAAGGTGATCTCGCCGCCTTCAAAGTCCTGAACGTTGACCGCGTTATTCGCCTCGGTCCAGCCCTTGTCCATGATGAACAGGTCTGTGAGGTTCGCAGGAAGAATGGGGTTCGGACCGTCCGTCTCGATCTCGATCGTGTGGTCGTCGACAGCGCGCACCTCGACAATCGAATTGATCAGTTCTTTCATGTCCGAGTTCGGCTGCTTCGCCCGGTTGATGCTGAACACCACGTCTTCTGCTGTGAAATCGGCGCCGTCATGGAATTTCACGCCCTGACGCAGGTTGAATACCCAGACATTCGGATCACTCTCGCTGGGGGCCCAATCGGTCGCCAGCGCAGGTTCAAACGCACCGCTCGTATCGCGAATGATCAGAGGTTCATACATCTGGTGGCGCACGGTATGCGTCGGCCCTTCGTTCTGCGAATGCGGGTCAAGCGTCAGCGCATCCCCCGAGCGCGCCCAACGCAGAGTTTCGGCACTGGCCAAGGACGTCGTCGTCATCAAAAGCGTCAGTACGAGTATTGGATTTTTCATTATTTTCTCCCATATTGCAGTCGTTTAACTGCATTGAATTCACGATACCGTGTCGCAAATTTCTGTTAACGTTATGGCTGCGGATAGCATACCAACTGCGAATACATGTCAATCGTTCAACTCGGTTTTGATTTGCTAAACACAAGCGACACGGGACTTCAGGGGGACAGCCACTCTCCCAAAGAACACCGCATCAAGTGTCTATTACTCAGACGAGACGAACACAAACCGCAATCATCAAGCTTCATGCTCCGACAAGTAAATCCAGATAGCGTTGACGGGAACTGCGTTGCTCACACACTGGATGGTTGTCCGCTTTCAGAAGCGATCGCCACGCTGTTTTAGACCCGCCGCCAGATTTCCAATCATCCCGAGGTGCTTTCGCTCATTTGCAATGCGCACAGAGCGGTCGTTTGAGCAGATCACACCACCGATATATTAGGTCCGCACGGTAGACATTGAAAAGACTTGCGACGTACGTCTGCTGTGCGGACGAAGCTGCCTTTCGTTCTTGAAAGTCCAATGTCTGCATTCGCGGCTTCTAATGTTCGCGGTCGCACAGGTTGTGGTCGGCTAGTGAAGCTAACACGTAGCAGTCCCCGGATACACCTTCACCGTCGCAGCCTTTGGATATTCGGCTGAGTTCCTTTTCAAGCATTCTGAGACGTTTGATCTTGGCTCGGACCTCTTCAAGTTGGGATACCGCAATATCCGTCGCAGCCTCACACGACCGGTCTGGATGATCCTGCAACTCAATTAGCGAAGAGATCGCTTCAATCGAAAACCCTAGATCGCGTGCATGCCGGATAAAGCTCAGCCGCTCCAACCCAGCCTTGTCGTATCGCCGTTGGTTGCCGGACGTGCGCTCTGCCTCGGGCAATAGTCCCATATCCTCGTAGTACCGGATGGTCGGAACCTTGACCTTTGTCCGCTTTGAAAGCTCGCCGATAGAAAACATGATGATACCTCTTGAACCTCTAGTCACTAGAGACATTACACTATGTATAAGCAAAGATTAAAGAGGATTCCCATGGCTGGTTGCTGCGGACATGACGCTAAGTTTGACGGCGTTTCAGATGATTACAAAAGGCGGCTCTGGATCGTCATAGCGCTTAATGCGGCAATGTTTGTTGTCGAGATGACAGCGGGTCATCTAGCCAAATCTCAGGCATTGCAGGCTGACGCTCTCGACTTTGCGGGCGATGCGCTGACCTACGGCATTTCGCTTGCAGTCATCGGGGCCTCGCTTCGTGCCCGGACGAATGCGGCGCTGTTCAAAGGTGTCAGCCTTCTTCTGATGGGCCTCTGGGTGTTTGGATCGACAGTCTATCGCGTCTTCTATGTTGGCCTACCGACCGCAGAAATTATGGGGATCGTCGGTTTTCTGGCACTGCTCACCAATATGGCGAGCGTATTGTTGTTGGTTCGTTACAGGGACGGTGATGCCAATGTCCGGTCGGTCTGGCTGTGTTCGCGCAATGACGCGATTGGGAACGTGGCCGTGATGTTTGCAGCACTTGGTGTCTGGGGCACGGCAACGGGTTGGCCTGACCTGATCGTTGCAACCATCATGGCCGGATTGTTCCTGTCATCGGCCTTCCAGATCGTGCGCCAAGCTTTGGAAGAGCGGCGCGCCATCACCACCGACCATGAACATGTGAAAATCTGATGCAAGCGATCTTGATCATCATCGGCCTTGTAATCGGGGCAAGCACCCTAGCCGCGATACTTTGGTCGATCGCATACCCTGATCGCCGCCTCTGGCCACCAAAGCGCTACACCAAGGCGACTCCCGTATTGGTTTGGGTTCCGACATTCACGCTGTTCAGCATCCTGATCGTCCTTGGGTTCATGAATTGGGGAAGCCTGCCAATCCCGACTTTGCTGCGGTTCGGTATTGGCATTCCACTGATCGTTGCGGGCAACGTCATCGTGTGGTCAGAGGTCGCGAAGTTCGGGATAGCCCAGACTGGCGGCGCGAAAGGGTCGCTTCGGACATGCGGCTTGTACCGCTATTCTCGCAACCCACAGTACGTGGCCGATATTGCAATGATTGTCGGCTGGATCGTGCTTTCTGCGTCACCTGGGGCGGCTCTCATTGGTTTTGCCGGAATAGTCGTCCTGATGGCCGCGCCATTCGCCGAGGAACCATGGCTCAAGGAGCATTACGGTTCCGCGTTTGAGGACTACAAGGCAACGGTCCGACGGTTCATTTCGCTGAACGAACACCTGCATAAAGCAGACCTTCGCCATGATGCGGCATCTTGGTAGGTTTGGGCTCAAAGCGGTCATTCGCTGCAACTTGCTTGAACGTCTGCTTTGCGGACCATGCTGCCGTTTGCTTCAGTTGCAACGTCGAAAGGCACATCCGGCGCCAAAGCGCGGTGGAATGACATCGCAAGGTCTAACTCCGAGCCCAAACCAGACGCTTACCGAATTTTTTTAGAGATTGACTATCCATACTTGCAGAAACCTGCGTTGCGGGTTTCCTTCTGTAGTTCAAGATATCCACTGTTTCGCCAGGGTTCGAGGAGTTACTATGAAAACAGCCGTTGTGACTGGTGCCGCGGGAGGGATGGGACAGGCTATCTGCCGCCAATTGCGGACATGTGAGTTCCACGTCCTTGGACTGGACCTCAACGCGGAGGGCTTGGATGAACTGGCGGCAGAGTTAGGTTCAAATTTCACACAATTCTGCGTTGACTTGACGGATCCAGTTGCAATCGCGCAGACGTTTGATGGCATAAAGTCAGCTTATGGCGGCCTCGATGCTTTGGTAAACAACGCTGGCACCTGCTTCATGTCCGACTTCCCGCATATACCGCCCGAGGAACTGGAAAGGCAGATGGCAATCAATTTCAACTCTGCGTTCCATTGTTGCCAGCAGGCTGTCCGATTGATGTTGGAACGCGAGGGCGTCAAAAAGATTGTGAATATCTCATCAAACGGAGCTTACAATTTCGATGTATTTGACCCTCCGCACTACCGGGCATCAAAGGCGGCGATGGATACCCTTACGAAAGACCTAGCCCGTCGATACGCAAAGGAAAAAATCTGTGTGAACTCGCTGGCGCCAGCCATGACCGAGACGCCCTTGTTCAATGTCTTGTCTGAGGAAGTCTTGGAGAAAGCCGTTGGCGCCATGCCGCATGGTCATGCGATGCAGCCCGAGCAAGTCGCCTCTTGGGTCAGTTTTCTCATTTCACCGGCCGGTGACGTTTCCAGCGGAAATGTAATCATTCTGAATCAAGGGCGGGACGTCAGGTAGTTTTCAGGAAGATCAATCGATTTCGGGAAAGGTGGACCACCGGTTGGGGTCAACGGTAGACCTCTGGTGCTTTCTTCAGAACTGGCCATTGATTTGGACAATGCCCATAGATCACAAAGGCGTTTCGCTCGGATGCTAGACGCATCAACCTGTCTGCGCTGGCAATCGCGGCTTCTTCGTCCCATGACCCTGCAAATTTCTCATCGATTTCTGACGGTCGGGATATCGCGTCACTGGTGAGCAAAACCGGACCCGAGGGAAGATCGACCATCAGGGCGATCTGGCCTGGTGCATGACCGGGTGCCGCCATTACCAGAATACCTGGTCCAATCTCTACGTCGCCATCAATCAAAAAGTAATCCCGATCGGGCCACTCCAAAGGCTGCACACCGCCCCAATACAATGGACGAGGCAGAGCCCGCTCCACGGAAGAGATCAGTATCGGAGTGCTCGGAAAGTCGCCCAATCCCCCGATATGGTCGATATGAGTGTGGGTACAAATCTGCAACGTAATGTCTGATGGAATGAGACCGAGCTTTGCCAGTTGCGCGCGTGGCAGATTTTCCGGTTCACATTTCAGGACTTCGCCAAACTCGAACAAAAGATCTTCTTTGACCGCGGCTTCGGTATCGGTCGCATATTTTTCGGGAAACCCGGTGTCGATGAGTATGGCTTCTCCCAGATCCGTCCGGATCAGAAAGCCGCAGATCCCAATGATGCGACCAGTGGAATGAACCTTGAACAGCCCGTAGTCCAATACTGCCAGGTCAATCGGCCGCCCTTTGACAAATCCCTCAGCTTGCACAAACTCTCTCCCTCATCGACTGCAAGGATTTTGAGTAGAGTGTGAAAGTCAAGGAGTCCGTCGTCGCACTGACCACTATTCTAGCTATCACCCAGCCCAGCAGTGCTGCGGGTGAAGCTTTGAGCGAGATTGGCAGTTCAGATCGGAAAGCGGTCTTTTCTTTAGTCACGTGACCAACAGTTAAACGTCTTGGCAGAAAACCACTGATTTTTGGCCAACCTGCAGATTTTGGCTAGACTTAGAGAGTTCCCCCAACGCACAGAAAGTTTGTCGGCATTCCCGACTTATCTACTGTGCTATCCGGAACGCCCCAACCCTTGGGATTATAACGATTAATAGCCAAGGAGGCCACCGGGAGAGTGCCAGGACGCCCGGGACCAATGTCGCGACTTAATTTTTCCCAAGAGCGCATTCGGGCCACCGTCTGTCAAACTTGATCAGCCGTGCTATACATGGCGTCAAGATACGAAAGGCGAAATTTAATGGACGCACCAGTTATCCAACTGATATTTATGCTAGCCTTGCTGCTTGGCGTGATCTGGCTTTATATCCTGCCGATCACGATGGCGGGGCGGCGTAACCGATCCGGTTTGATCTGGTTCCTGATCGGTCTGGTTGGATCACCGCTTTTGGCCATCCTTTTACTACTGGCTTTGGGTGACGCACCCGAGCATCCAGCAACCTAGTTTTGTGAACGATACCGTCAGACACACAGAAAGGCTCCACCGGAGGGTTTCTGGACACCGGTGAGCCGAAACGGCCTTCTCAGCATGCAGGGAGGCCTTGAATTGAGTCACGACACTTTCGGAAGAGAAGAAAAGTACTCCTTCCCACTCTCGACGGCCGTGTAGTGCAATCCTACGGATGACCGATCTGTTTGAAGAATCCTAGAACTTTGTCCGTGACCCGGTCATAGCGGCAGTTCTGACGAACGTCCGACACCGTTAGGAGCAGCCAATGAGGTTGGTGCCAGTTTGGCGGTCCTGCCCCCAACCATGAGACTTCTTGCTACATATGCCGACGCTGATGTCGTTGTTGTGAAAACGGTCATAACCGGTGGGATTGAAGATGCCGGCGCAGCTCATACTATCATCTGGGGATTTTTACTGACTTTGTTATTGGAATTTTGCTGATCGCGCGCGGCCGCGGGTTGGAAGCTTCGGCTAGTTCGCTGATCATCGGCGCGCTGCTATTTGGTGTTTTGCATTGCTCATGTGCGTCTTATGGGCCCAACCAATGAATAATGACTTGCGGCGATTCATTCACGAGACACGGACGGATTAGGGATTGACCTCGGTAGGTTCCTATTTTCAAAAGCCACCTTCATCCTTAGATCTTTTGGTTGCTAAAGTGTTTTGGAAACATCGATTGCAGTACAAACAGGCAGATCCTCAAAGCCTCCGAAGGTTTGAAGATCTCTGAGTGCAAGTGGTAGTCGGTCCAGAGCCCTTCCAGCAAAGCAACCAATGCGTCTGTTGCAAGATTGGCGTCTACGTCATCGTACTGGCCTTCAACCTTTATTTGCTCCAACAGCTCCAGTATCGCCGCCCTGAAACCTTTGTCTCGCGAGTCGATGAAAGGAAATACCTTCGGGTTCGAGAGCGCTTCGGCCCGGAAGGAAAACCAAATTGCGACGTCCCGTGCATTTAGGACCAAGGGATCGAAGTCTGCCTCAATGAAAGAGATTAACTTGTCTGCCGGGTTCAACTCGGGATTGGCTGCGATGACCTTCCACTGCTCCGCGTAGCGGACTGACAATTCCTCAGCCACCGCAAGCAGAAGCTTTTCTTTGGAGCCAAAGTGTAGGTTTACCATCCCTTGCGACAGTCCCGACAACTCTTGGATTCTCGCCGAGGTCGTGCCGCGAATTCCGTACTTATAGATGGCCTCTGCAGCCGCTTGGATCAACTGCTTTCGGTTCTGCAGCTTACCCAGATCACGGGCATTGGTTGGGATATCAGGCTCGAGAGTAATCTTGTTTGTCCTCCGCTGGGTGGTCGCACTTTGTCTTCTCGCATTCAGCAGAGCGAAAGTTCAAGAATTGACATTGAATGAATGTTCGTTCATTTTGTGATTTCCATTTCATCAAGGCGCTGCATGACCCTTTCCAACTCTGACTTTCGGTCCATTCGCGAGTGGGACAACGAACATTTCCTGCACCCGTGGGAAGGTATGTCATGCCTGGGCCAAAACGAACGCACCTTTGCAGAAAGCGGTCTGGGCGTTCACGTCTTCACTGAGGACGGAAAGCGCCTAATAGACGGCCCTGCTGGCATGTGGTGTATGCAATTGGGCTATGGAAACACTGAAATTGCCGATGCCATGGCCCAGCAGGCGAAAGAGATGGCGTATTTTTCGCCCTTCAACAATGCCAACTCAGCCCCCGCCCGGTTGGCGCATGAGATCGCCAAGAGGACGCCGGGCGACCTGAACCATGTGTTCTTCACGACAGGTGGCTCAACCGCCGTGGATTCCGCTCTTCGGTTTGTGCAGTTTCGCAACAACCTTCTGGGCAAGCCTGAAAAGAAGATCGTGATATCGCGGCAGAAAGCCTATCACGGATCGACCTACCTGGCGGCCTCAGTGTCCGGAAAAGAGCGAGACAAAGGTTGGCTGGACCAGGCAAGTCACCTGACGCGCTTCCTGCCGAATGTGAATCCTTATTCGCGTCGCCCCGAGCAGACAGTCGACGACTTTCTGGACGAAAAAATAGCGGATCTGGAAAACATGATCCTGCAGACCGGAGCAGACAAGGTCGCAGCTTTCATCGCTGAACCGATCTTGTGCTCTGGAGGTGTCATCGTACCTCCACCGGGATATCATCTGCGCTGTCTGGAAATCTGCCGAAAGTACGATGTCCTGTATATCTCGGACGAGGTTGTGACTGGGTTCGGACGGCTTGGGCATTGGTTTGCGTCCGAAGCCGTCTTCGGTATTCAGCCGGATATCATCACCTGCGCTAAGGGAATGACTTCAGGGTATGTGCCGATGGGGGCCTGCATCATTTCTGATCGGCTGATAGCAGAAATAAGCGGCGAACACGCCCAGGACGCTACCTTTTCTAATGGCTTCACCTATTCGGGCCACCCAGTAAGCGCGGCGGCCGGTTTGAAGACGATCGAAATCATGGAGCGTGACGGCGTTCTTGAGCATGTCCGCGCGATCACGCCGCTGTTCGCAGAACGCCTTCAGGCCCTAGCTGAATTGCCGCTCGTCGGTGATGCCCGCGGTATGGGGCTGGTTGGATGCGTTGAGTGTGTTGCGGACGCCAAAGCCGATAACTTGCTGGATCTTGATAAATCAGTTGGCGCATTGATCGATCATCATTGTCAGGAGAACGGACTGATCCTGCGGCCAATCATCAATATGTGTGTGTTTTCTCCGCCGTTGATCATTTCGGAAGACGAGTTGAACCAGATGTTCGACATCCTTGAAAAGGGCATCCGGCTGGCGACCGAGGACCTGACGCGCCAGAATGCGTTGAGAACTTAGGAATGGCTTCGGGGTGGCCTCGCAACCTTGCAAATGGCGGCCCCTACCGCGACCTGCTACGCTCACCCAGCCTGCATTACTTCAGGCGGCAACTTGATCGGAAACCTGGATCGAACCTCTTCATCAGCCTTTCTGCCAAAGTAGTTCGGGTAGTGATTGGATAGGATATCGTTCACAACCGACCTGCTCCGCTCGAACATATCCTGACGGCCTGCCTTCTCCCAAGTGTCGGTAAGCTCCCGATCCATCAAGGTTGGATAGACATACTCGGTCTCCATGTATTGCAAGGTCTGCGCATTACCAAGGAAATGACCGGGATCTATTGCGCATTCGTGGATGACGTTGACCGAAAGCGTATCGTCACTCACCTCGATCCCGCGCAGTGTTCGAGAGATCATGCCCGCTGCCTCGTTGTCGATCACCATTGACTCAAAGCTACAGCCCATCAGGCTGCCGAGCATCCCGCCAAACTCGCACAACCGGTTTGCTCCCGCATGGGCCGCCAGTGCGAATGTAAGCGCTTTTTCCAGCCCATATTGCGCATCGGGGATTTTGGAATCCGTCATTCCACATCCGACGCTGGTTGGTAGGTTGTAGAAGTTGCCCATCTGAATAGCAGCGGCTGAAATCAAAGCCTGCTCGCCACTTCCGCCGGTAAACGATCCAGTGCGCAGATCAGTAATGAACGGCCATGCCGCAAAGACGACAGGCGTTCCTGGATTGATCAGGTTGGCCACGGCCACGCATGAAAGGGTCTCGGCTACCGCCTGCGCCAGCGTGCCGGCCAATGGCGCTGGTGACGTGGCTCCGGCTTGTGGCGGAACGGCAAGGTCGCAGACAAGGCCCATTTTCGCAGTATCAATCAGGATTTCCAGGTTTTCCCGCCCGAACCGAAGCGGTGAGACGATGGGACAGCCTCCAAAAATCACCGAAGGCTTTTCAAGGAACTTTCCCTCCCCGCCCGATGCCAGATCGAACATATGAATGGCGTCTTGTATGTGTTCGCGCGTGCGGAATGTCAGGCAGGACGGTTTCTCGCTTCCCGCCAGAATGGCGTATAGCATGCTCATGTCATGCTCGTAGTCCTGCGGGACATCCGTAGCCAGAACCGTATCACCGGTCATGTGAATGTTGTCGAGCCGATCTACAAGACGGGTGAAATCGTAGATATCCCTGAGCGTCGATGGTCGGTAACTGCGCGTTTCCGCGTCAAACGTTGTCACCGCCGTACCGGAATTTGCGTAATACACCTTGTCCTTGGTGCAGTGCATATCGTCCTTTCCGGCCCGAGATCCGCGTGCATGGACATAGAATTCGCTGGCGGCCTTGGCCAACAGGTCTTCCATCAAAGCCCGAGGAAAGCATAGCCTGCCGTGCTCGTTCACCGTCGCCCCTTTGGGCAGCACGAGATCAAGAACTTCCTGCGTTGGATCACCGACGCCCGTACGCTCCAGAATACTCAAGGCGGCTTCATGAATGCGGGCCATGTCAGCGTCTGACAGGGGCTTGTATCTTCCTCCGGTAATGCCCGGCCAGATTGCCTGCGAAGCGACGTTGCTGGTTCGCACGGCCGCGCGCGCCTCACGCCCGCCCCCGCGCCGTCTTGATCTGCGCTTCGTTAACTCTCTCATGGTGTTTCTCCGAAATCTGAGCGAGTCAGATCATGCTGAAGTAGTTGCGATAGAAGCCAGGAATGCTCCACTCCATCTCGGACAGCGGTCCCGGAACGAAATGGTGGGAGTTCACGCCTTCCTGATTGTGACGGATGATCCGCTCATCATCGAGCGACGTGACATGCCAGAGCCATGTCAACGCGTCCTTATCGTAGTCACGACCCTCTTGAGCGTCGCCGCGCACATACCAAACGATCTGAATATCCGTTTCCTGCAGGGCGCGCGGAACGAACCGGTAGCCGACCATGTGATCTGCATAAACGAGGAAGTAGTTCAAAGTCCCGATCCCCAGATCGGTGGCACCGCCGTCGTGACCCTTTAGCTTTCCCAAAGGGGGAGCCAAAGGCGTACCATCCTTGCTGCCCGTCAAATACCCGGGAAACAGCGGGTAGCGCCGCCAATAGACATCTGCACCCGGCGCGAGCGCGTTTTCTCCGGTCAGGTCCAACTCCTCCAAGGGAACTCCGACTTCGTCCATCCGCTCGCGAAGAGCGCCGCTGAACTCAAGAACTTGAGCAGGATCTTTCAACGAGTGACTGCGCGAATAGTCCTGATGAGACGGGGCGCAGTGATAGCATTCCAGATAGTTTTCCAAGGCCAGTTTCCAGTTCGCGGGAACCGGATACGAGGCTTCATGAGCGACCTTCAGATTTTCAAAGTCAAACGGCTTTGAAAGTGGAGCGAGTCGCTCCAGCGCGGCATCCAGAGGTGGTGCATTCGCGGCTGCACAGACGAATATGAGACCTTGGTATATCTTCACCTCAACCGGGAACAACCCATACTGGCCCGGATCGAAATCCGATCCCATTGACCGACCGTTCCGCAGTTTGCCGTTCAAGTCGAAAGTCCACGCGTGATACGGACATATGAAGTTGCGGGCTTTGCCTTTCCGTTCGATGCAAACCCGCGATCCACGATGGCGGCATACGTTCAGATGCCCCCGCACTTCGCCCTTACGATCCCGAACGATAATGATGGACTCGGGTCCATAGTCGAACAGGAAATAATCACCCGGTTCAGGGACCTGGCTAACATGGCCGACCCAGATCCAGTTTCGGTTCCAGAACGCACTGATATCGTTCTCGTATACGGCTTGAGACGTGTAGAAGTGACGAGGCAAGGCGAACCCTTCACGTTGCGAGCCCACCAAGTCGCGCATTACTTGCAAATCATCTTGTGGCATGGCGTACCTCAAACAAGTTCAAGGGAAACGAGTTCCCGACGGAAAAATTCGCGGTCAATTTCGCCCGCCTCGCGTTCAAAATTCCGAGCAGCCATGTGACCCGAATATACTGCGTCCGCGATCAAGCCGGGGTTTGCTGCATCTCCGATCAATTCCAGCGTAGTCAGCGGGTTGTTGGCCAAGCTGCGCAGCTCATCGTAGAGGTTGGTTTCGCGCGCGCGCTGCGTCACCAACACAACTGAACCACATTCTTTGGTCTGTTCTTGCCCCGTGTACGCACATCGCACGGTCGCCTGCCCCGGCGCCACGTTGTCCAATGTATGAGACAGGACCAGTTGAACGCCGCCCTCCAGAAGACTGCGTTGTACTCGAGTTTGTTCCAGCGTTAGTTCAGTAAACGGCGAAACCATTGAAGCCGGGGTTACAAAGACGACCTCATGTCCAGCCCGAGCCAGATGATCCGCCAATACACCACCGAGATATGCCTGTTCATCATCGTAGACCAAAACCGGACCGCTCCCCGGCAGTGTCCCTGACATGATGTCATCCGGCGTAAATACCTGAGCGCCGGCGCTTATTGATACGCCGTGAAATCCAGATTTCCCGCGCCCGTCTCGTCGCCATTTTGCGCCAGTTGCGACAAAGACGTTCGGAATAGCCAGCTCGACAACCTCGGTTGCTGACAACAGGCTGTCGGTGAACAGTTGAACGTTCCCTCTTTGCCGAAGGTCATAAATCCTGTGATCTGTGACGCGTTTCCAAGCGGACAGCCCGGTCAGACCAGACTCCTGCAAGACACGGCCGCCAAGCTCTTGCTTGGCTTCCGCCAGAGTTACCTCGTATCCCCGCCGCGCCAATTGCATGGCGCATTCAAGTCCGGCTGGTCCGCTGCCCACAACGAGCGCAGTTTTCTCTTTCCCCCGACGCTCAATGAACTCTGGATGCCATTTCCGCCGCCACTCTTCGCCCATGGTCGGGTTTTGTGTGCAGCGTATGGGGACACCGAGAGAGTCGGATGAAACACAGATATTGCAACCGATGCACTCACGGATTTCTTCGATGCGACCTTCCTTGATTTTGTTGGGCAGAAACGGATCAGCGATGGATGGCCTCGCCGCGCCGATAAAATCAAGAATGCCTTTCCTGACCAGTGACGCCATCAAATCCGGCGACGTAAGACGCCCGACGCCAACAACAGGTTTGGAAGTCACCTGTTTCACGAATTCGATATATGAGGTTTGAAAGCCGTCGCGGGGCTCGAACCGGGTCGTTGCAGAGTCGTTGCTCCAATCTGCCACGTTAACATCCCAAAGGTCAGGAAGCTCGGCCAGCAACTCGACTACAGCACGGCCTTCTTCCTGCGCTTGCATGCCGTCTGCCCCGAGCATTTCGTCAACCGCAAATCGCAGGGCAATGGCGCAATCGTCTCCAACCTCTTCCTTGGTTTCTTCAAGAAGCTCGCGGGTTAGCCGCACCCGGTTCTCCAGTGAACCTCCATACTCATCCGTTCGATCATTGAACTGTGGCAGCAGGAAATGATGAGGCAAGGTCATGTGATGCCCGGCATATACATACACGATGTCGAACCCGGCTTCGCGCGAACGGCGAGCCGCTGCGCGATGCCACTTGCGAAATTCGCGAATGTCCGCCTTATCCATCGCCCTGGCTTGCTTGGGATAAGCAGTTTGCAAGGCAAGTTCTGAAGGCGCCAGCAAAGGGGCCCGGCTCAGATGATTTTGCGCGTGGTGACCGTTATGCGCCAATTCAATAGCCGCCAAAGACCCCTTTCCATGCACCGCCTCGGTCATCAGGCGCAGCGCCGGGATATCCCGCTCATCCCAAAGTCGGTTTTCGGCAAACGGGGACAGGTCAGAAGTCGGGTGAATTTCCGTCTCCTGGTTGGAGACGACGGCCCAACCACCCTCGGCCTTCATTGCCCGCATGGCAGCCTCGGCCTGCGGTCGCAAGTGCCCCATGCCGTTGCAGTGGGGCACTTGGTAGAACCGGTTTCGAGCCGTCACTGGCCCAATTTGAACCGGTTCAAAGAGTACAGAATATCCGTCAGCGCCTGACATTGCCGCGCTTCCTCCAAGAAAATCGGAAATAGTTTCGTGGGAATGGAAGGGTTTCTACATCCCCACCATTCCCGGCTGTGTTGTAAGAGCGCCCTTAGAAGCCCGCTTTGATGCGCTCGAATTCCTTCAACATCTTGGCCTCCAACTCAGGGTTAACGGCGTCAAAGAACAGGCTGCCTTCAAAGAAGCTGTCCACATCAGAGAACCCGTAAGTTTCGATCAACTCCGGGTCTGCCTGTGCAAAAGCGTCTTCATTGGCGTGGGCGTATCCCCAGCTTTCAATAATGTACTTCCCACTTGCCGCGGAGCTGAGCGCGTTCAGCATGTCATAGACCTGCTCATCCGACTGCTTCGCAGATTTCAGATGTACATAACCGCAGACCCAGGTCGCGATGCCTTTGTCCACATCGCGCATCATGACCGCTGGGGTTTCGTTCCAGATCAGGTTCAGTTCCGATTGGTTCCATCCCCAACCCAGCGTAACCTCACCGCTGGCAATTGCCTGATCCAGTTGGCCGGCATCAGACCAATAAAAGCGCACGTTCGGATGAACCGCGCGCAGATAGTCCGCCGCTTTTTGGAATTCCTCGTCACTCATATCGGTATAGCTGGACGCTCCAGTCGCCAAGGCTGCCATTGCAAAGGCACTGGAAGCGGCGTCCGGAATGGCGACTTTGCCCTGATAGGCGGGATCTGCAAGCAATTGCAGCGAAACATCATCTGCCGAAATCATATCGGTGCGATAGATCAGGCCAGTGTTGCCCCACTCAAACGGCACCATGTAGGTCTGCCCATCGATCGTGATGCCATCGACCTCTTTGATCTTGGGCATCAACTTGTCCCAATTCTCCAGCTTGCTGGTGTCGATTGGCTTGATCAAATCTGCCGCCACCCATTTCCTCAGAGCATCTGTGCAAGGGTGAGCCAAATCGGCTTCAAACCCGGACTGAAGCTTGGTGAACGCTTCTTCCACGCTGCCAAAATAGGTGTAGCTGGGCGCCCCACCGTACTTTTCGACATAATCGCCGTAGAAACCCTGATCCTCATATCCGGACCAGTCAAAAACGGTCAGGTCAGCGGCGTTCGCCAGAGCTTGGCCCGCGGTAAAGGTGGCGACTACGGCTGCCGTAAGTGATGCTGTTTTAATCATTGTTCTCCTCCCAAAGATTCACGCTTACCCAAATCAATCACCGAGGCGCTTTGAACGCCAAGCCAGACGGTATCGCCGCGCGTGTGGTCGACCGTGTGAAAGTAGTTTGGTACTGCGACGGCGATGCTGTCTTTCAGACCGTCGACGCGCACATAGTAGTGGACACTCTCACCATAAAAGGCGACGTCCGAAACCTCGCCCTGAACAAGAGCATCGTAGCCATCCGGTTTTTCCGAGCTGATTTCCAGTTGCTCAGGCCGAACCCCGACTAGGAGTTCCTTGTCATGCACCTGGACGTTGGGGTTCACCCCGATTTCCATCTTTCCAAAGCCCTTGACGTTGACTTCGAGCGTTTCAGAATTCTCCGAAGTCACTTCGGCATCCAGAAAGTTCATTCCACCGATGAAAGAAGCCACTTCCCGGTTGCAGGGTTGGGAATACAGGACCTCTGGCTTATCCACCTGCTTGAGCTGCCCGGCGAACATGACGCCGATGCGGTCGGACATGGTCATCGCCTCGTACTGGTCATGCGTGACCATGACGAAAGTAATTCCAAGCTTCTGTTGAAGGCGTCGCATCTCCAACTGCATCGTTTCGCGCAGGTTTTTGTCCAACGCAGACAACGGTTCATCCAATAGCAATACCTTGGGCCGCATAACGAGTGCCCGGGCGAGTGCCACACGTTGCCGCTGACCTCCCGACAATTCGTTGGCTTTTCGGTCCTGCAGGCCGCCAAGCTCGACCATTTCAAGCGCCTCGGCAACACGCTCTTTGATTTCCCTCCGAGACAGCTTTGTCTTGCGCAATCCGAAGCCAACATTGTCGCCAACGTTCAGGTGCGGAAAGATCGCATAACTTTGGAACACCATATTTGTAGGGCGCTTATTGGCAGGCACCTCTCCCATCGTTCGACCATCGATCCGGATCTCGCCTTCTTCGTGATCCTGAAAGCCCGCGATGATGCGCAAAGCCGTTGTCTTGCCGCAGCCTGAAGGGCCAAGCAACGAAAAGAACTCACCTTCTTTCAAGGTCAGGTTCAGATCGGACACAGCCACAAAGGAACCAAAGCGTTTTTCTACGCCCCGAATTTCGATGATGTTCTGTTCGCTCATCTTACTTGTTTCCTTTGGCTTCAATCTGAGGACTGGATGGAACGGCGGCGGAAATATTCGGCAATCAACAGCAGCAGGACCGATGACAGTAAAAGCAGCGACCCCAGTGCCAACGTGTTGGGCAGTTTTGCCGGGAAGCGGATCTGGCTCCAGATATAAACCGGCAGTGTTGGGCTGTTTCCGGATAGGAAAAAGGCCAAGACGAACTCGTCAAACGACACTGTAAAGGTGACCAACAGGCTGGCAATGATACCCGGCGCGACGATTGGCAGGGTAACACGTCGAAACGTTCCAACAACGCTTTCACCAAGATCGAACGCGGCCTCCTCCAAAGACTGGTCGAAATCGTCAAACGCAGACTTCATGATCGACACGGAAAAGGGCAGCGCCACAAACACATGCCCAAGGATCACGGTGGTCAGCGATGGTTTCAGCCCGATGCTGATAAACAGAACCAGCATTGAACTGGCAACGATGATGCCGGGAATGACCAGTGGAAGCATGACCAGTCCCTCGGACAACTCACGCCCAGTGAAGCGATAACGGACATAGGCGCGAGCTGCAAAGAGACCCAGAGAAGTTGCCATCACGGCGGTCACGCTGCCGACGATCAGCGAATTCACCATGGCTTGCAATAGCGTGTCTTGCTGACCCAACTGCGCGTACCATTTCAACGTGAAACCTTTGAGCGGGAACGCCACGATGGTTCCGTCATTGAACGAAAACAGCGGCAACAGCAAAACCGGCAGATAGAGAAACACCAGGTAGGCAATCGCGTAAACCAGCAACCATGAGATGCGAAATACCCTGGTCATCTGATCCTCCGACCCAATGCGGTGACGACCACCACGAACAGGATCGCAACGCAGCCGACCGAAAGCATGGCGAGAAGAGACAAGGTTGCACCCAATGGCCAGTTGTTGGCGGCGCCAAACTGCACCTGGATCAAGTTCGCGACCATTTTACCCTGAGATCCACCGACCAAGGCCGGAGTGACGTAATCGCCGACGGTTGGGATGAAAATGATCAGGCAGGCCGCGATGATCCCCGGCACCGTCAGAGGCAGTGTCACACGTACAAAGCGCTCCAACTTACTGCAGCCAAGGTCTGTTGCGGCCTCCAAAAGGCTGCGGTCAATCTTTTGTAGCGATACATAGATCGGCAGGATGGCAAAAGGTGCCCAGGCGTGGGCGAGCGTAAGGACCACCGCAAACTCATTGTAGAGAAGAAATGTCAGTGGTTCTTGTATCAAACCCAATGAAATCAGCGCCGAGTTCAACACCCCGTTGAAACCAAGAATGAGTTTCCAACTGAACACGCGCAGAAGGTAGCTGCTCCAAAAAGGAATAGTGATCAGCAACAGCCAGAGGGTCTTTTTTTGCGTACGAAAAGCAATGAAGTAGGCAATCGGATAGGCCAGACAAACCGTTGCCAATGTCACCGCACCCGCAATTGCAACCGAACGGATCATTAGGTGTCGAACCAAGGGGTCAGTAAACGCCTCTTGGTAGTTCGCCCAAGTCAATGTCCGGTCAATCTGGACATATGTCTGGGTCCAAAAACTGTAGGCGACAAGAATACAGAGCGGTACGGCTACAAGCAGCCCCACGTAGAGCGTCGCAGGCGCGCTAAGTGCCAGGCCCTTGCCCGTCTCACTTCGTAGTACTCCTGCCATGCTTCCCTGCTGAATGTCGTTTTCGATGCTGCGACAACAGTCGATCACAAAATGGACAATCGTCCATTTAAATCTGGGATTTTTGCACTAGTTGTGTCAACTGATTATTTCAACATCGGGGCTGGCCGACTTCGCATCGGCCACTAGACGCCACCGCAAGAGACTGAAAACAAATAGAGCCGCCTAATCATATGACTGGAAGACGACAAGAAATACGCGAACGAAATCGCCTTTCTCTGATCGAGGCCGTACTCGACTCGGTGGCAGAGAAAGGGATTTCCGAGACCTCAGTCAGCGAAATCATCCAACGCGCCAATCTGTCCCGCGGAATGATTCATCTTCATTTTGGTGGTAAGGACAACTTGGTCGACGAAGCCGCCCGCTATTCATCCGAACAATACTACAACGGCATTTATGACTTGTTGAAAGCGACCGGGCAAACCGGACAGGAACATATTGAGATGATTGTTCGGGGCGACTTGAGTGAAACCATCCTCAACAAGAAAAACGTCTCCATTTGGTACGCATTTCGAGGCGAGGCTCGAAACAGAGCAGCAATCGCTGCGTTTTCAGATACCCGCGACGCCAAGCTTCGGAACTTGGTTTTCAACGCTTTCGCTCGAATTGCAAAAGAAACTGGGACGGAACACCCTAATCAAGTTGCCAGGGACGCCACACACGGCACACTCGCAATGCTCGAAGGCATGTGGACTGACTACCTACTCCACCCGGATTCATTTGACCGCGACGAAGCAATGAGAATTGTCTTCCGGTTTCTGCGTGCAATGTTCCCAAAGCACTTTGACCTGAATGGCGCAGTGTTGTCTGAGTAGAGATCGCGAAAGGTTTCCTGTCTGGCTATTGTAGAGGTGGGCAATCCCATCTTTCAGTCAACATCATGGAAGCAGAGAGATGAATGGACCGCGGCGGATTTAAGTAAACTTTGCACGCTTCGGAAAAGCTGCCTCAGTCTGCATATCGCGCTTTCTCTGATCGAGGCAGAACGGCACAGCGCACGGTACTACCCACAGAAACCCGTGGCAAGAAAACAGTGGCGAAAGTCGGGAATGGGTGGCGGTGCTGTCAGACGAAGTCGAACCAGTCTCAGTTTACCGCGGGAACCACGAACCTATCCGGAACAAAGTTGACTCCACTCGCAACGACCGGCGAGGCGGATCAGCCTGAAGGGGCTTGGGCTGGTTAGCGATCTTTCCTAGTTGAAGTGGTCAAATACAGAGGATTTGAAGACGGCGAATTTCTGTAGATTTCGCATGTGTTTGAAACGCTGTAACGCGAGGTCGAGTCGTACAAACGGCAGGTGGGAGTTCTCGAGGCGGTCATTGAGCCACCTGCCCGTTTGCCGTTTGTTAAAAGCGCCCAACCCAATTGCCTTAGTGCAGCCTTTTAGCATGCGAAGCGACCAGTGACGAAAGTTTTTGTGGGCAGGCGCTGGAGCAAGACGATATTTTACTCGGGAACGGCCCGACCAAAGTAGGCAACAAGGGGTTCGGCCTAGATCATTCGGACCACTGCAACGACCTTGTTTTGTTGGCCACACTCTCTGACGTGGAAAGGGGGTTAGCAAAATGCGACGTGCCGCATAACTCAGGCGGCACTTTGGCTGAATTGGAGTATCTCAAGGCCATGCAACGCCGGACAAAGTCTCCAAAAACATAATGAGATCAGCGATCTCCTGCTCGGACAAGCTCAGTTCTGAGAGTATGGCCTCACCGTCGGCATGCAGCCTTTCGGTATCAAGCTCGCTGTAGTGCCGGACCACCGCGTCCAAGTCGATCAAACTGCCGTCGTGCATATAGGGCGGAGTTTCAACCACACCCCGCAAACTTGGCGTACGAAAAGTCCCAAAATCAGAATGACGCCTATGCACACTGCGAACCGCCCACGCACCTTGCTTGGCGGGATCGTCGTTCCATTCCCCGTCCAGTGTGTAGACGCTTGAAAATAGGAAGTTCAACCCGCCGAACCGTCCTTCATCGACTTCGGTTTCGCTTAGGAAGTAAGGCACACCGGCGTCGTGAAATTCATTGTTGGAAAATGCCGGGCCATTGTGGCAAAGGGCACATTTCCCGCGCCCCAGAAAGAGCTTTAGACCTCTCTGAGCAGCTTCGGGATAGTTCGCAGCCGCCAACAGATCTCCGCGTTCCAGCGCATCGCGGAAACTGTCAAATTGTGTCCGCTCGGTTCTAAGCGTCTCCAAATAGGCTGATAGAGACTTGGCCGTGTTGACCAGGACCAACTCCGGGTCTTGACTTCGGATATTGCCGAAAATGGACTCAAAATCAGCAACATAAGAACTCTCGGAAATTGCCGCCTTTAGACTTTCGCTGCTGTGAGCCATCTCTTGTTCTTCGATGATCGGATGCAAACTTGCTGCCCAGAGACTATCGCTCTTGCCACCCCAACCGTACCAGCGCAGACTCGCAAGGTTTCTCAGGGATGGGGTGTTCCGATCCAACCTGACACGGCCGAGCGCCCGCGCCTCGGTTGTTGTAAATGCCTGTTCGGGGTCGTGACAACTCGCACAAGAAAAAGCGCCGTCTACCGACAGCACCGGATCGTTGAACAAAGCCGCGCCGAGCGATATAGCTCTTGAGTCACCTGAAACGCGATTGCTGGGGTCTGGCTTGTATGTTGGCGGCCACGGCCCGAAGGAAAGCGTTTGCTGTATTTCCTCTTCGGACAATAGAATTTCTGAGTGTACAGCAACCGGAAGCGCCATTAGCGCGGTTAAAGCCCAGAACTTCATTTGAGCGTGATCTCTGACGTGTAGGACAGCGATCGCCCTCCGATATGAACGTCAGCCTGCAGCTCCCAGAGTCCCGGCATGTGAAACAGCAAATCATCGACCCGGAACATTCCATCGCCCAATGCCGAAACTTCGGGAACGTAATTCAAACCGTGCTGATGAGCGGGCATGATTGCATCAACACGCACCTCATGTGCTGTTGCTTCACTGCAGACTGAAATCAGAACGGAAAACGGTTGGGCCAACGGAATTTCGCTGACAGCCAAATAAACCGCAGGCGCATCTGGGGCTTCCGACCCCATGCGTTGCCCCACAGCGTCACAAGCAATTGCTGCGCCCGATGAAGCAAGAAGCCATATAACCCAGCGGATCATTCTGATGCCAGCAAACGTTCAGCGTTGGCATAGGCGATGTTGTCTGCGATCCGTTCCGGCAGCAGATCCAGCCATTCACGCGAAAAATCTGCGTGCGGGCCAACGTAGTACCAACGTTCCGGCGCAAATGTGTCCGTGCCAACCATGAACCGATCGGGATGCACCTCGAACGCGGCCTTCCAATCCGGGTCTAAACGGCCGCGTGAAACCATATCCGACCGAAAAGCCAAGTCCGCCCAAAGCCTGGGATAAGTGTCCAAAGCGTCAGACACGCTGGCCGGGTCGTCAAAGCCAGAATGCGCCCACAAAACCCGCGCCTCTGGCCAAGTCTCGAAGATCAGGTCAACTGCCTCTCGATCACCGTGGTGGTGTAGAATGAGGTTCCGCTCTTTGGCCAGTGCAATCATACGCTGGATGACCGGCGTTTTGATATCTTCGCCGTAAGCGTGAAACTCGCCGATAGCTTCGTAGTCGTTTTTGGCCAGGTTTTCTTCCAGATAATCAATTACAGTTTCATCGTGCATCCAGGTGTTGATTTCACCGCGACGACGGTACGGGCGCAACGCTGGAACGACGATGTCCGGTGCCGCGTCCAACAACAGCTGAGTGCCATTGTCGTCCGAGCTGGAAACTAGCGCTTTCCGCACGCCCGCATCCCGAAGGATTTTAGCCACCTGTTCTGGTGGCACCAGTTCGACGGCGTCGTGGCTGTAATGAATATGCGTGTCGAAGATGGGGCGCTCTTGTGCGATGGCGGCACTGCAAAACAGCGCAGCGCCCAAAATGAAGATACGTTTCAGCACCTCAAGCCTCCTATCTATCAATCAGTCCTTGGCAAGCGTCACGTCGAAATTCACATGCAAGAAAGGTTCATGGATCTTACCAGAAAGCTCCATGCCATCAGGAAATTCAGAAGCCGGGCGTTCAACATATGTCATCACCAGATCGTCGCGCACGCCAAACACCGTGTCTTCATCCAGATAGGGATCATCGTCGGGAAATATCTCGGTCACCAAAGTGCGATAACCGGGAGCTTTGACGATGTAATGCAGGTGCGACGGTCGCCAGGGATGGCGACCACATGCTCGCAGAATGTCTCCGACTGGCCCATCAGATGGCACCGTATATTCAACTGGTTTGACTGTGGTAAAAGCGTAACGGCCATCTGAGCCGACCGTCATCAGACCATGGAATGAAAAGGTGTCTTGCTCTTCGTCCTGGCTTGCGTAAAGGCCGTTTGGCGCCGTTTGCCAGATATCCAGCTCTGCACCGGCAATCGGGTTGCCTTCGGTATCCCGGATCACGCCTTCAGCAAGAAGGACCGGCCCGCCGTAATGACGTTTCATATCGCCACCGATCGGCAGCGGGGGTGCGCCAGAGACGTGAAACGGCCCCAACACAGACGAACTAGTCGCGTCAGGGCTGGAGTGCAGCATGTCAACCAATGACGAAAGGCCCAACACGTCCGAGGCGAGCACGAATTCATGCCTATCCTCGGTTTCCACCGCGGCGCAGCCTTCCAGAAACGCAATCCCGGCCCGCCACTCGTCATGAGTCAGGTTGGTTTCCCGGGCGAAATCGTGCAGGTGTTTGACCAGGGAGCCCATGATTTCGCGCATCCGTGGATCGGAGTCTTTGGACAGGTACCCCATGAAGACGTCAGTGATATTGTCTTTGGTGACAGAGCGCATCTTGGCCTCCTTAAATCAGGGCAAGGCTGAGGGTCGGGAACTCGATCAGAATGAACAGAACGATCAGCATCACGAACGCAAAGGGAAGTGCGCCCATGAACACGTCTTTGAGTGATATGCGGTCATCGTTGATCGTAGATTTGATAACGAAGCAGGATATGCCCAAAGGCGGTGTCAAAAGCCCGATTTCGGCTCCGACCACGGTGATAATGCCGAACCAGATCAGCGACATATCCAGCGCCTCGGCCATGGGCAGGAACAGCGGAACAACGATCAGAATGATCGACGCCGTGTCGAGCAATGTTCCCAGAAACAGCATCAACAGAACATAGAGCAGCATGATCGACCAAAAGGACGCGGAATTCCCTGCAAGCAAGTCCTGAAGTTGATTGGGCAACCCCGCCAGTCCCAGCATTCGGCTGTATATTGAAGCCGCCGTAATCAGGAACAGGATCGCCGCCGTGATGTGCCCGGTTTCCAGCAACGCGTCCCAGAAAGCGCGTGGAGACATCGATTTGCGGGCAACCGCTATGATTAGCGCAACGAAAGCCCCGGCGGCCCCTGCTTCTACTGCCGTCAACCAACCCGTGTAGATACCACCAAGCACGATGGTAATGATGAACAGTGTCGGCAGTGTCTTGGAGGCGATCTCGCGTCCTGACATCCACTCGGTGTTTTCAACAACACGACCACCGACGAAAGCTGGGGTGAAGCGCCCCATGACCCAAATCGCGCCGACATAAGCGATTGCCAGCATAATCCCTGGAATGACCCCCGCCAGGAACATGTCCCCAACGGATTGTTCGGCCACGAAGGAATAGATGATCAGCATTGCCGACGGCGGGATGATCATCCCCAAGACCGAAGACCCGGCTACAACCCCAACCGCAAAACGTGGATTATATGCCTGCGCCATCATCTGCGGGACCGAGACTTTGGTGAACACTGATGCGGACGCAATGGACGACCCGGTAACGGCCGCAAACACGGCATTTGCTCCGACGGTCGCCATTCCGATACCGCCTTTGACCTTGCGAAATCGCATGGTCATGACCTCGTAAATATCCCTGCCTAGTCCCGCTTTTGAAACGATGAGCCCCATAAAGGTAAACAAAGGGATTGTCGCGAAACTATACTCCATCGCGCTATCGCCAACCGCCACTTTCAACAGGTTGAGCGCAAGCGTGAAGTTGTCCCGCATCAGCCAGATCGACACGAACGAGACCACGCCCAGAGCGATAGGAATGTAAACGCCCGCGTAAATCAGAAAGACGATGGCGATGACCGAGATCAGGCCAATCTCGATCGGGGTCATTCTGCAGCCTCGTCATGCTCTGGGGTGCGGACAAGTTGCGGGCGGTCCTGCGCCGTGACGACCTTGAGCAGGAAGATCACGCAGGCAAGCGCAGTACCGCACGCGATGACCAGTTTGACCGGCCACCAAGGCAATGTGAAAAGACCGGGCACTCCGAAGTAGTCCTGTGTTTCCCACATGTGAAGAAATTCTGGAAAGGTTACATAGGCGATCAAGGCCATGAAGATTGCCGAAATGGCGTTGATGATGCGCCTCAGGTTGGCTGTCAGAACGGGGCGACGATGGTGTAGCAGGTTCAAAAACCCGTCCGAGCGCGTCAATCGATCCACTCTGACCACATCGGCCAGTTGCAGGAACACGATCATCACGACCGAGAATTGCACCATCTCGTAGGTTCCGCGCAGTGGGGCCGAAAACAGGCCCCGCGCAATGACGTCAACATTCAGAATGACCACCAACGCTAGGACGACAAGCGTACCCAATGCGTTGGCGGCGATTGCAAGCGAATTGGCGACCCGCGACAAGCCAGCAACTGCGGTCTTCAGCATGAAAGGCCCCTTTCGTGGATCGCCAGCCAGTTATTTGGCCGTCCAGTCACGAACTCCGGTGAAACCCGCGTCCTGCAGCTTGCCGAGGTAAGCGGCCAAAATCGCGTCGCCTTGTTCTCCGTTTTCATTCAGGGTGGCTGCCCATTCCTGTGCAACATTTGGCATAGCGTTCGCCCAAGCCGCTCGTTCTTCGTCCGAAACTTCGACAATCGTTCCGCCGGCTTCGGTATAGGCATCCCTTGAGGCCGCGGCGCGGCCCATAGCGATACCGGCCACATGATCACGGTAGTCGATGGCGACGGCCTTAAGAACGTCTTTGACTTCGTCCGGCAACTTTGCCCAATAGTCAGAATTCACAGTTATCGTCTTGGAATTCACCGCACCCAAATCAGCTTTGAGCATGTAAGGAGCTACTTCGGCGATCTTGAATGTTTTGGCAGCCTCGGGCCAAAGCATCGCACAATCGACCAGGCCAGTTTGAAGCATATTGTAGAAATCGGTCAGGCCACCACGTACCCCTGCTGCGTCTTTGATGCCTTCAAGATATCTGAGATTCAGTCCAGCTCCGGCCACTTTGCGGCCTTCCAGATCTGAAACAGCCGAAACCGGCTCTGTACAGAAAACCTGATAGGTATCGAGCACCACACCTGTTGCGAGGTAAACTTGGTTCTGCGCGGCAAACTCATTTTGCATCGCCGGGAACTCACGCGCGATTTCATCCACGGCTTTGGCCACAGCACGGGCGTCGGATGCAACGAAGGGCGTCGACCCCGAGATACCCTGACTGGGTAGCTTTGAAGAATGGAAGATCGTTGTGACGATCCCAATATCTCCAAGGCCAAGTTGGACACCTTCCAAAACACCCTTCGGCTTGACGATCGAACCGCCATAGTTCTCTTGCCAGCTCATCTTGTAGTTACCGGACTCAGCCAGCCGCTTGTCCACTTCTGGAATGAAGAAATTGGTGAATTCCTTCACCCAAAGGGCCCGATCTGGGTACCCATCAATCACAACGGCTGAAATGGTCTCTTCCGCCATAGCAGGCATCGCCATGACGCTTGCCACAGCAGCCGCAACAAGGCTGCGTTTGGTCCAGTTTTTCATTTCTCTCCTCCCAGAAAGTCGGGTCTGTTGACTTTTAGCTGCTTGTTTTGACCCAGTTGACGGTCAGGTCAGTGCCTGCCGCTTCGAACAGCTTTGCGATGGCACAGTATTTGGCCGTTTCCTCACCCACGCGTGTCAGCTCCTCCTGACTGGCGGGCGTTTCACAATTCACGGTGAGTTCAATTTCCGGAAACGGAACATCGATCTCTTCTTCCATTAGGACACCACGGCGATCCAACCTGCATTTCGCGTCTATCGTCACTGTGCCAAGATCAACTCCCAAACGGTGCGCATTCTTGTGCCCGATGACGTTGGTGCAGGCGATCAGCGCTGCCATTGCGGTTTCGGTCGGAGACGGGCCAAGATTTGTTCCGCCCCGTTCGACCGGTTCGTCTACGACAACATCTAAATCACGAATGGGAATCTCGGTCCGCGCGTGCGTCGGGCATTGAGCTGTCGTGCGGTACGTGACGACAGGTTTCACTTTCATGGCCACTGGGTCACCTCCTCATGCATAAGAGCAAACCTTTTCGAATGGGAAGCGAGGCAGCTTGTGAAACAGTCCCGTTTCATCTGCGTAGCCCAGATTGCACAAAAAGTTCGACTTGAGCGTTGTTCCTGCAAAGAACTCCTCGTCGACGATCTTGTTCGAAAAGCCGGACATCGCGCCGACATCCAACCCGACAGCTCGGGCGGCGATCATGAAATAAGCGCCCTGAAGCGTTCCGTTGCGAAAAGCTGTATCGGCCACATATTCGGGATTGTTCTCAAACAATGGCCGTCGGTCTTCGTGCGGGAAAAGAAAAGGCAATTCCTTCCAGAAGTCCATGTCATAGGCAATGATAGCCGTAACCGGCGCATCCATCATTTTTGGAACGTTCTTTGGCTTCAACGACTTGGCAAGCCGCTCTTTTCCTTCGGCACTTTTCACGAAAACGAAGCGGGCGGGCAGCGTATTCATGCTGGTCGCGCCGTTGATCGTGATGTCGTAAATCTCTTCGAGCAGATCGTCAGAAACTGGCTGGTCGGTCCAGGCATAGTGAGACCTGGACTCGCGAAGGATTAAGGCAATTGCATCGTCGGACAAACGCGGAATGCGCTCGCGCAGATCACGATGATCTTGCTGCGCCTTGGCGCGAAGTGCTTCCAGCTCTGCCCCGGTTGGTGCGGTCATGCAGCGGCCACCTTGGACTTGGCGTCTTTTTCGTCAATGACTGGGCTGGCGCAAATTCCAATGCCTTCAATCTCGACCTCAACGGTTTCGCCGGGCTTCAACCAACGGGGGTTGGGCTTTTTGGCGTGTCCCACACCAGGCGGCGTGCCCAGCGCAATCAGATCCCCCGGCTCCAAAGTGGTATATTCCGAAATCGTCGCAATTACCTGCCGGACACCCCAAATCATATTGGCCGTATTCGAGCTTTGCAGGATTTCATCGCCCACACGGCTTTCGATCTTCAGACCTGATGCCCCTTCCGGCAACTCATCCGGCGTCACGGTGAAAGGACCGATCGCGCCCGTGTCATCAAAGTTTTTGCCGGGCGTCCACTGAACGGTTTTGCGCTGATAGTCCCGCAGCGAACCATCGTTGAATACAGTGTAGCCAAAGACATAATCCAGCGCGTCCTGCTCCGAGATATGGCGGCCGCGTTTTCCAACGATCAGCATAAGCTCGGCTTCGTAGTCGAGTTTTTCCGAACACGCAGGCCGCACCATAGGCTGGCCCGCCGCCATGATCGAGTTCTTACCGCGCATGAACAGCGTTGGATATTCGGGGATGTCGTAGCCGCCCTCTTTGATGTGATCCGTATAGTTCAAACCCATACAAATGATCGTGCCGGGTGACGCCACGGGCAACGCCGGTGTGACTGAGGATAACGGCACACTATCTGCCGAGGTGATTTTTTCAACCAGCGAGTCGGCCAGGCCAGGCTTGCTGATCAAACCCATCAAGTCGGAACCGACGGCAGGGTCCAAAGCCGTTAGATTCACTGCGTTTTCACCGTTCACGGCAAAAACCGCTGTGCCTTCCGAAGTCTCTCCCACCAGGTATTTCATTGTCACCTTCCATGTTAGCTTGCTTGATTTTTGCCGACTATTTTGCAATATGTCAAATAATATCGATTTTCTTGGAGGCCGCGAATGGTTGCTTGGGCAGACTACAAATCAGAAGCAAAAAGCCGCGGTGCGCTTGCGTTGGAGCTTTACGTCGCGCTGAGCACGCCAGCCAAAGCGCCCGAAGATGTAAAAGCTTCATTGCCAGATCACCTGGCGTATCAGGCGCAGCTTGAACATTCGGGGCAACTGGCTTTTGCAGGCCCCATGTCGGATGAAACCGGCGAGCATATGCAGGGGATTGGCCTCATCATCTATAGGGCCGACAGTCTCGAAGCCGCCCGAAAGCTGGCAGAAGATGACCCGATGCACAAAAGCGGGGCACGCAGCTTTGTAATGCGGCGATGGTTGGTAAACGAGGGCTCGCTGAACATCACAATCAGGCTATCGACTGGAACGAGCACGCTCAGTTAAGAGCTCCGAGTAGACTGCACCACGAAGAAGGGAATGCCAGACATGGATGCCATGCTTGATACCGAGGGCAAAGAGACATCCGCCACTCATGGTGCGTATCGAAAGCTGCGCGAAATGATCCTGACTGGCGAGCTGCCGCCAGGCCAAAAGCTCAAGATTGAACAGCTCCGCGGGCTCCTGGAGACCGGCGCAAGCCCGGTTCGCGAAGCTCTAAGCCTTTTGACATCGGATATGTTGGTGGAACGAATTGACCAGCGCGGTTTCAGGGCTGCACCAGTAAGCAAATGCAACTTCGAGGAAATCCTTATGTTGCGATGCAATCTTGAAGAAACCGCGTTGCGCAAGTCCATCGCCAATGCAAACTCAGCCTGGGAAGACAGGCTTGTTTTGCGGCACCACCATATGAAAAAGGCGAGCCAAAAAGGGGCACTCGACTTTGAAGACGCACACAAGGCGTTTCACATGGCCTTGTTGGACAATGCGAAGCTTCCTTTACTCTTGCGGTATTGCTCGCAGCTCTACGACCTGAACATCCGCTATCGATATCTGGCGGCTGGCGGGTCGAGTTACAAAAAACGTGATATCAACGCAGAACATCAGGAAATACTGGACGCAGCACTGGATCGCGATGCAGAAAGCGCAACGCGGCATTTGATCGATCATTACCGTCGAACTGGTGAGTATCTGAGCAGTCAGATGGATTCGTGAAATGCAGCGGAACTGGTTTCTGGGCGATTTGCTTAATCAGCTGTTCGACCGCCCCGGCAAAAAGCGGGGCAAGGATGACAAGCGATCCATCTCGGAGCTATGTGAAGCACTCTTGTCTGCGGAAGGTGAAGTATCAGGTTTCGCACTCGCATCAACGATACTGGATCGATACCAGACCTTGGACGACCCGGAAAAACTGGACTTCTTCGCTTATTTGAATGATCAGCTTGAGTTAGACGCGGATCAACTGTCTGAGACGGCGCGTCGTTATGCCGAGTGTAGAAGTGTCGATCTGTACAAAAGGCTTAGCGAGGCGGCCGAACCCAAACGGCAAGAATTGCTGCGCCGTCTGAATCAACCCTCCGGCGCGACGCAAGAGCTTGTGGCAATGCGCGTTGACCTGTTGCGTTTTCTCAAATCGAACCCCGAACTCAAGCGCACAGATGTAGATTTCGTGCATTTACTGCGAAGCTGGTTCAACCGGGGTTTTCTGGTCCTCAAACAAATCAGTTGGGATACACCAGCCCGCGTTCTGGACAAGATCGTCGCGTATGAGGCCGTCCATCAGATTCATGATCTGGACGACTTGCGGCGCCGGCTTTTACCGCCCGACCGTCGCTGTTTTGCATTTTTTCATCCCTCAATGCCGGATGAACCGCTGATTTTTGTCGAAGTTGCTTTGACGACTGAAATTCCGAACGCGATTGATGTGCTTTTGTCCGAAGTTCGAGAACCGATCGAACCAGAACAGGCCAAAATCGCCGCATTCTACTCAATTTCAAACTGCCAAAGGGGGCTAACGGGAATCAGCTTTGGAAACCTGCTGATCAAACAGGTTGTGACCGAACTTTCGCGAGAGCTTCCGGGCCTCGACACATTTGTGACCTTGTCTCCGATACCCGGTATGAACCGGTGGTTAGCTGGCGAAACAGGACATTCCGAGCATGGCCATGCTGCCGAAGCCGTAATTGCGGGAACAGCCCCTCCGCAGGACGTGCGGGCGATGGCCGCCCGATACCTGTTACACGCCAAGCGCGAAGATGGGATGCCGCTGGACCCAGTGGCCCGCTTTCATCTGGGCAATGGAGCCGAGCTTCACGAACTGCATGCCGGGGCCGATCCGTCACAGAACGGACGATCCCAATCCGGCGGCGCAATGGTCAATTACCTCTACGACTTAAAAAAGACTGAACGTCACCACGAAGAATTTGTGACGCACGCCACAATCGAAACCTCGCGTTCCGTGCGCGCGGCTTCAACCGCAGTACTTGCGCCCAGACCAGAGGAAAATCCAGCGTGACTAACACACTTTATGACAGCTTGTTTGCCCACCACGCGGGAAACGAGGCTCCGTTCCTGCTACTCGATGACGGAAAAGTAGTGTCATATGACGCGTTTCTGAAACGCGCTGCGCAGATCGCGCATGTTTTGCAGAAAAGTGGAGTTTCTCCTGGCGACCGCATCGTTGTGCAGGCCCCAAAGTTGGCCGATACGGTTGCACTCTATGCTGCTTCAGTTCAGGCAGGTGCTGTCTATTTGCCGCTAAACACTGCTTACACAATGGCAGAATTGGACTACTTCGCATCTGACGCCCAGCCTGCGGTGATCGTCTGCGACGACAACGACGAAGCTGAGATCAAAACATTGGCGGATCGGTATGGCGCAAGGCTGCTTACCCTTGGCGGTGAAATATCAAGCTTAAGCCGCCAAGCTGACGCGCAGCCCCGCGAGTTTGAAACCGTTGATCGCGCCCCGGACGACCTTGCGGCTTTGCTTTATACGTCGGGAACCACGGGTCGCTCTAAGGGCGCAATGTTGAGCCACCAGAACCTTTTGACCAATGCACAAGCTCTCGCGGATTTGTGGGGTATGACAAACAACGATCGCTTGGTTCACGCGCTGCCGATCTTTCACACGCACGGGCTTTTCGTGGCGATGAACACGTCACTAGTCGCCGGGTCCGAGGTTCGGCTGATGGAAAAATTCGACATTGGAATGATCTTGGAGGAATTACCGCATTCAACCCTTCTAATGGGCGTCCCAACTTTCTACACTCGATTGCTGGCAGATGACGGTTTCACCAAAGAGACGGCGGCGAACATGCGGTTGTTCGTGTCGGGCTCTGCCCCATTGCTGGCCGAAACCCATCAGGCGTTCGAAGCGCGCACAGGCCACCGCATCCTGGAGCGCTACGGTATGACCGAGACAAACATGAACACCTCGAACCCTTATACTGGCGAACGTCGCGCAGGAACTGTTGGCATGGCATTGCCCGGCATCGAGGTGATCGTCACTGATCCTGAAACCGGTGAGCAACTGCCCAGAGGGGCGGTTGGAATGATCGAGATACGCGGCCCTAATGTTTTCCAAGGCTATTGGCAGATGCCCGAAAAAACCGCTGCAGAACTTCGCGAGAATGGGTTCTTTATCACCGGGGATCTGGGCAAATACAGCGAGGATGGCTACCTGTCGATTGTAGGTCGTTCAAAAGACCTCATCATTACTGGCGGTTACAACGTCTACCCCAAGGAAATCGAAGACGTTTTAAACGACATCGATGGCGTACTGGAGTCGGCAGTCTTTGGCGTCCCTGACAACGACTTCGGGGAAGAGATCATTGCCGCTCTGGTTGCTGAGCCAGGCGTAGAACTCGACACGGATCAGATTGCATCAATCATCAGGGAAAGGCTGTCGCGCTTCAAACATCCGCGTCGCTACGAACTCGTCCAAGAGTTGCCACGAAACACCATGGGAAAAGTCCAAAAGAACGTTCTGCGCGATCAGCACACGAAGAAGGAACCCGCTACGGCAATATCTTAGCCGACCTGCCTAGAACTTCGAACAAACCATAACCCTTTGAACTGATAGTATCCCACGGATTGAATCGCCACCTCATCAGGAGATTGACCATGACTCGCATGACAGCAAAAGACTTCGATCAGGAACTGCTGGATCTGTACGACTATTATGCGCACGGAAAGATCACCAAACGCCAATTTCTGGACCGCGCCGGAAAATTCGCGGTTGGCGGCTTAACGGCTGCCGCGTTATTGAACATGCTCAGCCCGAACTATGCGCTGGCACAGCAGGTGTCGTTCAACGATCCCGATATCCACGCAGACTACATAACCTACCCCTCTCCGAACGGAACGGGTGATGTCCGAGGCTACCTTGTTCGTCCCGCTGTTGTGGAAGAACCCCTGCCCGGGGTGCTCGTGATACACGAAAACCGCGGTCTGAATCCCTACATCGAAGATGTGGCGCGACGCTTGGCGAAAGCAGGCTTTATGGCACTGGCTCCTGACGGCCTAACGTCGGTTGGCGGATACCCCGGCAACGACGCAGATGGGCGCGAGTTGCAGAAGACAGTCGACCGGGTCGAGCTGATGAATGACTTCTTCAATGGCTTCGAATACCTGTTGAACCGGGAAGACTGTACTGGGAAAGTTGGCGCTGTAGGTTTCTGCTATGGCGGTGGTGTGGTCAGCGCAATTGCCGTGGCCTACCCCGAATTGGCAGCCGGCGTGCCATTCTACGGCCGCCAACCGGCCTCCGAGGATGTGGCTAGAATTCAGGCACCGCTACTGATTCAGATGGGAGAGCTTGATGAACGCATCAACGCAGGTTGGCCGGAGTTCGAAGCTGCGCTGCAATCCAACAATAAGGTTTACGAGGCCTACATCTACGAGAATGCCAACCACGGCTTTCATAACGACAGTACGCCTCGGTATGACGAGGAAATGGCAAACTTGGCCTGGGACCGCACCATTGATTGGTTTGACACCTACCTAAAGTCCTGAACTGAGTTCGCGGAATGGCGAAGCGACGGCAAAAAATCTGTCGTCGCTTCGGTGTTCAAAAACTTCGAGAGAGCGTCATCAAACAAACTCAAAGCATTCTCGGCCAGCCCCAAATAGCTGCCTTTTTGCTGCACCAAGCTCGCGCCATTCGCCGAGGGTAGCGTTGCATGTCAGCTTCAAGGTGTCTCGATTGGTAAGAGATTGCTAAAGGTTGAAGTGATTTTAGAGGACGGAGTGAACGGCCGCGAGCTTTTGCAATTTTGCATCCGACTTACTGGCTGCATAGTAATTCGAGAACGGTTGTTTTGGTCCGTGACCCGGTCATACCGGATCGCAATCTCGCTGCGTTCTGCCTGAACGTCCGCATTTTCCTCTGTCATGCAGCGGGTGATTTTCGCCGATGCGGTGGGTAATCTTGCTGCGAGCGCTCGCTGCGTAAACTCTTCACTTCCACGGAGGGCTCGATGCGGTCACTCGCTCTACCGCCACAATTATCCGATTTGCGGACTTTTTCCGTCACTGGCCCGCGTGAACTACTGAGCCGCTTGTGACCCATCCGTCGGATACGCACAGTGTGCGGTTCACAATTGAATTAAGTTATTCCCCAACATTGGGATAAATGAACCCGTTCACCGGGTAGAAGCTGCCATACCGGCCCGGATGACTTTCAACTCGGACCAATGTCCAATCATTGTTTTTGGATACATCCTTGACGCCCATCTTCAATGATACCTTGTTGCGGTGCCAGTTGGCGTGGTTCACGATGACTTCTCTGTCAGTGACGACATCGGATACGACAGCCACGTGACCAAGCGGCATCCCTCGGGTTGCTCGAAATGACATGACCGCACCAACAACCGGTTCATTGCCTCGCTCAAAAGTATTGCGCGCCTTGCCCCACCAGTCCTTGGCGTTTCCGCGAATTTCGATACCGCTGAGGTTACGTGCGTAGGGTACGCACCATACCCTTTGCCCTCGAGCTTGTTTTTGAGAGACCTCGCGCAACGCCATGGCCTGACGTTCTGGATCGAGATCCGCGCCGCTTGGGGCCTGAGCGCAGGCAGAAACAAGAGCAAAAAGCCCCATCGCAAACGCAGCGCGAGCAGTACCGTGCAGGCACGGCCGTTTCGTATTCGCTTTGCTGTTGCTGTTCTTCAAGACATTACATTGACGGTTTGAGGGGTCGGATAGTTTTAAGGCGATCTAATGGGTAATGAAAAGAGCCCAGCCGGATCCCCGGCAGAAATTTGCCAGTTGATATTCATCCTCGAAAGGACGAGCGCGAAACTTTGCAAAGTCAACTTTCTGCGCACAGCCTCCGTCGGTCGATCGCGCAGCATCGGTCACTTGGGGCTCACATCCTCTGTTCGCTGCGTCTTCACTGAGTGACTACTTTGCGGACGAAGTGGCTAGCCTCGGACAACTTCTGAATTAGTCCGAAACATCCATCGAGTAGAAATAGGTCGCACAAATAGTCTGGTCATCAACGCTTGTAGGCGCTGCCGCACCCGTAAACATCGCGATGCCGAGATAGTCGAACCCAGAACTTTCTTCGTTCCAGGCCGCCATAAATGTGATTGGCTGGTCTCCACAAAGCGTGTTTCCCTGACGCAACGGTCCGACGTCACCTGATACCCGGAATACCTGAGCAATAGGCACGTCACCAGACACGCCCCAATTACCTGAACTCTTGGCGTCATGAACCTCGAGATCAAGAGAAGCGCCGGTCTCGAAGACTATCCGCTTGGTAGACAAGATTACTGGCCCGGTAATCGCCATTGCCGTTTCGCTGGAAGGATTGAAGGCCTTGGAATCCTCAAAGAGCGGTTGGGAAGATGCAGCACCCCCCATTACCCCCATAGTTATTTGCAGCATCAGGTTCGATCGACGCATTTGATTCTCCATTGTGCGAAGCGGGCTGACAACCTTAAACATGCTTTTGCTTTGTCGTCGAATGCAGCCGAGAGACCAAGCCAATCGTTGTCTATGCTGAGCACGCGATCAAGGTCTGAGGAGGGCTCGAACCTGACGTTCGTCTGAAAATCGTGAGCGTACGCGTGTGAGAATTTGCAAACCCATTGCAAGAGAAATGAGAGTTCGAAGACAAACCCAATGACATGAGCCTCCGGCTGTAACAAGATGGTGGCAGAGGTGTACGTTATGGCGGATGTTTTCGACCGCATTGCAGATTGGTTGCAGAAGCTGGCCTTTTTTGATGCCGACCTTGGCGGGCTAGTCGAGCAGCTAAGTCACAGGCTGATCGATGGTGGCGTGCCGGTTTCGCGTGTTTCCTTGGGCCGCCTGATGATGCACCCTGTAATTGGATTGCTCGACGCAACATGGGATGCTTCCAACCATCGAATTGAATGGACTGTTCTTCCACGAAGCTCGGTGACAACTGATCTCTTCGACAAAGCACCCTTCGGAGAGAACTCGAAATTGGCCAATGAGATAGCGAAACAGCACTTCAACAAGGAAGTCTGGGACTTGGCGGACGACCTTACGAACGGCTCGATAAAGTTTCCTTTCATGCGAGCAGATCTGACTGACGAAGCGACCCGTGACAGATTTCCGCTATTCCAAAAACTCGCTGAGGCAGGTGTCACCGACTACGTCGTATTCAGTGCACCATTCGGCAATCGTACCGTTGTATTTGACGGCAAGGTCGAGTGGGCTTTGGGGGCGTCAGTCTCTTTTGCTACAAAGCGTCGTTCTGGTTTCACAGACCGTGAGGTAGATGGTCTGTCGCGACTGTCTCTACCTTTGCTTGGTACAGCGCGTGTTCTGTCAGAGCAGTTCCTGGCAGCTGAGTTGATGGAGGTTTACTTGGGCAAGGTGTCCGGTCGATCTGTATTGAACGGTCAAATAGCCCGGGGAGATGTCAGCAAAATTGACTGCGCTCTATTGTTCAGTGACATACACGGGTCTACGGCTTTGAGCCAGCGCCTGTCACCGGAAAAATATGTCGCGACCGTCAACCAATTCTTCGACTGCGTCGGCGGGGCGGTACACGACCACGGCGGAGAGGTTCTGAAATTCGTTGGCGATGGGTTGCTTGCGATCTTTCCTTTTGATGGCCAACGAAGACTACCCGAAGACATGTGCGAAGCTGCCCTGTCGGCGGCGCGAGAAGCGTTCCAAAGGCATAAAGAGCTTGATCCATCAGACCGTGCTGAGTTTGGGATTGGTTTGCACACTGGCGCGGCTGTGTACGGGAATGTTGGCACTGAAAAGCGCTTGGATTTTACGGTAACCGGCACATCAGTTGCGATAGTCAGCAGGTTAGAGAGCTTGACGCGAAAACTGGATGCGCGGCTTTTGGCAACTGGCGACTTTGTCAGCTTGGTATCTGAAGAGCCGCATAAATTGGGGCGGCATTCATTGCGGAGTTTTGATGAAGACTTAGAGGTCTTTTCCTACGGAATTGTCACGTAAAGCTCAATTGCATAAGCCTTTTGCAAACATGCTTTGATGTGCGTTTTGAGGCGCGGGCACTAGAATGACAACGGTCTGCTTCGGGCTCGTAGCGGTTTTCCCGCAAGACTCAGTGTTTGGCTTCTCGGCAGACAGAAGCCGCAATTCCAATCATATCGGTAAAACTTGCTTCCAGACAGAAACGGAAATTCACCGAAGCATCCGGCAAAAAACGCGGAGATAACAGGGTCGCAGTCCAATTCATTGTTTCAACGTTGATCCTGGAGGCGCCGGATGTAGTCGCTGACGATCTCTTCCCAGAGTATCGGCCACCACAATACCCAATGACCTTTGTTGTAGCCAGGAACGGCCACGATATGAGTCTCACTATTGGCACCCATCGCTTCCATTGCGGTGAGGTTGGATAGGGAATGCTCGATGCTGTAGAACATGTCATCTTCCCCATAGATGGAAAGCACCGGCCCATCGAATGTTCCAATACGTCGAAAGAGCGTCGGATTGATTTGAGGATCACCGTAGCCCTCTGCTATCCATCCCCCAACGAAGTTGATCACACCAGCGGTGTTTCCCGGATCGTCGCCGGCCTGCATAAGGGCAACAATGCCCCCGCGCGAGAAACCAATCAGTAGAACCGATCCATCACTCACATCCGGTCGTTCCTGCAACGCATGCAGCGCTGCTTTTGCATCCATCAGCGCACGTTCCGCCCCTGCCAAAGATAGCCGGGCCTCCGTCGAATAGCCCTCGGTCCGATCTTCAGCAAAGCCCTCGTCATACAATCCGTCGGACCCACCCCGACCGCGGCGCTGTGGGAACGCAGCGATCCAACCGTGTGAGTTCAGAACGTCCGCAAGCCAGTCGTTGGAAAAGAACCGATCAAAAGCCTGCGGATCGGTTCCAGAGCCGGTTGAGCCGTGATGAACGAGAGCCAACGGGAAAGGCCCATCACCAGGCGGTCGATAGATTGCCACAGCAAGCTCGACTGTTGCGCCGTCCTCTCGGAGTTCCGTCGTAAGGAAGTCTCGCGTTCCAACCTCAAACCACTGGCGGGTCGCCGTCGCGAGGACTTCTGAGAGGGTTTGTCGCTCGAGTATTGCGACGCGGTCCTCGGTTGGATAGATGCCCCGCAGTCGCCCCGTACCCGAAATTGAATAGCGCGCCCCGAAGTCATTGTCGGTGAACACCAACGTGCTTCCGTCTAAACGTGCTTTGCTCCGGAACCAGTTTCCGCGGCCATGCTGGCCACGTCCGACCGAGTAAACAACATTGAACAACCCATCCTCATCTCGGCTTTCGACGACGAGGATATGACTTCTCCGAGAGTCCCATCTCCCCGTCCAAATTCCAAGAAAAGGAGAATCTGGCGTTACATCAATTGCAATGTCGGCAGGAAGCGGGGCGTCCCCGATAAGAACGGAGTCTTGCGCAAAAGACTGAGTGGCCAAGACAACGAGTGTTGCGATGGTGAGAGAAAAGCGCATGACGAATGCCCCGATGCTGTAAGTGATACGAGTTCGCCCTTTTTTAGCACAGTACACGGTGCGATTAGTGCAACTCATCGCTCTGGACTGCCAAGCCTGCTACTCACCATCTTGTGAAGTGTGGTTGGCTTTGCCATTGGTTCCCACTTGCACGCGTGAAAGCGGTCTTTTGCACACGCGATTTCTCAATGAAGCCCGTCCTGGCGTCGCAGCGTGGCGGGAAACTGGCCTTTCGATTGTCGTGCAGCCATTTTTAATATGTGAGGTCACAGGTTTTGGACTGAGCTGCCGTGACCGAAAATTTGACTAGTCGTCCAGATCTGAAACAAGGGACTTTAGTCGGAGGATTGCCCCCTTGCTTATGCGAGCACGATCAACTGTAAGAGAAAAGCCTTCATCTTCCTCGTGAATAATGCGGCTATCGCGGTCGGCACTTTCATAAATAGCGGTCGCAGCATACGTGCGAATGGGGTTTTGAAATCCCTTCACTCGAACAGGCTCTCGTTCCTCAACCGGAAGCCAGTCTTTTACCAAAGAATAGGATTCGGCAGCGAGTAAGTTACCTCCTGGAGGTGCTGTCAGACGAATTCGAACCAGTCTCAGTTTGCCGCGGAAACCGCGAACCTATCCGGAACAAAGCTGACGCCACTCGCTAAGAGCGGCGGCGCGGGTCAGCTTG